>NZ_JBIWFX010000006.1:95727-461297 GCF_044763225.1 Kitasatospora sp. NPDC096147 | reverse complement strand
TTCGACGGACACCAGGCCCACACCCCCGACGAAGTCCGAGAAGCACTCCAACTCGGCCCCGACACCCCCATCATCACCCTCGACGCCCGCCGCCGGGACAGCGCCAAGAGCGCCCTCATCACCCTCGTCGAACACGCCCTCCTCGCCCGACTCCGGTGACGAGCGGCACGGAAAAGGGCCCACCACGTCCGTGGCGGGCCCTTTCTGACTGACCGTCGGCTTCCGGTGCGCTCCGGCCCCCGGTGCGCCCAGGGATCCGGTGTGCTCCGGCCCCGGTGCGCCCAGGGATCCGGTGCGCTCAGGCCTCCGGGTCCAGACCGGCCCGGATCAGGCCGTAGGTGTAGGCGTCCTCCAGGGCCAGCCAGGAGGCGCCGATCACGTTGTCCGCCACGCCCACGGTGGACCAGGTGGCCACCCCGTCGGTGGACTCGATCAGCACCCGGGTGCGTGAGCTGGTGCCGTGCGCGCCCTCCATGATGCGGACCTTGTAGTCCACCAGCTCCATCTTGGCCAGCGGCGGGTAGATGTGCTCCAGCGCCGTGCGCAGCGCCTGGTCCAGCGCGTGCACCGGTCCGTTCCCCTCACCGGTGGCGATCCGGCGCTCGCCCTGCGCCCAGAGCTTCACGGTGGCCTCGTTGCCCGGGGTCCCGTCCGCCAGCTGCTCGCTGATGGTCCGCCAGGACTCCAGGGTGAAGAACCGCGCCTTGCTCCCGCGCACCTCGTCGCGCAGCAGCAGCTCGAACGAGGCGTCGGCCGCCTCGTAGGTGAAGCCGAGGTTCTCCTGCTCCTTGACCCTGGCCACCACCCGGCCGACCAGGTCGCGGTCGGCGGAGAGGTCGTAGCCGAGCTCCTTGCCCTTGAGCTCGATCGAGGCCCGGCCGGCCATGTCGGAGACCAGCATCCGCATGGTGTTGCCGACCAGCTCCGGGTCGATGTGCTGGTAGAGGTCCGGGTCCACCTTGATCGCGGAGGCGTGCAGCCCCGCCTTGTGCGCGAAGGCGGAGAAGCCCACGTACGGCTGGTGGGTGGAGGGCGCGAGGTTGACCACCTCGGCGATGGCGTGCGAGATCCGGGTCATCTCGGGGAGCTTGCCGGCGGGCAGCACCCGGCGGTCGTACTTCAGTTCCAGCGCGCCGACCACCGGGAACAGGTTGGCGTTGCCCACCCGCTCGCCGTAGCCGTTGGCGGTGCACTGGACGTGGGTGGCCCCGGCGTCCACGGCGGCCAGCGTGTTGGCCACCGCGCAGCCGGTGTCGTCCTGGGCGTGGATGCCGAGCCGGGCGCCGGTCTCGGCGAGCACCTCGGCGACGATCTCCCGCACCCCGCCGGGCAGCATCCCGCCGTTGGTGTCGCAGAGCACCACCACGTCGGCGCCGGCCTCGTGCGCGGTGCGGACCACCGCGAGCGCGTACTCCCGGTCGGCCTTGAAGCCGTCGAAGAAGTGCTCGCAGTCGATGAACACCCGGCGGCCCTGCGCCTTGAGGTGCTCGACGCTGTCCCGGACCATCTCCAGGTTCTCGTCCAGCGTGGTGCGCAGGGCCAGCTCGACGTGCCGGTCGTGCGACTTGGCCACCAGGGTGATCACCGGGGCGCCGCTGTTCACCAGCGCCGCCAGCTGCGGATCGTCGGCGGCCTTGCCGCCGGCCCGGCGGGTCGCGCCGAAGGCGACCAGCTGGGCGTGCTTGAGGTCCAGCTCGGCGGCGGCCCGGGCGAAGAACTCGGTGTCCCGGGGGTTGGCCCCCGGCCAGCCGCCCTCGATGAAGCCGACGCCGAAGTCGTCCAGGTGCCGGGCGATCGTCAGCTTGTCGGCCACGCTGAGGTTGATGCCCTCGCGCTGGGCGCCGTCGCGCAGCGTGGTGTCGAAGACGTGGAAGCTGTCGTGGGGTCGGCTGCTGGCCTCGGTCATGACCCTGGTCTCTCCGTTCGGGAGTTCACTGCTCTTGTCTTGCCGGGATACGAGATCCGGCTCCACTGTCCAGCATCCCGCGCGCCGCCCGGTGTCCCCGAGCCCCCTCGTGAGGGGCCGGTGGCCGGTCCGGGCCAAAACAAAAGACCCCTCGCGGATGCGAGAGGTCTGCGCGCGGGTCTGGACGCTGGTGGTCGCTCCGCGTATCGGTGGTACGGGAGCGGTCACTGCGGACCGGCGCGCCTGCTGCTAATAATCAGCGAAAGCGAGGACACGCTCGCAGTCTGGCACACCATCCGCGATCCGGCCGCCGCGTCTCGCCATCCGGGACGTGTCAGGTCAGCCGGTCGGTCGACAGATCGAAGCCGAACGGCGCGGGCAGCGGGAGCGGTTGACCGGTGGGGACGCCCTTGACGCCGTGGTAGTCGCCGCGCCAGGGGTCACTGTGCAGGACCACCTCGTTCTTGCCGCGGTCCACCAGCAGGTAGAGCGGGATGCCGGCCGCCGCGTACCCCCGGCGCTTGGCCTCGCGGTCCCGTCCGGGCTTGCGCGAGGTCACCTCGACGACCATGAGCACGCCTTCGGGGAGCATCCACGAGTCCTGACCGTCGAAGGCACCCTCCTCCGCGAAGGTGACGCCGGGGATGTACCGGTCCCCCGGCACGATCAGGCCCTTGTTGCCCGCGACGGTGATGTCGCCGGGGTACCTGCGGATGACCTGCGTCACGATCCGGCCGATCGCCCCCTCGTGGTCACCGTCCGGCGGTGGGGTCACGATGATCTCCCCCTCGATGAGCTCGGCCTTGAAGCCCTCGGGGGTGTCCAGGGCCAGGAAGGCTTCGAGGAGGTCGTTGTCCGGGACGTGGTCGTGCATCGCAGCGGTCATGGCCCCTCCTTCCGTGCCGAACGGCTCAACGAGCGGGGGAGGTTCGAGGTCACCGGGCCCAGGGCGCCCCGGGCGGGGGCGCCCTGAGGGTGGGTCAGAGGATCTTGTGCAGCCAGCCGTGGGTGTCCGGGGTCTGACCGCCCTGGAGGGCGAGCAGGGTCTTGCGGAGCTCCATGGTGACCGGGCCGGGCTCGCCCTTGCCGACGGTCCAGTCGGCGCGGGCGGACTTGACCGAGCCGACGGGGGTGATGACGGCGGCGGTGCCGCAGGCGAAGACCTCGGTGAGGCTGCCGTCGGCGTTGGCCTCGCGCCACTCGTCGGTGGAGATCTTGCGCTCCTCGACCGCGTAGCCGAGGTCACTCGCGAGGGTGAGCAGCGAGGCGCGGGTGATGCCGGGGAGCAGGGCGCCGGAGAGCTCGGGGGTGACGATCTTCGCGTCCTTGCCCTCGCCGAAGACGAAGTACAGGTTCATCCCGCCCATCTCCTCGATCCACCGGTGCTCGGCGGCGTCGAGCCAGACGACCTGGTCGCAGCCCTTCTCGGCGGCCTGGGCCTGGGCGACCAGCGAGGCGGCGTAGTTGCCCGCGCACTTGGCGGCGCCGGTGCCGCCGGGCGCGGCCCGGACGTACTCCTCGGAGAGCCAGACCGAGACCGGCTTCACGCCGCCGGGGAAGTAGGCGCCGGCCGGGGAGGCGATGACCATGAAGAGGTACTCGTTCGCCGGGCGGACGCCGAGGCCGACCTCGGTGGCGAACATGAAGGGCCGCAGGTAGAGGCTCTGCTCCGCCTCCTGGGGCACCCAGGCCTGGTCCTGGCGGACCAGCAGGTCGACGGCCTCGACGAAGGTCTCGACCGGCAGCTCGGGCATGGCCAGCCGGCGGGCGGAGGCCGCGAAGCGCTCGGCGTTGGCGGTCGGGCGGAACGAGGCGATCGAGCCGTCGGGCTGGCGGTAGGCCTTCATGCCCTCGAAGATCGCCTGACCGTAGTGCAGGGTCATGTTCGCCGGGTCGATCTCCAGCGGCGCGTACGGGGTGAGCTGGGCGTCGTGCCAACCCCGGCCCTCGGTCCACCGGATGGTGACCATGTGGTCGGTGAAGACCCGTCCGAAACCGGGGTTGGTCAGCCGGGCCGCGCGCTCGCCGTCGGAGAGCGGGTGCGCGGAGGGCTTGAGGTCGAACGTGACGGGCGCCTGGGTGGGCGTACTCATGACTGTCTGTCCTTCACCGTGGGGTTGGTCCGGGCCGGTGCCCCCCTGTGAATGAACGCACGAAGGCACGGCCCACTGTCGATACTCGCATCCAGAGGGCCGTGCCGAACAGCCGGTCGGGCTGTGGTTCGTCTGGTTCCGGCCCCCCGGGCCGGCCCAGCTCGTGCTGGTAGCGGCCCGTCAGCCGGCTACTCGGGCGGCGAGCGCGTCGCCGACCTCGGTGGTGGAACGGGCGCCGGAGCGCTCGATCAGGTCGGCGGCGACGGCGGCCTCGACCTTGGCGGCCTCCTCGGCGAAGCCGAGGTGGTCCAGCAGCATGGCGACCGACAGCACGGTGGCGGTCGGGTCGGCCTTGCCCTGGCCGGCGATGTCCGGGGCGGAGCCGTGCACCGGCTCGAACATCGACGGGAAGGCGCCGGTCGGGTTGATGTTGCCGGAGGCGGCCAGGCCGATGCCGCCGGTGACGGCTGCGGCGAGGTCGGTGAGGATGTCGCCGAACAGGTTGTCGGTGACGATCACGTCGAAGCGCTCGGGCTGGGTGACGAAGAAGATCGTCGCCGCGTCCACGTGCAGGTAGTCGGTGGTGACCTCGGGGTACTCGGCGCCGACCTCGGCGAAGATCCGCGACCAGAGGTGGCCGGCGTGCACCAGCACGTTGTTCTTGTGCACCAGGGTGAGCTTCTTGCGCGGGCGGGCGGCGGCGCGCTTGTAGGCGTCGCGGACCACGCGCTCGATGCCGAACGCGGTGTTCAGGCTGACCTCGGTGGCCACCTCGTGCTCGGTGCCGGTGCGCAGGGTGCCGCCGTTGCCGACGTACGGGCCCTCGGTGCCCTCGCGGACCACCACGAAATCGATCTCCGGGGCGCCGGCCAGCGGGCCCTGGACACCAGGGAAGAGCTTGCCCGGGCGGAGGTTGATGTGGTGGTCGAAGGCGAAGCGGAGCTTCAGCAGCAGACCGCGCTCCAGCACGCCGGACGGCACGCTCGGGTCGCCGATGGCGCCGAGCAGGATCGCGTCGGCGCCCTTGAGCTCCTCCAGCACGGCATCCGGGAGGGTCTCACCGGTGCGGTGGTAGAGACGGGCACCGAGGTCGTACTCGGTGGTCTCCACCTTGACGTCGGCGGGGAGGGCGGCGGCGAGCACCTTGAGGCCCTCGGCCACGACTTCCTGGCCGATGCCGTCACCGGGGATCACTGCGAGACGAAGGCTGCGAGACATGCGGCCGACAGTACTCCGCGTCCCAAGCGGTGACATCCGGCGTCCACCATTCGGACGGCGCTTGGCGGCCCCGGCGGCCCGGTGCCGCCCTATGCTCGGATCCGGACAAATGGTGACGGAACGTCAGGAGTGCCTGGTCGGTGAGCGGCTGGACAGGGGCGCGCGGGCGCCGGACGGAGCTGGGATCGGCGGGCCTGGCCGTACTGGCGTACGGACTGGCGGTGGCCGCGCGACGGGAGTACCCGTTCGGCCCTGCGGCGGTGGCCGGGGCCGAGTCGGTGCCGTACCACGCGCACCTGGGGGACCTGCTGCACGGAACCACCACCGGCGACTGGCTGTTCAACTGGAACAGCGGCTACGGCGCCCCCTTCCTGCCCGACTTCGCCGCCTACCTGGCCAACCCCTGCTCCTGGCCGGTCGCCGCCCTGCTCCCCCGGGACCAGCCGGCCCTGGCCGGCTTCCTGGTGCCACTGCTCAGCCTCGGCCTGGCCGCCGCGCTGAT
Source organism: Kitasatospora sp. NPDC096147 (assembly GCF_044763225.1). Taxonomy (NCBI): domain Bacteria; kingdom Bacillati; phylum Actinomycetota; class Actinomycetes; order Kitasatosporales; family Streptomycetaceae; genus Kitasatospora; species Kitasatospora sp. NPDC096147. The sequence goes on along the minus strand of NZ_JBIWFX010000006.1, from coordinate 455,578 downwards.
GACCCGCTTCCTCGGCCGCCTGCACCCCGGCCCCGGCTGGCAGCGGGCCCTGCTCGGCGCCGGGTACGGGCTCTGCGCCTGGGCGGTGCAGGACGGCGCGGCCACCCCCGCCTGGCTCTGGGGCACCGTCTCGCTGCCGCTGCTCTGCCTGGCCGGGGACTGGTGCCTGCGCGGCCGGCACCGGCTGGTCGGCATCCTGGCCGTCACCGCCGCCTGGGCCGGGAACCTGCCGACCGGGGTGGCCGCCACGGTCGGCGCGGGCTCGGTGCTGCTGCTGCGGCTGCTCCTGACGGACCGCCCGGTCCGGGCCCGGCTGGGCGCGCTCTGGCGGGCCGGGTCGGCCGCGCTGCTCGGCGCCCTGCTGGCCGCACCGGTGCTGACGGTGGGCCTGAAGGCCGCCCGGGCCGCCCAACCGGGCCCGCTCACCGGCTACCAGGGGACCCCCGGGCCGGCCGCCTACCTGGGACAGCTGCTGCCCGGCGGGCAGCCCGGGCTACCGCTGCCGGACGTCGCGGTCGGCGTCCTCGGGCTGCTGCTGGCGGCCACCCTGCCGTTCAACCGGCGGGTCGGCGTACGGGAACGGATCGGCTGGCCGGTCCTGCTGCTGGTGACCGGGGCCGGTCTGGTCTGGCGGCCGGAGGTGGTGCTCTGGCACGACCCCGGGCTGACCGGCGGCTCGCCGTACCGGGGGGCCTTCGTGCTCGCCGGCCTGCTGGTGATGGCGGCCTGGGTCTCGCTCTCCCGTCTGCCCGACCCGGCCGCACTGGCGGGCGGGGCGGCCCTGCTGGCCTTGGTGGTGACGGTGGCTCAACTGTGGGGCGGCGGACTGACCGGGGCCTCCTGGCTGCTGGTGGCGGCGGGCGGCCCGGTGGTGGCGGGCGGGCTGTGGCTGCTCGGACGGGACGGCGGGCGGCGGGCCGTGGCGACCGGGCTCACCCTGACGGTGCTGGCCGGCACGGCGTACGCGGCCTTCGCGAGTGCCCCCGCGACCGGCCCCGGGGTCGACGCGGCGCAGGCCCGCGAGGCGGCCCGGACGCTCCGGGCGGACCGCGACTGGCCGACCGGGCGGGCCGACCCCGGGCCGCACGCGTTCACCGACAACGACCCGCTGCTGCTGGACGGCCAGGGGGGCGGCTACCGCTCCGGTCAACTGCCGCGCGTGACGGCGGAGTTGCTGCACGACCTGGGGGCCGGTTGGCGGCTCGGCGGGCGGCAGACGCTGAGTCCGGCAGACCCGGTGGGGCGGGCGGTGTTCGGGGTGCGGACGTATCTGACGGACCGTACGGGCGGCGGGGACGGCTTCCTGGTGGGGCACGCGGCGGCGGCCCCGCTGGTCACGGTGCGGACCGGGGTGCCGGTGGTGGACCGCTCCTCGGTGTGGACCCGGCAGGGGTCGGCGCTCGGCGTGCGGGGCCTGTACGAGGTACCGGCGTTGACCCCGGTGGAGGGGCCCGCCCCCACCCTGCACGGCAGCAGCGGCTGGTCGGTGCCGGCCACCCCGGCGGGCGGGGCGGGCACCGGCTTCGAGCTCCACTGCTCCCCCGGCTCCACCGCCTACTTCCACGGACCCTGGTACGCCGGGACGGTGGAGGCCCTGGGCGGTTCGTCCGTGAGCGCCGGACAGCAGCCGACGGTGTCGGAGCCCGTCCGGCCGCTCGGCACCGTACCGGCGGACGGGAAGGTCGCGCTGCGGCTGCGGGCCCCGGCGGCGGCACAGATCCCGGCCGCTCCGGTGGGGTGCCTGGCACCCGGCGCGCTGGACCGGGCCCTGGCCGGGCTCACCCCGGCGGAGCGGGTGACCGCAGGCGGCCACACCCTGACGGCCACCCTGCCGGCCGGCTCGCTGGGCACCGCGGTGATCGCCGCCCCGGCGGTGGACGGCTGGACCTGCCGGGTGAACGCCGGGCCGGCCCGGGTGCCCGGCTCACTCCTCGGCCTGATCGCCGTCCCGCTCGGCGACGGCGCCACCACGGTCGCCTGCGAGTACCGCCCACCGGGCCTGACCGACGGCCTGGCCATCAGCGCCGCCGCCCTCGCCGTCCTGTGCGCGGTCGCCCTGCTGGCCCTGGCCCGACGCCGCCCGCAGAAACAGACCCGATGAGCCAAGGAAGCGGCAGGGCAGCGACCCAGGGGCGCGAGGAACTGCGCGCAGGGGAACACAACAACCCATGTGCCGGGTACGGATGCTCACTTGCAGGTGAATCTCCGTACCCGGCACACGGGTCTCGTCCTTCCGACTCGCGCAGTTCCCCGCGCCCCTGACCGCCCTCCGGGCGGTCCGAGCGCGCCCCGGAGGGGCGGGGGTCAGCGGAGGCGGACGACCTCGCTGCGGCGGCCGTCGGGGTTGAGGTGGTGGACCAGCAGGAGGCGGTCCGCCGCTGCGGGGTTGCGGCGGCGGATCTCCAGGGTGGTGCCGGGGCCTTCCGGGGTGGCGAGGGCGGCGGGGCCGGCCGCGCCGGAGCGGATGTCCAGGGCCGGGGCGAGGACGTCGAACTGGAGGGTGGGGCGGCCGTCCTTGAGGCCGATCGAGGAGAGGGCACCGGCCGGGTCGGGGAGGCCGGGGAGGGAGAAGCCGGTCCACAGCGCGTAGCGGATGCGGGAGGTGGACTGCCGCAGGCCGGGGAGCTTGGCCAGGCGGACCGGGAGGACCAGGGTGTCGGAGTCCAGCAGGTCGGTGTCGGTGTCGCCCCAACGGGCGTTCAGCGGTTGGGAGTCCAGCTCCTCACCGGTCCTGGCGTCCAGCGTCCGGGCGATCAGCACGTCGCTGCCCTTCAGCCGGTCGGCGGCCACCACCACGTCGGTCTGCTGGTCGCCGTCGGTGTCCAGCGAGGCCCGGACGGCGAACTGGCCGACGGGGGTGGCGGCGGGGGCCCAGAGCGAGGCGGCCAGGTAGAGGGTGCCGTTCTCCAGGGGTTCGCCGCCCACCGCCGGGGCGTCGCTGGCGGCGCCGACGGCCCGCAGGTTGGCGGCCCGGTCGGCCGGCCGGGAGACGCAGATCGCGGCCTCCTTCTCCTTCTCCCCCTGCTCGGCGGGAGCGGAGGCGGCCGCCTCCGCCGGGCAGTCCGCCCAGCGGGCCGCCTCGCCGCCGAGGGTGAAGGCGGAGAGCAGGCCGCCCCCGGCGGTCGGTGCCGCCGTCCCGGTGACGGTGAGCAGGGTGCCGGTGCGGCCGAGCCGGGTCTGCTGACCGGCCGTCAGCTCGGAGGCGGCGCGCGGTGCGGCGAACAGCGGCACCCGGAGCTGGGGCAGTGCGGTCTCCGGGGGCGTGAGCAGCAGCCGGCCGGAGAGCTCGCCCCGGTAGCTGCGGGCCTTGCCGCCCTGCACCAGGTCCAGGGTCGGGTCCGGTCGGCGCTCCAGTTGGCCGGGCACCCGGAGGGTGACCTTGACCCGGGCCGTCCCGCCGGCCGGGACGGTCACCCGCTTCGGCGTGAACTCGAACGAGGCGCCCGGCAGTTCGGTGGCGGTGGCGTAGTCGACGCCGTACTCCAGCGAGCGGTCGGCGAAGCTCCGCAGCTCCACCTCCCGGGACAGCGCGAGGGGGCCGCCGACCGGCACCGGGCCGAACGAGAGGCCGACCACGCCGTCCGCCGCCTCCCCCGCCGCGTAGGCGACCACGGGGGTGAGGACGGCCTGGTCGACCCGGGCCCGGCCGGCGCCGGTGCGCTCGGGGCCGTAGACCGGGCCTGAGCGGTCGTCACCGAGCCAGGTGTCCCCGGCGGTGTTCATCAGGGCGGCCTTGACCTCGGCCACCGTCCAGTCGGGGTGGGCGCCCCGGACCAGCGCGGCCAGGCCGGCCACGTGCGGGGAGGCCATCGAGGTGCCGTCCTCGCGCATCCCGCCGGCCCCGGAGCCGACCTTGGCGGACCAGATGGTCTCGCCGGGGGCGGCCAGGTCGGGCTTGACCAGGCCGGGCAGGCCGATGCCGCGCGAGGTGAAGGAGGTCAGGGTGTCGGTGCGCTGCGGCTGGTCCTGGGCCACCGCACCGTGCAACGGGTTGCCGGGGGTGGCCAGTTGGACGGTGACCGGGCCGCCCTCGGCGGCCCTGCGCAGCCGCTCGCCGTCGGCCTTCGCCAGGATGGCGGCGGGGATCCGGTCGTTCCCTGCGATCTCGCCGAGGTGGTCGCCGTCGGCGGCGAAGACCGCGCCGAGCGCCCCCGCGTCGGCCGCGTTGGTGGCCCGGGCCGCCGAGCCGCAGGCCCGGTCGGGCTCCCGGGTGCTCCAGGCGAGCAGCGCGATCCGGTCCTTGAGCCGGGCCGCGTCGGCGGTCGAGAAGGGGGTGCAGCCGTCCGACTGGTCGACCGGCAGGGCGAGCCGGCCCTGCACCTCGCGGTCGTCCCAGTGCCGGTACTTGGCGCTCCAGTGCGCCGGGACGAGCCCGGCCAGCGGCTCGGGGGCGAGCACCCGCAGGCCGTCGGCGTCGCCGTGCGGATCGACCGAGGCCGCCACCGTGAGCACCCGGGGCGCGGTGCCGGGGCTGCCGCCGATGGCGTACACGTCGCCCTCGTTCCCGGCCGCCGCGACCACCACGGTGCCGAGCGCGGCCAGCCGGTCGGCGGTGAGCGCGTCGGCGTCGTCGGGCCCGCCGAACGGGCTGCCGAGCGAGAGGTTGACCACGTCCAGACGGTCCGTCAGGTCACCGTCCTGGTCCGGGTCGGCGGCCAGGTCGAGGGCCTCGGTGAGCTGGTCGGTGGAGCCGTCGCAGCCGAACACCCGGATCGGGTAGAGCCGGGCCTCCGGGGCGGCGCCGGGGCCGACCCGGAAGCCGGCCGGGTCCAGGCCGGGCCGGTAGGGGCCCCGGTAGGTGGCCCCGGAGGAGGTGACGCCGAAGCCGGCGGCGGTGCCGGCCACGTGGGTGCCGTGGCCGTTGGCCGCGCAGTCCAGCGGGTTGTCGTCCGGGACCGGGCGGGCGTGCTCCTCGTCGGAGGGGTCGTAGTCGTCGCCGACCAGGTCCCGGCCGCCGAACACCTTCTCGGTCGGGAACAGCTCCTTCGGCGCCGGCTTCGCCCCGTCGACGGCCTTGAACGCGGCCTCGGTGCCGGGCCCGCCGAAGTCGGCGTGGGTGTAGTCCAGGCCGGAGTCGATGATGCCGATGCTGACGCCCCGTCCGGTGGAGCCGCCGGCGCCCGCCCAGACGGCGGGGGCGCCGGTCAGCGGCACCGAGTGGGAGTTCACCCGCTCCTTGAGCGCGATCGGGTGCACCGCGCGCACCCCGGGCAGCCGGGCCAGCCCGGGCACGGCGGCGGCGGGCACGCTGACCGCGACGCCGGAGATCAGCGTGTGGGTGCGGTAGAGCTCCTGGGCGGTGGGCACCGAACGCCGGACGTCGGCGGCGGTGCGGACGGCCGCCCGTTCGACGGCACGGCGCCGCTCGGCGCCGGCCTCCGCCCCGGCCCGGCGGACCGCCTCGGGGCTGCGGCGCTCGCGCCGGGCCTGGGTGGTGGCCTGCTGCCAGGCGCCGGCAGCGGCCTCGGTGTCGAGCTCCAGCAGGACGCTGCGGCGGCCGGCCGGCTCGGGGTCGGTGGAGGCGCGCTCGGCCGCCGCACCGGAGAGCGGTACGGCGGCGAGGGCGAGCGAACCGGTCAGCAGCAGGGTGCCGAGCCGGATGACGGTGGTGGTGCGCACGGGCCTGTCTCCCCCGGCAGGGGTTGCGGGCTGCCCGCGCCGTGCGGACCTCGATCACCCTTCCGGAGGCACCAAATTAGGATCATCGCGCCGGTCCCGGCGAGCACCGTCCCTCCGTGGAGTCGTGGTTGCACTCCTGTGGGTGACGGATCGTCAGGCGTTCGGCGCAGCGCCCGTGACCTGCCGCGCCACCGGGCGCTGCGCCCGGCTCGAACGGCTCAGTGGCCGGTCGAGCCGCCGTTGTCGCGGCGGTCCAGGGCGCGCTGGAGGGCGGCGGCGGTCCGGGGGTCGGCCTGGGCCCGGCGGCGGCGCGGGGCGGCGGTCCGGTCGGCGGCGGGGGCGTGGCGGTCTGCGGTGGCGGGCATACCGAACTCCTTGGGGGCGTACACGTGGGGTGAGGGATTCCGGGTACGCCGGTCAGGGGTCGCCTGCCATGGTGCGTACGGTCGCACGGGCCACGCACCCTCGTTGGAGGGGTGGCACACCGTACGACTCCTTCACGGTACGACGCCGGAAGGGTCCTGTCTGCACGGATAGTTGGATTTCCTAGTATCTGAGACGAGAACCACCCCGACGACGCACGAAGGCCCGGTCCGCCGGGGCGGACCGGGCCTTCTGAGCGGTCGTCAGCCGAGGTTCACGGCGCGGGAGAACTGCGCGCCGATCGCCTGGGTGATCTCGTTGAGGACCTCCTGGGAGACCTCGCTGTCCACGGTGATCGAGGCGAGCGCCTCGGAGCCGTCCCGGGCCACCTGCATGCCCGCGATGTTGATGCCGGCGTCGCCGAGGATCCGGCCGAGGGTGCCGACCACACCGGGGCGGTCCTCGTACTTGAAGAAGGCCATGTGGTCGGTGAGCGCCACGTCCACCTCGAAGGCGTCCACGCCGACGATCTTCTGGCTCTGCTTCGGGCCGGACAGGGTGCCGGAGATGGCGACCTCCGAGCCGTCCGCCAGGGTGCCCCGGACGGTGATCACGTTCCGGTGCTCGGGGGACTCGCTGGAGGTGGTGAGGCGGACCTCGACGCCGCGCTCCTGGGCGAACAGCGGGGCGTTGACGTAGGACACCGTCTCCGCCACCACGTCCTCGAACACGCCCTTGAGGGCCGAGAGTTCGAGCACCTTCACGTCGTGCTGGGTGATCTCGCCGCGCACCTCGACGTCGAGCCGGACGGCCACCTCGCCGGCCAGCGCGGTGAAGATCCGGCCGAGCTTCTCGGCCAGCGGCAGGCCCGGGCGGACGTCCTCGGCGATCACGCCGCCCTGGACGTTGACCGCGTCCGGCACCAGCTCGCCCGCGAGGGCGAGGCGGACCGACTTGGCGACCGCGATGCCGGCCTTCTCCTGCGCCTCGTCGGTGGAGGCGCCCAGGTGCGGGGTGGCCACCACGTTGTCGAAGGCGAACAGCGGGGAGTCGGTGCACGGCTCCTTGGCGTAGACGTCCAGGCCGGCGCCGGCCACCCGGCCGTCGCGCAGCGCGGAGGCCAGCGCGGCCTCGTCCACGATGCCGCCGCGGGCGGCGTTGACGATCCGCACGGTCGGCTTGACCTTGTGCAGCGCCTCGTCGCCGATCAGGCCGATCGTCTCGGGGGTCTTCGGGAGGTGCACGGTGATGAAGTCGGAGACCTCCAGCAGCTCTTCGAGCGAGAGCAGCTTGACGCCCATCTGGGCCGCGCGGGCGGCCTGGATGTAGGGGTCGTAGGCGACGATCTTCATGCCGAAGGCGGACATCCGCTGGGCGACCAGCACGCCGATCCGGCCGAGGCCGACCACGCCGAGGGTCTTCTCGCTGAGCTCGACGCCGGTGTACTTGTTCCGCTTCCACTCGCCCTGCTTGAGGGCGGCGTTGGCGGGCGCGATGTTGCGGGCGACCGAGATCAGCAGGCCGCAGGCCAGCTCGGCGGCGGTGACGATGTTGGAGGTCGGGGCGTTCACGACCATCACGCCGGCCTTGGTGGCGGCGGAGACGTCGACGTTGTCCAGGCCGACGCCCGCGCGGGCCACGACCTTGAGCTTCTTCGCGGCGGCCAGCGCCTCGGCGTCCACCTTGGTGGCGGACCGGATCAGGATGGCGTCCACGTCCGCGATGGCGGTCAGCAGCTCGGTGCGGTCCGCGCCGTTGCACTGGCGGATCTCGAAGTCCGGGCCCAGGGCGTCGACGGTGGCGGGGGACAGCTCTTCGGCGATCAAGACTACGGATTTGCTCACGACAGTGTCCTTAACTGTCCGGTTCTCCGGAGGCCCTCACGAGGGTGGCGTGGCAGGGCGGGAGAAGGTGGCATGCCGCGTAGATAGACGCACGACGCTGTGGGCCTGACGCGCACTCGGAAGTGTATCGACGGTGAAGCGCCCCGGCTGCTCCCGTCCGGCGAAATCACCCGGACGGGAACAGCCGTTGTGTACAAGCGGGTTGTGCGGGTTACGCGTTCTCGTCGACCCAGCTCATCAGCTTGCGGAGCTTCTTGCCGGTGGTCTCCAGCAGGTGCTCGGAGTCGGCGTTCTTGTACTCGTTGTACTTCGGCAGGCCCGCCTTGTACTCGGCGATCCAGGTGTTGGCGAAGGTGCCGTCCTGGATCTCCGCGAGGACCTTCTTCATCTCGGCCTTGGTGTCGGCGGTGATGATGCGCGGGCCGGTGACGTAGTCGCCCCACTCGGCGGTCTCCGAGATGGACCAGCGCATCTTCTCCAGGCCGCCCTCGTACATCAGGTCGACGATGAGCTTCAGCTCGTGGAGGCACTCGAAGTAGGCGATCTCCGGCTGGTAGCCGGCCTCGACCAGGGTCTCGAAACCGGCCTTGACCAGGGCGGCGGTGCCACCGCAGAGGACGGCCTGCTCACCGAACAGGTCGGTCTCGGTCTCCTCGGTGAAGGTGGTCTTGATGACGCCGGCCTTGGTGGCGCCGATGCCCTTGGCGTAGGAGAGCGCCAGGTCGAAGCCCTTGCCGGTGGCGTCCTGCTCGACGGCCACGATGGCGGGGACGCCGCGGCCCTCCTGGTACTGGCGGCGCACCAGGTGGCCCGGGCCCTTCGGGGCGACCATGCAGACGTCGACGTCGGCCGGGGGCTTGATGAAGCCGAAGCGGATGTTCAGGCCGTGGCCGAAGAACAGCGCGTCGCCGGCCTTCAGGTTCGGGGCGATGTCCGCCTCGTAGACGTCGGCCTGGATCGGGTCCGGCACCAGGATCATGATGACGTCGGCCTCGGCGGCGGCCTCGGCGGCGGTGACCACGCGCAGGCCCTCCTCCTCCGCCTTCGCCTTGGAGGACGAGCCCTCCTTGAGGCCGACCCGGACGTCGACGCCGGAGTCGCGCAGCGACAGCGCGTGGGCGTGACCCTGGCTGCCGTAGCCGATGATGGCGACCTTGCGGCCCTGGATGATCGAGAGGTCGGCGTCGTCTTCGTAGAACAGCTCGGCCACGGGGGCACATCTCCTTGCGTGGTGGTGGTGCCGGGTCCAACAGGTCCTACCGTACGTGGACCCGGTCGAGGTGTGGGACGGTGCTTCAGGGTGTGAGACGACGGGGCGTCAGGCGCTGCGGTCCAGCGCGCGGAGCGAGCGGTCGGTGATGGAGCGGGCGCCCCGGCCGATCGCGACCAGGCCGGACTGCACCAGTTCCTTGATGCCGTACGGCTCCAGCATCCGCAGCATGGCCTCCAGCTTGTCCGAGCTGCCGGTGGCCTCGATGGTGACCGCGTCCGGCGAGACGTCGACCGTCTTGGCCCGGAACAGCTGGACGATCTCGACGATCTGCGAGCGCGACTCGGCGTCGGCGCGGACCTTCACCAGGACCAACTCCCGCTGGATGGCGGCGGACTGGTCCAGCTCGACGATCTTTATCACGTTGACCAGCTTGTTCAGCTGCTTGGTGACCTGCTCCAGCGGGAGGTCCTCCACGTTGACCACGATGGTCATCCGGGAGATGTCCGGGTGCTCGGTCGGGCCGACCGCGAGCGAGTCGATGTTGAAGCCCCGACGGGAGAACAGGGCGGCGATGCGGGCGAGCACGCCGGGCTTGTTCTCGACCAGGACGGAGAGGGTGTGCTTGGACATGGTCATGGACTCTCTATCGGTTGGTCGAAAGCCTTAGTCGAGGTCGTCGCCGAAGTCCGGGCGCACGTCCCGGGCGGCGAGGATCTCGTCGTTGCTGGTACCGGCGGCCACCATCGGCCAGACCATGGCGTCCTGGTGGACGATGAAGTCGATCACCACCGGGCGGTCGTTGATCGCCATCGCCTGCTCGATCACCTTGTCCAGGTCCTCCGGGCGCTCGCAGCGCAGGCCGACGCAGCCCATCGCCTCGGAGAGCATCACGAAGTCCGGGATCCGGGTGCCCTGGGCGGGCGCCGCGATGCCGTCGTGCTCCGGGCCGGAGTGCAGCACGGTGTTGGAGTAGCGCTGGTTGTAGAAGAGCGTCTGCCACTGGCGGACCATGCCCAGCGAGCCGTTGTTGATGACCGCGACCTTGATCGGGATGTTGTTCAGCGCGCAGGTGACCAGCTCCTGGTTGGTCATCTGGAAGCAGCCGTCGCCGTCGATCGCCCAGACCGTGGTGTCCGGCATGCCCGCCTTGGCGCCCATCGCGGCCGGCACGGCGTAGCCCATGGTGCCCGCGCCGCCCGAGTTCAGCCAGGTGGCCGGCTTCTCGAACTGGATGAACTGCGAGGCCCACATCTGGTGCTGGCCCACGCCCGCCGCGTAGATCGCGTCGGGGCCGACCAGCTGGCCGATCCGCTCGATCACCTGCTGCGGCGAGAGCCCGCCCTCGGGGGCGGCCTCGTAGCCCAGCGGGAAGGTGGTCTTCCACTCGTTGAGCTTCTCCCACCAGGCGGTGTAGTCGCCCTTGTGGCCGGCGTCGAACTCGGCCTGGACGGCGACGATCAGATCGGCCAGCACCTCGCGGGCGTCACCGACGATCGGCACGTCGGCCGGACGGTTCTTGCCGATCTCGGCCGGGTCGATGTCGGCGTGCACGACCTTGGCGTACGGCGCGAAGCTGTCCAGCTTGCCGGTCACCCGGTCGTCGAAGCGGGCGCCGAGGGTGAAGAGCAGGTCCGACTTCTGCAGCGCGGTGACGGCCGGGACGGAGCCGTGCATGCCGGGCATGCCCAGGTGCTGCGGGTGGCTGTCCGGGAAGACGCCGAGCGCCATCAGGGTGGTGACCACCGGGGCGCCGGTCAGCTCGGCCAGGATGCGCAGCTCGGCGCTGGCGTGCGCCTTGAGCACGCCGCCGCCGACGTAGAGCACCGGGCGCTTGGAGTTGACCAGCAGCTTGGCGGCCTCGCGGATCTGCTTGGCGTGCGGCTTGGTGACCGGACGGTACCCGGGCAGCGAGGTCTCCACCGGCCAGCGGAAGGTGGTGGTGGCCTGCAGCGCGTCCTTGGCGATGTCGACCAGGACCGGGCCGGGGCGGCCGGTGGCGGCGATGTGGAACGCCTCGGCGATCACCCGGGGGATCTCGGACGGGTCGGTGACCAGGAAGTTGTGCTTGGTGATCGGCATCGTGATGCCGCAGATGTCCGCCTCCTGGAAGGCGTCGGTGCCGATCGCCTTGGAGGCGACCTGGCCGGTGATCGCCACCATCGGGACGGAGTCCATGTAGGCGTCGGCGATCGGGGTGACCAGGTTGGTCGCGCCCGGGCCGGAGGTCGCCATGCAGACGCCCACCTTGCCGGTGGCCTGGGCGTATCCGGTGGCCGCGTGGCCCGCGCCCTGCTCGTGCCGGACCAGGATGTGACGGACCTTCTGCGAGTCCATCAGCGGGTCGTAGGCGGGGAGGATGGCGCCACCCGGGATGCCGAAGACGGTGTCCGCGCCCACGGCTTCGAGCGAGCGGATGAGGGACTGCGCACCCGTCATGGTCTCGACCACGCTGGGCGCGGGAGCATGGGCGGCCGGGGTGTCCCTGTGACGGGGGGCGGCGTGCTCGGTCATCTGCCTGTCTCTTCTCGGGTTCTGCCGTCCGGCGGGTGAGGGACCCGGGGGCGGCGGCCGGTCCTGCCTCCATCGTCCACCCGGCCCCGCTGAGGGGCGCTCAAGTGGCCGAATCGGCCGGGGTATTGCCTTGTCGAACAGTTCCAGTGCAACAAAAAACCCCTCGTGCCCGAGGGCATGCGAGGGGTGGCGCGTCGGTCTCTCCCGAGCGGGGCGTGTGCTGCCCGCTCTAGCCGACGCGCCCGCCAAGTACGAGAATTCGGGTGCGCATGGCGTCCACCTTTCTCCTCGGCGGGGTGAAGTGTCAAGCAGGTGGGACGGAGGTCTCATCATGCGGACGGGCCCACGGACCCGGCAGTGGAAGGCGTCCGGGCAGGTCGGAGACGTTCTGGTGGTGCGCGGGCCGGCTCCCGGCCTGCTCCGGGTGGCCACCCGAACGGGCGTCTGCGGCCAGGTGGGCACGGCGTGCGGTGAGCGGTCCGAGCGGCTTGGGCAGCGGGTACACCCGGCGCAGCAGCGCCCGGCGCAGCCGGTGCTCGTCCAGCGGCTGGGCGAAGGCCAGCCCCTGGCCCTGACGGCAGCCGAGCTCCTGGAGCACCGCCACCTGGCGCGGGTGGTCCACCCCCTCGGCGGAGGTGACCAGCCCGAGGTCCCGGCCGAGCCGCAGCGCGTGGCCGGCCAGCGCCCGGGTGAGGGTGGAGTCGGCCACGTCCTGGACCAGCGAGCGGTCCAGCTTCAGCGCGTCGAACGGCAGCCGGGCCAGGGCGCCGAGCGAGCCGCCGCCGGCCCCGAAGCCGGCCACCGCCGTGGAGACGCCGTGCCGGCGCAGCGCGTCCAGCCGCCGGCCCAGCTCGTCGGCCTGCGCGTCCGGACCGGTGCGGGCCAGCTCGATCACCAACTGCTGGGCGGGCAGGCCGGTTTCGCGGAGCACCGCGACCACCGCCTCGTACATGCCCGGGGCGCACAGCCGTTCGGCCGAGAGCCGGACGGAGACCGGCACCGCGACCATCCGCGGGCCGCCCCGGCGGGCCGCCGCGGTGACCGTCTCGTGCAGCATCCAGCGGGCGAAGCGGGTGGCCGCGTCGCCCTGCTCGGCGGTGCGGAGGAACTCGGCGGGGGTGAGCAGCAGGCCCTGGGCCGAGCGCCACCTGGCCTGCGCCTCGACCCCGGTGACGGCGCCGGTGGCCAGGTCCACCACCGGCTGGTGCAGCAGGGTGAAGGTGCCCTCCCGGACGGCCACCCGCAGGCGGTCCTCCAGCTCGGTGCGGCGGTCCAACTCGGCCCGCATGGCGGGGTGGTAGAGCACCACCCGGCCCTTGCCCTCGGACTTGGCCCGGTACATCGCCAGATCGGCGTCCCGCATCAGCTCGTCGGCCTCGGCCGGCGGCTCCTGCCCGTCCGGGGCCGCCGTCCGGGCGGCGGCCCGGGCCGGCTGCTGCACGGGCATCCGGACGGGCTGCGGTCCGGGCGGCCCGGACCGCCGGGCGGACGGGGCGAAGGCGATGCCGATGCTGGCGGCCACCCCGAGCTCGGCGCCGCCGATCCAGTACGGCTCGGAGAGCGCGGAGCGCAGCCGCTCGGCCAGCTCCTGCACCTGGACCCGGCCGAGCCGGCCGGAGACCAGGGCGGCGAACTCGTCGCCGCCGAACCGGGCCACCGTGTCGCCGGCCCGGACCGCACCCTGGAGCCGCCGGGCGGCCTGCACCAGCAGCTCGTCACCGACCTGGTGCCCGGCCGAGTCGTTGACCGCCTTGAAGCCGTCCAGGTCCAGGAAGAGCACCGCGACCGTCTCGCCGGCCCGGCCGTCGGCCAGCGCCGCCCCGAGCCGCTCGGTGAACAGTGCCCGGTTCGGCAGGTCGGTGAGCGGGTCGTGGAACGCGTTGTGCTGCAACTGGGCCTGCAGCATGACCCGTTCGGTGACGTCCCGGCTGTTCAGAATCAGCCCGTCCCGGTAGCGGTTGACGGTGGACTCCACGTGCAGCCACTCGCCGCCGCCGGAGCGGACCCGGCACTCGACCCGGGCCGAGGGCTCGGAGCCGCTCTCCGGCAGGCCCTTCATCAGCCGCTTGACCTCGGCCAGCACCCGGTCCACGTCCTCCGGGTGGACCAGGTTGAGCAGGTTCCCGCCGACCAGGTCCTCCGGGTCCCGGCCGTAGACGCCGAGCGCGGCCGGGGAGACGTAGGAGAGCACCCCGGTGCCGCCGGAGATCATGATGACGTCGCTGGAGCCCTGCACCAGGGAGCGGAAGTGCGCCTCCTTCTGGGCCAGCTCCTGGGCCAGCGAGAGGTTGTCCAGCAGGGTGACCGCCTGACGGAGGATCAGCGCCAGGCCGACGGTGCAGGCCGCCGCCACCACCACCCGGTCCAGGGCGTGGCCGCCGAGCGCGTTGTAGAGGATGCCGGCCGTGCAGACCGCCGCCGCCACGTACGGGGTGAGCGCGCTGAAGGTGGTGGAGACCCGGCGGCGCGGGGCGCCGCCGACCGAGGGGTGCTCGCGGCTCGGCCCGCCGGCCGGCCGGGGCGCCCACGGGGCCCGGGCCAGCAGCACGCTGCCGGCGAACCAGCCGGCGTCCAGCAGACCGCCGGAGTGGTAACTGCTGCGCAGCTCGGGCGAGGTGAAGAGGGCGTCGCAGACCACCGTGACGGCCAGGCCGACCATCGCGGTGTGCACGGCCGCGCGGTTGCCGTCCCGGCGCCGGAAGCGCAGTCCGACCACCAGACTGACCAGCAGGATGTCCAGCACCGGATAGGCCAGGCCGAGCGCGAGTTGGAGCGGGTCGTCGCCCTCGCCGGCCGCCACCCGGCCGAGCGCCAGGCTCCAGCTGAGGGTGAACAGCGAGCCCGCCACCAGCCAGCCGTCCAGCAGCAGGCAGAGCCAGCCGGCCGCCGTGCGCGGGCGCTGGGCCAGCACCAGCAGACCGGTGGTGGCCAGCGGGGCGAAGAGCAGGAAGGCGTACTGGGCCAGTGAACCGGGCGGCAGTTCGGTGTCGATGACCACCTCGTACCAGCCCCAGGTGCCGTTCCCGAACGCGACCGTCGAGGAGGAGAGGCCGAACAGCAGCCAGGCCGGCCGGGCCGGGCCGGCCGTGGTGCAGGCGTGCAGCACGCAGGAGAGCGCGGCCACCAGCGCGGCCCCGGCGAGGCCGAAGTCCCCCATGAACAGGGCGAGTCGGGGGGATCCCCAGCCGAGCGCGGCACCCACCGCGTACCCGAGGCAGAGCACCGTCAGCAGGGCGCCGGCGGGACTGACCGCGCGGAGTTTCACTCGACCTCTCCCCCACGCCGTACCGGTGTTCCCGGTCCGGACCCTACACCAATTCCGTCACTCAATGACACGCACACTCCACTTAGAGTAATGGCGGCCGGGCAGCGACGCGCCCCGTTCAGGTCCGGATCGCCCCGGTTGGCGGCAGCGCACGAGGGGCGCACGGAGCTCCGTCGGCCCGGATCACCCGGGCTCACCTGGGGGTTGACCTCCGGAGCGGCCCCGTCGGCCGGTGCGCCCCGGCCGCGCCCCCGTGCGCCCGACGGGCCGTCAAGCCCCGGTCAGGGCGAACGGTCAGGCGTAGGGACCAGCGCGCGGTCGGGCATCCGGCCGGACGTCCGGATCAGGCGCCCTGGCCGAGCAGTTGCAGCCGGTGCGCGAGCGCCGCGGCCTCTCCCCGACTGCCCACCGAGAGCTTGGCCAGGATGTTCGAGACGTGCACGCTGGCGGTCTTCGGCGAGATGAAGAGCTCCTCGGCGATCTGACGGTTCGTCCGGCCCAGCGCCAGCCGGTCCAGCACGTCGCGCTCGCGCGGGGTCAGGCCGAACTCCTCGGCCGGGTCCGCCGGTTCGGCCGGGTGTACGACCACGGGGCGGGCGGCGGCCAGCCCGGCCCGGGCGGTGAGCAGCGCGGCGTCCTGCCGCAGGTAGCGGCCGGAGGTGACCAGCTCGTCCACCTCGCGGAGCAGCCCGGCCGCCTCCTCCCGGCGGCCGGCCGCCAGCAGCGCCTCGGCCTGCCGGTAGAGCGCCTGGCCGAGCGGGCAGCCGAGCCCGAGGGTGCGCAGCGCATCGACCGCGGCGGCCCACTGGCCGGGGCTGTCGGCGCCCTCGGCGCGGGCGAGTTCGGCCGCCAGCAGTCCGGCCCAGGCCCGGTGCAGCTCGGTGCCGGGCCGCAGCCCGGCGGCCACCTCGGCGATCCGCCGCAGCACCACCGGGCGGCCCAGGTCGGCGCTGGGCACCCCGCGGGCGTCCGCCTCCGCCGCCGCACCCTCGACCAGCACCGGCAGCAGCCCGTTCACACAGCCGTCGGAGAAGCCGGCCCCGGCCGGGCGGGCGTCCAGCCCGTCCAGCACGGCCAGCAGTTCGGCCCGGGCGTCGAGCGGGCGGCCGGCCCGCATGGCGATCCGGATCGCCAACCGGGCCACCGGCAGGTCGTGCTGCGGCTGCTGGACCACCTTGCCGGCCTCCCGGGCCCGCCGGAAGTGCTCCTCGGCCCCGGCCAGGTCGCCCCGGTCCAGGGCGAGTTCGCTGCGCAGCCGGTCCAGGAAGGCGTGGAAGCTGCCGGCCCGGGAGTCGTCCCACTCGGCCAGCAGTTCCTCGGCCTCCTGCCGGCGGCCGAGCACCAGCAGCGCCTCCACCAGGTTCCCCGCCAGGATCGCGCCGGTGTTGGCCAGCAGTCCGTTCCCCCGGGCCACCGCCAGGCCCTCCCGGGCCAGCGCCTCGGCCTGCTCGGCCCGGCCGAGGCTGAGCGCCATGCTGGAGAGGTTGTTGAGGGCCCGGCAGAGCACGTCCACCACCCCGGCCGACCGGGCCCGGTCGACCGCCTCGTCCAGCAGGGCCAGGCCGGCCTCCGGATCGCCCAGGTTGGCCCGCAGGGTGCCCAGGGTGGTCAGCGCGTGCAGCTCGACCATCGGGGTGTCCACCGCGCGGGCCATCTCGACGGCCCGCTCGGCCATCGCCATGTCCCCGGCCGACGGGTCCAGCAGCATCACGTGGCCGACCGCCAGCGCCAGCACCTCGGCCTGCACCGGGGAGGGCCCCAGCCCGGCCACCAGCCGCTGGGCCCGGTCGATCTCCTCCTGCGCTCCCCCGCGCCGCAGGTGACCGAACATCTGCGCCCGCTGGATCCGGAACCAGGCGGCGCGCTCCGGCTCGGCCTGCTCGTCCAGCAGGTGCAGCGCCCGCTTGGCCAGGCTCAGGCCGCGGTCCCGGTCCCCGCTGCGCCGGGCGGCGGTGACCGCCTCGGCCAGCACGTCGATCAGGTGCAGCCCGCCGCAGAGCTCGCTGACGCAGCCGCAGGCCGGGAAGGTGCCGGCCCAGTCGTGCGGCCGGACGGTGGTGTCCCTGGTCTCCTCGGGCACCTCCTCCCAGAGCTCCAACGCGCGCTCCAGCATCCGCAGTTGCTCGGCGAAGGCATTGCGGCAGCGGGCCGCCCGGGCCGCCTCCAGCGCGGTCGGCAGGGCCTTGGCCGGCTCGTGCGCCTGGTACCAGTAGTTGGCCAGCCGGGCGTCCAGCCCGTTCCCGCAGACCAGCTCGCCCCGCTGCTCCAGCACGGTGGCGTAGCGGCGGTTGATCCGGTACCGCTCGCCCGGCAGCAGGTCGTCGGAGACCGCCTCGCGGACCAGCGCGTGCCGGAACCGGTACCCCTCGCCGTCGGTGTCCGGGCGCAGCACGTTGGCCCCCACCGCCGTCCGCAGCGCCTCGGTGAGCGACTCCTCGCCCTCGCCCAACACCGCCTCCAGCAGGGCGTGTTCGACGTAGCTGCCGCCCTCGGCGGCGATCCGCAGCACCCGCTGGGTCTCGTCCGGCAGGGCCTCGACCCGGACCAGCAGCAGATCGCGCAGCGACTCGGTCAGGCCGGTGTGACAGCCCTCCTGGTGGGCGGTGGCCAGCTCCTCGACGAAGAACGGGTTCCCCTCGGAGCGGTCGTGGATGCGGTCCACCAGCTCCCGGCCGGGCGCCTCGGTGCCCAGGATGCCGGCGAGTTGGGCGGCCACCTCGGCGCGTTCGAACCGGGCCAGCTCCAGCCGCTGCACGGTGCGCAGCCGGTCCAGCTCGGCCAGGAAGGGGCGCAGCGGGTGGCGGCGGTGCAGGTCGTCGGTGCGGTAGGTGGCGACGATCAGCACCCGGGCCCGGTGCAGGGTGCGGATCAGGTAGGCGAGCAGCTCGCGGGTGGAGCGGTCGGACCAGTGCAGGTCCTCGACCGCCAGCACGATGGTCTGCTCGGCGGACAGCCGCTCGAACAGCCGGGCGGTGTGCTCGAACAGCCGGGCCCGGCCGAACTCGTCGTTCGGCTCGGCGTCGGTGGCCCCGAAGTCCGGGAGCAGCCGGGTGAGGTGGCCCTCCATCCCCTCGGCGGCCCGTTCGAGTTCGGCCCCCAGCCCGCGGTGCAGCCGGCGCAGCGCGGTGGCCAGCGGGGCGAACGGCAGACCCTCGGCGCCGACCTCCAGACAGCCGCCCATGGTGGTCACCGCGCCGCCCCGGCACGCGGTGCCGAGGAACTCCTCGATCAGCCGGGTCTTGCCGACCCCGGCCTCGCCGCCGACCAGCACGGCCTGCGGCTGCCCGGCGTCGGCCCGGCGCAGCGCGGCCTCCAGGGCGCCGACCTCGGGGCCGCGACCGACGAAGACCGGGCTCACCGATGTCTGCTCCATGAGGGCGAGCATGCCACAGGCCACCGACCCGGTCCGAGCGAGTATCTCGCGGTGCGGACCGGCCTCCGGCGGCCTGTGACGGTCTGTCGGCATTTGCCGGTCCGTCAGCCGTGCTTGAGCTGCGGACGCGGACTCAGCGCTCGTACCCGGCGCTGTCGCAGCCCCCTCAGCAGGCCGAGGCGCGCACCCGGCACCTCCGAGCGGCCGGACTCCAGCGCCTCCCGGACCAGCGCGTCGTGACGGGCAGCAGCCTGCAGCTCCTGCGAGCGGGCCTGGATGAGCTCGTACTCCAACATGGTGTCTCTCCCCTTGTCCTACGGGCTCCCTGCCCGTCGTCCTGGGTAAGAGCTTCCTCCGGTAAGGGGGGTGGCCACATCGGGAGCATGCCGGATCTCGCGGGGGGCCGGGTCCTTAGACGCGGACCGCCCGCTCCGTAGGGACGGAGCGGGCGGTCCGGGTGTGCCTAGGTACTGCCTTACGGGTGTTGCGGGTGCTGCCTACTCGGGGGTGACGCCGAGCTTCTCGAAGATCATGTCCTTGACCTTCGCGGCGTCGGCCTGACCCCGGGTGGCCTTCATGACCGCGCCGACCAGGGCGCCGACGGCGGCCACCTTGCCGGCCCGGATCTTGTCGGCCACTCCGGCGTTGCCCGCGATGGCCTCGTCGATCGCCGCACCGAGCGCGGAGTCGTCGGAGACCACGGCGAGGCCGCGGGCCTCGACCACGGCGTCCGGCTCGCCCTCGCCGGCCAGCACGGCCTCGATCACCTGACGGGCCAGCTTGTCGTTCAGCTTGCCCTCGGCCACCAGCGCGCAGACCCGGGCCACCTGGGCCGGGGTGATCGGCTGGTCGGCCAGCTCGGTGCCGGTCTCGTTGGCCCGGCGGGCCAGCTCGCCCAGCCACCACTTGCGGGCCTGGTCGGCCGGCGCGCCGGCCGCGATGGTCTCCAGGATCGGCTCCACCGCACCGGCGTTGAGGATGGACTGCATGTCCTGGTCGGACACGCCCCACTCGGCCTGCAGCCGGGCCCGGCGGACCCGGGGCAGCTCCGGCAGCCCGGCCCGCAGCTCCTCGACCCACTCCCGGCTCGGCGCGATCGGGATCAGGTCGGGCTCCGGGAAGTACCGGTAGTCCTCGGCGTTGTCCTTGATCCGGCCCGAGGTGGTGGTGCCGTTGTCCTCGTGGAAGTGCCGGGTCTCCTGGACGATCGTCCCGCCGTCGGTGAGCACCGTGGCGTGCCGCTGGATCTCGAACCGGGCGGCCCGCTCCACGCTGCGCAGGGAGTTGACGTTCTTGGTCTCCGAGCGGGTGCCGAACGTCGAGGTGCCGTTCGGGCGCAGCGACAGGTTCACGTCGCAGCGCATCTGGCCCTTGTCCATCCGGGCCTCGGAGACGCCCAGCGCCCGGATCAGCTCGCGCAGCTCGGCCACGTACGCCTTGGCCACCTCGGGCGCGCGCTCGCCGGCGCCCTCGATCGGCTTGGTGACGATCTCGATCAGCGGGATGCCGGCCCGGTTGTAGTCCAGCAGCGAGTGGGTCGCGCCGTGGATCCGGCCGGTCGCGCCACCGACGTGGCTGGACTTGCCGGTGTCCTCCTCCATGTGGGCGCGCTCGATCTCCACCCGGAAGGTCGAGCCGTCCTCCAGCTGCACGTCGAGGTAGCCGTTGAAGGCGATCGGCTCGTCGTACTGCGAGGTCTGGAAGTTCTTCGGCATGTCCGGGTAGAAGTAGTTCTTCCGGGCGAACCGGCACCACTCGGCGATCTCGCAGTTCAGCGCGAGGCCGATCTTGACCGCCGACTCCACGCCGATCGCGTTGACCACCGGCAGCGAGCCGGGCAGGCCGAGGCAGGTCGGGCAGGTCTGGGTGTTCGGCTCCGCGCCCAGCTCGGTCGAGCAGCCGCAGAACATCTTGGTCTTGGTACCCAGCTCGACATGGACCTCAAGGCCCATCACCGGGTCGTACGAGGCCAGTGCGTCTTCGTAGGACACCAGGCTGATCGTGCTCACAGAAATCCCTTCGCTTTCAATGCTTCTTCGGTGTCCGCAAGCCACTGCTGGTACGACGGCAGCTGCGCGAGTAGTCCGAGGTCGATGTGGAGGGCCAGTACTTCCATGCTGTCGTCCAGCGCACCGCCATGGCCCTTGCCGACGATGGCCTGCCACACCCGCTTCGCGTAGGCGGGGTGGTCCGGACTGTTGTGCGCCTTCTCCACCTCGGACGGTGTGCCGTAGGGGTACTGGCCCAGGTCCGCGCCGCCGATCGTCCGGGCGATGGCCGCCTTGTCGGCGAGCATCCAGGACTCCGTCATCCGGACCGGGACGAGGCACACCGGCTCGGCGGCCTTACCGCCGGTCGCGCGTGCCCGGAGCTCGGCCGTCAGCTTCTCGGCCTTTGCGTGCTCCTTCTCGTCGCTGTGCACGAAGATCAGGTCGCAGTCCTGCGCCAGGTCCCAGGCCGCCTCGATCACCGCTTCGGCCTTGCCCGCCCCGGTGATCCGGCGTTCGGAGCGATCACACGGGTTCACGGCAACGGACTGCTGCGACTTGGCGAGCAGCAGCTCGTCCAGCTGACGCTGGATCAGTGCGCAGAGGAACGGCTCGTCGCTCACTCCCTCGGCCACCAGGCCGGGCTGGAGCGGCCGCGGGCCCTTCACCTGACCTCCTGTCCGAGGCTGCGCAGCAGCCGGGCCACTGCCTGCGGCGAGACCGTGTCACCCGGTTCGGCGGACGTACCTCGGGGACGGAGCGGCCGAGCCCTGGTCACCCGGGAGACCGCACTGCGCTCCGGATCGACCAGGTTGGCCTGCTCCAGGAAGACCAGGCTGCCGGAGAGGTCGTGCCGCAGTGCCCCGAGCAGTGCCGGGGAGTGCGTGGTGACGATCAACTGCCGGGTCCGCCGCAGGGGTTCACCGGTGGTCAGCCCAGCATCCTGCCCGAGCCGGCGGACCAGGTCCGCGACCTGAGCCAGGTGCATGCCGTTCTCCACCTCCTCGACCAGCAGGGTGCCACCACCACCCACGTCCCAGGAGGTGGCCAGCAGGGCGAGCGCCCGTAGCGTGCCGTCCGACAGCGAGGCGGGTGAGACCCAGCCGGTGTGCTGGAACTCGACCTCGAAGTCGAACTCCCCACGGGTGCGGATGACTTCGGTCCGGATGTCCCGGACCCCCGGCACGATGGCCGCCAAGTCGGCGACCAGCCGGGTGAAGCGCTCGGGAGCCTCAGCGCGGATCCGGTCCAGCACGACCGCGAGGTTGCGGCCGTTCGGGCGGAGCGCGCCGTCGTCCTCGGGGCGGCCCAACTCCCTCAGGGCGCCCGGCTCCAGGGCGTACGGCGCCCAGGAGACGGCATCGAGGGCGAACAGGTGGTGCAGCTCCGAGGCCCTGCTCCGCTCGTGCCGGGGATCCATCGGGACCTCGGCGGATTCACCGGTGGCCAGGAAGGCCGTCCGGGCATCCGCGACCGACCGGCGCTGCTCGGTGGTGAGGCCGAGCCGGTCCATCCAGTCGGTCCGCTCCAGGTTGCTGACCCAGATTCGGCTGTCCCGATCCAACCCCGGCTGACGATGGCCGCTACCTCGATCGAGGACCAACCGGGCCCGGGCCGGAACCGGGCCGACCGGAGTCTCCAGCAGGGCGCCCACGGTGATGGTCAGTTCGTCCCGCAGCGGCCCCTGGCCGCCCCGGTGGAAGAGGTCGCGGGCCGCCAACCGGCGGTCGCCTGCCAGCGTCTCGCCCAGTCCCTGACGAAGCGTCCCCGCCACCAGGCGCAGCGCGTCGAACAGGTTCGACTTGCCCGCGCCGTTCACGCCCAGGAGCACGGTGACCGGATGCACATCGAGTTCGAAGCCGACGAACGACTTGAACCCGTCGATGCGGATCTGGGTGATCATCTCCTGCTCCCGTGTCGTGGTGGCGTGGCCGGGGCCGACGGATCGGCCCCGGCCTGCCGGTGTGTCAGCCCAGCAGCACGTCGTCGTCCCCGAGCCGCTTGAGCTCACGGACGAGGAGCGCGGTGCCGGTGATCAGCGCGGCGGCGCCGACCAGGGCGTTGAGGAGCAGCAGGTTGTCGCTCTCCGACCGGGCCTTGCGGATGTCCTTGGAGATCGAGATCACGCCGAACGCGCTCGTCCCGATGGACAGCCAGAGCCCCGGCTTCGACTTCTTGAATCCCTTGGCCTTCGCGATGCTGCTCACAGAACCGGTGCCTCCTCGAGCAGGGGGTGTCCCCACTTGTCGTTGAGCGCGGCCTCGACGGCGCCGCCCACGCGGTACAGGCGGTCGTCCGCCATCGCGGGAGCGATGATCTGCAGGCCGACCGGGAGATTGTCCTCCGGGGCGAGGCCGCAGGGCAGCGACATGGCCGCGTTGCCGGCGAGGTTGGACGGGATGGTGCAGAGGTCGGCCAGGTACATCGCCATCGGGTCGTCGGCGCGCTCGCCGATCGGGAAGGCGGTGGTGGGGGTGGTCGGCGAGATCAGCACGTCGACGCCGGCGAAGGCCGCGTCGAAGTCGCGCGAGATCAGGGTGCGGACCTTCTGGGCCGAGCCGTAGTAGGCGTCGTAGTAGCCCGAGGAGAGGGCGTAGGTGCCGAGGATGATGCGGCGCTTCACCTCGGGGCCGAAGCCGGCCTCGCGGGTGAGGGCGGTGACCTCCTCGGCCGAGCGGGTGCCGTCGTCGCCGACCCGCAGGCCGTACCGCATCGCGTCGAAGCGGGCCAGGTTGGAGGAGGCCTCGCTCGGGGCGATCAAGTAGTAGGCGGGCAGCGCGAGGGTGAAGGACGGGCAGGAGACCTCGACCACCTCGGCGCCGAGCTCGCGGAGCAGCTCCACCGACTCGTCGAAGCGCTGCATCACGCCGGCCTGGTAGCCCTCGCCGGCGAACTCCTTGACCACGCCGATCCGCATGCCGCGGACGTCGCGCCGCTTGGCGGCCTCGACCACGGCCGGGACCGGGGCGTTGATGGAGGTGGAGTCCAGCGGGTCGTAGCCGGCGATCGCCTCGTGCAGCAGGGCCGCGTCGAGGACGGTGCGGGCGCACGGGCCGCCCTGGTCCAGCGAGGAGGAGAACGCGACCAGGCCGTAGCGGGAGACCGAGCCGTAGGTCGGCTTCACGCCGACCGTGCCGGTGACGGCGCCGGGCTGGCGGATCGAGCCGCCGGTGTCGGTGCCGATGGCCAGCGGGGCCTGGTAGGCCGCGAGCGCGGCGGCCGAGCCGCCGCCGGAGCCGCCGGGGATGCGGGACAGGTCCCACGGGTTCCCGGTCACGCCGTAGGCGGAGTTCTCGGTGGAGGAGCCCATCGCGAACTCGTCCATGTTGGTCTTGCCGAGGATGACCACGTCGGCGTTCTTCAGACGGGCCGTCAGGGTGGCGTCGTACGGCGGCACCCAGCCTTCGAGGATCTTCGACCCGCAGGTGGTCGGGATGCCCTCGGTGGTGAAGACGTCCTTGAGCGCCAGCGGCACGCCGGCCAGCGGGCTCAGCTGCTCGCCGGCCGCGCGCTTGGCGTCCACCCGGCGGGCGGCCGCGAGGGCGCCCTCGGTGTCCACGTGCAGGAAGGCGTTGACCTTCTCGTCGGTGGCCGCGATCCGGTCCAGGTGGGCCTGCGCGACCTCGACGGCGGAGACCTGCCCGGCCGCGATGGCGGCGGCGGTCTCGGCTGCGGTCTGCTTGATCAGCTCGGTCATGGGTTCAGTCCTCCCCGAGGATCTGGGGGACGCGGAAACGCTGCTCCTCGGCGGCCGGGGCACCCGACAGGGCCTGCTCCGGAGTGAGCGACGGGCGCACCTCGTCCGCCCGCATGACGTTGGTCAGCGGGAGCGGGTGGGAGGTCGGCGGGACGTCCTGTCCGGCCACCTCGGAAACGCGGGCGACCGCGCCGATGATCACGTCGAGCTGCTCGGCGAAGTGGTCCAACTCTTCGGCCCGCAGCTCCAGACGCGACAGCCGGGCGAGGTGGGCGACCTCCTCGCGCGTGATGCCAGGCATGCAGCGATCCTCAAGGGTGAGTTCTGGTCGGACCACCACGCAGATGTGTGGCAGCCCATCTTTCCAGGCCCATCCTATGGGCAGCACCGGGCGCCCGAGCCGCAGTGGGCCCGGGCGCCCGGGCCCGTCAGAGGAGTTCGACCTCGGGGGCACCGGTGCGGTGCACCATCAGCCAGGCGGTCGCCTGGTCGGCGGGGAGGGCGGCGGAGACCAGCCAGCCCTGCACCGCGTCCACCCCGAGGGAGTGCAGCCGCTCCCAGGTCTCGTCGTCCTCGACGCCCTCGGCGACCACGGTCAGCCCGAGCGAGTGGGCCAGCTCCACCGAGCAGCGGACCACCGCCGCGTCGTGGTCGTCGGCCACCATCCGGGAGACGAAGGACCGGTCGATCTTCAACTCGCCGACCGGCAGCGAGCGCAGCCGCACCAGCGAGGAGTGCCCGGTGCCGAAGTCGTCCAGCGACATCCCGACCCCGTAGCGGCGCAGCTCGGCCAGGGTGTCGGCGGCCAGCCGGGAGTCGTCCAGCAGCAGCCGCTCGGTGATCTCCAACTGGAGCGCCCCGGCCGGCACCTGGTGCCTGGTCAGGTGCCCGGCCACCCGGTCGGCGAAGCCCGGGTTGAGCACGTCCCGGGGCGAGACGTTGACCGCGACCTGCACCTCCAGGCCCTGGGCCCGCCAGAGCGCCAGCTGGCCGACGGCGGCCTCCAGCACGTAGTCGGTCAGCCGGGGCATCAGCCCGCTGGACTCGGCCAGCCCGATGAACTCGTCCGGGGGCACCCGGCCCTGGCCCGGCCGCTCCCAGCGCAGCAGCGCCTCCAGCCCGACCACCCGGCCGTCGAAGGCCACCTTCGGCTGGTAGTGCAGCTCCACCTCGCGGGTCTCCAGCGCCCGTCGCAGGTCGCCGAGCAGACCGATCCGGTACGGGGTGTCCAGGTCGCGGGTCTCGTCGTACTGCTCGACCCCGCTGCGCCGGCGCTGGGCGTGGCCCATCGCCACGTCGGCCCGGCGCAGCAGCGCCTCGGCGTCCTGGGCGTGCGCCGGGTAGACGCAGACCCCGGCACTGGCCTCCAGCACCAGCAGCAGCCCGTCCAGCCGGATGGGCGCGGCGAGTTCGGCGATCAGCGCCTTGGCCATCCGCTCCAGGGTGTCCGGCCGGCCGACCCCGGGGAGCAGCACGGCGAACTCGTCGCCGCCCATCCGGGCCACCACCGGGCGGCAGCTGTCCTGGATGGCGACCGGGAGGGAGGAGAAGACGTCGTCCGGATCGTCCCGCTCCGGGTTGTGCGTGCCGGAGCGCAGCGCCCGGTGCAGCCGGCGGGCGATGTGCACCAGCAGCCGGTCCCCGGCGGTGTGGCCGAGCGCGTCGTTGAGTGACCGGAACCGGTCCAGGTCGAGCAGGATCAGCCCGACGTTCCACTCCTCCTCGCCCTCGCCCTCGGCGATCGCCTCCTGGGCGGCCAGCAGCAGGGCGTGACGGTTCGGCAGGTCGGTCAGCGGGTCCGTGAGCTGGTCACGGGCCCGGTCCCGGGCGATCCGCCAGGCGGCCACCAGGACCGCCACGGGCACGGCGAACAGCGGCAGCAGCTCCGGCTCGTGCCGGTAGACCAGGACGGCGAGCGGGATGAGCGGCGCTGCCCCGGCCAACAGCACGCCGAGCAGCAGGACCGCACCCGCCACCCCCTGCGGCGGGCGTGTGGGCGCGCCGCCGGTCGTACGATCCATAAGCCCTGTCCTCCGTCGGGCCCGCCCCGTTCAGGCCGCCTTTCGGTACGACACCCCCGGTGCGGTGGAGGCCAGCGTGCGGGCTTCCCCGACGGTCCCGGCTGGTGTTCCCGGGGCCGCCACCCTTGCTGACGCGGTGTCGAGGCAAGCGTATGCCCGGGTCCGACCCGTGAGGCGGACTTTCGGACAACCTCGGACGACGCACCGGCGGAACATCCTGTCGGAGTGCCGCCCAGTGACAGAATGCCCGGTTTCTTTCGGACAGACCCCGCTGACGAGGCATCAGGAAGGTAACGGAGTCTCAGCCTTCGTCGGTCGGCTCGGCCGGGGCGGCCGCGCCCTCCCCGGCCGCCTCCTCACTCGGCGCGATCCCGAGGTGGGCCCGGGCCGCCTCCGGCCCCTGCTCCAGCAGCACGGCGAAGCCGGCGTCGTCCAGCACCGGCAGGCCGAGCTGGACGGCCTTGTCGTACTTGGAGCCGGGATTGTCGCCGGCCACCACGAAGTCGGTCTTCTTGGAGACCGAGCCGGTCACCTTGGCCCCGCGCGAGGTGAGCGCCTCCTTCGCGCCGTCCCGGGTGTGGCCGGCCAGCGTGCCGGTGACCACCAGGGTCAGGCCCTCCAGCGGACGGGGGCCGGTCTCCTCGGCGGCCTCCTCGGTGAAGCGGACGCCGGCGGCGCGCCACTTCTCCAGGACCTCCCGGTGCCACTCCTCGGCGTACCACTCCTTCACCGCCTTGGCGATGATCGGGCCGACGCCCTCGGTGGCGGCCAGCTCCTCCTCGGTGGCGGCGAAGATCCGGTCCAGGTCGCGGAACTCGCGGGCCAGCGCCTGGGCGGAGACCGGGCCGACGTGACGGATCGACAGGCCGTTGAGGTAGCGCCAGAGCGGCCGGTCCTTGGCCTTGTCGAGGTTCTCCAGCAGCAGGGTGGCCGACTTCTTCGGCTCGCCCTTGAGGTTGGCGAAGAAGGTGACCACCTTCTCCTTGCCGGTCCTCTCGTCCGGCTTCGGCATGCCGGTCTTCGGGTCCAGCACCCTGGCCTTGATCGGCAGCAGCTGCTCGATGGTCAGGGCGAAGATGTCGCCCTCGTTCCCGACCGGCGGCTCGGCGGGCTCCAGCGGCTGGGTCAGCGCGGTGGCGGCCACGTAGCCGAGGCCCTCGACGTCCAGCGAGGACCGGCCGCCCAGGTAGGCGATCCGCTCGCGGATCTGGGCCGGGCAGTACTGGGCGTTCGGGCAGCGCAGGTCGATGTCGCCCTCGCTCATCGGGCGCAGCCCGCTGCCGCACTCCGGGCACTCCGTCGGCATCTCGAACGGCCGGGCGTCGTCCGGGCGCAGCTCCTCGACCGGGCCGAGGATCTCCGGGATCACGTCACCGGCCTTGCGCAGCACGATGGTGTCGCCGATCAGCACGCCCTTGGCCTTCACCACGTCCTGGTTGTGCAGGGTGGCGTACTGCACCATCGAGCCGGCCACCTTCACCGGCTGCTCCAGCACCGCGTACGGGGTGGCCCGGCCGGTCCGGCCGATGCCGATCCTGATGTCGGCGAGCTTGCCGTTCACCTCCTCCGGCGGGTACTTCCAGGCGATCGCCCAGCGCGGCGACTTGGAGGTGGCACCGAGCCGGCCCTGGAGCGGGATCTCGTCCACCTTGACCACCACGCCGTCGATCTCGTGCTCGACCGAGTGGCGCTGCTCCCCGTACTGCTGGATGAAGGCCCGCACCTCGTCGAGGGTCCCGACCACCCGGTTGTGCCTGGCCGTGGGCAGGCCCCAGTCGTGCAGCAGCTGGTAGGCGTGCGACTGGCAGTCGATGTCGAAGCCCTCGCGGGCACCGATGCCGTGCACCACCATGTGCAGCGGGCGGGAGGCGGTGACCTGCCAGTCCTTCTGCCGGAGCGAACCGGCCGCCGCGTTCCGGGGGTTGGCGAACAGCTTGACCAGGGCACCGGGGCGCTTGCCCTCCTTGGCCCGCTCCTCGTTGACCTCGGTGCGGCGCTCGTTCTCGGCGGCCAGCGAGGCGTTCAGCTCGGCGAAGGCCTCGGTGGGGAGGTAGACCTCGCCCCGGATCTCCACCAGGGCGGGCACGTTCTCGCCCTTGAGCCGGTGCGGGATCTCCTTGATGGTGCGGACGTTGGGCGTGATGTCCTCGCCCACCCGGCCGTCGCCCCGGGTCGCGGCCTGGGTCAACTGCCCGTTCTCGTAGGTGAGGTTGACGGCCAGGCCGTCCACCTTGAGCTCGCACAGGTAGTGGTACTCGATGCCGTCCAGCTCGCGGGCGACCCGCTCGGCCCAGGCGGCCAGCTCCTCGTCGTCCATCGCGTTGTCCAGGCTGAGCAACCGCTCCCGGTGCTCCACCGCCGCGAACAGCCCGATCGGCGCACCGCCGACGTTCTGGGTCGGCGAGTCGGGGGTGACCAGCACCGGGTGGTCGGCCTCGATCGCCTCCAACTCGCGGAGCAGGCGGTCGAATTCGGCGTCGGTGACGATCGGGGCGTCCTGCTCGTAGTAGCGCACCCGGTGGCCGACGATCTCCGCCGCCAGCTCGGCGTGCCGCTCACGCACCTCCGCCGGTACGTCCGCCCAGCCCTCGACCGCCACCGCGACCTCCCAGTCCACTACTCCGGGTTGTCCACCAGGCTCTGCGCGGCCCTCGCGCTGAGTGACAGCGCCGTGCGGGCGTACGCGGGCGAAGCACCCGCCAGACCACAGGTCGGAGTCACCAGCACGCGGCGTCCGAGCAGCTCCGGGGACAGCCCCAACCTGCGCCACAACGTCCTGACACCCTGGACACTACCGGCCGGGTCCGTCATTCCCCCGTCGGTGGAGGGCACCACACCGGCGAGGAACACGGTGCCCGCCTCGACCGCCTCGCCGATCTCCTCGTCCTCACGCTCCGTCAGCAGGGCGAAGTCCAGCGAGATCCCGGCCACCCCGGCCCGGCGCAGCAGCGCCAGCGGCACACCGGGGGCGCAGCTGTGCACCACCACCGGCGCGTCCAGACCTCGGATCACCTGACGCAGGGTCTCCTCGGCGTGCTGGCGGTCCACCGAGCGCAGCCGCTGGAAGCCGCTGGCGGTCTTCACCGTGCCGGCCAGCACGGCCGACAGTGACGGTTCGTCGAGCTGGAGCACCACCTCGGCGCCGGGGATCCGCTTGCGGACCTCGGCCAGGTGGCGGCGCAGGCCCTCGGTGAGCGACTCGGCCAGGTCCCGGCAGGCGCCGAGGTCGGCCAGCGCCTTCTCGCCGTGCCGGAGTTCGATGTTCGCCGCCAGCGTCCACGGCCCGACCGCCTGCACCTTGAGCGCGCCGGTGTACCCCTGGGTGAACTCCTCCAGGGCGTCCAGGTCCTCCCCCAGCCAGGAGTGCGCCCGCCGGGTGTCCCGGCCCGGGCGGTCGGCGAACCGCCAGCCGCTCGGCTCGGTCTGGGCGAACAGCTCCACCAGCATCCCGGCCGAGCGCCCGATCATGTCGGCGCCCGGCCCCCGGGCCGGCAGCTCGGGCAGGTGCGGGAGGAACTCCAGCGCCCCCACCGAGGTCTTCGCCGCCTCCCGGGCATCCGTCCCGGGGAGCGAGCCGACCCCGGTGGCGGCACCGGTCAGTTCGGGAAACACGTGTCCAGTCACGCCACGAGCCTAGTGCCCCTCGTCAGCCGCCCGGACGTACCGTGATCTCGGTGAGCGCGGCGTCCCGGGGGAGGTCGAGCGCGGTGACGATCGCGGTGGCCACCGACTCCGGGGCGATCCAGCGGGCGGGGTCGTACTCCTTGCCCTCCTGCTGGTGCACCTTCACCTGCATCGGGGTGGCGGTGCGGCCCGGGTAGACGGTGGTGACCCGGACGCCGTGCGGCTGCTCCTCCAGCCGGAGCGAGTCGGCCAGCGCGCGCAGGCCGAACTTGCTGGCCGCGTAGCCGCCCCAGGTGGCGTCGGCCCGCAGGCCCGCACCGGAGTTGACGAAGACCACGTGCCCCCGGACCAGCCGGATCGAGGGCAGCAGCAGCCGGGTCAGCTCGGCCGGGGCGACCAGGTTGACGTTCAGCTGCTCCTGCCAGGCCTTGACCGGCAGGTCACCGATCTCGCCGAGCTGCACCACGCCGGCCACGTGCAGCAGCGAGTCCAGCTCCACCGGCAGCTCCTGGTGGCCGAAGGCCCAGGACAGCTTGGCCGGGTCGGCCAGGTCGCCGACCAGGGTGCGGGCGCCGGGGAAGCGCTCGCGCAGCTGGGCCGCCCGCTTGGCGTCCCGGGCCAGCAGCCAGAGCTGCTCGCCGCGCTCGGACAGCCGCTGCGCGACGGCCTCGCCGATGCCGGAGCCGGCGCCGGTGATCAGGTGAGCACCCATCAGTTCGTTCCCTCCAGGAGTGCGATCGCCTCGGCCGGGGTGGCGGCGAAGTGCACCAGCTCGGCCAGCGGGCGGGGCAGGAAGCCCTCGGCGTCCATCCGCTCCAGCTGGGTGCGCAGCCCGCTGTAGAAGCCCTCGGTGTCCAGCACCACCACCGGCTTGTCGTGCCGGGCGTGCTTCTTGAGCTCCAGCACCTCGGTGATCTCGTCCAGCGTGCCGAGGCCGCCGACCAGCACCGCGAGCGCGTCGCCCTGCTCCAGCAGCTGGGCCTTGCGGGTGGCCAGGTCGGGGGTGCTGACCAGCTCGTCGGCGCCCTCGTACGCCTTGTGCGCGAGGAAGTCGACCGAGATCCCGACCAGCCGGCCGCCGGCCTGCTTCACCTCGTCGGCCAGCAGGCCCATCAGGCCGGCGTGCGAGCCGCCCCAGACCAGGGTGTGACCGCGCTCGCCGAGCAGGCGGGCGAACTCGGCGGCGGGGGCGGTGTACTTCTCGTCGAGCGAGTACGCGGAGCAGAAGACGGTGATGTTCATAGTGGTCACAGGTCTATCAGGTCAGCCGGGGCCGACGGTCGGGGGCCACCCGTCGGACGTCTAGTACTCGGTCGGCCACACCAACGGGCGCCGGGCTGCCGGGCCGGTGACCCGCCAGGCCCAGCCCAGCAGACCCAGCGTCAGCAGCGTTCCGCCGGCCAGCGGGAGCGGCTGGGAGGTGCGCGTCCCCAGCACCGGCAGCAGCCAGAGCGCGGTCACCGCGAGGGTCAGCACGAACGGCCAGGCGGAGGGCCGCCGGCGGTCGAGCGGCAGCTGACGGTGCCGCAGGCAGAGCACCAGCTGGACGACGGGGTAGCAGGTGAGGAGGGCGATCAGCGCGACGGCCACCGACCCCCGGGCCGCCACCTCCGGTCGTCCTGCACCGAGGCCAGCCGGCCGAACAGCCCCAGGAAGACGGCGCAGCCCAGGCTCTGGGCCAGGTAGAGCCGGGTGGTGCCGGAGCCGAAGAACCGCCGGACCTCGGGGGCTTCGGCCGGTGCGGAGCGGGCGGCGGCGTTCTGCCGGCGCCATGGGTCGCGGACCTCCTGGACCTGCTCCCCCAGGCCCGCGCCCCACGGACCGGGGAGCGCGGGCAGCTGGACCACCTTGCCACCGCTCAGCACCACGGCCGCCCGGTCGGGCGGGGAGCCCTTGAGCGAGTCGATCCGCACCAGCCGGACGTCGGCGATCCCGTCCCAGTGGATCACCCGGACCCGGAACGGGCCGTGCAGCCGGAGCGCCCCGGCGTCCGCGCTGGTCCAGCCCGCTCCCAGGTACGCGGCGAGGAGCAGTCCGAGCCCGGTCAGCGGCAGCGCCGCGACCCACGGGCCGATGCCCTTCCCCACGCCGAACCACCAGACCGGGCCGGCCGCCACCAGCGCGGCCCCCAGAAGGGCGCACACGAGGGCGGCACGAGCGTTCGAACGGTAGGTCAGTTCGTCCACGAGCCCCAGAATGCCCGGGCTCCGCGCCGGCCGACAGGTCCGTCGATCAGACCGTGATCTCGGGCCGCTCGGTGCTCGCGATGGTGGCCGAGCCAACCACCCGGGTGCCGTCGTAGAGGACGACCGCCTGGCCGGGCGCGATGCCGCGGGCCGGGGCGGCGAGCCGCACGGTGAGCTGACCGTCGGTCAGTTCGGCGGTCACGGGCACCTCCTCGCCGTGGGCGCGCAGCTGGGCGGTGTACTCGCCCGGGCCGGCCGGGGGCTCGCCGCACCAGCGCGGGCGGATGGCGGTCAGGCCGGTGACGTCCAGTCCCTCGACCGGGCCGACCGTGACGGTGTTGTTCACCGGTGAGATGTCCAACACGTAGCGCGGCTTGCCGTCGGCGGCCGGACGGCCGATCCGCAGGCCCTTGCGCTGGCCGATGGTGAAGCCGTAGGCGCCGTCGTGCTCACCGAGCTTAGTGCCGTCGGTGTCCAGGATGTCGCCGGTGGCGGTGCCGAGGTGCTTGGCCAGGAAGCCCTGGGTGTCGCCGTCGGCGATGAAGCAGATGTCGTGGCTGTCCGGCTTCTTGGCGACGGCCAGGCCCCGGCGCTCGGCCTCCTCGCGGATGACGTCCTTGGTGGTGTCGCCGAGCGGGAAGAGCGAGTGCGCGAGCTGGTCGGCGTCCAGCACCCCGAGCACGTAGGACTGGTCCTTGGCGGCATCCACCGCGCGGTGCAACTGCCGCTCCCCGGTGGGGAGGTCGACGATCCGGGCGTAGTGGCCGGTGCAGACCGCGTCGAAGCCGAGGGCGATCGCCTTGTCCAGCAGCGCGGCGAACTTGATCTTCTCGTTGCAGCGCAGGCATGGGTTCGGGGTGCGGCCGGCCGCGTACTCGGCGACGAAGTCGTCGATCACGTCCTCGCGGAACCGCTCGGCCAGGTCCCAGACGTAGAACGGGATGCCGATCACGTCGGCGGCCCGGCGGGCGTCCCGGGAGTCCTCGATGGTGCAGCAGCCCCGGGCACCGGTCCGGAAGGACTGCGGGTTCGAGGACAGTGCCAGGTGAACGCCCGTCACCTCGTGGCCGGCCTCCGCCGCGCGGGCGGCCGCGACGGCCGAGTCGACGCCGCCGGACATCGCGGCGAGCACGCGCAGCCGGCCGCTGCCGGGCGAGGACGGGGCACCAGGGAAGTCAGTCATGATGCCGTCCAGCGTACGCGAGGGGACGCACCCGACTGGCGCCCAGGTGCAGCGCCCCTGGGGTGCGGGGAACTGCGCGAGGCGGAAGGCCGCCCGGCGTGAGGTCGGGGCAGGTCGGCCAGGTGTACGTCAGGCCGAGGCGCGCGCCGGGGCCACGTGCAACTGGCCCGCCTGCCCCGATCCAGCGGTGGGCCGCCTTCCGCCTCGCGCAGTTCCCCGCGCCCCTGGACACCTGCCGCAGCAACGCGGCCAACGACGAGCGGTGGGAAGGTCCGGCTCCCGCGCTCACGCAGCCCTCCCCCGGCGGAGCAACGGCAGCACGTGACACCGACTCACTTGCCCCGACCTGACCCCCGCCGCCTTCCGCACCCGCGCAGTTCCCCGCGCCCCTGGACACCTGCCGCAGCAGCGCAGCCAACGACGGGCGGCGGGAAGGTCCGGCTCTCGCGCTCACCCAGCCCTTCCCGGCGGAGCAACGGCAGCACGTGACACTGACTCACCTGCCCCGACCTCACGCCGGGCCGCCTTCCGCACCCGCGCAGTTCCCCGCGCCCCTGGACACCTAGGCACCTGGGCACCTGCCGCAGCGGCGCGGCTAGCGGCGGGCGGCGGCGGCCAGCCCCGCGCTGCGGGAGCGGTGCACCGCCGGGGCGATGGCGGCGGCCAGGGCGGCGACGTCGGCGGGGGTGGAGGTGTGGCCGAGGGAGAACCGCAGCGAGGCGCGGGCCAGCAGTGGGTCGGCGCCGAGGGCGAGCAGGACGTGGCTGGGCTGGGGGACGCCGGCCGAGCAGGCGGAGCCGGTGGAGCACTCGATGCCCTGGGCGTCGAGCAGCATCAGCAGGGCGTCGCCCTCGCAGCCCGGGAAGGAGAAGTGCGCGTTGGCGGGCAGCCGACCGGCCGCCGACGGATCGCCGTTGAGGACCGCGTCGGGCACCTCCGCGAGCACCGCCGCGACCAGCGAGTCCCGCAGCGCTCCGACCTCCGCCGCGTACCCGGCCCGCCGCTCCACCGCGAGCGAGGCCGCCGCCGCGAAGCCGGCCGCGGCCGGTACGTCCAGCGTGCCAGAGCGGACGTCCCGCTCCTGTCCGCCGCCGTGCAGCAGCGGGACCGGGCCGACCCCGCGGCCGAGCAGCAGTGCGCCGACCCCGTACGGGCCGCCGATCTTGTGCCCGGTGACGGTCAGCGCGTCCAGGCCGGAGTCGGCGAAGGAGACCGGCACCTGGCCGAGCGCCTGCACCGCGTCGGCGTGCATCGGGATGCCGAACTCCCGGGCGACGGCCACGAGTTCGTGAATCGGCTGGAGAGTGCCGACCTCGTTGTTGGCCCACATCACGGTGACCAGTGCCACCGAGCCCGGGTCGCGCTCGATCGCCTCCCGCAGCGCCTGCGGGTGCACCCGGCCGTAGGTGTCCACCGGGAGGTACTCCACCTCGGCGTCCTCGTGCTCGGAGAGCCAGTGCACCGCGTCCAGCACCGCGTGGTGCTCGACCGGGCTGCACAGCACCCGGCGGCGGGCCGGGTCGGCGTCCCGGCGGGCCCAGTAGAGGCCCTTGACCGCGAGGTTGTCGGACTCGGTACCGCCGCCGGTCAGCACGATCTCGCTGGGGCGGGCGCCGAGCGAGGCGGCCAGGGACTCTCGGGACTCCTCCACCACCCGGCGGGCCCGGCGTCCGGCCGCGTGCAGCGAGGAGGCATTGCCGACCACCCCGAGGTGCGCGCTCATGGCGGCGATCGCCTCGGGCAGCATCGGAGTGGTGGCCGCGTGATCCAGGTATGGCATAGCGGACCAAGTGTAGGGGCCGGGCGGCGGCCGTCCCGCCGATCGGCCTTCCAGTATCACGATTTGGCCATTGCACCCCGTGCAACGCGCCGTTAGCCTCCTGCCGCATCCGGGCAATCCGCCAGCCCGCTCAGGGAGGGGCCACCATGTCGCAGACGGTGGACCGGGCGCTGACCATCCTGGCCTCGCTCGGCCAGGGGCCGGCCTCGCTGGAGCAGGCCGCCGCCCGGATCGGGGTGCACAAGTCGACCGCGCTGCGGCTGCTGCGCACCCTCCAGGAGCACGGCTTCGTGCACCGCCAGTCCGACCAGCGCTACCGGCTCGGCGGACGGCTGTTCTCGCTGGCCCAGCAGGCGCTGGACGGCATCGACGTGCGCCAGGTGGCCGCC
The DNA here is from genome assembly GCF_044763225.1 of Kitasatospora sp. NPDC096147. Taxonomy (NCBI): domain Bacteria; kingdom Bacillati; phylum Actinomycetota; class Actinomycetes; order Kitasatosporales; family Streptomycetaceae; genus Kitasatospora; species Kitasatospora sp. NPDC096147. Next base: position 420,522 of record NZ_JBIWFX010000006.1, on the reverse strand, counting down.
CCGTACCTGGCCGCGCTGAACGAGCGGTACGGGCACACCGTGCAGCTCGCGGTGCTGGACGAGGGCGAGGTGCTCTACCTGGACAAGGTGGAGAGCCGCCCGCCGGACCGGCCCGGCTCCTGGTGCGACCCCTCGGTGCGGATCGGCCGCCGGGTGCCGGCGGTGGCCACCGCCGTGGGCAAGGTGCTGCTGGCGGACCTGCCGGAGGATCAGCTGACGGCCTTCCTGGACGGGCAGGAGTTCACCGCCCGGACCAGCCGTTCGCTGCGCACCCCCGGGGAGTTGCGCACCGAGCTGGCCTCGGTGCGGCGGCTCGGCTGGGCGGTGGACCAGGCCGAGTACCAGGAGTCGGTGAACTGCATCGCCGCCCCGATCGTCGGCATCGAGGGCACCGCGATCGCCGCCTGCTCGATCTCCGCCACCGTCGACACCGCGCCGATCGCCGAGCTCAGCAAGCTGGTGCCGGAGCTGCTCTGCACCGCCGAGGCGATCTCGCTGGCCTACGGCGGCTCCCCTACTCCTCGCTGGTGCGAGAACCGTTGCGGTGCCAAGCACGCGGAGCGCGCCACCCGAACCTGAGCGCGAACATCCGCAGCGTGAAGGCGGTCAGCGCGGCCGTGGTGCCGGTCGCGGTGCTCAGCTGCCCGATCGCGATCAGCACCGCCACCATGGCCGAACCGACCAGGGCGGGCACCGCGTAGATCTCCCGGTCCCAGCGCAGCAGCGAGGGCGTCTCGTGCGCCAGCACGTCCCGGATCACCCCGCCGCCGGCCGCGGTCAGCATGCCGAGCGCGACCGAGGAGACCGAGCCCAGGCCGTAGTCGTGCGCCTTGGCGGTGCCGGTCACACAGAACAGGCCGAGGCCGAGCGCGTCCAGGGTCTGCACGCTGCGGTTGATCCGCTCCACCTCGGGGTGCAGGAAGAAGACCACCAGACCGGCCAGCAGCGGCGTGACGAAGTAGCCCAGATTGGTGAAGGCCACCACGGGGGTGGCGCCGATCACCAGGTCGCGCATCACACCGCCGCCCAGCGCGGTGGCCTCCGCCAGCACGCAGATGCCGAAGATGTCCATGTTCTTGCGGACGGCCAGCAGGCCCCCGGACAGGGCGAAGACGAAGATGCCGATCAGGTCCAGGGTCTGCTGCACGTCGGGGTCGAAGAGCTGCGAAGTCACCGTCAATTCTTACCCCGCCGTCACCCGAACGGGGACGAGCCGCCCCGGTGGCTCAGCCCGCTGCCACCCGGCCGACGGCCAGCAGGGCTGCCACCGGGAGCTCCACCGTGCCGTCACCGGCCGCGTGGCGGGCGGCCAGCCGCAGGTACGCCCGCTCGATCCGGGCGGCCACCGCCGGGGGCTGACCCTCGATCAGCGAGGAGGTGAGCACGGTGCCCTCCAGCACGTCCTTCCACCACCGCCCCGGCTCCACCCGGTGGGTCCAGCCGACCCGGTGCACCGCCACCCCGGTCAGCCCGGCCGAGCGGAACAGCTCCGCGAAAGGCTCCGGCGCCGCGTACGGGGCGAACGGGGCGCCGGCCGGCAGACCGGTCGGCCGGGTGGCCCCGGCCTCGGCGAAGGCGTCGAAGAACAGGCCCTGGGCCCGGTTCGCCGCCAGGGTGTCCCAGCAGGAGAGCACCACCCGCCCGCCCGGGGCCACCACCCGGGCCAGGTCGCGGACGGCGGCCGGCGGGTCGGGCACGTGGTTGATCACGAAGGCGCCCACCGCCGCGTCGAACTCCCGGTCCGCGAACGGCAGTCCGGGCAGCCCGGCGACCACCGCCACCGGCAGCACCCGGGCCGCTTCGGCCACCATCTCCGGAGCCGCGTCGGTGGCCACCACCCGGGCCCCGAGCGCTGCCGCCGCCACCCCCAGCCGACCGGTGCCGCAGCCCGCCTCCAGCACCCGCGTACCGACGCCGACGGCGGCCTCGGCGAGCAGCCGGGCATGCAGCCCTGCCGTCATCGCGCCGAAGCCGCCGTCGTACCCACCGCTGCGCCGGGACCAACCCGCGCGCTCGAACTCCTCGAAATCCACCACGTGCTGACAGCCCATCTGTGACCGGAGTGACCCGGCCGTGCCGACGGGCAGTCTAGGCGGTGGGTCCTACGCCTCGTCCCCCTCGGGGAAGTGGCAGGCCACCTGGTGCCCGGCCTTGGCCGCGACCAGCCGGGGCTCCTCGGTGGCGCAGACGTCCTGGGCCTTCCAGCAGCGGGTGCGGAAGCGGCAGCCGCTCGGCGGGTTGATCGGTGACGGGACGTCACCGGTCAGCCGGATCCGCTCGCGCTGGTCCTTGCGCCGGGTGTCCGGCACCGGGACGGCGGACATCAGCGCCTTGGTGTAGGGGTGCTTGGGCGCCGAGTAGAGCGAATCCCGCTCGGCGATCTCCACCACCTTGCCGAGGTACATCACCGCGACCCGGTCCGAGACGTGGCGGACCACCGAGAGGTCGTGCGCGATGATCAGGTAGGTCAGGCCGAGCTCGTTCTGCAGGTCGTCCAGCAGGTTGACCACCTGGGCCTGGATGGAGACGTCCAGCGCCGAGACCGGCTCGTCCGCCACGATCATCTTCGGCTTCAGGGCGAGCGCCCGGGCGATCCCGATGCGCTGGCGCTGGCCGCCGGAGAACTCGTGCGGGTAGCGGTTGTAGTGCTCCGGGCTGAGGCCGCAGAGCTCCAGCAGGTCCTGCACCGCGCGCTTCACGCCGTGCTCGGTGGAGACCTTCTGGAGCCGGAACGGCGCCCCGACGATGGTGCCCACGGTGTGCCGGGGGTTCAGCGAGGAGTACGGGTCCTGGAAGATCATCTGGATGTCGCGGCGGAGCGGGCGCATCGCCGAGACGCCCAGGTGGGTGATGTCCTGGCCCTCGAACTCGATCTTCCCGCCGGTCGGCTCGTCCAGCCGGGTGACCAGCCGGCCCATGGTGGACTTGCCGCAGCCGGACTCGCCGACCACGCCGAGGGTCTCGCCGGCCCGGACCTCGAAGTCGATCCCGTCCACCGCGCGGACCGCGCCGACCTGACGGCGCAGCAGTCCCTTGGTGATCGGGAAGTGCCGGGTCAGGCCGGACACCCGGAGCAGCGGCTCACGGTCGGAGGCCGGCGCGGGAGCGGGCACGGTCGCCGCCGTCGTCGATGAGTCCGTCATGGGGTCTTCTCCTGAGGGGTGGTACGGACGACGCTCACAGCCGGGGCGCGATCTCTTCGGCGAAGATGCGGTGCCGCTCGGCGATCGGCAGGTGGCAGGCGGCGTGGTGCCCGGGGGCGGCCTCGGCCAGCTTCGGCAGCTCCGAGGTGGAGCGCCCGCCGGTGCGGTCGGCGTACGGGCAGCGCGGGTGGAAGGCGCAGCCGGAGGGCACGTTGATCAGGCTGGGCGGGGTGCCCTTGACCGGCACCAGGCGGTCCTGGAGCGGCCGGTCCAGCCGCGGCATCGAGCCCAGCAGGCCCCAGGTGTAGGGGTGTTCGGGAGACTCGAAGAGGGTCGCGGCCCGGCCGCGCTCCACGCACTTGCCGCCGTACATCACCAGGATGTCGTCGGCCAGCTCGGCCACCACGCCGAGGTCGTGGGTGATGATGATGACCGCCGAGCCGAACTCCTTCTGCAGGTCCCGGATCAGGTCCAGGATCTGCGCCTGGACGGTGACGTCCAGGGCGGTGGTCGGCTCGTCGGCGATCAGCAGCGAGGGGTCGTTGACCAGCGCCATGGCGATCATCGCGCGCTGGCGCATGCCGCCGGAGAACTCGTGCGGGTAGGCGTCCACCCGCTTGTCCGGCTGCGGGATGCCGACCCGGTCGAGCATCTCGATGGCCCGGGTGCGGGCCTCCTTCTTGGAGGCGCCCGGGTGGTGGGCCCGGTAGCCCTCGATGATCTGCTTGCCGACCGTGTAGTACGGGTGCATCGCGGTCAGCGGGTCCTGGAAGATCATCGCCATCTTCTGGCCGCGCAGCTCGCGGACCCGGTCCGGGCCGGCCGCGATCAGGTCCTCGCCGTCCAGCCAGACCTCACCGGTGATCTTCGGCGATCCCCGCTTGCCCATCCGGTGCAGGCCCATGACGGAGAGCGAGGTGACGGACTTCCCGGAGCCGGACTCGCCGACGATGCCGAGGGTCTTGCCCTTCTCCACCGAGAAGCTGAGCCCGTCCACCGACTTGACCACACCGTCGTCGGTGGGGAAGTGCACCCGGAGGTCCCGGACCTCCAGGTAGGCCGAACCCGGCTGCCGGGCGGCGGACTTGTCGATCTGGATGTCGGTCATGCCAGCCTCACGCGGGGGTCGACAGCGGCGTACAGGATGTCAACCAGCAGGTTGGCCAGGATGATGAAGAACCCGGCGAAGAGCGTCACGCCCATGATCACGGGCAGGTCGCTGGCGGCGATCGAGGTGACCGCCTCGTAGCCGAGGCCACGGAAGTTGAAGGTGGTCTCGGTGAGCACCGCGCCACCGATCAGGCCGCCGAGGTCCAGGCCGAAGACGGTCAGGATCGGGGTGAGGGTGGAGCGCATGGCGTGCTTGCGGATGACCGTGCCCTCGCCGAGGCCCTTGGCCCGGGCGGTGCGGACGTAGTCCTCGCCGAGCACCTCCAGCAGGGTGGCGCGGGTGAGCCGGGCGTAGTTGGCCGCGTAGAGGAAGGCCAGGGTGACCCAGGGCAGCACCAGGTTCTGGAACCAGGCGACCGGGTCCTCGGCGAACTCCACGTAGTCGTGCGGGAAGATGCCCAGCTGGTACACGAAGATCGTGCTCGCCAGCATGCCGGTGAAGTAGATCGGCAGCGAGACGCCGGCCAGCGCGGTGGTCATGGTGAAGCGGTCCAGCAGCGAGCCGCGCTTGAGCGCGGAGATCATGCCGGTCATGGTGCCGAACACGACCCAGATGATCGAGGCGCCGAGCGCCAGCGAGGCGGTGACGCCCAGCCGGTCCAGCAGCACCGGCCAGACCTCGCGCTCGGTCTTGAAGGAGTAGCCGAAGCACGGTGCGTTGCAGTGGGTGACGTCCACACCGGTGCTGTAGTCGCGTCCGAGGACCAGGCCCTTGAGGAACAGCCAGAACTGCTCGATGACGGACTTGTCGAGGCCCATCTTGTGACGGATGCCCTCGATGGCCGCCGGGTCGGCGATCTTGCCGACGTAGAGCAGCGCGGGGTCGCTCCCGGCCAGTTTCGGCACCATGAAGAAGATGCCGAAGGTGACGGCCGCAACCACCACCAGCATGGCGACGACATTGACGAGCCGTCGGATGATGTACACGAGCACTGCGGTCGACCCCGCCCCCGGCCGGGCGCCCTCGTGGGGCGCCCGGCCGGGGCGGAGCCTTCACCTGCCCTTCGGACTAGCTGTGCGAACTACGGGACTGGGCAGGTCACTTGCCGTCGGAGGTACCGAGGGCCTGGAAGTCGACCATGCCGAACGCGTCGTTGATGAACACGTTGGTCAGGCGCGGGTTGCGGTAGTTGAGCGCGCGGTCCGCGACCACCGGCAGGTAGACGGCCGAGTCGGTCACCTTGTGGTTGATCTGCTTGTAGATCTCGGCGGCCTTGGCCGGGTCGGACTCGGCCGCGGCCTTGTCGAACAGGCCGTTGATCTCCGGGTCGTTGGTCTCCGGGTAGTTGCTGTTGCCGTTGGCGGTGATGAAGCGACCGTCCATCAGCGGCTGCATGTAGCCGGCACCGGTCGGGTAGTCGGCACCCCAACCCATCACGATCAGGCCGTAGTTCTTGCTCTTCACGACCTCCGGCGAGCCGGCCACCGAGGCGAGCAGCTTGCCGTCGAACTGGTCGATGGTGAGGTCGACGTTGATCGCCTTCAGCGCGGTCTGCAGGGCGACGGCGGACTTGATCTCCTTGTCCTTGTTGCCGCGGACCGCGATGGTGGCCTTGAAGCCGTCCGGCTTGCCACAGGCCGCCAGCTCCTCCTTGGCCTTCGCCAGGTCGGGCTTGCCGTCGACCAGGCCGAACGGGTCGTGGTTGTCCGAGCCCAGGATGTTCGGGGGCAGCATCGAGCCGTACGGCGAGCCGGCCACCGAACCGCCGCGCGCGGTCTGCAGCGCGGTCGGATCGGCCGCGTACAGGACGGCCTTGCGGCAGTGCTCGTTGTCGAACGGGGCGATCTTCGGGACCAGCGCGATGTACCGGATGAAGCCGTTGTACGGGTCGTCGGTGTTGGCCTTGAGCTTGTCGTTGGTCAGCACCTGGGCCTGCGCGGCCTGGGACAGGCCGGTCTGCGCGAAGTCGAGGTCGATCGAGCCGTCGAGCAGGCGCTTGTCCATGTCGTCGGCGTTCGAGGTGATGGTCAGCTTGACCGCGTCCGGGAGCGCCTTGCGGAACGGGTCGGTGGCCGGGTCCCAGTTCTCGTTGCGGACGAACTCCACCGACTTGCCCGGGTCGATCGACTTGAACTTGTACGGGCCGGAGGAGACCGGCTTCTCACCGTACTTGGAGCCGGTGTCGGACTTGGCCGGGATCGGCGAGGCGGTGCCCATCGCGAGCAGGTAGGGGAAGGCCGAGTCGGGCTTCTCCAGCTTGAAGACGATGGTGGTGTCGTCCGGGGTCTCGACGGTCTTCAGACCCATCTTGTCCGGGGTGGTGTCCGTGTAGGGACCCTTGTAACCCTGGCCCTGGTCGAGGACGTTGACCAGGTAGGTCGGACCGCCGGAGATGACGTCCTGGGCGAAGACGCGCTCGATGCCGTACTTGATGTCCTTCGAGGTGATCGGCGAGCCGTCCTCGAACTTGATGCCGCTCTTGAGCTTGAAGGTGTAGGTCTTGCCGTCGGCGGAGACCTCGGGCTTCGCGGAGGCGAGGTCCGGCACCAGCTCCAGGCCGCCCTTGCCCGGCTTGGCGTCGAAGGCCAGCAGGGTACGGGCGTAGAAGCGCTGCATGTTCCAGATCGACGCGTAGTACGCGCGGCCCGGGTCCCAGGAGTCGGCGTCGGTGCTGCTCCAGAGGTTGAGCGTGCCGCCCTTCTTGTCGGACGGGTTGAGGACCTTGTCGACGGCGGCGTTGAAGCCACCGGCCGAGGCCGACTTGCTCGCGCCGTCGGATCCGCCCTTGTCCTTGCTGCCACCGCAGGCAGTCGCGGTGAGGGCCAGCGTGGCCACCAGGGCGGCGGCGGCGAGCGTCCGGTTTCGCGTCATGGGTACTTTCCTCCTGATGGTCGTACTGGGGTGGAACAGTCTCGGGATGTCCTGTTCTGACGGGCCGTCGGCACAGGGGCCGGCCCGTGGGGGTGCACCGGCCCGGGCTCAGTTGCCCTTGGGGTCCAGCGCGTCGCGCAGCCCGTCACCGAACAGGTTGAAGGCCAGCACCGTGACGAAGATGGCCAGACCGGGCACCACCATGTAGGTGGGGCTGACCTGGTAGATCCGGGTGGCCTCGGAGAGCATCTGGCCCCAGGACGGGGTCGGCGGCTTCACGCCCGCACCGAGGAAGCTGAGGGCGGCCTCGCTGAGGATGTTGGTCGGGATGATCAGGGTCGCGTAGACCAGGATCGGGGCGACCAGGTTGGGCAGCAGCTCGCGCAGCAGGATGTGCGGCCAACCGGCGCCCAGGCTGCGGGCCGCGTCGACGAACTCGCGTTCGCGCAGCGACAGGGCCTGGCCGCGGACGATGCGGCCGATGTAGGGCCAGCCGAAGAAGCCGATCACCAGCACCAGGATCGCCATCCGGACGGCACTGCCCTCCAGCCCCAGCACGGAGTTGGGCATCACCGAGACCAGCGCGATGGAGAACAGCAGCTGCGGGAAGGCCAGCAGCACGTCCATCACCCGGCTGATCGCCGCGTCCACCCAGCCGCCGAAGTAGCCGGCCGCGATGCCCGCGAGGACGCCGATGACCACCGACACGCCTGCGGCCAGGAAGGCCACGGTGAGCGAGATCCGGGCGCCGTAGACGATCCGGCTGAACACGTCGCGGCCGAAGGTCGGGTCGACGCCGAGCAGGAAGTCGCTGCTGATGCCGCCGAACGCCCCCTTGGGGAGGCCGAGTTCGGGGTTGATCTGGTCCGGGTGGGGCTCGTCGACCGGGTGGCCGAACAGCGCGGTGAGCACCGGCGCGAAGATCGCGGCCAGGATCAGCAGCAGCACCACGACACCACCGGTGAGCGCGACCTTGTCGCGCTTGAGGCGGTCCCAGGCGATCCGGCCGGGCGACCGGCCCTCGATCCGCTTGACCGGGGCCTCGGCGGCGTCCGGTGCGTTGGTGCTCTTGGTGGAAGTGCTCATGGTGTCTTTCGTTTCCCCTCGCCGACGGTGGCCGGCCACGGTGCCGTACGTACACCGAGCAGCGGGCCCGGGTAGGGCCCGATCCTGGATACGGTCCGGAATCGCGATTGCGAAAGGTGCTGAGAAGCAAGGGAGTTGCCGGGCAGCTCAGGTGAACCCCGTACTGCACTGGGCAGACTCTCTGGCATCGGGGAGGGCTTACGCCAGACCTGACAAGCGAAGGATGCCCAACTGTGATCTGTCCGCATGCACGCCCGTGTCCTGGCGAATAAGCCTCTTCACACAGTGGTTACTCAACTGTCAAGATGCGTGCGAATGATTGTCCGAACACCCCGTCAACTGCCCTTTCGGGCAGGCACGGACGGCCGCTCCGGCCGGGGCGGGCTCAGCGCCAGGGCTGCTGCTGGGGCCAGTACCCCTGGGGCGGGTGGTTGGCCGACTCCCGGTCGAAGAACGGACGGGCGAAGGCGCGCAGCCACATCGCCACCGGGTCGAGCTCGTCGGCCAGCAGCACGGTGGAGACCGCCAGGCCGGCCGGGGCGTGCGCCACCGCGCGGTGCACCAGCGCCCGGGCCGCCTCGACCGAGGGCGGCGAGGTGTCGTAGAGGTCGAGGCCGACGGCCAGGTACGCCTCCCCGACCGCCGGGCGCACCCAGGCCTGGCGCAGCGCCCGCAGCGGGCGTACGGCGGCGGCCTCGCGCTGGAGCTGGGCGTAGAACTGCGGGGCCTGCACGGCCGGCTCGGCCAACTGGAGCGGTCCGGCCGGCAGCCGGTCCAGGCCGCCGGCGATCCGCCGCAGGTCGGCCCAGGGCACCCCGACCCCGCCACCCGGGACGTGCGGATTGAGCCACAGGCCCCAGCGGGTGCGGTACAGCGCGTTGGCGATCTCCACCCCGGAGATCACCTCGTGGCTCCTGGCCCAGCCGCACCGGACCAGTTGCTCGGGCGAGGTGACGGCGGGGGCGTAGCCGTGCCCGCCGATCTCCATGTTCCCGTACTGGGCGTCCGGGCTGCCGGGGTGGCCGTGCCAGAGCAGCATCCAGACCCGGCCGCCGGCCAGCGCGTGCAGCAGCCGTTCATAGGCGTCGAAGCGCTCCGGCGCGACCTCGCCGAGGGCGCGCTCGATCGCGCCGTCTGCCGCCGCTCCCGCGCTCATGCCGTGCTCCGCCCGCCGTCCCGTCTCGTCCTCGGCCGGCTCCGGCCGGTCATGGTTGCCCAGGGCAGCCTATTGGCCCCGCCCGACACCCGTCATACCGCCGCCCCGTACCGGCGCGTAACGGTTCGGGGGTCAGTCCCGCCCCGGCCCCCGCCTCAGCCCGCCGAAGCCCCGGACCGGACGTAGAACGGACGGACCCGGGTGAGCATCCACTCCACCACCGGGTCGGCCACCAGGTCCAGCAGCACCAGGTGCACCCCCCAGCGCGGCGGCATGGCCCCGAGGGCCCGGCCGAGCGCCTCGTTGACCTGCCCCGGATCGGCCGGCCAGGCCGGGTCCAGCTGCACCCCGACGAACAGCACCGGGGCGTCCAGCTCGACCCCGGCCAGCGCCCGACGGGCCGTCAGGACCCCCGGCAGCTCGGCGAGTTCGGTGATCGCGGCCCCCAGGAAGGCGTACGGCTCCTCGGCCGGCTCCGGCTCCCGCAGGGCCACCCGGGCACCGCCCTCCGGCTGCTGCTCCCAGCGCTCCGAGGCCGGCCCCCGGCGGAGCTCGCCGACCCCCTCCGGCGGCACCGGGATGCCCACCGGCGCCTCCGGGTTGACCGCGATGCCGACCCCGACCGGCAGCCCCCGGGCGAACTCCCAGGCCGGCGCGATGGCGAACGGCACGCCGGGGGCGATCTGCAGGAAGAGCTCCTGCGAGGAGAACACCGGCACGTACGGCGAGCCGGCCAGCTCGATGGTCGGCAGGTCGAGCCCCTGCCCCTGCGGGTCGGCCCCGGACGGCAGCGGGATCCAGACCTGACTGCGCGCCAGCACCTCGATCACCCGGGGCGTGGCCCCCGGATCGCCCAGCGCCGCCGTCAGCACCTGCTCCAACTCGTTGACCGGCCAGCTCCCCCCGGCCGGTGCGGTCCCGGGCTCCGCCCAGCCCTGTGCCCCGCCCTGTGCCCCGGTCCCGCCCGCGTGGTCCATCGGTCGCGCCCCTCTGTAGCCGTGCGGGGCTCAGCCTAGGCCCTGAGGGGGCAGTGGTGACGGGGTGTCGGGCAGACCTGACCTGCTGGGCGGACCCCTCTCCCGTCCCGGCCCGGTCTCGTGCCATGATGACCCCGCCCGACAACTTCACAACGGCCGCTCGAACCCGCGCGGGAGAGTCCGGAGTGCGCCCCGCGCGCACAGCCGGCGCCGAAGGAGCAAGTCCTCCCCGGAATCTCTCAGGCACCCCTACCGCACGGGCGAGGCAGATCTGGAAAGTGGACACGGCCGCGCCGTGCGCCCACCCACGGTGCAAGCCGCCATCCTTGGATGGCGGTGAAGCTCTCAGGTTGCGACGACAGACGGGGAGACTCCACCCCCGCATGCCCGTTTCCGGCCAAGGAGTTCCGTCGCCATGTCCCCTCGTCTGACCGCGCTCGACGCCCTGCACCGCTCGCTCGGTGCCACCATGACCGACTTCGCCGGCTGGGACATGCCGCTGCGCTACGGCAGCGAGCGCGAGGAGCACCTGGCGGTCCGCACCAAGGCCGGCCTGTTCGACCTCTCGCACATGGGCGAGATCACCGTGACCGGCCCGCAGGCCGGCGAGCTGCTGGACTTCGCGCTGGTCGGCCACATCTCCGCGCTCGGCATGCTGCGCGCCCGCTACACGATGATCTGCCAGGAGGACGGCGGCATCCTGGACGACCTGATCGTCTACCGGACCGCCGAGTCCGAGTACATGGTGGTCGCCAACGCCTCCAACGCCCAGGTGGTGCTGGACGCGCTGACCGAGCGCGCGGCCGGCTTCGACGCCGAGGTCCGCGACGACCGGGACGCCTACGCGCTGCTCGCGGTCCAGGGCCCGGAGGCGAACGGCATCCTCGGCTCCGTCACCGACGCCGACCTGCCCGGCCTCAAGTACTACGCCCTGCTCCCGGCCACCGTGGCCGGCAAGGACGTCTGGCTGGCCCGCACCGGCTACACCGGCGAGGACGGCTTCGAGGTCTTCTGCGCCCCGGCCGACGCCGAGCACCTGTGGACCGCGCTGACCGCGGCCGGCGCCGACGCCGGCCTGGTGCCCTGCGGCCTGTCCTGCCGCGACACGCTGCGCCTGGAGGCCGGCATGCCGCTGTACGGGCACGAGCTGTCCACCGAGCTGACCCCCTTCGACGCCGGCCTCGGACGGGTCGTCAAGTTCGAGAAGGAGGGCGACTTCGTCGGCCGCAAGGCCCTGGAGGCGGCGGCCGTGCAGGCCGAGTCCAACCCGCCGCGCAAGCTGGTCGGCCTGGTCTCCGACGGCAAGCGGGTGCCGCGCGCCGAGTACGCGGTCGTCAGCACGGACGGCACCCCGATCGGGCGGATCACCTCGGGTGCCCCCTCCCCCACCCTGGGCAAGCCGATCGCCATCGCCTACGTGGACGCGGCGCACGCCGCCCCCGGCAGCGCGGTCGCGGTCGACGTGCGCGGCAAGCACGAGCCGGTCGAGGTCGTGGCGCTGCCCTTCTACAAGCGCGCCCGCTGACCCTTCCTCACATGTTCCGAGCTGCGGTCCGCTCAGCGGACGGCTTCGCCCTACCCTCTTGCGATCCTGGAGAATGACGTCATGAGCAACCCCACGCACCTGCAGTACACCGAGGAGCACGAGTGGCTGACGGCCGCCGAGGACGGTGTCTCGACGGTCGGCATCACCGCCCACGCCGCCGACGCCCTCGGTGACATCGTCTACGTCCAGCTCCCCGAGGTCGGCGACACCATCACGGCCGGCGAGTCCTGTGGCGAGCTCGAGTCCACCAAGTCGGTCAGCGACCTGTTCTCGCCGGTCACCGGCGAGGTGACCGAGATCAACCAGGCCGTCATCGACGACCCGGCCTCGGTCAACAGCGACCCGTTCGGCGACGCCTGGCTGTTCAAGGTGAAGATCACCGAGGCCGGCAAGCTGCTGACCTCCGCGGAGTACGACGCCTTCATCGGCGCCTGACCCCTTGGTAGACGGGTGACGGCCGCAGCGCGGCGGCCGTCCCCTCCCCGGTCCCCTGCCCGCACCGCCCCACGGGAAGACCCAACATGACTGTCCTGAACCAGTCCCTGCACGCGCTCGACCCGGAGATCGCCGCCGCGGTCGACGCCGAGCTGCACCGTCAGCAGACCACCCTCGAGATGATCGCCTCCGAGAACTTCGCGCCCGTCGCGGTGATGGAGGCCCAGGGCTCGGTCCTCACCAACAAGTACGCCGAGGGCTACCCCGGCCGTCGCTACTACGGCGGCTGCGAGCACGTCGACGTGGCCGAGCAGATCGCCATCGACCGGGTGAAGGAGCTGTTCGGGGCCGAGTACGCCAACGTCCAGCCGCACTCGGGCGCCTCGGCCAACCAGGCCGCGCTGTTCGCCATCGCCCAGCCCGGCGACACCATCCTGGGCCTGAACCTGGCGCACGGCGGTCACCTGACCCACGGCATGCGGCTGAACTTCTCCGGCAAGCAGTTCAACGTGGTCGCGTACCACGTGGACGAGGCCGGCCTGGTCGACATGGCCGAGGTCGAGCGCCTCGCCAAGGAGCACCGCCCGAAGGTGATCATCGCGGGCTGGTCCGCCTACCCGCGCCAGCTGGACTTCGCCGAGTTCCGCCGGATCGCCGACGAGGTCGAGGCGTACCTGTGGGTCGACATGGCCCACTTCGCCGGCCTGGTCGCCGCCGGTCTGCACCCGAACCCGGTGCCGTACGCCGACGTGGTCACCTCGACCACCCACAAGACCCTCGGCGGTCCGCGCGGCGGCATCATCCTGGCCAAGCAGGAGTTCGCCAAGAAGCTCAACTCCTCGGTCTTCCCCGGCTTCCAGGGCGGCCCGCTGGAGCACGTGATCGCGGCCAAGGCGGTCTCCTTCAAGGTCGCCGCCTCGGACGACTTCAAGGAGCGCCAGCAGCGCACCCTGGAGGGCGCCAAGGCGCTGGCCGAGCGGCTGCTCCAGGACGACACCAAGGCGGCCGGCGTCTCGGTGCTGTCCGGCGGCACCGACGTGCACCTGGTCCTGGTCGACCTGCGCAACAGCGAGCTCGACGGCCAGCAGGCCGAGGACCGCCTGCACGAGGTCGGCATCACGGTGAACCGCAACGCGGTCCCGAACGACCCCCGCCCGCCGATGGTCACCTCGGGTCTGCGGATCGGCACCCCGGCCCTGGCCACCCGCGGCTTCCGGGCCGAGGACTTCCGCGAGGTCGCGGACGTCATCGCCGAGACCCTGCTGCCCGGCTTCGACGAGGCCAAGGCCGAGTCGCTGAAGGCCCGGGTCACCGCGCTGGCCGTGAAGTACCCGCTCTACCCGGAGCTGTAGTCCCCCGGTGGCCCTACGGCCACCTTGCTCTTCCGGGGCACCGCGCACACTGGTAACCGTGGCGCGCGGTGCCCCGTGCCATGCCTGCCCCGGCTTCACCCACGAGACCAGACAAGGACGTCACCTCCGTGGCCATCAGCGTCTTCGACCTCTTCTCCATCGGTATCGGCCCCTCCAGCTCGCACACCGTCGGACCGATGCGCGCGGCCCGGATGTTCGCCCGCCGCCTCAAGTCCGAGAGCCTGCTCGCGCAGACCGTCTCCGTCCGGGCCGAGCTGTTCGGCTCGCTCGGCGCCACCGGCCACGGCCACGGCACCCCGAAGGCCGTCCTGCTCGGCCTGGAGGGCCACTCGCCCCGGACGGTCGACGTCGACCGGGCCGACGAGGACGTGGACCGGATCAAGGCCGAGAAGCGCCTGCACCTGCTCGGCGTGCAGGACATCGCCTTCGACCCGGACACCCAGCTGGTGCTGCACCGCCGCAAGGCCCTGCCCTACCACGCCAACGGCATGACGCTCTGGGCCTTCGACGCCGACGGCGCCACCCTGCTGGAGAAGACCTACTACTCGGTCGGCGGCGGCTTCGTGGTGGACGAGGACGCGATCGGCGCCGACCGGGTCGTCCCGGACGACACCGCGCTGCGCTACCCCTTCCGCACCGGCGAGGAACTGCTCCGGCTCACCCGGGAGACCGGCCTGTCGATCTCCGGCCTGATGCTGGAGAACGAGAAGGCCTGGCGCTCCGAGGCCGAGATCCGGGCCGGGCTGCTGGAGATCTGGCGGGTGATGCAGGAGTGCGTCTCGGCCGGCATGAACCGCGAGGGCATCCTGCCGGGCGGCCTCAAGGTCCGTCGCCGGGCCGCCTCCGGCGCCCGTGCGCTGCGCGCCGAGGGCATCGGCCCGGCCAACGCGATGGAGTGGGTCACCCTCTACGCGATGGCGGTCAACGAGGAGAACGCCTCCGGCCGGCGGGTGGTCACCGCGCCGACCAACGGCGCCGCCGGCATCATCCCGGCCGTCCTGCACTACTACCTCAACTTCATCCCCGGCGCCGACGACGACGGCATCGTCCGCTTCCTGCTGGCCGCCGGGGCGATCGGCATGCTGTTCAAGGAGAACGCCTCCATCTCCGGCGCCGAGGTCGGCTGCCAGGGCGAGGTCGGCTCGGCCTGCTCGATGGCGGCCGGCGGCCTGGCCGAGGTGCTCGGCGGCTCCCCCGAGCAGGTCGAGAACGCGGCCGAGATCGGCATCGAGCACAACCTCGGTCTCACCTGCGACCCGGTCGGCGGCCTGGTCCAGATCCCCTGCATCGAGCGCAACGGCATGGCCTCCGTGAAGGCCGTCACCGCCGCCCGGATGGCGCTGCGCGGCGACGGCCGCCACCACGTCTCCCTCGACAAGGCGATCAAGACCATGAAGGAGACCGGCGCCGACATGAAGATCAAGTACAAGGAGACCTCGCGCGGCGGCCTCGCCGTCAACGTCATCGAGTGCTGAGGCGCTGACCCGACCGGAGCGGGCACGGACGGTCGGGTCCGGGCCCGCTCCGCTTTTCTACGGTGGGGGCATCAGGGAAGGAGAGCCGGGTGCTGGACGGGCTGAACCGCGCACTGGACCACCTCGAAGAGCGGCTCGAACTGCCGCTCGACGTGCCGGAGTTGGCGCGGATCGCGCTGACCTCGGAGTACCACTTCCGGCGGCTGTTCTCGGCGCTGGCGGGGATGCCGCTGTCGGAGTACGTACGGCGCCGGCGGCTGACGCTGGCCGGGGCCGAGGTGCTGGCCGGGGAGCGGACGCTGCTGGAGGTGGCGGTCCGGTACGGGTACGGCTCGGGCGAGGCGTTCGCCCGGGCGTTCCGGGCGGTGCACGGGATCGGACCGGGCGAAGCCCGGCGCGACGGTGCCGAGTTGACCGCGCAGCCCCGGCTCTCCTTCCGCCTCGTCGTGGAAGGGAACAGCAGCATGCGCTACCGGGTCGTACGGAAGCCGGAGTTCACCCTGGTCGGGCGGAGGGCCCGGGTGCCGCTGGTGCACCGGGGGGAGAACCCGCACATCGTGGAGTTCCTGCGCGGCGTCGGCCGGGCGGAGCTGGAGCGGATCGCCGGGCTGTCCGCCCCCGGTGCCGAGCCGGCCGGGATGCTCTCGGTCTCCGACGGGCTGGACCCGAGCCGGGCCGAGGGCACCGAACTCGACTACTACCAGGCCGTGGTGGCGCCCGACCCGGTGCCGGAGGGGCTGGACACCCTGCTGGTGGCGGCCGGCGAGTGGGGGGTCTTCGAGACCTCGGGACCGTTCCCGCAGGCGCTCCAGGAGCTCTGGCGGGACGTCTTCACCCAGTGGTTCCCGTCCAGCGCCTACCGCAGCCGCCCGGGGCCGGAGCTGCTCGCCCTCGGCTCGTTCCCGGACGGCTCGGACACCACGGCCCAGCTGTGGATCCCGGTGGAGCGCTGAGCACCTGACAGCGGCTCGGGTGACGGCCGGTCAGTCCCCGGTGGTGCCGTCGGCCAGCTCGCGCAGCACGTCGAGGTGGCCGTTGTGCCGGGAGATCTCCTCCACCAGGTGGAAGAGGATCCAGCGGAGGTTGATCCGGGTGCCGCTGCGGACCGTGCCGACCGCCCAGGTGTCGAGGTCGAGGCCGGCCACCAGCTCGCGGTGGCGCTCGATCTGCGCCAGGTAGTCGGCGGTCAGGGTGGCGATCGGGATCTGCGCCCCGATCCGCATCTCCCCGTCCGGGTCCGCGTCGGTCCACGGCGCCACGCACTCGGCGCCGAGCAGCACCACGTCCAACCACCAGTGCTCCACCCAGCGCAGGTGGCTGATCAGCCCGCCGAGGGTCATCAGCGGCGAGCCGGGCAGCGGCGCCTTCGCGGCGTCCTCCGGGCTCAGCGCGTCGACCTTGGCCAGTGCGGTGGCCCGGGCGTAGTCGAGGAAGGTGAGCAGCGTGGTGCGCTCATCCAGGGTCTGGGGCATGTCGGTACGAGTCATCGCGCCGCATCATGACGGAACCGGGGCGCGCTGTCGACTGAATAATCAAAGGACGGAGGGCGAATCCATACGATTAGTGAAGGTGAAGTAGCTTACAAACCTTTCGTTGGATTTTGCCCACATGCTGAGACCGTGCGATAGTCGAGCCATCGACACCCGCGCGGCACGCACCCCCTTGGCCGGCGCGGTGACATCTGCAGGGGCCCCCACGCCGCACCACGGCCGCCCGGGGGCCCCGCACTGTTCTCCGGGGCGGTCAGCCCTGGGCCGCCCGCTCGCGGATCTTCAGCTCGAACCAGACGCCCTTGCCGCGCGGGAGCAGATCGGCCCCCCAGCGCTCGGCGAGCGTGTTGACCAGGAGCATGCCGTGGCCGGTCTCGCTGCCCGGCTCCGCCAGCACCAGACAGGGCAGGGCACGGGAGGAGTCGCGGACCTCGACCCGGAGCCAGCCGGGGCGGCGGGTGAGGCGCAGGCCGATGGTGCGGCCCCCGGTGTGCCGGACGGCGTTGGCCATCAGCTCGCCGGTGAGGAGTTCGCCGACCTCCAGTAACTGGTGGAGCCGCCAGCCCTGCAGGACGGTGAGGACCACGCGCCGGGCCAGGCCGACGAGTTCGGGACGGGAGGGCAGGAACACCTCCTCCTCGGCGGCGACCTGGGCGCAGAGTCGGCCGAAGTGCACGCGCTCGACCTCCTGCGGGCTGAGTCGTTCCAGAGTCTCCAGGGCGAGCACCCCACCTTCCGCGATGTCCGACGGGCCGTCAGCAGGCGCTCCGGCTGCCGGAAGTGATGCCCACTCTGCTTCGCCCCATCCCGCCATGCGCCCATCATTGCGGACTGCGAGCGCCCGCGTACTGACAATGAGTAAACGATCACTATTCGACTGGCATATGACAGGCGCACCGCTCCCCCCACTCGTACAGCAGAGCGGCGAAAGGTCCCAAACTCCTTTCATCGTCGAACAGTTGAGCGCCTATCGCCCCCCGAGCGCACTGCCCTTGCGCCACTGGTCCCAGGTGAGGTTCCAGCCGTTCAGGCCGTTCTCCGGCGGCACCCGGTCCCCGCTCCTCCCGTGCACCTCGATCACGTCGCCGACGGTGGACTGCTCGAAGAACCAGCCCGCCGGGGAGCTGTCCGACCCGCCCTTCACGTCGGCCAGGCCCAGGCAGCCGTGGCTGGTGTTGGCGGTGCCGAAGACGTCCCGGGCGGCCCAGTAGTTGCCGTGCACGAAGGTGCCCGAGGCGGTCAGCCGCATCGCGTGCGGCACGTCCTTGATGTCGTACTCGTCGCCCAGCCCGACGGTCTGCGAGTTCATCCGGGTGACGGCGAACTTCTCCGAGATCACCATGGTGCCCAGGTAGGTGGAGAACTCCGGGCTGCCGCCGGACACCTTCAGGGTGCGCAGCACCCTGCTGTCCTGACGGACCGTCATGGTGTGCGCCTCCAGGTCCACCGTGGAGACCACCGAGCGGCCGACCGTGAAGTGCACGTCCTTGGACTGGGTGCCGTAGTCCCCCGGGGCGCCCTGCACGTCCTTCAGCCGGAGCGCCAGCGTGACCTTGGTGCCGGCCGCCCAGTACTTCTCCGGGCGCAGGTCGAGCCGCCGGCTGGAGAACCAGTGCGCGGCCACCGGCACCGGCGGGTCGGCGGTCACCGAGATGGCCTTCTCCACCGCCGCCCGGTCCGTGATCGGGCGGCTGAAGCGGAGCGAGACGGGCATCCCGACCCCGACCGTGGAGCCGTCCTCGGGCGTGAAGAAGGCGGCGAAGGTGTGGTCGGGGGCGAGCGTGGCGAAGGCCACGTGCTGGGCCGCCTTCAGCCCGGCCTGGTCCTCGGCCACGGTGTCCAGGGTGTACGCGGTGGACATCGCCAGCCGGGCGTCCGGCACCCAGACGCCGTCCGGGCCGACCTTCCCCGGCACCTCGGTGCCCTTCTGGTCGGCCAGCCGGACCGAGACCAGCCGCCCCTGGGCCACCGTCACCTTCACCGGCCCCTCGGCCGGCACCTCCTGGGCGCCGTCCGCCGGGGTGCTGGTGATCACCGCCCGGGAGACCGCCGGGCTCGCCGAGGCGGCGGCGTCGGAGCTCGGCGCGGCCGTCCGCTCGCTGGTGCAGGCGGTCAGCAGGCAGAGCCCGGCCACCGCCAACCGCCGTGTCCAGACTCCGACCCGGGGGCGCATGCCACGTCCTTTCCGTTCGGCGCCACGGACTGCGGTGCCGACAACCGTCCGGTTCAACGAGCGGGCGACCGCCCGGACACGTGACACGGGATTCGCCCGGTGGACGCCCGGACGCCGCTTTCCGGGACAGAATCGTTCACAGTCCGTCACAGCCGCGCCCGGCGCGTGACAGTGACACCTGATCAGGGAACAAGGACTGGACAGGGCCCGGGACGGCCCCTGCGGAGAGCTGGGAGGGTGCGGCCGATGACGGCTAGGCAGCAACGGACAGCGCACGAGGGCCGACCCGACCCCGCGGTGCCCTGGCCGGGCAGCTGGCAGCCGCTCGGCGCACGGTTCCGCACCGACCAGGACGGCCGCCCCGGCACCAACTTCGCGCTCTGGGCGCCGGACGCCGAGGCGGTCGAGCTCTGCCTGTTCGCCGAGGACGGCGGCGAGACCAGGCACCCGCTCACCGAGCGGACCTTCCAGACCTGGCACGGCTACCTGCCCGGGGTCCTGCCCGGCACCCGCTACGGCTACCGGGTGCACGGCCGCTGGGACCCGTGGACCGGCGCCCGGTGGAATCCGGCCAAACTCCTCCTCGACCCGTACGCCCGCGCGGTGGACGGGAGTTACACCGCCCACGACGCCACCTGCGCCGCCGTCCGGGGCTGGCCCGAGCAGGACGTCGCCGACACCGTCCGGGACAACCGGGACTCCGCACCGTACGTGCCCAAGGCGGTGGTGGTGCACGACGACGACGACTGGTACGACGACCAGCGCCCGAAGACCCCGTGGGCCGAGACCGTCCTCTACGAGCTGCACGTGCGCGGCTTCACCATGCGCCACCCCGGGGTGCCGCGTGAACTCCGGGGCACCTACGCCGGATTGGCGCACCCGGCGGCCATCGGCCACCTGGTGGACCTCGGGGTCACCGCCGTCGAACTGCTGCCGGTGCACCAGTACGCCGACGAGGACCACCTCCAGCAGCGCGGGCTGACCAACTACTGGGGCTACAACACCCTGGGCTTCTTCGCCCCGCACGCCGGCTACGCCGCCTCCGGCAGCCGGGGCCAGCAGGTCGGCGAGTTCAAGCGGATGGTGCGGGCGCTGCACGCGGCCGGCATCGAGGTGATCCTCGACGTGGTCTACAACCACACCGCCGAGAGCGGGGTGATGGGCCCCTCGCTCTCGCTGCGCGGCATCGACAACGCCGGGTACTACCGGCTGGACCGCAGCCGCCGGGGCTACGCCGACTACACCGGCTGCGGCAACACCCTGGACACCCGCCAGCCGCACGCCGTCCGGCTGATCACCGACTCGCTGCGCTACTGGGTCACCGAGATGGGGGTGGACGGCTTCCGCTTCGACCTGGCCGCCGCGCTGGCCCGGGGCTCCGACGGCGTGGAGATGCACCACCCCTTCCTGGGCGCCGTCTCCCAGGACCCGCTGCTCAGCCGGGTGAAGCTGATCGCCGAGCCCTGGGACGTCGGCCCGGGCGGCTACCAGGTCGGCGGCTTCCCCCCGCTCTGGGCCGAGTGGAACGACAAGTACCGGGACGCGGTGCGGGACTTCTGGCGCGGCGCCCGCCTCGACGTCCGCGAGCTCGGCTACCGGCTGTCCGGCTCCTCGGACCTCTACCAGCGCGGCGGCCGCCGCCCGTACGCCTCGGTCAACTTCGTCACCGCGCACGACGGCTTCACCCTGCGCGACCTGGTCTCCTACGACCGCAAGCACAACGAGGCCAACGGCGAGCAGAACCGGGACGGCACCGACGACAACCGGTCCTGGAACTGCGGGGTGGAGGGCGAGACCGAGGACCCGGAGGTGCGCGGCCTGCGGGTGCGCCAGCTCCGGAACCTGATGAGCACCCTGCTGCTCTCCACCGGCGTGCCGATGCTCACCGCCGGGGACGAGCTGGGCCGCACCCAGGGCGGCAACAACAACGCCTACTGCCAGGACAACGAGACCAGTTGGCTGGACTGGACCCTGCTGGCCGACCCGCAGTGGCGCGAACTCACCGCACTCACCGGCACGTTG
Source organism: Kitasatospora sp. NPDC096147 (assembly GCF_044763225.1). Lineage (NCBI taxonomy): Bacteria > Bacillati > Actinomycetota > Actinomycetes > Kitasatosporales > Streptomycetaceae > Kitasatospora > Kitasatospora sp. NPDC096147. The sequence goes on along the minus strand of NZ_JBIWFX010000006.1, from coordinate 399,664 downwards.
ATCCGGCTGCGGCGGCGCCACCCGGTGCTCCGGCAGCGCGCCTTCTTCTCCGGCCGGGCGGCCGAGCCCGGCGGGCAGCGCGACCTGGTCTGGTTCAACGCGCGCGGCAAGGAGATGACCGAGGGCGACTGGTACGCCCCCGACGGGGTGCTCGGGATGCTGCTCTCCGGCTCGGCGATGTCCGAACGGGACGAGCACGGCTGCGAGTTGACCGACGACAGCTTCCTGCTGCTGCTCAACGGCGGCTCGGTCGACGTCCCCTTCACACTGCCCGGCGAGCCCTGGCCCTGCCGGTACGAAACGGTGGTGGACACCGCCCGCCCCGGGCCGCAGGACCCGGGGCGGGGCGGTGTGGTCACACTGGCCGGACGCTCGCTGCAACTGCTCCGGGCGCCGGCCGGACACCAGGCGGGGTGATCAACCCTCCTGGTACTTCGGGCTGGTGCGGTGCCACTCGTGGTTCCCGCCCAGCCAGGCGTACACACCGGCCAGGTACCGCTGGAGGGCCGGCGAGCCGGTCGGCACCAGCACGGCGGCCTCCGCCTCGAAGGTGAGCACCAGCTCGTCGTGGATCTCGATGCTGCGCCGCACCGCCTCCGAGAGCGAGCAGCCCTCCTCCGCCGCGATCAGGGTGGGGAGGTTGAAGTCGAGCGTGCCGGAGCGGCTCTCCTTCGCCATCGAGTAGAGGTCGTTGACCAGCACGCTGGCCAGCGAGGCGGTGGTGACCGCCCGGCGGATCCGGGGGTCGGCGTACTCGGCGGCCGGCAGCTCGTAGCCGCCGACCGGGTCGATCAGGGCGATGCACGGCAGGAAGCTGTTCGGCTGACGGTTCACCAGGTACTGCCAGACCGGAGGGAGCCCTCCGGCCATCCGCCAGGCCGCCTCGGCCCCGAAGGCCACGAAGATGGCGGCCAGTTCGTGCTTCAGCCGGGCCACCTGCGAGGGGGTGCCGTAGCGTGCCAGGTGCTCCAGCGCAGTGCGCAGCGCCACCAGCACCGGGTCCTCCCGCATGCCGCGCTCCAGTTGGGGCGCGTAGCGCAGCGGGAGGTGCACCGGATCGACCGCCGCGTTGGCCAGCAGCAGCCGGGCACCGGCCAGTCGGGGGTCGGCGCCGTCGGACTCCTCGTCGCAGTAGTAGTCGTCCACCGCCCACTCGGCCAGCGCGCACTTGGCGGCGGCCAGCAGCCGGTCCGGGTCGTCGGTGTCGGGGTGGGTGAGCATCAGCAGCCGCCCGAAGCCGGCGGCCCGCAGTTGCTCCAGCCGGTCGGTGTAGATGCCGCACTCGGCGGCCCAGGCCACCAGCCGTTCGTTCACCGCCTCGCCGAGCGCCGGATCGTCCCGGACGGGGGGCGGGCAGTGCAGTGGGAGGCCCGGCCGGTCCCGGCCCGGTTCGGGCGGCGGCTGCGGCTCCGGCGGTGACGGCGGTGCCCACGGCGGCCTGACCGGTGAGAGCGAGGAAGTGCCCAGCCCGGTCGGGCCGTTGAGGGGGGACCGGAGCAGTCCCCCGGCACCCGGCAGAGTGCCCGGCAGGGTGGTCGGCAGCACGGGCGGGGCGGTCGGCAGGGCTCCCGGCGGAGCGGCCGGCCTGGCCGGGGAGAGCAGCGACAGGGGGGACAGCAGCGAGGTGGCCGGCCGGGGAGCGGGACGGGCCAGGATCTCGGCGGCGGCCAGCACCGCCAACTCCCCGACCCGGGCCCCGCCGAGCAGCCGGGCGAGCGGAGACACCACGACGGCTCTCCTCAGCTCCGGGCGCCGTTGACCTGGACGTTCTCCAGGATGCCCAGCGCGTCCGGCACCAGCACGGCGGCGGAGTGGTAGATGCTGACCAGGTAGGAGACGATCGCCTTCTCGTCGATCCCCATGAAGCGCACGTTCAGCCCCGGCTCCAGCTCGTCCGGGATGCCGGTCTGCCGCAGCCCGACCACGCCCTGGCCCTGCTCGCCGACCCGCATCGCCAGGATGGACGAGGTGTGCCCGCGGGTCACCGGGATCTTGCCGCAGGGCAGGATCGGCACCCCGCGCCAGGCCGGCAGGTGGTGGCCGCCGACCTCCGCCCCGCCGAAGTAGAGGCCGCGCCGGTTGCACTCCCGACCGAAGGCCGCGATCGCCTTGGGGTGGGCGAACAGGTAGTCCGTCTCCCGGCGCATGGAGAGCAGCTCGTCCAGGTCGTCGGGGGTGGGCGGCCCGGAGTGGGTGGAGATCCGCTGGTCGAAGGCGGCGTTGTGGAGCAGGCCGAAGTCCGGGTTGTTGACCAGCTCGTGCTCCTGACGCTCCTTCAGGGCGTCGACGGTCAGCCGGAGCTGCTGCTCGGTCTGGTTCATCGGGTGGTTGTAGAGGTCGGCGACCCGGGTGTGCACCCGCAGCACCGTCTGGGCGACCGCCAGCTCGTACTCGCGGGGCTTGGGCTCGTAGTCCACGAAGGTGGTGTGCAGCAGCGGCTCGCCGGTGTGGCCGGCGGCCACCTCGATCGCCGCCTCGCCGAGCTCGTTCTGGGCCCGCCGGGTGCCGGCCAGGTAGCCGTCCAGCTGGGCCCGCAGGCCGGGCGCGCGGTCCATCAGCTGCTGGAAGGCGGAGAAGGGCAGCGCCAGCACCGTCCCGGCGGTGAGCGCCCGGACGGTGTACTCCCAGCGCGGGGCGGCCTGCGCGACCGCCTCCTCCCCGAGGTGGTCGCCGTCGGCCAACTGGCCGAGCTCGGTGCGCTCCCCGTACTTGCCGGTGCCGGTGCGCTCCAGCTTGCCGTGCGCGATCAGGAACAGCTCGGCCACCGGGGCGCCCTGCTCCACCAGGGCCTGGCCGGGGCTGACCGGCCGGGAGACGAACAGCCCGGCCAGCTCGGCCAGCACCGCCCGGTCGGTGTAGCCGCGCAGCGGCGGGACCTCGGCGAGCGAGGGCGGCACCACCCGGACCTCGACGCCGGTCTGCTCGAAGGCCACCCGGCCCCGGCCGACGGCGTAGTTGAGGCGTCGGTTCACCCGGTAGGTGCCGCCCTGCACCTCCACCCAGGGGAGCAGCCGGGACAGCCAGCGTGAGCTGACGTCCTGGTTCTGCGGTTCGGTCTTGGTCGTGGTGGCGAGGTTGCGCGCCGCCGCCGTGCTCAGGCTGAGCTGGGGCTGCGCCTGAACGGCCGCCGACTCGTGAGTCGGCTCGGTCTCGACCGTCATCGCCTGGTCCTGCCTCTCTCTCACTGAAGCGTTACGCTCCGAGGTGATCGAATCGCACCGGCCGGGGGCGCCCACAAGAGGCGGCCGTCGTGGGCCGTCCGCGTGGACCGTCCGCGCTACGCCGGACACCCCGGATCACGCCCGGCGTGCGCACCGGGGCCCGACGGCGCCCGGCCTCGTCCTCACTCCGGGCAGCGCCTCCAGCGCTCCCGGCCGCCCGGTGGCCGGTTCTCGCCGACAGGAACGTAAAACCTGGTGAGAAATGTCAGCGGATCGGCTTACCCTCTCGGCCGTGGCCGAGAAACAGCAGCTCAGTACAGCCGACACACCGTCACCACCCGCCGCCGCGGCCCCACCGAGACGGTCCACGGTGCGCTCGCTGATACGCCTGTGGCCCTACGCGCGCACCGCCCGCTGGCGGCTGGCCGGATCGGTGACCGCCGCCCTGCTCGCCTCCGGCAGCGTGCTGATGGTCCCGCTGGTGCTCCAGCGGATCGTCGACGGACCGATCGCCCACGACGACCTCGACGCGCTCTGGCCGCTGGCCGGTCTGCTGCTGCTGCTCGGTTTCGCCGAGGCCGCGCTGTTCGGCGTCCGGCGGGTGATCGTGGCCCGGCCGCTGGCCGAGGTGGAGAGCAGGCTGCGCAGCGACCTCTACGCCAAGCTCCAGCGGCTGCCGGTCTCCTTCCACGACCGTTGGCCCTCGGGGCAGTTGCTCTCCCGGGCCACCTCCGACATGTTCACCATGCGGCTGTTCCTGGCCTTCCCGCTGGTCTTCCTGATCGTCAACTCGCTGGTCTTCCTGACCGGCACGGTGATGATGTTCCTGCTGGACTGGCGGCTCGGGCTGATCATGCTGCTGCCGGTGGTCCCGCTGGTGCTGCTGACCAGCCACTTCGAGGGCAAGTACGCCGCCGCCGCCCGGCAGGCCCAGGACCAGGCCGGCGACCTGGCCACCGTGATCGAGGAGTCGGTGCTCGGCATCCGCATCCTCAAGGCGTTCGGCCGGCACCGCACCATGACGGAGCGCTTCAAGCGGCAGACCGAGGAGCTGCGCTCCACCGAGATCCGCAAGGCCGACATGCTGGCCAACCTCTGGGCGGTCATCGTCGGCCTGCCCGAGGTCGCGCTCGGCATCGCGCTGGCGGTCGGCGCCGTCCTGGTCGCCGACGACCAGTTGACGGTGGGCGCCCTGGTGGCCTTCCTCTCCGTCGCGCTGGCACTGCGCTGGCCGGTCGAGTCGCTCGGCTGGCTGCTCGCCTACGCCAACGAGGCGGCCACCGCCACCGACCGCTACTTCGAGGTGATGGACGAGCCTGAGGACGAGCCTGAGGACGAGCCGGTGGCCGAGCCCGGGCCGGCCAGCGCCGCCTCGGACTCCCCCGAGGACCGGGGCATCCGGTTCACCGGCGTCCGGTTCCGCTACCCCGACGCCCCGGCCGACTCGCCCGACCTGCTGGACGGCATCGACCTGCACGTGCGCCGGGGCGAGACGATGGCCCTGGTCGGCGCCACCGGCTCCGGCAAGACCACCCTGACCGCACTGCTCCCCCGGCTCTACGAAGCCACCGGCGGCACCCTCACGCTGGACGGCCGGGACGTCCGCTCGATCCCGCTGCCGACCCTGCGCGAGCTGGTCAGCGTCGCCTTCGAGGAGCCCACGCTGTTCTCCGCCTCGGTCCGGGAGAACGTCCTGATGGGCCGTCCGGACGCCACCGAGCAGGAGCTCGCCACCGCCCTGGCCACCGCCCAGGCCGGCTTCGTCGAGCGGCTTCCCCACGGCACCGCCACCGAGGTCGGCGAGCAGGGCCTCAGCCTCTCCGGCGGCCAGCGCCAACGCCTGGCCCTGGCCCGCGCGGTGGTCGGCAACCCCGACTTCCTGGTGCTGGACGATCCGCTCTCCGCGCTCGACGTGCACACCGAGGCGCTGGTCGAGCAGGCGCTCCGCCAGGTGCTGGCCGGCACCACCGCCCTGGTGGTGGCCCACCGGCCGAGCACCGTCCTGCTGGCCGACCGGGTGGCGGTGCTGGCCGACGGCCGGATCGCCGACGTCGGCACCCACCAGGAGCTGCTGCACCGCTCGCCCGCCTACCGAGAACTGATGACCGGTCAGGCCGCCGACACCGGCCGGGCCGCCCCCGAACGGAGCCTCGCCCGATGACCACCACCGTGCAGGGCCCGCCCGTGGCGGCCGAGGAGGAGGAGCTGCCGACCTCCGCCACCGAGGACGACCAGGACATCCCGGTCCCGCCCGGGGCCCCCCGCAGACTGCTCCGCGAACTGCTCGGCCCGCACCGGCGCCGGATCACCGTCGCCATGCTGGTCATCCTGCTCCAGCAGGCCGCCCTGCAGTCCGGCCCGCTGCTGATCGCGGTCGCCATCGACCGGGGCGTCCCGGCCCTGCGCGACCACGACGCCGGCCCGCTGGTCGCGGTGATCGCCGCCTACCTCGGCTGCGCCGCGCTCTCCACCGTGCTGCAGCGCGCCTTCATCCGGCTCAGCGGCCGGATCAACAACACCATCCTGCTCACCCTGCGCGGCCGGATCTTCCGGCACGCCCAGCGTCTCAGCCTGGACTTCCACGAGCGCTACACCTCCGGCCGGATCATCTCCCGGGCCACCAGCGACGTGGACGCGCTGCGCGAGCTGCTGGCCGAGGGCCTCCAGGAGCTGCTCACCGTCGGCCTCTCGGTGGTCTACATCTCCGGCGTGCTGATGGTGATGGACTGGCGGCTCGGCCTGGCCGCGCTGCTCTCCTTCCTGCCGATGTACCTCACCGTCCGCTCGTTCCAGCGCCGGGCGCTCAAGGTCTACCGGCGCTCCCGGACGGCGGTCGCCTCGGTGATCGTCCGGTTCACCGAGACCATGAACGGCATCCGCCCGGTCCAGGCGTTCCGCCGCGAGGCGGCCAACCAGCGCGCCTTCGACGCGGTGAACCGCCAGTCCGCCCACGCCACCGCCGACGGCCTGCTGGAGATGGCCCGCTACGTCACCATCTCCCGGGCCACCGCCAACACCTGGATCACCGGCGTGGTGCTGCTCGGCGCGGTGCTGGCCACCGACGGCAGCCTGGAGCTCGGCGTGCTCACCGCCTTCGTGCTCTACCTGCGCCGCCTGTACGACCCGCTGGACCAGCTGGCGATGTTCCTGAACAGCTACCAGTCCGCCGCCGCGGCCCTGGAGAAGATCGCCGGCCTGCTGGCCCACGACCCCACCGTGGCCGAACCGGCCGAGCCCACCGCGCTGCCCGCCACCGCCGACGGCAAGGGCCGCGAGGTCAGCTTCCGCGAGGTCCGCTTCGCCTACCCCAACGGCACCGAGGTGCTCCCCCGCTTCGACCTGACCCTCCCGGCCGGCCGCACCACCGCCGTGGTCGGCGCCACCGGTGCCGGCAAGTCCACCCTGGCCAAGCTGCTGGCCCGGTTCTACGACCCCACCGAGGGCAGCGTCCTGCTCGACGGTGTGGACCTGCGCGCCCTGGCCACCGAGGAGCTGCGGCGGGGCGTGGTGATGGTCACCCAGGAGTCCTTCCTGTTCTCCGGCACCGTCGCCGAGAACATCGCCATCGGCCGTCCGGGCGCGAGCCGCGCCGAGGTCGAGCAGGCCGCCCGGGAGATCGGGGCCCACGACTTCATCGCGGCGCTGCCCGACGGCTACGACACCGACGTCCGCAAGCGCGGTGGTCGCATCTCGGCCGGCCAGCGCCAACTGGTGGCGTTCGCCCGGGCCCTGCTGGCCGACCCGGCCGTGCTGATCCTGGACGAGGCCACCTCCTCGCTGGACGTGCCTGGCGAACAGGCGGTCCAGCAGGCCATGCGGACCGTCCTGGCCGGACGGACGGCCGTGATCATCGCGCACCGCCTCTCCACCGTGGAGATCGCCGACCGCGTCCTGGTCCTCGACCACGGCCGCATCGTCGAGGACGGCACCCCCGCCGCCCTCATCTCCGGCCAGGGCCGCTTCGCCGACCTCCACCAGGCCTGGCGCGACAGCCTGGTCTAGGCAGCACGCGCCCCCGGGCACAGGCGACACGCCACGTCCGACAGGGCAAGCGCCCAGGGGCGCGAGGAACTGCGCGGGCTGGGAAGGCACCACCTGCTACCGGCTGACGGTGGTTCAGTTGCCGGTGGACCGCCTTCCGGTTCGCGCAGTTCCCACACCCCCGGGCACCTGCCCTTCCGAACCCTGCGGCCGGCCTCAGCCCAGGGGGTCGGCCAGGCCCCAGCCGGCCGCGAGCAGTCCGTTCCCCGCCTTCGCCCTGACGGTGAGCCGGACGCGGACGGCCCCGGTGACGAATCCGAGCGCCTCGGTCCAGGACACGACGACGACCCCTCCCGAGCAGCGATGAGCGGGAGGGGTCGTCCGTGCAAGCCAATTCGGCTACCGCAGCACGCCCGCGTCCATCCCCACCGTCTCGGCGGGCAGCGCGACCAGGCCGAGCTCGGCCGGGGAGGCGAGCAGCTGGTGGGCCGGGAGCACCCGGACGGTGTAGCCGAACGGGCCGGTGCGGGAGAGCTCCAGGGTGCCCTCGTAGCGGTGCCGTCCGTCCAGGTCGGGGCCACCGGTCGGCTTGAGGGCGAGGGTGACGGCGTCGGAGATGCCGTCGGCCTCGTCCACCCGGCCGGAGACCACCTGGACCTCCACGTCGGTGACCTCCAGGACGCCGAGCGCCACCTGCACCCGCAGGGTCAGGGTGGAGCCCAACTCCTGTGCCTCGGCCAGCCCTTCGGCCTCCACGTGCTCGACCCGCACGGCGGGCCAGCCCTCCCGGACCCGGGCCTTCCAGTCGGCCAGCTCCCGGGCTCCGAGGTGACCGCCGGCCGCCAGCTCGCGCTGGGCCAGGGCGGCCGGGGCGTACAGCCGCTCGACGTACTCCCGGACCATCCGGCCGGCCAGCACCTTGGGCCCGAGGGTGACCAGGGTGTGCCGGACCATGGCGATCCAGCGGTGCGGCAGCCCGTCCGTGCCCCGGTCGTAGAACCGGGCCGCGACCTGGTGCTCGATCAGGTCGTAGAGGGCGGCCGACTCCAGGTCGTCCCGCCGCTCGGCCTCCGGGCTCTCCGGGTCGAGGGTGGCCGCGGCGCCGTCGGCGGTGGGGATCGCCCAGCCGTTCTCGCCGTCGTACCACTCGTCCCACCAGCCGTCCAGGATGGAGAGGTTGAGGCAGCCGTTCAGGGCGGCCTTCATCCCGGAGGTGCCGCAGGCCTCCAGCGGGCGGAGCGGGTTGTTCAGCCAGACGTCGCAGCCCGGGTAGAGGTGCCGGGCCATCGCCATGTCGTAGTCCGGCAGGAAGACGATCCGGTGCCGCACCTGCGGGTCGTCGGCGAAGGCCACCAGCTGCTGGATCAGCCGCTTGCCGCCGTCGTCGGCCGGGTGGGCCTTGCCCGCCACCACGATCTGCACCGGGGCGGTCGGGTGCAGCAGCAGGGCGCGCAGCCGCTCCGGGTCCCGCAGCATCAGGGTGAGCCGCTTGTACGAGGGCACCCGGCGGGCGAAGCCGATGGTCAGCACGTCGGGGTCGAGCACACCGTCGACCCAGGCCAACTCGCTGTCCCCGGCGCCGCGCTGGCGCCAGGAGGCGCGCAGCCGGAGCCGGGCCTCCTCGACCAGCTGGCTGCGCAGGGTGCGGCGCAGCTCCCAGACCTCGGTGTTGCCGATCCGCTCCAGGCCGGTCCAGCGGCGGGCCTCGCCGGTGGCCATCGCCTCCTCGATCCGCTCCTGGCCGAGCTCGCCGGCCCCGAGCCGGACCACGGCCGGGTCGATCCAGGTGGGCGCGTGCACCCCGTTGGTGACCGAGGTGATCGGTACCTCGGTGGCGTCGAATCCCGGCCAGAGTCCGTTGAACATGCCCCGGCTGACCTCGCCGTGCAGGGTGGACACGCCGTTCGCCCGCTGGGCCAGCCGCAGGCCCATCGCGGCCATGTTGAACAGCTTGGGGTCACCGCCCAGCCAGCTCTCCACGCCGAGTGCCAGCACCTGGTCCACCGGGACGCCGGGGAGCGCGGCGTCGCCGCTGAAGTGCCGGGCCACCAACTCCCGGTCGAAGCGGTCGATCCCGGCCGGGACGGGGGTGTGGGTGGTGAACAGGGTGCCGGCCCGGACCGCCTCCAGGGCGGCACTGAAGCCCAACTGCTCGGGGCCGTTGACCAGTTCGCTGATCCGCTCGACGCCGAGGAAGCCGGCGTGGCCCTCGTTGGTGTGGAACACCTCGGGCGCCGGGTGGCCGGTGAGCCGACAGTAGGTGCGGACCGCCCGGACGCCGCCGATGCCCAGCAGCATCTCCTGGAGCAGCCGGTGCTCGCTGCCGCCGCCGTAGAGGCGGTCGGTGACCTCGCGCTCGGCGGGGGTGTTGCACTCGATGTCGGAGTCGAGCAGCAGCAGCGGCACCCGGCCGACCTGGGCCTTCCAGATCTGCGCGGTCAGGCTGCGGCCGGCCGGCAGCGCCAGCTCCACCCGGCAGGGGGTGCCGTCGGGCTCGCGGAGCAGGCTGACGGCCAGCTCGTCCGGGTCCAGCAGCGGGTAGCGCTCCTGCTGCCAGCCCTCGCGGGAGAGCGACTGGCGGAAGTAGCCGTGCCGGTAGAACAGGCCGACCCCGACCACCGGGACGCCCAGGTCGCTGGCGGCCTTCAGGTGGTCGCCGGCCAGGATGCCGAGGCCGCCGGAGTACTGCGGGAGCGCGGCGGCGATGCCGTACTCCGGCGAGAAGTAGGCGATCGCGGCGGGCAGCGGGCCGGTGCCGTCTCCGGCGCCCTCGGCGGCCGGCGCGAGCGCGGACTGGTACCAGCGCGGCCCGGTCAGGTAGTCGCGGAGTTCGTCGGAGAGGTCGTTCAGCCGGCGTAGGAAGCGACGGTCGGCGGCCAGCGAGGCCAGCCGGTCGGCCGGTACCTCGCCGAGCAGGCGCACGGGATCCTCGCCCACCGCCGCCCAGACCTCCGGATCGACGGAGCGGAACAGCTCCCTCGTCTCCGGGTGCCAGGACCAGCGGAGGTTGAGCGCGAGCTCGTGCAGCGGCTGGAGTTGTTCGGGCAGGACGGTGCGCACGGTGAATCTGCGGATTGCCTTCACGGCGTGCAGCCTAGACCCGGCGGCAGAGTTGAAGGTCCGTCAACTGACGTATTCGGCACCCGGATGGACCATTGATGAGATCGCAACGGGCGCATTCGGCGGCATAGGGGCGCGCGGGGGCGCATTCGAATCAGCGCCCGCCCCGGGGGCACGTGAACACTCCGCTAAGCGCGCGTTTCCGCTGGCCGATTCACCCCTGCATACCGTCCGAAATCACCCGCTTACCGTGTCGTAGGTCTTGCCGCCGGTGCGAGGATGGACAAAAGTCGGAGCTGCGACGGGGAGTGCGATCCGGGTGGCGCCTCCTCCGCCGACTTCGCGTCCGGAAACCTCCTTCCCGCCGACGATCCCTCAATTTCCTTAGCCCATTCGGTCTGTGTGCCGGTCATCAGGCGTGTCCTCGTACACCTGCCCGTCGTTCATCCGGTGGGTTGGGTCGCACGGGAGCGCGCCCGATGTGGCGCGCGCCGGGACGCACGCGGGCAGGTTCACCGGACGCAGGTCCTCCTCTCACCCAGCAGTCCCCCTCGGGCAGGAGTTCAGGCATGCACGGTGACACGCGGGACCAACCGACGCACGGCGCGACGGCCTCCGAGCCGCCGCCGGAGCTCCCCGCCCCACGGGCGGCCCGGAAGAGCAGCGCCACCAAGACCGCAGCAGCCCGGACCACCACCAGGAGCACCGCCAAGAGCGCCGCGAAGGCGCCCACCAAGACCACCACCAAGGCACCCGCCAAGACCACCGCCCGGAAGACCACCGCCCGCAAGACGACAGAGAGCACCACCGTGATCGGCCGCATCCCCGTCCTGGACGTCTCCCCCCAGATCGACGCCGGGCGCCGCCCGGCCAAGGCGGTGGTCGGCGAACGGTTCCCGGTCACCGCCACCGTCTTCCGCGAGGGCCACGAGGCGGTCAACGCCAACCTGGTGCTCCGCGACCCGCGCGGTCGCAGCGCCCCGTGGACCCCGATGCGCGAACTCGCCCCGGGCACCGACCGCTGGGGCGCGCACGTCACCCCGACCGCCCCCGGCCGCTGGTCCTACCTGGTCGAGGCCTGGGGCGACCCGCTGGCCGGCTGGCGGAAGACCGCCGGGATCAAGCTGCCCGCCGGGATCGACACCGCGCTGGTCCTGGAGGAGGGCGCCGCGCTGTTCGAGCGGGCCGCCGCCGGGGTGCCCAAGAAGGAGGGCCGGGCCCACGTGCTGGCCGCCGCCGACGCGCTGCGCGACCCGGAGCTCCCCCCGCTCTCCCGACTGGCCGCCGCCCTCGCCCCCGAGGTGACCGCCCTGCTGGAGCGCTACCCGCTGCGCGAACTCATCAGCTCCACCCGGCCGTTGCCGCTCCAGGTGGACCGGCCGCGGGCGCTCTACGGCTCCTGGTACGAGTTCTTCCCGCGCTCCGAGGGCGCCCTGATCGACCCGGACGGCAACCGCCCGCCGGTCTCCGGCACCTTCCGCACCGCCGCCGAACGCCTCCCGGCGGTGGCCGCGATGGGCTTCGACGTGCTCTACCTGCCACCGATCCACCCGATCGGCCGGGCCTACCGCAAGGGCCCGGACAACACCCTGACGGCGGGTCGGCACGACGTCGGCTCGCCCTGGGCGATCGGCTCGCCCGAGGGCGGCCACGACGCGATCCACCCCGACCTCGGCACCATCGAGGACTTCGACGCCTTCGTCGCCGAGGCCACCGCGCTCGGCATCGAGATCGCGCTGGACTTCGCCCTCCAGTGCTCCCCGGACCACCCCTGGGTGAACAAGCACCCCGAGTGGTTCAGCCACCGCGCCGACGGCACCATCGCCTACGCGGAGAACCCGCCGAAGAAGTACCAGGACATCTACCCCATCGCCTTCGACCAGGACTTCGACGGCCTGGTCAAGGAGACCCTGCGGGTCCTGCGGCACTGGATGGCGCACGGCGTGCGGATCTTCCGGGTCGACAACCCGCACACCAAGCCGGTGCTGTTCTGGGAGAAGGTGCTCGGCGACATCGCCCGCACCGACCCGGACGTGGTCTTCCTGGCCGAGGCGTTCACCCGCCCCGCGATGATGCACACCCTGGGAAAGATCGGCTTCCACCAGTCCTACACCTACTTCACCTGGCGCGAGACCAAGGACGAGCTCACCGAGTACCTCACCGAGCTCAGCGGCGAGGCCGCCTCCTACATGCGCCCCAACTTCTTCGCCAACACCCCCGACATCCTCCCCGGCCACCTCCAGGACGGCGGCCCCGCCGCCTTCGCCCTGCGCGCCGTGCTGGCCGCCACCCTGGCCCCCAGCTGGGGCGTCTACGCGGGCTACGAGCACTACGAGAACCAGCCCGCCAAGCCCGGCTCCGAGGAGTACGCGAGCTCCGAGAAGTACGAGCTGCGCCCGCGCGACTGGTCCCGCACCGACACCCTGGCCCCGCTGCTCACCACCCTCAACCGGCTGAGGCGCCGTCACCCCGCGCTCCAGCAGCTGCGCGACCTCACCTTCCACCCCACCGACAACGACCACCTGATCGCCTACTCGAAGACCGCCACCACCGAGGACGGCCTCACCGACCACGTCCTCACCGTGGTCAACCTCGACCCGCACCACCCCCAGGAAGCCACCGTCACCCTCCCCTGGGACGGCCCCCTCGCCGTGCACGACGAACTCACCGGAGCCTCCTGGACCTGGCACCGCCACAACTACGTCCGGCTCGACCCCACCACCGGGCCGGCCCACCTCCTCACGGTTCGGAGGAACCCTCAGTGACAGTGAACGATCCCGTGCCCGACACCTTCGCCGAGTCCTCGCCGGCGGACCGCGACCCGGAGTGGTTCAAGCGGGCGGTGTTCTACGAGGTCCTGGTGCGCTCGTTCCAGGACAGCAACGGGGACGGGGTGGGTGACCTCAAGGGCCTCACCTCGAAGCTGGACTACCTCCAGTGGCTGGGCGTGGACTGCCTCTGGCTGCCGCCGTTCTTCGCCTCGCCGCTGCGGGACGGCGGGTACGACGTGGCCGACTACAAGTCGGTGCTGCCGGAGTTCGGCGACCTGGCCGACTTCGTGGAGTTCGTGGACGCGGCGCACCTGCGCGGCATGCGGGTGATCATCGACTTCGTGATGAACCACACCAGCGACCAGCACCCGTGGTTCCAGGAGTCCCGGCGCGACCCGGACGGGCCGTACGGCGACTTCTACATGTGGGCCGACGACGACAAGCAGTACCCGGACGCCCGGATCATCTTCGTCGACACCGAGACCTCGAACTGGACCTACGACCCGGTCCGCAAGCAGTACTTCTGGCACCGGTTCTTCTCCCACCAGCCGGACCTGAACTACGACAACCCCCGGGTCCAGGAGGAGATGATCGCCGGCCTGCGGTTCTGGCTGGACCTCGGGATCGACGGCTTCCGGCTGGACGCGGTGCCGTACCTGTTCGCCCGGGAGGGCACCAACTGCGAGAACCTGCCGGAGACCCACGAGTTCCTCCGGCGGGTCCGCAAGGAGATCGACGCGGACTACCCGGACACCGTGCTGCTGGCCGAGGCCAACCAGTGGCCGGAGGACGTGGTCGACTACTTCGGCGACTTCGGCTCCGGCGGCGACGAGTGCCACATGGCGTTCCACTTCCCGGTGATGCCCCGGATCTTCATGGCGGTCCGCCGGGAGTCCCGCTACCCGGTCTCGGAGATCCTGGCCAAGACGCCGACCATCCCCGGCAACTGCCAGTGGGGGATCTTCCTGCGCAACCACGACGAGCTGACCCTGGAGATGGTCACCGACGAGGAGCGCGACTACATGTACGCGGAGTACGCCAAGGACCCGCGGATGCGGGCCAACGTCGGCATCCGCCGCCGGCTCTCCCCGCTGCTGGAGAACGACCGGAACCAGGTCGAGCTGTTCACCGCCCTGCTGCTCTCGCTGCCCGGCTCGCCGGTCCTCTACTACGGGGACGAGATCGGCATGGGCGACAACATCTGGCTGGGCGACCGGGACGGCGTCCGCACGCCGATGCAGTGGACCCCGGACCGCAACGCGGGTTTCTCCTCGGCCGACCCGGGCAGGCTCAGTCTGCCGCCCATCATGGACCCGGTGTACGGCTATCAGGTGACCAACGTCGAAGCGCAGCAGAGCAGTTCGAGCTCGCTGCTGCACTGGACGCGTCGCATGATCGAAATCCGCAAGCTCAATCCGGCGTTCGGCCTCGGCAGCTACACCGAGCTGCCCTCCAGCAACCCCGCGGTGCTGGCCTTCGTGCGCGAGTACGAGGGCGACCTGGTCATGTGCGTGAACAACTTCTCGCGGTTCGCGCAGCCGACCGAGTTGGACCTGCGGCGGTTCGGGGGGCGCTACCCGGTGGAGCTGATCGGCGGCGTGCGCTTCCCGTCCATCGGCGAGTGGCCCTACCTGCTCACCCTGGCCGGGCACGGCTTCTACTGGTTCCAGCTGCGCAACCCTCGCAAGCAGTGAACGAAGCGGTGAAGTAACGATCAGTCAGTTCACCTGTCCAGGGGGCGCGAGCACGTTTTTCGCGCCCCCTGGGCGCTCTCTGCACCACCGCGTACGGAGAACAGCCCAACGGCCACCCACACTATGGCGTGACACCCGAGCCCCCCTCGCGTGCCGTCGCCGCCGCGCCGCCGAAATCCGGAAGACTGACGGACCCGGCCAGACCCGTCGGGCAGTCGGCCCGCTTCCGGGGAAAGGGAGTCATGTCCGAAACCTCCCGTTCTCAGGCCCACCTGCACCAAGATCCGACCGGAGCGGCCACCGCCCCGGTCGGGACGCGGAGCACCGGGGTCCGGAGAACCGCTGTCGGGGTCAGCGAGCTGGTCCAGTCGGCCCTGCCGCTGATCGCGGCCTGGCTGCCCGGCCAGCGCTGGTACGCGGGCAAGGGGCGCGCGATCAGCGGGCTGACGCCACTGGTCGGCACCCCGCTCCAGGTCGGCGACCCGGCCCTGCTCCACCTGCTGCTGCGGGTGGAGTACGAGGGCGACGAATCCCCGGGCGAGATCTACCAGTTGATGCTCGGCATCCGCTCCCAGCAGTCGGCCGGCCTGCCGCCGTCCGCCCTGCTCGGGCGGCTCAGCGGCGGCCAGCACGACGGCGCGGCACTCTACGACGCGGTGCACGACCCGGAGCTGACCGGCCGGCTGCTGGAGCACCTGGCCACCGGCGACCGGTTCGGCGCGCTCTCCTTCCGGCGCACCCCGGGCCCCGGGCTGCCCACGCACCTGCCCGGCCGGGCCTCCACCGCCGAGCAGTCCAACAGCTCGGTGATCTACGGCACCGAGTTCATCCTGAAGCTGTTCCGCCGGATCAGTCCGGGCACCAACCCGGACCTGGAGCTCTCGCTGGCGCTGTCCCGGGCCGGGTCCACCCGGATCCCCCGGGTGGCGGCCTGGTTCGAGAGCCGGATGGAGGGGGCCGAACCGGCCACCCTCGGACTGCTCCAGCGCTACCTGTCGGAGGCCGAGGACGGCTGGGAGCTGGCCCTGGACCAGGTCGGCCGGCTCAAGGGCGACCCCTCCCCCGGCAACTTCGCGATCGAGGCGCACCGGCTGGGCCGGGCCACCGCCGAGGTGCACCGGGTGCTGGCCCGCTCGATGCCGACCGCCCGGCTGGACCGGGCCCAGACCAGCCTGCTGGCGGCCCAGATGGCCGACCGCCTCGACCGGGCGGTCACCGCCGTCCCCGGGCTGGCCCGCTACCGGACCGCCCTGCGGGCCGCCTTCCGGTCCCTGACGGCGGATCACCTGGACGGCCTGCCGGTCCAGCGGATCCACGGTGACCTGCACCTGGGCCAGGCGATGCGCACCCCGCACGGCTGGGTGCTGCTGGACTTCGAGGGCGAGCCGGCCAAACCGCTGACCGAGCGGCGGCTGCCGCAGCCCGCGCTCCGGGACGTGGCCGCCATGCTCCGCTCCTTCGACTACGCCGCCGCCCACCTGCTGGCCGGCACCCCGGCCGATCCGGAGCTGGCCCACCTGGCCGCCGCCTGGGCCGGCCGCAACCGCACCGCGTACTGCGCCGGCTACACGGCCGGCGGCGGCATGGACCCGGGCACCGCGCCCGAGCTGATGCGCGCGCTGGAGATCGACAAGGCGGTCTACGAGGTGGTCTACGAGGCCCGGCACCGGCCGGGCTGGCTCCCCATCCCGCTGGCCGCCATCAACCGCCTGGCCCTGTCCGTCTGACCGCACGTCACCCTCGACACTTCCCCGCCCCGGCACTTCCCCGCCCCCGGCACCGAAGCACCGCCGCGCCCGTGCCCACCGCTTCCCGCCCACCGCTCTCCCGTTCCGACGATCCGCCCGACCCCCCGCAGGAGGACCCCGCCGTGACCCCGCCCGGCCAGAAGCGCGACCGCAGCACACCCGTGCCCGCCACCTTCCTGCCCGAGCGGCCCGGCGATCCGGCCCACCGCCGCAAGCCCCGCCCGGGGCGCACCCACCCGCCGGCCCCACCCCGCCCGGCCCTGACCGCCGCGACCGAGCCCGCCCCCGCCGCACCGGTCGCCTCCCCCGAGCCCACCGCACCTGCCGCACCTGCCGCACCCACCGCACCGGTCGCCTCCACCGAGCCCGCCCGGCCCGCCGCCGTTCGCCGGCCCGAGACCGCCCTCCGCCTCCCCGAGGCCCCGCTGCCCCCCGGCGAGATCGACCGGCTGCTCTCCGGCGAACACCACGACCCGCACGCCCTGCTCGGCGCGCACCTCACCGCCGAGGGCGTGACGATCCGGGTGCTCCGCCCGTTCGCCGAGCGGGTAGTGGTGGTCACCGGCCAGGGGCCGGTGGAGCTGACCCACCTCCAGCGCGGCCTCTTCACCGGCCTGCTGACCGGCCTTCAGGAGATCCCGGCCTACACCCTCCGGGTCGGCTACCCGGGCGCCGAGCCGCTGGAGCAGCAGGACGGCTACCGGCTGCCGCCCACCCTGGGCGAGCTGGACCTCCACCTGATCCAGGAGGGCCGGCACGAGCAGCTCTGGCAGGTGCTCGGCAGCCAGGTCCGCACGGTGGCCGGGATCGCCGGCACCTCGTTCGCGGTCTGGGCGCCGAACGCCACCGGTGTCCGGCTGATCGGCGACTTCAACCACTGGGACGGCACCGGCCACCCGCTGCGCTCGCTGGGCTCCTCCGGGGTCTGGGAGCTGTTCGTCCCCGGCCTGGCGGAGGGCGCCACCTACAAGTACGAGATCCACACCCGGGACGGCCGGAAGCTGGAGAAGGCCGACCCGATGGCCCGGGCCACCCAGGTGCCGCCGGCCACCGCCTCGGTGGTGACCAGCTCGGCGTACGCCTGGCAGGACGACGAGTGGATGGCCCGGCGGGAGCGCACGGTGCACCACCGGGCCCCGATGTCGGTCTACGAGCTGCACCTCGCCTCCTGGCGGCCGGAGTTGACCAGCTACCGGGAGCTGGCCGCCGAACTCCCGGGCTACCTGGAGAACCTGGGCTTCACCCACGTGGAGTTCATGCCGGTGATGGAGCACCCCTTCGGCGGCTCCTGGGGCTACCAGGTGACCGGCTTCTACGCGCCGACCTCCCGGCTGGGCTCCCCGGACGACTTCCGCTTCCTGGTGGACACCCTGCACCGGCACGGCATCGGCGTGATCGTCGACTGGGTGCCCGCGCACTTCCCCAAGGACGCCTTCGCACTGGCCCGCTTCGACGGCGAGCCGCTCTACGAGCCGGCCGACCCGCTGCGCGCCGAGCACCCGGACTGGGGCACCCTGGAGTTCGACTACGCCCGCACCGAGGTGCGCAACTTCCTGGTGGCGAACGCGGTCTACTGGTGCGAGGAGTTCCACGTCGACGGCCTGCGGGTGGACGCGGTGGCCTCGATGCTCTACCTCGACTACTCCCGCGAGGGCGGCGCCTGGACCCCGAACCAGTACGGCGGCCGGGAGAACCTGGACGCCGTCGCCTTCCTCCAGGAGATGAACGCCACCGTCTACCGGCGCTGCCCCGGCGTGGTCACCATCGCCGAGGAGTCCACCGCCTGGGACGGTGTCACCCGGCCCACCGACACCGGCGGCCTGGGCTTCGGCTTGAAGTGGAACATGGGCTGGATGCACGACTCGCTGGTCTACATGGCCAAGGAGCCGGTGCACCGCAAGCACCACCACGACGACATCACCTTCTCCCTGGTGTACGCCTGGTCGGAGAACTACGTGCTGCCGATCTCGCACGACGAGGTGGTGCACGGCAAGCACGCGCTGGTCTCCAAGATGCCCGGCGACTGGTGGCAGCAGCGGGCCAACCACCGGGCCTACCTGGGCTTCATGTGGGCCCACCCGGGCAAGCAACTCCTCTTCATGGGGCAGGAGTTCGCCCAGGGAGCGGAGTGGAACCACGAGGACGGCCCGCAGTGGTGGGTGCTCGGCGACGGCTGGCCGGCCGCCGAGGACCACCGGGGCGTGCGCCGTCTGGTGGCCGATCTCAACCACACCTACCTGGCCTCCCCGGCGCTCTGGGAGCAGGACACCTCTCCCGACGGCTTCCGTTGGCTGGACGGCGGCGCGGCCGAGGACAACCTGCTCTCCTTCGTCCGGCACGCCGCCGACGGCACCCCGCTGGTGGCGGTCTGCAACTTCTCCCCCGTGGTCCGCCACGGCCACCGGGTCGGCCTGCCGCAGCTCCCCGGCCGCGAGCAGCTCTGGGAGGAGGCCCTCAACACCGACGCCGAGCGCTACGGCGGCAGCGGCGTGGCCAACTCCCACCCCGTCAAGTCCGAGGCCACGCCGTGGAACGGGCAGCCGCGCAGCGCCGAACTGGTGCTGCCGCCACTGGCCACCGTCTGGCTCCGCCCGGCCTGAGCAGGCGCTCTCGAAAATCGAGAACGGCTTCGATCACTGCTGCGTAGACTGCGCCCCCGGATCTGAGACGAACCGTCAGCAAGGCGGTCGTCAGATCCTCGTGACCACGAGTCGGGGGGCTCCGTGCAGCCGGCAAGAAGACATCCGTCCCCGAGACGGGTGCTCGCCACACTGATCATCCTGTTCCTGACCTTCGGCACGGCGGGTACGGCGGCGGCAGCCGTACCCGCCTGGAACCTCGGCAACACCGCGCTGGCCAACGCGTACAACATGAACGGCCAGTCCAGCGGCCCGGTGCGCAACACCGGCCTGGGCAAGTGCATGGACGACTACGCCTTCCAGACCGCCAACGGGGCTCCGGTCGTCAGCTACGACTGCAACGGGAAGACCAACCAGAACTGGACCTTCACCCCGATGGACCGCTGGGGCTACAGCGGTGACCTCGGCTTCCACGGCACCATCTCGCTGGACAACGCACCCGGCAAGTGCCTGGACATCCCGGACCCGACCCAGGACGGGTCGACCATCACCAACGGCACCAAGCTGGAACTCTGGGACTGCAACGGCCGGAAGAACCAGCAGTGGATCGTCCAGTACGCCAGTAACGGCAGCACCCGGATCTACAACGCCGACTACTGGCGCTGCGTCGACGTCAACGGCGGCTCCACCGACAACGGCCTGGTGCTCCAGGTCTGGACCTGCAACGGCAGCCGGGCCCAGTGGTTCGCCCCGCCCGGCGCCCCTCCCGTCCCCACCGGACCGATCGGCAACCCCTCGCTCGCCAAGTGCGTCGACGATCCGGGCGGCAACCTCACCCCCGGCACCAAGGTGCAGAGCTCGCGCTGCACCGGCTCCCCGGACCAGGTCTGGAAGCTGGACCAGGACGGCAGCGTCTCGCACGGGCCGCGCTGCCTCAACGTCGGCGGTGGCACCGGCAGCGGCAGCCAGGTCGACCTCCAGCCGTGCACCGGCGGGCTGAACCAGCAGTGGGTGGTCCGGCTCGACGGCGAGAACCGCACCACCCTGCTCAACCCCGAGTCGGGCCGCTGCCTGGACATCCCCTCCTCCTCGACCGCCGACGGTGCGATCCTGCAGATCTGGACCTGCAACAACACCGCGGCCCAGGTCTGGAACGCACCGAAGTACCCCGGGCGCACGTTCACCGGCCCGGTGGTCGCGCCCCCGGTGGTCTACCCGGCCGGCACCGGTGAGCTCTTCCGCCGCACCGAGGCCATGAAGGACGCGCAGACCAAGCGTGACGCACGGGCCCGGATGGCCGTCGCCCTGCGCGGGGGCGGCTTCCGGATGCGGACCGAGGCCGGCGCCGCGCTCGCCTCGAACGACGCCGACCTGACGGCGACCTGGAACGTCTGGAACGGTGCCTCCTGGTCGAGCGACCCGACCAGCGCCCTGTCGGTGGACGTGGCCGCGGCGAAGATCGCCGACCAGGCCCGCGGCCAGCGGTCGGAGGGCAGGGAGCACTTCCTCGACGGTTTCTCGATGTACGAGAACGAGCCGAGCTTCGACGGCGAGGTGATCGGCTACATGTCCTCGGGCTCGACCTTCTGGCGGGCGGTGGACGCCGTCGCGTTCGACTTCTCCGTCCCGAGGGCCGCCCAGGCGGAGAAGGACCGGGTCACCGCGATCGCCCTGGAGCACAAGGCCAAGGACCCCCAGTGGGGTTCGGTCTGGGACACGTACGCCGACCAGGCCAACCGGGGGTCGGCGGACGACGTCCGTCGCTTCATCCAGTTCAACGGCTACCCGACCACCGCACCGGAGAAGGGCACCCCGGAGTTCCGGATCGAGGTCGAGGCGCTCAAGGCCCGCTGGGCGGGCGGTGATCCGACCAACCCGTTCGACCCGCAGCTGATCTGGCTGGACGTCGAGGAAGCCGCCTGGGCCGAGTACCAGACCGAGCTCAACTCCCAGGCGCCCCAGCGCGCCGCGATCCTCACCGCCGAGACCCGGGCGCTGGAGGCGCTGAAGACCGGTTCGGAGGCGATGAACGACGTGCTCAGCTACGCCTGGTACGCCGACCGGCTGCTCTGGGCGCAGCAGTACCGCGCCAACGGCTGGAACGCCGACGTGGCCCGGATCCCCGGCGACATGGGCCTCATCAAGGCCCGGGTCACCGGGCTCGCCGAGGCGGCCAAGGTCGCCGCCGGCCAGGCCCAGGACGCCGCCGCCCAGGTGCAGACCGCTCAGGACGCCGCCACGGTGACGGCCAGGACGAACGGCACCCCGCAGGGCCGGGGTCTGACGTACGCGCTGCAGTCGGCCCAGGTCACCAAGGCCACCGCCTCGGCGGCGGTCGCGGTCTCCAACGCGATCCAGACCGCCGTCGCGGCCACCAACGCGACGGCCGCCGACAGCGCCACGCTGTTCGCGACCGCCCGGGCCCAGGCCCACGCGGCGCGCGCCCAGTTCCTTCGGGAGCTGGCCCAGGGCGACGCCCGGCTGGCCGCCGAGCTGGCGGCCTCCGCCCAGCAGCGGGCCGACTCCGCCGCTGCCGCCGCACAGCGTGCGGCTGCGGCCAAGGGCCGTGCGCAGCAGGCCGAGAAGGACGCCGGCACCTCGGCAGCGGCAGCTCACCAGAGTGCCCTGACGGCTGCTCAGGAGCGGGCCCGCGCGGGCACCGCCCGGGCCAAGGCGGACGCCGAGCGGGCCAAGGCCGAGCAGGCCGAGGCCAAGGCCCAGCAGTTCGCCGCCACGGCGGTGTCGTTGCGCGACGGTGCCCGGGCCTCGGAGTCCACGGCAGCCGCCCGCAACTCCGATGCCCTGCAGGCCGAGGGCGTCGCCACGGCGGCACGCGACCGGGCGGTCGCCGCCGCCCGGGACCACGACGCGGCCTCGGCCCGGGCCGACGCGGCCGAGGCGGAGGCGGCCAAGGCGGTCGGTACCGCCAACGCGGCAGCGGCACGTGCGGCGGCGGACCGGGCGCGGGCCGACGCGGCCGCGGCCGGCCGGGCCTCGGACGCGGCCGACACCGAAGCCGGCCGGGCCGGCGTCGCGGCCGGCAAGTCCCGCAAGGCCGCCACCGAGGCCGGCGCGGCGGCGGGCCGGGCCAAGGCCGCAGCCGACCGGGCGGACGCCGACACTGCCGCCACCCGCTCGGCGGCTCTGGCCGCCCACGCGGCGGCGGCGGACGCGATCGACGCCTCCGACCAGGCGGCCACCGACGCCCGGACGGCCCAGCTGACGGCCGATCAGGCGGCCACCGCCGCCACCTCCGCCAAGGACCGGGCGGCTGCCGCCCGGACCGAGGCACAGGGCGCGGTCGCCGAGAGCGCGGCCGCGGCCGGCTCGGCCTGGGCCACCAACGAGGCGGCCCAGGAGGCCGCTTCCGCCGCCGCCACCGTGGCGGCTCCGGCCGACGCCGCGATCGACCTCGCGGCGCCGTACGCCAAGAAGGACGCGGCCGCCGGTCTGGCGACCCTGGCCTCCCAGGCCGCGAAGACCACGGCGCAGCAGCAGGCCGCCGTGGCGGCTGCCCGGGCCACCGAGGCGGCGACTGCCGCCCAGACCGCCCAGGCGGCGGCCGACCGCGCCACCGGCGAGGCCAAGCTCGCTGCCGTGGCGGCCGCCGATGCGGCCAAGTCGGCGTCCAAGGCCGCCCGTTCGGCAGCGGACGCGATGGCGTCGGCCGCTGCGGCGGCCACCGACACGGCAGCTGCGGTGCAGGCGTCGGCGCACAGCGACGAGCTGTACCGGCAGGCTCTGGCCGACCGGGCCGCCGCAGGCCGCTCGGCCCAGGACGCCGCGACGGACGCGGCGGCGGCGAACAGCTCCGCGACCTCGGCGGAGACCGACGCGGCCGGTGCCCGGCGGGCGGCCGCCACGGCCGACGCGGCGGCCACCGAGGCCGACCGGGCAGCGGCGGCGGCCGACGCCTCGGCCACCTCGGCCGAGCAGTCCGTGACGCGGACCCAGCAGGCGGCCTCCGACGCCCGGGCTGCCGCCGACCGGGCCGGCTACGAGCAGGCCGGGGCCAAGGGCTGGTGCGCCACCGGCTCCACCACGGTCTGCGCCGACTCCACCAACACCGGGACCGGGGTCGGCACCCCCGGCTCGCGCCCCTGCACCACGGACCGGGAGCAGTACAACTGCGACTTCACGGTGAGCATCAATGCCGACTGGGTGCAGGCGTTCTACCGGGCCTTCCCCAAGGAGCAGTTGGGCGACTGCCGGACCGCCGGCTTCGGCAACGTGGCCTGCCAGCCCGCCATGTTCCTGCAGTCCGCGGTGATCGCGGCGGCCAAGGCCGGCGTCGACCCGAGGATGGTGCTCTCGATCGCCCTGATGGAGAGCCGCAAGGAGCAGGAGTACGTCACCGCGTACGGGGTCGAGGGCTACCTGCTGTACGAGATCGGGGTCGCCTCGGCCTCCGCCCGGGGCCAGTGCCCCGGCCACGGCAGCGACGGCACCTGCAGCCTGGGCATCACCAACATCAAGCCCTCGACCTGGGACGTGCTGGTCAAGGCGTACCCCGGCAAGTTCCGGGCGGACGGCTGGGGGGACCTGGCCTCGCACACCGACCTGGCGATGGAGGCCACCGCCTACTACGTGAAGTACCTGCAGACGGTGGAGCTGCCGAAGGTCCCGGCCGAGAGCCGGCAGTACTACTCGCCCTACCAACTGGTCTACGGCTTCTACAACGGGGGCATCGACGCCAAGAGCGAGTCGTACCGGGCGTTCTACGACAACGTCAGCCCGGACAACCACTACGGGCGCTTCGGCACCCAGGTGAGCGGCACCCTCAACGACTGGGAGACCCAGTTCTGGGGCCGTTCCAAGGACATGGTGTGCGGCACCGGGATCCTGACCTGCACCTTCTCCTGACCCGCCCGCGACCGTCCGACGAGAGAGGAGGACCGCCGTGTTCACGGCCCTTCAAGTGACGTACCTGGCAGCCCCGTTGGCCGCCTGGGCCGCACTGGCCCGGTCCTGGCGGACCGGGGTGCCGGTCGCCGTGGTGCTGCTGGCCTGGGCCGGGGTGGCGGGTGCGCTGCTGCTGGACCTGATCCACCTGCGGGCCGAGGCGGAGGTCTACGTCGCGTACGCCCCGGTCGGCGCGCTGCTGGTGTTCGGCGGGGAGTGGATCGAGCGGCGGCGGCTCGGTGCGCGCCCGAAGGAGGCGTTCGGCCGGGCGGGGGCGGCACGCGCGACGCTGGGCGGCTACCTGGTGCTGTTCGGCCTGTTCGCCGTCCCCGCAGTCGTGGCGTTCCGGCTCTCGCAGCCCTTCTCCGCCCACCCCGGGATGCTTCCGCTGCCCGCCGGGGTGCACGTCACCCGGGACTCCGGCCCCGGCGGGAGCTGTGCCCTGCACGCCTGCCTCCGGGACCTGACGGTCCGTGGCCCGGCCGGCCGGCCGGGCCACGAGACCGCCGAGCTGATCGGCCGGGAGCTGCGCGCCGACGGCTGGCGCTCCGACGGCCACGGCGGCTGGACCCGGCCCAACGGCTGGCTGATCGACGACCGACCGGTCACGATCCACCTGACCCCGAAGGAGGACACCGTCCTGGTGGAGCTGGCAGGCTCCGACGGCTTCGGCTGACCGCACGTCAGGGCCGTGCGGCCCCCGGTCCGATGACCTTCGTCCCTTGCCTCCGACGGGCGTCCGCGCATGCGGACGCCCGTCTGTGGTGCGAATGTATGGTCAATATGACCGGACCCAAGCCGACCTGAACAGGAGCCACCAGGTGGCGCGCAGCGTGTACGTGACCGGGATCGACCGGGGGGACGGCCGCCAGGCGGTCGAACTCGGGGTCATGGAACTGCTCACCCGTCAGGTGGACCGGGTCGGGATCTTCCGCCCGCTGGTCCACCCGAACGCCCCGGGCGAGCCCGGCGCCGACCACGTGGTCGAGCTGCTGCGCGACCGGTACCGGCTGGACCTGCCGACCGCCGAGATGTACGGCCTGACCTACGAGGAGGCCGCCGCGCTGCAGGCCGCCCAGGGGCAGGACGAGCTGGTCTCCACCCTGGTCGAGCGCTTCCACGCGCTGGAGCGCCGCTGCCAGGCGGTCCTGGTGCTGGGCACCGACTTCGCGGACACCAACATCCCGGACGAGCTGGCCTTCAACGCCCGGCTCGCCAACGAGTTCGGCGCCTGGGTGCTGCCCGTGGTCGGCGGCCACGACGAGGACCCGCTGGCCGTGATCGCCGAGGTGCGCAACGCCCACCGGGCCTACCGCGACCTGGGCTGCTCGGTGCTGGCGATGATCGCCAACCGGGTCGCCCCCGGCGCCAAGCAGCAGATCCAGCGGGTACTGGCGGAGAAGCTCTCCATCCCCTCGTACGTGCTCCCCGAGGAGCCCGCGCTGGCCGCCCCGACGGTGGCCCAGCTGGTCGAGGCGACCGGCGCCGAGGTGCTGCTCGGCGACGCCGCCGGGCTGGCCCGGGACGTCCGCGGCTTCGTCTTCGGCGGTGCGATGCTGCCGACCTTCCTGGACGCGCTGACCGACGGGGCCCTGGTGGTCACGCCCGGGGACCGGGCCGATCTGGTGATCGGCTCGCTGGCCGCCCACGCGGCCGGTGCCCCGCCGATCGCCGGCGTGCTGCTGACGCTCGGTCAGCACCCCGGCCCGAACGTGATGGCGCTGGCCGGCCGGCTGGCCCCGGGCACCCCGGTGGCGGTCGTCCCGGAGGGCAGCTGGCTGACCGCCGCCGCCCTCACCCACCTGGAGGGCCGGATCGGCCCGGCCAGCCCGAGGAAGGCCGAGATCGCCCTCGGCCTCTTCGAACTCCACGTGGACACCGCCGAGTTGACCAACCGGATCGAGCTCGGCAAGTCCGAGCGGGTGACCCCGATGATGTTCGAGCACGCGCTGCTGGAGCGGGCCCGTTCGGACCGCCGGCACGTGGTGCTGCCGGAGGGCACCGAGGACCGGGTGCTGCGCGCCGCCGAGGTGCTGCTGCGCCGCAACATCTGCGACCTCACCCTGCTCGGTCCGCCGGACGAGGTGCGCCGCAAGGCCGCCGCGCTCGGCATCGTGGTGCCCGCCGACGACCTGGACCGGGACGGCGCCCGGCTGCGGATCGTCGACCCGGCCACCTCCCCGCTGCGCCAGCAGTTCGCCGAGCTGTACGCCAAGCTGCGCGCGCACAAGGGGATGACCGTCGAGCTGGCCCTGGACGTGGTCACCGACGTCTCCTACTTCGGCACCCTGATGGTCCAGGAGGGCATCGCCGACGGCATGGTCTCCGGCGCGGTGCACTCCACCGCCGCCACCATCCGCCCGGCCTTCGAGGTGATCAAGACCTCGCCCGGCGCCGCGATCGTCTCCTCGGTCTTCTTCATGTGCCTGGCCGACAAGGTGCTGGTCTACGGCGACTGCGCGGTCAACCCCGACCCGGACGCCCAGCAGCTGGCCGACATCGCCATCCAGTCGGCCGCCACGGCCGCCCAGTTCGGCGTCGAGCCCCGGGTCGCGATGCTCTCCTACTCCACCGGCACCTCCGGCTCCGGCGTGGACGTGGACAAGGTCCGCAAGGCCACCGAGCTGGTCCGCGCGCTGCGTCCGGACATCCTGGTCGAGGGCCCGATCCAGTACGACGCGGCGGTGGACCCGAACGTGGCGGCGACCAAGCTGCCCGGCTCGGAGGTGGCCGGCCGGGCCACCGTGCTGGTCTTCCCCGACCTCAACACCGGCAACAACACCTACAAGGCCGTGCAGCGCTCGGCCGGCGCCGTGGCCGTCGGCCCGGTGCTCCAGGGCCTGCGCAAGCCCGTCAACGACCTGTCCCGGGGGGCGCTGGTCCAGGACATCGTGAACACCGTCGCCATCACCGCCATCCAGGCGCAGAGCCAAGGAGCCGCCTCGTGACCGGAGCCACCCGGGTACTCGTCCTCAACGCCGGGTCCTCCTCGGTCAAGTACCAGCTGATCGACATGGTGGACGGCTCCCGGCTGGCCTCCGGCCTGGTCGAGCGGATCGGCGAGAGCGGCGGCCGGCTGGTGCACTCCCCGCAGGGCAGGGAGAAGCGCGAGACCTCCGCGCTGTTCGCCGACCACGCCGCCGCGCTCAAGGCGGTGGCCGAGGAGCTGACCGCCGACGGCCTGGGCCTGGACTCCCCCGAGCTGGCCGCGATCGGCCACCGGGTGGTGCACGGCGGGCTGAGGTTCACCGCGCCGACCCTGGTCACCGAGGAGGTGCTGACCGAGATCCGCCGGCTGATCCCGGTCGCCCCGCTGCACAACCCGGCCAACATCACCGGCATCGAGGTGGCCCGGGCCCTGCGCCCCGACCTGCCGCAGGTCGCGGTCTTCGACACCGCCTTCCACGCCACCATGCCGGAGTACGCGGCCCGCTACGCGATCGACCGGAAGACCGCCGACGAGCACCGGGTGCGCCGCTACGGCTTCCACGGCACCTCGCACCAGTACGTCTCCCGGGCCACCGCCCGGCTGCTCGGCAAGGACCCGGCCGAGGTGAACGTGATCGTGCTGCACCTGGGCAACGGCGGCTCGGTCTCGGCCGTGGCCGGCGGGGTCTGCGTGGACACCTCGATGGGCCTCACTCCGCTGGAAGGGCTGGTGATGGGCACTCGTTCGGGTGACATCGACCCCGGCGTGGTCTTCCACCTGCACCGGGTCGGCGGCCTGAGCATCGATCAGATCGACGAGCTGCTCAACCGCCGCTCCGGCCTGCTCGGCCTGTGCGGCGACAACGACATGCGCGAGGTGATGCGCCGGGCCGAGGCCGGCGACGCCGAGGCGAAGCTGGCCTTCGACGCCTACGTGCACCGGCTGCGCAAGTACCTGGGCGGCTACTACGCGGTGCTGGGCCGGGTGGACGCCGTGGCCTTCACCGCCGGGGTGGGCGAGAACGCGGCCCCCGTCCGGGCCGCCGCCTGCGCCGGGCTGGAGGAGCTGGGCATCGCGGTGGACCCGGAGCTGAACGCGGTCCGCTCCGGCGAGGCCCGGGTGATCTCGCCCGAGTACTCCCGGGTCACGGTGGCGGTGGTGCCGACCGACGAGGAGCTGGAGATCGCGCGCCAGTCCTTCGCTCTGGTACACCAAACCTGACGGACCATCAGCGTCCCACCCCTCGGGACAGTTCGTTGACGATTCCTCAGCTTTCGGGCCGAACGCACCGATAACACGAACGGATAGACTGACCGATATGCGCCGAGCGAAAATTGTCTGCACCCTGGGTCCGGCCACGGACTCCTACGAACAGCTGAAGGCCATCGTCGAAGCGGGCATGAACGTCGCCCGACTGAACATGAGCCACGGCTCCCACGCCGAGCACGAGGAGCGGTACCGCAAGGTCCGCCAGGTGTCCCAGGACACCGGCCGCACCATCGGCATCCTCGCCGACCTCCAGGGCCCGAAGATCCGTCTGGCGACCTTCGCCAACGGCCCGGTCACGGTCGACAACGGTGACGAGTTCACCATCACCACCGAGGACGTGCCGGGCGACCAGCACATCTGCGGCACCACCTACAAGGGCCTGCCCGGCGACGTGAAGCCCGGCGACCCGGTCCTGATCAACGACGGCGTCATCGCCCTGGAGGTCGTCAGCGTCGACGGCCCCCGCGTGAAGACCGTGGTCGTCGAGGGCGGCGTGCTCTCGAACAACAAGGGCATCAACCTCCCCGGTGCGGCGGTCAACGTGCCGGCCCTGTCCGAGAAGGACAAGGACGACCTGCGCTTCGCCTTGGAGCTCGGCGTCGACATGGTCGCGCTGTCCTTCGTGCGGAACGCGGCCGACATCGACGACGTGCACAAGGTCATGGACGAGGTCGGCATTCGTGTGCCGGTCATCGCCAAGATCGAGAAGCCGCAGGCGGTCGAGGCGATGGAGGAGATCGTCCTCGCCTTCGACGCCATCATGGTGGCCCGCGGCGACCTGGCGGTCGAGTACCCGCTGGAGAAGGTGCCGCTGGTCCAGAAGCAGCTGATCACCCTGGCCCGCCGCAACGCCAAGCCGGTCATCGTCGCCACCCAGATGATGGAGTCGATGATCCACGCCTCGCGGCCCACCCGCGCCGAGGTCTCGGACGTCGCCAACGCCATCCTGGACGGCGCGGACGCGATCATGCTCTCCGCCGAGTCCAGCGTCGGCAAGTACCCGGTCGAGACGGTCAAGACCATGAGCCGGATCGCCGAGACGGCCGAGGAGGAGTTGCTCGCGCAGGGCCTCCAGCCGCTCAACCCGGGCCGCAAGCCGCGCACCCAGGGCGGCTCGATCGCCCGCGCCGCCTGCGAGCTCGGCGACTTCCTGAACGCCAAGGCGCTGGTCGCGTTCACCAAGTCCGGTGACACCGCGCGCCGGCTGTCCCGCTACCGCTCGCCGATCCCGGTGATCGCCTTCACTCCGGACGCCGCCACCCGCGCCCAGCTCTCGCTGAGCTGGGGCGTCGAGGCGTACGTCACCGAGCAGGTGGAGACCACCGACGCGATGGTGGCCCAGGTCGACCAGGAGCTGCTGGCCCTCAGCCGACTGAACGAGGGCGACACCGTCATCGTCACCGCCGGCTCCCCGCCCGGCATCCCCGGCAACACCAACATGGTCCAGGTGCACCACCTGGGCACCCGCGCCTGACCCTCGCGCGGAACGCGGACGGGCCGTCACCTCCCTCGGAGGTGACGGCCCGTCCTCGCGTGCGGCGCCCGGTACGGCGTCCGGTCTAGTACGGCGTCTGGTCGTTGTAGAGCCGCATGCCGGGGATCTTCAGGGTGCCGCCGAACTGCCCGGCCTGCACGGCCTTGGCGTCCTTCAGCTTGAGGTCCAGCGGGATCGGGACGGTGCTCAGCATGTCCCAGAGCCAGCGCGGCAGGGTGTCCGGGGTGAGGGTGATCTCGCCCAGGTCGATCGGGATCGGCAGGCCGATCACCTCGGTGAGGTGGCCGGACAGGCTCTCCACGTACATGGTGACCGGGCCCTGACGCATGGTCGAGGTGGTCCCCGGGCCGCCCTTCACGTGGAAGGTGTAGCCCGGCACCTGGATCGTCGACATGTCGAGGTTCTCGATGTCCACGCTCGCGGTGGTGAACTTCAGCACCCGCTTGGTGGTGGTCGGGGTCCGGACGTCGTAGACGCCGTTGAAGACCGAGCCGTGCAGCGCCAGCAGGGTGGACCGCAGGGTCCAGTTCTGCTCCGGCACCACGTGGCCCGGGCCGGCGGCGGCGGCCTTCATCGAGCGGGTGTCGAGCTGGCAGTTCGGGTCGCCGGACGAGCCGGGCACCGGGGTCGGCTTGCCGCTCGGCTTGCCCTGCTCGGCCTTGGCCGACGGGCTCGCCGAGGGCTTGGCGGCCTCGCCCGTCCCGGCCTTCGCGGACGGCTGCGCCGCGCTCGGGCTCTGCGGAGCGGCGCCCGTCGGGGCGGCACTCGGGCTCTCGGCGGTGCGCGGCTTCGGCGCGGCCGGGCTGCTCGGCGCGGCCGGCGTCGGCTCGCCCGGGGTGGCCGCCGGGGTCGGCGTCACCAGGGCGGGCTTCGGCGGCTGCGCCGGCGTGGCCGACGCACCGGGCTTCGGCGGTACGAAGACGCCCACCAGGTCGTCGATCAGGCCGGCCGGGGAGACCCTCGCCGGTCCGCTGCCGAGCGCCACCGCATTGCTGACGGTCCGTCCGGCGCCGGTCAGGCTCGCGGCGGTCGGCGAGGCCGACGGGGTGGACGGCGCGGACGTGGACGGCGCGGAGGCGGACGGCTCGCCGGCGGGCGCCGACGGGGTGGCGGACGGCACCGTGCCGGGCAGGCCCGGACCGGGGAGCGGGGTCAACTCGCTCTTCGGGACCGGGATCTCCTCCAGGATGGTGTCCGGCGCGGTGGCCGCGCCACAGGTCTTCGGCTCGGCCTGCGCGAGGGTCGGGATCGCCCCCATCAGCAGTGCGGTCGGCACGGCGGCCAGCGCGAACGCCCGCCCGCGCAGCCGTCCGGCGCGGCGCGGCGCGGCGTGTCGCGGGCCGGGCCGCTGCTCGACTCCGTCGGTCACCGCTGCTCCCCCTGCTCGGTCGGCGCGGCCTGCTCCTCGGCGGTGCGCTGCGCGGGGAGCGCCTCGGTCGGCGCGGCCGTCTGCTCGGCGACGGGCTGCCCTGCGGCGGCCTGCCCGGCTGCGGCCTGCTGCTCGGTGAACTCGGCCCCGGCGAGCGGCGGTTCGACCGGCAGCGGCGCCCAGGAGACGAGCAGGCCACCGGCGATCAGGCCGGTGATCAGGCCGAGTCCGAAGCCGCCCAGGTTGGAGATCGGGATCGACAGCAGGGCCAGGATGGTGGTGGCGACCCCGGCGAACACCCGGACCACCGGCTGGAACCATCCGGTGAGGCCGAGCAGGATCATCAGCAGACCGATGATCATCGAACCGGCGCCGGCCGTGGTGGCCATCTGCACGGTCATGCCGCTGAGGTTGAGGCTGTGGTACGGCAGGTAGAGGATCGGCACACCGGCGAGCATGGCCAGCAGGCCGCCCCAGAAGGGCCTGGAGCGGCGCCAGTTGCGGAACCCGGTCCGTGCACGGTTGAACGGGCTCCCGGCCTCGGGCCAGGACTGGGCAGTTGCGCTGGACACGATGCAACTCCTCGACGGGATCTACGAGGTGGGCGGAGCGAGATGGTGCGGCCGGGGCCGGCCGAGGCCGGCCCCGGCCAGAGGGACCACGACGGTGCGGGTCCGACCGGTCCGACTACTGCTTGGCAGCGTTCGGGTCGAGCACGGAACCGGCCTTCGGCTCCTCGTAGAAGCACTCCTTGCCCTTGCCGTTGCTGCCCAGGTACAGGTCCAGCGACAGGCCGCGGAGGTTGAAGGTGCCCGCCGAGGTGGCGTAGGCGGTCTGCTTGACGTCGGTCAGCGTCGCGCTCTTGGCCGCCTGCGAGAAGCCGATGGCCCCGCTGGGCTTGCCGGTGCCGAGAGCGCTCTTCCAGCCGTCGGTCGCCTTGCCGTCGAGGGTCGAGGCGTCCTGGCCGATGTTGATGCTCTTGAACTCCGCGTCACCACGCAGGCTGTCCAGGTCGATCAGCAGGTTCTCGGCGGTGACCTGCTTCTTCGGGTCGTCGCTCTTGCCCGCCTCCAGACGCATGGTCACCTCCGGCAGCTTGAGACCGAGCAGGCTGGGGGTGGTGACGACCGACTGGCACATGCCCTTGAGGGTGGCCGTGTCGAAGGCCGAGATGGCGACCGGGTGGATCTGGCCGTTGACCTCGGCGTCGAACGAACCGAACTGGGCGAACTTCTCACCCGTCAGCTGCTCAACGGTGACCTTGAAGCGCTGGCCGGAGACCGCGAAAGAGGCGGCCAGGGCGCTGTTCGCGATGCCCACGCCGATCGCGGCGGTGGCGGCGATGCTGGGGACCATCACGAGCGCGAAGCGCTTCCAGCGGGTCTTGCCGAAAGTCTGGGACATGCGTGTCCTCCTTCTGGGACGCACATCTCCTGGTCCTCGCACCGGATCACGCGGGCCCGGTGCCGACCTGGGATGGGAGAGAACTGCGTCCTCGGTAGCGGC
Source organism: Kitasatospora sp. NPDC096147 (assembly GCF_044763225.1). NCBI lineage: Bacteria > Bacillati > Actinomycetota > Actinomycetes > Kitasatosporales > Streptomycetaceae > Kitasatospora > Kitasatospora sp. NPDC096147. Next base: position 367,200 of record NZ_JBIWFX010000006.1, on the reverse strand, counting down.
GACAACCAACGACCGCACGGATGTACGGCCGAAGAAGGACAGGAACCGCGGTTGGGATCTGCGGATACCCCCCTGCCCTCCGACCGCCGGTGGGGCCGGCGGCGGCCCGGCGGGGACCTCTGGAGAGAGGACCGGGCGTCGCCGATCGTGCTTGAATCCCCGGCGAAGTACAAGAGGTGCGTTACTGACGGGTAATCCAACATCGGAGCCCGTTGATCATGGAATCCAAGGCGCCATCACCGAGAGTCACCATCGGACGCGCGAGCCGGGTCGATACACAGCGGAAACGCGGACGAAACACCCCCCACCGTCACCTGGGGTGACGAGTGGGGGGTGTGGTCAAGATTTGATAAACGCCTGCGGATTCCTGCGCAATGTCGCCAAATCTCCGACGGCACCGCAGGTCACACGCCGTGCCAGGGTCGTGCTCAGAAGAGCACCCGGGCCAGCGCGGTCCGCGCCTTGACGACCCGCTCGTCCTCGGCGCCGATCACCTCGAACAGCTCCAGCAGCCGGAGCCGGGCGGCGTCCCGGTCCTCGCCGAAGGTGCGGCCCACGGTGTCCACCAGTCGGCCGAAGGCGTCCTCGACGTGTCCGCCGACCAGGTCCAGATCGGCCGCGTCCAGCTGGGCCGCCACGTCCTTGGGGCCGGCGGCGGCGGCCGAGCGGACCGCCTGCGGGTCCAACTTCTCGACCCGGTGCAGGAGTTCGGCCTGAGCCAGGCCGAGCTTGGCCTCGGTGTTCCCCGGCTGGTCGGTCAGCACGTTCTTGTACGCCTGGATCGCACCGCCCAGGTCGCCCCGGTCCAGCGCGTCGTGCGCGGCGGTCAGCGCCGGGTCCTCCGGACGGGCCGGCGCGACGGGAGCGCCGCCCTCGGTGGTGACCGCACCGCCGACGATGCCGAAGCGCTGCTCGGCGACGGCGATCAGCTGGTCCAGCACCTTGCGGACGTTGGCCTCGTTCTCCGCGCCCTGGAAGAGCGGGACGAGCTGGCCGGCCACCACGGCCATCACGGCCGGGATGCCCTGGATGCCGAACTGCTGGGCGATCAGCTGGTTGGCATCGACGTCGATCTTGGCGAGCACGATCCGGCCGGCGTACTCCTCGGCCAGCCGCTCCAGGATCGGGCTGAGCTGCTTGCAGGGCCCGCACCACTCGGCCCAGAAGTCCACCACGACCGGGACCTCGGCGGAGCGCTGCACCACCTCGGCCTCGAAGGTGTCCTCGCTGACGTCGATCACCAGCGGGTAGGCGGCGGTGGCGGTGGCGTCCGCACCACCATCGGCCGCCTGACGGGCCCGCTCGGCCCTGGCCTGCTCGGCCTTCTGCGCGGCCTCACCGGCCGCCTTCACTGCGGCGAGGTCGACCGCACCGCGCAAGGAGGAGCTGTTGAGACGCGAATTCCGTGGCTGCATGGCACCATCCTCCCCCGTCCGCACCCCTGACGTGTGCCAACCGCCGGGAAAAGCCCGCTGCGACCACCGGTCACCCGGCTCCGGCCGGGCGGTCCCCCCGGCGTCGGCGGGAGTCGCCTCCCGACGTAGTCGAAGGAGGCCGGCGCGGATCCCCACCCGCGCCCCGCGTCCGCCCGATCCCTGGGCCGGACGCGTGGTTGTCGCCCTATTCGCTACGAGTCGTAGCGTATCTGCTCCGAGGGCCGGTGCCGCAAGCCCCACCGGGCCGGTGGGGACGTGAGCTGCCCCACTTTCCGGTGGTCCCCGGCTGCCGCTGCCCGCCGTCTGTCGCTACCGTGTGCAGGCCAAGTTACTTGCAGGTAAATCGTAGGAGGCTCGGTGGCCCCCACCACCCGGCAATCCGCCCCCGAGCCGGACGCCGCCCACCCGCGCGGCAAGGGGCGGCCACGCAGCGCCGCCGCCGACACCGCCATCCTGGACGCGACCCGGGCCGCCCTGGCCGAGCTCGGCTGGGGCGGGCTCACCATGGGCCACGTCGCGGCCCGGGCCGGCGTCGCCAAGACCACCCTCTACCGCCGCTGGCCGTCCAAGAACGAACTGGTGGTCGACGCCGTCGCCAGCCTCTTCGACGACCTGGAGGTGGCCGACCTCGGCAGCCTGCGGGCCGACATCGAGGCCGTGGTGTTCCGCTTCGCCGAGCTGCTCGCCCGCCCGGAGACCCAGGCCGCCCTGCTCGCCCTGTTCGCCGAGGGCACCCGGGACCCGCTGCTGCGGCGGCGGATCCGCGAGCGGATCGTCGACCCGCAGAAGCACCTCGTCCAGCAGGGCCGGCTCAACGCCCAGCGCCGCGGCGAGCTCGGCCCGGACCTGGACGAGGCCACCGCCTGCGAGGAGATCGCCATCATCTTCGACACCATCGCGGGCACCGTCGAGCACCGCATGCTGGTCAGCGGCGAGCCCGTCACCCCGGACTGGATCCACCGCTTCACCACCCTGCTGCTCAACCCCCTCCCGGGCCTGTCGGCCGCCCTCGGCACCGCGTAGCCGGGCAGGGCGGGAGGCTCGGGCGACGGCGAGCGGGGCGGGCCGGGTGCCGCGCGCGGGGCCCCGGATGACGGGGGATCCGACCCTTGACCTCAAGTCGGCTTCAACTCCTAGCCTTCCTGACAGGTGATCAGTTCCCCGGAGGGAGAGGCCCCGTGGGCGTCAAGGAGTACGACGAGCAGGCGTTGGCCGCGCAGCCGATCGGCTGGTGGAGCACCGAGACCAGCCGGCTGGTTGCTGGCGGCGCTCCGCGCCACGCTGGCGGAGGACCGGCTCACCCAGCCGCACTGGTGGGTGCTCAACCAGCTGGCCGCCGCGCCCGGTCAGTGGACCAGGACGGGCGTCGCGGAGCGGCTGGCCCGCTTCGCGGACCCCGGCACCGACTTCGGACCGGTCTTCGACGACCTCGCCGCCCGGGGGTGGCTGACCGAGCCGGACGGCGCCCTCGGCCTGACCGGGGCGGGTGAGGCGCAGCGGCTGCGCACCCGGGAACGGATGGCCGCCACCACCCGGCGGATGCACGCCGGCATCGAACCGGCCGAGTACGCCGCGGCGCTGAACGTGCTGCGCCGGATCATCGACAACCTCGGCGGCGACAGCGACCTGCCGTGACCGGGCGGCACGGACGGCACGGACGGCACGAACAGGACGGACAGCACGAACAGGACGGACAGCACGGACGGGCCCCCGGAGGTGCTCCGGGGGCCCGTCCGACGATCCGTCAGAAGCGGGCGGTCTCCTGGTAGACGCCCCACTCGCCGCGCAGCGCGTTGCAGATCTCGCCGAGGGTGGCCTCGGCCCGGACGGCGTCGAGCATCGGCGGGATCATGTTCTCGCCGGAGCGGGCGGCGGCCAGCATGGCGTCCAGCCCGGCCCGGACGGCGGCCTCGTCGCGGGCGGCCTTCCGGGCGCCGAGCACCCGGACCTGCTCGCGCTCGACCTCGTGGCTGACCCGGAGGATCTCCAGCTCGGGGGTGACGCTGCGCGGGTGGCAGTTGACGCCCACCACGCGCTTGTCGCCCTTCTCCAGCGACTGCTGGTACTGGAAGGCGGCCTCGGCGATCTCGCCGGTGAACCAGCCGTCCTCGATGCCGCGCAGGATGCCGGAGGTGATCGGCCCGATCGGGTGGTCCTCCCGGCCCTTGTCCAGGATGCGCTGGAAGATCTCCTCCGCCTGCGCCTCGATCCGGTCGGTCAGCGCCTCCACGTACCAGGAACCGCCCAGCGGGTCCGCCACGTTGGCGACGCCGGTCTCCTCCATCAGCACCTGCTGGGTGCGCAGCGCGATCTCGGCGGCCTGCTCGCTGGGCAGCGCCAGCGTCTCGTCCAGCGCGTTGGTGTGCAGCGACTGGGTGCCGCCGAGCACGGCGGAGAGCGCCTCGACGGCGGTGCGCACCACGTTGTTGTAGGGCTGCTGGGCGGTCAGCGAGACGCCCGCGGTCTGGGTGTGGAAGCGCAGCCACTGCGCCTTCTCGGTCCTGGCGCCGTAGCGCTCGCGCATCCAGCGGGCCCAGATCCGGCGCGCGGCGCGGAACTTGGCGATCTCCTCGAAGAAGTCCAGGTGCGCGTCGAAGAAGAACGACAGGCCGGGGGCGAAGACGTCCACGTCCAGGCCCCGGGAGAGGCCGAGCTCGACGTAGCCGAAGCCGTCGGCCAGGGTGTAGGCGAGCTCCTGGGCGGCCGTCGCCCCGGCCTCGCGGATGTGGTACCCGGAGACCGAGAGCGGCTTGTACGCGGGGATCCCGGCCGCGCAGTACTCCATCAGGTCGCCGATCAGGCGCAGGTGCGGCTCGGGGGCGAAGAGCCACTCCTTCTGGGCGATGTACTCCTTGAAGATGTCGGTCTGCAGGGTGCCGTTGAGCACCGAGGGGTCGACGCCCTGCCGCTCGGCGGCCACCAGGTACATGCAGAAGACCGGGACGGCCGGGCCGCTGATGGTCATCGAGGTGGTGACGTCACCGAGCGGGATGGAGTCGAACAGCACCTCCATGTCGGCCGCCGAGTCGATCGCCACGCCGCAGTGGCCGACCTCGCCGAGCGACTTGGCGTCGTCGGAGTCGTAGCCCATCAGGGTCGGCATGTCGAAGGCGACCGAGAGGCCGCCGCCGCCGGAGTCCAGGATCATCCGGTAGCGCTCGTTGGTCTGCTGCGCGTTCCCGAAGCCGGCGAACTGACGGATCGTCCAGGTCCGGCCCCGGTAGCCGGTGGCGTGCAGGCCCCGGGTGTAGGGGTACTCGCCCGGCCAGCCGATCCGCTCGAAGCCCTCGACGGGCTGGCCGGGGGCCGGGCCGTAGACCGGCTCGACCTGGTCACCGCTCAGGGTGGTGAAGTCCGCGTCCCGCTTGCGGGCCTTGTCGTAGCGCTGCTGCCAGCGCTGCCGGCCTGCCTCGATGTCCTCGGCGTCCACGTCCGGACTCCACTCAACTCACGGCCGCCGCCTTTGTGGGGCACGGCACAGCTTCGGCTTGTCCCGTCAATTTACTCGGACGTCCTAGTAAATGTCGATGGGTGCCGGTGAGCGGGGTCGGGGTGTGTCGGGTCGCCCCGACGGGGCGTCAGGCGCGGGCGGGCTCGGCGTCCGCGACCAGCGGGGCGAGCTCGCGGGAGACCTTGCGCTCGACGAAGAACGCCGCGGTGGGGATGGTGCCGGCCACCAGCACCCAGGCCAGCTTGCCCATCGGCCACTTGGCCTTGGAGCCCAGGTCGAAGGCGAACACCAGGTAGACCACGTAGAGCCACCCGTGGGCGAGGCTGACCACCTTGGTGAACGAGGCCGCGCCGTCGATGTCCAGCGCGTACTTCCCGATCATGCCGAAGGTCAGCAGGATCAGGAGGACACCGGTGACGTAGGCCAGCGCCCGGTAGCGGGTCAGCACACTCTGCTTCATGGCAACGAGGGTAACCGCCCTTACGGACCCGCCCGGCCCGAGGTCCGGCGGCGGCCCCTACTCGTGGAAGTCGCCGGCCGCCACCCGCAGCGGCAGCAGCACCTCGAAGATCCGCCGGCACTGCTCCTCGCTGTAGCCCTCCAGGCCGAAGTCCATCGCCATCAGCTCCCGGGTGGCCTGCTCGACCACCTCGCGGCCCCGGTCGGTGATCGAGGCCAGCACACCGCGCCCGTCCAGCGGATTGGGACGGCGGGCCACCAGCCCGGCCCGCTCCAGCCGGTCCACGGTGTTGGTCACGCTGGTCGGGTGGACCATCAGCCGCTCACCGATCTTGGAGAGCGAGAGCTCGCCGGTCCGGCTGAAGGTGAGCAGCACCAGCGCCTCGTAGCGGGCGAAGGTCAGCCCGTACGGCTTGACCACCGCGTCCACCCGGCCGAGCAGGATCTGGTGGGCGCGCATCACCGAGGTGATGGCCGGCATCGCGGGCGCACTGCCCCAGCGGTCGGTCCAGTGCGCGTCGGCGCGGGCGATCGGATCGAAGTCGAGAGCTAGCGGCTTGGGCACCGCACCACCGTACCCGGGCGTCCTTTCACGGGTAGCGGGTGTCCACGATGGTGGACAAGGGGGCCGCCCTGGCGGGACCCCGCCAGCGGCGAGCCGGAGCCGCCACCGAGCGTGGACTGATCCGGCACGCTGTGCAACTGCCCCATACGGTAAGGGAGTTGCCGATTCCGATGGTTCGCCGACGGATCACGTCGCGGCTCTGCCCGGCAGTGCGACCGATCCGTCCGCCGATGTCCGCTCCGTCCCGCGCCGGGATCAGGCCACCGGACCGCGGGAGCCACTTGGCGGGACCCGGCCAACCCTCGGCGAAGACCTGTCATTTCACCTGATGGATTGTCATGCTTCTGGCCATCCCGCTCGGCCCGGCCACCCCACCCTCTCGGCCGGCGCCACCTGCGACCGCGACCCGCGGTCGGCCCCCACGGAAGGAACCCGTACGTGAAGCGAATGCTGACGGTCGGCGCCGCTCTCTCCGCCACCGCGATCCTCGCCAGCGCCATCCAGGTCAGTGCCGTCGCCCAGGCCGCGCCGGCCGCGGTGAGCAGCAAGGCGGGCACCCTCCAGTCCGCCGAGCTCAAGGCGGTGGCCCAGTCGTACGCCCCCGTCGTGGCCAAGGCACTCGGCCTCGGTTCCTCCGAGGCACTGGTCGCCAAGGACGCGGTGCTGGAGCGCGACGGCTCCAAGCACCTGCGGTTCGACCGGACCTACGGCGGCCTCAAGGTGCACGGCGGCGACCTGGTCGCCCACCTGGACGCCCGGGGCAAGGTCGTCTCGGTGGACAAGGCGGCCGAGGCCGCCATCACCCTGCCCAGCCTGACCCCGGCCGTGGCCGCCGACAGCGCCGCCAAGCAGGCCAAGGGCGCCGTCCAGGCCACCGTCGGCCAGACCATCGACAAGGACGAGGCCCCGCTCCAGCAGATCACCGGTGCCTCCGCCGCGAAGCTGGTCGTCTGGGCCGTCTCCGGCACCCCGCGGCTGGCCTACGAGACCGTGGTCGAGGGCGTCCGCGAGGGCGGCGTCCCGTCCGCCCAGCTGCTGGTCACCGACGCCGCCAGCGGCGAGGTGCTCTCCACCCACGAGCAGTACCAGGCCTCGGTCGCCACCGGCTCGGGCAAGGGCGTGCACGTCGGCAGCGTCACCCTGACCACCAACTACACCGGCTCGCTGTACGAGCTGCGGGACACCACCCGGGGCAACACCCGGACCGTGACCCTGGCCGGCGGCACCTCGGGCAACGGCACCCTGATGACCGACGCGGACAACGTCTGGGGCAACGGCCTGGCCTCCAACGTCCAGTCCGCCGGCGTGGACGCCCAGTACGGCGCGGTGGCCACCTGGGACTACTACAAGAACTCCTTCAACCGCCTCGGCATCCGCAACGACAACGTCGGCGCGGTCAGCCGGGTGCACTACGGCGCCAACTACGTCAACGCGTTCTGGAGCGACAGCTGCTTCTGCATGACCTACGGCGACGGCCAGGGCAACAACAAGCCGCTGACCGCGATCGACGTCTCCGGCCACGAGATGACCCACGGCGTCACCGCCAACACGGCCGGCCTGATCTACTCCGGCGAGTCCGGCGGCCTCAACGAGGCCACCTCGGACATCTTCGGCACCATGGTCGAGTGGAGCGCCAACCTCCCCGCCGACCCGGGTGACTACCTGATCGGCGAGAAGATCAACATCAACGGGAACGGCACGCCGCTCCGCTACATGGACAAGCCCTCCAAGGACGGCGCCTCCAAGGACACCTGGTACTCGGGCGTCGGCAACGTCGACGTCCACTACTCCTCCGGCGTCGCCAACCACTTCTTCTTCCTGCTGGCCGAGGGCAGCGGCGCCAAGGTGATCAACGGCGTCAGCTACAACAGCCCGACCTCCAACGGCTCCACCATCGTCGGCATCGGCCGGACCAAGGCCGCCGCGATCTGGTACAAGGCGCTGACCGCCTACATGACCTCCACCACCAACTACAAGGCCGCCCGGACCGCGACGCTGAACGCGGCCTCCTCGCTCTACGGCGGCACCGCCAGCACCGAGTACAAGACCGTCGCCGCCGCCTGGTCGGCGGTGGGCGTCAACTGACACCCCCTCAGCGGAAGGCCGGCTCCCCCTCGGGGAGCCGGCCTTCCGACTTTTAGCAGGTACACGGACAAGCGACAAGGCGCCGGGCTGGCGGAGTCCCGCCACCGGAAATCCTGGTACGGACCAGCGCTCCGACTACCCGCAACACTCCGGCAACAGGCCGATTGGTCTGGACAGTTGACGGTTTTCCACTGCCGTTCAGCCGCCGTTCGGATCGAAACTCCGCTCCACTGACCCGAATTGACCGACATGTCCGTCATATCGGGGCGTCGATCCGGCCGTCACGGAGCGTACGGAGATGGCGGGAGCTGGCCAACTCTCGACCGAGACCTGTCATTTCACCACCTGCATTAGTCATGCTTCTCGCCAGCCCCGTACGGCACGGCCGCCCCACCAACACCGGCCGTGCCGCGTGACCGCACGGAGCAGCACGTCAGCACCCACTCCGCCCCACAGGCCGCCAACCCCGGCGCCCCGGAGCGAGGTGCGACCGCGCACACGCGGTTGGAACTTCGGAAGGAACCCGCACATGAAGCGCACGCTGACTGTCGGAGCAGCCCTCTCGGCCACGGTGATCCTCGCCAGTGCCATCCAGGTCAGCGCCGTCGCGCAGGCCGCCCCCGTCCCGGCGAGCAGCAAGGGCTCCGCCGCGCTCCAGCGCGCCGAGCTCAAGTCCCTCGCCCAGGCGTCCGCCCCGGCCGTGGCCGCCGCGCTCGGCCTGGGCAAGGACGAGGCCCTGGTCGCCAAGGACGCCGTGGTGGACGCCGGCGGCGCCCGGCACCTGCGCTTCGAGCGCACCTTCGCCGGCCTCGCCGTGCTCGGTGGCGACCTGGTCGCCCACCTCGACGCCCGGGGCAGGGTCGTCTCGGTCGACAAGGCCACCGACGCCGCCATCGCGCTGCCCAGCACCACCCCGTCCGTGCCGGCCGACAGCGCCGCCCGGCAGGCCAAGGGTGCGGTGCAGTCCACCGTCGGCCTGACCGTGGACAAGGACGAGGCCCCGATCAAGGAGGTCACCGGCTCCTCCGCGCCGAAGCTGGTGGTCTGGGCGACCTCGGGCACCCCGCGGCTGGCCTACGAGACCGTGGTGCAGGGCGTCCGCGAGGGCGACATCCCGTCCGCCCAGAAGCTGGTCACCGACGCCGCCACCGGCGAGGTGCTCTCGACCCACGAGCAGTACCTGGCCGCCGCCGCCAGCGGCACCGGCAAGGGCGTCTTCGTCGGCTCGGTCAAGCTGACCACCAACTCCTCCGGCTCGACCTACCAGTTGAAGGACCCGAGCCGGGGCAACATGTACACCACCACGCTCGCGGGCAAGACCTCGGGCAACGGCACCCTGCTGACCGACGCGGACAACGCCTGGGGCACCGGCCTGGCCTCCAACGCGCAGTCCGCCGCCGTGGACGCCCAGTACGGCGCCGCGGCCACCTGGGACTACTACAAGAACGCCTTCGGTCGCAGCGGCATCCGCAACGACGGCGTCGGCGCGTACAGCCGGGTGCACTACGGCAAGAACTACGTCAACGCGTTCTGGAGCGACGACTGCTTCTGCATGACGTACGGCGACGGCGCCTCCAACACCCACCCGCTCACCGAGCTGGACGTGGCCGGCCACGAGATGACCCACGGCGTCACCTCCAACACCGCGGGCCTCAACTACGAGGGCGAGTCCGGCGGTCTGAACGAGGCCACTTCGGACATCTTCGGCACCATGGTCGAGTTCTCCGCCAACCTGGCGTCCGACAAGGGCGACTACCTGATCGGCGAGCTGATCAACATCAACGGGAACGGCACGCCGCTCCGCTACATGGACAAGCCCTCCAAGGACGGCGCCTCCAAGGACTACTGGTCCTCGACCATCGGCAACGTGGACGTGCACTACTCCTCGGGCCCGGCCAACCACTTCTTCTACCTGCTGGCCGAGGGCAGCGGCGCCAAGACCGTCAACGGCGTCAGCTACAACAGCCCGACCTCCAACGGCTCCACCCTGACCGGCATCGGCCGGGACAAGGCGGCGGCCATCTGGTACCGCGCGCTGACCGTGTACTGGACCTCCACCACCAACTACAAGGGCGCCCGCACCGGCACCCTGAACGCGGCCAAGGACCTGTACGGCGCGACCAGCGCCGAGTACAAGGCCGTGGCCGCCGCCTGGTCCGGGGTGAACGTCAACTGACGTCCCGTCACCACGGCTGAATCCCGCCGACGCGCGAAGGCCCGGTCCCTCCGGAGGGGAGGACCGGGCCTTCGCGGCGCTGCGGACGGCCGTCAGGCGGCGGCGGGCTGCCCGCCGGCCGGGTACTCGCCGCGCTCCTCCTTGGCCAGCATCCGCTCGGCCGCGAAGCCGCCGAAGGGCAGCACCGAGAGCACGAAGAGCACGATGCCGCGCTTGGCGTCCCAGCGCTGCTTCTGCCAGGCCAACGCCAGGAAGACCACGTAGAGCACGAACAGCGCGCCGTGCACCGCGCCCATGAAGGGCACCGCGTTGAAGTCGGTGGTGCGCTTCAGCACCGAGCAGATCAGCAGCAGGATGAAGGACAGCCCCTCGGGGGCCGAGACCAGGCGCAGGCGGTGGACGGCGCTGCTCTTCACGGTGGGTACCTCACAACGGGGAGTCGGCACGCTTGTGAAGCGGAGCACAAGCGGGGGCTCTGACATTATTACCCGCCCTTTGCCCGGGGCCGGACGGCGGGGTCCCCGTGTACCGGATTCGTACCAGTGGGGTGACGGCCCTCCCCCGGCGCGAACCGGACCGCTATCTTCAGCGCGTGGCACAGTTTCGACTTCAGGGCTCCAAGGTGCTCGCCGTCGACCTGGCGGGCGATTCGGTCAAGGCCCGCAACGGTTGCATGGTCGCGTACACCGGGCAGATGAACTTCAAGAAGCTCAGTGGTGGTGGGGACGGCCTGCGCGGCATGGTCACCCGCCGGCTGACGGGCGAGCAGATGCAGGTCATGGAGGTGAAGGGGCAGGGCACCTGCTACTTCGCCGACCGGGCCACCGAGGTGAACCTCGTCCGGCTGAACGGCGAGACCCTCTACGTGGAGGCCGACAACCTGCTCTGCACCGAGGCCTCGCTGAGCACCGGCACCAGCTTCACCGGGCTGAACGGGATGGCCTCCGGGACCGGCCTGTTCACCACCAAGGTGGAGGGCCACGGCTGGGCGGCGCTCACCTCCAAGGGACCGGCCGTCATCCTGCGGGTCTCCCAGGGCCTGCCGCTGCGGGTCGACCCGGGCGCGTACGTCGCGCACACCGGGAACCTCAACCGGGCGCTCAAGTCCGGTGGCGGCTGGACCGCCAACCTGATCGGCGAGGGCGGCGGCGAGGCCGTGCAGGTCGAGTTCAACGGCGAGGGCCTGGTCTACGTCCAGCCCTCCGAGCGGCTCACCGTGGGGGGCGACGTCTGATGCCGTTCACCAAGGTCAACTCCAAGCTGATCGAGGCCAAGCTCCTCCCCGGCCAGCGCATCCTGAGCCAGCGCGGCTCGATGATCGCCTACACCGGCGAGGTCTCCTTCACGCCCAACGTGATGGGCGGTCAGGGCGGCGTGATGGGCATGATCGGGCGCCGGGTGGCCAACGAGGACACCCCGCTGATGAACGTCGAGGGCCAGGGCAGCGTGCTCTTCGGCCACGGCGGGCACCACATCCAGATCATCGAACTCACTGGTGACACCCTGCTGGTGGAGGCCGACCGGCTGCTCGCCTTCGACGGCTCGCTCCAGCAGTCCACCGTCTTCCTCGGCTCGCAGGGCGGCGTGATGGGCATGGTGCGCGGCCAGGTGTCCGGCCAGGGCCTGTTCACCACCCAGCTCAGCGGCCAGGGTTCGGTCGCGGTGATGGCGCACGGCGGCTTCGTCGAGCTGCCGATCCAGCCGGGCCAGCCGGTGCACGTGGACCCGCAGGCCTACGTCGCGCACCGGGGCCAGGTGCAGAACAAGCTGTCCACCTCGCTGGGGTGGCGCGACATGGTGGGCCGGGGCTCCGGCGAGGCGTTCCAGCTGGAGCTGTCCGGCCACGGCGTGGTGTACGTCCAGGCGAGCGAGGAGAAGCTCTGATGTCCTACCCGCCGCAGCAGCCGTACCCCCCGCAGCAGCCCTACGGCCAGCAGCCGGGCTACCCGCAGCAGCAGCCGTACGGCCAGCAGCCCGGGTACCCCCAGCAGCAGCCCGGCTACCCGCCGCCGCCCCCGCAGGGCTACCCGGCCCAGGCGCCCACCCAGCACATGCCGGCGCCCGGCCAGGGCATGCCGGAGCCGCCGCCGGTGCACGACGTGCACAGCCTGCCGGTGAACGACAACGTCAACCCGTACTGCTTCTCGGTCGAGCTGAACGGCCCGTACTACCTGCAGAAGGGGAAGATGATCGCCTACTACGGCGACGTCCGCTTCTCGGGCATCGGCCACGGCTCGATCGACCGCGCGCTCGGCCGGAACTTCAACTCCCCGCTGCACGCCTCCGACTGGGTGGTGGCCGAGGGCCGGGGCAAGCTGCTGCTCGCCGACCGCGCCTTCGACCTCAACTCCTACGACCTGGAGGACGGGAACCTGACGGTCCGTTCGGGGAACCTGCTGGCCTTCGAGCCGACCCTCCAGCTCAAGCAGTCGATCATCCCGGGCTTCCTCACCCTGATCGGCACCGGCAAGTTCGTCGCCGCCTCCAACGGCCCGGTGCACTTCGTCGAGCCGCCGATCAAGGTCGACCCGCAGGCACTGGTCGGCTGGGCCGACTGCCCGGCTCCGTGTCACCACTACGACCACGGCTACATGAGCGGCCTGCTCGGCGGGCTGCGCCAGCTGACCGGCATCGGCGGCGCCTCCGGCGAGGAGCACCAGTTCGAGTTCATCGGGGCCGGCACGGTGCTGATCCAGTCCAGCGAGGTGCTGATGGCCGAGCGCTCGGTCGGCGTGGTGCACGCGGAGGCGGGCGTGCCCGGCGGCGGGTACGGTGTGCCGGGCCAGGGTCACGGCGGGCAGCAGCTGCCCAACGTGAACGTGCCGGGGCTGGGGAACCTGGGCGACCTGGGACGGCGTTTCGGACTCTAGGGCCCGCCGTATGATTGTAGAACTTTGAACAATCTCGCTATGCTGTGGTGTATGGACACCTCTTCCGACACCCCCGCAGAGGTCTCCTCCCCGCCGGTGGCGGAGGAGGAGACCCCGTGGCTCACCGCCAAGGAGCAGCAGTTCTGGCGCGCCCACCTGGAGGTCAGCCAGCTGCTCGAGTACCAGCTCGGGCGGGAGCTCCAGCCGCACGGCCTGGCCAACAACGACTACGAGATCCTGGTCGTGCTCTCCGAGTCGCCCGACCGGCGGATGCGGATGACCGACCTGGCCACCGCCACCCTCCAGTCCAAGAGCCGGCTCTCCCACCAGATCACCCGGATGGAGTCGGCCGGCCTGGTGCTCCGTCAGGAGTGCCCGGGCGACCGGCGCGGACTGTTCGCCCACCTCACCGACCACGGCTGGGACATCCTGCGCAAGGTCGCCCCGGACCACGTCCGCTCGGTCCGGCACCACTTCATCGACCGCTTCACCCCGGAGCAGATCGACGCGCTGTACGCGGCCCTGGCCCCCGTCGCGGAGCACCTGCGCGGCCTCAAGGGCCGCAGCTGACCGGCGCCTGACGCACCGTCGGCCGGACTCGTGGACGAGTCCGGCCGCCGCGCCTCAGCCCTCGGTGAGCCCGGCCACCAGCTCGTCGGCCGCCCCGTACGGGTCCAGCTCGCCGGCCGCCACCCGCTCCGCCAGCGCGGAGAGCCGCCGGTCCCCGCGCAGGTCCCCGATCCTGGCCCGCAGCGCGGAGAGCGCGATCGCCTCCACCTCGTCCGACGCCCGGCGGCGCCGACGGACCGTCAGCTCCCCGGTCTCGGCCAGCCAGGCCCGGTGCTTCTCCAGCGCCTCGACCACCTCGTCGATGCCCTCGCCCCGGGCCGCCACGGTCTTCACGATCGGCGGTCGCCAGGCACCCGCCCCCCGGGCCTCGCCGAGGCCCAGCATGTGGTTCAGCTCCCGGGCGGTGGCGTCCGCGCCGTCCCGGTCCGCCTTGTTCACCACGAACACGTCGCCGATCTCCAGGATCCCGGCCTTGGCCGCCTGGATGCCGTCGCCCATGCCGGGCGCCAGCAGCACCACCGAGGTGTCCGCCTGCGCGGCGATCTCCACCTCGGACTGCCCGACCCCGACGGTCTCCACCAGGATCACCTCGCAGCCCGCCCCGTCCAGCACCCGCAGCGCCTGCGGAGCGGCCCAGGAGAGCCCGCCCAGGTGGCCCCGGGTGGCCATCGACCGGATGAACACGTCCGGGTCGGTGGCGTGGTCCTGCATCCGCACCCGGTCCCCCAGCAGCGCCCCGCCGGAGAACGGCGAGGACGGGTCCACCGCCAGCACCCCGACCCGCTTGCCGAGCCGCCGGTACGCCGACACCAGCGCCGAGGTGGAGGTCGACTTCCCGACCCCGGGCGAGCCGGTCAGCCCGACGGTGTACGCCTGCCCGGTGTACGGGGCCAGCGCGGCCATCGCCTCGCGCAGCTGCGGCGCGGCGTTCTCCACCAGGGAGATCAGCCGCGCCACCGCCCGGGGCCTGCCCTCCCGGGCCTGCTCGACCAGTGCCGGGACGTCGATCATTCGTGCTCCTCGATAGTGGCTACGCCTCGGGGGCGCGGGGAACTGCGCGCTCCGGAGGGCTGCCCACCCGCAACCGACCCGCCCTCAGCCGGTTGCACGTGCCGCCTTCCCACCGCGCGCAGGTCCCCGCGCCCCCGGCATGACCGATTCCCGTCGGGACCCTAGCCGCGCGGCACCCGGACGATCAGGGCGTCGCCCTGGCCGCCGCCGCCGCAGAGCGCCGCCGCACCGGTGCCGCCGCCGCGCCGCTGGAGCTCCAGCGCCAGGTGCAGCACCAGGCGGGCGCCGGACATCCCGATCGGGTGACCGAGCGCGATGGCCCCGCCGTTGACGTTGACCTTCTCCTCGGAGACGCCGAGGTCCAGCATCGACTGGTGGGAGACGGCGGCGAACGCCTCGTTGATCTCGATCAGGTCGAGGTCCTCGACGCCGATGCCCTCCTTCGCCAGCGCGTGCTTGATCGCGTTGGACGGCTGGGACTGCAGCGAGTTGTCCGGGCCCGCGACGTTGCCGTGGGCGCCGATCTCGGCGATCCAGCTCAGGCCGAGCTCCTCGGCCTTGGCCCGGCTCATCACGATCACCGCGGCGGCGCCGTCGGAGATCTGCGAGGCGGAGCCGGCCGTGATGGTGCCGTCCTTGGTGAAGGCCGGGCGGAGCTTGGCCAGGCCCTCGGCGGTGGTGTCCGCCCGGATGCCCTCGTCCTGCGAGAAGAGCACCGGCTCGCCCTTGCGCTGCGGGATCGCCACCGGGACGATCTCGGCCTCGAAGACGCCGTTCTTCTGGGCGGCGGCGGCACGCTGGTGGGACTGCGCGGAGAGCCGGTCCTGCACCTCGCGGCCGATGCCCAGGCGGGTGTTGTGCTTCTCGGTGGACTCGCCCATCGGGATGGACTCGTAGGCGTCGGTGAGGCCGTCGTGGGCCATCGAGTCGAGCATCTCGATCGCGCCGTACTTGAAGCCCTCGCGGGACTTCGGCAGCAGGTGCGGGGCGTTGGTCATCGACTCCTGGCCGCCCGCCACCACCACGTCGAACTCGCCCGCGCGGATCAGCTGGTCGGCCAGCGCGATGGCGTCCAGGCCGGAGAGGCAGACCTTGTTGATGGTCAGCGCCGGGACGTTCATCGGGATGCCGGCCTTGACGGCGGCCTGCCGGGCCGGGATCTGGCCGGCGCCGGCCTGGAGCACCTGACCCATGATCACGTACTGCACCTGGTCGGGCGTCAGGCCGGCCCGCTCGACCGCGGCCTTGATCGCGAAGCCGCCGAGCTCGGCGCCGGAGAATCCCTTGAGCGAGCCGAGCAGACGCCCCATGGGGGTGCGGGCTCCGGCGACGATCACTGAGGTGGTAGGCATGAGACGAGCCCCTTCGCGCGTCAGGCATGAGGGTGGGGGATGCGGCCTCAATGTACTGAGCCGTAACCCGTGCGTCACCGGAGCCGAGGTGTGATCAGCGGCACGTGTCACCCGCCGGTCAACAGCGTGTCAGCACGTCCCGGTGAATTGTGAGCAGGCTCGCACGTGACGTGCTGGCGCTGCGTCAACTCGGTGCGCTGCACTGGTACCCACCTTCCAAACCCGCCACTCCCTTCCGGAGGCCAGCCGTGCTGACCCGCATCGACCACATCGGGATCGCCTGCTTCGACCTGGACAAGACGGTCGAGTTCTACCGCGCCACCTACGGCTTCGAGGTCTTCCACAGCGAGGTGAACGAGGAGCAGGGCGTCCGCGAGGCCATGCTCAGGATCAACGAGACCTCGGACGGCGGCGCCTCCTACCTCCAGCTGCTGGAGCCCACCCGGGAGGACTCCACGGTCGCCAAGTGGCTGGCGAAGAACGGCGAGGGCGTGCACCACATCGCCTTCGGCACCGCCGACGTGGACGGCGACGCGGCCGACATCAAGGCCAAGGGCGTCCGGGTGCTCTACGAGGAGCCCCGGATCGGCTCGATGGGCTCGCGGATCACCTTCCTGCACCCCAAGGACTGCGGTGGCGTGCTGACCGAGCTGGTCACCTCCGCCCAGGGCGACGCGCACTGACGCTCCGGCGGGGCCGCGCCCGGTCGGCCCCGCCCGCTCCACACCTGGCGACCCGTCAGTAACCTCGGAAAAGCCCACCGGGGCCATTCCCTCCGCAAGCCGTCCCACTACAATGCACCGGGTGCGCAATGCTCCGGGGAGGACCGGGCCGGCGGGCACGGCCGATGACGGGGGCAGCAGGCGCTGACTCCGGCTCAAGGGGAGTCCACCAACCGGGCGCGACGACACGGTCGCAGTTCGGATCTGTCACCATTCTCCACAGGCAAGAGTTCGCTCAGGAGTCCACCCGGACGGCGGAGCGCGGGACGACCGTGCGCCGAACGCCCCCCGGGCTCCGACCGTGGCACCCGCCACGGCTGCAAGGACCAGCCGGACCGGCCCCGCCAGGGGGACGTGAGGGCCGGGTCGAGGACGCGACCAGGAGATGGATGGGACCGCGGAGTGCGGGGCTACGACCGCTACGAGGCTGACGATCACCTCTCCCAGTTCGAGGCCGAGTTGGACCGGGCTCGGAAGGAGCGGGACAAGACCGTCCAGCATGCCGAGGACCTCGCCTACCAGGTCGAGGTGCTCCGGGCCAAGCTGCACGAATCCCGTCGGCAGCTCGCCCAGCCGCGCGCCTTCGACTCCGTCTCCGGCCAGGCCGAGCAGATGCTCCGGACCGCCGAGATGCAGGCCCAGCAGCTCCGGGCCGAGGCCGAGCGCCAGCTGCACGAGTCCCAGCAGGCCACCCAGCGGCTGATGGCCGAGGCCGCCGAGCGCACCGCCCGGATCGAGGCCGAGTACGCGGCCCGTCGCCGGCAGCTGGAGGAGGAGCTCAGCGAGCTCCGGCACAGCGCCGAACGGCACGTCAACGAGAACGTCGCCTGGGCCGAGCAGACCCGCTCCGGCACCGAGCAGGAGGCCCAGCGCCTGCTCCAGGAGGCCCGCGCCGAGTGCGACCGGCTGGTCGCCGCCGCCCGGGCCGAGGCCGAGGCACTGGCCGACCAGGCCCGCGCGCAGACCGCCGCCGACGTGGACGCCGCCCGGGGCGAGGCCCAGGCCGCCGCCGAGGCCGCCCTGCTGCGCGCCCAGAACGACGCTGAGCGGCTGCTCCGGGCCGCCTCCGAGCAGGCCCAGCAGGCCAACGCCCAGGCCGAGGCGGTGACCGGCGAGGCCCAGCAGCAGCTGGCCGGCGCCCAGGCCGCCGCCGAGCGCGGACTCGCCGAGGCCCGGGCCGAGGCCGAGCAGCGGATCACCGAGGCGCAGGCCGCCGCCGAGCGCGGGCTGGCCGAGGCGCAGGCCGAGATCAGCCAGCTCAAGCTCCAGGCCGCCGAGGACCAGCAGCGCGCCACCGAGGCGCTCGGCGCCGCCCAGGCCGAGATAGAGCGGCTGCGGGCCGAGGCGCTGGCCGAGGCCGAGCGGGCCCGCCAGGAGGCCGCCGAGCTGCGGGCCCGGGCCGAGGCCGCCGCCGAGCAGCAGCTCGCCGAGGCCGAGGCCGCCGTACAGCGGCTGGTCGCCGACGGCGAGGCCGCCTCCGACCAGCGCTCGCAGACCGCCAAGGCCGAGATCGCCCGGATGGTGGCCACCGCCACCAAGGAGACCGACCGGATCAAGGCCGAGGCCGCCACCGCCAAGGCCGAGGCCGAGGCTGCCAAGGCCGCCGCCACCGAGGAGAGCGAGCGGCTGCGCGGCTCCGCCGAGTCGGTCGCGAACGAGCTCCGCGCGGAGGCCGAAGCGGCCATCGCCGAGCAGCGGGCGGAGGCCGAACGGGCCGTCGCCGAGCTGCGCGCCGAGGCCGAGTCGGCCGTCGCCCGGCTGCACGAGGAGGCCCGGGAGGCCGGCCGGGCCGAGGGCGCCAAGGACGCGGCCCTCCACCTGGCCAAGGCCGCCAAGCAGGCCGAGGAGGCCGTCGCCCGGGCCACCCGGGAGGCCGGCGAGACCGTCGCGGCCGGCACCGCCGAGGCGGAGCGGCTGCGCGCCGAGGCGGTCGAGGAGGCCGACCGGCTGCTGACGGAGGCTCAGACCACCGTCGAGCAGGTGCAGCAGGCCGCCCACGAGGACGCCACCGCGCTGCGCGAGCAGCTCACCCAGGCCCACCAGGAGGCCGAGCGGCTGCGCGCCGAGGCCGAGGAGCTGCACGCCCGGACCACCACCGAGGCCGAGCGGGTGGAGAGCGAGGCCCGGCGCCAGGCGGTGCTGCGGATCGAGGAGGCGGCGAAGACCGCCGAGGAGCTGCTCACCAAGGCCAAGGCCGACGCGGACGAGCTCCGGGCCGGCGCCGCCGCCGAGACGGAGCGGCTGCGCGCCGAGGCCGAGGAGCGGGCCGCCGAGACCCAGGGCCGGGCCGAGCAGACCCTCACCCGGGCCCGCGAGGAGGCCCGCAAGGTCACCGCCGCCGCCGAGCAGCGCGGCCAGGACGCGCTGGCCGCCGCCAAGGCGGCTGCCGCCGAGAACCGCTCCGCCGCCGAGCGGGAGACGGCCGAACTCCGGCGCGAGGCCGTCGAGTTCGAGCAGCGGGTGCGCGCCGAGGCACAGGCCGGGGCGGAGGCGCTGGCCGCCGAGAGCCGGGCCGCCGCCGAGGCCGCCCGCACCGAGGCGGCCGAGTGGGCCGACGGCCACCGGGCCGAGGCGGAGGGCTTCGCCGCCCGCCGCCGGGCCGAGGCGGAGGCCGAGGCCGAGGCCCTGCGCGAGGAGAGCCGCCGGGAGCGGGCCGCCGCGCAGACCTCGCTGGACCACGAGCAGGCCGAGACCGCCGAGCTGCTGGCCGCCGCCCGGGCCGACCGCGAGGTCGCCGCCGCCGAGGCGGACGAGCTGACCGCCCGCACCACGGCGGAGACCGACGCCCTGCGCGCCGCCGCCGAGACCGAGGCCGCCGAACTCCGCGCCGCCGCCGAGGCGGAGACCACCGCCCTGCGGACCGCCGCCGAGACCGAGACGGCCGAACTCCGCGCCACCACCGAGGCGGAGACCACCGAGCTGCGCGAGCGCACCGCCCGGGAGGCCGCCGAGCTGACCGCCCGCACCACGGCGGAGACCGACGCCCTGCGCGCCGCCGCCGAGACCGAGGCCGCCGAACTCCGTGCCACCGCCGAGGCGGAGACCACCGCCCTGCGGACCGCCGCCGAGACCGAGACGGCCGAACTCCGCGCCACCACCGCGACCGAGACGGCCGCGCTGCGCGAGCTGACCGCCACCGAGGCCGAGGAGCTGACCGCCCGGACGGCCGCCGAGGCCCAGGAGCTGCGCGCCACCGCCGAGGCGGAGACCACCGAGCTGCGCGAGCGCACCGCCGCCGAGGTGGCCGAGCAGCTGGCCGACGCGGAGCGGGAGGCCGAGCGGCTGCGGGCCGAGGGTGCCCGGGAGCTGACGCAGGCTCAGGAGGAGGCCGCCGCCGCCGTCACCGAGGTCGGCGTGCTGCGGGCCCTGGCCACCACCGAGCTGGCCGAGCTCCGGGCCGGTGCCGAGAAGGAGGCCGCCGCACTGGTCTCCACCGCCGAGGACGAGGCCGCCGAGATCCGCCAGTCGGTGGCCGGGCTGCACGAGGCCGCCTCCACCCAGATCGCCGAACTCCGCGCCACCGCCGAGCGGGAGGCCGCCGAGACCCGCGAGCTCGCCGAGCTGGAGACCACCGAGCTGCGCGAGCTGGCCGCCGCCGAGACGGAGGCGCTGCGCGCCGCCGTGGACGCCGAAGTGGCCGGGCTGCGGGCCGACGCCGAGCAGGAGACCTCCGCGCTGCGCGAGCGGATCGCCGCCGAGCTGGCCGAGGACCGCGAGCGGGCCGCCACCGTGATCGCCCGGGACCGGGCCGAGGCCAAGGCCTACGACGAGCAACTGCGGGCCGAGGCCGTCACCGAACGGCAGGACGCACTGGAATACGCCGGGCAGACCCGGGCGGACTCCGAGGAGGTCGCCCGCCGCACCGTGGCGGAGGCCGAGGAGCAGGCCGCCCGGACGGCCGCCGAGGCCGAGGACTTCGGCGCCGCGCTGCGCGCCGAGGCCGAGGAGTACGCGCTCGCCACCCGCACCCTGGCGGAGGACTACGAGGCCGCCACCCGCAGCCGGGCCGACGCCTACGACGCCGAGACCCGGGAGGCGGCCGAGCAGTTCGACCGGGCCACCCGGGAGCAGGCCAAGTCGGTGCTGGAGAAGGCCTTCGCGGACGCCGAGGCGCTCGGCGAGGACGCCCAGGCCACCGCGCTGGCGACCACCGCCGCCGCCGAGGAGCAGGCCGACGCGATGGTCGCCGCCGCCCGCAAGGAGGCCGAGCGGCTGACCGCCGCGGGCGAGGCCGCCGGGCAGGCCGAGGTCGAGCGCTCCCGCGCCGACGCGGACGCGCTGCTCTCCGAGGCCCGCCGGGACGCCACCGCGATCCGCGAGCGCGCCGAGGAGCTGCGCGAGCGCACCGACTCCGAGATCGAGGCCCTGCACGAGCGGGCCCGCAAGGAGAACGCGCAGGCCATGAAGTCGGCCGGCGAGCGGGTGGACGCGCTGGTGACGGCGGCTCAGGAGCAGCTCACCGAGGCCGAGGAGCAGGCCGTCACGGCCGTCGCCGAGGCCGAGGAGAAGGCGGCGAAGCTGGTCGCGGACGCCGAGGAGAAGGCCGCCGAGCTCACCTCGGAGGCCTCCGCCGAGGCCGGCAAGGTGCGGATCTCCGCCGTCCGCAAGGCGGAGGGCCTGCTCAAGGAGGCCGAGCAGAAGCTCGCCGCCTCCACCGAGCGGGCCGACACGCTGCGCGCCGAGGCGGAGGCCGCGCTGGCCGCCGCCGAGCAGGAGGCGGAGCAGCAGCTGACGGCCGCTCAGGAGGAGGCCGAGCAGCAGCTGGAGGCCGCTTCCGACCAGGCCGAGAAGCGGCTCAAGCGGGCCGCCGACGCGGCCGACGAGCAGCTCGCGCTGGCCACCGAGGAGGCCGAGCGGCTGCTGGCCGAGGCGAAGGCCGAGGCCAAGCGCGTGACCGACGAGGGCCGCCGGGAGTTGGACGAACTGGTCCGCCGGCGCAAGGACATCAACACCGAGATCTCTCGGGTCCAGGATGTCCTGTCCGCGTTGGAGGCTTTCGAGGCGCCGTCACCGGTCGCCCAGGCCAACGGGGGAAGCAGTGGCAAGAAGGACGGGGCGGCGAAGGCCGGTGCCGGTGTCGGCTCTCCCCGTTCGGGGGGCAATCGCACCGGCAGCGCACCACCCGATTGAGCGGACATTGTCCGTGGAGCGACGGCGTTTCGCCGTAGACACTCCGATAACGTGTCAGGATTCCCTCAACCACCTCAGCGGTTAACGACAGGAAGCCCAGAACCCCATGAGCGACAGTCACTCCCCTCACGGCTTCGACCTGGTGCGCCGTGGGTACGAGCGTGCCCAGGTCGACGAGCGGATCACCAAGCTGGTGGCCGACCGCGACTCCGCCCTGACCAGGATCGGCGCGCTGGAGAAGCGCATCGAGGAGCTCCACCTGGAGACCCAGAGCGCGCAGGCCGCGGTCTCCGAGCAGGAGCCCTCGTACGCCGGCCTGGGTGCCCGGGTCGAGAAGATCCTCCGGCTCGCCGAGGAGGAGGCCAAGGACCTGCGCGACGAGGCGCACCGCGCCGCCGAGCAGCACCGTGAGCTGGCCGAGGCCGCCGCGCAGCAGGTCCGCACCGAGGCGGAGAACTACGCCAAGGACCGCAAGGCCAAGGCCGAGGACGAGGGTCTGCGGATCGTCGACAAGGCCAAGAGCGACAGCGCCCAGCTGCGGGCCGAGGCCAACAAGGACGCGCAGAACAAGCGCGAGGAGGCGGACGCCCTCTTCGAGGAGACCCGCACCAAGGCCGCCCAGGCCGCGCTGGAGTTCGAGACCAACCTGGCCAAGCGCCGCGAGCAGTCCGAGCGCGACCTGGCGGCCCGTCAGGCCAAGGCCGAGAAGCGCCTGGCCGAGATCGAGCACCGGGCCGAGCAGCTCCGCCTGGAGGCCGAGAAGCTCCGCACCGACGCCGAGCGCCGTGCCCGCCAGACGGTCGAGACGGCCCAGCGCCAGTCCGAGGACATCGTCGCGGACGCCAACGCCAAGGCCGACCGGATCCGCAGCGAATCCGAGCGCGAGCTCGCGGCCCTCACCAACCGCCGCGACTCGATCAACGCCCAGCTCACCAACGTCCGCGAGATGCTCGCCACCCTCACCGGTGCGGCCGTCGCCGCGGCGTCCCTGCCGACCGACGACGCCCTCGGCGTCCCGGCCCAGCAGTCCCGCTGACCCACCCTCAGGGCCCGTGCCCCTCCCCCTCCGGGGCGGAGCACGGGCCCTGAGGCATTCCCACCCCGGACCAAGAGCACCGCGAACGCCCGCAGCCGCCGAAGCCCCCCGCACGCACGCCGGGGCCGAAGGCCCCAGGAGCACCGCGAGCACCCGCCGGGGCCGAAGGCCCCAGGGGCGCGAGGAACTGCGCGAGTGCGGAAGACCACCACGGCCAGATCGGGGCAGACGAGCAGCTGCACGCGCCACCGGATCGTGCCGAAGCCCGCCCCCGCCGCCCGGGCACGCAGCGGAGGCGGACCCACGTCGGCCGGCCACCTACGGCGCAGCACCCCGCACGCCGGGGCCGGAGGCCCCAGGAGCACCGCGAGCACCCGCCGGGGCCGAAGGCCCCAGGGGCGCGAGGAACTGCGCGAGTGCGGAAGACCACCACCGGCCAGATCGGGGCAGGCGAGCAGCTGCACGCGCCACCGGATCGTGCCGAAGCCCGCCCCCGCCGCCCAGGCACGCAACGAAGGCGGACCCACGTCGGCCGACCACCTACGGCGCAGCTCCCCGCACCCCGGAGCACCTGCCCCGCCCTGCCGTGCGCAGGCCGACGAAGGCCCCAGGGGCGCGAGGAACTGCGCGAGTGCGGAAGACCACCACGGCCAGATCGGGGCAGGCGAGCAGCCGCACGCGCCACCGGATCACGCCGAAGCCCGCCCCCGCCGCCCAGGCACGCAGCGGAGGCGGACCCACGTCGGCCGGCCACCTACGGCGCAGCTCCCCGCACCCCGGAGCACCTGCCCTGCCCTGCCGTGCGCAGGCCGACGGCACGTCCGGGGCCGGGCGTCAGCCACGGGGCCGCAGAAGGCCCCCTGACGGCCCGTCGGGTCAGACGCGGCGGAGGAGGGCCCGGGCGGCGGCGTTGAAGCTCTCCGGGGCCTCCAGGGAGCTCAGGTGGCCCACGCCGGGGATGACGGTGAGCTCGGCGTCGGCGAGCGCCTCCGCGATCAGCCGCGCCTCCCCCAGCGGAGTGAGGGCGTCGTGCTCGCCCACCACCACCGCCGCCGGCACGTCCAGGACCCGCAGCGCCGCCAGCGACTCCGGCCGGCCGGCCATCGCACGCTGCGCCCAGGCCACTCCGCCCGGTGTCGCCTCCGCGATCATCTCCCGGACCTGGGCGGTGAGTTCGGGGTCCGTCCCGGGCCCGAGCAGCCCGTCCTCGATCTTCTCCTCGGCGAGCAGTGCGACGCTGTCGCGGGAGAGCACCGCCGCCGCGATCCGCTCCCGGTTGGCCTTGGCGGCCGGGGTGTCCACGGTGGCCTTGGTGTCGGCCAGCAGCAGGCCGGCGATCCGTTCGGGGTGGCGCCGGGCGAGCGCCATGGCGACGTAGCCGCCCATCGAGAGGCCGCCGAACACCGCCTGTTCCAGGCCCAGTTCGTCCAGCAGTTCCACCAGGTCGTCGGCCACGGTGTCGAGCGAGGGCGGGGCGTCGCCGAGCGGGGTGGCGCCGAAGCCCCGCTGGTCGGGCGTGATCAGGGTGGCGACGTCGGCGAGCGGGGCGAGCTGGGCGTGCCACATCCGGGCGGAGAGCGGGAAGGCGTGCAGCAGCACCAGTGGCGTGCCGACGCCGTGGGTGCCGTGGGCGGGGAGAGTCATGGTGCCCACCGTATGGCGGCGCACCGACCGGCCGCAGCAGCGCGCTCCACTGTCCGATTTGTCATAGCCTGACGGAGAGTGAGGGAGCGCACATGATCGAATTGCACGAGCTGACGAAACGTTACGGCGACACCGTCGCCGTGGACCGGTTGAGCTTCCAGGTCCCGCAGGGCGTGGTCACCGGATTCCTCGGGCCGAACGGCGCGGGCAAGTCCACCACGATGCGGATGATCCTCGACCTGGACCGTCCGACGAGCGGTCAGGTCACCATCGACGGACGGCGGTACGGACAGCTCAGCGAGCCGCTCAAGTACATCGGGGCGCTGCTGGAGGCGAAGGCCGTGCACCCGGGCCGGACCGCCTACGACCACCTCCTCTGGCTGGCCCAGAGCAACCGCATCCCCACCTCCCGGGTGGCCGAGGTGCTCGACCTGGTCGGGCTGACCGCGGTCGCCAAGCGGCGCTCGCGCGGCTTCTCGCTCGGCATGGGCCAGCGGCTCGGCATCGCCTCGGCGCTGCTCGGCGACCCGGAGATCGTGATGTTCGACGAGCCGGTGAACGGGCTGGACCCGGAGGGCATCCTGTGGATCCGGAACCTGATGAAGGGTCTGGCCGCCGAGGGCCGCACGGTGTTCGTCTCCTCGCACCTGATGAGCGAGATGGCACTGACCGCCGACCACCTGGTGGTGATCGGGCGGGGCCGGCTGCTGGCCAACCTCTCGATGGCCGAGTTCATCAAGCAGAACTCCCGCTCGGCGGTCCGGGTCCGCACCCCGCACGTCGAGCAGCTGCTCGCCGTCCTGCACGGCGCGGGGCTGAACGCCGTGCCCGGCCCGGCCGGCTCGTACGAGGTCGAGGACGGCGACCTCACCCACATCGGCGAACTGGCCGCCTCGCACGGCGTCACCCTGCACGAACTGAGCCCGCAGCAGGCCTCCCTGGAGGAGGCGTTCATGCAGATGACCGCCGATTCGGTGCAGTACCAGGCCGGCGGCGCGGCCCCCGGCCGCACCGCTCCCGGGCAGGCCCACGGACAGACCCCCGGACCGGCGCCCGCGCAGCCCGCCGCCTGGGGCGCCGGCTGGAAGGAGAAGAGCTGATGGCGTCGTTCCCCGCCGTCCTGCAGTCCGAGTGGACCAAGATCCGCAGCGTCCGCTCCACCATCTGGACGCTGGCCCTGACCTTCCTGATCACCCTGGTGGTCGGCGGGCTGCTCTCGCTGGTCACCAAGCTGAACTTCGAGGAGTTCACCGAGGGCTCCAGCACCCCGTTCGACGCCACCGGGACGGCCTTCTCCGGCATCCTGCTGGGCGAGTTGGCCATCATCGTGTTCGGCGTCCTGGCGGTGGGCAACGAGTACAGCAGCGGCATGATCCGGGTCAGCCTGGCCGCGGTCCCGCAGCGCGCGACGCTGCTGCTCGGCAAGGCCGCCGTGCTCGGCGCGCTGGCCCTGGCCGTGTCGCTGGCCACCGCCTTCATCACCTTCTTCACCGGGCAGGCGATCCTCGGCAGCCACTCCACCACCATCGGCTCGGACAACGTGCTCCGGGCGGTGATCGGGGCCGCGCTCTACCTGACCATGCTCTGCCTGTTCGCGGCGGGCGTGACGGCCATGCTGCACAACCAGACGCTGGCGCTCGGCGTGCTGGTGCCGTTCTTCTTCCTGCTCTCGCCGATCCTCTCGGCGGTGCCGTACGCCAAGAACGTGGCGCGGTACTTCCCCGACTACGCCGGCTCCCGGATGCTCACCGTCTACGAGCAGTCCGGCCAGCCCTACGGCCCGTGGGCGGGGTTCTTCATCTGCCTGGCCTGGACGGTGGCCGCCATCGCCGGCGGCATCCTGGTGCTGAAGAAGCGCGACGCCTGACGGCCCCTCACCGCGCGCTCCACGGAACGCCCTCCGCCCTCAGTGGCGGGGGGCGTTCCGGCCGCGCTGGACGTTGGTGGTGCGGCGCTCCCGGGCGCCCCAGCAGGCCCGGTGCCAGTGCCGGCGGTCGTCCACCCCGGCCCCGTACGCGGGCCAGGCGACCACGTGGCCGACGCCGGGCGGGATCTCCTGGTCGCAGCCGGGGCAGCGGTAGTACCGGCCGGAGGTGCCGGGGATCGTCTGCACCACCCAGTCCTCGCCGTCGTACTCCTCCACTCTCCGCAGCGTGCCACCGAACGGCACGCCTGACGGCTCGTCGGGGGCTGCCTGGCTGCTGCGGGGCGGCTTGCGGCGGGGGGACACGGCTGGCACCTCTCGGACGGGGCGGGCGGACGGGCTCTCCGGTTCCAGGGTACGGGGCGCACCGCCCCGCTCCGCAGCCCTACCACGCGGACCGGGAGCGGCTCGGCCTTTCCGGCGAAAGACACCCGATCTTCCGCGAATTGGGGCGTTCCGAGTGCCATTGGCACATGACATCGGTTACTCAACGACAGTGACACGACGGGGCTCGCAGACCCGGCGGCACCCGAGGAGGCGACCGGATGACCGACACCGACCAACTGACCACCCCTCAGCTCGACCTGCCCCCGGCCCCGGTGCTGGGCGGCGCGGCGGGCACCGACTCGATCCGGGTCGGCGCGTTCCTGCTGTCGGCCCAGTTCCCGGGCCAGGGCCACGGCGAGGTGCTGCGCCGCACCGTGGCCGCCGCCGAGACCGCCGAGCGGTCCGGCCTGGACTCGGTCTGGCTGGCCGAGCACCACTTCGTGCCCTACGGCGTCTGCCCGGACGCCGCCGCGCTGGCCGCGCTGCTGCTCGGCCGGACCCGCCGGATCGGCGTCGGCACGGCGGTCAGCGTGCTCTCCACCACCCACCCGGTGGCGCTCGGCGAGCGGGCCGCGATGCTGCACCTGACCTCGGAGGGCCGCTTCACCCTGGGCGTCGGCCGGGGCGGCCCGTGGATCGACCTGGCGGTCTTCGGCACCGGCGCCGCCGCCTACGAGGACGGGTTCGGCGAGCGGCTGGACCTGCTGCTGCGCTGGCTGCGCGGCTCCCGGGTGGGCGCGGACGGGCCGCAGTTCAGCTTCCCGGAGGTGGACGTGGTGCCCCGGGCCGGCGCGGCGCGCCCCGCCGGGCCGGCCGCCGACCTGGCGGGCTGGCTGGAGGGCCGCTCGGGCCCGCTGACCCGCTTCCCCCGGCAGCGGCCCGGCGGCGCCCCGCTGCCGGGTGCCGACCCGGCGGCCGGCGGGCCGCCGGTGATCGCCGCCTGCACCTCGCCGGCCGGGGTCCGGG
The DNA here is from genome assembly GCF_044763225.1 of Kitasatospora sp. NPDC096147. NCBI lineage: Bacteria > Bacillati > Actinomycetota > Actinomycetes > Kitasatosporales > Streptomycetaceae > Kitasatospora > Kitasatospora sp. NPDC096147. The sequence goes on along the minus strand of NZ_JBIWFX010000006.1, from coordinate 339,476 downwards.
CCGCCGCCGAGCGCGGGCTGCCGATGCTGCTCGGGATGCACTCCGGCGACGAGGACAAGTCGCTGATGCTGGAGGCCTACCGGACCGCCTGGCGGGCCTGCGGCCGGGGCGAGGAGCAGCTGGCCCGGGTGGAGCGCGAGCACATGGCGGCCGGGGTGGTGCAGATCGAGGACCGGCGGGTCACCGCCCGGGCCCGGCTGCTGGCCGCGATGCCCGGCTGGTTCGAGCACGGGCTCGGCGCGCACCGCACGGTGGACGGCCGGGAGCGCCGGATGCGCGATCCGCGCGAGTACACCGAACTGCTCTGCGACCTGCACGCGGTGGGCACGCCCCGGCAGGCCGCCGACCGGCTGCTGGCCACCGCCGAGCGCACCGGCATCCGCCGCTTCGCCCTGCTGGCCGAGGGCTCCGGCGAGCACGCCGCGACGATGGAGAACATCGCCCGGCTGGGCACCGAGGTGCTGCCGCAGCTGGACTGATCCGGCCGCGAACGCCGGGAGGCCGGGCCGAGGTGCAGACGGCCCGGCCTCCCGGAGGTGTCCCGCGCGGAGCTCAGCAGTCCCGCAACTCGTCGGACTGGTTGAGCAGTTGGGCCCGGACCGAGGTGAAGCGGTGGTACCGCTCGTCGCTCTCGCCGGAGGGTGCGAAGACCGCCACCCGGTGGCAGTTCTGGAACGCCAGCCGGACCCCGAAGTGCCGCTGCAGGGCACCCCGGATGGCGTCGCTGGCCATCGCCCGCAGCAGCTGGCCGCGGGCCTGCTCGCTGGGCGGCGGTACCTGGTTGTCGGCGAAATCGGTGCCGTCCACCTGCACCTGGGCGACCAGTGAGCTGATCAGGTCCCAGGCGTACGGCAGGGAGGTTCGGACGCAGTCGACGAACTCCCTCTCGTCGACCTCTCCTCTCTCGGCCTTCTCCAGCAGGGCCGGTGAGACGTCGAGCGACATGGGTTCTCCTCTCGCGGTCCACCCCGGGCGGACCGCCGGGGTGGTCGTACGTCGGTGCCGTTGTGCCGCAGTGGGGAGCGACGACTGCTCACCACAGAGTGACATCCGGTCGTCAGTACGGCCGGTGAATCCCCCGATTCGAGCCCCGATCGCCTGGTGCCCCGTCAGATTGGCCGAATCCCGTCGGACTGTTCATGGAAGTGCTCCGTCCCCGTTGAGTGACCCACACCCGCCGGACAACCCGTGGAGCCAGGGCGCGGGGCGGGGTGCAGGACTCCATGGTTCGCCGTTCACGCGGGTTCATCACCCGTCCGTCGCGGTTTCGCTTCAACTGGCCCCGCTGGGCTAGCGTGGTCAACCATGCGTCTCGTCATTGCCCGCTGCTCCGTCGACTATGCCGGTCGGCTCTCCGCCCACCTGCCCTCCGCGACCCGCCTGATCCTGGTCAAGGCGGACGGGAGTGTCAGCATCCACGCCGACGACCGGGCCTACAAGCCCCTCAACTGGATGTCGCCCCCGTGCTCGCTGAAGCAGGACGGTGACGTCTGGACGGTGACCAACAAGGCCGGCGAGAAGCTGATCATCACGCTGGAGGAGGTGCAGCACGACTCCTCGCACGAGCTCGGGGTCGACCCCGGTCTGGTGAAGGACGGTGTCGAGGCGCACCTCCAGGAGCTGCTGGCCGACCGGATGGAGGTGCTCGGCGCCGGCTGGACCCTGGTCCGCCGCGAGTACCCCACCGCGATCGGCCCGGTGGACCTGCTCGGCCGGGACGCCGACGGCGCCACCGTCGCGATCGAGATCAAGCGGCGCGGCGAGATCGACGGCGTCGAGCAGCTCACCCGCTACCTGGAGCTGCTCAACCGCGACCCGCTGCTGGCCCCGGTCAGGGGCGTCTTCGCCGCGCAGGAGATCAAGCCGCAGGCCCGGGTGCTCGCCACCGACCGGGGCATCGGCTGCGTGGTGCTGGACTACGACGAGCTGCGCGGCATCGACGACGACAAGCTCAAGCTGTTCTAGCCGGCGGGCGGTGATCCCGGCGCCGTGCCGGTGTCGGTCGGCGTCGGGCTGGGCGGCGTCGGGGTCGGGGTCGGGGTCGCACTCGGGGTCGGTGTCGGTGTGCTCGACGGGCCCGGGTTGGACGGCGGCGGCGTGCTCGGCGCCGTGGGGCGCGAGGAGGACGGCTGCGGCGGGTTGGGCTGCTGGCTGGTCGGCGCGCTGGTGGACCTGCTCGCGCTCGGGGTCGAACTCGGCTTGCGGGTACCGCTCTTGGACGGGCTCGGGGATGTGGACGTGCTCGCCGACGGGCTCGGCGAGGGCTCGGGCTCCGAGGCACTCGGGGTCGGGCCCGGGCTCGCCGGGGCCGACGGGCTCCCGCTCGGGGCGATCTTGACGTCACCGGTGTAGACGCCCTCGTCCACCACCCCGTTGCCGCCGCCGCGGCCGGGCTCGTCCGTCCGGGCCAGGCTCAGCCCGACCGCCGTGCCGAGCACCCCGACCGCGAGCACCGCCGCCCCGGCCAGCACGGCCGTCCGGCGGCGGCCGCCCTTGGGGATGCTGCGGAAGCGCAGCGGCACCTGGGCGGCGATCGCCCGTATGACGGGCCGTCGGCCGCCACCCGGCCGGTCCGGGCCCTCGACCGCCCGGCCGCTCCCGGCCCGCAGCAGCGCCAGCATCCGGCGCCCGGCGGCGGTGCCCCGGGTCTCCGCCATCGCGGCCCGCAGCGAGAGCGCCGCCTCCAGCTCGCCGACGGCCGGGCCGGTCACCCCGGTGCAGGCCGCCAGCACGCCCAACTCCTGGTGGAACCAAGCCTCTTCACCGGTGGAGCCGAGAGCGCGGGCCGCCTCCAGGCCGATCTCCAGCACCTGCTCCCAGGCGCCCCAGCGCAGCGACAGCGCGAAGGCCGGGGCGGCGGCCCGGGCCAGGGCCAGCACCTCCTGCGGCCGGCCGGCCTCCTGGTCGGCGAGCAGCGCGCCGATCACCACCTCGGCCTCGGCGGCGAGTTGGGCCGGGCTGACCGAGCTGTGGCCGACCCACCAGGAGAAGTGGCGGGCCGCACCGAAGGCCACCTCGCCGGGCTCCCAGGCCTCCGCCAGGGTCTCCAACACCCCGTCGGTGAGCCGGTGGTGACCGCCGATCGAGACCGCCAGCCCGCACTCGGTGAGCTCCTGCAGCGCGCTCTCCCCCAGGCCCACGTCGATCAGGGCCGGCAGGTGCGGGGCGGTCGGGCACTCCCCGCCGAGCGCCACCGCCAGCAGCAGCACCGACCGGGCGGCCTCGCTCAGCCCGGCCGCCAGCCGCAGCGTGGGCGCGGCCGACTCGGCCACCGAGGGCAGCGGCACCGCGCGGCGCAGCTCACCCTCCAGCTCGGCCGGGTCCTCCGGCGCGGGGATCTCCTTGACCAGGCCGAACACCCGCCCCCGGTCCTCGTGTTCGGCCACCAGGGTGTCCACCTCGGCGTCCCGCTGCCGCAGCAGCGCGGCGGCCTGCACGAAGCGCAGCGGCAGGCCCTCGGACTCGAACCAGAGGTCGATCGCCCAGGCCCGCTCGTGCTCGTCCAGCGGACGGCCGGCCAGCCGGGCGATCAGCCCGAGGCAGGCCGGCCGGGACAGACCACCCACCAGGTGATCCAGCAGCCGGGAGCCGGGCGGAAGTTGGGGACTGCCGGGGGCGACCGAGATCAGGAACGCGCAGTCCGGAGCGGCGGACACCAGCTCCTCCAGCTCGGGGCCGCTCGGCTCGACGTCGTCGATCACCACCACGGCGCCCAACGGGGCGAGCAGATCCCGCAGTTGGTCCCGATCGGGGCGGAACGGAGCGGACCGGTGGGTGGCCGCGTAGAGGTCCTGGAGCAGATCGGCCGAGGTCCGCCGGTGCCCGGTCAGCCGCACCACCCCGTCCGGTGCCAGCTCGCCGGCCGCGTCCGCCACCGCGCCGAGCAGTGCGGTCCGGCCGGAGCCGCCCTGCCCCACCAGCCGCACCGAGCGGCCCTCCGCCAACAGGCCCAGCAGCTGGGCGACATCGGCCTCGCGGTCCAGCAGCGGCTGATCGGCGGCGGCCCCGCCCAGCGCCAGCGGCCCGACGGCGGCTGCGGTCGGACGGGCGCTGTCCGCCACCACCCGGCGCGGCTGCGGACGCCACTCGGGCGGGCACGGGCGGAACTCGGAGCCGTCGGCCCCGCCCACCACCAGCAGCCAGTCCCCGGTGACCAACTCACCACTCCGCTGGCGGGGCGTCTCCTGCCGGACGTCACCGGATGGCTGGTTCACGATCTCGCTCCGCCCCGTCTAGGCCGTCTGTCTGACCGGTGACTCTCGCACACCTGTGTCCGGGGACACTACCCGGGGCCGCGGCTGGCGCCCGAAGCGCGCCGGGGGCGCGGGGCCCGGCCAGTGCGCCGCTGCGTGGCGCGGACCTGCGGCCCGGGACGGCGGAGGTGGATCGGGGCAGCTCAGCCGGGCACCCGGGGCGCCGCCGGCCGGGTCCTCAGAGGACGACCGGCAGCGTGCTGCCGTAGGCGTCGGGGACGGCGCCCTCGACGGCGAGGATGCGGTGCAGCCGGGTGGCCACCAGCAGACGCTGCAACTGGGCCGGGACGGCGCGCAGCACCAGGCGGCGGCCGATCCGGCCGGCCCGGCGGTGGGTGCCCATGATGACGCCCAGCCCGGTGGCGTCCCAGAACTCCAGCCCGGTGAGATCGAGCACCAGATCGCCCTGGCCGGCGTCCACCGCCTGGTGCAGCCGGGCGCGCGCGTCGGCGGCGCTGCGGACGTCGAGGCGGCCGTGGATCGCCAGGCGCCGGTGGTCACCGGTGATGTGCACGCTCTCCTCCTCCGCGATCGGTCGCGCCTGCTGGTGGTCGTGGTGGCCCCCGTGGTGGCGGCCCGCACGGGTCCGGGTCACCACGGCCGGAACGGCCAGGACAGTCGGAATGCCGTCTCCCCCTCACCCATCTGACGGCGGATCAGCCGCTCAGGTTGCTGGTCCGCGCCGGTTGCGGACCAAGTTCACCCGTGCGATGGAATAGAGGGAATATACGCAGTCGAGGCCCACACCCACGCTCGATTCCCGCCCAAATCACCCGTGTGCGGCGGGGTCGTGAGCAAGCTCACCCACGCCCCGCCGCCGCGGGCTCACTTCTGGTAGCCGTAGAAGCCCTGACCGCTCTTGCGGCCGAGGTCCCCGGCGGTGACCATCCGGGCCATGATCTCCGGCGCGGCGAACTTCTCGTCCTGGGTCTCGGCGTAGATGTTGCGCGCCGCGTGCAGCAGGATGTCCACGCCGGTCAGGTCGGCGGTCTGCAGCGGGCCCATCGGGTGGCCGAAGCCGAGCCGGCAGGCGGTGTCGATGTCCTCGGCGCTGGCCACGCCCGACTCGTACAGCTTGGCCGCCTCGACCACCAGGGCGGTGATCAGACGGGTCGTCACGAAGCCGGCCACGTCGCGGTTGACCACCACGACCTCCTTGCCGACGCCCTCCGCGAAGGCCCGGGCCCGGGCCAGCGTCTCGTCGCTGGTCTTGTAGCCGCGCACCAGCTCGACCAGCTTCATCAGCGGCACCGGCGAGAAGAAGTGCACCCCGACCACGGACTCCGGCCGCGAGGTGGCGGCGGCGATCCGGGTGATCGGGATGGCGGAGGTGTTGGAGGCCAGCACGGCGCCGTCCTTGGCGAGCTTGTCCAGCTCGCGGAACACGCCCTCCTTGACGTCCAGTTGCTCGAACACCGCCTCGACCACGATGTCCGCCTCGGCGACCGCGCCGAGGTCGGTGGTGGTGGTGATCCGGCCGAGCGCGGCCTCCGCCTCGTCGGCGGTCAGCTTGCCCTTGGAGACGAACTTCTCGTACGAGGCCCGGATGCCGTCCAGTCCGCGCTGGAGCGCGGCGGCGGTGACGTCGCGCAGCACCACCGCGTGGCCGGCCTGCGCCGAGACCTGCGCGATGCCCGCGCCCATCAGACCCGCGCCGATGACGGCGATCCGCTGGTCCGCTACGTTGCCCATGGCTACCCCTAAGCTCCTGAAGGCGGCTCGTCGCAGGGATCACCCACCGGAGCCGCGCCGCTCACGCGCCGGACTCTAGTGCCCACGGGGCCAGGATGGTGCGATTGCGCCGTGTGATGCTGCTGACGTGCCCACGCTGGTCCGCGCTACTCCGGGACCAGCCCCAAGTCCTGCGCCAGGATGGCGGCCTGCACCCGGCTGCGCAGCTCCAGCTTGGCCAGGATCCGGCTGACGTGCGTCTTGGTGGTCGCCTCGGCCATCGCCAGCCGCTGCGCGATCTCACCGTTGGACAGCCCGGCACCGAGACAGGCCAGCACCTCCCGCTCGCGCGGGGTGAGCGCCGCCACCGCCTCCCGGGCCTTCGGCTGGTCCGGCCGCTCCGGCCGGGCGAAGGTGGCGATCAGACGGCGCGTCACCGAGGGGGCCAGCATGCCGTCCCCGGCGGCCACCGTCCGGACGCCCTCGATCAGCGCGTCCGCCTCCAGGTCCTTCAGCAGGAAGCCCGCCGCCCCGGCCCGCAGCGCGCCGTAGACGTACTCGTCCAGGTCGAAGGTGGTGAGCACCAGCACCCGCCCGGCGTCCGCCGCCACCACCTGCCGGGTGGCCGCCACGCCGTCCAGCCGCGGCATCTGCACGTCCATCAGCACCACGTCCGGCCGCAGCTCCAGCGCCATCCGGACGGCCGCCTCGCCGTCCGCCGCCTCGCCGACCACCTCGATCCCCGGCTCGGCCCCCAGGATCAGCACCAGCGCGGCCCGCACCGCCGCCTGGTCCTCGGCCACCAGCACCCGGATCACGTCCGTCACGCCCGTCCCTCGCTCTTCGGCTCGCGCGGCAGCACCGCACGCACCACCCAGCACTCCGCCACCGGCCCGGCGGTGAAGCCACCGCCCAGCAGCCCGGCCCGCTCGCCCATCCCGACCAGCCCCGCCCCGGCCCCGGGCAGCTCACGGCCGGCCCCGGCCCGGTGCGGGCTCTCCACCAGGATCTCCAACTCCTCGTCCCGGTACGACAACCGGACCTCCACCGCGCCCGGGGCGGCGTGCTTGAGCGCGTTGGTCAGCGCCTCCTGGACGATCCGGTAGGCGGCCAGCTCCACCGGCGCGGGCAGCTCGCCGCGCTCGCCCAGCTCGGTCAGCCGGAAGCCCAGCCCGGCCGCCCGGCCGCTCTCGGCGGCCTTGCCGACCAGGCTGTCCAGCGCCTCCAGCCGGGGCGCCGCGTGCTCCTCCTCGGCGTCCCCGGCCCGCAGCAGGCCGATCATCCGCCGCATCTCGGTCAGGCCCTGCACGCTGCTCTCCCGGATCACCGCCATCGAGGCCAGCAACGGGTCCGCCGCGTCCCGCCCCTGACGGCGTGCCAGGGCCTGCGCGCCGGTGGCGTGGATCGCGATGGCGGAGAGGTGGTTGGCCACCACGTCGTGCAGCTCCCGGGCCATCCTGGCGCGCTCCGAGACCACCGCCTCGCGCCGGTCCAGCTCGGCCAGCAGCGCCGTCTGCTCGGCCCGCAGCCGCTCGGTCTCGGCCCGGTCCCGGTGCTTGCGCACCAGGTCGGCGGTCCACACCGGCCCGAGGAAGACCAGCACGCAGACCACCACCGCGAGCAGCGCCTGCGCCACCGAGGTGGTGTACAGCCCGGCCCAGGAGCCCAGCACCACCGTGGTGCCCATCCCGGTCAGGTGCAGCACCTTGGACATCCGCGGCGAGCCGTACAGCACCGCCGCGTACAGCAGGTCGGTGTACATCACCAGCGAGGCGGCCAGCGAGCCGGCCCAGACCACCGGGCCGATCAGCAGCCCGCCCAGGGTGACCGTCCAGATCGGGTGGCTCCGGCGGAACAGCTCCAGCACCGCCAGCGCCGCCATCGGCACCAGCACCGCCCAGAGCGGCACGGTGGCCGAGCGGTCGTACGCGCCGAAGGCGATCAGCACCAGGCCGCCGAGCAGACCGCCGAGCGCGATCGCCCGGTCCTCCTGCCGCGGGGTGAGGTCGAGGTTGAGCACGCCCCCATCTCACCATCCCGCTCCGGCCCGCCCCGACCCGCCGTACGGAGGAGCGGTGTACATCGAAAGGCGCACGGCCCTCTCGCCACCGGCGACGATGACCGGTGCCCCGCTCCCCCGGGATGCTGGGAGCCAGGGAGGTACACCGTGATCGTCACACTGATCGTCGCCGGCGAGGTCGGGTTCTGGGTCCTGCTCGCCCTCGCCCTGGCCGTCCGCTACCTGCTGAGGTGGCGGACCGTCAGCACCGCGCTGCTGCTCGGCCTACCGCTGATCGACCTGGTGATCCTGGTGCTCACCGTCCTCGACCTGCGCGGCGGCACCACGGCGAGCTGGACGCACGGGCTGGCCGCGAGCTACGTCGGCTTCTCGGTCGCCTTCGGCCACTCGCTGGTGACCTGGGCCGACGGCCACTTCCAGCACCGCTTCGCCGGCGGCCCGAGGCCCCCGAAGGCGCCGAAGTACGGCGCGGCCCGGGCCGCGTACGAGTGGAGGATCTTCGCCCGCACCGCGCTCGCCGCCGTCATCACCGTCGGCCTGATCGCCGGGGTCACCTGGTTCGTCGGCGACCCGGAGCGGACCGCGGCGCTGAACGCCTGGTACCAGCGGATGGGCACGATCACCGCGATCAACCTGGTGATCGCCGGCAGCTACACGATCTGGCCCAAGCAGGAGAAGCGGAAGTCGGAGAGCCTGCTCTGACCCGCCGTCAGCGGTTCTCGCCCGGCACCCAGAGCACGTCGCCGCGCTCCTGGTTGGCCACCCGGGCCAGGATGAAGAGCAGGTCGGAGAGCCGGTTCAGGTACTTGGCGGTGAGCGGGTTCACCGAGCCGCCGTGCTCCTCGATCGCCGCCCAGGTGGCCCGCTCGGCCCGGCGGACCACGGTGCAGGCCAGGTGCAGGTGGGCGGCGCCGACGGTGCCGCCGGGGAGGATGAAGCTGCGCAGCTTCTCCAGCTGCTCCAGGTAGTGGTCGCAGTCCCCCTCCAGCCGGTCGATGTAGGACTGGAGCACCCGCAGCGGCGGGTACTTCGGGTCCTCCACCACCGGGGTGGCCAGGTCCGCACCGACGTCGAAGAGGTCGTTCTGGACCCGGGTCAGGACGGCCGCCACGTCCTCCGGCAGCTGCCCGACGGCCAGCGCCACCCCGATGGTGGCGTTGGCCTCGTTGGCGTCCGCGTAGGCGACCAGCCGGGGGTCGGTCTTGGTGGTGCGGCTCATGTCGCCGAGCGCGGTGGTGCCGTCGTCACCGGTCCGGGTGTAGATGCGCGTGAGGTTGACCATGCGCCGCACTCTAACGCCCACGGGGGCGGAGATCAGCCCCGCATCTCGTTGACGCAGATCAGGTTGCCCTCGCTGTCCTTGCAGTACGCCGAGGCACCGCCGGGCCACTCGATCACGCCGTCCACGGACGTGTAGTCCGGCAGGTCATACTCCTCGAACACCACGCCCCGGGCGCGGAGTTCGGCCATCTCGGCGCGCAGGTCCGGCACCTCGAAGGCGACCTGGGTGTGCCCGCCCCGGTCGGCGATCGAGGTCGGGAACAGCAGGATGGTGCTCCCGGCCACCTCGTAGAGGGCACCGCCCTCCATCTCCTTCGCCGGGGTCATCCCCAGCTTCTCCCGGTACCAGCCCTTGGCGCGGTCCAGGTCCACCACCGGGAGGGTGGTGGAGACGTTCCCCTGGGTCAACATGGTCGGCTCCCTTCCCGAAGAGCTCCCCTCCACCCAGTGTGGGCCGCTCAGGCGACGTTGACGCGCTGGCCGGGCGGGGCCGCCTCCAGCCAGGCCAGGAAGCCGGTGAGCGCGTCGTCGCTCATCGCCAGCTCCAGCGGGGCGCCGTTGTGCAGGCAGCGCAGCACCACCGAGCCGGAGAGCAGGGCGAGCTCCTCCTGGCCCTCCGGGTAGCGCCGGCCCAGCACCTCGATCTCCCGGCGCGGCAGCACCCGGCGCGGGCGCGGCGCGTAGGAGAACACCCGGAACCACTCGATCGAGTCACCGCTGTAGCGGCCGATACCAAAAACCCACCCCTTGCCGTCGGTCACCGGGACCGGGGCTGAGGTGGGTTGGCCGTTCTCGTCGAGATCCGGCTGCGTCGAGGCGTCGGCGGGCATTTTGAGGCGGTAACTGCAGTCGAACGTTCCGCCTACTCGCTGGATCACCCGGCGGCGGACCGCGAAGGCGACCAGGCCGAGTACAGAGAGCGCCACCACCGCGGCGCACACCAGAAGGGCGAGGACCATGCTCACCGACCTCCTCGCTACCCACATCCCCGTTTGCCGGTCGTATCAACGACCCGGCACTGACCTACCAACTGATACGACAGTCCCGGGGTCACGCTCTCGCGTCCCCGGGACCGTCGGTCGTGCGTACTGCTGAAACTCAGGCGGCCTTGCGGCGGCCGGCCGCCACCAGGCGGACCTCGGCGCGACGCTCGGCGTGCGCGTCGAGCTCGCTCTTCGCGGTCTCCAGCGCGCGCTCGGCGCGGGCGACATCGATCTCGTCCGCCAGCTCGGCGATCTCCGCCAACAGCGACAGCTTGTTGTCGGCGAAGGAGATGAAGCCGCCGTGCACGGCCGCGATCACGGTGCCGCCATCGGTGGTGCGGATGGTGACCGGGCCACTCTCCAGCACGCTCAGCACCGGGGTGTGCCCCGGCATGATGCCGGTGTCACCGGAGGCCGTACGGGCGACGACGATGGTGGCCGCACCGGACCACACCTTGCGGTCGGCTGCGACCAGCTCGACGTGCAGCTCAGCCAACGTGGGCTCCTAGGCTCTTGCAACCACCGGATGACCCGGTGATTGCGGTAAGAATAACGGGCCCGCGGCCCCGGCAGGAAACCAAGGACACGGAGATGACCGGGATCACAGCGGACGTCCGGTCGCACGGCCGCTCTGAGCCGTGAGGGGTGGCCCCCAGGGACGGGGACCACCCCTCACGGTCAGTCAGCCATCAGGCCGGGCCGGCTACTTCTTGGCCAGCTCGGCGGCGTTGCGCTCGAGGTCCTCGATGCCACCGCACATGAAGAAGGCCTGCTCCGGGACGGAGTCGTACTTGCCGTCCGCGATGCGGTTGAACGCCTCGATGGTCTCGGCCAGCGGGACGGTCGAACCCTCGACACCGGTGAACTGCTTCGCCACGTAGGTGTTCTGCGAGAGGAAGCGCTCGATCCGACGTGCGCGGTGCACGGTGATCTTGTCGTCCTCGGACAGCTCGTCGATGCCGAGGATCGCGATGATGTCCTGGAGGTCCTTGTACTTCTGCAGGATCCCCTTGATGCGGATCGCCGTGTCGTAGTGGTCCTGCGCGATGTAGCGCGGGTCCAGGATGCGAGACGTGGAGTCCAGCGGGTCGACGGCGGGGTAGATGCCCTTCTCCGAGATCGGACGGGACAGAACCGTCGTCGCGTCGAGGTGGGCGAAGGTGGTGGCCGGGGCCGGGTCGGTCAGGTCGTCCGCGGGGACGTAGATCGCCTGCATCGAGGTGATCGAGTGACCGCGGGTCGAGGTGATGCGCTCCTGCAGGAGGCCCATCTCGTCGGCCAGGTTCGGCTGGTAGCCCACCGCGGAGGGCATGCGGCCGAGCAGGGTCGACACCTCGGAACCGGCCTGGGTGAACCGGAAGATGTTGTCGATGAACAGGAGCACGTCCTGCTGCTCGACGTCACGGAAGTACTCCGCCATGGTCAGCGCGGAGAGCGCGACCCGCAGACGGGTGCCCGGCGGCTCGTCCATCTGGCCGAAGACCAGCGCGGTCTTGTCCAGAACGCCCGAGTCGACCATCTCGTGGATGAGGTCGTTGCCCTCACGGGTGCGCTCGCCGACACCGGCGAACACCGACACACCACCGAAGTTCTCGGCGACGCGGTAGATCATCTCCTGGATCAGAACGGTCTTGCCGACACCGGCACCACCGAACAGACCGATCTTGCCACCCTGGACGTACGGGGTGAGCAGGTCGATGACCTTGATGCCGGTCTCGAACATCTCGGTCTTCGACTCGAGGTCCGCGAAGTTCGGCGCCTTGCGGTGGATCGGCCACTTGACCTCGACCTGGGCCTCGAACTCGGCCGCGTCGACGTTCAGCACCTCGCCGAGGGCGTTGAAGACCTTGCCCTTGGTGATCTGGCCGACCGGGACGGAGATCGCCGAACCGGTGTCGGAGACCTGCGCGCCACGGACCAGACCGTCGGTCGGCTGCATCGAGATGCCGCGGATCAGGCCGTCGCCGAGGTGCTGCGCGACCTCGAGGGTCAGCACCTTCTTGCCCGAGCCGTCGGGGTTGTCCACCTCGACCTTGAGGGCGTTGTACATGTCCGGAATCGCGTCGACGGGGAACTCCACGTCGACGACCGGGCCGATGACCCGCGCGACGCGGCCCGTCGCCGTGGTCGGCTCAACAGTGGTGGTCATTCTCATTCGCTCCCGCGGCTAGCGTCGGCGAGGGCGTTGGCACCGCCGACGATCTCGCTGATTTCCTGGGTGATCTCGGCCTGACGGGCCGAGTTGGCAAGCCGCGTGAGCGACTTGATGAGCTCTCCCGCGTTGTCGGTCGCGGACTTCATCGCGCGCCGGCGGGCGGCGTGCTCCGAAGCGGCCGACTGCAGCAGCGCGTTGTAGATCCGGCTCTCGACGTACCGCGGCAGCAGGGCGTCGAGGACGCCCTCGGCCGACGGCTCGAAGTCGTACAGCGGGAAGATCTCGGCCTTGGCCGACTTCTCCGTGCTGAGCTTGACCTCGTCGAGCTTCAGCGGCAGCAGACGCGCGTCCTGCGCGGTCTGCGTCAGCATCGACTCGAACTTGGTCGACACCAGGTGCAGCTCGTCCACGCCACCGGTCTCGGCCGTGAAGGCCTCGATCAGGTCGCTGGAGACCGCCTTGGCGTCACCGTAGGTCGGCTTGTCGGAGAATCCCGTCCACGATCCCGCGACCTCGAGGCTGCGGAAGTTGTAGTACGAGACGCCCTTGCGGCCGACGATGTACGTCGCGACGTCCTTGCCCTCGGCCTTCAGCCGCGCGGTGAGCGCGACCGCCGCCTTGATGGCGTTGGTCGAGTAGCCACCGGCCAGACCGCGGTCCGCGGTGATCACCAGGACGGCGGCGCGGGTGGCGCCGGCCTTCTCGGTGGTCAGCGGGTGCTTGGCGTTGGACCGGGTGGCCACCGCCGTCACCGCCCGGGTGAGCTCGTCGGCGTACGGAGTGGAGGCGGCCACCGCGCGCTGCGCCTTGACGATGCGCGACGCGGAGATCATCTCCATCGCCTTGGTGATCTTCTTCGTCGCGGTGACAGAGCGGATCCGGCGCTTGTAGACCCGAAGCTGTGCTCCCATGGGTCGTTACGTCCTTTCCCTCGCTACCGGACTCAGGCCTGCTCGCCGAGCAGCTTGCCGTCGGCGGTGGTGAAGCCCTGCTTGAAGGAGGCGATCGACTCGGTCAGCGCGTCGATGGTGCCGTCCTCGAGCTTCGAGGTCTCGACGATGCCCGCCAGCAGCTCCTTCTTGGAGGTGCGCAGGAAGTCGAGGAACTCGCGCTCGAAGCGGCGGATGTCGGCGACCGGGACGTCGTCCAGCTTGCCCGTGGTGCCGGCCCAGATCGAGACGACCTGCTCCTCCACCGGGAACGGCTGGTACTGACCCTGCTTCAGCAGCTCGACCATGCGGGCACCGCGCTCCAGCTGCGCCTTGGAGGCCGGGTCCAGGTCGGAACCGAAGGCGGCGAACGCCTCCAGCTCGCGGTACTGGGCCAGGTCCAGGCGGAGGCGGCCGGCGACCGACTTCATGGCCTTGATCTGGGCGGAGCCACCGACGCGGGAGACCGAGATGCCGACGTTCACGGCCGGGCGGATGCCGGCATTGAACAGGTCGGACTCCAGGAAGCACTGGCCGTCGGTGATGGAGATGACGTTGGTCGGGATGTACGCCGAGACGTCGTTGGCCTTGGTCTCGATGATCGGCAGACCGGTCATCGAGCCGGCGCCCAGCTCGTCGGAGAGCTTGGCGCAGCGCTCCAGCAGGCGGGAGTGCAGGTAGAAGACGTCACCCGGGTAGGCCTCGCGGCCCGGCGGACGACGGAGCAGCAGCGACACCGAGCGGTACGCCTCGGCCTGCTTCGACAGGTCGTCGAAGATGATGAGGACGTGCTTGCCGTCGTACATCCACTCCTGGCCGATGGCCGAACCGGTGTACGGGGCGAGGTACTTGAAGCCGGCCGGGTCGGAGGCGGGAGCAGCCACGATGGTGGTGTACTCCAGCGCGCCGGCCTCCTCCAGGGCGCCGCGGACCGACGCGATGGTCGAGCCCTTCTGGCCGACGGCGACGTAGATGCAGCGGACCTGCTTCTTCGGGTCGCCCGACTTCCAGTTGTCGCGCTGGTTGATGATCGTGTCGATCGCCACCGCGGTCTTGCCGGTCTGGCGGTCGCCGATGATCAGCTGGCGCTGGCCGCGGCCGATCGGGGTCATCGCGTCGATGGCCTTGATGCCGGTCTGCATCGGCTCGTGCACCGACTTGCGGACCATGACGCCGGGGGCCTGCAGCTCCAGGGCACGACGGCCGGTGGAGGCGACGTCGCCCAGACCGTCGATCGGGTTGCCCAGCGGGTCCACGACGCGACCGAGGTAACCGTCGCCGACCGGGACGGAGAGGACCTCGCCGGTGCGGTGCACCGTCTGGCCCTCCTCGATGCCGCTGAACTCGCCGAGGACGACGACACCGATCTCGCGCGCCTCGAGGTTCAGCGCGAGGCCGAGGGTGCCGTCCTCGAACTTCAGCAGCTCGTTGGCCATGACCGAGGGCAGACCCTCGACCTTGGCAATACCGTCCATGGCCTCGGTGACCGTGCCGACCTCTTCACGCGAGGCCGCGTCCGGCTGGTACGACTGGACAAAGCCGGCCAGCGCGTCCCGGATCTCCTCCGGACGGATCGTAAGCTCCGCCATCAGGCTTCCCTGCTCTCCTAGTTTGCGATCCTCGGCCCGCCATTGAGGGCCGCAAGTATTCGACTCTCGGCCGGGTCGTGCGAACCGGCCGTACGTTTTGCCGGCTCCTGCGGAACCGGTTCCCGACCGAGGGTCGGATGGTGCTGGTGCGTCAGCCTTCGAGGGCCTGGCGAGCGCCTTCGAGGCGGCTCGACACGGTGCCGTCGATGATCTCGTCACCGATCTGCACCCGGACACCGCCCTGGACCGTGGGGTCCACGTCGATGTTCAGGTGCACCTGGCGGCCGTAGAGCCGGCCCAGCGAAGTCGCCAGGCGGTCCTTCTGACCGTCCGACAGCGGAACGGCGGTGGTGACCAGGGCCACCACGCGGTCCCGCCGGGCGGCGGCGAGCTTGGAGTAGGACTCCAGGCCCTGCTCCAGGCTACGTCCACGCGGGTTGGTGACCAGGGCGGTGACCAGACGGGCGGTGCCCGCGTTGGCCCGGCCGCCGAGCAGCTTCTTGATCAGCTCCGCCTTGGCGGCGGTGCCGGCCTTCGGCTCGGTCAGGGCGCCGCGCAGCTCGTGCGAGCCGCTGACGATCCGGCCGAAGCGGAACAGCTCGTCCTCGACGTCGTCCAGCTGACCGGCCTTGTCGGCGGCGATGACCTCGGCGTAGGCGCCGAGCTCCTCGACCGCGTCCACCAGGTCACGGCCACCGGACCAGCGGGACCGGACCAGGCCGGACAGCAGGTCCACGGTCTCGCCGGAGACCTGGCCGCCGAGCAGCGTGGTGACGAACTGGGCCTTGTCCTGACCGTCCCGCGCGGGGTCGGTCAGCACCCGGCGCAGCGAGACCTCGCGGTCCAGCAGCGCCGTCACGGCGGTGAGCTCCTCGGCGAGCTTGCCGGCGTCCACCGAGGTGGCGTCGGTCAGGCTCTCGAGGTTCTTCCGGCCGGCGGCCAGGGCCTCACGGCTGGCGCCGATCACTTGGACGCACCCTGGGCCGCAGAGGCCTTGGCCTCCAGGTCGTCCAGGAAGCGGTCGATCACGCCGCTCTGCCGGGCGGAGTCCTCGAGGGACTCGCCGACGATGCGGGAGGCGAGCTGCGCGGCGAGCGAGCCGACGTCCTGCCGCAGGACCGCGGTGGCCTGCTTCTTGTCGGCGTCGATCTGCGCGTGACCGGCGGCGACGATGGCCTCGCGCTGACGCTGGCCCTCCTCGCGCATCTCGGCGATCAGGGCAGCGCCCTGCTCACGAGCCTGCTCGGTGATGCGAGCCGCCTCGTGACGCGCCTCGGAGAGCTCGGCACGGTACTGCTCAAGCAGGGCCTGGGCCTCGGCCTGAGCAGCGTCCGCGCGCTCCATGCCGCCCTCGATCGCGTCCCGGCGGTCCGCCAGCACCTTCTCGATGCTGGGGAGGAGCTTCTTGCCGAGGATGCCGAAGACGATGAAGAAGCAGAGCAGGCCGATGACGACCTCGGGCCACGCGGGAAGCAGGGGGTTCATCTTCTCCCCCTCCTCCGCGAGGAGGAGTGCCACGGAGGCGCTCATATCTGAACCTTTCGTCGAAAAGGGCTAGACAGTATCCGCGAGGAATTAGCTGCCGGTGCCGAAGACGAACGGCATGACGATGCCGATGAGGGCGAGCGCCTCGGTCAGCGCGAAGCCGATGAACATGTTGGAACGGATCAGGCCGGCAGCCTCGGGCTGACGGGCCATGGCCTGGACACCGTTGCCGAAGATCAGACCAACGCCGATGCCGGGGCCGATCGCGGCGAGGCCGTAACCGACGGAGGCGATGGAACCGGTGAGCTCAGCGAGCTGTGCCATTTCAGCTGTCCTTTTCGGGGTGTGAACCGGCGGTGGTTGGCCACCGGCAGTACTGGGGGGGTCGGGCTGGGTGCTACAGCGGACTCAGTGCGCCTCTTCGAGCGCACCGGCGATGTAGCTGCTGGCGAGCATCACGAAGATGTACGCCTGCAGGAACTGGACCAGCAGCTCGAAGGCGGTCAGGGCGATGGTCACCACGAAGGAGACCGACCCGTACAGCGCGCCGAGGCTCGGGCTGAGCAGGTACCAGGAAGCGATGGAGAACATCACGATCAGCAGGTGGCCCGCGAACATGTTCGCGAAGGCTCGGACCGCGAGCGTGAAGGGGCGCACGAAGATGTTCGAGAAGAACTCGATCGGCACCAGGATGAACATGACCCAGCCCGGGATGCCCGACGGCCAGCAGAGGTTCTTCATGCCACCGACGAAGCCGTGCTGCTTGAAGGTCAGGAACATGTAGGTGAACCAGACCACGGCGGCAAGGCCGGCCGGGAACGCAATCGCCGCCATCACAGGGAACTGTGCGAAGGGGATGATCGACATGATGTTCATGATCCAGATGAAGAAGAACATCGAGACCAGCATCGGGACGAACTTCTCGCCCTTCTTGCCGATCGTCTCCAGCACGATGGACCGCTTGACGAAGTCGTAGCCGATCTCGCCGACCAGCTGCATCTTGCCCGGGAGGAGCTTCGGCTTGGCGAAGGCTGCCCAGAAGAAGGCGATGACCAGGAAGGCGCAGAAGAAGGCCAGCAGCATCGGCTTGTTGAACTCGATGCTCCCGATCGTGAAGATCGGCTTGAACTGGAACTCGTTCAGGCCCGGAGCGGGGAATCCGCAGCCAAGGTCATCAAAGTGGCAGCTGCCCCCAGAGGCGAGCAACGTGAGTTCAGCACTCACCACGGACTCCTTCGTCATGACGCATGGTTACGGCAACCTCGGTGTGTCGGCGCGGCCTGGGGCCACGGTGCGGCACTGGAACTTGGTGGGTCTCTCGCCAACCCAGCGCGGACTCGCACGGAACCGCGGGATCGTTGAAGACTGTCTGAGTCCGGGGGGCGATCCGTCCGCTGGGCGGAGGGACCTGGCCGCTTCCCGTACTCGTTCGTCGCGACGGACGATAGCAGTCCGTCAGGACGGCATAAACACCGCCCCCCTCGACCGAGGGACAGGCAGGCCGGCTCACGGCTTGCTGTCCTTCTTCGGTGAGGAAGCGGTCTCGACGTAGTAGAGCTTGGCCTTCATGCCGGCGCGGACCTGGAAACCGGTCCAGATCAGAACGCAGCCGAGCAACGTGAAGGCGAACACCTTGGTGTCGAAGAGCGTCGTGTCCCTGAACACCGCGAGCACGATGCCGACCAGCAGGACCTGCGTGGTGTACACCAGCAGCGCGGCGGCCATCATCATCTGCGGGTTGTTCCTGGTCAGTCGCTCCAGCGCGACCTGGCCGAAGGCGAAGAACGCCAGCACCAGCAGGGTCGCGAAGAGGGCACCGATCAACCCCTTGCTGCCCACCACCACGGTGGAGACGGCAGTGGCGACGGCCCCGGCGACCGCAGTGGAGATTGCGGCGCCGCGGAGGGGGATCCGGGCGTCGTGGGACGGCATGTCGGCAACTCCGGCGGCATGTCGAGAACGGGGGACGGCGCTTGGGACGCGATGTGGGACCGCACCGAGGACCCCTGCCGCTGACCCGGCCGCCCGACGGCGAGCCCGTCGAGGAAGCCTGACCAGGGACGGAAGTCCTCCACCTGTCAGGTCTTTCGGCGTGTACTCGGTACTCGTGAACGGTATCACAAACTATTTGATTAGAGCTTTACCATGCAGGTGTGGCACCTGTCACACCAAGGGAGCAATCGTGCCGCCGTACGGGTGACGGCAGTTGACGGCCCGTCAGGCGACGCCCGGTCAGCCCCGCGGGCCCCGCTGGGCCCCGCCGACCGCTGTGGCACCGGTGCCGAGCCGGCCGAGCAGCTCCTCGTCCTCCACGGACAGCTCGGCCTCGACCGAAACCTCGGCGACCTGCGGCGGAGCCGCCTTGCGGTACCGGGGCGGCACGAAGGCCTGGACCGCGTGCGGGGCGCGCGGGCGGAACCGCGGCATCAGCAGCACCACGATGCCGAGCAGGCAGAGCCCGGCCATCCCGAGCACCAGGGCGCGGCCCCGGCCGGGGACCGAGAAGGCCACGGTGCCGAAGGCGATCAGCGCGGCCCAGAAGTACATGATCAGCACCGCCCGGCTGTGCGAGTGCCCGACCTGGAGCAGCCGGTGGTGCAGGTGCTGCTTGTCCGCCGCGAACGGCGACTTGCCCGCCCAGGTGCGGCGCACCACCGCGAGCAGCAGGTCGGCCAGCGGCAGCGCGATCACCGTCAGCGGCAGCAGCAGCGGGATGTAGATCGGCACCAGCTCGTGCACGGTGGCGGTCTGCGAGCCGGTCTGCGCGGTGATCAGGTCGGGGTCGACGCGGCCGGTGATGGAGATGGCGGCGACCGCCAGCATCAGGCCGAGCATCATCGAGCCGGAGTCGCCCATGAAGATCCGGGCCGGGTGCAGGTTGTGCGGCAGGAAGCCCAGGCACATCCCGATCAGCAGCGCGCTGAACAGCACGGCGGGGGCCGCGTCGTTGATCCCGTAGCCGTACCAGAGCCGGTACGAGTAGAGGAAGAACGCCATCGCGGCGATGCAGACCATCCCGCCGGCCAGGCCGTCCAGGCCGTCGATGAAGTTCACCGCGTTCACCATGACCACCACCAGGGTGACCGAGATGATCATGCCCATGGTGGGGGTGACCGCGACCGGGCCGACGCCCGGCACCGGGATCGAGATCACCGTGACGCCCTGCCAGACCATGACGCCGGCGGCGATCATCTGACCGCCGAGCTTCACCAGCGCGTCCACGCCCCACTTGTCGTCCAGCACGCCGAGCAGCCACATGATGCCGGCCCCGGCGAGCAGTGCCCGGATGTCCGCCGCCTGGATGAACAGCCCACTCAGCTTGGTGAGTTGGGAGGCCACCAGCAGGCCCGCGCAGAGCCCGCCGAACATCGCGATGCCGCCGAGGCGGGGGGTCGGTTCGCGGTGCACGTCGCGGGCCCGGACCGGCGGCATGGCGCCGGCCAGGATGGCGAACTTCCGCACCGGGCCGGTCAGCAGGTAGGTGACGGCCGCGGTGACGAACAGCACCAGCAGATACTCACGCACCACTGGCCTCCGGTGTGACGGTCTGACGGTCGGATACCGAAGGTACCCCCGTGGCTGCCCGGGATTCGAGGTGCGTCGTCGTCACGGAGCACACCTTATTGAGTCGGACGCGCCGCGCGTGCACCGCGGTTCGCCTTACCGGGTGCCGGATCGCGGATTCTCCGCTCCGTCAGCTCCGCTCCAGCGCCCCGGCGATGGCCCGGACCCGGGCGCCGATCGCCGGATCGGGCCCGGAGGCCAGCACCCGCCCGATGAGTCCGCCCAGCTCGGCCATGGTGTCCACGGCCATCCCCCGGGCGGCCACCGCGCCGGTGCCGAGCCGGATGCCGGAGCCGACGGCGGCCGGCTCCGGGTCGTACGGGAGTGCGCACTTGCCGAGCACCAGTCCGGCGCTCGCACAGCGGCGCTCGGCCTCCAGGCCGGTCAGGCCGAGGCCGCCGACGTCGGCGGTCACCAGGTGGGTGTCGGTGCCACCGGTCAGCGGAGCGGCCCCGGCCCGGCCGAGCTCCTCGGCCAGGGAGCGTGCGCCGTCCACCGCGCGCCGCAGGTACGCGCCGAACTCCGGCGTGCCCGCCCGGGCGAAGGCCACCGCCTTGCCGGCCACCTCGTTCATCGCCGCCCCGCCCTGGCTGAACGGGAAGACCGCCCGGTCCACCCGCTCGGCCAGCTCCGCCCCGCACAGCAGCAGCCCGCCGCGCGGCCCGCGCAGCAGCTTGTGGGTGGCCGCCACCGTGACGTCCGCGTACGGCACCGGCGAGGGCGCCAGCCCGGCCGCCACCAGCCCGGTCACCTGGGAGACGTTGGCGATCAGGTAGGCGTCCACCTCGTCGGCGATCTCCCGGAACACCCGCCAGTCCAGGTGCCTGGGGTAGGAGATGCCGCCCGCGATGATCGCCTTCGGCCGGTGCAGCCGGGCCAGCTCGCGGACCTGCCGGTGGTCCACCAGCCCGCTCCGCTCCTGGACGCCGTAGCCGACGAAGTCGAACCAGCGGCCGGAGAAGTTGGCCCGGGAGCCGCAGCTCAGGTGCCCGCCGTGCTCCAGGGACATCGCCAGCACCACGTCACCCGGCCGCAGCAGTGCCGCGTACGCCGCCAGCATGGCCGAAGTCCCGGATCGGGGCTGGACGTTGGCGTGCTCGGCGGCGAACAGCCGCTTGGCCCGGTCCACCGCCAGCAGCTCGGCGGCGTCCGCCAGGGTGCAGCCGGCGTGGTGCCGGCGGCCCGGGTAGCCCTCGGCGTACTTGTCCACCAGCGGCCCGGCCAGGGCCGCCAGCACGGCCGGGTCGGTCAGGTTCTCCCCCGCCAGCAGCTGGAGGCCCTCGGCCCGGCGGCCGGCCTCGGCGGCGAGCAGGTCGGCCAGTTCGGGGTCGGCCGTCCGCAGGGCGGCGGGGGCCTCCCAGGAGAGCTGCACATCGGAGGTGACGGTCATGGCGTGCTCCCGGGCGGCGGCGCGATGGGGCGGCACCCCCAGCGTAGGACGGCCGGTACCCGACGGCCCGTCAACGCACCCGACCGGGCGGCGCGGTGCGCCGGCCCGCCGTCAGCGGGAGACGCCGGTGAGCGCGGTCACCACCGGGTCGAGCGCGTCGAATATCTCCTCGCCGCAGTTGCGGAACATCCCGATCGGCGCGCCGTACGGGTCGTCCACCTCGTCCGACTCCGGGGTGGAGGCCAGCAGCCAGCCGCGCAGCGCGGCGGCCGTGCGCACCAGCGCCCGGGCCCGGTCGGTGGCCTGGGCCCCGCCGCGCGGGTCCGGCAGGGTGGACGGGTCGATCCGCCGCACCAGCCGGGTGAACTCCTTGATGGTGAAAGTGCGCAGGCCCGCCGCGTGGCCCATCGAGATCACCTGGGCCCGGTGGTCCAGGGTCGCGGTGAGCACCAGGTCGGCGTCGATCACGTGCTCGTCGAGCAGCTCGCGCCCGGCGAAGTTGTCCGCCGCGACGCCGTACTCACCGAGCACGGTGGCGGCGTGCGCCTCCATCGGGGCGCCCTCGTGGCCCCAGGTCCCGGCGCTCTCCACCACGAACCGCCCGGCGGCCACCCCGGCCAGCCGGGCGTCCAGCTCGTGCCGGGTGAGCCGCTCGGCTATCGGCGAGCGGCAGACGTTGCCGGTGCAGACGAACAGGATGCGGAAGCTGTCCAGCGGCCGGGGCGCCACCGTGACGTACCCGGGCCCGGGCAGCGCACCGCCGGGTATGGCGGCGTCGACCCCGTACAGCGAGGCCGCTGTCAACTGCCGGCCTCCAGGTCCGGGACGACCTCCCTCAGCTGCTCGGCGCTGATCGCGCCGGCCCGCAGCAGGACCGGGACCTTGCCCGTGACGTCGACGATGCTGGACGGCTTGCCGAAGTCGGCGTTGCCGCCGTCCAGGTAGACCGCGACCGAGTCACCGAGCTGGTTGAAGGCGTCGTCGCAGGTGGACGGGTTCGGCCCGCCGGTCTTGTTGGCGCTGGAGACGGCCATCGGGCCGACCTCGTTCAGCAGCTCCAGGGCGACGGGGTGCAGCGGCATCCGGACCGCCACGGTGCCCCGGGTGTCGCCCAGGTCCCAGCGCAGCGAGGGCTGGTGCTTGGCGACCAGGGTGAGCCCGCCCGGCCAGAACGCGTCGACCAGCTCCCAGGCCTGCTCGGAGAAGTCGGTGACCAGCCCGTGCAGGGTGGTCGGCGAGCCGACCAGCACCGGGGAGGGCATGTTCCGGCCGCGTCCCTTGGCGTCCAGCAGGTGCGAGACGGCCTCCGGGCTGAAGGCGTCCGCGCCGATGCCGTAGAGCGTGTCGGTCGGCAGCACCACCAGCTCGCCCCGGCGGATCGCCGAAGCGGCCTCGCGCAGCCCGGTCTCGCGGTCGGCTGCGTCGGCGCAGTCGTAGCGGCGGCTCATCGGTGCGGTCCCCTCTCGGAAAGCTGACAGGTCGTCACGTGGCGCTTCACAGCGAGGCCCTGCGGGCCGTGGTGAAGCGCGGTCGGTTGTTCAGGTCCCGGTGGTCGGCGGCGTCGGTCCAGCCGCTCTCCTCGCGGAACACCCACGGCACCTGGCCGCCCTGGGTGTCGGCGTGCTCGATGACCACCACTCCCCCGGGCCGCAGCAGCCGCGCGGCGACCCGCTCGATGCCCCGGATGGTGTCCAGGCCGTCCTCGCCGGAGAACAGCGCCATCTGCGGGTCGTGGTCGCGGGCCTCGGGCGCGACGTACTCCCACTCGGTGAGCGGGATGTACGGCGGGTTGGAGATCACCAGGTCGAAGCGGCCGTCCCAGGAGCGGTCGTCCTCGAAGGCGCGGGTGGCGTCACCGGAGTGCAGCACCACCCGGGCCCGGTCGGAGCTGGCCTCGACGTTGCGCCGGGTGTAGGCGAGCGCGCCCTCGTCCAGCTCGAAGGCGTGCACGGTGGAGCGCGGCAGCTCCTGGGCCAGGGCCAGCGCGATCGCGCCGGAGCCGGTGCACAGGTCGACCACCAGCGGCTCGGCCACGTCCATCTCGCGGACGGCGTCTATGGCCCACTCGACCACGGTCTCGGTCTCCGGCCGGGGCACGAAGACCCCGGGGCCGACCTCCAGCTCCAGGTAGCGGAAGAACGCCCGCCCGGTGATGTGCTGGAGCGGCTCGCGCGCCTCGCGGCGGGAGATCGCCTCCCAGTAGCGGGCGTCGAAGTCGCCGTCCTTCACCGTGTGCAGCTGGCTGCGCTTGACGTTGTGGACGTGGGCGGCGAGTTCCTCCGCGTCGAAGCGCGGCGACGGCACCCCGGCCGCGGCCAACCGCTGGGTGGCCTGGGCCACCTCGGCGAGCAGCAGGTTCATCCGTCTACACCCCTTGTCCGGGTCAGTTCTCCTGGGCGGCGGCCAGCTTGGCCGCCGCGTCGGCGTCCACGCAGGACTGGATCAGTGCGTTGAGCTCGCCGTCCAGCACCTGGTCCAGGTTGTACGACTTGAAGCCGGTGCGGTGGTCCGAGATGCGGTTCTCCGGGAAGTTGTACGTCCGGATCCGCTCCGAGCGGTCCACCGTGCGGACCTGGCTGCGCCGGGCGTCCGAGGCCTCCTGGTCGGCCGCCTCCTGCGCGGCGGCGAGCAGCCGCGACCGCAGGATGCGCATGGCCTGCTCCTTGTTCTGCAGCTGGCTCTTCTCGTTCTGGCAGGACGCCACGATACCGGTCGGCAGGTGGGTGATCCGGACCGCCGAGTCGGTGGTGTTGACGGACTGCCCGCCCGGGCCGGAGGACCGGTAGACGTCGATCCGCAGGTCGTTGGCGTGGACCTCCACCTCGACCTCCTCGGCCTCCGGGGTGACCAGCACGCCGGCCGCCGAGGTGTGGATCCGGCCCTGCGACTCGGTGGCCGGGACGCGCTGCACCCGGTGCACGCCGCCCTCGTACTTGAGCCGGGCCCAGACGCCCTGGCCGGGCTCCGCGTTCCCCTTGGTCTTCACGGCGACCGAGACGTCCTTGTAGCCGCCGAGGTCGGACTCGTTGGCGTCGATGATCTCGGTCTTCCAGCCCACCCGCTCGGCGAACCGCAGGTACATCCGGAGCAGGTCCCCGGCGAACAGCGCGGACTCCTCGCCGCCCTCGCCGGCCTTGACCTCCAGGATGACGTCCTTGTCGTCATTGGGGTCGCGCGGCACCAGCAGCAGCCGCAGCTCCTCGGTCAGCTCCGCCTGCCGGGCCTCGGAGTCCCGCACCTCGGCGATGAAGTCCGAGTCCTCGGCGGCCAGTTCACGGGCCGCCACGATGTCCTCGCCGGCCTGCCGCCAGGCCAGGTAGGTCCGGGTGATCGGGGTCAGCTCGGCGTACCGCTTCGCCAGCTTGCGGGCGTTGGCCTGGTCGGCGTGGACGGACGGGTCGGCCAGCCTCGCCTCGAGGCCGGCGTGCTCGATGAGGAGCTCTTCGACTGCCTCGAACATCGGGTGGGCCTACTTCCGGGGTGTGGGGTGTGCGGGACGGGGGTGGAGGGACGCGAACGGCGCCGGTCCGGTCGCACCCCACGCGGGGGCACGACCGGGACCGGCGCCGTACGGACGCTAGTCGTCCTGCTTGACCGAGAGCTTCTTGCCGAAGCGGGCCTCGAAGCGGGCGACGCGGCCACCGGTGTCCAGGATCTTCTGCTTGCCGGTGTAGAACGGGTGGCAGGCGGAGCAGACCTCGGCGCGAATGACGCCGGTGGTCTCGGTGGAACGAGTGGTGAACTCGTTGCCGCAGGTGCAGGTGACGTGGGTGACCACGTACTCGGGGTGAACGTTGGGCTTCAAGGGGATCTCCTAGAGTTCGGGAGGGCACCGGGTCGGCGGCTGACAGCCGCACGTGAACCGGGACCGACGGACCAGTCTGCCAGGACTGGGCGCATCTTCCCAAACCGGGTGCCGCCCCCGGATATTCCGATCCGGTACCGGTCGGCTCAGCGCTTGGCCCGGGACGCCTTCGGACTGGCCGAGGGGGTGGCCTGGGCCGGGTTGGCGGGCTGCTCGGCCAGCACCGAGGCGGGCACCGGCTGGTCGGCCTTCAGCGCCGACCAGAGCTGGCTCGCCCGGGGCTCGGCCGGGACCACCCGGTTCGGGTCGCTGGGGGCCGTGACGACCGGCAGGGTGACCATGCCGAGCTCGTCCGGGCCGATGCCCTTGAGGCTCTCGGCCAGGCCCATCAGGGCGTTCACCGAGGCCAGGTCGGAGTCGGTGGTGACCGACCTGGTCAGCTTGTCGGCGACCGAGAACAGCTTGGCCGGGTTGCTGGTCAGCCCCAGGCTCTTGGTCTGCGCCATGACCGCCTTGACCATCTGCTTCTGCAGCTCGATCCGGCCCAGGTCGCTGCCGTCGCCGACCCCGTGCCGGGTGCGGACGAAGGCCAGCGCCTGCTCGCCGCCCAGGTGGTGCGCGCCGGCCGCCAGCTGCAGCCCGCTGTCCTTGTCGGAGATCGGCACCGTGGTGGTCACGTCGACCCCGCCGATGGCGTCGATCAGCCCGGCGAACCCGGCGAAGTCGATCTCCACGTAGTGGTCCATCCGCAGCCCGGTGAGCTGCTCGGTGGTCTTCACCGCGCAGGCCGGGCCGCCGGCCTCGAAGGCCGAGTTGAACATCGCGTTCTTCGCGGCGGCCACCGGCTTGCCGGCCGTGGAGGTGCAGGCCGGGCGGGCGACCAGGGTGTCCCGGGGTATCGAGACCACCTCGCCCCGGCTGTGGTCCTGGTTGACGTGCACCACCATGGCGGTGTCGGACCGGGCGGTGCCGTCGGTGTTCCCGCCCGCCAGGTTCCCGTTGGCGCCGCCCCGGGAGTCGGAGCCCAGCACCAGGACGTTGAACGAGCCGTCGGTCGCGGCGGGCGGCCGGGCGGTGCCCAGCTGGGCGTTGATGTCGACGCCCTTGATGTTCCCGTTCAGCTTCCAGTACGCGTACCCGGCGGCGCCGCCGCCCAGCACCAGCAGCCCCGCGACGGAGCACACCACGGTCCGCCGTAGTCGGACCTTGCGGGTGACGACCCTGCGTCGGTGCTCGGCCATACGCCTCGTGTCCTCACTCTCCGGGGGCCCTGGTCGGTATGACCTCATTCCGAGCATAAGCGAACCCGATACCCATAAGTCCCGTATGCGGAACCGCCCCGGAAGACGCGAGAACCCCGGGCCGCGGTTGCGGTCCGGGGTTCTCGGTGTACGGATGATCAGTCGGAGCCCGGAGTGCTCTTCGCGATCTGCATCAGGAACTCGGCGTTGCTCTTGGTCTGCTTGAGCTTGTCCAGCAGCAGCTCCATGGCCTGCTGCGAGTCGAGCGCGTGCAGCACCCGGCGGAGCTTCCAGGTGATGGCCAGCTCCTCGCTGCCCAGCAGGATCTCGTCCTTGCGGGTGCTGGAGGCGTCCACGTCCACGGCCGGGAAGATGCGCTTGTCCGAGAGCTTGCGGTCGAGCCGGAGCTCCATGTTGCCGGTGCCCTTGAACTCCTCGAAGACCACCTCGTCGGCGCGCGAGCCGGTCTCCACCAGGGCGGTGGCGAGGATGGTCAGCGAGCCGCCGTTCTCGATGTTGCGCGCGGCGCCGAAGAACTTCTTCGGCGGGTAGAGCGCGGTCGAGTCGACACCACCGGACAGGATGCGGCCGGAGGCCGGCGCCGCCAGGTTGTAGGCGCGGCCCAGGCGGGTGATCGAGTCCAGCAGGATGACCACGTCGTGGCCCAGCTCGACCAGGCGCTTGGCGCGCTCGATGGCCAGCTCGGCGACGACCGTGTGGTCCTCGGCCGGGCGGTCGAAGGTCGAGGAGATGACCTCGCCCTTGACCGACCGCTGCATGTCGGTGACCTCTTCCGGACGCTCGTCGACCAGGACGACCATCAGGTGGCACTCGGGGTTGTTGGTGGTGATCGCGTTGGCGATCGCCTGCATGATCATCGTCTTGCCGGTCTTCGGCGGGGCGACGATCAGACCGCGCTGACCCTTGCCGATGGGCGAGACCAGGTCGATGATCCGGGTGGTCAGGATGCCCGGGTCGGTCTCCAGGCGCAGGCGCTCCTGCGGGTACAGCGGGGTGAGCTTGCCGAACTCCGGGCGGTTGCGCGCCTGGTCCGGGTCGGTGCCGTTGACGGAGTCCAGCCGCACCATGGCGTTGAACTTCTCGCGGCGCTCGCCGTCCTTGGGCTGGCGCACCGCACCGGTGATGGCGTCACCCTTGCGCAGGCCGTTCTTGCGGACCTGAGCGAGCGAGACGTAGACGTCGTTGGAGCCCGGCAGGTAGCCGGAGGTCCGGACGAAGGCGTAGTTGTCGAGGATGTCGAGGATGCCCGCGACCGGGATCAGCACGTCGTCGTCGTTGACCTGCGGCTCGGCCGGACCGGCCTCGAAGCCGTCGCGGCGGCTGCCGCTGCGGCCCCGGCGGTCGCGGTAGCGGCCGCGGCGGCCACGGCGGCCGTCGCCGAACTCGTCGTCGTCGTAACCGCCCTGGGCAGCCTGCGGCTGCTGCTGGACGGCCGGCTGACGGCTCTGCTGGCCGCCGTCCTGCTGCTGGCCTTGGCCGCCCTGCTGGCGGTCACCGCGCTCGGTCCGCTCGGGGCGGTCCGCGCGGTCCCGGCGGTTGCGACGCTCGCGGCGGGACTCGCGGCCGTCGCCGTCCTGGGCCTGGCCCTCGGCGGCCTCGGTGCGCTCGCCGCCCTCGCGACGGTCGCGCCGGTCCCGGCGGTCCCGGCGGGTCTCGGTCCGGGCCTCGGCGTCGGCGGGGCGGGCCTCGGCGGCGCGGGTCTCGCGCGCCTCGGCGACCACGGTGCCGGCCTCGGGAGCCTCGGCGACCGGGGCGCCGGCGGCCGAGGTGGCCCGGCGGCGGGTGCGCTCGGTCCGGGCCGGGGCGGCCTCGGCGGCGGCCTGCACCGGGATGTCGATCTGCGGCTCGGCGGCCGGAGCGGCAGCGGCGGCCTTGGCCGTGCGGCGGGCAGCCCGCGGCGGAGCCGCCTCCTGCCCCTGATCGGCGGCCGGAGCGGCCTCGGCGGCGGGCGCCTCGGCGGCGGCAGCGGCCTTGGTGGCACGCTTGGCGGCCGGGGCTGCGGCCGGCGCGGCGGCACCGGCGAGCAGCGGGTCACCGCCGCTCTTCTCCTTGATGGCCTCGATCAGCTGGCTCTTGCGAAGGCGTCCGGTACCGCTGATCCCGAGGGTCGAGGCGAGCTTCTGCAGCTCGGCCAGGACCAGGCCGTCCAGGCCCGCGGCGGCGGTGCGGCGGCGCCGCGCCGGAGCCGCGGGGGCGGTGGCGGCGTCCGACGCTTCGGCGTCCGGGCGCGCGCCCATCAGATCGGTGGAGTCGCTCACTAAGGGTCCTTCCCTGGAGCGGACGTCGGCCTGTCTGGCTCGGCGACCGGTTGTGCTGTCCTGACCAACGCGCGAATGCGCCGGTCCGAGGCGGTGATCCCCCGAATGGCGCTACTGCCAGTCGGGGAAGAGCTGTGATGTGCACGTGGTGCGAAGTGGCGCGGGTGGGCACCTGCCGACCCCACTGCCCGCGGTTCCCGGGCCCCCGTCGCGGTCCGGCGACCGGGCCCCATCCGGGCGCGGCGCTACGTGGGAGGCCGTGGGAGGGAGTCAGGTGCCGTCACGGCTTCGGGATGTGGCCGCATCCGCGCAGGCAGGCTGCGTACGCGCTGCGGAGGACTCCCGGAGGATCGTGGTCCCGTTCGGCCAAGGCCCCACTCGTGCGGACTGGCCGCAACTGTGGGAGGGCGGGATCGGGACGCGGCGCACCGCACCCCGGAGGGCATCTGGTGCAGCAATGAGGTTAACACTACCGACCCCCTGACACATTCCCCGGCCCCGTTCCCGTCAATCGTGCCCGCCCACCCGAATGGCTCAGCCGTCCAGCGGCAGTACCTGGGCCCCCCGGGCGTCCAGGCCGAGCCGGTGCGCGGCGAAGTCCGGCCCGGCGAAGGAGAGCAGCTTCTCGGCCCCGGCCTCGTCGGCCAGGGCGAGCACGGTGGGGCCGGCGCCGGAGATCACGGCCGGCACGCCCTCGGCGCGCAGGGCGCCGACCAGGGCGGCGCTGCCGGGCATCGCGGCGGCCCGGTAGTCCTGGTGCAGGCGGTCCTCGGTGGCGGCCAGCAGGAGCTCCGGACGGTTCGTCAGGGCCTCGACCAGCAGGGCCGCGCGGCCCGCGTTGACCGCGGCGTCGCCGAGCGGGACGGTCCGGGGCAGCAGGCCGCGGGCGGTCTCGGTGAGCACCTCGGTGGAGGGGATGAAGACCACCGGCACCACCTCGGCGGAGGGCTCCAGCCGGACCGCCTTGGCGGACTCCTCGTCCGTCCAGGCGATGGTGAAGCCGCCGCGCAGGCAGGCCGCGACGTTGTCGGGGTGGCCCTCCAGCTCGGAGGCGAGGGCCAGCAGGGCGTCGTCGTCCAGCGCGGTCGGGCCGCCGATGGTGACGGCGCGGGCGGCGACGATGCCGGCGCAGATGGCGGCGGAGGAGGAGCCGAGGCCCCGGCCGTGCGGTATCCGGTTGGCGCAGACCACCTCGATGCCGCGCGGCTGGCCGCCGAGGCGGTCGAAGGCGGCGCGCATCGAACGGACCATCAGATGCCGTTCGTCGCGCGGCAGGGAGTCCGCACCCTCACCGGCGATGTCCACCGAGAGGCCGCTGTCGGCGACCCGGACCACCACGTCGTCGTACAGGCCGAGGGCGAGTCCGAAGGCGTCGAAACCGGGGCCGAGGTTGGCACTGGTCGCGGGGACCCGGACCCGGACGGCGGCAGCACGGAACGCGGGACCAGCCATGGTGGTGGGACTCTCCTGAGGAATGACGGCCCGGTTGGGGGGCGGGCCTGCGGTGGTACGTGTGCGGGGCCTGCGATCGGCGCCCCCGGCGGACGGCCCGTCCGCGCGCGGCACGGCCCGCTGGATCCAGACTATCGAAGAGAGGTTCCACAGCGGTACACCCCGCACCCCTCCGATCTGCCGTGTTGCCGGATCTGGCCGGAAAGCGTGCCGTGATCGACTGCACTCGATCAGGTCACCCGGCCGGGCGGCGGCACGGACGGGCCGCCCCCCGAAAGGGTCGGCCCGTCCGTTGACGCGTCGTCAGTCCAGCAGCCCCAGGCGGCGGGCGGCGGCCTCCGGGTCGATCGGGACGACCTGCGGCTGCGGGGCGCCGGCCACCGCCCAGTCCGGGTCCTTGAGGCCGTTGCCGGTCACGGTGCAGACGATCCGCTGGCCCGGGTCGACCAGACCGGCCTCCGCCTTGGCCAGCAGGCCGGCCACCGAGGCGGCCGAGGCGGGCTCCACGAAGACGCCCTCCTGGGAGGCCAACAGGCGGTAGGCGGACAGGATCTGACGGTCCGTCACCTTGTCGATCAGACCGCCGGAGTCGTCCCGGGCGGCCAGCGCGTAGTCCCAGGAGGCCGGGTTGCCGATCCGGATCGCGGTGGCGATGGTCTGCGGCTTGAGCACCGGGGCGCCGTCCACGATCGGGGCCGAGCCGGACGCCTGGAAGCCCCACATCCGCGGGGTGCGGGCGGCCAGGCCGTCCTTGGCGTACTCGGTGTAGCCCTTCCAGTAGGCGGTGATGTTGCCCGCGTTGCCGACCGGCAGGACGTGGATGTCGGGGGCGTCGCCGAGCATGTCGACGATCTCGAAGGCGGCGGTCTTCTGGCCCTCGATGCGCACCGGGTTCACCGAGTTGACCAGGGCGACCGGGTACTTCTCGGAGAGTTCACGCGCCAGGGTGAGGCAGTCGTCGAAGTTGCCGTCCACCTGGAGGATCTTCGCGCCGTGCACCAGGGCCTGGCCCATCTTGCCGAGCGCGATCTTGCCCTGCGGCACCAGCACGGCGGAGACCATGCCGGCCCGCACCGCGTACGCGGCGGCGGAGGCCGAGGTGTTGCCGGTGGAGGCGCAGATGACGGCCTGGGCGCCGTCCTCCTTGGCCTTGGAGATGGCCATGGTCATCCCGCGGTCCTTGAAGGAGCCGGTCGGGTTGGCGCCCTCGACCTTGAGGTAGACCTCGCAGCCGGTGCGCTCGGAGAGCACCTGGGCCGGGACGAGCGGCGTGCCGCCCTCCAGCAGGGTGACGACGGGGGTGTCGGCGGTGACCGGCAGACGGTCGCGGTACTCCTCGATGAGCCCGCGCCACTGGTGGGTGTGACCGCTCTGGACTACGGCGTTCATGGTGCTTCCTACTCCCCTTCAACCCGCATGATGCTGGCCACGCCGCGCACGCTGTCGAGTGCGCGGAGCTTGTCGACCGTCGCCGACAGCGCGGCGTCGGTGGCGCGGTGGGTGACCACGACGAGCGACGCGTCGCCCTCGCGGCCCTGCTGGCGGACGGTGTCGATCGAGACCCCGTGGTCGGCGAAGACGGTGGCGACCTGGGCCAGCACGCCCGCCCGGTCGTCCACGTCCAGGCTGACGTGGTACCGGGTGATCACCTGGTCCATCGGCTTGGCCGGCAGTTGGCTGTAGACCGAGTCGCCCGGACCGGTGGCGCCGTTGAGCTTGTTGCGGCAGACCGCGACCAGGTCGCCGAGCACCGCCGAGGCGGTCGGCGCGCCGCCGGCCCCGGGGCCGTAGAACATCAGCCGACCGGCCGCCTCGGCCTCCACGAAGACCGCGTTGTACGCCTCGCGGACGGAGGCCAGCGGGTGGCTGAGCGGGATCATCGCCGGGTGCACCCGGGCGGTGACCGACTCGCCGTCGGCGGCCCGCTCGCAGATCGCCAGCAGCTTGACCACGCAGCCCATCTCCTTGGCGGAGGCGATGTCGGCGGCGGTCACCTCGGTGATGCCCTCGCGGTAGACGTCCGCGGCGGTGACCTTGGTGTGGAAGGCGATGCCGGCCAGGATCGCGGCCTTGGCAGCGGCGTCGAAGCCCTCCACGTCGGCGGTCGGGTCGGCCTCGGCGTAGCCGAGCGCGGTGGCCTCCTCCAGCGCCTCGGAGTACCCGGCGCCGGTGGAGTCCATCTTGTCCATGATGAAGTTGGTGGTGCCGTTGACGATGCCGAGCACCCGGTTCACCTTGTCGCCGGCCAGCGACTCGCGCAGCGGGCGGATCAGCGGGATGGCACCGGCCACGGCGGCCTCGTAGTAGAGGTCCACGCCGGCCTTGGCGGCGGCGGCGTGCAGCTCGGAGCCGTCCTTGGCGAGCAGCGCCTTGTTGGCCGAGACCACCGAGGCACCGTTCTCGAACGCCTTCAGGATCAGGCTCTTGGACGGCTCGATCCCGCCGACCACCTCGATCACCACGTCGATGTCGCCGCGGCCGACGAGGGCCTCGGCGTCGGTGGTGAGCAGTTCCTCGGGCACCCCGGCCCGGGCCCGGCCGGCCCGGCGGACGGCGATCCCGGCGAGCTCGACCGGAGCGCCGATCCGCGCGGCGAGGTCGGCGCTGTGCGTCGTCATGATGCGCGCCACCTCGGAGCCCACCACACCACAGCCCAGCAACGCCACCTTCAGCGGGCGCGTACGCATCATCCGACTCCGCTCTGCTTTCTCGGGGATTCCGGCGGGCTCCATGGTCGGCGGTAGCCGTTGCCCGCAGGGTATTCGGTCCGTACCAGTCTCCGGGACCGGCCGTACGAATCTACGGCCGTTCCAAGATCTGAGACGAGGATTTCTCTATCCGATATCGAGACGCAGGAGATCCTCCTCCGTCTCGCGCCGGACGATCACCCGGGCCGCGCCGTCCCTGACGGCCAGCACCGGAGGCTTGAGGGCGTGGTTGTAGTTGCTCGCCATCGAGCGGCAGTAGGCCCCGGTCGCGGGCACCGCGATCAGGTCACCCTCCGTCAGGTCGGCGGGCAGGAAGGCGTCCCGGACCACGATGTCGCCGGATTCGCAGTGCTTGCCGACCACCCGCACCAGCATCGGCGCCGCCTCGCTGGTGCGCGAGACCAGGGCGACCGAGTACTCGGCGTCGTACAGGGCGGTGCGGATGTTGTCCGACATGCCGCCGTCGACGCTGACGTAGGTGCGCAGGCCGTCGAGGGGCTTGATGGTACCGACCCGGTACAGCGTGAACGCGGTCGGCCCGACGATCGCCCGGCCCGGCTCCACGCTCAGGCGCGGCGCGGTCAGCCCGGCCGCCGCGCACTCCCGGCGGACGATGTCGGCCAGCGCGGCGGCGATCTCGGCCGGCGTACGCGGGTCGTCCTCGCTGGTGTAGGCGATCCCGAGGCCGCCGCCGAGGTCGATCTCCGGCAGCTCCACCCCGTGCTCGTCCCGGACCTCGGCCAGCAGGCCGACCACCCGGCGGGCGGCCACCTCGAAGCCGGCCGTGTCGAAGATCTGCGAGCCGATGTGCGAGTGGATGCCGCGCAGCTCCAGGCTCGGGTGGGCCAGCGTGCGGCGGACCGCCTCGGCCGCCCGGCCGCCGCTCAGCGAGAGGCCGAACTTCTGGTCCTCGTGCGCGGTGGCGATGAACTCGTGGGTGTGCGCCTCCACGCCGACGGTGACCCGGATCAGCACCGGCTGGCGGACGCCCTGCCGCTCGGCCACCGCGGCGAGCCGCTCGATCTCCTGGAAGGAGTCCAGCACCACGTGGCCGATCCCGGCCTTGAGCGCCTGCTCCAGCTCCTCGGTGGTCTTGTTGTTGCCGTGCAGCGCGATCCGCTCCCCCGGCATCCCGGCGGCCAGCGCCACCGCCAGCTCGCCCGGGCTGCACACGTCGAGGTTCAGCCCCTCCTCGTGCAGCCAGCGCACCACCGCCTTGGAGAGGAACGCCTTGCCCGCGTAGTAGACGTCCGCGTCGGCCCCGAAGGCGTCCCGCCAGGCCCGGGCCCGGGCCCGGAAGTCGGCCTCGTCCATCACGTAGGCCGGGGTGCCGTGCTCCTCCGCGATCGCCTTCACGTCCAGCCCGCCGACGGTGGCGACGCCCTCGGCGTCGCGGGTGACGGTGGCCGACCAGACCTTCGGGTCGAGCGCGTTCAGATCGGCCGGGGGCGCCAGGTAGTGGCCCTCGGGCAGCACGTCGCCGTGACGGGGACCGGCGGGGTGGGCGGAGCGGCTCATCTGCGTCTTCCTTAGCGAGTCTTGCGACCTTACGAGGAGGGGCGGTGACGCGTCCTGACGGACCGTCACCGCCCCCTGGAATCGCGGGGGTTGGTGCGACTACATCCGCTCGGGCGTCGAGACGCCCAGCAGCGTGAGGCCGTTGGCGATGACCGTGCGCGTGGCGTCGGCCAGCCAGAGCCGGGCGTGCGTGAGGTCGGTGACCTCCTCGTCGCCCTTGGGCAGGATCTGGCAGTTGTCGTAGAACCGGTGGTAGTCCCGGGCCACCTCTTCGAGGTAGCGCGCGACGTGGTGCGGCTCACGGTGCTCGCCGGCCTTGGCCAGCACGCGCGGGAACTCGCCGAGCTGGCCGAGCAGGGTGGACTCCCACTCCGTGCTGAGCAGCTCCGGCCTGAAGTCCTCGGCCGAGCCCTTGGAGATGCCCTTCTGCTCCGCGTTGCGCTGCACCGAGCACATCCGGGCGTGCGCGTACTGGACGTAGAAGACCGGGTTCTCGTTGGTCTGGCTGGTCAGCACGTTGATGTCGAGCGTGATGGTGGAGTCGGTGGGGTAGCGCACCAGCGAGTAGCGGGCGGCGTCCACGCCGATCCACTCGATCACGTCGTCGATCGTGATGATGTTGCCCGCCCGCTTGGACATCCGGACTTCCTGGCCGTCCCGGACCATCTTCACGAACTGACCGATCATCACCTCGATGTTCTTGTCCATGTCGTCGCCCGCACAGGCCGCGATGGCCTTGAGGCGGTTGACGTAGCCGTGGTGGTCGGCGCCGAGCATGTAGACCGAGACCTCGCTGCCCCGGTCCCGCTTGCTCAGGTAGTAGGCGGCGTCGGCGGCGAAGTAGGTGGTCTCGCCGTCGGCCTTGATCAGGACGCGGTCCTTGTCGTCGCCGAAGTCGGTGGTGCGCAGCCAGATCGCACCCTCCTGGTCGAAGACGTGGCCCTGCTCGCGCAGCCGCTCCATCGCCTTCTCCACCGCACCCGAGTCGTGCAGGCTCTTCTCGGAGAACCAGACGTCGAAGTGGGTGCCGAACTCGTCCATCGAGCGCTTGATCTCGGCGACCATCAGCTTGAGGCCCTCGGTGCGGAACACCTGCACCTGCTCGTCCTCGGGGAGGTCGAGCACGCCGGGGACGTTCGCCACCAGGGTCTTGGCGATGTCGACGATGTACTCGCCGACGTAGCCGTCCTCGGGAGCGGGCCGGCCGTTCGCGGCGGCCTGCAGCGAGGCGGCGAACTTGCCGATCTGCACGCCGGCGTCGTTGAGGTAGTACTCGGTGGTCACCTCGGCGCCGGTCGCCTTGAGCACCCGGGCCAGCGAGTCGCCGACGGCCGCCCACCGGACGCCGCCGATGTGGATCGGGCCGGTCGGGTTGGCGGAGACGAACTCCAGGTTGATCTTGAGGCCCTTGAGCGCCTCGTTCCGGCCGTACTCCGGACCGGCCTCGACGATGGCGCGGGCCAGGTCGCCCTGGGTCGCGGCGTCCAGCGTGATGTTCAGGAAGCCCGGGCCGGCGATGTCCACCTTCGACACACCGGCGATCCCTCGGAGGCGTCCGGCCAGCACCTCGGCGACGGCTCGCGGCGGCTTGCCGGCCGGCTTCGCGAGCTGGAGGGCCACGTTGGTGGCGTAGTCGCCGTGGTCCCTGTTCTTGGGCCGTTCGATCGTCACGTGCTCGGGCACGGCGACGGTCAGCTCGCCCGCCTCGATGGCGGCGCTCACTGCGGCCTGGACTGCCTGGGAGAGATCTGCGGGTGTCACGGGCCCCAGCCTAGGCGAGGCCCGGCCCTGGGCCGTACCCGGTTTGCCCGTCGAGACGTTCGCGCCGCGATGCCGTTCGCTCTCGGCGAACAGCATCGACATCCGCTCCGGGGCCCCGGCCCTACTGCCCGGGGCCGGGGGCGAACCGCTGTCGCCGCTCCGGGTCGCTCACCTTCATCGCCATCAGCCGGCGCACCAGCGCCACCAGGTCCGCCGGGTCGAAGGGCTTGCCGAGGTAACCGTCCACGCCGACCGACCGGCCCTGTCGCAGCTCCGCCGGGGCGCAGGCGCTGACGATCGCGATCGGCAACCGCGCGGTGGCCGGCGCCGCCCGCAGCCGGGCCGCCGTCCGCAGGCCGTCCAACCTCGGCATCATCACGTCCAGCGTCACCACGTCCGGTGCCACCCGCCGGACCACCTCCAGGCACTCCGCGCCATCGGCGGCCGTCACCACCTCGAAGCCCTCAAGCTCCAGGTTGACTCTGATCAGCTGGCGGATCACCTCGCTGTCGTCCACCACGAGGACCCGCCCGGAGGCTCCCGACACCTCACCGAGGGTAGCCGCGCACCCACCTGCCCGTCCGCCCTTTCCCACACTCCGTCACACCTTCCGCCACCCGGTCGGAAACCCGTGCACGGAGCACGCTCGCGACCTGGTAACGTTCTCTCCGTCGCCGCAAGGAGACACCAAGCAGGCCCCCGTAGCTCAGGGGATAGAGCACCGCCCTCCGGAGGCGGGTGCGCAGGTTCGAATCCTGCCGGGGGCACTTCGCAAGAAGTGCTGCAGAGGCCCAGATTGACCATCGGTCAGTCTGGGCCTTCGTCATGCTCCGGGTGCGGCAAGGTGCGGGATCACTTCGGACGGGTCACGGGTGCCGACGGTGGGCGGGATCAGGGACGGGCCCGCCCAGGCCGGTACGAGGTCGTTGCAGGAGTAGTCGTGGGC
Source organism: Kitasatospora sp. NPDC096147 (assembly GCF_044763225.1). Classification (NCBI taxonomy): domain Bacteria; kingdom Bacillati; phylum Actinomycetota; class Actinomycetes; order Kitasatosporales; family Streptomycetaceae; genus Kitasatospora; species Kitasatospora sp. NPDC096147. The sequence continues at coordinate 302,446 of NZ_JBIWFX010000006.1, read as the reverse complement.
AAGGCAGTTGTCGCACCACTCCCAGTGCCGGCCGGCGCCCAGGTAGGGCTCGCCGCCGACGGTGCGCGGGGTGCCCGGGCCCCAGAGGCCGAAGGCCAGGTGGAGGGTGCCGGTGCCGCAGAGCGGGCAGGCGGCGGGGCGGGTGAGCTCATGCGCCTCGGCCATGCCGTTGAGGACGGCGCGCCATGCCGAGTAGTGCTCCATGGGCAGCTCGGTCCAGTCGTCGGGCATCTGCTCCGGCCTTCCGCGAGGGCGCCGGGGGTCGGCGCCACAGCGGCACTCTGCACCACAACTGCCGCACGGGCGGCCTGATTTACGGCTGGTGCACGCCGGGTGGTCAGCCGGTGGCGTCCTGGTAGAGGGCCCGGAAGGCCGGGCCGAACACGGCGCCGTAGGAGGTGTCCTCGGTGTCGCCGCCCTCCTGGTGGCCGCCGATGACGCCGATCAGGTGGCCGGTGGCGGTGTCGACGAAGGGGCCGCCGCTGGTGCCGCCCGGGTAGCCGGGGCAGTCGATGCGGCGCTGGGTCGGGGACTGAGCGGTGGTGGCGTTGGTGCAGAGCAGCGGGGTGTCGGTACGGGCGGGGTAGCCGTAGAGGCGGGCGGTGGTGGCGAGGGGGGCCGCGAAGTCGACGGGGGTGCCACCGAGGACGGACTGGATGGTGCGGCCGGTGGCCGGGTCGGGGGCGATGTCGAGCAGGGCGTAGTCCTGGTCGGGGTCGCCGGAGTCCTGCCAGCCGTCGGTGGCGTGGATCGCGGTGACCCGCCAAGTGCCGTACGGGGCTTCGCCGTTGCGGTAGGCCGGGGTGAAGGTGAGGCCGTCCGCCGAGGAGACGCAGTGGGCGGCGGTGACGGCCAGACTGCCACCCGGGCTGTCGATGACGGAGGCGGTGCAGAAGTGCTGACCGCCGGAGCCGAGCACGCCGACCCGGTCGGCCTCGGGGCCGGGCGGGGCCGTGCCGGTGGTGCCGAGCGACACCTCGGCGGGCACGGCGGAGGGCGAGGCGGCAGGCGACGGCGAGGGGGCGGGCGCGGGCGAGGCGGCAGGCGACGGCTCCGGCTGCGCCACCGCGTCCGGGTCCGCCGCCGGGGCCTCGACAGGCGCCGCGGCCGGGACGGCGGCCGGCAGCTCGGCCGGCGCGGCGGCCGCCGCCTGGGCGGTCTCCACCGGGGTCGCGTTGCGGGCAGCGGCCGGCGTGACCGCGAACAGCAGGCTCAACAGGGCGGCCAGGCCGAGGCGGTGCCAGATCGTCAAGGCGGTGCTCCTGCGCAGAGGGGTCCGGGGGTCCCCAGCCTGGCCGGTGGTTCTGAGGATCGGATGATCCACCACCGGGAAGTCCCTGGGAATCCCCCGGACGCTTCCTGGGAGCGCCGGTCGTTCAGTCGGCGACCGCCGCCGGTTCGACGATGCGGCCGTCGTGGAGTTCGAGGATGCGGTCGGCCTGCGACATCAGGGCGGGGTCGTGGGTGGCGACCAGGGCGGTGACGCCCTGGGAGCGGACCACCGCGCGGAGCAGGTCCATGACGGCGAGGCCGGTCTCGGAGTCGAGTTGGCCGGTGGGCTCGTCGGCGATGATCAGGGCGGGGTCGTTGGCGAGGGCGCGCGCGATGGCGACCCGCTGCTGCTGGCCGCCGGAGAGCTCGGACGGGAGCTGGTCGGCGTGGCCGGCCAGGCCGACCAGGGCGAGCAGGGTGTGCACGCGCTCCTCGCGCTCGGCGGCGGCCATCCGCCGCAGCCGCATCGGGACGCCGACGTTCTCGGCCGCGGTGAGCACGGGCAGCAGGCCGAAGGACTGGAAGACGAAGCCGATCCGGTCGCGACGCAGGGCGAGCCGGCCGTTCTCGTCGAGCGAGGCGAGATCGGTGCCGTCGATCACGATGCTTCCGCCGGAGGCCTGGTCGAGACCGCCGACGAGATTGAGCAGAGTGGTCTTACCGGAGCCGGACCTGCCCTTTAGGGCAGTGAGCTCCCCCCTTCCGGCCATAAACGAAACGCCTCTTAGGGCATGGACCTCATTGGGCCCGTTTCCGAAGCTTCGCCGCAGGTCAGTGACCTGGACCATCGGTTCCTTCTGGTTCTCCGTCATATTCGCATCCCCCTCGGGCAGTGTGCCGAATGAATTCTGCCCATCAACCCGATGATGCGCGCAAGACCCTTCCCGCGACGAACTTTCTCTGACAGAGTCGGCCGCTGTCCGGGACGGGGGTACACGGGAAATGTTCGGATTCGTACTGCGGCGCCTGCGTGGACGGCTGCCGCTGGCCGCCGCGGTGCTGTTGACGGTGCTCACCACGACCACCGTGCTGACGGCGCTGGCCGCCTTCGACCGCACCGTCGGTGAGGCCGGCCTGCGGCACGCGCTGACCGGCGAGCCGCGTGGCTCGCTGCTGCTGGGCACCGACCGGGAGACGCCGAGGGCGAAGGACGACGCGGCGGTGGCCGGCTTCGCCCGGGAGGTGTACGGCGAGCTGCCGACCACCACCCTCAGCGTCGCCCGGAGCAAGTCGTACGGTCTCCCGGCCCGACCGGACGGCGGCCGAGCGGCCGACGCGCAGCCGGACCTGACGGTGCTGGCCGCACTGGCGCCGGACCGGGTCGAGGTGCTGGCCGGCCGGCTGCCGCAGGCGCCGCAGGCCGGCGGTCCGGTCGAGGTGGCGGCCCCGTCGAGCACCCTGGACCGCCTGGGCCTGACCGCCGGGGCGCTGCCCGCCACGGTGACCATCGTCGACCGGTTCACCGACGTGCCGATGGAGGTGTCGGTCACCGGGGTCTACCGGGCCGCCGACCGGGCTGCGGAGTACTGGCGGCTGGACCCGCTGGGCGGCCGGGAGACGCAGGTCAAGGGCTTCACCACCTACGGGCCGATGCTGGTGGACGATGCCGCCCTCAGCTCGGGCCGGGTCACCCAGGGCGGACGCAGCTGGCTGGTGACCGCCGACTTCTCCACCACCACGGCCGAGCGGATGGCGGACCTCGGGCAGCGGCTGCCCGAGCTGCGCGTCGAGTTCCTGCGGGGCAACGGACTCCAGGTCGACACGGGGCTGGCCGAGTTGGTCGAGGAGTTGCGGTCGGCCGCGCTGATGGCCCGTTCGACGCTACTGATCGGGGGCCTGCAGCTGGTGGCGCTGGCGGTGGCGGCGCTGCTGCTGGTGGTGCACCTGGTGACCGACCGCCGGGCGGGCGAGAACGCGCTGCTCACCGCGCGCGGCGCGAGCCGGGCCCGGCTCGCGGCCTGCACCGCGATCGAGTCGGTGCTGCTCGCCCTGCCCGCCGCGCTGCTCGCTCCCGTGCTGGCCGGGCCGGTGCTGCGCCTGCTGGGCCGTCAGGAGGCGCTGGCCGGGCTGCCGCTGGACACCACGGGCTGGGCGCAGCGCTGGCCGGTGGCGTTGGTGTGTGCGGTGGTGGGGGTGGTGTTGACGTCGCTGCCGCGTCCTGGTGCGCGGCGGGTGCGTTCGCGGCGGCAGGCGGTGGTGAGTACGGCTGCCCGCTCGGGTGCGGATCTGGCGCTGCTGGCGCTGGCGGCGCTGGCGTACCGTCAACTCACCCGGCAGAGCGGTGGGTTGTCCACGGCGGCGGACGGGACGCAGGGGATCGATCCGGTGCTGGTGGCGGCGCCGACCGTGGCGCTGTGCGCGGGGACGTTGCTGGTGCTGCGGCTGCTGCCGTTCGCCGCCCGTTGGGGTGCGCGTACCGCGGCGCGTGGCCGGGCGCTCGGGCCGGCGCTGGCCGGCTGGCAGCTGGCCCGCCGTCCGGGCCGGGCGAACGGACCCGTGCTGCTGCTGGTGCTGGCGATGGCCACCGGTGTGCTGGCGCTCGGTCAGCACACCGCCTGGGACCGGTCCCAGCGGGACCAGGCCGACTTCACCACGGCCGGCGGCCTGCGGATCTCGGGCTCCACCACCAACGCCCTCGGCCAGGGCGGCCAGTACGGTGCGCTCCCCGGCGGCGAGCGGCTGATCCCGGCCGCACTGGTGGACCAGAGCCTGCCCGGGGACCGCACCGGCCGGCTCCTGATGCTCGACACCACCGGGTCCGTCGCCCGGCTCCCGGTCCGCCCGGACCTGTTCGCCGGCCGGCCGATCGGCGACGTGCTCGGCCCGCTGACCCCGGGCGCGCTCGGCGGCCTGCCGCTGCCCGGCCGCCCCGCCCGGATCGACCTCGGCATCGAACTGCGGCCGGGCGTCCCGGCGGAGGACGCCTTCCCGGTGGCCTACCAGAGCCCCACGCTCTGGCTGATGCTCCGGGACCGCTACGGGCTGGTCCACCGCGCGGTCGTCCCGCCGCTGGGAGAGGGCGGCCGGCGGACGGTGTCCGTCGACCTGACCGCCCTGGCCGGGCCCCCGGTCGGCTCGGTCGCCGCCCCGCTGACCCTGGCCGCCGTGGTGGTCAACTACTCCAAGGACACCGGGCAGCCCGGCGCCGAGCTGACGGTGCACCGGCTCGCGGTGGCGGACACGGCCGGCGGCCCGGCCACCCCCGTGCCGCTGCCCTCCCCCGGCGCCTGGTCGGTCGTCCAGGACGCGCAGCCCGGGATGTTCTCGAAGACGCCGAAGACCTGGCTCAAGCTGCTGCCCGCACCCGAGGGCGGCCAGCGGCTGAGCTACGAGTCGCCCCGGACCGGCGGCATGACCTCCGCCACCCTGATCCCGGCCGGCCCCCGGATCGACGGCCGTCCGGACGACGGGCCGCTGCCCGCCGTGGCCACCCGGGACTACCTGGCCGCGATCGGCGCGAAGACCGGCGACACCGTCCAGGTGCTGGTCGGCGGCAGCAAGCTCCCGGTGCGGATCACCTCCGAGGTGCCCGTCCTGCCGGTGGCCGGCGCCACCGCGATCGCCCTCGACCTCCCCGCCCTGAGCGGACGGCTGGCCGTCCGTGGCCTGCTGACGAGCACCGTGCCGGAGTGGTGGCTGCCCGCCGCCGGCCCCGACGACCGCACCCCGGCCACCGCCGCCGCCGCACTGCGCTCCCAACCAGGATTCCAACAGCTGGAGTTGAACGGCGAACGGGCCACCAAGCTGCTCCACGACCCGGTCAGCGCCGCACCCCAGGGCGCCCTGACCGCCCTCGCCGTGGTCGCCGCCCTGCTCGCCGCCATCGGCTTCGCCGCCGCAGCCTCCGCCGCCGCCACCGAACGCGCCGGCGAATCCGCCGTCCTGCTCGCCCTCGGCACCCCCCGCCGACTGCTCACCCGCGCCGTCACCGCCGAACAGGCCGTCCTGATCACCCTCGGCACCACCACCGGCCTCGCCCTCGGCACCGTCCTGGTCCACCTCACCGTCCCCCTCCTGGTCCTCACCCCCACCGCCCGACCGCCCCTGCCCGCCGTCCTGATCGCCCTCCCGCTCTGGCCCACCCTCGCCCTCACCGCCGCCACCGCCGGCCTCCCCCTGCTCACCGCCGTCCTCGGCACCGCCCGCCGCAACGGCCCGGCCGCCGCCCTGCGCCGCCCGGAGGAATCATGACCGCCCAGCTCACCATCGCCGTGGACCCCGAAAACGCACCCCACCCCCCGCACGACGACCGACCCACCACCCACACCCCCTGGATCCGCACCCGCCTCCGGGCCATGCCCCTCGCCACCCTCCTCACCGCACTCCTCGCCCTCACCACCGCCTTCCTCGCCACCGCCCTCCCCCTCGACGCCGACCGCAGCGCCGACCGCGCCCTGCGCGGCTACCTGGCCGCCGCCGGGGTCGACGGCACCAGCATGCGGGCCGACGCCGCCGCCGTGCCCGGTCGGCAGCAGCTCGACCAGGTCGCCGCCATGCTCGACGAGCGGATCGGCGCCGTGCTGCCGCTGCACGGGAAGGGCGCGGTGTACGGCACCGTGGGCCGGGAGACGCCACTGCTGAACCCCGGCCTGACCGTGATCGAGGAGGCCCGGCCCCGGCTCGCCCTGCTGTACCTGCACGACGCCCCGTCGCACCTGGAGCTGACGGCCGGTCAGTGGCCGGCCGACCGCTCCGCACCGGGCGAGACCACCCAGGTGGCACTCTCCGACGCCGCCGCCAAGGTCATGAACATCCGCCTCGGCGACGTCCTCGACGGCCAGTCCGGCGGGCGGGTCCGGGTCACCGGCCTCTACACCGCCGACCGGGAGGACCCGTACTGGAGCGGGAGCACCTGCGCGCTGTACGCGTGCGAGGACATGACCACGGACCAGCCGCCGCAGCCGTACTGGACGACCACCGCCCTGGTCGGGGACGCCGGGTACGAGGAGGTGGCCGCCTGGAACGGCCACAGCACGTCCTTCTGGCGGCTCCCCGTCGACACCGCGAAGCTGCGGGCCGACCAACTGCCGGCCACCGCCGCCACCATGGCCGGCATCACCACCGGCCCGCTCGCAGCCACCCTGACCACCGCGAGCGGCCTCCCCCGGCTCCGGGTGGAGACCGGGCTCCGGGCCCTGATCGACTCGGCTGCCGAGCAGCAGAACGCCGCCACCACGCTGACCTCGGTCGGTCCGGTCGGGGCGGCGGGCGTAATCGTGGTGGTGCTCTGCCTGGCCGCCGCCCTGACCACCGACCGCCGCCTCGACGAACTACGCCTGCTCCGGGCCCGCGGCGCCGGCCGCACCGGCCTGGCCCTGCGACTGCTCGGCGAGAGCGCCGTCACCGTCCTGCCAGCCGCCGCCCTCGGCACCACCGCAGCCCTGCTGGCCCTCCCGACGTACCGTCACACCACCGCCCTCACCGCCGGAGCCTCCGTCACCCTGCTCGCCCTGCTCGCCTTCCCGCTCCGCGCCCTGCTCGCCCTGCGGCCACCCGGCAAGCACCGCCACCGTCGCCGGCTGATCGCCGAACTCCTGCTGCTGGCCCTCACGGTGGCCGCCGTCACGCAGGCCCGCCGCCGGGGCGTGACCCCGCTCGGCGAGGAGATCGACCCGCTGCTGATCGGCGGCCCCCTGCTGATCGCCCTCACCGGCGCGGTCCTGCTCGCCCGCCTGCAACCCCTGCTGATCGGCCTGCCCGCCCGCTGGTCCGCCCGCCGCACCGGCGCCATCACCTTCCTCGGCCTCACCCGAGCCGCCCGCAGCGGCCCCGGCGGACGCCCCTCCGCCCTCCCCCTGCTCGCCCTGCTGATCGCCGTCGGCTGCGCCGCCTTCGGCGCCACCACCCTGACCAGCGTGGTCACCGACCGCGCCGCCGCGGCCCGCTTCCAGGTCGGCGGGGACGCCGCCGTCCGCCCCCGGGGGCCCGTCCCCCTGCCGGACGGCTTCGCCGAGGCGGCCTCCCGGCTCCCCGGCGTCCGGCTCACCACAGCCGTGCACACCGAGGACGACGTGACCCTGGTCACCGACGGCAGCGAGAACCTCCAGGTCAATCTGGTGGCCGCCGACCCGGAGCCCTACGCCCGGATGGCCGAGGTCGCCGGGCGCGGCACCTTCGACCCCGCCCTGCTGCAACCGCTGCCGGACGGCCTGGTGCCCGCACTGGTCAGCCCGAGCCTGCCGCAGGGCGAGTTCCGGCTCTACCTGAACAACGGCACGGTACGGATCCGCACCGTCGGCACGGTGGGGCGCAGCCCTGCCGTGGTCGGCTCCGCCGTCCCGATCGTGCAGATCCCCCCGGTGGAGACGGCCGGCCCGGCGAACACCCTGCTGGCCGCCGGCCCGGTGGACGAGGCCGCCCTGCGCGAGCTGGCCGACCGGAGCTTCCCGACCGTCGAGGCCGCCGACCACCCCGGCACCCGGGCACCCGGCTACTGGCTGCGCACCAGCGCCGGCACGGAGCGCGCGCTGGGCGACAACCCCTTGCAGGCGGCGTCCGAGCGGACCTTCTGGACCGCCGTCACCGCCACCGCCCTCTACGCCGTCCTCGCCGTCCTGCTCACCCTCGTCCGCGCCACCCCCGAACGCGCCGCCCTCCTCGCCCGCCTGCGCACCATGGGCCTGAAACCCCGTCAGGGACTCACCCTCGTCCTCGCCGAATCCCTCCCACCCGTCCTCCTCGCCGCCACCGGCGGCGCCACCACCGCCACCGCCGCCATCCTGCTCCTCGGCCCCGCCATCGACCTCACCCCCCTCGTCGGCGCCACCGTCACCCCCGGCCTCACCCTCCGCCCCGGCCCCGTCCTCACCCAAGCCCTCGGCCTCGCCGCCCTCGCCACCACCGCCGTCCTCGCCGAAGCCGCCCTCACCGCCCGACGCCAGATCACCACCGAACTGAGAGCAGGCGACCAGTGACCAACCGGACCCAGCCCACCCTCGACGACCTGCGCAGCAGGGCCCTCGCCGCCGCCGCGCCCACCACCCGCGACCACGACACCGCGATCACCTGCGAACGCCTGGTCCGCATCTTCACCACCGACAAGGTCGAGGTCCAAGCCCTCCAGGGACTCGACCTCACCGTCCGGCGCGGCGACCTGATCGCCCTGGTCGGCGCCTCCGGCAGCGGCAAGTCCACCCTGCTCAACATCCTGGCCGGCCTCGACACCCCCACCGCCGGCACCGCCGCCGTCGACGGCGCCGACCTCCTCACCCTCACCGGCAAGGACCTCCTCCACTACCGCCGCCACACCGTCGGCTTCGTCTTCCAGCAGACCGCCCGCAACCTCCTGCCGTTCCTCACCGCCGCCCAGAACATCACCCTGCCCATGCAGCTGAGCGCCCGCGGCGGCCGGACCACCCGCCGGCACGGCGCCCGCGCCACCGAGCTCCTCGAAGCCCTCGACATCGGCGAACTCGCCCACCGCCTGCCCTCCCAGCTCTCCGGCGGCCAGCAGCAGCGCGTCGCCATCGCGGTCGGCATGGCCAACGCCCCTGCCGTGCTGCTCGCCGACGAGCCCACCGGCGAGCTCGACTCGGAGACCGCCGCCGGCGTCTTCGAAGCCCTCCGCACCGTCAACCGCGAACTCGGCGTCACCACCGTCGTCGTCACCCACGACCCCATGGTCGCCGCCGAGGTGCGGCGGACCGTCGCCATCCGCGACGGCCGCACCAGCAGCGAGGTCCTGCGCCGCACCACCACCGACGCCGACGGTCAGGAGACCACCACCGAACGCGAGTACGTCATGCTCGACCGCACCGGTCGCGTCCAGCTCCCCGCCAAGTTCCTCGCAGCCCTCGGCATGGAGCACCGGGTCGCCACCGATCTGGCCGCCGACCACATCCGCATCCACCCCGACCACCACGAGTGACACCCCGTCAGGCCAGTGCGGCGGCCAGGGTCTCGGGGTCGATCAGGGCGGTGTGGGTGCCCGCGGCCGTGCAGGCGTACGCACCGGCTACCGCACCGGAGCGGGCGCAGTCCAGCGGCGGGCGCCCGGCCAGCCAGGCGTGCAGGAAGCCGCTGACGTAGGCGTCGCCCGCGCCGTTGGTGTCGACCACCGGGCGGCCCGGGTCGACGGCGGGGACGTGGTGGAGGACGCCGGGGTCCTCCCGGAGCAGCAGCCGGCTGCCGGCCGCGCCGTCGGTGGCGCAGACCAGCCGGGCCCGGCCCTCGGCCAGGATCCGGTGCATCAGCTGCTCCGTCCGGCCCCGGCTGCCGGCCGCGGAGAGGAAGACCAGGTCGGCGCCGAGCGCGTAGGGCAGGTGGTGGGGGTTCTCGCCGTCCCAGTCGTGCAGGTCGGTGGAGCTGGTGCGGTCGAGCCGCCGGACGTCCTCGATCATGTCGCGGTTGACGCCGGTGATCGAGAGGTGGACGTGCCGGCTGCGCTCCAGGTGCGGCAGGTAGAAGGCGCGGGGCAGGCGGAGCCCGGCCGGGTGGCGGCCGTCGTAGAAGGAGAACCGGCGGCCGGCCCGGTCCACCAGGTTCACCGAGCGCGGGGTGCCGGCCGGGGAGACCAGGTGGTCGAACGGCAGCCCGTGGCGCCGGAATTCGGCCAGCAGCAGCTCGGCCTGCGGGTCGTCGCCCAGGTAGTCCACGAAGGTGGTGCGCAGCCCCAGCCGGTGGGTGCCGAGCGCGACCCCGGTACCGGTGTGCGCGGCGTGGTCCCGCACCGGGGGGACGGACTGCGAGTCGGCGTCCGGCAGTCGGAGGTGCTCCACCCGGACGATGGTGTCGACGCCGGCTCCGCCGGCCACCAGCAGGTCGTTCTCGGTCATGCCCGGAGTCAAGCAGGGCCGCCCACTCGGCGGCAATCCCTTGCGGAATGTTTCCGCAAGGGATTGCCGGGAGTTGACGGACGGTCAGATCGCCGCATGGACGGGCTGCTCGGCCTCCGCCTCCCCCGGGACCGGCTTGTGGTCGATCATCAGGAAGGCGATCACGGCCGCCGCGAGCAGGATGCCCATGGCCACCACGGTGGCCACCGAGTAGCCGTGCACGGCGCCCTGGGCCTGCACCAGCGGATCACCCGCGTTCCGGCTGACCAGGTAGGTGGTGGTGACGCTGGCCGCGATGGTGTTCAGCAGCGCGGTGCCGATCGAACCGCCCACCTGCTGCGCGGTGTTGATGACGGCGGAGGCGGCACCGGTCTCGTTCGGCGCGACCCCGAGGGTGGCCAGGCTCATGGTCGGCATGAAGATCAGGCCCATGCCGAAGCCGAGCAGCAGCTCGCTGGGCAGCACCATGGTCAGGTAGGAGCTGTCCACCTTGAGGTTGATCAGCCAGGCCATGCCGGCCGCCGCCAGCAGCAGGCCGGGCACCACCAGGTTCCGGGACGGCACCCGGGTCATCATCCGGGCCGCGAAGCCGGTGGAGGCGATGATGATCGCGGCGGTCATCGGCAGGAAGGAGACGCCGGCCATCACCGGCGAGTAGCCCTTGATCACCTGGAGGTAGTAGGTGAGGAAGAGGAACAGGCCGAACATCCCGATCATCGCCATGCCGACCGCCAGCGCCGCCCCGCCCCGGTTCCGGTCGCCGATGATGTGCAGCGGCAGCAGCGGGTGGGTGGTGCGCTTCTCGACCATCACCAGCGCGGCCAGCAGCAGCACGCCCAGCACCAGGCAGCCGATCACCAGCCAGTCGCCCCAGCCGCGCCCGGTGGCCTCCGAGGTGCCGTAGACGATGGCCAGCAGGCCGCCGCAGCCGAGCAGCGCGCCGGGCAGGTCGAGCCTGGTCCGGTGCTGCTTCTCCACGTGGTCGCGTTCGAGCAGGTAGAAGGCGCCGATCGCGGCGCCGAGGGCGATCGGGATGTTGACGAACAGGCACCAGCGCCAGTCCAGGTACTCGGTGAGCAGACCGCCGGAGATCAGGCCGATGGCGGCGCCGCAGCCCGCGATCGCGCCGAACACGCCGAAGGCGGTGGAGCGTTCCTTCGGGTCGGTGAAGGTGGTGGAGAGCAGAGACAGCGCGGACGGCGCGAGCACCGCGCCGAAGGCGCCCTGCAGGGCGCGGGCGGCGAACAGCATCCAGCCCTCGGTGGCCAGCCCGCCGATCGCGGAGGCCACCGCGAAGCCCAGCAGGCCGATGGTGAAGGTGCGCTTGCGGCCGAACAGGTCGCCGATCCGCCCGCCGAGCAGCAGCAGGCCGCCGAAGGCCAGCGTGTAGGCGGTGATCACCCACTGGCGGTTGGCGTCCGAGATGCCCAGGTCCTTCTGGGCCGATGGCAGTGCGATGTTCACGATGGTCGCGTCCAGCACGATCATCAGCTGCGCGATGGCGATCACGGCCAGCGCCCACCAGCGGCGGGACGCGGCCGTGCGGTCTTCGGGAGCGTGCAGATGGGACACCGTGGGGCCGCCTTCCGGGAGACACCGGAGAGAGCGCGCTCTCTCCGAGCTGCTCCATCCAGGAGATCCCCCGGACGGGTGAGCGGCAATTCGGCCGTCCGGGCCGGGCCCGGACGGCCGGATCGCCGTGGCACCCGCTACAGCCCGGCCAGCACCTCGGCCAGGTCGTCCAGGCCCAGCGAGCCCTGGGAGAGCGCGGCCATGTGCCACGCCTTCTGGTCGAACTCCTCGCCCCGGGCCGAGGCCGCCGCCCGGGCCGCCTCCCGGCCGCGCAGCCAGGCGCGCTCGCCGAGCTTGTAGCCGATCGCCTGGCCGGGCAGGCCCAGGTAGCGGATCAGCTCGCTGTCCAGGAACTCGGCGGACAGCCCGCAGTAGCGGCCGAAGAACTCCCGGGCGTCGTCCGGCAGCATCGCCTCGCCCGGCTTGAACGGGGAGTCGGCCGGGAAGTCCAGGCCGACGTGCATGCCGATGTCCACGATCACCCGCAGCGCGCGCATCATCTGCGCGTTCAGGTAGCCGAGCCGGTGGCCGGGGTCGGTCAGGTAGCCGAGCTCGTCCATCAGTCGCTCGGCGTACAGCGCCCAGCCCTCCATGTTGGCGCTCACCCCGCCGAGGGTGACCTGATAGGTCGACAACTCGTCGGCGCAGTAGGTCCATTGGGCCAGCTGGAGGTGGTGGCCGGGCACGCCCTCGTGGTACCAGGTGGAGACCAGGTCCCAGACCGGGAAGCTCTCCCGGCCGAGCAGCGGCAGCCAGGTCCGGCCCGGGCGGGAGAAGTCCAGCGAGGGGCCGGTGTAGTACGGGGCGGCGGCGCTGCCGGGCGGGGCGATCCGGGACTCCACCTTGAGCAGCGGCTCGGCCAGGTCGAAGTGCACGCCCTGGAGGTCGCTGATCGCCTGGTCCATCAGGCCCTGCAGGTACTCCCGGACGGCCTCCTCGCCGCGGATCGCCGGGCCGTCCTGCTCCAGCCAGGCCATCGCCTCCATCGGGGTGCCACCGGGCAGCACCTTGCCGGCCTCCGCCCGCATCTGGGCGTCCAGCTCGTGGAACTGCTCCCAGGCCCAGGCGTACGCCTCGTCCAGGTCGAGGTCGGCACCGGTCCAGTAGCGGACCCAGCGGGCGTACCGCTCGCGGCCGACGGTGTCCGGCTGCCCGGCGGCGGCCGGGCCGTAGACGTCCCGCAGCCAGTCGCGCAGCTCGCCGAAGGCCCCGGCGGCGGCGACGGCGGCGGCCGTCAGGGCCTCCTGCTGAGCGGCCGGGGCGGGGGCGACGAAATCGCCGAACCAACCGCCCGGGCCGCCCTCCAGCCACTCCCCCACCTGACCGATCACGGTGGCCACCTGGCGCGGGCCGGAGAGCAGGCCGCGCTCGACGCCCTCGGCCAGCAGCTCCCGGTAGCCGGCCAGTGCGGCCGGCACCCGGGCCAGCCGACGGCCGATCAGCTCCCACTGCTCCGGGGTCTCGGTGGGCAGCAGGTCGAAGACCTCGCGGATGCCGTGCATCGGGGAGGAGAGGTTGCGGACGGCCCGGAAGTCCTCGCCCGCCTCGTGCACGGCGAGCTCCGCCGTCAGCCGCTCGCGGAGCAGCCGGGCGCAGCCCCGCTCGGCCTCGGCGGACGCGGCTCCGGCCGCCTCCGCCGCGTCCAACTCGGCCAGCGTGCGACGGGCCAGCCCGGCGACGGCGGCCTGGCCGGCCGGGGAGAGGTCGGGGAGCCGGTCGTCGTCCTGCGGACCGATCCCGAGGTAGACCGCGGTCAGCGGATCGAGCTCGGCCAGGGCGTGGACGTACGCATCGGCGATCCGGCGCGGGGTGGTGCCGGCGCCGTCGGAGGTGCCGTCGGAGTTGATCAGTGCTTCAACCATCCGGCCATCCTCGCGCAGGCGGGCCGGTTTGCAAGCCCCCCGGAGGGGGTTGCCGATCCACGGTCAGAAACTGCCGGTGCCGGTCCCCGTCAACGGGCCGTCCGGTGCCGCAGCGCGCGGGCCGCGGCCACCGGGTCCCAGACCGGGCGGCCCCGGGCGAACCGGTAGAAGCTCAGGCCGATCAGCACCGAGCAGAAGTGGCCGAGGTCGGTGAAGGTGTGCGAGGTGATCAGCGGCAGCAGGTAGAAGAACAGCAGCGCACCGCCGTAGACCCAGCGCCAGCGGCCGGCGAAGCGGTAGGTCAGCACCCCCTCGACCCCGGCCAGCGCGTAGGAGACCCCCACGTCGACGGTGGTGGACATGTTCTCCGGCAGCCGTCCGGCGTCCACGCCCCAGGCCACGATGCCCTCGCTGACGAAGGTGGCCAGCACGTGCGCGGTGAGGGCGACGGTCAGCCAGCGCAGGGTGCCGAGCCAGCGCTCGGCGGGGACGTGGAAGAGGTTGTAGAGCACGAAGTAGAACGGGAAGGACGCCGACTCGGTCCAGATCGCGCTGGCCAGCAGGGCATGCACCGGGTGGCTGCGCAGCTGCTCGATGTTGGTGGACCGCTTGCCCAGGAACCAGTCCAGGTTGGCCGGATCCATCCGGGCCACCACGAAGCTGGTGCAGGCGAGCAGCAGCAGCCAGCAGTACGTCCCCGGGGCGGCCCTGACGTACCGTCCGACCGCCCGGACGGCGCGGGAGGCCCAGGAGGCGCGGGTGGCAGTGCCCCGGCGTGCGGGTGGGTCCTGTGCGCTGTCCTGCAACCCGACTCCCTGCTGGTGCGGCCGGCGAGCCGACGACGGGCCGCCGGCGGGCGGCCGACTCGCGGCCGACGCATGGCCGACGCATGGCCGACGAGCGGCTGACGGTCACATGATGGTCCGTTATGTCCCGTTCGCCGGACGGACCCGCCGGAACCGGGGCAGAACGGGGGAGGGCCGAGCCCGGCCGGGCGGCTACCCTGGCCGCCATGACTGCGACGACCCCCACTTCGGCGGAGCGGCCGACCCCGGCAGCGGAGCCCGCCGCCCCGGACGCGCCCGGCGCGGCCCGGCGGCCCGGTTACCGCCGGCTCCCGGTGCAGCAGCGCCGCGAGCAGCTGATCGCGGTGGCGCTGGAGCTGTTCGCCTCCCGCCCGCCGGAGGAGGTCAGCCTGGACGACGTGGCCGAGGCGGCCGGCGCCTCCCGCCCGCTGGTCTACCGCTACTTCGCCGGCAAGCAGCAGCTCTACGAGGCCGCACTGCGCAGCGCGGCGGAGGAGCTGGCCGGCCGGTTCACCGTGCCGCCGGACGGGACGCCGACCGAGCAGCTCGCCTCGGTACTGGACAGCTACTTCGCCTTCGTGGCCGAGCACCACACCGGCTACGGGGCGCTGCTGCGCGGCGGTTCGGTGGTCGAGACGGCCCGGACCGGGGCGATCGTCGACGAGGTGCGGCGGGTCGCGCTGCGGCGGACGGTCCGTCACCTCGGGGTCCGTGGCGAGGCCGGGCCCCGGCTCACCCTGCTGGTCCGCTCCTGGATCTCGGTGGTCGAGGCCTCCGCACTGAGCTGGCTGGACGAGGGCGGGCAGATCGAGCCGACCGCGCTGCGGGACTGGCTGATCGACCAGTTCGTGGTGATGACCGCCGCCACCGCCGCGCACGACCCGCAGACCGCAGGCGTGCTGGCCGCCCTCCTGGAGCTGGACCCCCGGGCGGTCGCCCTGCTCCGCCGCCTGGGCAGCTGAGCCGGGGCGCAGCAGCCCTCGCGCGACGTCCCATGGGCAGCAGCTACCACGCGACGCCCAATGGACAGCACCTCTCTCGCGACGTCCCATGGGCAGCAGCTCTCGCGCGACGTCGGGTTGCAGCGACCCAGGGGCGCGAGGAACTGCGCGGGGTGGCAAGGCAGCACCGGCAACTGGCTGACGGCGGGTCAGTTGCCGGTGAGCCGCCTTCCGATTCGCGCAGTTCCTCGCGCCCCTGGGTCGCTGCAACTGAACCTAGCGCCCTTGGGTTAGCGCACCTGGACCTCGCGCCCCTGGGTCAACGCAACGCGACCTCGCGTCGCAAGCTCACTGAAGCCGGACCCCGCAACCCCCGGCAGGGCGCGGGCCCAGGGGCGCGGCAGCACCGGCAACTGGCTGACGGCAGGTCAGTTGCCGGTGAGCCGCCTTCCGATTCGCGCAGTTCCTCGCGCCCCTGGGTCGCTGCAACTGGACCTCGCGCTCCTGGGTCAGCGCAACCGGACCTAGCGCCCTTGGGTTAGCGCAACTGGACATCATGCCCCTGGGCCAGCGCACCTGGACCTCGCACTGTCGGCGAGCCCCGACCTGGACCTCGCGTCGCCGGGAAGCCCCGCCGGAGGCGGTTACGCCTTGCCGAGGACCTGGCGCTGGCGGCCGAGGCGGTCGACCTCCAGCTCCACCACGTCGGCGGGCTGGAGGAAGGGGGTGCCGGGGCGGCCCAGGGTGACGCCGGCCGGGGTGCCGGTGACGATCACGTCGCCGGGCTCCAGGACCATGAAGTGGCTGAGGTAGCGGACCAGTTCGAGCACCGGGAAGATCATCTCGGCGGTGGAGCCGTCCTGCCGGAGCTCGCCGTTGACCCAGAGCCGCAGGCCCAGGGACTGCGGGTCGCCGACCTCGTCCGGGGTGACCAGCCAGGGCCCGAGCGGGGTGAAGGTCTCGGCGGACTTGCCCTTGTCCCACTGGCCGCCCCGGTCGAACTGGAAGGCCCGCTCGGTCACGTCGTTGACCGCCGCGTACCCGGCGATCACGGCGGCGGCGGCCTCGTGGTCGTCCAGGTAGCGCGCGGTGCGGCCGATCACCACGGCCAGCTCGACCTCGTAGTCGGTCTTGGTGCTGCCGCGCGGCACCAGGACCTCGTCGTGGGGCCCGACCACCGTGTTGGACGGCTTGAGGAAGACCACCGGCTCGGCCGGTATCGCCGCGCCCGCCTCGGCCGCGTGGTCGCGGTAGTTGAGGCCGATCCCGACCACCTTGCCCGGCCGGGCGACCGGGGCGCCCGTCCGCTCGCCGTCGACCTCGGTGACCGGCAGTTCGCCGGCCGCGACGGCCCGGGCCAGCTCGGCCGGGTCGAGTGAGGCCAGGAAGGCCCCGTCGATGTCACCGGTCAGCCCGGAGAGGTCGTACGCGGTGCCGCCCTGACCGAGCACCACGGGGCGCTCGGCGCCCTGGGGGCCGACTCGGAGGAGCTTCACTGCCCATCACCACCTGGTTCGTCGCAAGCCATGGAGGAGGCCGCACACCTCTCCCGTCGTATGCATCCGAGGTATATCAACGGGCCGTGCCTGCGATCCAGAGGTGTCCAATGGGCGAGTTCCTATCAATTCATCCAAGCCACCGACGGCCGGAATCAGTGCCCAGCACGCTTGACAGCGGGCCACCGGTACGCCGTCGGAGCCGACTGGTAGACAGGTCCCCATGGCGATCAGCAAGCATGTCGAGGAGTTCCACGGGCTCCCGATCCACGAGTTCACCGGCACCGAGGGCCTGCCCGAGCCGGAGTCGGTGGCCTGGCGGGTCCAGGTCGAGTACGAGGGCGGCGAGGACTTCGCGGCCGTCTGGGCGCGGTTCACCGGGGCGGTGGACACCACCCGGGTGCGGGCGCTGGTGGTCGGGCCGTGGTGGGAGGACGAGTACGAGCTGGTGACCCCGGTGGTCACCGCGCTGACCGCCGACGCGGCGCGCTTCCCCCAGCTGCGGGCGATCTTCCTCGGGGAGGTGACCTTCGAGGAGTGCGAGATCTCCTGGCTCCAGATGGACGACGTCACCCCGCTGCTGACGGCCTTCCCCTCGTTGGAGGAGCTGGTGGTCCGGGGGGCCGCCGAGGACTGGGACGGCAACGGCGGGCTGGGCCTGAGCCCGGTGCGGCACGAGCGGCTGCGGGCCCTGCGGTTCGAGTCCGGCGGCCTGCCGGGCGAGGTGGTGCGGGCCGTGCTGGCCTCCGAACTGCCCGCACTGGAGCGGCTGGAGCTCTGGCTCGGCACCTCCGACTACGGGGCCTCCACCACCGACGAGGACCTCGCCCCGCTGCTGAGCGGCGCGCTCTTCCCCGCCCTGCGCCACCTGGGCCTGGAGAACGACCAGCGCCAGGACCGGATCGCCGAGCTGGTGGCCGCCGCCCCGCTGGCCGCCCGGCTCGACGGGCTCAGCCTGGCCCTGGGCACGCTGAGCGACCGGGGCGCCGAGGCGCTGCTCGGGCTCACCCACCTCAGCCGGCTCGACCTGCGCCACCACTTCCTCACCGAGGAGATGCAGCAGCGCCTGCGCGCCGCGCTGCCCGGGGTCGAGCTGGACCTCTCGGAGGCCGGGGACCCGGAGGACAAGTGGCGGTACGTGGCGAACGGCGAATGACCGGATGACGATCCGTCACGCGGTGGTCGGCCACCCGGGGCACCGCCGGGTGGAGCTGTTCGCGGCGGCGGTGCGGGCGGCCGGGCTGCCCGCACCGGTGCTGCTGCCCTGGCGGGAGGTGCTGCGCGGCGAAGCCCGGGTCCCCGAGGGGGCGGTGGTGCGGGTGGACTCCCCCGGCGAGGACCCGGAGGTGGACGCGCTGCTGCGCGGCCCCGGGTACGCGCCGACCCGGGTGGAGGGCGGGGCGGCCTGGTACGCCGGGCTGCTGCGCGGCCTGGGGCTGCTGGCCGGCGCGGTCGGCCGGGCTCCCGGGGCCCGGCTGCTCGCCGATCCGGCCGGGATCGCCACCGCCTGCGACAAGCGGGCCACCCACGCGCTGCTGGCCGCGCGCGGCGTCCCGGTGCCCCGCGCGCTCGGCGGCGGCCCGGTCGAGGGGTGGGACGGGCTGCGCGGGCGGCTGGCGGCGGCCGGGATGCGGCGGGTGTTCGTGAAGCCCGCGCACGGCTCCTCGGCGGCCGGGGTACTGGCCCTGGAGTTCGGCCCGCGCGGCCGGGTGCAGGCCACCACCTCGGTCGAGCTCGCCCCCGACGGGCTGCACAACTCGCTCCGGGTCCGCCGCTACACCGAGGAGGCGGAGATCGCCGCGATCGTGGACCGGCTGGCCCCGGACGCCCTGCACGTCGAGCGCTGGGTGCCCAAGGCCGCGCTCGGCGGGCGCTCGGCCGACCTGCGGGTGGTCGTGGTGCGGGGCCGGGTCACCCACGTGGTGGCCAGGACCGCCGCCGGGCCGCTGACCAACCTCCACCTCGGCGGCAGCCGGGGCGACCTGACGGAGCTGCGGGCCGCCGCCGGGCCGCGCTGGGCGGAGCTGCCGGAGCTGGGAGAGCGGGTCGCGGCCGGCTTCCCCGGCCTGCCGATGGTGGGCGTGGACGTGCTGCCGGCCGCCGGCTGGCGGCGCTGGTACGTCGGCGAGGTGAACGCCTTCGGCGACCTGCTGCCGAACCTTCCCGGACTGCCCGAGGGCCCCGCCCCGGGCCTGGACACCTACGGCGCCCAACTGGCGGCGCTGCTCGAAGGAACCACGTGAACGACACCCCGGGCACCGACGCCCCGCCCGACATGAACGCGGTGGTGGGCAGCCACGACCTGCTGCTGGTCACCCTGGACACCCTGCGCTTCGACGTGGCCGAGGAGCTGGCCGCCGCCGGCCGGCTGCCCAACCTCACCCAGGTGCTCCCGGGCGGCCGTTGGGAGCGGAGGCACTCCCCCGGCAGCTTCACCTACGCCTCCCACCAGGCGATCCTGGCCGGCTTCCTGCCCACCCCGGCCTCGCCGGACGGCCCGCACCCGCGGCTGTTCGCCGCCCGGTTCGGCGGCTCCGAGACCACCGCCGACCGCACCTGGGTGTTCGACGCCCCCGACCTGCCCACCGCGCTGGCGGGGGCCGGGTACCGGACGGTCTGCATCGGCGGGGTGGGCTTCTTCAACAAGCAGGGCCCGCTCGGCTCGGTGCTGCCCGGGATGTTCCAGGAGAGCCACTGGGAGCCGGAGTTCGGCGTGCCCTCCCCCACCTCCTTCGAGGCCCAGGTGGCCCGCGCCGAGCGGGTGGCGGCCGAACAGCCGCCGGAGCAGCCGCTGTTCCTGCTGCTGAACGTCTCCGCGCTGCACCAGCCCAACTGGTTCCACCTGCCCGGTGCCACCCGGGCCGACGGCGACACCCGGGCCAGCCACGCCGCCGCGCTGGAGTACGTGGACGCCCACCTGGGCCGGCTGTTCGCCGCGATGACCGCCCGCCGGCCGTGCTTCGCGATCGTCTGCTCGGACCACGGCACCGCCTACGGCGAGGACGGGTACACCGGACACCGGATCGGCCACGAGGTGGTCTGGACGGTGCCGTACGCCCACTTCTTCCTGGAGGAGCACCGCCCATGAGGCCCTATCAGTCCTACGTCTACGCCTACCCGCACAAGACCGCCTACCGCCCGCTCGACCCGCGTCCGGACCTCGCCGGGCTCTGGGCGGGCGAGCCGCAGCGGGCGCTCTCGCTCTACGTGCACGTGCCGTTCTGCGAGGTGCGCTGCGGCTTCTGCAACCTCTTCACCCGGATCGGCAGCCCCGACGGCCTGACCACCGCCTACCTGGACGCCCTGGAGCGGCAGGCGGTGGCGGTCCGGTCCGCCCTGGACGAGGGTGCGCACTTCGCCCTGGCGGCCTTCGGCGGCGGCACCCCGACCTACCTGACGGCAGCCGAGCTGGAGCGGCTCTGCGACCTGACGGAGCGCCACACCGGCGTCGACCTGCGGGCCGTGCCGCTCTCGGTGGAGGCCTCCCCGGCCACCGCCACCGCCGACCGGCTGGCGGTGCTGGCCGAGCGCGGCACCACCCGGCTCAGCCTGGGGGTGCAGTCCTTCGACGACCAGGAGGCCAGGGCGGCCGTCCGCCCGCAGAAGCGGGCCGAGGTGGAGGCGGCGCTCGGGCGGATCCGGGCGGCCGGCATTCCGGTGCTGAACGTCGACCTGATCTACGGCATCGACGGCCAGACCGAGGCCGGCTGGCTGCGCTCGCTGGACGCCGCGCTGGCCTGGCGGCCGGAGGAGCTCTACCTCTACCCGCTCTACGTCCGGCCGTTGACCGGCCTGGCCCGCCGGGAGACCCCGGCCGACTGGGACCGGCAGCGGCTGGACCTCTACCGGGCCGGGCGGGACCACCTGCTGGCCCAGGGGTACCGGCAGGTCTCGATGCGGATGTTCCGCCGGGCCGACGCGCCCGCCGAGGTGGCGGGCGAGTACAGCTGCCAGACCGACGGCATGGTCGGGCTGGGCTGCGGCGCCCGCTCCTACACTTCTCGGCTGCACTACTCCTTCGACTACGCGGTGGACCCGAAGGAGGTACGGAGCATCATCGACGCCTACGTGGCCACCGAGGACTTCGGGCACGCCGAGGTCGGCCGGGCGGTGACCGGCGACGAAGCCCGCCGCCGCCACCTGCTGCAGTCCCTGCTCCAGGCCGAGGGGCTCGAACTCGACGGCTACCGGCGGCGGTTCGGCTCCTCCCCGGGGGAGGACTTCCCGGCCGAGCTGGCCGGCTTCGCCGAGCGCGGCTGGCTGGTGGAGGCCGGCGGCCGACTGGCGCTGACCGCCGAGGGGCTGGCGTACTCGGACGCGGTCGGCCCCGCGCTGTTCTCCCCCGCCGTGGCGGCCGCGATGGCGGAGTACGAGCTGCGATGACCACCTTCCTCGGCCTGCCCGGCCCGGCCGGCCCTCCCGGGCAACCGGCGCCCGCACCACAGGAGTTGACGGTCCTCTACCGGGGTCCGCTGTCCTCCTGCGACTACGACTGCCCGTACTGCCCGTTCGCCAAGCGGCGGGACAGCCCCGGGACGCTGCGGGCCGACCGGGCCGCGCTGGAGCGCTTCCTCGCCTGGGCCCCGACCCAGCCCGGCCTGTCGGTGCTCTTCACCCCGTGGGGCGAGGGGCTGGTGCGCTCCTGGTACCGCCGGGCCATGGTGGAGCTCAGCCGGCTGCCGAACGTCCGGCGGGTGGCCATCCAGACCAACCTGAGCTGCCGCACCGGCTGGCTGGCCGAGGCCGACCTCGACACCCTCGCCCTCTGGGTGACGTACCACCCGGGGCAGGTCACCCCGAGCCGCTTCCTGGCCAAGTGCCGGGAGTTGGACGCGCTCGGCGTCCGGTACAGCGTCGGGATCGTCGGGCAGCCCGAACACCTGCTACCTGCGCGGGAGTTGCGGGCGGCGCTGGCCGACGGGGTCTACCTCTGGGTGAACGCGGCCGATGGCCTGCGCTACACCGACGCCGAGGCGGCCCGCTGGCAGGAGCTCGACCCGCTGTTCGGCTACAGCCGCGATCCGCACCCCAGCGAGGGCCGGCCCTGCCGGACCGGCTCCTCGGTGGTCTCGGTCCTCGGCGACGGCTCAGTGCAGCGCTGCCACTTCGTCCGGGCCCCGCTGGGCAACCTGTACGACGGCTCCTACCGGGCCGCGCTGGCCGAGCGGCCCTGCCCGCTGCCGGTCTGCGACTGCCACATCGGGTACGTCCACCTGGAGACGCTGCCGCTCTACGAGGTGTTCGGCGCCGGGGTGCTGGAGCGCGTCCCCGGACGGCTCGGCGCGCCGACCGGCCCGCCGCTCAGCCGGCCGGCCGGCCCACCAGCAGGGCGAGTTGACCGGCCACCGACCCCACCCCGGGCGTCAGCCGGGCGGTGAACCGGGCCAGGTCGCGGGCGGCGTCCTCGGCCACCAGGCCGGTGACCCCGGTGGCCAGCACGTCGGCCAGCAGACCGGCCGCGGCGGCCGGCCGGCCGTCGGCGGCGAAGCAGAGCGCCAGGTCGTGGCAGGCCCGCAGGGTGCGCGGGTCGTCCGGACCGCAGACCCGGGCGAACTCGCCGACCAGCGCCCAGAGCCGGCGGGCCGCCTCACCCGGGGCCCCGGCGGTGGCCACCGCCCAGCTCTCGTCCGCCCGGCGGCGCAGCTCGGCCGGGGTGGTCAGCGGGACGGCGGCCAGCCGCCGGGCCACCGTCAGCCCGTCCGCCGGCCGCTGCTCCGGGTCCTTGGCGAGCAGGTCGAGGATCAGCTCCTCCAGCTCGGCCGGCAGTCCGGGCACCCGCTCGCGCGGTCTGGGCGGCGGGTCGGCGACGTGCCGGTGCATCAGCACGAAGACCTCCTCGATCCCGAACGGCGGTGTGCCCACGCAGAGTTCGTAGAGCAGGCAGCCGACCGAGTAGAGGTCGGTGCGGCCGTCCACCGGATCGCCGCGCCAGCGCTCGGGGGCCATGTAGGGCGGGCTGCCGATCACCGTGCCGACGGTGGTCAGGCCGCCGCCGGGCCGGCCGGCCAGCCGGGCGATGCCGAAGTCCAACACCTTGGCGGTGCCGGAGTCGGCGATCATGATGTTCTCGGGCTTGATGTCGCGGTGCACCACCCCGGCCCGGTGGGCCGCCGCCAGCGCCTCGCAGACCTGGCCCAACCAGCCCAGCACCTGCGGGAGTTCGAGCTTCACCTGACGGGCGAGCGCGGACAGCGGGCGGCCCCGGACCAGCTCCATCACCAGGTAGCTGAGCCCCTCGCTCTCCCCGATGTCGTGCAGGGTGACGATGTACGGGTGGTTCAGCGAGGCGACCGCGCGGGCCTCGTCGGTGAACCGCTCCAGGTCGGCCGGGCTCCGGTAGGCCGCCTCGGAGATCACCTTGATCGCGATCTCCCGGCCCAGCCGGGTGTCCTCGGCCCGCCAGACCACCCCGAAGCCGCCCCGGCCCAGCTCGGCCACCAGGCGGTACTTGCCGTCCAGTACGTCCCCGGCCTGCATCCTCTGCTCCCCCGTCGCCCTCGTGTGGAGGCGAGTCCACCACACGAGGGCGACGGGTGGGCGAACTCCCGGCTACTGGTTGGTCTTCGGCAGGCCGGGCGGGTTGAGCTCGGAGGACTGCACCGCCTCGTTCTCCAGACCCCAGCGCTTGAGCACCTGGCCGTAGGTGCCGTTCTTGATCACGGTGTCCAGCGCCTGGTGCAGCGCGTTCACCAGCCCGTTGTCCTTCTTGGTGGTGGCACCGATCTTGCCGAGCACCTGGGCGCCGGCGCCCGAGTAGGTGCCGACGATCTCGGTCTCGCCGGTCTGGGCGCCGTGGAAGGCGGCCACCGGGTTGGGGCCGAGGTGGGCGTCGATCCGGCCGGAGGAGAGCGCCAGGTAGTAGTCCGAGGAGTTCTGGAAGTACTTGATGTCGACGGGCTTCAGGCCCGCCTTGACGTTCTCCTCGTTCCAGGCGACCAGCAGCTTCTCCTGGTTGGTGCCGGAGGCGACCGAGATGGTCCTGCCCGCCACGTCCTTGGGGCCGGCCACCTTCCAGCCGGAGCCCTTCTTGGCCTCGAAGCCGAGGATGTCGAGCCGGTAGGTGGCGAAGTCGTACTTCTCCTTGCGGGCCTCGGTCACCGTGATGTTGGACAGGCCCACGTCGTACTTGCCGGAGTCCAGGCCGACGAAGATGTTCTCCCAGGAGACCGGGTTGAACTCGACCTTGAGGCCCAGCACGTCGGCGAGCAGCGAGGCGATGTCCGGCTCCACGCCGATGATGGTCTTGTTGTCGTCCGCGTAGAAGTCCAGCGGCGGGACGGTGCCCAGCGAGTCGACCACCTTGAGCGTGCCGCGCTTGCGGATCTCCTCCGGCACCAGGGCCGCGATGGCGTCCACCTTGGCGGTGGTGACGCGCTTCTGGTCGGCCGTCAGATTGACCTTGGTGCCGTCCGGTGCGGTGTTGCCCTTGGTCTCCGCCGGAGCGGGGCCGCCGCAGGCGGCGAGCAGCAGGGCGACGGCGGGCAGGGCGAGCAGCGAGCGGCGGGGCGCGGGCATGTGTCTGTGCTCCAGGATCGGGAGGTCAGAGGACCTTGGCGAGGAAACTGCGGGTTCTGGTGTGCTGCGGACGGTCCAGCACCTCGGCGGGCGGGCCCTGTTCGACCACCACGCCGCCGTCCATGAAGACCACCGTGTCGGCGACCTCGCGGGCGAAGCCGATCTCGTGGGTGACGACGATCATCGTGGTGCCGGTGGCGGCCAGGTCCTTGATCACGTCGAGCACCTCGCCGACCAGCTCGGGGTCGAGCGCCGAGGTGGGCTCGTCGAAGAGCAGCACCTTGGGGTCCAGGGCCAGCGCCCGGGCGATCGCCACCCGCTGCTGCTGGCCGCCGGAGAGCTGGCGCGGGTAGGCGTCCGCCTTGTCGGCCAGACCGACCCGGGTCAGCAGGGCGAGCGCCTGCTCGCGGGCCTGCGCCTTGGGGCGGCCGAGCGCGCCGACCGGGGCCTCGGTGACGTTCTCCAGCACGGTGAGGTGCGGGAAGAGGTTGAAGTTCTGGAAGACGAAGCCGATGTGGGTGCGCTGGCGCAGCACCTCACGCTCCTTCAGCTCGTACAGCTTGCCGCCCGAGCGCCGGTAGCCGATCAGCTCGCCGTCGATGGTGACGTGGCCGCGGTCGAGCTTCTCCAGGTGGTTGATGGCCCGCAGCAGGGTGGACTTGCCGGAGCCGGACGGCCCCAGCACCACCGTCACCGAGCCGGCCGCCACCTGGAGGTCGACGCCGCGCAGCACCTCCAGCCGGCCGAAGGACTTGCGGACGCCCCGGACGTCCACCATCGCGGTACTGGTCATGTCCGGCCTCCTGCGGCGACGGGGATCTGACGGAGCTTCGAGCGCAGCCGCTGCCACGGGGTGGGCGGCGGGGTGCGGTCGGCGCCCCGGGCGTAGTGGCGTTCCAGGTAGTACTGGCCGATCGACAGCAGGGTGGTCAGCACCACGTACCAGACGGTGGCCACCATCAGCAGCGGCACCACCCGGCCGGTCCGGCCGTAGACCACCTGCACCTGGTAGAAGAGTTCGCCGATCGCCATCACGTAGACGATCGAGGAGCCCTTGAAGAGCGAGATCACCTCGTTGCCGGCGTTCGGCAGGATGGCCCGCATGGCCTGCGGCAGGACGATCCGGCGCAGCTGGCGCAGCCTCGGGATGCCCAGCGCGGCAGCCGCCTCCAGCTGCCCCGCCTCCACCGAGATCACCCCGGCCCGGATGATCTCGGCGGCGTAGGCGGCCTGGTGGAGCGCCAGGCCGAGCACGGCGGCGCCGAGCGCGCCGAGCAGGTCCATGGTCCGGAAGCTGGCGAAGGTCGGGCCGAACGGGATGCCGACGCCGAACTCCTGGTACAGGTACGAGAGGTTGAACCAGAAGACCAGCTGGACGATCAGCGGAATGGACCGGAAGGCCCAGACGTAGGCCCAGGCGATGGTCTGCAGGATGCGGCTCGGGGAGAGCCGCAGCAGCGCCACCACCGCGCCCAGCGCGAAGCCCAGCACCGTGCCGTAGAGCGTGAGTTGGAGGGTCACCCCGACGGACCGCAGGATGGTCTCGGCGGTGACGAAGGACCGGAAGGTGGGCCAGTCCCAGCCCGGGTTGGTGACCAGCCCGTGCAGGAACTGGGCCACCAGCACCAGGGCCACCACCCCGGCGGCCACCCGCCAGGGGTGCCGGGCCGGCACCACCGGCAGGGCGGACAGGTCGTCCTCGGCCGCGGCAGGCCGCTCGGTGACGGTCGCGGTCATGGTCACGGCCTCTCGGGCGGGCTGATCTCGGACTTCGGCACGGCCGACTCGGTGGTGCCCCACTTGGCCAGGATCTTGGCGTAGGTGCCGTCCTGGATCAGCTGGTTGACCGCGCCCTGGAAGGCCGGGGTGAGCGGGGAGCCCTTCTTGAAGGCGAAGCCGACGTCGAGGCGGCGGAACTCGCTGAGGAAGCGGGTGCCGGAGGCCGGGTTGGCCGCCTGGTGGCGCAGCCCGTTGATGGTGGACATCACCAGGTCGACCTTGCCCTGCTGGAGGCTGGTCAGGGTGGCGCCCGAGTCGGAGTAGGCGCGCACCTCGTACGCCTTCTTCCCGGCGTCGGTGCAGACGTTCTTCTTGGCGTTCAGGGTGGTCTCGAAGGTGGTGCCGACCCCGGTGCCGATGGTCAGGCCGCAGAGGTCGGCGATCTCCTTGACCGGCTGCCGGGCGGTGTCGTCCTTCTTCACCGCGAAGCCCTGGCCATCGTTGATGTAGGTGACGAAGTCGATGGTCTTCAGCCGGGCGGTGGTGACCCCGAAGTTGCCGGTGCCCAGGTCGTACTTGCCGCTGTCGAGGGCGGGCAGGATGGTCTCGAAGGCCGCCTCCTCGCGCTCGATCCGGATGCCCAGCACCTTGGCCACCGCGTCGGTGAAGTCCACGTCGAGGCCGGCCGCCTTCTTCACCGCCGGGTCCGGGTAGAACGCGCTCGGCGGGGTGCCGGAGGAGCCGCCCAGCCGGAGCGTGCCGGCCTTGCGGACCTCCTCGGGCAGCAGGGCCGCCACCGCGTCCGACTTGGGGACCGCCGAGACCACGTCCTGGGCCGCCGCCGCTAGGGCCGAACTCCCTGCCGCCGAAGGCGTGTTGGCCGGGCCGGAGCCGCAGGCGGTGGCCAGCGCCAGCGGCAGCAGGGCGGCGACGGTCAGGGCGGCGGTGCGTCTCACGGGGTGTGGGCCTTTCCGGGCAGGTGGTGGTCCGATGCGGGCGAGTGGTCGAGTGCGAGCGGGTGGTCGGGGGCGAGCGGGTGGTCGGGGGCGGGCAGGTGGTCCGGCGCGGGCAGGTGCTTCTCGAACGGGAGCGGGCCGGCCGTGGGCACGGCCGCGGGGTCGAACAGCGGGGTCCAGCCGGACGCCAGGTAGAGCGCGGCGGCCTCGGGCTGGCGAGGGCCGGTGGTCAGGTACATCCGCCGGTAGCCGGTGCGGGCCGCCTCGGCCTCCAGCTCGGCCAGCACCCGGCGGGCCAGGCCCCGGCGGCGGTGCGCCGAGTGCGTCCACATCCGCTTGACCTCGGCGGTGCCGGGCCCGTGCCGGCGGTAGGCACCGCCGGCCAGCGGCTGCCCGTCCGTCAGCAGGAGCAGCAGGGTGCCGTCCGGCGGGGCGAACTCGGCGGCCGGGAAGCGGGTCATCTCGTCCGCGCCCGACGGGCCGTAGCGGGTGACGTACTCGTGGGTGAGCTCGCGCACCAGCGGTTCGGTCAGCGGGTCGTCCAGGCGGACCCGGCGGACCTCCAGCAGGCCGGTCACACCGTCACGGGCTCGGCGGCGGCCCGCGCCGCCTTGGCCGCGTCGCGCTTGGCGACCTCCTCGCGGACGATCGGGATCACGTGGCGGCCGAAGTCGATCGCGTCGCCGAGCAGGTCGTAGCCCCGGGCGGACAGGATGTCCACGCCCAGGTCGTAGTAGTCCAGCAGCGCCTGGGCGACCGTCTCCGGGGTGCCGACCAGAGCGTTGGAGTTGCCCGCGCCGCCGGTCGCGGCGGCGGTCGGGGTCCACAGCGCGCGGTCGTAGCGCTCGCCGCCGGCCGCGATCTCCAGCAGCCGCTGGGAGCCGGCGTTCTCCGGGGCCCACTCGCCGCCGGCGCCCTTGGGGCGGGCCACCAGGCTGCCCTCCCCGGCCCTGGCCCGGATCCGGTCCACCGTGCGGTGCGCCTTCTCCCAGGCCAGCTCCTCGGTCGGCGCGATGATCGGGCGGAACGCGACCTGGATCCTCGGGGTGTCGGTGCGCCCGGCCTCCTTGGCCGCCTGCTTCACCCGCTCGATCTGCTCGGCGGTCCGGGCCAGCGGCTCGCCCCAGAGGCAGTAGATGTCCGCCTCGGCCCCGCCGGCCGCGTAGGCGGCATCCGAGGAGCCGCCGAACGAGACCTGCGGGCGCGGCTGCTGCACCGGGAAGACGTCGGCGACGAAGTCCTCGAAGCGGTAGTACTCGCCGTGGTGGTCGAAGCGCTCGGTGGTGGTCCAGATCTTCTTCACCAGGGCGATGTACTCCCGGGTGCGGTCGTACCGCTGGTCCTTGGTGACGTAGTCGCCCTCGCGCTGCTGGTCCTGGGTGGAGCCGCCGGTGATGAAGTGCACCGTCAGCCGGCCGTCGCTGATCCGGTCCAGGGTGGCGAAGGTCTTGGCGGCGTAGGTCGGGTAGGACACGTTCGGCCGGTGCGCCAGCAGGATCTGCAGGGTGTCCAGCTTCGAGGCGATGTACGCCGCCGCCGGGGCCGGGTCCGGCGAGCCGGAGCCGTAGGCGAACAGCACCCGGTCCCAGCCGTGGTCCTCGTGGGCCCGGGCCAGCCGCAGGGTGTAGTCGCGGTCGAAGGCGCCGCCGCTGCGGGAGGTGGTCTCCGAGCCGTCGTTGGTGGCGGCGATACCGAGGAACTCGACGGGCATGGCGGGCCTTTCGGACGTGCGGACATGGCGGTGCGAGGGGAGGGGGTGCGCGCGGCGGCGGGAGGTGGAGGCTTCGGGCCGCTCCGGGCGGCTCCGGTGATTCGAGTGGAACAGCGGGCCTCACGGGGCGTCAACTGCCCTGGGATTCCTTCATGTTCTGTTATCAGTCGGGTCACAGCAGGCAACGTCGGGCCGCCCGGGGCGGCCTTGACAGCGGCGCGGGTCGGCTGCCTACGATCGGGAACCGGCCGCGTTGAGGGGCGCGCCCGGGCGCGGTGGCCCGCCGATCCGGAGCCGCCCCATGGCCGTTGTCCTCTCCCCTCCGCCCGATACCGCCACCCCGCTGCCCGACGACCCGCCGATCGTGCCCCGGCGCCGCCCGGGCCGCTGGGCCGCCTCGGCCCTCGCCCTGCTGGTGCTCGCCCTGGTGCTGAACTCGGTGCTGCGCAACCCCGCCTTCCAGTGGGACGTGGTGGCGCAGTACTTCTCCACCACCGCGATCGTCCGGGGCCTGCTGCTCACGCTCTGGCTGACCGCCGCCGTGATGGTGCTCGGCTTCGCCCTCGGCACCCTGCTGGCGGTGCTCCGGCTGACCGACAACCCACTCCTGCGGAGCCTGAGTTGGGGCTTCGTCTGGATCTTCCGGTCCACCCCGCTGCTGGTCCAGCTGCTGTTCTGGTTCAACATCGGCGCGCTCTACCCGACGCTCGGCCTGGGCATCCCGTTCGGCCCGGAGCTGTTCACCGTGAAGACGGTGAACCTGTTCGGCCCGACCCTGACCGCCGTGATCGGCCTGACCCTGCACGAGGCCGCCTACGCCGCCGAGGTGGTGCGCGGCGGCATCCTCTCGGTCGACCACGGCCAGTTGGAGGCCGCCCAGGCGCTCGGCCTGCGCCGGACCCGAGTGCTGCGCCGGATCGTCGTCCCGCAGGCCATGCGCTCGATCGTGCCGACGGCGGGCAACATGCTGATCGGCACCCTCAAGGGCACCAGCATCGTCTCCGTCCTGGCGGTCCAGGACCTGCTCTACTCGGCCCAGTTGATCTACAACCAGACCTACCAGGTGATCCCGCTGCTGCTGGTCGCCACCCTCTGGTACGTCGCGGTGACCAGCGTGCTCTCGATCGGCCAGTACTACCTGGAGCGGTACTACGCGCGCGGCTCCACCCGGGGCGGGCTGCCACCCACTCCCTGGCAGCGGCTCCGGGCGCTGGCCGCCCGCGCCTCGTCGGCCGGCACCTCGGCCGGGACCTCGGCCGGGACGGGGGCCCGGGCATGAGCACCCTGGTGATCGTCGGAGCCGGCCCCCGGGCCACCGGCCTGCTGGAGCGGATCGCCGCCAACGCAACCGAACTCCTGCCCGCGGACCACCCGTTGGAGATCCACCTGATCGACCCGCACCCGGCCGGACCCGGCCGGATCTGGCGGCACGAGCAGTCCGCGCTGCTGCGGATGAACTCGATGGCCGAGGACGTCACGATGTTCACCGACGAGCGCTCGGTGATCGACGGCCCGGTCCGCCCCGGCCCCTCGCTGGCCGAATGGGCCGCCCGGCCGGAGGAGTTCGCCCCGTACGCCCCGGTGGGCTCGGCGGCCGTGGCGGCCGAGCTGCGCACCCTGGCCCCGACCGACTTCCCCACCCGGCGGGCCCAGAGCGCCTACCTGGACTGGGTGTTCCGCCGGGCGCTGGCCGAGCTGCCGCCGCAGGTCACCGTCACCGTGCACCGGGACACCGTGCTCTCCGTCAGCGGCCCGGCCGACGGCCCGCAGCTGGTCGAGCTCTCCGACCGGGTGCTGACCGCCGACCAGGTGGTGCTCACCCTCGGCCACCTGGCCGCCGCACCCGACGCCCGGCACGACCGCTTCGCCGCCTTCGCCGAGCGCCACGGCCTGCGCCACCTACCGCCCGCCTTCACCGCCGACGCCGACCTCAGCGGCCTGGCCCCCGGCGAGCAGGTCCTGGTCCGGGGCTTCGGCCTGGCCTTCGTCGACCTGCTGGTACTGCTCACCGAGGGCCGGGGCGGCCGGTACGAGGAGGGCCCGGACGGCCGGCTGCGCTACCTGCCGTCCGGCGCCGAGCCGGTGCTGCACGTCGGCTCGCGCCGGGGCGTGCCGTACCACTCCAAGACCGGCTACCGGCTCCAGGGCCCGCCCGCCCCGCTCCCCCGGTACTTCGACCAGGTGGCGGTGGACGGCCTGCTCGCCCTCCCCGGGGAGCTCGAACTCCGCCGGGACGTCTGGCCCCTGATGGCCAAGGAGATCGGCTTCGGGCACTACCACGAGCTGTTCCACGCCCACCCCGGGCGGGTGGCCCTGGGGTGGCCGGAGTTCCTCGCCGGGTACGACCGACTGGGCTGGTACGACGAGGAGTTGACGGAGCTGGTGGCGAAGGCCGTGCCGGACCCGGCCGACCGGCTGGACTTCGAGCGGCTGGACCGGCCGCTGGCCGGGCGGGAGTTCACCCCCGAGGAGTTCCAGGCCCACCTGCTGGGGTACGTCGAGGCGGACGCCGACCGCCGGGCCGACCCGGCGCACAGCGCCGACCTCGGCGCCTTCCTGGCCCTGCTCTCGCTCTTCGGCCAGCTGCCCCGGCTGGGCGCGGCCGGGAAGCTGACGGACCGTTCGGTGGCCGAGGAGCTGGACGGCTGGTGGTTCGGCTTCTTCAGCTTCCTGGCCTCCGGCCCGCCCGGCTTCCGGCTGCGGGAGCTGATCGCGCTGGCCGAGGCCGGGGTGGTCCGCTTCCTCGGCGGCGAGCTGCGGATCGGCACCGACGAGCGGCGCGGCACCTTCACCGCCGCCAGCCCCCAGGTGCCCGGCCACCTGGTGCACGGCACCGCCCTGGTCGAGTGCTACCTCCCCGAACACACCCTGGAACGCTCCACCGACCCGGTCCTGCGCGCCCTCTTCGACACCGGAGCCGCCCTCGCCCAACCCGCCACCGGCCTGCTGCTGGTCGACCCGGCCGACGGCCGGGTCCTCTCCCCCGACGGCGCACCGCACCCGCGCCGCACCGCCCTCGGCCCCTACACCACCTCCCGCACCCACACCGCCTTCGCCCGGCCCCGCACCAACGCCCCGGGCTTCCGCCAGAACGACGCGGTCGTGCGGGGCCTGCTGACCGCCCTAAGGGCAGCCGACCTGGGGGTGCGGCTCTGACCCGAGCGAGGCAGCACCTCCGCACGCGACGTTCCGTGGCAGCGCGCCAGGGGCGCGGGGAACTGCGCGCGGGGGGACGGCAGCACGTGCAACTGGCTGACGGTGAGCCGGTTGCCGGTGAGCCGCCTTCCGACGCGCGCGGTTCCCCGCGCCCCTGAGCGCCTGCCGGGCCGGGCGTCGCACGTTCGCCGCGCCCCCGGGCAGTGCCCCTCCGTCCCCCTCCGTCCCCCTGCGACCGTCGCGCCCCTGGCCTCACCCCGTGCCGATGCCCCCACCTACGATGGAAGCACTGGTCCGTACGAGGAAGTAGGACGTCATGGCGAAGCAGCCGCCGCAGGTCGACCCCGCGCAGGACCGGGCGGAGATCACCGCTCCCCAGCACGCCGCCGCCGGTCTGCCCGCGGTCGGCCACAGCCTGCGGATGGCGGCCGAGCAGATGAGCCCCCGCCGCGTCCTGGCCACCCTCACCAAGGTGAACCAGCCCGACGGCTTCGACTGTCCCGGCTGCGCCTGGCCCGAGCCCGGCAAGACCCACACCGCCGAGTTCTGCGAGAACGGCGCGAAGGCGGTGGCCGAGGAGGCCACCGAACGCCGGATCACCGCCGCGTTCTTCGCCGGGCACTCCGTCACCGAGCTGGCCGAGCGCTCCGGCTACTGGCTCGGCCAACAGGGCCGGCTGACCGAGCCGATGCTGCTGGAGGCCGGTGCCACCCACTACACCCCGGTCTCCTGGGAGCGCGCCTTCGCCATCGTCGCCGAGGAGTTGGAGCAGCTCGCCTCCCCGGACGAGGCCGCGTTCTACACCTCCGGCCGGACCAGCAACGAGGCCGCCTTCCTCTACCAGCTGTTCGCCCGCCGGCTCGGCACCAACAACCTGCCCGACTGCTCCAACATGTGCCACGAGTCCTCCGGCTCGGCCTTGGTGGAGACCCTCGGGGTCGGCAAGGGCAGCGTCAGCCTGAAGGACCTGTACCAGGCCGACCTGATCATCGTGGCCGGGCAGAACCCGGGCACCAACCACCCCCGGATGCTCTCCGCCCTGGAGCGGGCCAAGCGGGCCGGCGCGAAGATCGTCAGCGTCAACCCGCTGCCCGAGGCGGGCCTGGAGCGGTTCAAGAACCCGCAGAACGCGCGCGGCCTGGCGGGCAGCGGCACCAAGCTGACCGACCTCTTCCTGCAGATCCGGCTCGGTGGCGACCTGGCACTCTTCCGGGCGCTGAACCAGCTGCTCCTGGCCGCCCCGGACGGCGTGGACCGCGCCTTCGTCGAGGAGCACTGCCACGGCTTCGAGGAGTTCGCCGCCGAGGCCGCCGCGACCACCCGGGAGGAGGTGCTGGCCGCCACCGGGCTGCCCTGGGAGCAGATCGAGCAGCTGGCCGAGCTGACGCTGTCCTCCCGGAAGGTGATCGTCTGCTGGGCGATGGGCCTGACCCAGCACCGGCACGCGGTGCCGACCATCCGAGAGGTCGTCAACTACCTGCTGCTGCGCGGCAACGTCGGCCGCCCCGGGGCCGGCGTCTGCCCGGTGCGCGGGCACAGCAACGTGCAGGGCGACCGCACCATGGGCATCTTCGAGCGCCCCGCCCCGGCCTTCCTGGACGCGCTGGAGAAGGAGTTCGGCTTCGCCCCGCCGCGCGAGCACGGCCTGGACTCGGTGGACACCATCCGGGGCATGCGGGACGGGAAGGTGAAGGTCTTCTTCGCGATGGGCGGCAACTTCGTCGCGGCCACCCCCGACACCGAGGTCACCGAGGCCGCGATGCGCCGCTGCGCGCTCACCGTGCACGTCTCCACCAAGCTCAACCGCTCGCACGTGGTGACCGGCTCCCGGGCCCTGATCCTGCCCACCCTGGGCCGCACCGACCGGGACTGGACGACGGCCGGTGCCCAGTTCGTCAGCGTCGAGGACTCGATGGGCATGGTGCACTCCTCGCGCGGCGGCCTGCGCCCGCCGTCCGACACCCTGCTCTCGGAGCCGGCCATCGTCGCCCGGCTGGCCCGGGCGGTGTTCGGCGACGGGGACGAGCTGCCCTGGGAGGACTTCGCCGAGGACTACGACACCGTCCGGGACCGGATCTCCCGGGTCGTCCCCGGCTTCGACGACTACAACGCCAAGGTCCGCCGCCCCGGCGGCTTCGCCCTGCCGCACGGCCCCCGGGACAGCCGCACCTTCCCCACCCACACCGGCAAGGCCAACTTCACGGTCAACCCGCTGACCGCCCCCGAGGTCCCCGAGGGCCGGCTGCTGCTCCAGACCCTGCGCTCGCACGACCAGTACAACACCACGATCTACGGCCTGGACGACCGCTACCGGGGGATCTCCGGCGGCCGCCGGGTGGTCCTGGTGAACCCGGCGGACGCGGCCGAGCTGGGCCTGGCCGAGGGCGCGTACACCGACCTGGTGAGCGAGTGGCGGGACGGCTCCGAGCGGCGAGCCCCGCACTTCCAGGTGGTGCACTACCCGGTGGCCCGGGGCGGTGCGGCGGCGTACTACCCGGAGACCAACGTGCTGGTGCCGCTGGACTCCACCGCCGAGATCAGCAACACGCCGACCTCCAAGGCCGTGGTGATCCGCTTCGAGCCGGACAGCGGACTCTGAGCCGACGGGCGCCGAGCGGTCCGGGCTCCGGGCCCACGGAGCCTGAGCCGCCCGGACCCTGAGCCGTCCGGACCCTGAGCCGTCCGGACCTGACGGGGCGACACCTCCGGCCAGGTGGGCCGATTTGTCGGATTCGCACCTAATCTGACACCAGGTCACCTGATCCGGAGGTCCGCCGTGTCCGACACCGCCCCCCAGTCCGAGCCGGTCGAGCCGGTCGGCCGGGAGCTGACCGAGCGGCCGGCCACCCCGGCCGCCAAGCTGATCCCGCTGATCGTCCCGGCGATCCTCACCGGCATCGGCTCCTCGCTCACCCTGCTGGCCATCAGCGCGGTGGCCGAACGGCTGGACACCCTGCTCTGGGACGTCATCCCCGGTGGTCTCGGGATCGGCGACTTCACCCCGTGGTGGGTGATCGTGGTGCTCACCGTCACCGGCCTCGCGGTCGGCCTGGTGGTCTGGAAGGCTCCGGGCCACGCCGGGCCCGACCCGGCCACCACCGGCCTGGTCGACCCGCCGGTCTCCCCGCTGATCCTGCCCGGCCTGACGGTGGCCACCATCCTGGCCCTGGCGGGCGGGGTGAGCCTCGGGCCGGAGAACCCGATCACGATGATCAACATCGCGCTCGCCTACTGGATCGGCCGCCGCTTCCTGCCCGCCACCGGCGCCGCGCTCTGGGTCGCCCTGGCCGCCGCCGGGACCATCGGCGCGCTGTTCGGCACCCCGCTGGCGGCGGCCCTGATCCTCTCCGAGCTGCCCGGCCCGGGCGCGCTCTGGGACCGGCTGTTCGCCCCGCTGATCGCCGCCGTCACCGGCTCGATGACCACCCTGCTGATCGTCGGCCAGGAGTTCTCGGTCAAGATCCCCGGCTACCCCGGCGCCCGGCTGGCCGACGTCGGCTGGTCCCTGGTGCTGGGCGCGCTCGGCGCGGCCTTCGGGCTGGCCGCCGTCTACGCCTTCCCGCTGGTGCACCGGACCTTCCGTCAGATCCCGCACCCGGTGGCCATGCTGACGGTGGGTGGCCTGGTGCTCGGTGCACTGGGCGCGCTCGGCGGCCACCTCACCCTCTTCAAGGGCCTGGACGAGGCCAAGGAGCTGGCCCTGGAGTACGCCGACTACGGCTTCGGCGCGCTGCTGGGGATGGCCGTGGTCAAGCTGGTCGCGCTGGTGATCGCCGCCTCCTGCGGCTTCCGGGGCGGCCGGATCTTCCCGGCCGTGTTCGCCGCCGTGGCGCTCGGCTTCGCCTTCAGCGCGCTCTTCGACTCGGTGCCGCCCGCGCTCTCGGTGACCTGCGCGGTCCTCGGGGTGCTGATGGCGATCACCCGGCAGGGCTGGATGAGCCTGTTCACGGCAGCGGTGCTGGTGCCGGACACCACCCTGCTGCCGATGCTCTGCGTGGCCGCCCTGCCGGCCTGGCTGATCGTCACCGGCCGCCCCGAGATGCAGCTCCCGGAAGACGCGTCGGAGCCGGTCACGGCGTAGCGGAGGCTCCCGAACCGGAGGCCGAGGCCGAGGCGGACCGGCTCGCCGACTCCGAGGCACCGGCCGAGGCGGAGGCCGAGCCGTCCGCCGAGGGGCTGGCCGAGCCGCTGCCGGACGGGGTGCCCGAGCCGGACGGCGTGCCGCTCCCCGACGGCGTCCCCGTGGGCGAGTCGGACGGCGTGGCCGAGGGCGAGCCCGAGCCGGACGGCGTGCCCGAGGGGGTGCCGCCCTCCGACGGGGTGCCGCCACCGGACGGGGTACCCGAGCCGGACGGCGTGCCGCCGCCCGACGGGGTGCCGGAGCCCGACGGCGTACCGGTGCCGGGCTGCGGGGTGCTGCCGGTACCGGTACCGGGCTGCGGGACGGGCGGCAGCGGCGGGAGGTTCTCCTGCTTGGTGGGCTGGATCGGGGTCACCGCGTCCGCGCCCTTGGGGAGGTCGGGCACCTTCCAGGCGCCGCCCTGCTCGTCCGAGACGGACTCCGGGTCGGGCCGGACGGCCCCCAGCACCGGCATCGCACCGACCGGCGAGACCTTGATCACCGCACCGGTGCGCGGGGCCTGCACGATCAGACCGCCGCCGATGTACATCCCGATGTGGGTCGCACCGGCGTAGTAGACCACCAGGTCGCCGGGGCGCATCTGGTCGAGCGGCACCTTGGCCAGCTGGGACCACTGGTCCTGGCTGACCCGGGGGATCCGCACGCCGGCGGCCAGCCAGGCCTGCGAGGTCAGGCCGGAGCAGTCGAACTTGTCCGGGCCGGTGCCGCCCCAGAGGTAGTCCTTGCCCAGCTGGGCCAGCGCGAAGGCGACCGCCTTGCGCCCGGCCTGGGAGGGGGTGCGCTCGCCCTTGCCGAGTACGCCGGAGGCCAGGAAGGTCAGCTGCGCCTCGTCCGCCCTGGTCTTCTCCAGCTGCTCCAGCTCGGCGCGCTGGGCACCCGTCAGGGAGCTGACCGTCTGCTCGACCTCGGCGAGCCGCCGGGCCACGTCGGCCTTGGCGGTCTCCTGCTGGGCCAGCAGCGACTGGGCCTGGGCCAGCGAAGCCTCGGCCAGCTGCTGGAGCACGGTCAGCGAGGCCCGGTCGGCCTTCAGCTTGTCCAGGAACTCGCTCTGCGAGCGGCCGGCCGCGGCGAGCAGCTCGGCCAGCACCACGGCCTCGTGCGGGTCCTTGGCGAGCATCAGCTCGGCGAACTCGGAGGCGTTGCCGTTGCGGTACTGGGCGGCGGCGAGCAGCGAGGCCAGGTCGCCACCGGCCTCCACGGCCGCCTGCTGGGCGTCCTGACGGGTCTTCAGGTCGGCCACCGCGGCCTGCTGGTCGGCCAGCCTGGCGACCGCGCCGTTGTACTGCTCGGTGGCGGCCTCGGCCTCCCGGTAGAGCTCGTGCAGTCGGTCCAGCATCGGACCGAGCGCCGCCTTGGCGGCGTCCAGCTGCTGCTCGGGGGAGCCGGCGGGGGCGGAGGCGGAGGGCGTGGGGGCGGGAGCCGCGAAGGCCGCTCCGGCCGGGGTCAGCGCGAGGGCGGCGACCGCCAGCAGCGCTCCGCAGCGCAGGGCGGCGCGCACCCACGGCCGCACGCCGTTGTCCGTGGTCCGCACCCCAGCGTGCATCTGCCCGCCCTCCCCCGTGGTCCCGGCCGCCCGGCCGGGCCGCTCAGCCCTGGCAATTCGCCCCCGATCCTGCCACGCGCCCCCCTGCGCGAGACAGAGGGTTACCGGTCGGTTCGGTGAATTCTCAGCGTGATCTCACGCGGGATGTGAGACACCTCTCAACAAACCCTGACCGAACCGGACCAACCGGGACAGAATCACTGCTCAGCGACCTGATCTCCACCCTTCCACGGCGCGACCGCAACCCACCGGCCACCTTCGGAACCACGACTCCGTGCTCAGTTCACCTTCCGTTCACCATCCGTCCCTACGGTCGCCCGTGACACCAGCGTCAGTACGACAACTACGACGATTGTTTGGGTTATGGAACACATCACGTTCCTGGTGGCCGTTGTGATCATCACGGCGCTCGCCTTCGACTTCACCAACGGCTTCCACGACACCGCCAACGCGATGGCCACCTCCATCGCCACGGGAGCCCTCCGCCCGAAGGTCGCCGTCACCATCGCGGCCGTCCTGAACTTCGCCGGGGCGTTCCTCTCGGTGAAGGTCGCCACCACCATCTCGGGCGGCATCGTCAACGAGAAGGCCGGCATCCAGCCTTCGATCATCTTCGCCGCCCTGGTGGGCGCGATCCTGTGGAACCTGCTGACCTGGCTCAAGGGCCTGCCGTCCAGCTCCTCGCACGCGCTGTACGGCGGCCTGATCGGCGCCACCGTGGTCGGGGTCGGCCTGAACGGCGTCAACTTCGGCACCGTGGTCTCCAAGATCCTGATCCCGGCCGTGGCCTCCCCGATCGTGGCCGGCCTGGCCGCCTGGGGCGCCACCAAGCTGGCGTACCGGATCACCCGCAACGGCAAGGCCAAGAGCACCGAGAAGGGCTTCAAGGCCGGCCAGATCGCCTCCGCCTCGCTGGTCTCGCTGGCCCACGGCACCAACGACGCGCAGAAGACCATGGGCATCATCACCCTGACCCTGGTCTCCGCCGGCGCGCTGCCCAAGGGCGCGCTGCCCCCCACCTGGGTCATCGTCTCGGCCGGTGCGGCCATCGCGATCGGCACCTACATGGGCGGCTGGCGGATCATCCGCTCGATGGGCAAGGGCCTGACCGACATCCAGGCGCCGCAGGGCTTCGCCGCCGAGACCGCCGCCACCACGGTCATCCTGACCTCCTCGCACATGGGCTACGGCCTCTCCACCACCCAGGTCTGCTCCGGCGGCATCATGGGCGCCGGCCTCGGCGGCCCGAAGGCCGAGGTCAACTGGGGCATGGCCCGCCGCATGATCTACACCTGGGGCCTGACCCTGCCGGCCGCCGCCACCGTCGGCGGCGTGGCCGCCTTCCTGGCGGACCAGGGCACCTGGGGCGTCGTGCTGGTCGGCGCCGCGCTGGTGATCGGCTCGGCCGCGATGTACGTGATCTCCCGCCGCCAGCCGGTGCACGCCGGCAACGTCAACGAGGTCGGCGACGTCACCCCGGTCGGCGTCCCGGCCGGACAGCCCGCCACCCCCGCCGCGACCACCGTCGCCGCCTGAGTCCGGAAGGGACCGAACCATGAGCATGAGCATCAAGTGGGCCGCCCTGGCCGAGACCGCCGGCATCAGCTTCGCCGTCACCGTGGCCACCGTGGTGGTCTTCTCCCTGGGCATCATGGCGCTCTCCCGCCGGGAGGCCGCCCTGGAGTCCGGTGACGCCGGCTCCGCCAAGGGCACCGTGGCCCTCGGGGCCGCCGGCCTCTGCTTCGCGGCCTGCGCCTCGGTGGTCGGCTACGGCCTCTACCTGATCGCGGCCTAGCGAGGAGCGCACTCCGAGCAGTACGAAGCCCCCGGGTCCGTCCGCCAACGGACCCGGGGGCTTCGTCGTACGCTCCGTCAGTTCCCGACCGGCTGCCGGGCCGGGGGCTCGGCCGGGACGTCCTGCTGGGCGGTGCGCAGCGGGACCTCACGGATCATCAGCACCACCAGGAAGGCCGCCAGGGCGAACGGTGCGGAGATCAGGAAGACGGTGGCCACGCCGTGCCCGAAGGCGTCGGTGACCATCGGGACCACCTGGGCGGGCAGCGTCTTCAGGTCCGGGATGCCGCCGCCGGTGGCACCGGTCGGCAGGTGGGCGGCGGCCAGGCTGTCGTCCAGGTGCTGGCTCACCTGGTGCGAGAGCAGCGCGCCGAGCGCCGAGACGCCCATCGCGCCGCCCATGGTGCGGAAGAAGGTGACGGTGGAGGAGGCGGTGCCGAGCTCGTGCCGGGGCACGGTGTTCTGCACCGCGAGCACCAGGTTCTGCATGGTCAGGCCGAGGCCGACGCCGGTGACCGCCATCCCGGCCGCCAGCAGGCCGTAGGAGCTGTCGTCCCGGACGGTGCCGAGCAGCGCGAAGCCGACCGTGAGCAGGCCCGCCCCGGCCACCAGGTAGGCCTTCCAGCGGCCGTACCGGGTGATCAGCTTGCCGGCCACGGTGGAGGAGAGCGCCAGGCCGAGGATCATCGGCAGGGTGAGCAGCCCGGCCATGGTCGGGGACTCCTTCCGGGCCAGCTGGAAGTACTGGCTGAGGAAGGTGGTGGCGCCGTACATCCCGACCCCGACCAGCACGCTGGCGATCGAGGCCAGTGTCACCGTGCGGTGCTTGAAGAGGTCCAGCGGCACGATCGGCTCGGCCGCCCGGCTCTCCGCCCACACGAACAGACCGGCCAGTGCCAGCCCACCGCCGACCATCGCGGCGGTCTGCCAGGAGAGCCAGGCGTAGCTGTCGCCGGCCAGCGTGATCCAGATCATCAGCAGGCTGACCGAGCCGGTGATCAGCAGCGCGCCGAGGTAGTCGATCTTCGCCTGGCGCTTCACCACCGGCAGCCGCAGGGTGCGCTGCAGCACCGCGATGGCGATCAGCGAGAAGGGCACGCCGAGGTAGAAGCACCAGCGCCAGCCCAGCCAGTCGGTGTCCACGATGACGCCGCCGATCAGCGGACCGCCGATGGTGGCGAGGGCGAAGACCGCGCCGAAGTAGCCGCTGTACCGGCCGCGCTCGCGCGGCGGCACCATGGCGGCCAGGCAGATCTGGGCCAGTGCGGTGACGCCGCCCGCCCCGATGCCCTGGAGCACCCGGCAGGCGATCAGCTGGCCGGTGTTCTGCGAGAGCCCGGCCAGCGCCGAGGAGACGATGTAGATCACCAGGGCGGCCTGCACCAGCTTCTTCGGGCTGACCAGGTCGGAGAGCTTGCCCCAGATCGGGGTGGCGGCGGTCAGCGAGAGCAGCGCGCCGGTGACCACCCAGGTGTAGGCGGTCTGGCCGCCGTGCAGGTCGTGCAGGATGTGCGGCAGCGCGTTGGCCACCACGGTCGAGGAGAGCACCGCCACGAACAGGCCGAGCAGGAGGCCGGAGAGGGCTTCCAGTACCTGACGGTGGCTCATGGGTGCAGGGTCGGAAGCTGTGCTCATTAGGGTCCTTCGGCCTGAGAATCGTTGCCTTGGGCAACCATAAGACCCGATGGTTGCAGCAGGCAACCAACGGGGGCCGGAACCGGCCATCGCCGTGGCACTACGTCGGATCAGGCGATCTTGGGCTCGCCCAGGGCGTCGTTCAGCCGGCCGAGCAGCTCGCCGAGCTGGGCCAGATCGGCCGGCTCCCAGCCGTCCAGGATCGCCCGGAAGCGGTCCAGCCGGCCGCTGCGGGCGGCCAGGTAGCGGGCCGCACCGTCCTCGGTGAGCGAGACCAGCGAGGACCGCCGGTCCAGCGGGTCGGTCTCCCGGGTGACCAGGCCGAGCTCCTCCAACACCTTCACCTGGCGGCTGATGGTCGGCTTGCCGACCCCGAAGTGCAGCCCGATGTCGGTCAGCCGGACCTGCCCGGCCTCCAGCACGAAGCCGAGCATGCTGTACGCCACGCCCTCCAGCGCCGGGTGCACCTGGCGGGACATCTCCGCCGCCCTGGCCCGGCCGCGCCGGAACAGCACGGCGATCTCGCGCTCCACGGCGACCAACGCCGCGTCCGCCGTCACCCCGTCAGCTGTGCTCGCACCCATGGCAGCAGTATCCCGCAGTCGCGCCTTCCGGTGAGCAGCAACTGTTTCATGATATGAAGTATCCGTTTTGCCCGTCTTTGCGATTGGAGAGGTTCGATGGCCGACCAGGCCCGCCGAAGCTTCACGACCGAGCTGAAGGACGCCGTGACACCGCGCGCCTTCCTGCTCGTGCTCGGGGTGCTGCTGCTCCAGCTCGGCTTCATCACCTCGTACGTGGGTGCCCTGCACCACCCGAAGCCGCACGAGCTGTCCATCGCGGTGGTCGCGCCGGCCGAGGTCAGCCCCAAGCTGACCGGCGCGCTGGAGCAGGTGCCGAACGACGCGGTGCGCGCCACCACCGCCGCCGACCGGGCGGCGGCCGAGGAGCTGATCCGGGATCAGAAGGTCTACGCCGCCTGGATCTTCGACCCCACGTCCACCCAGGACACCCTGCTGGTCGCCGACGCCCGGGGCCCGGCCGCCTCCCGGGCCGCCGAGACCATCGTCACCGCGGTGGACCAGACCCAGGGCCGCACGGTGAAGACCGAGGACGTCATCCCGCTGGCCGACGGGGACGCGGAGGGGCTGTCCTCCTTCTACCTGGTGATCGGCTGGTGCGTCGGCGGCTACCTGGTCGCCTCGATCCTCGGCATCTCG
Organism: Kitasatospora sp. NPDC096147; assembly: GCF_044763225.1. Taxonomy (NCBI): domain Bacteria; kingdom Bacillati; phylum Actinomycetota; class Actinomycetes; order Kitasatosporales; family Streptomycetaceae; genus Kitasatospora; species Kitasatospora sp. NPDC096147. Next base: position 260,333 of record NZ_JBIWFX010000006.1, on the reverse strand, counting down.
GCCGGCTCCCGGCCCGCCAACCTCAAGCGCGCCACCATCCGGCTCGGCACCCTGGCGCTCTACTCGGTGGCGGCCGGCATCGGCGGCGCGGTGCTGATCGGCCCGGTGCTGAACGCGCTGCCCGGCTCCAGCTGGGCCCTGATCGGCCTGGGCAGCCTGGTGGTCTTCGCGGTCGGGGCGATCACCATGGCGCTGCAGTGCCTGTTCGACATCGTCGGCATCGGCGTGGCGGTGCTGATCTTCGTGGTGCTCGGCAACCCGAGCGCCGGCGGCGTCTTCCCGCCGCCGATGATGCCGCCGTTCTGGCGGGCCATCGGCGCCTGGATCCCGAACGGCGCCGGTACCGACGTGGCCCGCTCGATCGCCTACCTGGGCGGCAGCAACGTGCTGGTCCCGCTGCTGGTCCTGGTCGCCTGGGCGCTGGTCGGCGTCGGCGTCACGCTGTACGCGGTGGCCCGCCGCCCGCGCTCCGGCCGGGAGCCGGTGCCCAGCGCCGTCTGACCCGTCCTGCACGACCCGGAGAGCCCGGCCCCCGCTGCGGGGGCCGGGCTCTCCGGGTCGTCACGGGCGGGTCAGACCCGCTCGGGCTCGGACGGCTGCACCGGCCGGGTGTCCAGCCGATCGGTGAAGACGTACCGGGCCATCGCCCAATAGCGGAAGACCATGGCCAGCAGGGTGCCGATGATCATGCCGCTGAGGAAGTCCGCCATCGCCTCGCCGAAGGCGGAGAGGTGCGGCTCGCGCAGGTCCAGCACGTACTGGGAGAACGCCAGCGGGATGTTGTTCACCACGATGGCCAGCGCGCTGACCACGAAGTACAGCACCGCCTCGCGCTGCCGCCCGTACGCGCGGAACGACCACTTGCGGTTCAGCAGGTACGAGACCACGGTGGTGGTCACCGTCGCGATGGTCAGCGCGGCGACCGGCTTGGCAGACAGGACCGTGGCCTTGAGGGTCAGGTTGATCACCAGGGTGAGCAGGAAGCAGGTCCCGCCCACGAGCAGGAACTTCACCAGCTTGCGGTGCTTGACCACGGTCGGTCGCAGCCCCTGCGGGACCAGAGCCAGGGCCCGTTGCGTGGGTGACGGCATTTCGAAAGTCTCGCACGCCCGTCGGGGCACCGGTACTCGCGCCGTCCCCCTGCTACCCGGCCGTGATCCGCAGGACTCCGGTCACCGTGCCCTGGAGCACCACCCGGCCAGGGGCGATCGAACCGACCATCTGCAGGGTGTCGAACAGGAAGCCCGAGCCCAGGTACGCGCTCCGCACGGTGCGCCCGGTCTCCGGGTCGATCTCGGCGTAGCGGTACGGGTCCAGCGCCGAGGTGCTGTCGGTGCCCGGGATCACCGGCTCGCGCAGCACGGTGCGCAGCAGCCCGTCGGCGGTGGACAGCCGGGGCACCGCCGCCGAGCGGGTGCGGTTGTCCCAGCGCAGGTCGCAGCCGCTGCCGTCGGGCCGGACGTCGACCCGGCTCAGGCCGCCCCGGAAGGCCCCGGAGGACGGCACGGCGGGCCCGGCGTCGTCCGGCAGCGCCGGGTACGGGTAGCCGTAGGTGCTGGCGACGAAGACCGCGTTGCCCACCGCCACCGGGGAGTTCTCGCTGCCGCTGCCGCCCGACTTCAGCACCGGAACCGAGCAGACCTGCCCGCCGTCCGAGGTCCGGTACACCAGCAGGTTCACCGTCGGGGCGGCGTTGTCGACCACGGTCAGGTAGTCGGTGCCGGTGCGCGGGCCGAAGAAGGTCGGGGTGGAGCCGGTGCCCCAGCTGAGCTGGCCGGGCTTGCGGCCCGGGCCCCGGTCGTACGCCTGACGCCAGCTCACCTCGGGGGTCCCGTCCGGACCGGCGGTGAGCAGGTAGGTGGCGTGGGTGGTGGCCACGGCGGTGCCCTCGGGGGCGGTCGAGATGGAGTTGGCGATCCGCTCGCCGGCCGGCAGGGCCAGGGTGCGGACGGCGCCCGTGCCCTCGTCGTCGGCGGTGCCGACCACGCCACCGCCGGTGGCGAACCAGACCCGGCCCCGCCAGTCCGGCGAGAGCCCCGTCACCGCGTCGCCCGCCGGGACGGCCCCGGCCAGCGGCAGCCGGGAGTCCACCGCGAGCTGCCAGCCGGCGGCGGTGCGGCGGTGGCCGATCCGCAGCAGGTCGCGGTTGCCGTCCACCACCACCAGCCGGTCCCGGTGGTCCAGGTAGGCGTAGACGCCGCCGAGCAGTGAGCCCTTGGCGAGGCCCAGCTCGGCCAGCGAGCCGCCGGTCGCCGGGTCGAGCAGGTGGACGGTGGGGGTCCGGCCGAAGATCTCGGTGCAGAGCGCCACCGGGTACCCGTCCGCGCCGACCAGCACGGTCGGGCAGGCGGAGGCCAGCGCCGTCCGGTGCGAGCTCAGGGTGCCCGCGCCCGGCCCCGGCAGCGCGGTGGCGTCGGAGGACCCGGTGTCGCCGTGCATGGTCGCGGTGCCGGGCGGGCCCGCGTACGGGTTGGCCGGCGGCAGCGGGGCGAACCGCTCGGCCGCGTGGGCCGGGGTGTGGGCGGAGAGCAGCAGCGCGGCGGTGGCGAGCACGGCGGCGCGGGTGCGCAGGCGCATGGGAGTCCGTTTCCGGGAGGAGGGGCACGGCAGGGGTGCACTCCGCCCGGTGGGACGTGAGGTGGGCCCGGCGGTCGACCGGGCGGGAGGGCACCGCGCGATTCAGAGCGCGCGGTGACAGATGGCCGAGCACGCACGGGCCAGGTCGACGGCGAGTCGACGGCTCAGGTGCGTGTGGCGGTCCATGGCGAGCGATCCTGCCGTGCTGACGGACCGTCACACAAGAGCCGTCTCACGGGCCGGTCAGGTACGCGCCGAAGTCCCGGACCAGCGGCGCGAGGCAGCGGCGCCGAAGGCGCCGTCAGGGGCGCGGGGAACTGCGCGAGGCGGAGGATCCCCTCCCGCACCGAGGGCACCCGGGTCCGCCGCACGCGCCCCGGCCCCACCCCCGACCCACAGCCGCAGCGCGCCGGAGCTCCAGGACACCGAGGCACCCCGAGCCGCGCACGGCACCCGCCCCGCCCGTGCGGCGGCCCCGGCGGGGCCACGGCTCCACGAGCCGCACCCCGCCGGGGCCCTGACGTCACCTCAGACCGCGACCGGCACCGCCGCCGGCTCCAGCGCCAGCTCCAGCACCTCCCGCACGTCGGAGACGGTGTGCACGGTCAGCCGCTCCAGCACCTCGGCCGGCAGGTCGTCCAGGTCGGGCTCGTTCCGCTTGGAGATGATCACCGTGGTGATCCCGGCCCGGTCCGCCGCCAGCAGCTTCTGCTTGATGCCACCGACCGGCAGCACCCGCCCGGTCAGCGAGACCTCACCGGTCATCGCCACCTCCGGCCGGACCTTCCGCCCGGAGAGCAGCGAGGCCAGCGCCGTCGTCATGGTGATGCCCGCGCTCGGCCCGTCCTTGGGGACGGCACCCGCCGGGACGTGCAGGTGGATGCCGCGCTCCCGCAGCCCGGTCACCGGCAGCTCCAGCTCCGCGCCGCGCGAGCGCAGGTAGGAGAGCGCGATGTGCGCGGACTCCTTCATCACGTCGCCCAGCTGCCCGGTCAGGGTCAGGCCGGTGGAGCCGGTCTCCGGATCGGCCAGCGAGGCCTCGATGTAGAGGACGTCACCGCCCGCACCGGTGACCGCCAGGCCGGTGGAGACGCCGGGCACGGCGGTGCGCCGCTCGGCCGGCTCCTGGGCCGCCTCCGGGGTGTGGTGCGGCCGTCCGATCAGCGCCCGCAGGTCCTCGGCTCCGATGGCGGCGGGGAGCTCCCGCGACCCCAGCTCGGCTTCGGCCGCGACTTTCCGCAGGATCCGGGCCACCGAGCGCTCCAGGGTGCGCACGCCCGCCTCCCGGGTGTACTCCCCCGCCAGCTTGCGCAGCGCGTCCTCGCCGACCGTCACGTCCTCGGGCTTGAGCCCGGCCCGCTCCAGCTGACGGGGCAGCAGGTGGTCCCGGGCGATGGTGACCTTCTCGTCCTCGGTGTAGCCGTCCAGGCGGACCAGCTCCATCCGGTCGAGCAGCGGCTCGGGAATGGCCTCCAGCACGTTGGCGGTGGCCAGGAAGACCACGTCGGAGAGGTCGAGCTCGACCTCCAGGTAGTGGTCCCGGAAGGTGTGGTTCTGCGCCGGGTCGAGCACCTCCAGCAGGGCCGCCGCCGGGTCGCCCCGGTAGTCCGAGCCGACCTTGTCGATCTCGTCCAGCAGCACCACCGGGTTCATCGAGCCGGCCTCCTTGACCGCCCGGACGATCCGGCCGGGGAGCGCCCCGACGTAGGTCCGCCGGTGGCCCCGGATCTCCGCCTCGTCCCGCACGCCGCCGAGCGCCACCCGGACGAACTCGCGGCCCATGGCCCGCGCCACCGACTCACCGAGCGAGGTCTTGCCGACCCCGGGCGGGCCGACCAGCGCCAGCACCGCGCCGCCCCGCCGGCCGCCGATCTGGCCGAGGCCCTGGTCGGCCCGGCGCTTGCGGACGGCCAGGTACTCGACGATCCGGTCCTTCACGTCGGCCAGGCCGGCGTGGTCGGCGTCCAGCACCGCGCGGGCGCCGTTGATGTCGTAGGAGTCCTCCGTCCGGACGTTCCACGGCAGTTCGAGCACGGTGTCCAGCCAGGTGCGGATCCAGGAGCCCTCGGGCGACTGGTCGGAGGAGCGCTCCAGCTTGTCGACCTCCTTGAGCGCGGCCTCCCGGACCTTCTCGGGCAGCTCGGCCGCCTCGACCCGGGCCCGGTAGTCGCCCTCCTCGTCGGCCGGGTCCCCGTTCAGCTCGGCGAGCTCCTTGCGGACCGCCTCCAGCTGGCGGCGGAGCAGGAACTCCTTCTGCTGCTTGGCCACGCCCTCCTCGACGTCCTTGCGGATGGTGTCGTTGACCTCCTCCTCCGCGAGGTGCTCGCGGAGCAGGACCAGCGCGTACTCCAGCCGGGCCAGCTGGTCGGACTCCAGCAGCACCTTGAGCTTCTGCTCGGCGGTGACGAAGGGGGCGTACCCGATGTTGTCCGCCAGCTCGCCGACCTTGTCGATCTGCGAGACCCGGTCGACCACCTGCCAGGCGCCGCGCTTGCGCAGCCAGTGGGTGGAGAGCGCCTTGTACTCCTTGACCAGCTCGGCCGCCCGCCCGGCCACCGGCAGGCCGGCGTCCGACTCGTGGAAGGTGCTGGTCTCCACCCAGAGCGCCGCACCGGGGCCGGTCGTCCCGGCACCGATCCGGACCCGGCGGACGGCCCGGACCAGCGCGGCCGGATCGCCGTCGGAGAGCCGGCCGACCTGCTCGACCGTGGCCAGCGTGCCGACCGACGCGTACGTGCCGTCCAGCCGGGGCACCAGCAGCACCTGCGGCTTGGCCCCACCGGAGACGGCGGCCCGGGCGGCGTCCACGACGGCGCGCACCTCGGTGTCCTTCAGGTCCAGCGGGACCACCATGCCGGGGAGCACGACCTCGTCGTCGAGGGGGAGCACGGGCAGGGTGAGCGGAGTGGACGTCGATGCCATGATCTCTCCCCAGTCAGTGAAGTTGAGTTGACCTGACTAAGGTTCGGTGAGCCCCGAATGTTCCCCGGCTCTTGTTCGCTCTGAGCGATCAGGGCATTGCCCCAGGCGGGGGCGGTGCGCCAGAGTGCCGAACGTGGAAATCCAACCCACCGAGTTCGGCATCCGGGTCAACCTCCCGGACCCCCGCAGCCTTCCCGCCACCCTCCGGGCCCGGGCCCTGGCCGAGGACGGCGACGGCCTGCTGCTCGCCGCCCCGCACCCCGGCGGCCCGTTCGAACGGGCCGTCCGGACGGTCCTGGCCGGCCCGGCGGCCGAGCTCGGCCTGGACCTGACCGCGCTGGAGGTCTGGGACGGCGAACCCTTCGCCCGGCTCGACGACGCCGACGGGCGCCCGCTGCTCTACGCCGAACTCGGCCGCGACCCGGCCGCCCCGGAGCAGCTGACCGGCACCCCGCCCGCCCCCGGACAGGAGGAGGCGGTGCGCGAGCTGATCGACTACCTCTCGCTCTGGCTGCTGGTCACCGTGGAGGCCCCCACTCCTGACGACCCGTCGGCCCGCGCACTCGCCGGACGCCTCGGCGCCGCGCTCGCAGCCACCCTCGCCCCGGACGCCGCCGTCACCCCGGGACAGTCGCCGTACGGGCCCACCGCGCTGGTCCGGCCGACCTGGCTGGACACTGCGGACGTCCGAGGCTCGCTGCTCGCCGCCTGCGCCGCACTGCCGGGCGACTGGAGCCCGCCCGAGCTGCTGGAGACCCCCGACGGCGACTGCGCCACGGCCACCCGGGGCACCGTCCACCTCTCCGCCGCCACCGGCCCGGTCTTCGCCGATCTCGCCCGCCGGCACCGACTCCCCTGAAGCGCGGCACGGCAGGCCCCCGGCGCGAAGTGGAGGCGCCCCGGCGAGCAGGCGAGCCGGCTGCCTCGGTGACCGCCCACAGCAGGACCACCGCAGCGCGTGCGCCCGACCGACAGGCCCGCTGCCGTGCCCGCAGGCCCACCCGGCGGATCCGCACGCCGACGGGGCCCACCCCACGGAGGAGTTCAGCGGCCCCGCCTCAGGCCTCCGAGGGCTCCAGGCGCCGCTGCGGCCGCCGCGCCAGGCCGGGCCCGCGCCCGCCGGTCCGCCGGAGCCAGGGCCAGAGGGCGACGCCCACCAGCAGGGCCGCCGGGTGCCCGACCCCGGTCACCAGGTCGGTCTCGTCCAGGAACTGATGGCCGATCAGGCCACCCGCCGCCGCCAGCGCACAGAGGCGCCCGGGAAGCGTGAGAAGCCCGGCAAGCGCCCCCAAGGAAGCCAACACGCCGTAGCTCACCCCGATGTCCAGCCCGTCCAGCGCGGCACCGTCCTGCCGCCCGGCCGCGACCGCCGCCAGCACCACCGCCTGCGAGAGCAGCGTCGCCAGCACGTGCCCGGCGGCGAACGCCCCGGCCGCCCGGAGCCCGCCGACCCGCCGCTCCAGCGGCGCCACGGTGACGGCGAAGGCCCAGAAGTAGGGCATCCAGACCGGTCCGGCCACCCAGATCCCGCTCAGCAGCAGCGATCCGACCGGATGGCTCAGCAGATTGTGGGCATCCGAGCTGGAGTAGCCCTGGAGCCGCTCCACCACCACCGGGTCGCCGAACCGGGCGAACAGCGTGGTGCCGAGCAGCACCGCCAGGTAGCCGAGCGCGAAGGGGTTGCGGCGGGGCGTGGGGAGCGCGCTGCGCAGCCGGACGGACAGTTTCGACCGGCGATCGGCCATTCCGTCCTCCGCTCCACTCGTGCCACCATGTGACTTGTCGTGCTCACGGCTCTTCGCAGAATGCCCACGGTACTTCCATGGTCTGAGAGTCTGCTGAGAGCCCGCTGAGAACCCGGACCGGACCGCGCGAACCGTTGGTCCGGACCAACCCTCCGCCTACGGACCAGTAGCAAACCCGTTCAGGAGTCTGCCATCCCTTCGACGGCATACGCACCGTTACGGGCGATATTTTCGGCGGGTAAGGTATCGCCCCGTGCCGCATCCCGGCCCGGGTCGAGGCTGGTCGGAAGGCCGGTTGTGCCCGGTTCACCTGCCGGGATGCTCGCGGCGTACGTACGCTGCGACCAGAGCGGAAACGGTGCGCGGTCCACACCTGCGTACCCTTTCCGGACCCGCGACCTCGGCGGACGGTCCGGGTGGTTTTCGCGGGCCCGGCACGGGCCCGCCGACGGAACACAAGACGACTACGAGCGGACCCCGCTGTCCCCACAGGCAGCCGGGCCGCAGCCCTGGGGGCGGTGGCGTGACCGTGACAGAGATTCAGCAGGAGACCAACAACAACAGCGCGGTGGGCACCCAGCGACGGGTGCTCGTCGTGGAGGACGAGCCCACCATCGCGGAGTCCATCGCGGCCCGGCTCGGGGCCGAGGGCTTCAAGGTGGCCGTGGCGCACGACGGGCCCGGCGCGGTGGACGGCTTCCACACCTGGCAGCCGGACCTGGTGGTGCTGGACGTGATGCTTCCCGGCTTCGACGGCCTGGAGGTCTGCCGGCGCATCCAGGCCCAGCGCCCGGTACCGGTCCTGATGCTGACGGCCCGGGACGACGAGACCGACCTGCTGGTCGGCCTCGGGGTCGGTGCCGACGACTACATGACCAAGCCGTTCTCGATGCGCGAGCTGGCGGCCCGGGTGAACGTGCTGCTGCGCCGGGTCGAGCGGGCCCAGCAGGCCGCCCGGACGCCCGCACTGGGCAGCCTGCGGTTCGGCGACCTGGAGATCGACCACGTGCAGCGGCGGGTCCGGATCGGCACCGGTGACGTCCACCTGACGCCGACCGAGTTCGACCTGCTGGCCTGCCTGGCCGCCCAGCCGCGCGCGGTGCTCACCCGCGAGCAGCTGCTGGCCGAGGTCTGGGACTGGACCGACGCGTCCGGCACCCGCACCGTGGACAGCCACGTCAAGGCGCTGCGCCGGAAGATCGGCGCCAGCTGGATCCGCACCGTCCACGGCGTCGGGTACGCCCTGGAGGCACCGCTCTCCTGACCGGGAGCACGGTCGCGCCGGGACCGGGGGGTCCTGGCCGCGCCGCACCGGCCGAGGAGCACCCGGGGGGACGAGCAGGGACGAGATGACCTTCCCACAACAGCGCAAGCGCACCGCGCAGCACCACCACGAGGACCCCAGGGGTCTGGCCAGCCGGGCCGCCAGCCGGCTCTGGGACGACGTCCGGCCGCTGGACCCGGTCCGGTCCATCAAGGGCAAACTCACCCTGCTGGTGATCGTCTCGGTCTTCCTGGCCAGCCTGATGGTGGTGGTCGCGATCCGGTCGGAGACCCAGATCCGGATCATCATGATCTTCTCGATGATCGCCTCGCTGCTCTTCATGCAGTTCCTGGCGCACGGCCTCACCGCGCCGCTGCGCGACATGACGGCCGCCGCCCGGGCGATGGCCGAGGGCGACTACAGCATCCGGGTCGAGGTGAACTCCCGGGACGAGATCGGCGAGCTCGCCGCGACCTTCAACCGGATGGCCGGCGACCTGGAGGCGGCAGACCGCCACCGGCGGGAGCTGGTGGCCAACGTCTCGCACGAGCTGCGCACCCCGATCGCCGCGCTCCGCGCCGTGCTGGAGAACGTGGTGGACGGCGTGGTCGAGCCGGGCCCGAAGACGCTCGGCGCCGCGCTGGAGCAGACCGAGCGGCTCGGCCGCCTGGTCACCCACCTGCTGGACCTCTCCAAGCTGGACGACGGCGTGGTCCCGCTGGACGCCCGCCCGTTCGAGGTCAGCCCCTTCCTGGCCGGCGTGCTGCGCGGGGTGACGGTGGACGGCTCCACCGCCGCCGGCGCCCACGGGCGGCGCGACGACGTCCGGCTGGCCCTGGACGTCAGCCCGGCCGGGCTGTCGGCCTGGGCGGATCCGGAGCGGCTGCACCAGGTGGTGGCCAATCTGGTGGACAACGCCTGCAAGCACTCCCCGGCCGGCGGCACGGTGACCGTCCGGGCCCGGGCCGGGGAGTCGGACGGCGCGCTGGTGCTGGAGGTCGAGGACCAGGGCCCGGGCATCCCGGCGCAGGACCGCGACCGGGTCTTCGAACGCTTCGGCCGCAGCGGCTCCGCCACCTCCCAGGGCCCCGGCTCGGACGGCGGCACCGGTCTGGGCCTGGCCATCGCCCGCTGGGCGGTCGACCTGCACGGCGGCCGGATCGGCGTGGCCGAGGCCTCCCGGGGCTGCCGGATCGTGGTCACCCTGCCCGGCGGCCCGGCGGCTCCGGCCGAGTTGTCACAGAACTGGGACCTTGGCGCGGAGGCCGCGACTGCGTCAGATCGGACCGCACCGCGCTGACCTGCGGTATTGTCCTGTTCGGAGGGGATTTCCACCCATTTGGGAGGCGATCGGTTCCCCAGTGTTGGAACTTTCTAACGCACGTTTCCGGCCAAATTACCGGTCGGCACTGTGATCTGGGCGACGCCTGGCCCTGGGGGACTGCGCGATCTGTGATCGTAGGCGTAGCCTTAATCCCCGCTGTCCACCATCCCAAAAGGAAGCGGAAGAGGGCGGTTTGCCCGTGTCGCCACACCCTGAAACCCCCGTCAGCTCGGCAAGCTCCACTGGCTTCGGCCCCAACGAGTGGCTCGTCGACGAGATCTACCAGCAGTACCTCCAGGATCCCAACTCGGTCGACCGAGCCTGGTGAGACTTTTTCGCCGACTACAAGCCCGGTACCGAGGTGACTCCAGTGACCCAGGCCGCGACCCAGGTCGGCCCCACGCCGACCGCCGTTGCCGCCCCTGCCCCTGCTGCCGTTCCGGCGACGCCCGCCCCCGCTGCACCGGCCGCGCCGGTCCAGCCGGCGCCCGCGCCGCTCGCCGCAGCACCCGCCGCGCCGCCCGCGCCGAAGGCCGCCGCCCCGGCCGCCGCGCCCGCCGCCGCCGACGGGACCGGCCCGGAGCTGGTCGTGCTGCGAGGGCCCTCCAAGGCCGTCGCCACCAACATGGACGCCTCGCTGGAGGTGCCGACCGCGACCTCGGTCCGCGCCGTGCCGGCCAAGCTGTTGATCGACAACCGCATCGTCATCAACAACCACCTGCAGCGCGCCCGTGGCGGCAAGGTCTCCTTCACCCACCTGATCGGTTACGCCCTGGTCCAGGCCGTCAAGGCCAACCCGGGCATGAACTACAGCTACAAGGTGGAGGACGGCAAGTCCTACCTGGTGAAGCCCGAGCACGTGAACCTCGGCCTCGCCATCGACCTGGTCAAGCCGAACGGCGACCGCCAGCTGGTGGTCGCGGCCATCAAGAAGGCCGAGACCCTCGACTTCCTGGGCTTCTGGCAGGCCTACGAGGACATCGTCCGCCGGGCCCGCGCCAACAAGCTGACGATGGACGACTTCACCGGCGTCACCGTCTCGCTGACCAACCCCGGCGGCATCGGCACCGTGCACTCCGTGCCGCGCCTGATGCAGGGTCAGGGCACCATCGTCGGCGTCGGCGCCATGGAGTACCCGGCCGAGTTCCAGGGCTCCGCCCCTGAGACGCTGGCCCGCCTCGGCGTCTCCAAGACCATGACGCTGACCTCCACCTACGACCACCGCGTCATCCAGGGCGCCGGTTCGGGTGAGTTCCTGCGGTCGATCCACCAGCTGCTGCTGGGCGGGAACGACTTCTACGACGAGGTCTTCGAGTCGCTGCGCATCCCGTACGAGCCGGTGCGCTGGGCGACCGACGTCGCCACCACCCACGACGACGAGGTCAACAAGACCGCGCGCGTCATGGAGCTGATCCACTCCTACCGGGTCCGCGGTCACCTGATGGCCGACACCGACCCGCTGGAGTACAAGCAGCGCAAGCACCCCGACCTGGACGTCACCAACCACGGCCTCACCCTGTGGGACCTGGAGCGCGAGTTCGCGGTCGGCGGCTTCGGCGGCCAGAAGATGATGAAGCTCCGCGACATCCTCGGCCTGCTGCGCAACACCTACTGCCGCACCGTCGGCATCGAGTACATGCACATCCAGGACCCGAAGCAGCGCAAGTGGCTGCAGGAGCGCCTGGAGAAGCCGTACACCAAGCCGGAGCGCGAGGAGCAGCTGCGCATCCTGCGCCGGCTGAACTCGGCCGAGGCGTTCGAGACCTTCCTGCAGACCAAGTACGTCGGGCAGAAGCGGTTCTCCCTGGAGGGCGGCGAGTCCCTCATCCCGCTGCTGGACGCCACCATCGACGCGGCGGCCGAGCACCGCCTCGACGAGGCCGTCATCGGCATGGCCCACCGCGGCCGCCTGAACGTGCTGGCGAACATCGTCGGCAAGCCGTACGGCAAGATCTTCGGCGAGTTCGAGGGCAACCTCGACCCGAAGTCGATGCACGGCTCCGGCGACGTCAAGTACCACCTGGGCTCCGAGGGCACCTTCACCGGTCTGGACGGGGAGACCATCAAGGTCTCGCTGGCCGCCAACCCCTCCCACCTGGAGGCGGTCGACCCGGTGGTCGAGGGCATCGTCCGCGCCAAGCAGGACGTGCTGGACCAGGGCGGCACCACCTTCCCGGTGCTGCCGATCCAGATCCACGGCGACGCGGCCTTCGCCGGCCAGGGCGTGGTCGCGGAGACCCTGAACATGTCGCAGCTGCGCGGCTACCGCACCGGCGGCACCGTGCACCTGGTGGTCAACAACCAGGTCGGCTTCACCGCCGCCCCGGCGTCGTCCCGCTCGTCGATGTACTGCACCGACGTGGCGCGGATGATCGAGGCCCCGATCTTCCACGTGAACGGCGACGACCCGGAGGCCGTGGTCCGCGTCGCGCGCCTCGCCTTCGAGTTCCGCCAGGCGTTCCACAAGGACGTCGTGATCGACCTCATCTGCTACCGCCGCCGCGGTCACAACGAGGCCGACAACCCGTCGTTCACCCAGCCGCTGATGTACGACCTGATCGACAAGAAGCGCTCGGTGCGCAAGCTCTACACCGAGGGCCTGATCGGCCGCGGCGACATCACCATGGAAGAGGCGGAGCAGGCGCTCCAGGACTTCCAGGGCCAGCTGGAGAAGGTCTTCTCCGAGGTCCGCGACGCCGCCGGCGCCCAGCAGGGCACCACCAACGGCAAGCCGGTCGCCGACTTCCCGGTCTCCATCCAGACCGGCATCTCCGAGGAGATGGTGAAGCGGATCGCCGCCTCGCAGGTCAACCTGCCGGAGTGGCTGACCGTCCACCCGCGCCTGTTCCCGCAGCTCCAGCGCCGGGCCGCCTCGGTCGAGGACAACACCATCGACTGGGCGATGGGCGAGACCCTCGCCATCGGCTCGCTGCTGATGGAGGGTCACCCCGTCCGGCTGGCCGGCCAGGACTCGCGCCGCGGCACCTTCGGCCAGCGCCACGCGGTGCTGATCGACCGGAACACCGGCGAGGACTACACCCCGCTGCTGTACCTGACGGAGGACCAGGCCCGCTACACCGTCTACGACTCGCTGCTCAGCGAGTACGCGGCGATGGGCTTCGAGTACGGCTACTCCCTCACCCGGCCGAACGCGCTGGTGATGTGGGAGGCGCAGTTCGGCGACTTCGTCAACGGCGCGCAGACCATGGTCGACGAGTACATCGCCTCGGCCGAGCAGAAGTGGGGCCAGCACTCCGGCGTCACCCTGCTGCTGCCGCACGGCTACGAGGGCCAGGGCCCGGACCACTCGTCCGCCCGCCCGGAGCGCTTCCTCCAGATGTGCGCGCAGGACAACATGACGGTCGCGATGCCGACCCTGCCGTCGAACTACTTCCACCTGCTCCGCTGGCAGGCGCACAACCCGCACCACAAGCCGCTCATCGTCTTCACCCCGAAGTCGATGCTGCGCCTGAAGGCCGCGGCGTCCGCCACCAGCGAGTTCCTCAGCGGCTCGTTCCGCCCGGTCATCGGTGACACCACCGTCGACCCGGCGAACGTCCGCAAGGTGGTCATCACGGCGGGCAAGTTCTACTACGACATCGAGGCCGCCCGGGCCGAGCGCGGGATCACCGACACCGCCATCGTCCGGGTGGAGCGGCTCTACCCGCTCCCGGTCGCCGAGCTCCAGGAGGAGCTGGCCCGCTACGGCGACGACGTCCAGTTCATCTGGGCCCAGGAGGAGCCGGCCAACCAGGGCGCGTGGCCGTTCATCGCCATGAACCTGGTCGACCACCTCCAGGTCGTCATCGGTCGCTCGGCGGGCGCCGCCCGCCTGCGCCGGGTCGCCCGCACCGCCTCCTCCGCCCCGGCGGTCGGCTCGGCCAAGCGCCACGCGGCCGAGCAGCAGGCGCTGCTGGAGGAGATCTTCACCATCTGACCCCCGGTCAGTACGCACGGCCCCGAGGGCCCCGCTCACCGCTCCGGCGGCGGGCGGGGCCCTCGGGCGTCCCCAACGTCTCTTCTGAGTAACCAAACTGACGGGGCGTTGGGCGAAACCTCCGCAGGTCACTACCGTATGGTCGTCACCGAATCAGGGGGAGCCACCGCATGACCACCGATCACCTGCCGCCGGTCTTCCAGCCGTTGGCCGCCGACGATCCCCGGGAGGTCGGCGGCTACCGGCTGTACGCCCGGCTCGGCGCCGGCGGCATGGGCCGGGTCTACCTGTCGTACACCCCGGGCGGACGGCCGGTGGCGCTGAAGGTGGTGCGGCCGGAGTTCGCCGAGGACGCCGAGTTCCGCCGCCGGTTCGCCCAGGAGGTGCTGAACGCCCAGCGGATCCACGGGCTGTACACCGCCCAGGTGATCGACTCCGGACCGGACGCCGAGGCGCCCTGGCTGGTCACCGCGTACGTGCCCGGCCCCTCGCTCCAGCAGGTCACCCGGGAGCACGGCGCGCTGCCGGTGCGCACCGTGCTGCTGCTGCTCGGCGGCATCGCCGAGGCGCTCCAGGCGATCCACAGCGTGCAGGTGGTGCACCGCGACCTCAAGCCGGCCAACGTGCTGGTCGCCGCCGACGGCCCCCGGGTGATCGACTTCGGGATCGCCCGGGCCGCCGACGCCACCGCGCTGACCGGCACCGGCTTCCGGATCGGCTCCCCCGCCTTCATGGCCCCCGAGCAGGCCCAGGGCAGCCCGGTCACCGCCGCCACCGACGTCTTCGCGCTCGGCGCGCTGGCCGCGTACGTGGCGGGCGGCGCGCCGCCATTCGGCGAGGGCCCGGACACCGCGGTGCTGTACCGGGTGGTACACGAGGAGCCGGATCTGGAGAGCGTGCCGACGGCCCTGCGCGAGCTGCTGCTGCGCTGCCTGGCGAAGCGGCCGGAGGACCGGCCGAGCCCGGCGGAGATCATCGACTTCGCCCGGAACCACCCGGCGGTCGGCGGCCAGCTGCGGTTCGGCGAGGACTGGCTCCCCTCGGAGGTCAGCACCGAGATCACCCGCCGCTCCGACCTGCCCCGGACCCCGCCCACCCCGCTGCCGATCGCTCCCCCGCTGCCGCCGGCCACCGTCCTGGCCACCGGCGCGGGCCCGGTCGTGCCGCCCCCGCCGCAGCAGCCGCCGTCGGCCGGGCACCCCGTCGGCCCGCCGCCCGGCGCCTTCGGCCCGGTGCAGCCCACCAGCGAGGTGGTGACCGGTCCGGTGCTCCCGCCGACCCCGCAGCCGGGCCACGACCGGCTGCACGACACCCCGCCGCCCGGCCCGGTGGTCAGCGGGCCGGGCGCCCCGGCCGCGCCGCACCGGCGCGGGGTGTCCTGGAAGACCCTGCTCACCACCGTCGCGGTGACGGCCCTGCTGGCCACCGTCGGCGGCGTGGTGCTGGTGCTGAAGTTCAAGGAGGACGACAAGGACGCGGGCGCCAGGGCGGCCGGTGCCCGTACCCCGGGCGGCGACTCGGCCTCCTCGGCATCGCCGTCGCCGTCGCCCTCCCCCACGCCCACGCCCACGCCCACGCCGTCCGCCGAGAAGAGCTCCTCGCCGAAGGCCACCACCGCCGGTACTGACGACGCGTCACCTTCGGCCAAGCCCTCCGGCGTCACCGGCACCAAGTACACGCCGGTGTACACCGGCCGGGAGCTCAGCTCGCCGAGCACCTCCTACGACTTCGACATCAAGTCCGGGAAGGTGGTGGCCAACTACACCACCAAGTGGTGGATCGGCCACGGCAGCGAGGAGTTCCAGATGCCCTCGGAGAGCGACGCCTACATCGCGCCCTCCGGCACCGCGCTGACCCCGGAGAACTGCTCGGCGGCGATCGACCGGGAGCCGGTCAAGGAGCTGCGCTACGACGAGCTGCCGGCCGGCCGGAGCTTCTGCGTCCGGGCCCGGACCAGCATGGAGGTCGCGGTGGTGCGGGTGATCTCGGTGACCGACAAGGGGCCGGTGGCGATCTCCATGGACTACTACCGGCTGGCCTGACCTATTCTGACCGGATCGGATTTCCCAGCGCACCGGAGAGCTCACCGTGTACTTCACCGACCGAGGCATCGAGGAACTGCAGAACCGGCGCGGCGAGGAGGAGGTCAGCTTCGAGTGGCTGGCCGACCGGCTGCGTGAGTTCGTCGACCTCAACCCGGACTTCGAGGTCCCGGTCGAGCGGCTGGCCACCTGGCTGGCCCGGCTCGACGACGAGGACGAGGACTGACCTCGGAACTCCCCCTCGGGACCCGTACGGGCCCGGACGGCTGCGGCCGTCCGGGCCCGTACGGCTTCCTGGGGGATGACCCTGACCCGACCCGGAGAGCGCCCGGTCGTCCTTGACTTCGGCACTACGCGATATATCGTGTTGTTCAGGGGGGACGCGATACATCGCGTATCCGACGAGCGGGAGGCGGGACGGAACCATGGGCAAGTGGACGGTCGAGGGGCCGGAGAAGATCACCTTCGAGGAGCCGCTGGACGTGCTCCAGGTCCGGGTGGTGGCCGGCGCGGTGAACGTGGTCGCGGCCGACGGCCCGGCCCGGCTGGAGGTGGCCGAGCTGGAGGGAGACCCGCTGCTGGTCTCGCTGGAGGACGGCGTGCTGACGGTCACCTACAAGGACCTCTCGTGGAGCGAGGTGACCGAGTCGGCCAAGTCGGTGGAGAAGGTGAAGACCTTCTTCGAGGGCCTGCGCCGCAAGCGCCGCGCGGTGGTCTCGCTGACCGTCCCGGCCGCCGCCGAGGTGAAGATCGGGTCGGTCTCGGCCGACACCACCGTCTCCGGTGTGGCCGGCAAGGTCGGCGTGCAGGGCGCCAGCGGTGAGACCACCCTGGTCAACCTGAGCGGCCGGGCCGACGTGAAGTCGGTGACCGGCGACGTGAACGCCCAGTCGGTGGCCGGCGAGCTCAGGGTCAACACCGTCTCCGGGCACCTCACCGTGGTGGCCGGCAGCGGCGAGAAGCTGCACGCCAAGTCGGTCAGCGGCTCCGTCACGCTCGACCTGGACGCCACCACCCCGACCGACCTGCACGTGGCCACGGTCAGCGGCCCGGTCGCCGTCCGGCTGCCCTCGGCTGCCGACGCCAAGGTCGAGGCCGGCTCCACCGGCGGCGAACTCTCCAGCACCTTCGAGGAGTTGACCATCGGCGGCGGCTGGGGCACCCGCAAGCTCTCCGGCCAGCTGGGTTCCGGCACCGGCCGGCTCCAGGTGAACACCGTCTCCGGCGCCGTCACCGTGCTGCGCCGCCCGGAGAGCGAGGACGGCCAGGTGCGCTTCACCAAGGAGCTGCCCGCCGCCCCCGCCGAGGCCCCGACCGCCGGCACCGACACCGACCCCGCCCAGGAGGGCTGACATGACCCCCGTCTTCGGCCACGGCCGCCTGCGCCTCTACCTGCTCAAGCTGCTGGACGAGTCCCCGCGCCACGGCTACGAGGTGATCCGCCTGCTGGAGGAGCGCTTCGAAGGCCTGTACGCACCCTCGGCCGGCACCGTGTACCCCCGGCTGGCGAAGCTGGAGCAGGAGGGCCTGGTGACCCAGAGCACCGAGGGTGGCCGCAAGGTCTACCGCCTCACCGAGGCCGGCCGCACCGAGCTGGCGGACCGTCAGGCCGAGCTGGCCGAGCTGGAGGTGGAGATCCGGGACTCGGTGGCCCAGCTCGCGGGGGCGATCCGGGAGGACGTCCGGGACATCGCCAAGGACCTCCGGGAGGAGATCTGGGGCGCGGCCAAGGGCGCGCCGAAGGCCGCGCCGGCCCCCGAGGGGGAGTCGGACGGCGAGCAGCGGGCCGGTGAGCGGACCGGTGACCCGTGGACCGGTCCCTGGGGTGAGAAGGAGTCCTGGAAGCGCGCCAAGGAGGAGTTCGCCCAGTTCAAGGCGCAGGCCAAGGAGCAGGCCAAGCGCGCCAAGGAGCAGGAGCGGGCCGCCAAGCAGCAGGCCAAGGCCGCCGAGGCGGAGGCCCGCCGGCTGCGCGAGGAGGCCAAGGCCTCCCGGGCCGCCGCCCAGCAGGAGGCGCTGCGGATCAAGCGCCGGGTCGAGCAGCACGTCAAGGAGGCCGCCTCGCGCGGTGACTGGTCCACCGGCCTGTCCGAGGGCCTGGCCGAGATCACCCGCTCGCTCTCCGGGCTGGCCGACGCCGCCAAGTGGGGCGCCGGCACCGTCACCGAGGACCTCAAGGCCTCCCGGGTGGACTTCGACAAGCCCACCGGGGAGCGCACCACCGAGAAGCCGGCCGACCTGCCCGGCTGGGCCGTCACCGACCCGAACGGCGACCCGGCCCGCGAGCTGGAGCGCCTCCTCGACCGCTTCCGCGACCAGGTCCGGGACGCCGCCCGCGACTCCGGCGTCACCCGGGCCGGCCTCGCCGAGGCCCAGGCCACCCTGGCCGCCGCCGCCGACCGGCTCCGCCGCACCCGGGGCTGACCCCCCGGCCGGGGGCAGGGCAAGCGCCCCAGGGGCGCGAGGAACTGCGCGAGACGGAAGAACGAGACCCCTGTGCCGGGTACGGACACCCACCTGCAAGTGAACCCCCGTACCCGGCACACGAGTCATCGCACACCCCCGCGCCCCTGACTGCCCAAGCAAGGCACCCGCCCCAGGGGCGCGAGGAACTGCGCGAAGCGGAAGAACGAGACCCGTGTGCCGGGTACGGACACCCACCTGCAAGTGAACCCCCGCACCCGGCACACGGGTCAGTTCGTTCCCCCGCGCCCCTGACCACCCAACGAGCACCCCGAGCCCCAAGCAAGGCACCCGGCCCGGCAGGGCACGCCCCAGGGGCGCGAGGAACTGCGCGAGACGGAAGAACGAGACCCGTGTGCCGGGTACGGACACTCACTTGCAAGTGAACCCCGTACCCGGCACACGGGTCAGTTCGTTCCCCTGCGCGCAGTTCCCCGCGCCCCTGACTGCCCTCCGGGCAGCCCGGGCGCGGAGCACCGCCCGAGCGTCAGGGTTCGAGGACGAGCTTGCCGAAGACCTCGCCCTTGGCGAGCCGGGCGAAGGCGTCCCGGGCCTCGGTGAGCGGCAGCACGGTGTCGATCACCGGCCGCACGCCGGCCGTCCCGCAGAGCGCGAGCAGGGCCGCCAGCTCCTCCTTGGTGCCCATGGTGGAGCCGTGCACGCTGAGCTCCAGGAAGAAGATCCGGTTCAGCTCGGCGGCCTTCGGGCTCGGGCCCGAGGTGGCACCGGAGATGACGATCGAGCCGCCCGGCTTCAGCGACTTGACGGAGTGGGACCAGGTCGCGGCGCCGACGGTCTCCATCACCGCGTCCACCCGCTCCGGCAGCCGGGCACCGCTCTCGAAGGCGGCGTCCGCGCCGAGCTCCACCGCCCGGGCCCGCTTGGCCTCGTCCCGGCCGGTGACCCAGACCCGCAGGCCGGCCGCCTTGGCCAGCACGATCAGCGCGGTGGCCACCCCACCGCCGGCGCCCTGCACCAGCACGGTCTGGCCGGGCTTCGCGGCGGCCTTGGTGAACAGCATCCGGTAGGCAGTCAGCCAGGCGGTGGGCAGGCAGGCGGCCTCGGCGAAGGAGAGCCCGGCCGGCTTGGGCAGCAGGTTCCAGGTCGGGACGGCGACCCGCTGGGCGAAGGTGCCCTGGTACTTCTCGGTCAGGATGGTGCGCGGCTCGTCCGGGCCGACTCCGTGGCCGCTCTGGCCGATCACCGAGTGGATGACCACCTCGTTGCCGTGCTCGTCGATCCCGGCCGCGTCGCAGCCGAGGATCATCGGCAGCCGCTCGGCGGGCAGGCCCACCCCGCGCAGCGACCAGAGGTCGTGGTGGTTGAGGGTGGCGGCCTTGACCGTCACCACGCTCCATCCGGGGCGGGCCTCCGGCTCCGGGAGCTCGCCCAACTCCAGTGCGCTGAGCGGGTCGTCGGCGTCGATGCGGGCTGCGTAGGCGGCGAACATGGACCGGACACTAGCGGTGAACCACCACTAACCGGAACGGGACACGGGTGTGACGGCGGTAACCGTCACACCCGCGTCCCGTGAGTGCCAGAGCCCTTCAGCGCCAGAGCCCGTGAGAGTCAGGGCCCGTGGGCGCCCGGCCGACGGACGGAGCGTCAGACCCGCGCGACGCCCTCGCGGCGGGCGGCCTCGGCCACCGCCTTGGTGACCGCCGGGGCGACCCGGGGGTCGAACGGCGAGGGGATGACCTTCTGCGGGGTCAGCTCGTCGGCGACCACGGCGGCCAGTGCCTCGGCGGCGGCCAGCTTCATGCCCTCGGTGATCCGGGTGGCCCGGACCTGGAGCGCACCGGCGAAGATGCCGGGGAAGGCCAGCACGTTGTTGATCTGGTTCGGGAAGTCCGAGCGCCCGGTGGCGACCACGGCCGCGTAGCGGTGGGCCACCTCGGGGTGGATCTCCGGGTTCGGGTTGGCCATCGCGAAGACGAAGCAGCCCTCGGCCATGGTGGCGACGACGTCCTCGGGGACGGTGCCGCCGGAGACGCCGATGAAGACGTCGGCGCCGGCCAGCGCGTCGGCCAGCGAGCCCTTGAGGCCGGTCCGGTTGCTGATCGCGGCGATCTCGGCCTTGACGTCGGTCAGGTCGCCCCGGCCGTCGTACACCACGCCCTTGCGGTCGCAGACCGCGACGTCGCCGATCCCGGCGGCCAGCAGCATCTTGGCGATGGCGATGCCGGCCGCGCCCGCGCCGGAGATCACCGCGCGCAGCGAGCCGATCTCACGGCCCGTCACCTTGGCGGCGTTCCAGAGCGCGGCGGTGGTGACGATCGCGGTGCCGTGCTGGTCGTCGTGGAAGATCGGGATGTCCAGGGCCTCCTGGAGCCGCCGCTCGATCTCGAAGCAGCGCGGGGCGGAGATGTCCTCCAGGTTGACGCCGCCGAAGGACGGGGCGAGCCGCACCACGGTCTCGACGATCTCGTCGACGCCGGTGCAGGCCAGCGCGATCGGCACCGCGTCCACGCCGCCGAACTGCTTGAACAGGATCGCCTTGCCCTCCATCACGGGCAGCGAGGCCTCCGGGCCGATGTCGCCCAGGCCGAGCACGGCGGTGCCGTCGGTGACGACGGCGACCACGTTGGACTTCCAGGTGTAGTCGTTGACCAGCTCGGGCTGCTCGGCGATGGCCGTGCAGACCTTGGCGACACCGGGGGTGTAGGCGAGGGACAGGTCGTCCGCATCGCGCACCGGCACCGTCGCCCGGACCTCCATCTTCCCGCCCCGGTGGAGCGCGAAAACGGCGTCGACCGGGTCGTCGGTCTCAGTGCTGGTGTGGATGATCTCCGCTGCCACGATGACCTCTTCGTCATTGATCAGCGAGAGCGCGCTCGACGGGCCGGGACCCGCTCGGGCACCCCTGGGCGGGATGCCGAAAACCCGGGACGCCGAAGGGCTCCCGGACGAGGGGTCGGGGCGCTGCCGTCGGGCGGCGCCCTCGAATGAGGGTTTTAGGGGTGTCTCTGCGGTTGTGCTTCCGGTCTGCCCGGGACCGGATCCGGCGGGAACCGGATCTTGAGCCTAGGCCGGACAGTGGCATCGCACCTATGCCTTTCTGTCCTCTTCACGCACACGTCATCACCAGGTCAGGCAGTTGACGGCCGAAGGTTTCGGAAGTACCGACGGCCCTGCGCCGACGACGGCGATCGTGCACGCACACCCGCAGGAGTTGAACACCAGACACGGAGGGGAGCTGGCGCCTCGAATCCGGAGTCTGCGTACCCGACTTCCGGTTCTGCGCGCCCCGGGTCTGTCGCGACCCGGCGGCCTGGGGTTCTGATCGGGGGTCACCCGATACCCGATTCTGACACACCCGAGACCTGTCGTGGCAGGTCGGGATGCCACACTCCGGACACCCGCAACCCGTCGGGACTGCACAACCTCTCCCACAGGAGGAGCAGCACCCTCATGCAGCGCAAATCCCTCATACCCCCTCAGATCACCCGAACCACTGCCGCCTTGGCGGTCGGCTCGGTCCTGCTCACCGGCTGCGGCGGCCAGGCCGCGCCCAAGAGCCAGACCGACGACCCGCGCGCGATGCTCCCGGCCGCCGTCCGCGACGCCGGCGTCCTGCGGATCGCCTCCGACCTGAACTACGCCCCGGTCGAGTTCAAGGACCAGAACGGGCAGGCCACCGGGCTCGACCCGGACATCGCCGAGGCGATCGGCAAGCAGCTCGGCCTGCGGGTCGAGTTCCAGGACACCCCGTTCGACCAGCTGATCCCCGGACTGCACGCCAAGCAGTACGACGTGGTGATGTCGGCGCTGAGCGACAACCGGCAGCGCCGGGAGGGCACCGACGACAACGGCAACCAGACGAATCCCGGGGTGGACTTCGTCGACTACTTCATCGCCGGCACCTCGATCCTGGTCAAGAAGGGCAATCCGAAGGGCATCGCCTCGCTCGACGACCTCTGCGGCCACACCGTCGCGCTCCAGCGCGGCACCACCCAGGACGCGATCGTGGCCCGGCAGACCGCGGCCTGCGAGCGGCGCTCCAAGCCGCTCACGGTGAAGCTGTTCGACACCGACGACAAGGCGCTCGCCGAGGTGAAGGCCGGGCGCGCGGTGGCCGACCTGAACGACTTCCCGGTGGCGGCGTACGTCGCGCAGCAGCAGGACGGCGGCAAGGCCTTCGAGGTGGCCAGTGCCCAGATCCAGCCCGGCCCGTACGGGATCGCGCTGACCAAGGAGAACACCGCGCTGCGCGACGCGCTGGCGAAGGCACTGGACCGGGTGATCCGCAGCGGCGAGTACGACCGGATCCTCACCCAGTGGAACGTGTCCGCCGGCGCCGCGCAGAACGCCGTGGTCAACGGCGGGTTCTGACGCTCCGGAGCCTTCAGGTCCGCATACTTATACACGCAGTGACAGGGACACGGTATTCGTCCGGATAGCGGACACTCCGGCCCCTCGTTATCCGATTTTGATCTGAATAGTGGTCCGTTACCGAATTCCTGGTGGCAGGATTCCCACCAACTCGGATCGCTTCAGCCCACCTCGGCGGAGGGTGGCGACAGCCCCGGCCCCCGTGTACGCCGCCAGCGGCGCGCTCCGCCCAAGCCTCTCCCACAGGAGGAGACTCCCCCCATGACCGTCCGTAACCCGCGCACCCGCCTCCTCGCCGCCGGTGCCCTGATCGCGACCGCCTCGCTGGTGCTCACCGCCTGCGGCGACGACAAGAAGGACGACACCACGGCGGCCGGCTCCTCGGCCCCGCTGTACTCCAAGCTCCCGGCCGACATCCAGAAGGCCGGCGTCGTCAAGGTCGGCTCCGAGGTCGCGTACGCGCCGGTGGAGTACAAGGACGGTGGCAAGATCACCGGCATCGACCCGGACCTGGCCGACGCACTGGGCAAGCAGCTCGGCGTGAAGTTCCAGATCCAGGACGCCGGTTTCGACACCCTGATCACCTCGCTCTCCACCAAGCGGATCGACCTGATCATGTCGGCGATGACCGACAACAAGGACCGCCAGGGCAAGGGCGTCGACTTCGTCGACTACTTCAAGGCCGGCACCTCGATCCTGGTCCAGAAGGGCAACCCGAAGGGCATCAAGTCGCTCGACGACCTCTGCGGCCAGACCGTGGCGCTGCAGAAGGCCACCGTCAACGAGGAGACCGCCCAGGCGCAGTCCGAGAAGTGCAAGACGGCCGGCAAGCCCGAGATCACCATCCAGGGCTACGAGCACGACGGCGAGGCCCTGCTCAAGCTGAAGTCCGGCGCCGCCGTGGCCGACCTGAACGACTACCCGGTGGCCGCGTACAACGCCCAGACCTCGGGCGGCGGCAAGGACTTCGAGGTGGTCGGCGAGCAGATCGACCCGGGTCTGTACGGCATCGGCGTGGCCAAGGACAACACCCAGCTGCGCGACGCGGTCAAGGCCGGCATCGAGGCGCTGATCGCCAACGGCGAGTACGCCAAGATCCTCGACAAGTACAACGTGAAGCTCGGCGCGGTCGACTCCGTGACGGTCAACGGCGGTTCCTGACCCGTCGTCACCCCGGGCCCGCACCACAGCGCGGGCCCGGGGCCGTTCCACCCCCTCGCCACGCCCGAGAGGCTCCCCGCATGAGTACCCCCTCCTCCGAGCCGGGCACCGTCCCGGCGCACCACGAGATCAAGGCCGTCCCGGTCCGGCACTACGGCCGCTGGGTCTCCGCCGTCGTGGTGGTCGCGCTGCTCGCCTGGCTCGTCTACGCCTTCTCCCAGGGCAACATCACCTGGGAGACCACCGGCGAGTACCTGTTCAAGCAGGACACCCTCCTCGGTGCCTGGAACACCCTGCTGATCAGCGTCTGCTCGATGGCGCTCGGCCTGCTGCTCGGCGTGCTCGCCGCCGTCATGCGGCTCTCCCACAATCCGGTCACCTCGACCGTCGCCTGGGGCTACATCTGGCTGTTCCGCGGCACTCCGGTGCTGGTCCAGCTGCTGCTCTGGTGGAACCTCGCGCTGATCTTCCCGACCATGTTCGGCCAGGACACCAACACGATCATCACCCCGTTCGTCGCCGCCCTGCTGGGCCTGGGCATCAACGAGGGCGCCTACATGGCGGAGATCGTCCGGGCCGGCATCCAGTCGGTCGACGAGGGCCAGACCGAGGCCGCCCACGCGCTCGGCATGTCCCGCTTCAAGACCATGGTCCGGGTGGTGCTGCCGCAGGCCATGCGGGTGATCGTGCCGCCCAGCGGCAACGAGTTCATCAACATGCTGAAGACCTCCTCGCTGGCCTACGTGGTGACCTACCCCGAGCTGATGACCAAGGCGAAGGACGTCTACACCAACAACCTCGCGGTGATGGAGCTGCTCTTCGTCGTCTCCTTCTGGTACCTGGTGCTCACCACGGTCTTCTCGATCGGCCAGTACTACCTGGAGCGGCACTACGCCAAGGGCTCCACCCGTTCCCTGCCGGCCACCCCGCTGCAGAAGATCAAGGCCAACCTGACCTCCCTGGGGCGTGCCCGATGACCAGCTTCGACAAGACCCCCACCGACGCCGCGTCCCCCGCCGGCCGGCCACTGGTCCGCGCCGAGGGCGTGCGCAAGTCCTTCGGCGCCGTCGAGGTGCTCAAGGGCATCGACCTGGAGGTCAAGCAGGGCGAGGTGTTCTGCCTGGTCGGCCCGTCCGGCTCGGGCAAGTCCACCTTCCTGCGCTGCATCAACCACCTGGAGCGGATCAACGCCGGACGCCTCTGGGTGGACGGCGAGCTGGTCGGCTACCGGCAGAAGGGCGACCGGCTCCACGAGCTGAAGGACAGTGAGGTCGCCCTCCAGCGCCGGGACATCGGCATGGTCTTCCAGCGCTTCAACCTCTTCCCGCACATGACCGCGCTGGAGAACGTGATCGAGGCGCCGGTCCAGGTGAAGGGCCTGGGCAAGGCCGAGGCCAAGGCCAAGGGCCTGGAGCTGCTGGCCCGGGTCGGCCTGGCCGACAAGGCCGGGAACTACCCCTCCCAGCTCTCCGGCGGACAGCAGCAGCGCGTCGCGATCGCCCGCGCGCTGGCCATGGAGCCCAAGCTGATGCTCTTCGACGAGCCCACCTCGGCGCTCGACCCGGAGCTGGTCGGCGACGTGCTGGACGTGATGCGCCAGCTGGCCCAGGACGGGATGACCATGATCGTGGTGACCCACGAGATGGGCTTCGCCCGCGAGGTCGGCGACGCGCTGGTCTTCATGGACGGCGGTGTGGTGGTCGAATCCGGCCACCCGCGCGAGGTGCTGACCAACCCTCGGCACGAGCGCACCCGCGCCTTCCTGTCCCGGGTGCTCTGACCCGCCGGGGTACCGTCGACACGCCCGGGAGCCCCGGTGAGCCCTTCCGGCTCACCGGGGCTCCCGTTTCCGTCCGCCGAGGTAATACCCTGGGGGCAGCTCACCCGTTACCGGCCCTGGAAGGACCACTCGTGGAGCTCGCCGCGTACGCCAACTTCGCCGTTCGGCTGGTGAACAGCGAGGAGCCCGACCGGGGCACCGACGCGCTGACCTCGGTCGAGGCGGTGCGGGCCCTGTTCGGCCCGTCGGCCCAGGCGGCCCGGACCGCGGACGAGAGCGACATCCCCCGGCTGCGGGCGGTCCGGACCAGGCTGCGCGGGGTCTTCGAGGCCGCCGCCGAGGGCGACGAGGTGCGCGGGGTGGACCTGCTGAACAGCCTGCTGGTGGAGTACCCCGTCAGCCCGCTGGTCTCCGGCCACGACTACCTGGACGAGGCCGGCCGACCGCGCTGGCACCTGCACCTGGCCGACAACGCCTCGACCGCCGCCGCCAACTTCACCGCGGTGGCCTGCATGGGCCTGGCCGTCCACCTCACCGAGCTGGGCGCCGACCGGCTCGGCATCTGCCAGGCCGCGCCCTGCCGGAACGCCTACCTGGACACCTCCACCAACCGCTCGCGGCGCTACTGCTCGGACCGCTGCGCCACCCGGGCCAACGTGGCCGCCTACCGCGCCCGCAAGCGCGAGGAGGCCCGTCAGGCGGCCTCGGCCGCCGGCTGACGGCGCGTCCGCCGGGGCCACCCCAGCCGGAGCACCACCCGCCCGAGCACCAACTCGCCCGGCACCGGGCCGTACTGGCGGCTGTCGGTCTCCACGAAGGGGTTGTCGGAGAGCATCCACCACCCCTCCGGCCGCCGGCCGGCGGCCCGCTTCAGCACCAGCAGACCGGGCCTGACGGGGTGTCGGAACAGCACCACGCTCCCGGCGCGCGCCGGGGCGCCGTAGCGCACCAGCACCCGGTCGCCGTCCCGCAGGGCCGGGCGCATCGAGGGCCCGGCGACCACCACCACCCCGAACGGCAGGAGCCCGCCGGGCTGCTGTCGGTCCGTCATGCACCCTCCTTCCGGCCGAACTCCGCACCGAAGGGTAATCTCTGGCGCGGGAAGACGATTATGGAAGGACTCCCCTATGCGTCTGTTCGCTCCGCGCGTCACCGCGCACGCCCACTGCGACCTGCCCTGCGGCGTCTACGACCCGGCCCAGGCCCGGATCGAGGCCGAGTCGGTCAAGGCCACCCAGGAGAAGTACCAGGCCAACGAGGACGCGGTCTTCCGGGCCCGCGCCATCGTCATCAAGGAGGAGCGGGCCGAGCTGGTCAAGCACCACCTCTCGGTGCTGCACACCGACTACTTCAAGGCCCCGCACTTCGAGAAGTACCCGCAGCTGCACGAGCTGTTCAACAACGCGGGCAAGGCGGCCTCGGCCGCCAAGGCGTCCACCGACCCGGCCACCGGCCAGGCCCTGCTGGACCTCATCGCGGAGATCGACAGCATCTTCTGGGAGACCAAGAAGGCTGCCTGACGCCCCGCTCACCGGTGCCCCGGCGCTCCCTCGCGGAGCCCGGGGCACCGGTGCGTCCGGCCACCCGTCCACCCGCCCGTCCACCCGCCGGAACTCCTTCCCGGAACGCCGGGCCGCCCGAGTAGGCTCGCCGTATGATCCGCGAAGCAACGCCGTCCGACGTCCCCCTGATCCTCGACCTGATCCGCGAGCTGGCCGAGTACGAGAAGGCCCCCGAGGAGGCCGTCGCGACCGCGGAGCAGCTGGAGGCGTCGCTGTTCGGGGTGAACCCGGCGGTGTTCGGCCTGATCGCCGAGGACGACGCGAGCGGCGAGGCGGTCGGCTTCGCGCTCTGGTTCCGGAACTTCTCCACCTGGCGCGGCACCCACGGGATCTACCTGGAGGACCTCTACGTCCGCCCGACCGCGCGCGGTGGCGGCCACGGCAAGGCGCTGCTCACCGAGCTGGCCCGGATCTGCGTGCGCAACGGCTACTCCCGGCTGGAGTGGACCGTGCTGGACTGGAACGAGCC
This sequence comes from Kitasatospora sp. NPDC096147, assembly GCF_044763225.1. Taxonomy (NCBI): domain Bacteria; kingdom Bacillati; phylum Actinomycetota; class Actinomycetes; order Kitasatosporales; family Streptomycetaceae; genus Kitasatospora; species Kitasatospora sp. NPDC096147. The sequence continues at coordinate 232,758 of NZ_JBIWFX010000006.1, read as the reverse complement.
GGCCATCGGCTTCTACACCTCGCTGGGCGCGGTGGGCATGGACGAGTGGACCGTGCACCGGCTGACCGGCGAGGCGCTGGCCGCCCTCGGCGCCGAGTAGCGGAGGACCGTGCCTGCCACGGGAGTTCGAACTCCTTCGCCCGTTCCCGTGACGGACGTCCGGGATCGCGACAAGCGCCGGTCCGGCGCGGTAACGTCTCGGGCGGATGCGCGGCGTTCCGACCTCTCCGGTATGGGTATGACCGGTACGTACCGCACCACCCCTCGTCACAGTTGGGGCTGAGCAGTTGAACCGAGCAACAGGAAGTGCCGCGGCCTCCCGGCCGCAAGCACCGCGCGTCACCCAGGAGGTGAGGGTGTCCCAGATCGACGGCGATCCCGGAGTGAAGGACTTCGTCGAAGTCCGGCTGCCCGCGGCGGGGGCGTACCTCTCGGTGCTGCGAACGGCGACGGCCGGTCTCGCGGCCCGGTTGGACTTCACCCTCGACGAGATCGAGGACCTCCGGATCGCGGTGGACGAAGCCTGCGCCATCCTGCTCCAGCAGGCGGTCCCGGGCTCCGTGCTGAGCTGCGAGTTCCGTCTGGTCGGTGACTCGCTCCGGGTCACCGTGGCGGCCCCGACCACCGACGGCCGGGCCCCCGAGCGGGACACCTTCGCCTGGACGGTGCTCTCCGCCCTGGCCGGCGAGGTGGAGTCCGTCGTCGCCGAGGACAACACCGTGAGCATCAGCCTGCACAAGAAGCGCGGCGGAGCACCGGTCGCGGTGTGAGCCCACTCGCGAAGCCGTACGCGCGGCCCGGCCGCGCGTACGGCTCCCCCGTACCGCAGCGCGGTACGACCCTCAGTGAAGTGCTCCCGGAACGGAACGGGTGACCGCCGTGAGTGATCTCGACCGCACAGGCATGGCCCCGGGCCCGGCCGTCACCGCAGAGGTGACCGTGCCGGCCCAGCAGGCCGCCGCCACGCCGACCCCTGCCCGAACCGACCCCGCCGACGTGCACCCGAAGGACAACCATCGGATGACCCAGCCGACAGACCCGACGAACGACCAGCCGCCCGCCCCGCCGGTGCGACCGCCGGTCGCCGGAGCCGTCCCGGCCCAGGCGCACCGCTCCGGTGCGCCGGACCGGGAGGCCGCGCGGGCGCTCTTCGTCCGGCTGGCCGAACTGGAGGACGGGTCGCCCGAGCGGGTCGAACTGCGCAACCAGCTGGTCCGGATGCACATCCCGTTGGTGGAGCACCTGGCCCGCCGGTTCCGCAACCGCGGCGAGCCGCTGGACGACCTGACCCAGGTCGCCACCATCGGCCTGATCAAGTCGGTGGACCGCTTCGACGTCGAGCGCGGGGTGGAGTTCTCCACCTACGCCACCCCGACCATCGTCGGCGAGATCAAGCGGCACTTCCGGGACAAGGGCTGGGCGGTCCGGGTGCCGCGCCGCCTCCAGGAGCTGCGGCTCTCGCTCACCACGGCGACCAGCGAGCTCTCCCAGCGGCACGGCCGCTCCCCCACGGTGCACGAGCTGGCCGAGCACCTCGGCATCTCCGAGGAGGACGTGCTGGAGGGCCTGGAGTCGGCCAACGCCTACTCCACCCTCTCGCTGGACGTGCCCGACAGCGACGACGAGTCGCCGGCCGTGGCCGACACCCTGGGCGCCACCGACGAGGCGCTGGAGGGCGTCGAGTACCGCGAGTCGCTGAAGCCGCTGCTCGCCCAACTCCCGCCCCGGGAGCAGAAGATCCTGGTGCTGCGGTTCTTCCGGAACATGACGCAGTCCCAGATCGCGGCCGAGGTCGGCATCTCCCAGATGCACGTCTCCCGACTGCTGGCCCGCACCCTCGCGCAGCTCCGGGAGAAGCTGCTCGTCGAGGAGTGACGGACCGTCAGGTGACGTCGGCGGGGGTGCGCTACTCGGGCTGCGAGTAGAGCACCCCCGTCACCTTCGGGTTGAGCAGCGCACCGATGCCGACCAGGCCGACCAGGCCGACCGCCACGCCCAGCACCTGCATCGCCCCGCCGTTCTGCCACATGTAGTAGGCCACCGGCAGGCAGATCGAGTTGGTCAGCACGGCCGGGGTGCGGCCCCAGCGGCGCAGCCGCAGCAGCGCCCGGCCGGCCAGCAGCGGCAGCGCGCCGAGCAGCAGCAGGATCACCCCGCCGAACTCGCTGCGGCCCAGCGCCGGGGAGTCCCAGAAGAACCCGGCGATCACGTCGTAGACGCCCCAGCCGGCCAGCGCGGCACCCTCCACCGCGGTGATCGCGGCGCCGACGAGCAGCGCGGTGGGCCGGGCGGGGGCGGGGGTGATGGAATCCGTGGTCACTCCAGCAGGGTAGCCGCAGCGGTTCGCACCCCGACCCGTAGGCTGAGCGCCATGCGCGCTCTCCTGGTCGTGAACCCGAAGGCGACCACCACCAGTGGACGCACCCGCGACGTGCTGATCCACGCCCTGCGCAGTGACCTCCGGCTGGAGGTGGCGCACACCGAGTACCGGGGACACGCCCACGACCTGGCCGAAGGCGCCGCCGAACGCGGTTTCGACCTGGTGGTCGCCCTGGGCGGGGACGGCACCGTCAACGAGGTCGTCAACGGGCTGCTCGCGCACGGCCCCTCCGAACGGGTGCCCCGGCTGGCCGTGGTGCCCGGCGGCTCGACCAACGTCTTCGCCCGCACCCTCGGCCTGCCGAACGACCCCGTGGAGGCCACCGGGGCCCTGCTGGACGCGCTGGAGCACCGCCGGGAGCGGGCCATCGGCCTGGGCAAGGCGATGGCCGAGGGGCACCCGGACCGCTGGTTCACCTTCACCGCCGGCCTGGGCTTCGACGCCGGCGTGGTCGGCCGGGTGGAGGAGCAGCGGCGGGCCGGCCGAAAGTCCACCCACGGGCTGTACGTGGGCCAGGCGCTCCGGCACTTCGTCACCGAGCGTGATCACCGCCGAAACGGCCCCATCCGCCTGGAAATCAACGGCCAGGAGCCGGTGCCGGGCCTCGTCCTGGCCATAGTCAGCAATACCTCTCCCTGGACCTTCCTGGGCAGCCGTCCGGTCTTCCCCTCCCCCTCCGCGTCCTTCGAGACCGACCTGGACATCTTCGGCATCACTCGAATGACCGCGTTCGGCACGGCTCGAACGGTGCGTCAGATTCTGCGTTCGCACACGACTTCGGAAGGCGCCGCACGGCCGTCCGGCCCCACCGGCAAGCACCTCGTCTCCTACCACGACGTCCGGCACTTCACCTTGGTTTCGCAGGAACCAGCCCCGTTCCAGGTCGACGGGGACCACCTTGGAGACAGGAGTCGCGTCAGTTTCACAGGCGTTCGGCGGGCACTGCGTGTGATTGTGTGACCAGAAGGGCCCGTTGCCCTTCTTCTCGAACGCACAAGCCCCCTTCACCCCATAGAAGTACGGGCTGTGAGCTAAGCGACACCGAAGAATCAAAAATTTCCAGCCGAAGGGGGTTGTATCCGGGCCCGAGGTTTGCGAACCTCTACATGGCGATCGGGACACGTCGCAGCGGGACATACCGCGACAAGCTCCCTTGATAGCCCGAACCCCCTCCAGCACAGACCTCCCAGGCCTCATGGGCCTTTGGTCCCTTTTGCTGTTGCGGGATTCGTGAAAGCGTTCACATTCACAAGCCACCATCGATTGCGTCGAGCGGGCCACAGCCTGCCGACCGGAGGAGTTGGACGAACATGGACTGGCGCCACCGCGCTGTCTGTCGCGAAGAGGACCCGGAGCTGTTCTTCCCGATCGGGAACACCGGCCCCGCTCTGCTGCAGATCGAGGAAGCCAAGGCCGTGTGCCGCCGTTGCCCCGTCATGGAGCAGTGCCTCCAGTGGGCGCTCGAGACCGGCCAGGACGCCGGCGTCTGGGGCGGCATGAGCGAGGACGAGCGTCGTGCGATGAAGCGCCGCGCCGCCCGCAACCGGGCCCGCACCGCCTGATTGACCGTCAGCCCCGCCTGATCAATCCACGATCAAGGGTCAGGCAGCGCCGCTCGGCGCGCCGGGCCTTCCGCACCGCGGGTACTTGATACGGTTCACTCAGAGCAATACCGTGGAGCTGTGGCGCTCACCGTGTGCAACACGCGGGACGAGTGCCGCGCGACACCACAGAGCCCCCGTTCCGGCCGACTCCCCCCGACGGCCGGAACGGGTTGAGAGGCCCTGTCGACCCACCCCCCCGGTCGACAGGGCCTCGTTTCGTTGTCCTGCTTCGTCCTTCTTCGGCAACCGGGTCACGCCCGGGGCGCGAGGAACTGCGCGAATCGGCAGGCGACCACCCGCAGCCGCAGTCCTGCGTCCGCCCGCCCGTGCTGTCGCGCACTACCGCACGGGGATCTCCAGGATCACCTTCGTCCCGCCCTCCGGCGCCGCCACCATGTCGAAGGTGCCGCCGAGTTCGTTGGTGGCCAGGGTCCGGACGATCTGCAGCCCGAGGTTCCCCGAGCTCTGCGGGTCGAAGCCCTCCGGCATGCCGGTGCCGTCGTCCTGCACGGTGATCAGCAGGTACTCCTCCGGCTTCGCCCCGGTGTTCCAACTGTCCGACCAGCCCTTGCCGGTGGCCGGCGCGCGCCCCCGGAGTGCACTGACCTCCAGATTGCCCCCGGCGCTCGGGCCGAAGGCGTGCTCCAGCGCGTTCTGCAGCAGTTCGGTGAGCACCATCGCCAGCGGTGTGGCCATCTCCGCCGACAGGATGCCGAACGAGCCGGTGCGCCTGGTGGCCACCCGGCCGTCCTGGGAGAGCTCCATCACCATGGCCAGCACCCGGTCGGCGATCTCGTCGAAGGCCACCGCCTCGTCCAGGCCCTGGGAGAGCGTCTCGTGCACGATGGCGATCGAGCCGACCCGGCGGACCGCCTCGTCCAGCGCGGCCCGCCCGGATTCGGAGTCCATCCGGCGGGCCTGCAGCCGCAGCAGCGCCGCCACCGTCTGGAGGTTGTTCTTCACCCGGTGGTGGATCTCCCGGATGGTGGCGTCCTTGGTCATCAACTCCCGGTCGCGGCGCCGGAGTTCGGTGACGTCCCGGCAGAGCACCAGCGAGCCGGTGAGGGTGCCCTTGGGCTTCAGCGGGATGGCCCGCAGGGTGACCACGCCGCCCTGGGCCTCGACCTCGGTCTGCCGGGGGGCCCAGCCGCTGGCCAGCTTGACCAGCGCCTCGTGCACCGCGCCGCGCGAGGGCGGCACCAACTCGGCGGTGGCGCGGCCGAGGTGACTGCCCACCAGATCGGTGGTGAGGCCCAGGCGGTGGTAGGCGGAGAGCGCGTTCGGGCTGGCGTAGGTGACGATGCCGTCGGCGTCGAGCCGGATCAGGCCGTCGCCGACCCGGGGGGCGGCGTCCATGTCGGCCTGCTCGACGCCCGGGTAGGGGAAGCTGCCGGCCGCGATCATCTGGGCCAGGTCGGAGGCCGACTGCAGGTAGGTGAGCTCCAGCCGGCTGGGCGTGCGGACGGTCAGCAGGTTGGTGTTGCGGGCGATCACCCCGAGCACCCGGCCCTCCCGGCGGACCGGGATGGACTCCACCCGGACGGGCACCTCCTCGCGCCACTCGGGGTCGCCCTCGCGGACGATCCGGCCCTCGTCGTAGGCGGCGTCCAGCAGCGGGCGGCGACCGCGCGGCACCAGGTGGCCGACCATGTCGTCCTGGTACGAGGTGGGGCCGGTGTTCGGCCGCATCTGGGCCACCGAGACGTACCGGATGCCGTCCCAGGTCGGGATCCAGAGCACCAGGTCGGCGAAGGAGAGGTCGGAGAGCAGCTGCCACTCCGAGACCAGGTTGTGCAGCCACTCCACGTCGGCACCGGTCAGGGTGGTGTGGCGGCGGACGAGTTCGTTCAGCGAGGGCACAGGGCGAGCGTATCCGGATCGGCCCCGGCGGGGCTCACCAGGCCGTCCCCGGGCGTCCACCCGGGGGCCGCCGGAGGTCCGCCGGAAGGTCGCCGCAGGTTGTCCAGACCAATCCGGGGGCCTCTCTGGACAACCAGGATTGGTCTAGTCCACAATGGAAGAGCACCAAGGAGTCCACCCCCCGCGCAACTGCCCTGACCGCGCGCGGTGGCTCCTCGGTCGGACGCTCCGGACCGGTGACCCCGCACAGTCCCCGGCCCTCAGGAGCGACCGACGACAGCTCCGGGCTGCGGTGCCGCACGGGTTGAGGGTCCTGTGTCGGCGCCGTGGCCCGTAGTGCTGTCCGGGCCCGTTCCGGGCCCTCCTCCGCTCCCCTTCTCCGCCCCCGGCCGCTACCCCCCGCCGGTGCCGGCCAGCGCCCGCGGCGCGTCCGGGTCCTGGCCGCGGGCGATCGCCACCTCGTGGGCCAGCTGCTGCAACGGCAGGATCTCCAGCACCGGCTGCAGCTCCTCCGGCACCCCGGACGGCAGCACGAAGCCGGCCGAGGCCGCCGCCACCTGCTGCTCGCTGCCGAACACCACCAGGTCGGCGCCCCTCCCCCGCAGCCGGTCCAGCACGGGCTGGAGCGCGTCCCCGCCCCTGCCGTCCGGCACCACCGCGATCACCGGTGAGACGTTGTCCACCATCGCCAGCGGTCCGTGCAGCAGGTCCGCGCCGGAGAACGGGGTGGCCGGGATCCAGCTGGTCTCCATCAGCTTGAGCGCCGCCTCCCGGGCGGTCGGGTAGCCGTAGCCGCGCGAGGTGAGCACCAGCCGCTGGGCGAAGCGGTACCGCTCGGCCAGCGCCCGCACCTCGTCCCGCCGCCCGAGCAGCTCCTCGGCCAGCTCCGGCAGCACCTCGGCCGGTGCCCCGTCCTCGCCGCGCAGGCCCTGCACCAGCAGGTAGAGCGTCAGCAGCTCGGCGGTGTACGTCTTGGTCGCCGGCAGCGCCCGCTCCGGCCCGGCCAGCACGTCCACGTGGAACTCGGAGACCTCGGCCAGCGGCGAGCCGGGGTTGTTGGTGACGGCCAGCGTCACGGCGCCGGCCTCCCGGGCCGCGTTGGTGGAGGCCACCAGGTCCGGGGAGCCCCCGGACTGGCTGACCGTCACCACCAGCACGTCGGTGAGGTCGGGCCGGGCTCCGTAGGCGGTCACGGTGGACATCGAGCTGAGCCCGGCCGGCCGGCCGAGCCGGATCTCCACCAGGTACTTGGCGTACAGCGCGGCGTTGTCCGAGGTGCCGCGCGCGGTCAGCAGCACGAAGCGCGGACGGCGGGCGGCGATCTCGGCCGCCACGGCGGCGATGCCCGGGGCGCCCTCGCGGAGGATCCGGCGGAGCACGGCGGGCTGCTCGGCCGTCTCCGCCGCCATGATGCGGCCGGGCCCTTCGGCGAGGGACATCTGACGCTGCCTCCGGCTCGCTCCGACTCCCCCGCTGGAGAGCCTACGGACCGCCGGCCGCCCCGGCACGCGGAAGCCGCCGTCCGGTGGAGCGGGTGGACGGCGGCTTCCGACGGTGCGTCAGGACGGGTCCGTGTCAGGACCGGTCCGCGTCAGGACGGGACCGCGTCGGGACGGGTCCGCGTCAGGACGGGTTGTTGATCAGCTGGTCGATCTTGGCGTCGGCCTCCTGGGTGGCCTGGTCGACCGTCTTCCCGTTCTTCAGGATGTCGGTGAGCATGTTGACCAGCACGTTCTGCTTCTCCACCGCGCCCCAGCCCGGCGCCAGCGGGGTGAACCAGGCGTTCGGCACCGCGTTGGCCGCCGCCGCCGTGGTGGGCTTGGACTTCAGCGGGGCGAGCTGGGTGAGGTTGTTCGGCAGGGTGTCCTTGTCGACCAGCACCTGCTGCGACTTGGCGCTGGTGAACATCCGGATCCAGTCCTTCGCCGCGTCCGGGCTCTGCGACTTGGCGGTCACCGCCAGGTCGGAGCCGCCGATGAAGGAGGGCAGCGGCTTGCCGTTCGGGCCGGGCATGCCGACCACCTTGAGCACGTCCTTGAGCGAGGGGTTGCCGCCGACCGGGGCGGTGGCGGTGCCGATCTCCCAGCCGTTGCCGTAGAGCATCGCGGCCCGCTGCTTGCCGAGCACCCCGGACTGGTTGAGCTCGTTCACCGTCAGGTCGCCCTTGTTGTACGTCTTCACCAGGTCGACGAAGTGCTGGACGCCCTTCTGGGACTTCTCGTCGTGCAGCGAGCCGTGCCACTTGCCGGTGGCGTCGAAGCGGGCGATGGTGCCGCCGTACGCCTCGACGTAGGACATCGCGGCGTACCAGTACGGACCGGGCAGGTAGAGCGCCGAGAAGCCCTTGTCGCCCTTGCGCTTGGCCGCGACCTTGTCGAGCGCGACCTTCAGCTCCTCCTCGGTGGCCGGGAAGTCGGCGCTGCCGGTGGCCTCCTGGAACATCGCGGTGTTGTAGATGCCGACCCGGGCGCCCGCGTAGTACGGCACGCAGTAGAGCTTGTCCTGGTACTCGCAGGTCTTGACCAGGCCCTTGATCCAGGTGTCGGAGTTGTCGTAGCTCGCCTTGTCGACCGGGAGCAGCGAATTGTTCAGGATGTACTTCATGGTCTCGGTGTTGCCGAGTTCGACCACGTCCGGTGCCTCGCCCTGGCCGGCCAGTGCGGCGTCCAGCTTGGCGATCTTGTCGGCCCAGCCCTGGTAGCTGAGCTTGAGGTCGATCTTCGGGTACTTGGCCGCGAACTCGTCGTTGACCTGCTGGACCAGCTCGGGCCAGTTCTGCTGCGCCTCGTTCATCAGCCAGATGGTGACGCTGCCGGTCATCGTCTTCGGGTCCGCGCTGCTCGGACCGCCGCTCGCGGCACCCGAACCGCCCCCGCTGCCGCAGGCGGCCGTACTCGCGAGCAGTGCTGCGACGCCGAACGCCGCCATGAGCCGACGGTTCACGCCATCCTCCTGGTATCGATCCCGGACCAAGCTGTGGTTTAGACCGGATTGCTGGAGACTGGCCTAGACCAAAGCTGGTGTCAACGGATTCCGGGTGTCCAAGTGGCGGACGTTGCAGACCTGTTGTGAGTCGTGTGCGATGCGTTGCCGGACGGGCACATAGGGTTCCGTTAATGCTCCCTTAAGGCACCCTGAGGGGTCGTCAGAATTCTTGTCGCGGACACGGAAAAGACCCCCGGAGGAATTCCTCCGGGGGCCTTTTGTTGACGTTATGTCAATTGCATTCCGGTCACTGGCCGGTGAGCACCTCGACGGCCGCCAGCCCGCACACCCGTGCGGCGCCGTGGGTGGCCACGTACAGGGCTCCGGCGGGCTTGGCCTGGGGCACGCCCATCTCGACCACGGCGGCGTCCGGACGGGCCGTCAGGAGCCGCGCGAGCAGCTCCGTCATCCACGGGTAGCGGTGCTCGTCCCGGACCACCAGGACCAGGCTGCGGCCCTCGGCGCCGGCCAGCAGGCGGTCGGCGGTGGCCGCCAGCGCGCCCGGGGCGGCGTCCTCGGGGCCGACGGCGGCGGTCGAGGTGCCCGGGAAGCGGTCGGCCAGCATGGCCGAGACGCCCCACGGGGTCTCGTAGCCGACCGCGAAGTTCGGCTCGGCGGAGAGCGAGGCGACGAACGGACGCTCCGTCACCGGGGCGAAGGTGCGGCCCGGGGCGCGGACCACCCGCAGGGCCCGGCGGGCGGCCCGCAGGCCGATCGCCAGCTCCGGGTCGGCCTGACCGGCCTGGGCCTCGATCCGGGCCCAGGAGCCGAGCGCACGGACCCGCTGGGCCGCGTCGGCCAGCCGCTCCTCGGCCAGCTCGCCGGAGCGCACGCCCTCGACGATGGCGTCCCGCAGGTGCAGCACCGTCTCCTCGTCGTCGTGGCCGCCGCCGACGCAGATCGCGTCGGCGCCGGCCGCGAGCGCCCGGACCGTGCCGTTGCCCATCCCGTAGGTGTCCGAGATGGCGCCCATCTCGATCCCGTCGGTCACGATCAGGCCCTGGTACCCCATCTGACCGCGCAACAGGTCGGTGAGGACCGAGCGGCTGAGGGTGGCGGGCAGGGCCGGGTCCAGTGCCGGGACCATGATGTGAGCGGTCATCACGGACTTGGCACCGGCCTCGATCGCGGCCAGGAACGGCGGCAGGTCGCGGGAGCGCAGCAGGTCCACGTCGACGTCCACCACCGGCAGGCCGAGGTGCGAGTCGATCGCGGTGTCCCCGTGGCCGGGGAAGTGCTTGGCGCAGGCGGCCACGCCGGCCGACTGCAGACCGGTCACCCAGGCGGCGGTGTGCCGGGCGCACAGCTCGGGGTCGTCGCCGAACGAGCGGACGCCGATCACCGGGTTGCGCGGGTCGGAGTTGACGTCGGCCGAGGGCGCCCAGTTGTGGTTGACCCCGCAGGCCACCAGGGCCCGGGCCAGCTCGCGGGCCACGCTCTCGGTGAGCGCCACGTCGTCGATCGCGCCGAGCGCGAGGTTGCCCGGCCAGGAGGAGCCGGACGGCGCCTCCAGGCGGGTGACGTCGCCGCCCTCCTCGTCGATCGCGATCAGCAGGTCCGGGTTCTCCGCGCGCAGTTGGGCGGTGAGCGAGGCCAGCTGCTTCAGGTCGACCACGTTGCGGCCGAACAGGGCGACCGAGCCGAGGCCGTCGGCCAGGTGCCGGCGCACCCAGTCCGGCGGCGTGGCGGTGCCGACGAAACCCGGCTGCAGGACCGTCAGGGCGTCCCGGTGGAGCTGGTCGCTGCCGGTCACGGCGGGGGTCAGGATGCTCATGCTCAGCCCTTCACGGCGCCGGCGGTGAGGCCGGAGGCGATCCGGCGCTGCACCAGGAGGAAGAAGATCACCACGGGGATGGCCATCATCGTCGAGCCGGCCATCATCGGGGCGTACTCGGTGCCTCGGGTGGTGGTGAAGTTGCCGAGCCACACCGTGGCGGTGGTGTTGGTCTGGCTGAGCAGCTGGAGCGCGTAGAGGTACTCGTTCCAGGCCTGGATGAAGCCGTAGATCGCGGTGGCCACCATGCCGGGGGCGAGCAGCGGGAAGACCACCCGGACGAAGGCGCCGGTGCGGGTGCAGCCGTCCACCATGGCCGACTCCTCCAGCTCCTTCGGGATGTTCACGATGAAGCCGCGCAGGGTCCACACCGTGAAGGGCAGCACGAAGGTGAGGTAGGTCAGGATGATGCCGGACAGCTTGTTGTACTGGCCCAGGTCGTTCAGCAGCAGGAAGACCGGGATGATCATCGCGACCAGCGGGACCATCTGGACCGTCAGGATGCCGACGATGACCACCTTGCGGCCCCGGAAGGCGAACCGGGAGATGGCCAGCGCGGCCAGCAGGCCGACCACCAGGCCGATGGCCACGGTGGAGCCGGCGATGATCAGCGAGCGCAGCACCGGCCCCCAGAAGTCGGAGACCTCCAGGGCGCGCTTGAAGTTCTCCAGCGAGAGCGGGAAGGGCAGGAACTTCGGGTCGGTCGAGATGGCGTCCTTGGACGGCTTGAGCGCCGTGTTGACCATCCAGTAGACCGGGAAGCCCAGGACCACGGCGGTGATGACGCCGAGCAGGTTGTAGAGCGGGCGTCCCTTGGGGGCCTTCTCCTTGGACTTCCGGAGCTTCGCGGCCGGGGCCGGCACGGCGGGCTGCTCGGACGCGGCGGGGGCGGCGGTGTCGGTCATCGTCACTCCACCTCTCCAATCTTCAGCATCTGTCGCATGTAGACGGCGATCACGCCGAGCAGCAGCAGAACGGTCAGCAGGGCGATGGCCGAGCCCATCGAGTAGTCGTTGACCACGAACGCCTTGTCGTAGGAGTAGGTGGTGAGCAGCTGGTACTCGGGCTCGGGGTGGCCGCCGCGCATCAGGAAGACCTGGGCGAAGACGCCCATGTCCCAGATCACGGAGAGGGTGGCCAGCATGACGATGATCGGCTTGAGCACCGGCATGGTGACGTAGCGGAAGACCTTGAAGGCGCCGGCCCCGTCCATCCGGGCCGCCTCCTCCAGCTCCTTCGGCACCTGGGTGAGGCCGGCGTGCAGGGTGATCGCCACGAACGGCACGGCACCCCAGACCACCAGGGCCATGATGATGGCGAAGCCCTGGGTGGAGTCGACGAACCAGTTGTGCTTCTCGAAGTCCAGGCCGACCTTGGTGAGCAGCCAGTTGACGACGCCGTAGTCGGTGTCGAACATCCACTTGAAGACGGTGACGGCGACCACGATCGGCATCGCCCAGCTCGCCACCAGGGCGATGTTGATCAGCGTCTTCACCCAGCCGGAGACCCGGACCAGCAGCATGGCGATCAGCATGCCGAGGACCATGGTGAAGAGCACCGCGCCGACCGTGAAGACGATCGTGCGGACCACGACGTCCCAGAACATCGAGTCGCCGAGCACGGTGGTGAAGTTCTTGAAGCCGACCCACTCGGTCGGCAGGAAGCCCCAGAGCTGGGACTGTCCGAAGTCCTGGAAGGACAGCGTGACCAGGCGGACCAGGGGGTAGCCGAGCACCACGGCCAGCACGACCATGGTCGGGGCGAGCAGCAGCCACGGGACGGCCGCCCCGCTCAGACGGCTGCCGCGCTTGGCCGCTCTGCCGGAGGCGGGCGCACCCGCCGATGATGAGGGCCGCCTTTGCGGCACCTTCGCGGTGGATGTGTCGGCACTCATCACGTGCTCCTCAACTACGCCTGGTCTTGCTTGGAGATGGGGGCGTCACGACCGGGGCCCGCCGGCCCCCTCGCGTGGTGAGGGGGCCGGCGGGCTGACGGTGGATCAGGCCTTGTTGATCAGGCCGTCGATGGCGGTGTCGGCGTCCTTGGCCGCGGCCTCGACGGTCTTCTTGCCCTGGGCGATGTCCTGCAGGGCGTTCTGCAGGACGTTCGCCTTCTCGACCTGCAGCCAGCCCGGCGCGGTCGGGACGAACCAGCTGATCTCGGCCGCGGTCGCGGTGGCCGCGGTCTTCGGGTCGGCCTTGAGCGGGGCCAGCTGGGTCTTGTTGTTGGGCAGGTTGCCCGCCTTGATGAGGGTCTCCTGCGCCTTGCTGTTGGTGAAGGCGTTGATCCACTCGGCGGCGGCGGTCTTGGCCTTCGACTTCACCGGGACGGCGAGGTCGGAGCCGCCGAGGAAGGTGGAGAGGTTCTTGCCGGACGGGCCGGGCATCACGAAGGAGACCAGGTTCTCCTTGAGCTTGCCGCCGGTCTTGTCGAACTTCGGGTCGGCGGCGGAGCCACCCTCCCAGCCGGCGCCGTAGATCATGCCGGACTGGCCCAGGCCGTAGACGATGTAGCGGTCCGCGTCGTCCTTGGTCAGGTCGCCCTTCATGTACTTGCCGAGGGCGTCCTTCCACGCGGTCAGACCCTTGATCGCCTCCGGCGAGGAGAGCGAGGCCTTCCACTTGTCGCCGTCCTGCTTGGCGATCGCGCCGCCCGCGTCGGTGACGAAGGACATCGCGGTGTACCAGTCACGCGACGGCTGGTACCAGGCGGAGAACTTGTCGCCCTGCTTGGCCTGGATCTTGTCCAGCGCGGCGGTCAGCTCCGCGTAGGTGGTCGGAGCGGCGGCGACGCCGGCGTCCGCGGCGATGTCCTTGCGCCAGGTGGCCACGCGGGCACCGGCGTAGTAGGGGACACCGTAGGTCTTGCCGTTGTAGACGGCGGAGGCCTTGAGGCCGTCCAGCCAGGCGGAGCTGTTCTCGAACTTCGAGACGTCCAGCGGGGCCAGCGCGCCCTTGATCATGTAGGGCAGCATCTCGGTGTTGCCCATCTCGACCACGTCCGGCACCGAGTCGGTGGCGAGGACGGAGTCGAACTTGGTGTTCTTGTCCTTCCAGCCGTAGTACTCGTGGTTGATCTTGATGCCCGGGTACTTGGCGGTGATCGCGTCGTCCGCCGACTTGACCAGCTCGGGCCAGTTCTGCTGGGCGTCGACCGTCAGCCAGACGGTGAGGCTGGTGGGAGCGGCCTCCGACTTGCCGTCGCCGCCCGCAGGCTTGGAGTCCGAACCACAAGCCGCGAGACCGACGACCATTGCTGCGACGCCGACCGCCGCGATGAGCTGACGCTTCACGCCATCCTCCTGAGGGATGCCCGGGTTACCCCCACCGGGGGCAGCGACATACCCGTGCATTTCAGCAGGATTGGGTGTCGCGAACCCTTGGAACGGGGTTGGGAATTCATTGTGGTCTGAGTGGTGTAGACCAGATGTCTGGAGCTTGGCCTAGACCAATGGGCGTGTCAACGGCTCCCAGAGCAAACCGGACCACCCGTTACCAAGCCGACACCGCTCATCGTTCATCGCGTGATGAGGTCCCCGTTGACAAGCCATACGTGCAACGATGTGTGCCGTTAACTGAGGAAGCGGGGTCTGGGAAGGCGCCGCGAGGACCGGGAGATACGGCCGAATGAGCAGCGACGGGGGCAGCACGGCGGCCCAGGTGACCGAACCCGAGGCCCAGGCGGAGCGGCCGGCGGCCGACCCGACCGCCCGCGTCCCCAAGTACTACGGACTCAAGCGCCACCTGCTGCAGCTGACCGAGACCCAGCCGGCCGGCACCCCGGTGCCGCCCGAGCGCGCGCTGGCCGCCCAGTTCGACACCTCCCGCACGACCGTCCGCCAGGCCCTCCAGGAGCTGGTGGTCGAGGGCCGGCTGGAGCGCATCCAGGGCAAGGGCACCTTCGTGGCCAAGCCGAAGGTGGCCCAGGCGCTCCAGCTCACCTCCTACACCGAGGACATGCGGGCCCAGGGCCTGGAGCCCACCTCCCGGCTGATCGAGATCGGCTACATCAGCGCCGACGACCACCTGGCCCCGCTGCTGGACATCAAGCCCGGCGGCCGGGTGCTGCGGATCGAGCGCCTGCGCCTCGCCAACGGCGACCCGATGGCGATCGAGGTGGCCCACCTCTCCGCCAAGCGCTTCCCGGCCCTGCGGCGCAACCTGGCCAAGCACAACTCCCTCTACACCGCGCTGCGCGAGGTCTACGGCGTCACCGTCGCCGAGGCCGAGGAGACCATCGAGACCACCCTGGCCAATCCGCGCGAGGCCGGCCTGCTCGGCTCCGACCTCGGACTGCCGATGCTCCAGCTCTCCCGGCACTCCTTCGACGCCGAAGGGGCCCCGGTGGAATGGGTCCGTTCGATCTACCGCGGCGACCGCTACAAGTTCATCACCCGCCTTCAGCGGCCCTCCTCCTGACGGAGTAGCACCCAGAGCGTCCGTTATCCGGAAAGTTCCGCACGGGGTGGTGACACGCGTCACCACGAGCCCTAGATTTCGCTGATCAGTCGATCAGTTGCGGAGCGCTCACATGTCGTCAGAAATGCCAGGGGCACGTCAGCTCCCGGCGGTCACCCCGGCACGGGTGATCGCCGGAATCTGCCTGCTGCTGCCCGTCGTCGCGATGCTCTGGGTTTCCTCGTATGCCAAGGCCACCCCCGAACTCGGCGGGATGCCCTTCTTCTACTGGTACCAACTCGCCTGGGTCCCGCTCTCGGCCGTCTTCACGGTGGGGGCCTACCTGCTGCTGCGCCGTGACGAGCAGGCCCGCCGGGCAGCGAGCGTCCCCGCTCCCCGGAAGGACGCGTCCGCATGAGCCACACCGGGATCAACTGGACCGCGCTGACGGTCTTCCTGCTGTTCTTCGTCCTGGTCACCGTGATGGGCTTCCTGGCCTCGCGCTGGCGCCGGGCGGACGACGCGCTGCACCTGGACGAGTGGGGCCTCGGCGGCCGGAGCTTCGGCACCTGGGTCACCTGGTTCCTGCTCGGCGGTGACCTCTACACCGCGTACACCTTCGTGGCCGTCCCGGCCCTGGTCTACGGCGCGGGCGCGGCCGGGTTCTTCGCGGTGCCCTACACGATCGTGGCCTACCCGCTGGTCTTCCTCTTCCTCCCCCGGCTCTGGTCGGTCTCCCGGGTGCACGGCTACGTCACCCCGGCCGACTTCGTGAAGGGGCGGTACGGCTCCAAGAGCCTCTCGCTGGTGGTCGCGCTCACCGGCATCCTGGCCACCATGCCGTACATCGCGCTCCAACTGGTCGGCATCCAGGCCGTGCTGGACGTGCTCGGGGTCGGCGGCAGCGCGGACAGCAACTGGTTCGTCAAGGACCTGCCGCTGTTCCTGGCCTTCGCGGTGCTGGCGGCCTACACCTACTCCTCGGGCCTGCGCGCCCCGGCGCTGATCGCCTTCGTCAAGGACACCCTGGTGTACCTGGTGATCATCGTCGCGGTGATCTACATCCCGATGCGGCTCGGCGGCTTCGGCGCGATCTTCGACGCCGCCGCGCAGAAGTTCTCCACCGTCAACCCGGCCACCGGCAAGCCGGCCGGCTCGCTGATCACCGGGCCGAACGCGCAGTGGACCTACGCCACCCTGGCCTTCGGCTCGGCCCTGGCGCTCTTCATGTACCCGCACTCGGTGACCGGGGTGCTGGCCTCCAAGTCCCGCAACACGGTGCGCCGGAACATGGCCATCATGCCCGCCTACTCGCTGATGCTCGGGCTGCTCGCGCTGCTCGGCTTCATGGCCATCGCGGCCGGGGTCGGCAAGGGCGTCAAGGGCTTCAACCCGCAGCTCTCGGTGCCGCAGCTGTTCGAGAACATGTTCCCGGACTGGTTCACCGGCGTGGCCTTCGCCGCCATCGGCATCGGCGCCCTGGTGCCGGCCGCCATCATGTCGATCGCCGCCGCCAACCTCTTCACCCGCAACATCTACAAGGAGTACCTGAAGCCCGGCGCCACCCCGGCGGACGAGACCAAGGTCGCCAAGATCGCCTCGCTGCTGGTGAAGGTCGGCGCGCTGGCCTTCGTGCTGGCGATGGACAAGCAGTTCGCCATCAACCTCCAGCTGCTGGGCGGCATCTGGATCCTGCAGACCTTCGTCTCCATCGTCGGCGGACTGTTCACCCGGTGGTTCCACCGCTGGGCGCTGCTGGCCGGCTGGGCGGTCGGCATGGTCTACGGCACCTGGAAGGCGTACGGGGTCTCCTCCCCCGCCACCAAGCACTTCGGCGGGAGCTCGGCCGTCATCCCCGGCGTCGGCGAGATCGGCTACATCGGTCTGACCGCCTTCGTGCTGAACGTCCTGGTCGCCGTGGTGCTGACGGTGGTGCTCAGGCAGCTCAAGACCCCCGAGGGTGCCGACGAGACCAGCAAGGCGGACTACACCGCCGAGGCCCCCAAGCCGGCCGCCGGATCGCCGGAGGCTCCGGAGCCCGTCGCGGCGCACTGACGGCGCCACGGCGCACCGATCCGTGCCGCGCGCGCCCTGTGATCGCGCCGTCTCCCCGGTCAACACTGGGGGGACGGCGCGATCATTGGGTAGTAGGACCAACGGGGAGAGCACATGGATCACCGCAGCACCGTCCTCAACGGCAGCAGCACCGGCAACGGCGTCCTGGAGACCACCCGCCCCGCCGAGGACGGTGAGCGCCGGACAGCGCCACTGCCGTCGGCGCTGATCGCCACCAGACACGGCGAGTCGATCGCCAACGTGGAGTTCCAACTCGCGGCCGAGACCGGCGCGATGGCCGTCCCGATCACCTGCCGGGACGCCGACATCCCGCTCTCCCTGCACGGCCAGGCCCAGGCCCAGGCGCTCGGCCGCTGGTGGGCCGCGCTGCCCCCGGCCGACCGCCCGCGCTCGGTCTGGTGCTCGCCGTACGTGCGCACCGCCGAGACCGCCCGGATCGCACTGGCCCAGGCCGGCGGCCTCGGCGCGGTGCCGGTCGGCCTGACGGTCCGTTACGACGAGCGGCTGCGGGACCGCGAGCTCGGCGTGCTGGAGATGCTCACCGCCGCCGCGATCGAGAAGGAGCACCCGGGCGAGGCCGCCCGCCGCCGCAAGATGGGCGAGCTGTACTACCGGCCGCCGGGCGGCGAGTCCTTCCTGGACGTCGCCCTGCGGATGCGCAGCCTGCTCCGTGACCTCGCCGAGGAGGAGGCGGGCCGGCCGGTCCTGGTGGTCTCGCACGACTGCCCGGTGCTGATGCTGCGGTACGTCCTCGACCGCCTGACGGAGCGCCAGCTGCTCGACCTCGCCCCGGTGGCCAACTGCTCCGCCAGCCTCTGGCGGTCCCGGGACGGCCGGCTGCGCCCGGAGCTGTGGAACTCGGCCGAGCACCTCTGAGCCACCGTCCGGCAACCTCCTCGGCGGGCCGCGCACCCCCCTCGTCTAAGCTGTCGCCATGATGGGGTACTCGGGTGGGCGGCAGCGGCTGGTGGTGGGGCTGTTCGCGTTCGTGGTCGCCCTGGGCGCCACGATACTGACCGGCGGGGGCGGACCGGCCCCGGCCTCCCCGCAGAACCCCACTGCCAATGCCGCCGCCACCGGCGGGCCGTCCGCCGCGCCGTCCGCCTCCCAGCCGTCCAAGCCCAAGGGCCTGCCGATCGGCATCGCCTACGGCGACCAGCTGACCTGGGAGTCGGACGCCAACCTCGCCCTCGGCCTGGACGACGCGGTGAACACCGGCTCCAAGTGGGTCCGGGTGGACCTGTCCTGGGCCAACATCCAGCCGGAGAACTCCAAGCGCTACGAGTGGCAGCGCTTCGACCGGGTCTTCAAGGCGGCCCGGGACCGCAAGCTGGAGGTGATCGCCACCATCGGCTACACCCCGCCCTGGGCCCGCAAGCCCGGCTGCACGAACGACGTCTCCTGCGTCCCGGCCAACCCTGAGACCTTCGCCGCCTTCGCCCGCAAGGCGGTCGAGCGGTACGCCCCGCAGGGGCTGCACACCTGGGAGATCTGGAACGAGCCCAACATCCCGTTCTGGTACCCCAAGCCCGACCCGGCCGCCTACACCGACCTGCTGCGCGCCACCACCAAGGCGATGCGGGCGGCGGACTCCCAGGCGTTCCTGGTGATGGGCGGCCTGGCGGCGGTCGGCACCAACCCGGACAAGAACTTCGTCTCGCACTCCGACTACCTCACCGAGGTCTGCAAGCTCGGTGCCAACAAGCTGGTGGACGCGATCGGGTACCACCCGTACACCTACCCCCACCTGCCCAGCGCCAAGACCGACTTCGGCACCGCCTTCGAGGCGATCAGCAGCTCCAAGGGCAACCTGGTCGCCGTCCTGGAGACCTACGGCACCCCCGACCTGCCGATCTGGCTGACCGAGACCGGCGCGGCCACCAACGGCCCGGGGGCCGCCGCGGACGGCACGACCATCCCGCCGAACGCCACCCACGTCACCGAGGCCTACCAGGCCGCGATCGCCCTGGACACCGTCCCGGCCGCGGCGGCCAACAAGCACGTGGGAGCGGTGTTCTGGTTCTCCGGCAAGGACGAGGGCACCGAGAAGGACCGGCAGTTCCGCTCGAAGTTCTACGGCCTGCGCTACCACGACGGATCGCCGAAGGCCGCGCTGAACTCCTGGAAGGCCGCGATCAGCGCCTACGAGGCCCAGCACCCCCAGGGGTAGCGGCACCCCGGGGGCGCCGCCCGGCTCAGAGCGAGCGGAACAGCTCCAGGTAACGCTCGGTCAGCCCGTCCCAGGCGTACCGGCGTTCCACCTCGCGGCGGCCCGCGGCGCCCAGCCGGTCGGCCAGCTCCCCGTCGGTGAGCAGCCGGCGGCAGGCCGCCGCCAGGGCCCCGGCGTCCCCGGGGGCCACCAGCAGTCCGGTCTCGCCCTCGGTCACCACGTGCGGGATGCCGCCGACCGCCGAGCCGACCACCGGGGTGGCGCAGGCCATCGCCTCGACCAGGGCCATGCCGAAGGACTCCGCCTCGGTCCGCGAGGGCAGCGCCAGCACGGCCGCCCCACGCACCTCGGAGACCAGCTGCTCCCCCGTCAGCTCGCCCACCGCCTCGACCCGTTCGGCCACCCCGAGCCGACCGGCCAGGGCCAGCAGCTCCGGCACCGCGTCGCCGCCGCCGACCAGCCGCAGCCGGGCGTCGGGCAGGTCGGCCAGCCGGGCGAACGCCTCGACCAGCACGTCCACGCCCTTCCAGGCCGAGGTGCGGTCCATCCGGCCGACGTAGAGCAGGGTGCGCGGCCGGCCGGAGGCGGGCGGGCCGGGGGTGAAACGGGCGGTGTCCACGCCCGGGGTGATCTGCACCGCGTGCGGCTGCCCGGCCGCCAGCGAGACCGGGGAGACCGCGACCAGCGCCTTCGCCCGGCGGAACACCCTTGGCAGCACGGCCCGTTCGTACCCGCCGATCAGCCGGTCGGCCAGCCCGCTGCCCGGCTCGCCCTTGTGCATCGAGCCCGCGTGGTAGGTGAGCACGGCCGGGCGCCGGCCGCAGACCGCGACCGCCAGGTCGGGCAGGCCCGGCACCGGGGCGTGCGCGTTCACCAGCTCGGCGCCGGTGCGGCGCAGCCAGCGGCGCAGCTGGAACGGCCAGAGCGGGCTGAGCGGGGTGTTGGAGAGCTTCAGCCAGGCGCCCAACCGGACCACCCGGACGCCCTGTTCGGTGGTGACGGTGGTGCGCAGGCCGGACGGCCGGGTGGTGATCACCACCGGCTCCAGGTCCGGCGCGGCGGCCAGCGCGGCGGCGATCCGGGCGGCGTAGTGCTCCACCCCGCCGACCTTGGGCGGGTAGTAGGGCGCCACCACGGCGACCGTCCGCCGGGTACCCGTGGTCGTGCTCACCGGGCCGTCACCTCCGTGTAGTGCCGCTCCAGGCCGTCCAGGAACTCCTCGACGCCGTACCGCCCGGCCCGCGCGGCCGAGCCCTCGCCGAGCCGGGCCAGCAGCCCGCGGTCACCGAGCAGTCCGCCGAGCGCGGCGGCCAGCGCGGCCGGGTCGCCGGGCTCGACCAGCGCGCCGTTGTCCGGCCCGACCAGTTCGGGCAGGCCGCCGACCCGGGAGGCCACCAGCGGGCGGCCGAGCTGGAGCGCCTCCAGCGCGACGGTCGGGAAGTTCTCCGGCCAGAGCGAGGGCAGCACCACCACCGAGGCGGCCCGCAGCCGGGCGGCCACCTGATCGCCCGTCAGCCAGCCGTAGAAGACCACCCGCCCGCCCGCCACCAGATCGGCGGCCCGCTCCTCCAGCGCGGCCCGGGCCGGGCCGTCGCCGACCACCGAGAGCCGGGCCCCGGGATGACGGGCGGTCAGCCGGCGGAAGGCGTCCAGCAGCACGTGCACGCCCTTGACCGGCTCCAGCCGGCCGACGTACAGCAGCTGGTCGTCGGCGGTCAACGGCTCGGGGCGGGTGGTGCGCGGGATGCCGTTGGGCAGCACGTGCACCGGCACCCGGCCGACGTCCGGGCGGACCGTCTCGGCGAAGTACCGGCTGGGCGCCAGCACCCGGCTGACCCGGCGCAGCCGGGGCAGGTAGGCGGGCCGCTGGAGGAAGCGCAGGTAGAGGTAGCGGGCCCGGTCCCCGGCGGAGAGCGGGCCGCCGGCCGAGGCGGAGGCGAGGTTCCACCGCAGCAGGTCCCGGGTCCAGTCCTCGGGGCCGTGCACGGTCAGCACCCGGGGCACCCCGGCGGTGGCGGCCAGCACCGCCGGGCTGAACTCGCCGATGGTGTGCAGGTGGACCACGTCCGGCCGGAAGTCCCGGACCGTCCGGCGGACCGCGCGGTACGCGGGCCGGTGCCAGAAGTAGCCCAGCAGCCGGGCCGCCGCGCCGCCGGAGATGCCGGGCACCAGCTCGTCCGCGAACACCGGCCGGCCCTCGGCCAGCCGGTCGGTGGCCACCACCCGGACCCGGTGCCCCCGGGCGGTCAGGCCCTCGGCGATCAGGCGGACGCTCTTCTCCGCACCGCCCGCCTCGAAGCCCAGGTTGACGATCTGCAGCACCCTCATGCGTGACTCTCCGCCGTCCTCGGCCGGCCCGGCACCCACGCCCCGGAGTCCGGCCGGTCCACGTCCTGCGGGCCGTACGGCCCCTGACCCTCCGTCGGCCGCCCGTACGACCCGCCGGGCTCGCCCCCGTACGGTCCGGCCGGCGCACCCTCGTCCGGTCCGGCCGGCTCGCCCTCGGGCTGCCGGGGCCGCGCCCAGTACGGCAGCCGGTGCTGGGCCGGCGGCACCTCGACCGGCGGCACCGGCGGGGGCGGCGGCGGGGCCGGCGGGCGCGAGCCGCGACCGAGCGCCAGGCCGGCCAGCGCGGCCAGCCCGGCCGCCAGGTTGCCGACCGCCCAGGCCCAGCCGAACCAGACCAGGCCGCGCGGCGCCCAGGACAGGGCCAGCCCGATCGAGACCGTCACGTAGAGCACGTTGCAGGCCACCAGGGTCTTCAGCTGGCCGGTCAGCTTGAGCACGAAGGTGGCCCAGGTGTTCAGCGCCACCGCCCCGGCCGCCACCGCCAGCGCGGCCAGCAGCGCCTGGGCGTGCTCGGCGTAGCCGTGGCCGAACAGCTTCAGCACCAGGCCGCTGCCGAGCGCCACCACGGCGGCGGCCGGGATCTGCACCGCCGCCATGATCACCGCCGAGCGGCGGAGCAGCACCCCGAAGCGGGACGGGTCGTAGGAGGCCTCGGCGAAGACCGCGTCGCCGACCGACCAGGAGATCGCGTACAGCAGGGTGGCGATCTGGTAGGCCACGTAGTAGTAGCCCGCCGCCTCGGCGCCCAGGTGGTGCAGCACGATCAGCGGGGTGACCAGCTGCGGCAGCAGGTTCAGCAGGCTGGCCGAGTAGCTGGCCACCGAGAACCGCAGCTGCTCGCGCAGCCGGGTGCCCCGGGTGCGGAAGTCGAAGCGGAAGCCCAGCTTGCGGTGCAGCAGCACCTGGGCGGCCAGTGCGGCCACCACGTACCCGCCACCGGTGGAGCCGACGATGCCGAAGGTGCCGAAGCCGACCAGGGCGGCCGGCAGCGCCAGCTTGGCCAGGCCCTGGAGCAGGCCGTCCACCAGCACGTTGAACTGCGGCACCCGGGCGCCGACGAAGACCGACTTGGTCAGCAGGTTCACCCCGGCGCAGGCGCAGAGCACCACGAAGGCCACCGCCACCAGCGGGTTGTCCCGGACGAAGAGCAGCTTCTCGCCGTAGAGCGGCAGGCCCAGCAGGTAGCCGGTGGCGAGCAGGCAGGCGACCACCGAGACCAGCGCCAGCGACTGGGTCAGCTGCCCGTTCCGGGAGGTCCTGGCGGCCGGGAAGCGGATCAGCGTGCTGTCCAGGCCGAACTGGCTCAGGTAGGCGATCAGCGTGGTGGCCGAGATCAGCGAGGTGGCCAGGCCGACCTGGCGGGCCGGGTAGAAGTTGGCCACCACCACCCAGAACAGGAAGCCCAGCCCGGCCGTGACGGCGGTCGAGGCCAGCATGAAGAGCGAGCTGCGGTACATCTGGTCGGCCGGGCGGGCGTGCCGCCGGGCCGGGCGGCCCTCCTGACGGCCCGTCCGCTCCCGGTCTCGTTCGCCGGGGCCGCCCCGGTGTCTAGCCACGGTGCTCCCGGTACCAGCGCAGCAGCGTGGCGGCGTGCTCCGTCCAGTCGAAGGAGCCGGTGGCGTAGCCGCGCGAGTAGCGCCCCATCCGCTCCCGCAGCTCCTGATCGCCCGTCAGGGCGGCCAGCGCGGCGCGCAGCACCTCCGGGTCCCGCTCCACCAGCCGGACCAGCCCGCGGTCCAGGGCGTAGGGCGCGTAGCCGGGGTCGTCGGTGGTCAGCACCGGCAGTCCGGAGGCCATCGCCTCCTGCACGGTGAGCGGGAAGCCCTCCGCGGTCGAGGGCAGCGCGAAGACGTCGCAGGCGCGGTACAGCACGGCCAGCCGCTCGGGGGTCAGGGTGCCCAGGTGGTGCACCCCGGCCCGGCCGGCCAGCGGGGCCGAGTCGCCGTCCCCGGCGAACACCAGGTCGTGGCCGGCCGCCGGCCCGTGCGCGGCGAGCAGCAGGTCGAAGCCCTTCTTGGGCACCAGCCGGCCGGCGAACAGCACCAGCGGACGGTCCTCGGGCAGGCCGAACTCCTTGCGGGCCCGGGCGCGTTCGTCCGCATCGGCGGCCGGGCGGAACAGCTCGGTGTCCACCCCGTTGGCCAGGTGCACGGCGCGTTCGGGGCGGGCGCCGTGGCGCAGCACGAACGCGGCCACCGAGGCGTTCAGGGTGATCACCCGGCGGGCCCGGCGCAGCAGCGCCCGGCCGGCCACCGCGTAGACCGCCTGCTGGACGCCGCGGACCACGGCGGACGGGTGCTGCACCATCCCGACGTGCTGGGTCAGCAGGTGCGGGGTGCGGGTGAGGAGGGCGGCCAGCCCGGCCGCCCAGGAGGTCAGGTAGAGGCAGTCGTGCAGGTGCACCACGTCGGCCCGGCGGGCCAGCCGCAGCGCGGTGGTGAGCACCGTCGGCGCCAGCACCGGGAACGGCACCCCGGCCTTCTCCGCGCCGTTCCAGGCCGCCACCCGGACCACCCGGACGCCCTCCTCCAGGGTGCTGGAGGAGCGCTCGCCGCTGGTCAGCACGGTGACCTCGGCCCCGGCGGCGGCCAGCCGGACGGCCTCCTGCCGGACCACGTTCTCCACGCCGCCCAGGTGCGGCGGGTAGTAGTGGCTGACCAGCAGGACCCGCACAGGCGCCTCGGTGGTGCTCATCGGTAGATCGCCGCCCCTTCGCTGCTGTAGATCCGGTTCTTGGTCGAGTCCAGCAGGCCGACCGGGTACTGATAGGTGATCAGGTCGCCCTGGTAGGCGAAGGTCACCTGGCCGCTGCGCACGGTGGCCGTTCCCAGGATGACGTAGGCGTGCGCGCGCACCGCCGTCGGGAACAGGTCGCCGACCGCCGGGCCCTCGATCAGGGTCTGCAGCCGGGCGAAGGTGTACGCGTCGGTCTGCACCAGCTGCTGCGGCTTCTGGCCGGCCGTGGTCCGCTCCAGCCAGTACGCGGCCAGCCGCTCCTCGGTGGTGGGGTGGTAGATGTCGTACGCCCGGCCGGAGTTGTTCAGCTGGAGCTGGGCCGGGTAGCCGCCGAGCAGCTGCGGCACCACACCGGTCAGGTCCAGGAAGAGGCCGGTCACCAGCACGCAGACCACCGGCACCGCGCGCCGGCCGGCCCAGCGGGCCAGCCAGAGGGTGCCGGCCGCGACGAACGGCGCGAACACGAACAGGCCCTGCTGGAAGGCGCGCAGCACGCCGTAGTCCACCGAGAGCTGCGGCACCACGGTGAGCAGCGCGATCACGGTGACCGCGCCCACCGTCAGGGTGAGCTGGTCGCGGACCGGCTGGAAGATCCGCCGCCGGGCCCGGAACGCCACCACCACACCGACCAGCAGCAGCACCTGGAGCAGCTGGGCGGCGCCCTGCCGGAGCAGCGAGTTGAGGCCGGAGACGCTCACCCCGACCGCCTCCAGGGCCCGCCCGGCCGCCGTCGGCGGCAGCTCCTCGACCGGGGCCAGCCCGGTCTTGTAGGCGTCCACCGTGGCCATCGGGAGCAGCTCCCCGGCCGCCCGGTCGGCGGCGGTCCACTCGACGCTGGCGCTCCGGTAGTCGGTGATCCGCTGCTCGGGGCTGACCCGGCCGCCGCCGAACACGCTGTACCCGGTGTCGGAGGAGCCGCTCTTGACCGATCCGGGGTCGACCAGGCCCTTGACCACCCCGGCCACGGTGCGGCCGAGCTGCCCGTTGGTGTGCGTCACCGGCCCGGCCCAGAGCAGCGCCATCCCGGCCGCCAGCAGCACCATCCACCAGGTCACGAAGGAGGCCGCGTGGTCCCGGCGGGGGCGGCGGCGCGGCTTGCGGCCCTTGCGCAGGGCCAGCAGCCGCCAGCCCAGGTCCACCGCCACGCCGAGGCCGAGCACCGCCACCATCAGGTAGATGGTGGAGTAGTGCGAGAGCACCACGCCGCCGAGCAGCACCAGGAAGAGCACCCGCCGGGTGCGCAGCGGCCGCGCCCCGTCGGTCAGCACCACCATGGCGCAGCCGATCAGCAGGAAGGCCACCTCCTGGCGGCCCAGGAAGGTCATGTCGGTGAAGAAGGTCGGGAAGACCATGAAGTAGACCGCCGACAGCAGGGCCACGAACTGCGGGGCGACGTTGCGCACCGAGCGGTAGACCAGGACCGGGGTGAAGGCGAACAGCAGCGGCAGCACCAGCTTGAAGACGTAGACGTCCGAGATCGCGGTGAGCCGCACCAGGCTGACCGGCAGCAGGGTGATGCTCAGACAGGCGTTGTAGGCGTCGGGGTAGGCGGAGACGTCCCAGTAGCCGCCGCCCAGGGTGAGCCGGAAGTACTCGTACTCGCGCTGCACGTCGTGCCCGACGATGTACCAGCCGCGCAGCGAGTTCAGCAGCAGCAGCGAGGCCGAGGCGGCGTACAGCCCGAGCGAGACCAGCGGGGCGGAGTACCGGCGCCGACGGACCGTCAGCAGCACCAGCAGCGCGGCGATCACCACCAGCGCGGCCATGCTGGTCTTCCCGCTGAAGCCGTTGTTCAGCCGGGTCGGGCCGGCCACCGAGAGCACCAGGGCCAGCGCGCCCAGCCCGGCCACCGGGCCCAGCCCGTACGGGAGTCCGGGCCGCCGGGGGGCCTTCGCGGCGCGCGGCTCCTCGGGCAGGAAGGTGCCGAGCAGCACCAGGGTCATCGCCATCGCGCCGGACAGCGCGCGCCGGCTCAGCGGGTGCTCGTCGCCGAACAGCGGGAGCACCGTGTTCACCCCGAGCGCGATCACCAGGTCGGTGATCACCGTCAGCCCGACCGCCAGCACCAGCACGGCCTCCCGGGTGGAGACCGCCTTGGCCGCGACCCCGCGCCAGAACACCGTCGGGGCGACGAACAGCAGGTACAGCCCGGCGGCGGTCTGGAGCGCGCCGGGCGCACCGGCCCAGGCCTCGACCAGACAGGCCAGCGCCACCCCGAGCAGCACGCGGCTGCGCCGGTGGAGCCGGCCGAGCAGTTGGAGCAACCTCATCTTCATGCCCGTCCTGCCGGGTGCGGGTGGACCTCGGCGTAGACCTGCTCGACCCGGGCCGCCACCGACTCCCAGGAGTATGCCGTGGCCGCCCCGGCGGACTGCCGGGCCAGCCGCAGCCGCAGCTTCGGATCGGCCGCCAGCCGGTCCACGGCGGCGGCCAGCGCGGCCGGCTCGGGGGCGGCCAGCAGGCCGACGCCGGTGAGCAGTTCGGTGCTGCCCGGGACGGCGGTGGCCAGCACCGGCAGGGCGGCGGCCATCGCCTCCAGCACCACCAAGGGCATCCCCTCGCGGTCCGAGGGCAGCACCAGGGCGTCCGCCGCGCGGTAGGCCGCGAGCAGCTCGGGGCCGAGCAGGCCGCCGGCGAACTCCACGCCGGTCAGCCCGAGCCTGGCCGCCTTGGCCTCCAGGTGCCCGCGCAGCTCGCCGTCGCCGACCACCCGCAGCCGGACCGGCTCGGTGGTCAGCGCCAGCGCGTCCAGCAGCCGGTCGACGTTCTTCTGCGCACCGAGCCGGCCGACGAACAGCAGCTCCAGCGGGCGCCCGGTGGGCTCGCCGCTCTCACGGACCGTCAGGAAGTACTCGGGGCCGACACCGTTCGGCACCACGAAGACCCGCTCGGCGGGCACCCGGTAGGCGTCCCGGACGAAGGCGGCCTGGGCCTCGGTCAGCACGATCACCCCGGCGGCGGCCCGCATCACCCGGCCGAACACGTGCTTCTTGTAGTGCGGCAGCAGCCGGCCGAGCGGGCCGGAGGCGTCCACGTCCAGGTGGAAGTGGAGCAGGTAGCGCTGGCGGCGCAGCAGTGCGGTGAGCGCCACCAGCTCGGGTATCAGGGCGTGCGCGCAGTGCAGGTGCAGCACCGCGTCGCGCGGGGCGGCCAGCAGCGAGAGCGGCAGCCCGGGGGCGATCGCGGTGTGCGCGACCTCCACCGCCCGGTGCCGGCGGACCGTCAGGGAGCCGTCGCCGGAAGGCTCCTCGGCCTGGCGCCGGGGCGCCCCGTCCGCGCCGAGCACGGTGGTCACCACCCGCACCCGGTGCCGGCCGGCCAGTTGCCGCGAGAGGTGCTCGACGACCCGCTCCAACCCGCCGAGGTGCGGCGGGTAGTACGGGGTGACCTGCAGGATCGTACGCATCAGGCTTCCAGGGCGAGGGCTTCGGGCGTCACTGCTTGCCGGCGGAGTTGGGGTCCTCGGCCCTTCCGAAGCGGAACAACAGGGTCTGCGGGTGGCCGACCAGCTCGACCCGGACGGCGGTCACGTCGCTGCCGGCCGGGACCCGGGCGGTCGCCCGGACGGGCGTGCCGTCCTCGGGCGTCACGTCCAGCGTCCGCTCGTTGACGCCGGCCCCGTCGATGGTCAGCAGCACCACCCTGAGCCGGTACGCCTTCTCGCCGGTGCCGTGCGCGTTCAGCGCGACCGGGACCACGGCGGTGGCGCCCTCGAAGGCGGGGGTGTCGGTGAAGTAGAGCTCGGTGAAGGCCGCGTTCTGCTGGGTGAAGGACTGCCGCAGCACGGTCCGCACCGGGGGCACCTGCCAGGCCAGCGCGGCCAGCAGGACCACCGCGAGCGCCGCCAGGGCCGGCCGCCGCCAGGGCGGGCCGGCCGCCCGGCGGCGCCGGGAGGTCCTGGCCCGCGCGGGCGTCCCGGACGCCTGCGCGGGCTCCTGCTCCCCGTCCGGGTCGCCCCCGTCCGGGTCGCCCGGGGCCAGGTCGTCCGGGGCCAGGTCGTCCGGGGCCTTCTCGGGCTCCGGCCCGTCGCTCGTGGTCCGATCCTCGGCACCGTCCACGGTGCCGCCGTGCTTGCGGCTCATACCGCTTCGTACTGCCCGGAGCGCACGTCCCGGCCCGGCTCGGCGTCGGCCTGCCGCGGACCGGGCACGGAGGCGGTGGTCCGCTGCTCCGGACGCACGTCCGCGTCCCGGCGGAAGCGGTGCTCGAACAGCTGGCGGAGGTTGGCCACGCCGTCGGGCAGCGCGTTCAGCTTCACCTCGCCACCGCGCTGGCGGTACTCGATCGGCACCTCCAGGAAGCGGTAACCCGCCCTGGTGGCAGCGTTCTTGATCTCCTGGGAGAAGGCCATGCCCGGCGAGCGCACGTCCAGACCGCTCCAGACGTAGCGGCGGAACACCCACATGCCGGACTGCGAGTCCCTCAGGCCGTTGCGGAACAGCCGGCGGCTGAGCGCGCTCAGCGCGTGGTTGGCGACCGCGTGCGAGCGCTTCATCGCCTCGCGGTTCTGCCGGCCGAGCCGGTTGGTGGTGAGGAACTCGACGTCCCGCTCGGCCATCGTCGCCAGCATGTCCGGCAGCGCGTCGAACGGGTAGGTGCAGTCGGCGTCACCGGTGGCTATCACATCGCCGGTGGCGGCGTCGAAGCCCTGCTGGTAGGCGTTCCCGTAGCCGCGCCGCGGCTGGTGCACCACCCGGGCGCCGAGCGACGCGGCGACCGCGGCGGTGTCGTCGGTCGACGCGTTGTCGACCACGATCACCTCGGTCTCCCAGCCGGCGGCGGCCAGTTCCGCGACCGGGATGTTGGCCATCACGGTGGGCAGGTTCGGTGCCTCGTTCAACGCCGGGATGACGATCGACAGACGTCGCACGCTTGAGTCCCCCCTGGGAAAATCCGCTGAGTCGGCACATGAGCCCCGTAGCCGCCGACCGACCGGGCAGAACTGTCCACCCATCAGAAGGCCGGTCCCGGACGCACTCTGTCGTGCGTACGTGAACCGGCCCGTGTCTCACAGCAGACCTTATCCGATGCTCACGCACCATCGGCACCCCCGTGACCATGTCGTGATGATCACAGGGGTGCCGGTGGGGGTATGCTGAAAGATTACGGTCCGTCAGATCCGACGGGGCGTCAGGCTCCGCTCCCGGTCAGCCGACCAGCCAGGAGGCCGTCGGCTTCTCCTTGACCCCGTTGGTCTTCAGCGAGGCGATCTGGTCCGCGCTCAGCGCCAGGTTCCAGATCTTGGTGCTGCCGATCACCCCGGCCCAGTTGCCGCTCCACAGCTTGTGCTGGCGGCTGCGGCCGAGCTGCAGCGGGCCCGGACCGGACCAGATCCCCGGCACCTGCGCGGAGGCGCTCTTGGAGGCCGGCTGGCCGTTGACGAACAGCGCGACGGTCTTGGTGCTGGCGTCGTAGACCCCGGTCAGCAGGGCCCACTCGCCGACCGTGTTGATGTTCTCGGAGGCGACCGAGACGATCGTGGAGTCGGCGCCGCCGTCGGCGGTCTGCACCCGGAACTCCCAGAACTTCTTGCCGTCCTGGGTGGCGTTGCGGCCGAGGTCGAACGAGAACGAGGCCCCGTCGCCCTGGCTGATCGCGGTCCGTTGGCCCTCCGGCGCCTCGTTGTAGACCCAGGCGGCGATGGTGAAGCTGCCGTTCACGTCCACCACCTTGGTGGCCGACTCGGCGTGCGAGTTGTTGTTGCTGCGCAGCCGCAGCACGTGGCCGTCCGGCACCCGGCTGACCTCGGCGTCCGGGCCGATGGCCAGATTGGCCTGACCGGAGAGGTCGGCCAGGGTGTTCGGGTCGCCCGGCACGGTGACCGATCCGCCCTGGCCCGGGGTGGCCGAACCCGAGGGCTTGGCGGTGGAGCTGCCGTCGGCCGTCGGCGAGGTGGCGGCCACCGTCGGGGTCTTCTCGTCGTCGGTCTTGTTGATGACGGCGTAGCCCGCGCCGACCCCGAGCGCCACGGCCACCGCGACCACCACGGCGGTGATGGTCCGCTTGCGACGGCGGACCCGCTGCTCCTCCTGGTCGGCCAGCTGCTCCCAGCTCGGGCTCGCGTTCGGCGGCTGCTGCTGGAACTGCTGGAACTGGGCCTGCGGGTGCGGGTATCCGTAGCCGTCCTGCGACGGGTAGCCACCCTGCGCGGGGTAGCCCCCCGGAGCGGGGTAGCCGCTCTGCGGATGCGGGTACCCGTACGCGGCCTGCCCCGGGATCTGGCCGGGCTGCACGGGCGGGAACGCGCCCGCCGGCGCCGCCTCGTTCGGCGTCTGAGAGGGATGCTGGCCCGGAGTCGGGGCAACGTCCGGGCGTTCCGTACCGTCAGTCATAGTGCGGATGCTAGAACATGGCGCCCCGACAGCCGACGGCCTCCCCACCGAACCGATACCGAAGCGGAACCTGCCGGGGGTGTACCGGCCCCGGCGGCGGGTGACGTCCGCTCAGCCGAAGGTCCGCCGGTACGCCTGCGGGGTGGTGCCGAGCCAGCGGGTGAAGTGGTGCCGCAGAGTGGCCGCGTTGCCGAAGCCGCTGGACGAAGCCACCGTCTCCACCGGCTCGTTGGTGCCCTCCAGCAGCCGCTGGGCGAGCAGCAGGCGCTGGTTGGTGAGCCAGCGGTGCGGGGTGGTGCCGGTCTCCTGCTGGAAGCGCCGGGCGAAGGTGCGCGGGGACATGTGCGCCCGGGCCGCCAGCTGATCGACGGTCAGCTCCTGGTCCAGGTGGTGGCGCAGCCACTCCAGCAGGCCGCCGAGCGAGTCCGCGTCGCACTCCGGCAGCGGCCGGGCGACGAACTGGGCCTGCCCGCCGTCCCGGTGCGGGGCGACCACCATCCGGCGGGCGATCCCCCGGGCCACCTCCGCCCCCTGGAGCTTGCGGACCAGGTGCAGGCAGGCGTCGATGCCGGCCGCCGTACCGGCCGAGGTGATCACCGGGTCCTCGTCCACGTAGAGCACGTCCGGCTCCACGGTCGTGAGCGGGAAGCGCGCCGCCAGCCGCTCGGTGTGCTTCCAGTGCGTGGTGGAGCGGCGTCCGTCCAACAGCCCGGCGGCGCCCAGCAGGAAGGCCCCGCTACAGATCGACAGCACCCGGGCGCCCCGGTCGGCCGCGGCCCGCAGCGCCTCGATCAGCACCTGCGGGTACTCGTCCCGGACGTGGGTGGCGGCGGCGATCACCAGGTCCGCCCCGGCCAGCCGCTCGGCGCCGTGCTCCACCTCGATCCGGTACCCGGCGTGGGTGCGCAGCAGCCCGGGCCGGTCGGAGGCGACCGCGAACTCGTAGAGCGGCAGCCCGTCGTCCCGCCGGTCGAGGCCGAACACCTCGGTGGCGACGCCCAGTTCGAACGGGTGGACGTCCTCCAGGACCACGGTGACCACGTTGCGCAGCATGGCGCCAGGATGCCCGATGGCAGGATATCGACGCAATGGGTTGTTCCTGCCACTCGTGGCAGCCGGGGCCCGGCGGAAGACTCGACGGCATGGACCTCCCCTCCGCCCTCGCCCTGCTCGCGATCCTCTCCGCCTTCGGCCTGCTCGGTGCCCTGGTCGGCCGCGATGTGACCCGCAACTCCCGCCACGGGCGCGACAACTGGCACCGCCCCGGGGGCTACCCCGCCGACCCGTCGACCGCCGATCGGCTGCACGGCACCCCCGGAGCCGGTTCGGACACCCGTTCGGGCAGACTGTCCGGATGGACATCGTCATCCGCCCCGCCGTCGAGGCCGACCTCCCCGCCGTCGGCGCCGTCACCCACGAGGCGTTCGTCGGAGACGGTCACAGCCCGGCCGACGGCCCCTACGCCTCCCAACTCCTCGACGCCCGCCCGCGCTTCGAGCAGGCCGAGCTCCTCGTCGCGGCCGACCCGGCCGACGGGCAGCTGCTCGGCTGCGTGACCTTCGCCGTCGGCGGCACCCCGTTCGCCGACATCGCCGCGCCGCACGAGGGCGAGATCCGGATGCTGGCGGTCTCCGGCGCCGCCCGGGGCCGCGGCGTCGGCGAGCAGCTGGTCCGGGCGGCGATCGCCCGCAGCCGCGAGCTGGGCCTGGCCGGCATGGCCTTCTCCACCCGGCCGTCGATGACCTCGGCGCACCGGCTGTACGAGCGCCTCGGCTTCCGGCGCACCACCGAGCGGGACTGGGACGTCCGCCCCGGCGTCCGGCTGCTGGTCTACACGATGACCTTCTGAGGAGCAGCTCCGAGACCTTCCGAGCCCGCTCCGACGGCTCCGTGGGGGCGCCCGGCCGGGCGCCCCCACGGACGTGTCCGGAGGCCGCCCGACGGCCTCCTCCAAGCCCCGCAAGGGTCCTGCGATGACGGACCGGAATAGGACGATCACGGCGACGCGCCACTAGATATGGGGGCGCTCATCTCAGGCGCCACAACATGTATGCTCGCTCTCGCTGTCGATGCAGGGGAACCCGGTGGAAGTCCGGGACTGCCCCGCAGCGGTGAGCGGGCGCCCCACAACGGCCCCCCGCGAGTCCGATGACCTGCCGACGGCGTGCCACACGGCTTCCCCGCAGACGCCTTGCAGCACAGCTTTGACGTCCGGGCCTCGCGGGTGGGCCGGGGGTGATCCGCGCGCGCCGTCAGGCGTTCCGCGCGTGCTCCCCTGCGCCCGATCGGGCCCGGCAGCCATGCCGACCGCCGCCGCCAGGAGAGAAGCGCCTTGACCATCGCTGCCTCAGTTGCCCTGCCCGCCCAGGGAACCGCCGAAGACCGGACCGACCCGGGGGCCGCACTGCTCCGGCTCCTCACGGACCGCAGCGCCGACCTCCCCCAGGTGGACCCGGGCCACGTCGCGGCCGCTGCGCTGCGCGGCCGGCACGCCGGCTCGGACTTCGCCGAGCTGCGCGGCCTGGCCGTGGAGGCTGCCGCCTCGATGATCGCCGAGGACCCGCAGTACTCGAAGCTCGCCGCCCGGCTGCTGGCGCTGGAGATCCGGGACGAGGCCGTCTCGCAGGGCGCCGTCACCTTCGCCGCCTCGATCGCCGTCGGCCACGCCGAGGGCCTGATCGGCGACGTCACCGCCGCCTTCGTGGCCAAGCACGCGACCGTCTTCAACGGCCTGATCGACCCGGCCGGCGACGACCGCTTCGAGTACTTCGGCCTGCGCACCGTGCAGTCCCGCTACCTGCTGCGCCACCCGATCACCCGTCAGGTGATCGAGACCCCGCAGCACTTCCTGCTCCGGGTCGCGGCGGGCCTGGCGGTCGGCGACACCGAGCAGTCGGTGGCCGAGGTGGCCGAGCTCTACCGCCTGATGAGCCGGCTGGAGTACCTGACCTCCTCGCCGACCCTCTTCAACTCCGGCACCAAGCACCCGCAGATGTCCTCCTGCTACCTGCTGGACTCGCCGCTGGACAACCTGGACTCGATCTACAACCGGTACGCCCAGATCGCCCGGCTCTCCAAGCACGCCGGCGGCATCGGCCTGTCCTACTCGCGGATCCGCTCGCGCGGCAGCCTGATCCGGGGCACCAACGGCAAGTCCAACGGCATCGTCCCGTTCCTGCGCACCCTGGACTCCTCGGTCGCCGCGGTGAACCAGGGCGGCCGCCGCAAGGGCGCGGCCTGCGTCTACCTGGAGACCTGGCACGCGGACGTCGAGGAGTTCCTGGAGCTCCGCGACAACACCGGCGAGGAGGCCCGCCGGACCCACAACCTGAACCTCGCCCACTGGATCCCGGACGAGTTCATGCGCCGGGTGAACGCCAACGCCGACTGGTCGCTGTTCTCCCCGGCCGACGTCCCCGAGCTGGTCGACCTCTGGGGCGCCGAGTTCGACGAGGCGTACGTCAAGGCCGAGCAGGCCGGCAAGGCCGTCCGCACCATCCCGGCGCAGACCCTGTACGCCCGGATGATGCGCACCCTGGCGCAGACCGGCAACGGCTGGATGACCTTCAAGGACGCCTCCAACCGGGCCGCCAACCAGACCGCGCTGCCCGGCCGGGTGGTGCACTCCTCGAACCTCTGCACCGAGATCATCGAGGTCACCGACGACTCCGAGACCGCCGTCTGCAACCTCGGCTCGGTCAACCTGGGCGCCCACGTGGCCCCCGGCGCCACCGCCGCCGACCTGCTGGGTGCGATGGACTGGGAGCGGCTGGACGCCACCGTGCGCACCGCCGTGACCTTCCTCGACCGGGTCATCGACATCAACTTCTACCCGACCACCGAGGCGGGCACCTCCAACTCCCGCTGGCGCCCGGTCGGCCTCGGCGTGATGGGCCTCCAGGACGTCTTCTTCCAGCTCCGGCTGGACTTCGACTCCGCCGAGGCCAAGCGGCTCTCCACCCTGATCGCCGAGCGCATCATGCTCACCGCCTACGAGCGCTCCAGCGAGCTGGCCGAGCAGTTCGGGCAGCACGAGGCGTACGGCGAGACCCGGGCCGCCCGCGGCCAGCTGCACATCGACCACTTCGGCGTCACCCCGGAGTGGACCGGCCGCTGGGACGCGCTGCGCGCGAGGATCGCCACCACCGGCCTGCGCAACTCGCTGCTGCTGGCCATCGCGCCGACCGCGACCATCGCCTCGATCGCCGGCGTCTACGAGTGCATCGAGCCGCAGGTCTCCAACCTCTTCAAGCGCGAGACCCTCTCCGGCGAGTTCCTCCAGGTCAACCCGTACCTGGTCCGCGAGCTCAAGGAGCTGGGCGTCTGGGACCAGCAGACCCGGGACGCGCTGCGCGAGTCCAACGGCTCGGTCCAGGACTTCAGCTGGCTGCCCGGCGAGGTCCGTTCGCTCTACCGCACCGCGTGGGAGCTGCCGCAGCGCGCGCTGATCGACCTGGCCGCCGCCCGTCAGCCCTACATCGACCAGAGCCAGTCGCTGAACCTCTTCATGGCGGCGCCGACCATCGGCAAGCTCTCCTCGATGTACGCCTACGCCTGGAAGGTCGGTCTGAAGACCACCTACTACCTGCGTTCGCGCCCGGCCACCCGGATCGCCCAGGCCGCCTCCGGCGCCGCCCGCGCCGCCGCGCCCGTGCCGGTGAACACCCCGACCCTCACCCCGGAGGAGGAGGCCGCGCTGGCCTGCTCCCTGGAGAACCCCGAGTCCTGCGAGGCCTGCCAGTGAGCACCCCCGACACCCCCGGCCGCGAGAAGATGCTGCTCGACCCGGGCTTCGAGCTGACCCTCCGTCCGATGCGGTACCCGTCGTTCTACGACCGGTACCGGGACGCGATCAAGAACACCTGGACCGTGGAGGAGGTGGACCTGCACTCCGACGTCGCCGACCTCGCCAAGCTGAGCGAGGGCGAGCGGCACATGATCGGCCGGCTGGTCGCCTTCTTCGCCACCGGCGACTCGATCGTCTCGAACAACGTGGTGCTGAGCCTCTACAAGCACATCAACTCCCCCGAGGCCCGGCTCTACCTGTCCCGGCAGCTGTTCGAGGAGGCCGTGCACGTCCAGTTCTACCTGACGCTGCTCGACACCTACCTGCCCGACCCGGACGACCGCGCGGCGGCCTTCGCGGCGGTGGAGAACATCCCCTCCATCCACCAGAAGGCGCAGTTCTGCTTCAAGTACATGAACGCGGTCGACCACATCGACTCGCTGCAGACCAAGGAGGACCGCCGCGCGTTCCTCCTCAACCTGATCTGCTTCGCGGCCTGCGTCGAGGGCCTGTTCTTCTACGGCGCCTTCGCGTACGTGTACTGGTTCCGCAGCCGGGGCCTGCTGCACGGCCTGGCGACCGGCACCAACTGGGTGTTCCGGGACGAGTCCATGCACATGGACTTCGCCATGTCGGTGGTGGACACCGTGCGCGAGGAGGAGCCCGACCTCTTCGACGACACGATGGCCAAGCAGGTCACCGAGATGCTGGAGGAGGCCGTCGAGGCCGAGCTCCAGTTCGCCCAGGACCTCTGCGGCGAGGGCCTGCCCGGGATGAACACCGAGTCGATGCGCCAGTACCTGGAGGCCGTGGCCGACCAGCGGCTGGCCCGGCTCGGCCTGCCGATCCGGTACGGCTCGACCAACCCGTTCGGCTTCATGGAGCTGCAGAACGTCCAGGAGCTGACCAACTTCTTCGAGCGCCGGGTCTCCGCCTACCAGGTCGCGGTCGAGGGCTCGGTCGCCTTCGACGACGACTTCTAGGCCGGCCCGCTCCCGCAGGACCCGACACGAAGGCCGCCGCCCCGGAGCTCCGGGGCGGCGGCCTTCGTCGTGCTCGGCGTGACGGGCCGTCAGTCGTTCGGCACGACCTCGTAGCGCGGGGTGCCCTCGGCCATCTGCTTCAGGGCGTCCTTGCGGTCCCGCTTCGACAGCTTGTCGATGTAGAGGAAGCCGTACAGGTGGTCGGTCTCGTGCTGGAGGCAGCGGGCGAAGAAGCCGGTGCCCTCGACCCGGACGGGCTTGCCGTCCTTGTCCTGGCCGGTGACCGCCGCGTAGTCCGGGCGGGGCAGCTCGGCGTAGGCGGTGGGGACGGAGAGGCAGCCCTCGTTGCCGTCGTCCAGGTTCCGCGGGCGGTCGGCCGGGAAGGGCTCCAGCACCGGGTTGACCACGTGCCCGACGTGGCGCACGCCCTCGTCGTCCGGGCAGTCGTAGACGAACACCTTGGCGTCCACGCCGATCTGATTGGCCGCCAGGCCGACGCCCTCGGCCGCGTACATCGAGACGAACATGTCGTCGATCAGCGCGGACAGGTCGGCGTCGAAGGCCGTGACGGTCCTGGTCTCCCGGTGCAGCACCGGGTTCCCGACCACGGTGATCGGACGGGCCGTGCCCTTGGAGGTGTCCGGCAGCTCCCCCACGATCCGGCCCGCGCCCGACTCCGCGTGGTCGTGGTCGTGGCCCTCGTGGTCGTGGCCCTCGTGGTCGTGGTCGTGCTGGTCCGCCATCGCTCCCGCTCTCCTGCTTACTCGGATCTTCCGGGTAAAGAGTACGGTGCGCGCACCCGTGGCGGCCCTTGCTCAGCAGACCTCTTCGAGGTCCCGGTAGGCCCGGGCACCCGGTGCCGCCGCCACCCAGCGGTCCAGCAGCGAGCGGACCAGGCCGGCCGGCGCGGCGATCCCGCACTCCCGCTCGGCCAGCCAGGCCAGCCCCGAGCCGGCCTGGCTGAGGTGGCTGAGGTGGCCGGGGTGGGCGGCGTCCCCGTCGTCGTGCGGGTCGTGGTGCACGGTCCGGCCGTCGTCGCTGGGCATCCGGCTCTCCGAGCAGGCCCGGCAGAGCAGCCGCACCGAGGAGGTCCAGTCCTCGGCCGCGTAGCCCGCGTCCGCCACCAGCCGCTCCAGCGCGTCCCGGTCGGCGGCGGTCTCGGCGTGCAGCAGCACCACGTAGGTCGGCACCGGGGAGGGCGCCCAGAGCTCGATCTCGTCGAAGACCGGATAGGCCGTGCCGTCCGCCACCCGCTCGCCGTGCGGGGCGCCGTCGTGCAGCACCACCTCGCCCCAGCGGCGGCCGGAGGAGGGCAGCGGGATGGAGAGCACCTCGATCCGGGCCGGGTCCAGCCGGCGGCCCCAGACCACCTCGGCCTCGCCCTCGGGCGAGAGCCGGACGGGCGTGGTGCCCAGGTCCAGCGAGACCGGGCCGTCCTGCGCGCCGCCGGGCAGCCGCAGGCCGTACGCCTGCCAGGAGCGGCGGGCCAGTGCCCAGTCCTGGAGCGCGGTGGCGGTGATGCCGAGGTTCCACCAGTCGGGCGCGCCCTGCT
Organism: Kitasatospora sp. NPDC096147; assembly: GCF_044763225.1. NCBI lineage: Bacteria > Bacillati > Actinomycetota > Actinomycetes > Kitasatosporales > Streptomycetaceae > Kitasatospora > Kitasatospora sp. NPDC096147. Next base: position 194,774 of record NZ_JBIWFX010000006.1, on the reverse strand, counting down.
CGCGGTCGAGCAGCGCGACCGCCCGCAGGCCGGCCGCCCGGGCCTGCTCCCAGTCCCGGCGGAACTTGTGCAGCAGGGCCAGGTTGAACCAGGAGTCGGAGAGCCAGGGCTCCAGGTCGGCGGCCATCACCAGCAGCGTGCCGGCGTCCTCGTAGCGGCCGTCACCGATCAGGGTGAACGCCCGGTCGGTGGTCTGCCGCCAGGTCGCCGACGGCCGGTGCCGTGCGCGGTGGAAGATCCTCACGTTCCGTCCCTGCCGTAGTCGTCCGCCGGTTGCCCGGCCCGTCGGGGCGGGGGCTCGCGGCCCGCCCGGTCCGGGCCCTTTCCACGCTATGACCGCATCCAACCACGCCGCCCCGGGGCCGCGCTCCCCGCGAGGGTGCTCAGTCAGGTCCCGGGGGCCCTGCGGCCGGATCCGTCCCGGCGCTGTCAGGTACCCCCGCCGGGATCAGTCCGGGTACCGAGGACCCGGCATCGAGCCGAGCACGCCGCCCAGGGCGTCCAGCACCCGGGGGTCGTAGATCCGTCCGCCGCCCGCCCGCAGCCGGACCAGCACCTCCCGCCGGCCGTCCCGCTCGCCCAGCCCGCCGGCCCGGGCGGCGGCCGAGAGGTCGTCGAAGGCGTTGGCCACCCGGATGATCCGGGCCGCCAGCGGCACCGAGCGGTCCTCCCGGCCGTCCGGCCCGCAGTACGGGTCGGCCAGCCGGGCCACCTGCCCGGCCACCTGCCCGGGCACCCCGGTCCGGCTGATCACCTCGCTGCCGAGCCGGGCGATCCGCTGCTGCTCGGCCGGCGGCAGCAGTGCGGTGGCCCCGCCCGGCACCGGCTCCACCAGGGAGAGCTGGCCGATGTCGTGCATCAGCGCGGCGTACTCCAGCAGGGCGAGGTCCCGACTGCCCAGGCCCAGCTCGCGGCCGAGCGCGCAGGCCGTGTCGGCCACCCGGCGGGCGTGGCCGGCCGGGGTGTAGCCGGCCACCTCGGTGGCCCTCGCCAGCGTCTCGATGGTCTGCCCGGTGGTCGCCCGGACGGCGGCGGCCCGCCGGAAGGACGCCTGCGCCAGCACCAGCGGGGCGCAGAACAGCGGCAGCGCCCAGAGCCCGACCTCGCCCGCCAGCAGGCTGATCAGCATCCCGGTGGCGACGATCGCCGAGCCGATGCCGAGCAGCGAGCGCAGCTCGTCCTCCAGCGCGGCGCCGAACCGCAGCCCCAGCGCCGCCCGCCGCTGGACCGCCGCCAGGGTGGCGTCGCAGAGCGCGGCCAACGCGGCCACCCCGGTCAGGAAAACCCCGTAGACCGGCCCGGCCAGCGGCAGTTGGTCCAGCACCCCGCTGTTGTAGAGCGGCTGGAACAGCACTCCGGCGAAGCCCACCGTCAGCACCCGCCGGGCCGCCCCGTCCAGCACCCCGGGGCCGGGCCCGGAGGCGTGGGCCGGGCGGTGGCCCCGACGGCGGTGCGGGAAGCGGCCGAGCAGGGTGCCCGCCCCGGCCACCGCGACCACCTGGGAGACGCTGTGCGTGGTGGGCAGCCCGTGCAGCGGGCCGAGCAGCGCGTAGGCCAGCGCGACGGCGGTACCGATCGGGGCCTGCTCGCGGTCGCCCGGCAGGGTGATCCGGACCCGCTCGCCGACCGCCACCACCAGGGCGAAGGCCGCCGCCACCAGCGGGGCGGTCACCCCGTGGTGCAGCACGTCCAGGCAGCACAGCAGGAACAGCCCGGCCGCCACCAGCCGCAGCGCCCGGATCACGGGGCACCGCGCAGCAGGTCGGTGGCGCTCCGGCGGGCCGGCTCCGGCACCCCGAGCGGGATGTCCGGCACCTCGCCGTCCCAGCCGCCGGGCGGGGGCGGGGCCGGCTGCCAGCCGTGCTCGGCGACCGCCGCCACCAGCGCGCCGACCATCTGCGGGTCGAACTGGCTGCCGGCGCACCGCTCCAGCTCGGCGACCGCCTCGGCCACCGGCCGGCCGCGCCGGTAGGAGCGGGTGGAAGTCATCGAGTCGAAGGCGTCCGCCACCGAGATGATCCGGGCGAACTCCGGGATCCGGTCGCCGGTCAGCCCGCTCGGGTAGCCGCGCCCGTCCATCCGCTCGTGGTGGTGCAGGATGCCGCCGCGCGCCTCGCCGAGGAAGTCGATCCCGCGCACCAGTTCGTGGCCGAGCACCGGGTGCACCTCGACCGCCCGCCGCTCCTGCTCGGAGAGCGGGCCGTTGCGCCGCAGCAGTTCGGTGGCCACCCCGACCTTGCCGACGTCGTGCAGCGTCCCGGCGAAGTGCAGGGTGCGCAGCCGGTCCTCGGCCATCCCGAGCTGACGGGCGATCAGCACCGAGGCCCGGCCGACCCGTTCGCTGTGCCCCCGGGTGTACGCGTCCTTGATCTCCACCGCCTGCACCAGCGCCTGCACGGTGGCCCGGTGCGCCCGGCGCTCCCGGCTGCCCTGGGCCGAGACCCAGGCCGAGATGGAGAACGGCAGCAGCGCCAGCACGGCGGCGAACGCCCCGTACGGGCCCTGCCAGAGCACCGCGACCATCAGCCCGCCGGCCCCGTGCAGCAGCGCCCCGGCCAGCCGGCCGCCGAGCCCCTCGGTGATCCTGGTCCGGTCGTCCTCGGCGAGGTACCGCATCCCGCCCACCAGGGCCGCGTTGACCAGGCAGAACAGCGCGACGGCGGCCAGCGCGGGCAGCGCCGCACCGGGGAAGCGGGAGCCGAGCAGCAGCTCCGGGCCGTGCAGCAGCCGGAACAGCGTCGCGGCGGCGAAGGCGGAGAGCCCGAGCTGGGCCGCGTTCCAGGCCCGGCGCAGTGCCCGGGGCGCGGCGGCCGGGGCCACCAGCGCGGCCGGCACCGCGACCAGCGCGGCGGCGGCCGGCGGCAGCATCAGGACCCCGGCGAACAGCACCGGCAGGAAGACCGCCCCGCCCGTCCCGTCCTCGGCCGGCCGGGCGCCGCCGGCCGGGGCCCGCCCGGCGAACACCGCCCGGGCCGCCCGCGCGGTGCGCAGGCAGGGGGTCGGACTGCCCTGGGCCAGCGAGTCCCAGCAGGCGTGCAGCAGGGCGAGCAGCCCCAGCCGGGGCCAGTGCACCGGCCCGGTCAGCGGCCCGCCGCCCGGCAGGGCCGAACTCAGCAGGGCACCGAGCGCGGCGCACAGCACCAGCGCCACGTACCGTCTGGCCGCTCCCGGCAGCGCCGGGGCCGCCTCGTCACCGACGATCTCCGCCTCCCGACCCGGCCGCAGTTCCCTCGGGGCACCCGCCCGCTGAGGGCCCGTCAGGGAGAATAGGGGCCCGGCGGCCGGGCTGAGCGCCCGATCCGGGAATGCCCCGGTCGGCGCAGCGGCGGCTCACTCGAACGAGTGAGGAAGCAGCGGGTACGGAGAAGCCCGGCGCCCCCCGTGGGGTCGCCGGGCTCCGCCGCGCGGCTCTGCCTACTCGGCCGTCTCGGCGGCCAGCGGCTGCGGCAGCGGCTCGCCGTCGCGCTGGGCCGCCCGGATCAGGTCGATCCGGGCCAGCACCTTGCCACGCAGGTCGGCCGGGGAGTGCTCACTGGAGCAGGAGCGCTTGACCAGGGCCTTGATGGCGGCCTCCAGGCCGTACTCCTCCAGGCAGGGGGAGCACTCGTCGAAGTGCACCCGCAGCTTGGCGCAGTCGCCCTCGGCCATCTCGTTGTCGAGCAGCTCGTAGAGGTGGTCGAGCACCTCTCCACAGTCGGTGTCGTGCGGATCGCCGCAGCTCATGAGCCCGAGCCCTTCGCTTCCTGCCCTGCACCGCTGCCGGCCGGGACCAGCCCGCGCTCGCGGGCGTAGTCCTCCAGCATGACGCGCAGCTGACGGCGGCCACGGTGCAGCCGGGACATCACCGTGCCGATGGGAGTACCCATGATGTCCGCGATCTCCTTGTACGCAAAGCCCTCTACGTCCGCGAGGTAGACCGCGATCCGGAACTCCTCCGGGATCGCCTGCAGGGCGTCCTTCACGTCGCTGTCCGGGAGGTGGTCGAGCGCCTGGGCCTCGGCCGAGCGCAGACCGGTCGACATGTGCGACTCGGCCCGGGCCAGCTGCCAGTCCTCGATCTCCTCGGCGGCGGTGCGCTGGGGCTCCCGCTGCTTCTTCCGGTACGAGTTGATGAACGTGTTGGTGAGGATCCGGTAGAGCCACGCCTTGAGGTTGGTGCCCTCGCGGAACTGGTGGAAGGACGCGTACGCCTTGGCGAACGCCTCCTGGAGCAGGTCCTCGGCGTCGGCCGGATTGCGGGTCATCCGCAGGGCCGCCGAGTACATCTGGTCCAGGTAGCCGAGCGCGTCGCGCTCGAAGCGCTCGCGCCGCTCGTCCTCGGTCTCGTCGGCCGACACCCGGAAGGTGTCCTCGCCGATCGCCTCGGCCAGCTCCTCGCCCGTCAGCACCGCGCTGACCTCGACCGGCTCGGACTCGTGCTCCGCTCCGACGACCGGACCCACCTCCTCGGCAGTACGGACAGGCGCCTGGGTGGGCCCGCCCGTCAGCGAGGATATCGGGCTGACGGACTTCCCGCCCGCGCCGATCCACTCGGACCAGTCCGGCATCACGGCACCCGTGGCCGCACGCTCGGGGCACGCGATCGAACCCATCTGCCCTGCCTCTCCACCGGCTTCACCTTGCTGACGTGAGGTGTCAACCGCTCACCCGCACCGGTAATTCCCGGTGCGCCGGACGGACCTGTCAGCGCTGGTCGGAGCCCGGTCGGAGCCAGTCGAGGACCGCCGCGGTGATCACGTCCAGCGCCTCCTGCTGGGAGACCGGGGCCCGCTTGGGGACGGCGAAGCCGTGGTCGCCGTACGGCACCTCGACCAGCCGGTGGGTGTCCGGCAGCTCCGGGTACTCGGCGGGGGTGCCGAAGGAGTCCCGGGTGCCCTGGAGCACCAGGGTGCGGCAGCCGGTGGAGAGCAGTTCGTCCGCCCGGCTCTTCTCCGGCCGCCCCGGCGGGTGCAGCGGGAAGGCCAGCGCCAGCACCCCGGCGGCGCCGAGGGCGCCCGCCGTCCGGCAGGCCACCCGGGCCCCGGCGCTGCGCCCGCCGAGGTACAACGGCAGCCCGGGCCGGGCTAGTTCGGCGATCACCGGGAGCCAGCCGGCGTCCAGGGTCTTCGGCGCCGGGGCCACCTTCCGGCCGGCCACCCGCCAGGGCTGCTCGACCAGCGCGACGCCGACGCCGTGGCCGGGGAGCGCCGCGGCCAGCGCCGCGAGGTCGCGGGCCTCGACGCCGCCACCGGCGCCGTGGCCGAGGGCGAGCAGGGCGCGGGGCTCGCCGGCGGCCGGGTGCAGGGTGATCCGGGCCTCGCCGGCGGGGGTGGGAACGAGCATGACACTCCGTCAGGTGGGGCGGCGCTCTGTCGGCAGCCGGTACGGGTACCGAGTCGTATCAGAACAGCACGCCGTCCTCCGGCTCCGGCTCGACCTCGCTCAGCGGGCGCAGCAGCTCCGGGCCGTTGTTGCGGATGTTCCCCACCGCCGGGCCTATCGCCCGGGCCAGCAGGGCGCCGGGGGCCGGCGGCACCAGCAGCGGGAAGAGCCGGCCCGGGTCGTCCAGGGCCGGGTCCAGCCAGGCGTCGAAGGAGGACGGGTCCAGGAAGAGCGGCATCCGGTGGTGGATCGGGGCCAGCGCGGGCTCGGCGTCGGTGGTGACGATCGCGCAGGTGACCAGCCACGCCCCGGGGTGGTCCGGCGGGTGCCGGCGGTCCCGCCAGAACTCGTACAGCCCGGCCAGTGCGAGCACCGTGCCGTCCGCCCGGTGCACGAAGTAGGGCTGCTTCCTCGGCCTGCCCCTCTCGGTGGGGAGCGTCTCCCACTCGTAGTAGCCGTCCACCGGGACGATGCAGCGCCGGGAGGCGAACGCCTGCCGGTAGGAGGGCTTCTCATGCACGGTGTCCGAGCGGGCGTTGACCATCTTGGCCGCCGCGTCCGCCGACTGCGACCAGGCCGGGACGAGGCCCCAGCGCAGCACCCGCAGCTGGCGGACGGGCGCGCCGCCGCCCTTCGGCGCGCGGTCCAGCACCACGTAGGCGGGGGCGGTCGGCGGCACGTTCCAGCTCGGCGCGACGGTCTCGGTCGGGTCCCACTGCTGTACGCCGAAGGTCCCGACCAGGTCCTCCGGCCGGCTGGTGGAGGCGAAGCGTCCGCACATGACGGCCAGCTTGCCACGGCGGTTCTCACCCGAAGGGCAGAACCGGACGGTTCCGCCGGGCCGTCCTGGCATGGGAGGCTGCCGGTCCGGCGCGGCGGAGGAGGCAGGGATGGACATCGCAGGGCTCTGGCGGACGGTCGTCGACACCGTCATCGCCACCCAGCCGGCCCCGCCGCGCTGGCTGGTGCTGGCGAGCGCGGGCGCGGCGCTGCTGGCGGTGCTCCCGCACCCGCTCTGGCGGCTCAGCCGGAACGTGGTGACCATCGCCCACGAGGGCGGCCACGGCCTGGTGGCGCTGCTGACGAGGCGTCGGCTCTCCGGCATCCGGCTGCACTCCGACACCTCCGGCCTGACCATCTCCTCCGGCCCGCCGACCGGCCCCGGCATGATCCTCACCGCCGCCGCCGGCTACACCGCTCCCCCGCTGCTCGGGCTCGGCGGCGCGGCGCTGCTGGCCGGTCAGCACGTCACCCAGCTGCTGTGGATCGCGGTGGTGCTGCTGGCCGGGCTGCTGGTGATGATCCGCAACCTCTACGGGCTGCTCGCGGTGCTGGTCACCGGCGGCGCCTTCTTCCTGATCTCCTGGTACGGCGGCAGCCAGCTGCAGGCCGCCTTCGCCTACGCGGGCGTCTGGTTCCTGCTGCTGGCCGGCGTGCGGCCGGTGCTGGAGCTCCAGGCCAAGCGCCGCCGCGAGGGCGTCCGCTCCACCGACGCCGACCAGCTGGCCCGCCTCACCGGCCTCGGCCCGCTGGTCTGGGTGACGGTCTTCCTGCTGGTCGCCGTGGTCTCGCTGGCCCTCGGCTCGGCCTGGCTGCTGGCCTGAGCCACCGTCAGCTCCGGCCGGGCGGTGCGTACAGGATGGGCCCCTAGACTGGCTGCATGACCGATGAGCTGTGGCCCGCACCCCTCGCAACCGGTGCCGTCGACGCGACCGTGACCGTGCCCGGATCGAAGTCGGCGACCAACCGCGCGCTGGTGCTGGCCGCGCTGGCCGACGGCCCCGGCTGGGTGCGGCGCCCGCTGCGCAGCCGGGACTCCCAGCTGATGGCGGACGGCCTGCGCGCGCTCGGCGTGACCATCGAGGAGACGGTCAACAACGCCAGCGGCGGCACCGGCGGCGGCGAGGCCTGGCGGGTCATCCCGGCCGGCCGGCTGCGCGGCCCGGCCCGGGTGGACGTCGGCAACGCGGGCACCGTGATGCGCTTCCTGCCCCCGCTGGCCGCGCTGGCCGACGGCCCGGTGCACTTCGACGGCGACCCGCGCAGCCACGAGCGGCCCCAGCACGGCGTGATCGACGCGCTGCGCGCGCTCGGCGTGCGGATCGACGACGGCGGCCGGGGCGGCTTCCCGCTGACCGTGCACGGCACCGGCGCGGTGGACGGCGGCACGGTGGAGCTGGACGCGTCCTCCTCCTCCCAGTTCGTCAGCGCCCTGCTGCTCTCCGGCGCGCGCTACAACAGCGGCGTGGAGGTGCGGAACACCGGCTCCTCGGTGCCCTCCCTGCCGCACATCCGGATGACCGTCGACATGCTCCGCAAGGCCGGCGCCCAGGTCGACGCGCCCGAGGACGGCGGCGAGAAGGACGTCTGGCGGGTCACCCCCGGCGCGCTGATCGGCCGCGACCTGGTGGTCGAGCCGGACCTCTCCAACGCGGCCCCGTTCTTCGCCGCCGCCCTGGTGACCGGCGGCCGGGTGACGGTCCGGGACTGGCCCCGGCACACCTACCAGCCGGGTGACCAGCTGCGGGACCTCTACACCCGGATGGGCGGTTCCTGCGCCTTCACCGACGAGGGCCTGACCTTCACCGGCACCGGCACGATCCACGGCATCGAGGCCGACCTGCACGACGTCGGCGAGCTCACTCCGGTGATCGCGGCGGTGGCCGCGCTGGCCGACTCCGAGTCCCACCTCCACGGCATCGCCCACCTGCGGCTGCACGAGACCGACCGGCTGGCCGCCCTGGCCAAGGAGCTGAACGAGCTCGGCGGCGACGTCAGCGAGACCGCCGACGGCCTGCGGATCCGCCCCCGCCGGCTGCACGGCGGCACCTTCCGCACCTACGAGGACCACCGCCTCGCCACCGCCGCCGCCGTGCTCGGCCTGGCCGTGCCCGGCGTGCTGGTGGAGAACGTGGCCACCACCGCCAAGACCCTGCCGGACTTCCCGCTGATGTGGGCCGAGCTCCTCGGCCAGGGCTGACGGGGGATCAGGGCATGCGCCGCTACGGTAAGGACACCGACGAGGACGACATCCGCAACCGCCCGGCCCGCAAGGGCTCGCGACCGCGGACCAGGATCCGGCCCAAGCACGAGGACGCCTCCGAGGCGATGGTGCTCACCGTCGACCGGGGCCGGATCACCTGCCTGGTCGAGGTCGGCACCAAGCGCGAGCGCGAGGTCACCGCGATGAAGGCCCGCGAGCTGGGCCGCAAGGGCGTGGTGGTCGGTGACCTGGTCCAGCTGGTCGGGGACCTCTCCGGCGAGCCGGACACGCTGGCCCGGATCGTCCGGGTGGAGGAGCGCACCTCGGTGCTGCGCCGCACCGCCGACGACGACGACCCGTACGAGCGGATCGTGGTGGCCAACGCCGAGCAGCTGGCCATCGTCACCGCGCTGGCCGACCCGGAGCCGCGCTCCCGGCTGATCGACCGCTGCCTGGTGGCCGCGTACGACGCCGGGATGACCCCGCTGCTGGTGCTGACCAAGTCCGACCTGGCCCCGGCCGAGCCGCTGCTGGAGACGTACGCCCCGCTCGGCATCGACTACGTGGTGACCCGGCGGGACGAGCTGGAGACCACCGGCGCGGAGGCCGTCCGGGACCACCTGCGCGGGCTGGCCACCGTCTTCATCGGCCACTCCGGCGTCGGCAAGACCACCCTGGTGAACGCCCTGGTGCCGGAGCGGCAGCGGACCACCGGGCACGTCAACGCGGTGACCGGCCGGGGCCGGCACACCACCGTCTCGGCGCTGGCCCTGCGGCTGCCGCCGCCGCCCGGCGCCAAGCCCGGCTCGAAGAAGGCGCTGGACCCGGGATGGGTGATCGACACCCCCGGCTTCCGCTCCTTCGGCCTCTCCCACATCGACCCGTCCCGGGTGATCCTGGCCTTCCCCGACCTGGAGCCGGGCACGGTGGATTGCCCGCGCGCGTGCAGCCACGACGAGCCGGACTGCGCGCTGGACGCCTGGGTCGAGGAGGGCCACGCCGAGCAGGCCCGGCTGTACTCGCTGCGCCGGCTGCTGGCCTCGAAGGAAACCCGGGAGGGTGACTGACGGCTGACGCCGGATCACCTTTCGGCCCGTCGGAAGTGTCGCTCCCGCCCCTCGCGGCGATCATAGGAAGGTCGGACCGTGCGGTCCGGCCTCGCGAGGGGAGTCGGCTCGGATGGCTTGGGCTTTGGTGATCATCGCCGGACTGCTGGAGACCGGTTTCGCGATCAACCTCAAACTCAGCGACGGTTTCACCAAGCTCTGGCCGACCGTCAGCTTCGCGGTCTTCGCGCTCAGCAGCTTCGGCCTGCTCACCCTCTCGCTGAAGACCCTGCCGGTCGGCCCGGCCTACGCGGTGTGGACCGGGATCGGCGCGGCCGGCACCGCGATCTACGGCATGCTCTTCCTGGACGAGGCCACCACCACGCTCAAGCTGGTCTCGATCTCGCTGGTGGTGGCCGGGGTGATCGGCCTCCAGCTCAGCGGTTCCGGCCACTGAGCCCGCCCGGTCCGCAGTGCGAGCCGAACTGGTCGCGGACGGACCGGGCTCGCTAGGGTCTTCGACATGGCCGACTACCACGACGATCTCCGACTCGCCCACGTCCTCGCCGACTCGGCCGACTCGATCACCATGGAGCGCTTCAAGGCGCTGGACCTCAAGGTCGAGACCAAGCCCGACCTGACCCCGGTCAGCGACGCCGACAAGGCGGCCGAGGAGCAGGTCCGGCACGTGCTCCAGCGGGCCCGCCCGCGGGACGCGGTGCTCGGCGAGGAGTTCGGCCTGCAGGGCTCCGGCCCGCGCCGCTGGGTGATCGACCCGATCGACGGCACCAAGAACTACGTCCGGGGCGTGCCGGTCTGGGCCACCCTGATCTCGCTGCTGGAGGTCGGCCCGGACGGCGAGCAGCACCCGGTGGTCGGCATCGTCTCGGCCCCCGCGCTGAACCGCCGCTGGTGGGCGGCCAAGGGCCTGGGCGCGTTCGCCGGGCGCAGCCTGGCCAAGGCGAGCCGGATCCAGGTCTCCCGGGTCTCCCGGCTGGCGGACTCCTCGCTCTCCTACTCCTCGCTCAGCGGCTGGGAGGAGCGGGCCCGGCTCGACGCCTTCCTGGACCTCACCCGGTCCTGCTGGCGCACCCGCGCCTACGGCGACTTCTGGTCCTACATGATGGTCGCCGAGGGCGCGGTGGACATCGCGGCCGAGCCCGAGCTCTCGCTCTGGGACATGGCCGCGCCCTGCATCGTGGTGCAGGAGGCCGGCGGCCGTTTCACTGGCCTGGACGGCATCGACGGCCCGAACGGCGCCGACGCGGTGGCCTCCAACGGGCTGCTGCACGACGAGGTGCTGCGGGCGCTCACGATCTGACGCCCGGCGGGACTGGTGCGGGCCCCGGGGGTGATCGAACACCCCCGGGGCCCGCGGTCTGTGACCGTCCGTCAGTTCTGCTTGCGCAGCTCCTGGACGGCGTCCTGCAGGCGCTGGCCGAAGTCGGCGTCGGCCTGGCGGAAGTTGTTCACCGCGCGCTCGACGATGTCGTCGCGGTCGGCCGAGACCTTGGCGATGAAGCCGCTGAGGTTGGCGATCAGGCGGGCCTTCTCGTCCTCCGAGAAGAGGCGGTAGAGGGTGCCGGCCTGGACGTAGTCGTTGTCCTCCAGGTGCGACGGGGCCGCGCTCTCACCGGTGGCACCGGTCAGCGGCACCGAGGCCCAGAGCGGCCGGTCGATCTGCACCGGGCCGCCGAAGGAGTTCGGCTCGTAGTTCTTCGCCCGGCCGTGCCGGCCGTCGTAGAGGTGGCCGTCCCGGCTGTTGGTGTTCGCCTCGGTGGCGTGCGGGCGGTTCACCGGCAGGTGGTCGGCGTTGATGCCGACCCGGTAGCGGTGCGCGTCGCCGTAGCCGAACAGGCGGCCCTGCAGCATCTTGTCCGGCGACGGGCCGATGCCCGGCACGAAGTGGGCCGGCGAGAAGATCGACTGCTCGACCTCGGCGAAGACGTTGTCGGGGTTCCGGTTGAGCTCCAGCTTGCCGATCTCGATCGGCGGGTAGTCCGCGTGCGGCCAGACCTTGGTCAGGTCGAACGGGTTGAAGCGGTAGTTCGCCGCGTCGGCCGCCGGCATGATCTGCACCTGCACGGTCCAGGTCGGGAAGTCGCCGTTCTCGATCGCGGTGCGCAGGTCCCGCTGGTGGCTGTCCGGGTCCTCGCCGGCCAGCACGGCGGCCTCGGCCGCGGTGAGGTTCTTGATGCCCTGGTCGGTCTTGAAGTGGTACTTCACCCAGAAGTACTCGCCGGCCTCGTTCTCCCACTGGAAGGTGTGCGAGCCGTAGCCGTTCATGTGGCGGTAGGACGCCGGGATGCCGCGGTCGCCGAACAGCCAGGTCACCTGGTGGGTCGACTCGGGCGAGAGGCCCCAGAAGTCCCAGACGTTGTCCGCCTCCTGCGAGCCGGTGTACGGGTCGCGCTTCTGGGTGTGGATGAAGTCCGGGAACTTCACCGCGTCCTTGATGAAGAAGATCGGGGTGTTGTTGCCGACGAGGTCGTAGTTGCCCTCCTCGGTGTAGAACTTCAGCGCCCAGCCGCGCGGGTCGCGGACCGCGTCGGCCGACCCGAGGTTGCCCGCGACGGTGGAGAAGCGGATGAAGGTCTCGGTCTGCTTGCCGATCTCGGAGAGGAACTTCGCCCGGGTGTACGGGGTCACGTCCGCCGTGACGGTGAAGGTGCCGTAGGCGCCGGCGCCGCGGGCGTGCACCACGCGCTCCGGGATGCGCTCGCGGTTGAAGTGCGCGAGCTTCTCGAACAGCAGCTGGTCCTGGACCAGCGCCGGTCCGCCCACACCCGCGGTCTCGGTGTTCTGGTTGTCCGAGACCGGCGCACCGGCCTCCGTGGTGAGGATAGGCCGCTCGCTCTGGGTGGTCATGTCGGGATGCCTCCGCGTGATCCGGTCGTACCGTGCCTAAGCTTCGGCTCGATCCTAGCTTGGACTTTGTCTAAGTCAACACTGGAACCAAGTCGAGAACAGGGCTTACCCTGTTGGCATGAGTGACCTGTTGGAAAGACTTCGCGGACGCGGCTGGCGCATGACCTCGCAGCGTCGTGTGGTGGCCGAGGTCCTCGACGGCGACCACGTGCACCTCACCGCCGACGAGGTGCACGCCCGGGCGGTGACCCGCCTCCCCGAGATCAGCCGCGCCACGGTCTACAACACGCTGGGCGAGATGGTCTCCCTCGGCGAGGTGCTGGAGGTCTCCACGGACGGGCGCGCCAAGCGCTACGACCCCAACGCGCGGCACGCCCACCAGCACCTCATCTGCTCGGGTTGCGGCTCCATCCGCGACGTCCACCCCCAGGGTGACCTGATCGCCGCGCTCCCCGCAGCCGAGCGCTTCGGCTATGTCATCTCGGCGGCCGAAGTCACCTACCGAGGCCTCTGTCCTACGTGCAGTCAGGCCTGACGGCCCGGTAGGGGAAGCCGCGGGGGCGCGAGGAACCGCGCGCTCCGGAAGGCCGCCCGGCCGCGACCGAACCACCGTCAGCCAGGTGCACCCGTTGCCGTTCCCCTGTGCGCAGTCCCTCGCGCCCCCGGGTCCGCACCTGCCCGGCGGTCGGCCTCAGGCGCTGAGGTCCGTGTGCAGCGCACCGAGCAGGCGGGCGGCCCGTTCGGTGACCTCCGGGGGGCCGTAGTCGGCGGCCCGGAGGCACCAGGACTCGGCCTGGACCGGCTCGCCCCGGCGCAGGGCCAGCAGGGCCAGCCGCAGGGCGGCCCGGCCGTGACCGGCGTCAGCGGCCAGGGTGTACCAGCCGACCGCCTCGGCCTCCTGGTCCTGACGGGCCAGCAGCAGGCCGAGGTTGAAGGCGGCGCTGCGGCTGCCGGCCTCCGCCGCCCGCCGGTACCAGCTCTCGGCGATCTCCAGCGCGCCGCGCTCGGCGGCCCGCACGCCCATCCGGACCTGCGCCCGGCGGTGCCCGGCGTCGGCCGCGACCGCGTACCAGTGCTCGGCCTCGGCGTCCGCGTCGCCGCGCCGGTCCAGCAGCGAGGCCAGCCGGAAGCAGCCCTCGGCCGAACCGCCCGCCGCCGCCTGCCGGTAGCGCTCCAGGGCACCCGTCAGCTGGCCGCGCTGCTCCTGCACCACGGCCAGCTGGAGCGCGGCCTCGCCGTGCCCCTCCGCCGCGGCGCGCGCGTACCACTCGTGCGCCTGCTGCTGCTCCCCGCGCCCGGCGTGCAGCACCCCCAGGTTGAACGCCCCGTCCACGCTGCCCGCCTCGGCGGCCTTGGAGAACCACGGCTCGGCGCCGGACTCGTCGCCGCGCTGGAGCAGCACCACGGCCAGCGCGTTGCACGCCTCCCGGTGCCCGGCGTAGGCCGCGCGCCGGTACCACTGCTCGGCCTGCGACTCGCGCCCGGCCGCCGCGCAGAGCAGCCCGAGGTTGAAGGCGCCGTTCTGGTCACCCGCCTCCAGGGCGAGGCGGTACCAGCGCTCGGCCTCCACCGCCTCGCCCCGGCCGGCGTGCAGGGCGCCGAGCGCGTTGGCGGCGTTCCCGTCGCCGGCCTCGGCGGCCTCCTGCCACCACTCGGCGGCCAGCGTCAGGTCACCCGCGTCGCGGTGCAGGAAGCCCAGCGCGCAGGCGGCGCGCGCCTCACCGTTCTGCGCCGCCTGCCGGTACCAGCGCGCCGCCTCGTCCAGGTCGCCGCGCTCCTCCAGCAGCACGCCGAGCCGCAGCCCCGCGCGGGCGTGGCTGCGGGCGGCGGCGGTGCGGTACCAGGTCTCGGCGGTCTCCTTGTCGCCCGCCGCCTCCCGCATCCGGGCCAGCCGGTAGGCCGCCTCCCGGTGGCCGGCGTCGGCGGAGACCTTGAACCAGCGCTCGGCGCGCACGTCGCGCCGGTGCTCCATCAGGTCGCCCAGCGCGTAGGCGCCGAGCGGGTGACCGTGCTCGGCGGCGAAGTGCAGCCAGTACTCGGCCGCCTCCTCCTCGCCCTGATCCCGGAGTTGGAGCCCGAGCGCGTGCGCGGCCGGGGCCGAGCCGGCCACCGCCGCCTGCCGCCACCACTGGGCGGCCTCGGCCCGGTGGCCGCGCTGGTGGAGCAGCACGCCGAGGTTGTTGGCGGCGGCCCGCAGACCGGCCGAGGCGGCGCTGCGCAGGTAGGGCTCGGCGTCCTCCAGGTCACCCCGGCGCAGCAGCAGCGCGCCGAGCTGGCTGGCCGCGTTCGGGTCGCCGTCGTCGGCGGCCTGACGGTGCCTCACCTCGAGCGCGGCCTGCTCGCGGGCGGCCAGGGCGGTCTCGAAGCTCATCGGGTCGGACTCGGGCCCGTCGGCGGGCGCGGTGTAGCTGCCGGCGGCGGGCGCGAACTGCCGGGCGGGCACCCGGACCAGGCTGTCGGGTCCGTAGCCGGCCTCCCGGGGCACCGTCAGGCCGCTGGTGCGCTGGGCCGGCAGCGCGGCGGCCGGCTCCTCGCTCTGCGCCCACGCCTCGGTGTCGACCGCCCCCACGGCCGACGTGCCCGCTCTGTCCGGATCGTTCCTTCCGATCAGCCTCATGCCGACTCCCGATTCCCCCGAGTGCCGCGGCATCCGCCGGGGACGACGAGGCTGTGACGGCGACCTCCCCGGGGCATGGGAGTCAACGGCCGTACGGCGTCCCCCACATGCTCCATCGTCGCATCACCCGCAACCCGCGTACACCTGCCCCGGCCAGGTTTGGCGGGAGCGGGCCGAAGCCCGGCGAGATTGCTTCAGCGCTTTGTCGATTTCCCGACACTTGCCCCCCACAAACCCCGGGGACGCATCGTACCGGAGCACGACCCGGACGGGTGAGCCCATTTGACGGGAGTTCAGCTCCCGGGAAGCACCGAAGGCCCGGAGATGAATCTCCGGGCCTTCGGTTCAGAGTAGCGGGGACAGGATTTGAACCTGCGACCTCTGGGTTATGAGCCCAGCGAGCTACCGAGCTGCTCCACCCCGCGTCGTTGTGTGCACAACCGTAGCACGGGGGCGGAGCAGATCGTCAATCCATGGTCATCCGGCCTTCGGCTGCGCCGCCGTGGCGGCGTCCAGGGCGGCCTTCAGCGCCTTCTGGGCCTCGCCGTACTTGGCCCAGTCGCCATCCTTGCGCGCCTGCTCCATGTCGTTGAAGGCCTTCTGCGCGTCGGCCACCGCCTGCTGCTGCGACGGGCTGCCGGTGCCCGGACTGGGCGAGGGCGAGGGCGTCGGCGTGGGCGTGGTGGTGCCCGGGTTGGGCGTCGGGGTGGTGGTCCCCGGGGTGGTCGGCGCGGTCGGCGTGGTGCCGGTGGTCGCATTGCCGAGCACCTTCTTCAGCGCCTCCTCCAGGGTGCTCTCGAAGGCCACGTTGTCGTTCCCGTAGACCGCCAACACCCGCTGGAGCACCGGGTAGTTGGCGCCTCGGCCGCGCACGTAGACCGGCTCGATGTTGAGCAGGCCGCCACCGACCGGGAGGGTCAGCAGGTTGCCGTACTCGACCTCGGAGTCGCCGCCGATCTTCAGCGTGTTCAGCTTGTTCGCCACGTCGGCGTTGGAGTTGAACTGCGACTGCACCAGCTTGGGGCCGAGCGTGTTGGAGTCACCGGGCACCTTGAGGATGCGGATCTTCCCGTACTCGGGCCCCGGGTCGGCGCTGACGGCCATGAAGGCGGCCAGGTTGTCCCGCTTGCTGGGCACGAAGGTGGTGGTCAGCGAGAAGCTCGCCTGCGCCGCCTCCGGCATCCGCACCGTCATGTAGTACGGCGGCTGCACGTCACCGGAGTTGGTGGTCGGGTCGACCGGGACCTGCCAGATGTCGGTGCCGTTGAAGAAGGAGTTGGCGTCCGTCATGTGGTACTGGCCCAGCAGGTCGCGCTGCACCTTGAACATGTCCTGCGGGTACCGCAGGTGCGGCATCAGCGTGGCCGGGATCTTGTCCTTGGCCTCGACGGTGCCGGGGAAGGCCTTCATCCAGGTCTTCAGCACCGGGTCGGCGTCGTCCCACTGGTAGAGCGTCACCTCACCGGTGTAGGCGTCCACGGTCGCCTTCACCGAGTTCCGGATGTAGTTGACCTTGTTGACCGTGGTGAGCGTGCGCCCGCGCTGGTCGGTCAGCGAGTCCTTGGTGACGTCGCCCAGGGTGGTCTTGGAGGCGAACGGGTAGCCGTCCGAGGTGGTGTAGCCGTCCAGCACCCAGACCAGCTTGCCGTCCTGCACCACCGGGTACGGGTCGGCGTCGATCGACAGCCACGGGGCGACCTTCTCCACCCGCTCCTTCGGGGTCCGGTCGTAGATCACCTTGGCGCCGTCGGTGATGGCACCGGCGTAGAGGATCTGCGGCTCGGCGAAGCGCACCGCGTAGGCGGCCCGGGTGAACGGGTTGTCCAGCGAGACCCCGCTGGCGCCGGTGTACTTGTAGGTCTTGTCACCGTTGTCGGTGGAGTAGTCGATCTCCTCGTTGGAGCCGCCGACGATGGAGTAGGTCTTGGTCTCCTCGCCGTAGTAGATCCGCTGCTGGTAGTCGCCCAGCGCACCGGTGGACGGCAGGCCGGATTCGGTGAAGACCGGCTGGCCCTTGTCGTTGACCTGGTTGCCCTTGGCCGAGACGACGCCGTAGCCGTGGGTGTACTTGAAGTGGTCGTTGATCCAGTTCCGCTGCTGGACGCCGTTCAGGTCCAGCTCGCGCAGACCGATCACGGTGTCCTGGCCGCCGGCCTGCCCGTTGTTGTACCGGTCGACGTCCAGGGTCTTCGGGAACTTGTAGTACGACCGCTGCTGCTCGATCTGCTGGAAGGTCGGCGAGACCACGTTCGGGTCCAGCAGCCGGATGTCGGCGATGGTCTGCGCGTCCTGCTTGAGCGCCTCGGTCGAGGTGGACGCCTTCGGCGAGTACTGCTGGGTGTCACTGTCGGCGATGCCGTACGCCTGCCGGGTGGCGTCGATGTTCTTCTGGATGTACGGCGTCTCCTTGGCCTGCTCGTTCGGCTTGACCTGGAACTGCTGCACGATCGCCGGGTAGAGCCCGCCGATCAGCACCGCCGAGAGCGCCATCAGCCCGAAGCCGATCAGGGCCGGGGCCCAGGTCTTGCGGATCGGGGTGAGGAAGAACAGCGCCGCGCAGATGATGGCGACGAAGAACAGGATGGTCTTGGCCGGCAGGAACGCGTTCGCGTCCACGTAGCGCAGCCCGGTCCAGCCGTCGACGCCCTTGTATGCACCGGACTTCACCGCCAGCGCGTACCGGTCCAGCCAGTACGCGACGGCCTTCAGCAGCACGAACACGCCGAGCAGCACCGCCAGGTGGCCCTGCGCGCCCGGGCTGGCCTTGCGGCCGGGGCCCTGCAGGCGCAGACCGCCGTAGAGGTAGTGCACCAGCGTGGCGGCCAGCAGCGAGACGATCACCGCGCTGAACGCGAAGCCGAGCACGAACTCGTACCAGGGCAGCTCGAAGGCGTAGAACGAGACGTCCAGGTGGAACTGACTGTCCTTCACCCCGAACGGCGTCTGGTTGGTCCACAGCATCCAGGTCCGCCACTGCCCGGCGGCGGCGGCGCCGGCCACCAGGCCGGTGAGCAGCGAGACCGCGATCAGCAGCCACTTGCGGTACGGGGCGACGCCCATCCGGTAGCGGTCCAGGCTCTGCTGCTCGACCGACATCGCGGCCAGCGGCGGGCGGAGCCGGTGCGCCAGCCAGACGTTCAGGCCGACCACCAGCGCCATCGCCAGGCCGAAGACGGCGAACAGGCCGATCTTGGTCCAGAGCTGGGAGGTGAAGACCGAGGAGTAGTGGAGCGACTTGAACCAGAGCCAGTCCGTCCACAGACCCGCGAACATCACGAACAGTAGGAACAGCACGGCGAGCACGCCTGCGGTCAGCAGGAGCACGCGGGTGCGGCGGGAGGGCGGGCCGACTCTGGCGCGGAAGCCCGGGCCTTGCGGGCGGTCCGGCATCTGGAAAACCAAGGGGGCACCTCTGGTGTGTCGTGTCGTCAGGTTTCGGGCGGGTCTCCATGCAACTTAATGGCTCTTTACCTGAGTTCCCACGGTTCACCACGACTTCGCCCGGCGTAACCCCGGCCCCTGCCTACTCCGTCCGGTCCACTCCCGGGCCGGGCGCCCGCCGCGGGGCGGTCCCGGACCACGCCCTCGCCTGCGCGGAGCGTCCCCGCCGCCGTGTGAGGATGGAGCCATGTCCGATGCCCTTGATGCCCTGGCCGGCGGCAAGCCCCCCGCCGCCTCCCCGCTGACCCGCGCCGCGCTGGAGATCGACGAGTACGCCGCCACCCTCGGCTGGGACCTGCCGACCCGGCTGTTCGCGCTGGTCGACAGCGCCGCCCTGCGCCGTCAGGACCCGAGGCTGGCCAAGCAGCTCGGGCTGACCGCCGCCGACGACGGGCTGACCCCGGTCGAGCAGGACGAGCTGCCCGCCGGCATGGAGCTGGACAAGTTCCTCGGCACCATCGCCTGGCCCGACCAGGTGGCCGGCTGCGCGCTGGTGGTGGAGCGTCAGATGCTGCCGCCGGGCGCCGAGCAGACCCGCCCGAAGAACGCCACCGAGGCCCAGATCGCCGAGTGGGCGGCCAACCAGCCGAACCGCGAGGAGGTCCGGATCACCGCGGCCGTGCTGCGCGACGGCAAGAAGGAGATCGCGCTGCGGCTGCGCTCCAAGGACGTCGCCCGCGAGGTGCTGACCGGCCCGGACCTGGTGCCCGGCCTGACCGAGGCGCTGCTCGCCACCTTCTCCTGAGGCTGACGCCCGGTCAGGAGGCGGTGCAGGACGGCAGCCCGTCCGGCTTGCCCTCCCGGATCAGGTCCAGCGACTTCAGTGCGCTGTCGAGGGTCTCCGCCTTCACCAGGCGGAGGCCCTCCGGCGTGTTCTTGGACGCCTCGGCGCAGTTGTCGGCCGGGGTGAAGAAGTACTGGGCGCCCTTGTCCCGGGCGGCGATCAGCTTCATCGAGATGCCGCCGATCGGACCGACCCTGCCCTCGTCGGTGATGGTGCCGGTGCCGGCCACGAACTTCCCGCCGGTCAGGTCGGTCGGGGTCAGCTTGTCCACGATGCCGAGCGCGAACATCAGCCCGGCGCTCGGGCCGCCGACGTCCTGCAGCCCGATCTCGATCTTGAACGGGTAGGTGTGGTTCACCCGGGGGCGGATGCCCACGATCGCCCGGTCGGAGTCCGGCGCCTTGGCGGTGGTGACGGTGATCCGCTGCTGGTCGGCCTGGTTCGCGGCGGCCCCGTCCGTGCCCTTCGGCAGCACGGTGAAGACCACGTCCTCGCCCGGCTTGTGCTTGGTGACCAGCTCGGCCACCTGGCTGTCGCTGGTGATGGTGGTGCCGTCCACCGCGATGATCCGGTCGCCCGCGTGCAGCTTGCCGTCCGACGGTCCCCCCGCCACCACGGAGTTGACGACCACCTCGGAGCCGATCGGGATGCCCAGCTGGTTCAGCGCGGCGGTCTTGGCGCTGTCCTCGGAGGAGGCGAACTCCTCCGCGTTCTGCTGCTGCGCCTCCTGGTCGGTCTGCCCCTCGGGGTAGACGTTGCCGTGCGGCACCACCAGGACGTCGCCACGCAGCCAGCCGACCACCGCCGAGACCAGGCTGGGCTCGTACTTGGCGCCCGTCACCTGAACCGTCGTCATGTTCAGGTGCCCGCTGGTCGGGTAGCTCTCGTGCCCGGTGATCTGGATCACCGGCTTGTCGCTGTTCTCCTGCATCCCGAGCGTGTTGTACGTCGGGCCGGGGCTCATCTCCGTGTACGGCACCTTCATCAAGACCGACGCGCAGAGCAGTGCTATCAGCAGCAGGGTGGCGGCGAGCATCGTCGCGGAGCGGCGTGGCATGGGACCGACAGTACGGGACGGACCCCCCTCCGTGCCGCCCGGGTCACCGGTCCCGTTCGCCGCCACCGCCGGAGGTGCTGCGCTCCATCGCCGCCTTGAACCGCTGGTGCTCCGCGAGCGAGGCCGGGTCCCCGGTGGCCCGGGGCGTGCGGGCGGCCCAGCCGGCCCAGACCATGGCGCAGAGCGCCGCCACCACAGGAATGATCAACCAGGCGAGCGCAGCCATGTCCCCAACTCCCAGCTCGTCGTTCGTATGAGCAGATTAACCACCCGGGAGTCCAACGGTGACGGCGCCATTCGGGTTACGGCACGGGGATCGCACTCAGCTCGGCGGAGTATTCGTAGGACCGGGTGCGCCCGAACGTGCCCCGGGGCGACCGGACGGGTGAGCGGGCGCGGGCGTGCGGGGTGACCGGCCGTCAGCAGGAGCCGGCGCCGACCCACTCCTCCTCGCCGTCGGCGAAGACCTGGTGCTTCCAGATCGGCACCTCGTGCTTGAGGTCGTCGATCAGCCGCCGGGCCGCCGCGAACGCCTCGCCCCGGTGCGGGCAGGAGACGGCCACGATCACCGCCTTGTCGGTGATCTCCAGCCGGCCCACCCGGTGCACCGCGGCGAGCGCCCGGACCGGGAACTCGGCGACGATCTTCTCGGCGATCCGGCGCATCTCCGCCTCGGCGCTCGGGTGCGCGCTGTACTCCAGCGCGGAGACCGACTTGCCGCCGTCGTGGTCCCGCACGGTGCCGACGAAGACCGTGGTGCCGCCGGCCGCGTCGTCACCGACCGCTTCGTACACCTCGTCCAGCGAGAGCGGGGTCTCACGGATCGCCAGCAGGCGGATGGGGTCGTGGTTCTCGGACATGCTCCCCATGATTCCTCATCCCCCCGGGCCCGCGACAAGGCCCTTCCGCATCACGATTGGAGCATTCCGCTCTGCGGAAGTCCCTCGCTCGGCCGACGCTCCGTCAGATCCGCCGCCGCTTGCGCATCTGCCGCACCAGGGCCGCCGTGCCGACCAGCGCCACGGTCGCGCCCGCCGCGCCCAGCCCGGCCGTCGCCTCCTTGCCGCCGAGCCGCCGCCCGGCCACCGCGTGCTTGCCCGTGACCTGCTCCAGCAGCTCGGCCAGCACCTCCTCGTTGCTGTGCACCGGCCGCCAGCCGGCCTCGTACAGCCGCGAGCCGGAGACCACCCACGGGTACATGGTGTACGCCAGGTCGCCCGCCGGAGCCGGGGTGAGGCCCAGCCGGTGCAGCCGGGCGGCGGTGCCCAGCGCCAGGGCGGCGGGCAGCTCCATCCGGCGGATGCCGGAGAGCGCCTCCACCTCCTCCTGCTCCAGCCAGCCGTCGCAGCCGACCGTCACCTCGCCCTCGACCAGGCCGAGCACCGCGTACTCCAGTGCCGCCGCCAGGTCGTCCACGTGGCAGAACTGCCAGCACGGCCGGGAGCCCGCCACCACCAGCAGCCGGGGCGCCTCGAAGTGCCGGGTCAGCACCGTGTCGATGCCCGGGCCGACCACCACGGCCGGCCGCAGCACGGTCACCTGGAGCCCCGGGTGCGCCCGGGGCGCCCGGCGGGCCAGCCGCTCGATCTCCAGCAGGTCGCCGACCAGCGACGCCTCCTCGGTGGCCCGCAGCTCGGCCGACTCGGCCAGCGGCACCTCGTTGTCCGGCAGCGCGCCGTAGACCATCGCCGAGGTGCAGAGCACCACCCGGGAGACCCCGGAGGCGGCAGCGGCGGTGATCACCGTCTGCGCGCCCCGCACGTTGTACGCGCTCCGGGCGCGCGGGTCGGACTCCATGCCCAGGTCCATCGCCAGGTGCACCACCACGTCCACCCCGGCCAGCCGTTCGGCCACCGCCGGGTCACGGACGTCCAGCACCCGCCACTGCACCCCGGGCACCTCACCGCGCCGGTCGTCCAGCGCCAGCACCTTGCGCACCGAGGGGGAGGCGACCAGCCGGGCGGCCACCCGCTCCCCGAGCACTCCGGCGGCGCCGGTCACGGCCACGGTCAACGGCTTGCCGCCGTAGGCTGGAGGCGGCGAACCCGCGGTGGCAGGGACGTCCTCTCCTCCGGTCAGCCCAGAGCGAACGTCCGAGGGCGGGGAACTCACCGGCCATCCTCCACGGTTAGCTTATGTGCGTACGTACGAGTGTCTTGTACGTCCATCCTGCCCGAGGCACGGCCCCGGCGGTGCACCCGGCGCGGTCGGGCCGCGTTCCCGCCGGTGGTTTTCCCCGGGCTTCGCAGCCCCCGCCACACCACTTGCGTGACGGCCGACCGGATCGAGGACCCCGTGAGCGACCTTCCCTTCGGATTCGGCGTTCCCCCCGAGGAGCCCGAGGACGGCAAGGCCAAGGGCGACAAGGACAAGAAGGACGAGAGCTCCGGCGGCGGCTCGCCGCAGCAGCCCTTCGGCTTCGGCGGGGCCAATCCGTTCGGCGCACTCTTCGGCATGGGCGCCCCCGGTGCGGGCTCCGGCGCCCCTGGGGACAACCCGTTCGGGGCGATGTTCGGCAACCTGAACCCGAACGACCTCGGCGCCGCCTTCCAGCAGCTCGGCCAGATGCTCTCCTTCGAGGGCGGGCCGGTCAACTGGGACCTGGCCCGGGACATCGCCCGGCAGACCGTGGTCGCCGAGCAGCCCGAGGGCAAGAGCAAGGACCGCTCGGTCAGCGCGGCCGAGCGCTCGGCGGTGGCCGAAGCGGTCCGGCTGGCCGACCTCTGGCTGGACTCCGCCACCGAGTTCCCGTCCGGGGCCGGCACCGCCGTGGCCTGGAGCCGGGCCGAGTGGGTGGAGGCCACCCTGCCGGTCTGGAAGGACCTGGTGGACCCGGTGGCCGAGCGGGTCGGCAACGCCATGGGCGGCGTGCTGCCCGAGGAGATGCAGGCGATGGCCGGGCCGCTGATGGGCATGATGCGCTCGATGGGCGGCGCGATGTTCGGCACCCAGATCGGCCAGGCGCTGGGCGCGCTGGCCGCCGAGGTGGTCGGCTCCACCGACGTCGGCCTGCCGCTGGCCCCGGCCGGCAAGGCCGCGCTGCTGCCGCAGAACGTGGCCGAGTTCGGCGAGGGCCTGAGCGTGCCCGCCGACGAGGTCCGGCTCTACCTGGCCCTGCGCGAGGCCGCCCACCAGCGCCTCTTCGCCCACGTGCCGTGGCTGCGGGCCCACCTGTTCGGCGCCGTCGAGGCGTACGCGCGCGGCATCAAGGTGGACACCACCCGGATGGAGGAGCTGGTCGGCCAGCTCGACCCGGCCAACCCCGAGGCGCTCCAGGAGGCCCTGGGCAACGGACTGCTCCAGCCCGAGGACACCCCCGAGCAGAAGGCCGCGCTGGCCCGGCTGGAGACCGCGCTCGCGCTGGTCGAGGGCTGGGTGGACGCGGTGGTGCACGCCGCCGCCGAGCCGCACCTGCCGCAGGCCGGCGCGCTGCGCGAGACCGTCCGCCGCCGCCGGGCGGCCGGCGGCCCGGCCGAGCAGACCTTCGCCACCCTGGTCGGCCTGGAGCTGCGCCCGCGCCGCCTGCGGGACGCCTCCCGGCTCTGGGCCTCGCTGGCCGACGCCCGGGGCGTGGAGGGCCGGGACGCGCTCTGGCAGCACCCCGACATGCTGCCCACCGCCGCCGACCTGGACGACCCGGACGGCTTCGTCCACCCCGGCACCGGCGGTTCGCTGGAGGGCGGCATCGACTTCTCCGAGCTGGACAAGATGCTCGGCGAGGCGGCGGCCGGCTCCGACGGCACCGCGAAGAACGACGAGGGCAAGAACGACGAGGGCAAGGGCGAGGACGGCAAGTGAGCACCACGCTGCACGCGGACGCGGTCCGGGCGCTGACCGACTGGACCGTGGCCGACACCGGGCAGGACCGGCTCCGGCAGGACTACCTGGCCCACCTGGCCGCCGAGCCCGAGGGCCTGTGGCGCTCCTGCCTGCCCGCCCACATCACCGCCAGCGCCCTGGTGGTCGACCCGGCGGCCGGGCGGGTGCTGCTGACCCTGCACCCCAAGGTCGGCCTCTGGCTGCAGATGGGCGGCCACTGCGAGCCCGGTGACGCCACGCTGGCCGCCGCCGCGCTGCGCGAGGCCACCGAGGAGTCCGGCATCGCCGGGCTGGAGCTGCTGGCCGTCGGGGGCGAGCCGGTGCCGGTGAAGCTGGACCGGCACACCGTCCGCTGCGCCGGCAAGGACCGGCCGGAGAACGTCCACCTGGACGTCCAGTACATCGCGCTGGCCCCGGCCGGGGCGCAGGAGCTGATCAGCGAGGAGTCGCTGGACCTGCGCTGGTTCCCGCTGGACGCCGTGCCGGAGCCGACCGACGACGCGCTGCGCGAACTCGTCGAGCTGGCCCGGAAACTGACGGCCGCTTAGGACGTTCCCGCCCGGACCTTCCGGGCGCCCCCGCCCACCCCTGGTGCCTCCTGCCCGCGCGACCGCGCTGTGGGCAGGAGGCACCGGGGTGGGGCGTGAGATCAGGTCACCGGGCAGGCGTCGGCGGTGGTGAGCAGCGCCGCGCCGCTCTGGGCGACGGTCAGCCGGGTCCCCGTGAGCAGGGTCAGCGAGAGCGCGGTGACGCGGGTGCCCTTGCCGCCGGCCAGCGGTGTCTGCTGGTTGACGACCAGTGAGCCGACCAGCGGGAGGCCGATGGTGGTGTTCGGCGCCGCGTCGGCCGAGACGCTCACCCCGGCGACCCGCAGGTTGACCAGGGTGGTCGCGCCGTCGGTGGTGACCGTGCCCGGCCCGTCGGTGCTGAGCGCCTGCCGGGCCCGGGCCGAGGTGCCGACCAGGTCGGCGGTGATCAGGCCGCCGAGCAGGTTCACCCCGGCGGCCTGGGCGTGGGCCGAGGCCGTGCGGGTGCCGTCGGGGTCGACGGTGCCGGCGGCGTCGGTGCTGAGGGCGCCCAGGGTGCCCACGGCACCGAGCCCGGCGCCGAGCACCGCGTCGGCGTCCTCGCCCGGCAGCGGGGTGCAGGAGTGCGCGGACAGGGGCAGCGGGCCGATGGTGGTCAGCGGGGAGGTGAGCCGCACGCCGTGCGCCCGGGCGTCAAAGACCGGGGCGGTGAAGGTCACCGAGGTGCAGCCGGGCGGGTCGAGGCCGATCCGGGCGGTCACCGCCGGGGCGCACACCTGGTAGGTGCCACCGGTGAGCGAGGTCAGCCGGACGGTGGCGGTGCAGGAGGTCTGCCCGGCCGCCAGGTCGCCGTGCACGGCTACGGTGCCCGGCCCCGCGTTCACGGCGGTGGCGTCGGGGCCGCAGTCGGTGGTGGGGCCGGCCGGGTCGAGGACCAGGCCGGCGGGCAGCTGGGCGGTGAAGGACCAGCCCTTCTTGGCGGCCAGCTCACTGGTGTTGGTGACGGTGAAGGTGAGCGTGGTGGGCGCGCCGACGGGCAGCTGGGCGGGGGCGAACGCCTGGTCGAGCTGCGGGGTGGCGTCCAGCAGCCGGATGTTGTCGACCGCGCCGTCGTTGCCGCCGCCGCTGGCCTGCTCGTTGACCAGCCGGATGCCGGCCGAATCACCGCTGAACAGGACCGAGCCGTTGCTGGCGTAGGTGCCCACCGCGGTGCCGCCGATGACCTGCCCGGGATTCTGGCAGGGGTCGATGGGCGAGCTGAACGCGGCGCGCGGGGTGCCTCCGTCCAGCAGGTAGAAGGCGAGCAGCGGGTGGCTGGCGAAGCAGTTCTGGGCGGCTGCGTCCACCGAGAAGGTGAGGAAGCGGTTCTGCGCGCCCAACGGGATCGGTTGCACGGTCTCCAGCTGGGTGCGCCCGGCACCCGGGTCGCCGGCCGTGTAGGCGGTGAGCGAGTGGTTGGTGGCGGCGTCGCCGCCCGCCCAGGTGCCCAGCGCGGCGGCCATCTGCTTGTTGGCCGCCCAGAAGCTGCCGCAGTAGACGCCGGGCGGCGGCGAGCCCGGGGCCTGGGCGGAGACGATCAGGCCGTTGCAGGCGGTCAGCCAGGCCGGGTCGGCGGTGTACTGCTCGCCGGTCGGCGGGGCGCCGGTGTAGTCGGTCAGCGTCGTGACCGGCGCGCCCTGGCCGTTCTCGAACCCCTCGGTGAACACGGTCACCGGCGCGCTCGGCGTGCCCGGGCTGCCGGGCGCGTTCGCCGCGGCCGGGGCGACCGCGGCCAGCGACCCGGCGGCCAGCGCGACGACGCCCAGCACGGCCGTCGCCGCCCGGCTCCGCCAGCGGCCACCGGGCCCGCCGCGTGCCGTGACAACCCCCCTCGGTCCGGAACTCCTCATGCCGCTCCCCTTCCCGCCGCCCGCCCGCTCGCCGCAGCCACCCCGCACCGATGCGGCGGACGTCCCCGGCCACTCTCCCGGCCGACCGGCCCTTCGCACACCGGCGTGCGGCGCCCCGGCCGGTGCGGAGGCGAGCGCGTGCGCCGTGTGAGCCGGTGCGTGCTGCCGAGAGCCCGTAGGGCCCGGGGTGGGTGAGGCCGGGCGCCTTCCTCGGCCCGGGCGGGCAGGTGGTGAGGCCTCCCGACGTCCGGGAGGAACTCCCCGGGCCTGTCCGACACTTCCGACACCTTCCGACGTCTCCCGGCGGATCAGGGCGGGTCGTCCGGTGCGGGCAGTCGGGGCCGTCGGGCGGGGCGGCCCGGCGGGGGCCGTCGGGCGGGGCGGGCGCTAGACCGCCGCCTCCTCGTCACTGTCCTCACGGGCCTGCGGGAGCCTCGGGGCGGCGGCCACGCCCTCCAGGTACCCGCGGGCCCGCTCGGTGCGCGGGTAGGAGGCCAGCAGGGCCCAGAAGGCGGGGCCGTGGTCGGCCTCCAACAAGTGCGCCAGCTCGTGCAGCAGCACGTAGTCGACCACGTACTCGGGCATCCCCCGGAGGCGGTGGGAGAGCCGGATGCTGCCCTCGGCCGGGGTGCAGGAGCCCCAGCGGGAGTTCTGGTTGGTGACCCAGCGGACCACGGCGGGGCGGGCCCGGCCGTCCAGGTAGGCCGCCGAGAGCCGCTCGGCCCGGGCCGCGAGCTCGGCGTCCCCGCCGAGCTGGCGGCGGCTCTCCTGCTTCGCCAGCCGCTCCACCATCCGGGCCACCCAGCGCCGCTCCTCGGCCATCGACATCCGGGCCGGGATCAGCACCACCGTGCGGTCGCCCTCGCGGTAGGCGGAGACGGTGCGGCTGCGGCGCGCGCTGCGCCGGACCTCCACCTGCGGCCCGGCCTCCGCCGGCCCGGCGGAGCCGCTCCGCGCCGTCGGGCCGTCCTGCTCGGTCGGGCCCTGCCGCCGGGAGTGCTGTTCGGTCGCCATGCCCACCGACGGTACCTCCCGGTACCGACGGACGGGCCCGGCCCGGGCGGGCGCGTCACCTCGGTGCCGCTTCGTTATCCACAGGCTGTGCAGAACGATCGTCATACCGGCGGACCTGGCCTGTGGACAGCGCGGTCCGGGTCGGCCGCCGGATCGGGCATCCTGCTGGTCAGGCAACGTCAGCCGGTCCTGCCGGCGGTCCCGGAGGTGTCCCGTGCGTCCGATGGTGAAGCCCGCGCTCTCCCGCCTCTGGCGGGACGGATCGACCCTGCAGTTCGGCACCGTGCACCGGCACGCCCGGGTGGTGGAGGAGGTCGGCCAGCCGGTGGCCGCCTTCCTGGAGCTGGTGGACGGCAGCCGGGAGCGGCCGGCCCTGCTGGAGGCTGGGGAGAAGCTCGGGCTGGGGCGGGAGCTGGCCGGGGAGCTGCTCGGTTCGCTGGAGCAGGCCGGGCTGCTGGACGACGCCGAGGCCGGCCAGGCCGCGCTCGGCGCCTACCCGGTAGCCCGGCAGGAGTTGCTCGGTCCTGACGTGGCGTCACTCTCCCTGGTGCACCCGGCCCCCGGCGAGGCCCCGGCGGTGCTGCGCGGCCGGGCCGCCGCCCGGGTGGAGATCCACGGGGCCGGCCGGGTCGGTGCCGCGATCGGGGCGGTGCTGGCCGCCGGGGGCGTCGGCACCGTCACCCTGACCGACCGGGGCCGGGTGACCGCCCGGGACTGCTCCCCCGCCGGGTACGCCCCGGCCGACGTCGGCCGGCTGCGCACCACCGCCGCCAGGGAGGTGGTGCACCGCACCTCCGGCACCCCCGCCGCCCAGCGCCGCAGCCGCCGTCCCGGCGCGGAGCCGCCGCCCGCCCTGGTGGTGCTGGCCCCCAGGGACGGCGCCGGGGCCTTCGCCGGGGTCGCCCCCGAGGCGCACCGGCTGATGCGCGCCGGGGTCCCGCACCTCTACGTCGGGGTGCTGGAGCACCTCGGGGTGGTCGGCCCGCTGGTGCTTCCGGGCGCCTCGGCCTGCGGCGCCTGCGCCACCCTGACCAGACGGGACGAGGACGAGGCCTGGCCCCGGCTGCTGGCCCAGCTCGGCGAGGACGGCGCGGGCCGCCCCCGCACCCCCGCCTGCGACAGCGCGCTGGCCACCGCCGTGGCCGGGCTGGCCGCCCTGCACGTGGAGCTCTGGCTGGACGGCGTCCGCCCGCCCAGTGTGGACGGCTGGTGCGAGGTCTCGGCCGCCGACGGGATGGCCCGCCGGCTGCGGCTGCCCACCCACGCCGCCTGCGGCTGCACCTGGCCCTCCGGCCCCCCGGTGCACCGCACCGAGGTGATCACCCCACCCGGCTGACCGGCCCCGCCCGGCCACCGCTGATCCGCCTGTCACAGTCCGGCCGGGCCCGCACCCGGAGCGGGCACAATGGCGTAGTGACACGCCCTCCCGATGGGCGTCGGAGCTGGGAGGCCCTGGGGTGAGCGATCTTCCGCGCAAGGCAGTGACCCGGACGGCGCGGCTGGCCGCCCTGCCGCTGGGGATAGCGGGCCGGGCCACCCTGGGCCTGGGGCGGCGGATCGGCGGCC
Source organism: Kitasatospora sp. NPDC096147 (assembly GCF_044763225.1). Classification (NCBI taxonomy): domain Bacteria; kingdom Bacillati; phylum Actinomycetota; class Actinomycetes; order Kitasatosporales; family Streptomycetaceae; genus Kitasatospora; species Kitasatospora sp. NPDC096147. Next base: position 165,802 of record NZ_JBIWFX010000006.1, on the reverse strand, counting down.
GACCGGCCGAGGAGGTCACCGCCGAGCTCCAACAGGCCACCGCCGACCAGCTGTTCAAGGTGCTCGGGGAGCTCAAGGGCGGGGCGATGAAGTTCGGGCAGGTGCTGTCCGTCTTCGAGGCCGCGCTGCCCGAGGAGGTGGCCGGCCCCTACCGGGCCGCCCTGACGAAGCTTCAGGACGCCGCTCCCCCGATGCCGGCCGCCAAGGTGCACGCCGCGCTGGCCGAGCGGCTCGGCAAGGACTGGCGCAAGAGCTTCCGCAGCTTCGACGACCGCCCGGCCGCCGCCGCCTCGATCGGCCAGGTGCACCGCGCGGTCTGGAAGGACGGCCGGCAGGTGGCCGTCAAGATCCAGTACCCGGGCGCGGGCGAGGCGCTGCTCTCCGACCTGTCCCAGCTCAGCCGGGTCGCCTGGCTGATCGGCCCGCTGATCCCCGGGCTGGACATCAAGCCGCTGATCACCGAGCTGCGCGAGCGGGTGGCCGAGGAGCTGGACTACGCGCTGGAGGCAGAGGCCCAGCGCCGGCACGCCGAGGAGTTCGCCGACGACCCGGACATCACCGTGCCCCGGGTGGTCGCCCAGGCCGATCAGGTGCTGGTCAGCGAGTGGCTGGACGGCACCCCGCTCTCCGAGGTGATCAGCGGCGGCACCCAGCAGGAGCGGGACCGGGCCGGCAAGCTGATCGCCCGCTTCCTGTTCGCCGGCCCGTCCCGGACCGGTCTGCTGCACGCCGACCCGCACCCGGGGAACTTCCGGTTGATCAAGGACGACGGCCCGGTCGAGGGCTGGCGGCTCGGGGTGCTGGACTTCGGCACGGTGGACCGGCTGCCCGGCGGCCTGCCCCGGCCGATCGGGGACTCGCTCCGGATGGCGCTGGCCGGGGACGCCGACGGGGTGCTGGACATGCTCCGGGAGGAGGGCTTCGTCAAGCCCTCGATCGAGCTGGACCCGGCGGCGGTGCTGGACTACCTGCTGCCGATCATCGAGCCCGCCTCGGTGGAGGTCTTCCACTTCACCCGGGCCTGGATGCGGGCCCAGGCGGCCCGGATCGCCGACCCGCGCTCGCCCGCCTACAACCTGGGCAAGCAGCTCAACCTGCCGCCCGCCTACCTGCTGATCCACCGGGTCACCCTGTCCACCATCGGGGTGCTCTGCCAGCTCGGCGCCCAGGCCCCGTTCCGGGCCGAGATGCTGGAGTGGCTGCCCGGCTTCGCCCACCCGGTCACGGAGCCCGCCGAGGGCTGATCCGCCGTCAGGACGCGCCGATGGCCGCCCTCCTCGGGGAGGGCGGCCATCGGCGTTCGGGGAAAGGCACTGCGGGCACTGCTGGTCCAACGGGCACTGCAGGTGCTACGGGTGCCGGAGGTACGACCGGCGGCACCGGCCTGTCACTCCGTCAGGTCTCACATCACCGCGAGGGCGATCGCCTTGCGGGCGCGGAGCGAGGCACGCTCGGCCTTCCGCATCAGTCGGGCGGCGCGGGCGACGCGCTCGCCCACCCGTTGGTGTTCGGCCTCGTGCAGTCGTTCCTGCATATGGGCACGGGCCAGGGTTTCTTGCATGAGTTGCATCTCGCGGGTCCTGTTCTGGATCAGAAGTTCTTTGGCCTGGTCGGCGCGGGCGGTCTGGTCGGCTGCGGGGGTCATGTGGTGGTCCTGCTCGTGGAACGTGCTCGGAAACGGACGGGGATCGGCGGCTGCGTCGGCCTTGGCAGTGGCGACGCGGACCGAGTGGCGCAGTGTGGTGGTGCCCAGCGGGGGCTGCTCTCCCCGACGGGCGGTCACTGCGGAGGACGCGGGGTTCACGCCATGACCTCGGTCTTGCGCGGACGGCCCCGGGGCCGCTTGCGGGCGACCACGACACCCTGGACGAAGAGCTCGCCGCCCCAGACGCCCCACGGCTCACGCCGCTCGAGCGCACCGGTCAGGCAGGCCTCCTTGACCGGGCAGGTGCCGCAGAGCGACTTGGCGTACTCGACGTCGGCCGGCGTCTCGGCGAAGAAGACCTCGGGGTCGAAGGCCCGGCACGGGATCGGGCGGCCGTTGACCTCGGCCTGGTCGAGCGCGGTGAGCTGCATGAGAGAAACCTCCGGGGGGTCGGCCTGGTCGGCCTTGGTGATGTCTGTCGGTACGGACGGGAGTGGCGGCGTGATGACCGTGGACACTGGTGTCTTCCTCGTCTTTGCTTGTGGTTCCGGCCAGCTGACTGGTGGGGCTGGACCGGAGGACCCGAAGGTCCAGGCTGGGTCTGACGTACCGGACAAAACAGAAGGGCCGCGAATCCCGGTGTGACGGGTTCCGCGGCCCTGGAGGCGTCTACCTGAGGCTACTCAGGCTCGATCTCTCCAGGGTTCGGGGCCGCGGAAGGCCCACATCCGGACGGCTTCGGCGCCCGCGAGGGCGGCCTCGGCCTTGATCTGCTTCTCGTCCTGCTTCTGCTGCGCTCCGGCATCTACGGCCGCCACATAGACGCCGTGCTCGGCGTCGACCTGGATTGCCTTAGATGCCTGGAGCGGTCGCTCGCTGCGCAGTCCACGACCGCCACCGAACGTCGTCCAGCCGAGGGACAGACCCGTCTCGATGGAGGTGCCGCGGGTGCCGTTGCCGCCCAGGCCATTAATGCCCGAGCCACTGACAGCGCCGGAGACACCGGTGCCATGGAGACCCAGACCGAAGGGAGCGGTGACGACCTGCGAGGTGACGCACGAGGGCACGGCGATGACGGTCTGGCCAGTCAGGTTGGTGTTCATCTTGGTTTCCACTGTCTTCGCCTCCTCTCGGCGTCTCGCGCGGCCCGGTTCCCCAGGCCCCGATGTTCGGATGTTTGGACGGTCGTGCAGGTACTGCGGTGCTGCTGGCAGGCGTGCGGAAGGGAGCCTTCCGAGGCCTTGCGATCTCGTTCCCTTGACCGCTCCGGCAGGCTATTGCGCCCCGTGTACGGCGCGCAAACTATTTTTCCGGCGAGTTTCGCGGAGTGACCCGGGCGGCTCCCGGGAGCGGCTTCACGCCTGCTCCTCGGACTCCCCCCGAAGCCCCTCAGCGGTGGCCTCGGACTGCTCCGTGGGCTCCTCGCCGGCACACAACAACAGCACGTCGGCCCCGTACTTGTCCAGCTTCATGGCTCCAACGCCCGAGATCAGGGCCAGTTCGCGCTCGCTCGCGGGCACCGCCTCGGCGATCGCCATCAGGGTCGCGTCGGTGAACACCACGTAGGCCGGGGCACCCTGCTGCTTCGCCTGCACCGAGCGCCACTCGCGCAGGCGTTCGTAGAGCGCCTCGTCCATGTCCGAGGGGCAGCCCTCGCAGCGGCGCAGCTTGCGCTCCACCGCGTCGGTCAGCGTGCGGTCGCAGACCCGGCACTTGACCGGGCCGCGGGCCTTCCGGCCGCCGGAGCGCTCGGCGCCCTGCTCGACGCCGCCCCGGCCGCCCCGGGAGGTCGGGCCGGAGTACGAGGAGCCCGGGCGCAGGCCGTCCAGGAAGCGGGTGGGCTTGCGGCTGGCCCGCCCGCCCGGGGAGCGGGAGAGCGCCCAGGAGAGCGAGAGGTGCACCCGGGCCCGGGTGACGCCGACGTAGAGCAGCCGGCGCTCCTCCTCGACCTGCTCGTCGGTCTTGGCGTAGATGATCGGCAGGGTGCCCTCGGTCAGGCCGACCAGGAAGACCGCGTCCCACTCCAGGCCCTTGGCGGCGTGCAGCGAGGCCAGCGTGACGCCCTCCACGGCGGGGGCGTGCTGGGCGGCGGCCCGGGCGTCCAGCTCGGCCACGTAGGCCGCCAGGTCGGCGGGCTGACCCGCCGTCAGCCGGGCCGCCTCGAACTCCTCGGCCAGCCGCACCAGCGCGGCCAGCGACTCCCAGCGCTCGCGCACCGTGCCGGAGCCGGCCGGCGGCTCGGGGGTGAAGCCCCGGGTGGCCAGCACCGCGCGGACCTGCCCGGCCAGCGCCGGGCTGTCCGCCGTCAGCGGGTCCTCGGAGGCCCGGGCCGCGCCGCGCACCAGGGTCACCGCGTCCCGCACCTCGGGGCGCTCGAAGAACCGCTCCGCGCCCTTCAGCTGGTACGAGATGCCGAGGTCGGCGAGCGCCTGCTCGTAGACCTCGGACTGGCCGTTGGTGCGGAACAGCACGGCGATCTCGCTGGCCCGCACGCCCCTGCCCATCAGGGTGCGGACCTCGCGGGCGGTGGCCTCCGCCTCGGTCGGCTCGTCGGCGTACTCGACGTAGACCGGGGCCGGGCCGGCCTCGCGCTGGGAGACCAGCTCCAGCCGGTGCTGGGCGGCCTGGCCGCGCGCCTTGGCGAGCAGCCCGTTCGCCAGGTGGACCACCTGGGGGGTGGAGCGGTAGTCCCGGACCAGCTTGACCACGGTGGCCTCGGGGTGCCGGTGGCGGAAGTTCAGCAGGTGGTCGGGGGTGGCGCCGGTGAAGGAGTAGATCGTCTGGCTGGCGTCGCCGACCACGCAGAGGCTGGCGCCGCCGGTGCTCCACTGCTCCAGCAGGCGCTGCTGGAGCGGCGAGACGTCCTGGTACTCGTCCACCGTGAGGTGCCGGTACTGGGCCCGGACCCGCTCGGCGATCTCCGGGCGGTCCTCCAGGATGGCCGCGGTGAGCAGCAGCACGTCCTCGAAGTCCATCGCGCCCCGGTCGCGCTTGGTCTGCTCGTAGGTGGCGTAGACCCGGGCGATCTCGGCCGGGTCGCGCGGGGCCTCCCGGCCGCTCTTGAGCACGGCGGCCGGGTAGTCGTCCGGCACGATCTGGGTGACCTTGGCCCACTCGATCTCGCTGGTCAGGTCGCGCAGCTCGGTGCGCTGCACCCGCAGGCCGGAGCGGCCGGCCGCCTCGGCGACCAGCTGGACCTTGCGCTCCAGCAGCCGGGGCACCTCGCCGCCGACCGCCCGGGGCCAGAAGTACTGGAGCTGGCGCAGCGCGGCGGAGTGGAAGGTGCGGGCCTGCACGCCGTCGGCGCCGAGCTGGCGCAGCCGGCCGCGCATCTCGCCGGCCGCCCGGGCGGTGAAGGTCACCGCGAGCACCTGCTGCGGCTGGTAGACGCCGCTGCGCACGCCGTAGGCGATCCGGTGGGTGATCGCCCTGGTCTTGCCGGTGCCGGCGCCCGCCAGCACGCAGACCGGGCCCTGGAGGGCCGTGGCGACGGCCCGCTGCTCCGGGTCGAGCCCGGCCAGCACCGCGTCGGCGCCCTGGGCGCCGTAGTGTGCGCCGTCACCTGACGGAGTGCCGTACCGGTCGCCGTGGCCGTCGGGGAGGCCCAAGAGCTGTTCCTGCATGCCGTCCATCCTCGCAGGGCGGTAGGACGTTCCGGTCCGGCTCGTCCACAGGGGGTGGGTCGCCGGACGATAATCGGTCCGCCGACCGGCGCGCGTGGTAGGTCACACGCCGGGGCCGCGCGGAATTCCCGGCCGCGTCCCGGGCGTTGTCGGCACTGACCGTACGCCCCTCACGAAGGAGTCCACCGCATGTCCGGCAGCGTCACGATGTACAGCACGACCTGGTGCGGATACTGCAACCGGCTGAAGAGCCAGATGGACCGCGAGGGCATCGGCTACGACGTGATCAACATCGAGGAGGACCCGGCCTCGGCGTCCTTCGTCGAGTCCGTGAACAACGGCAACCAGGTGGTCCCGACCGTCATCGTCAAGCCGGCCGGCGGCGGCGAGCAGGTCGTGATGACCAACCCGAGCCTGCGTCAGGTCCAGGCCGCGCTGGCCGGCTGACGGCCCGTCAGGCCGCGCTACCGGTGGTCCCGGCCCGCCCGGGCCGGGACCACCGCCGCGTCCGGCCGCTCCGGGGGTGCCCCGTCGAGCGGCCCGGCGGGCCCCGGGACCGGCCGCACCAGCGGCCGGGCGGCCAGCTCGCCGAGGCCGTAGACCAGCCGGCAGCGGTCGGCCGAGTACCGCGTCTCGACCACCCGGACCGGCCCCCGGGCGTCGTAGCTGACCCGGGTCTGCACCAGCAGCGGGGCCCCGGGGCCGCCCTGGAACCACGCCGCCTCCTCGGGGCCGGGCATCCGGGAGACCAGGTGGTCCACCGCCCCGACCTCGGTCCGGCCGAGCGCCTCCAGCACCGACTCGTCCCCGCCGGGCACCTGGTCCGGCTCCATCAGCGGGGTGCCGGCCGCCAGCCCGGCCCGGTAGTGGCTCTCCTCGATCGAGTACGGCTCGCGGTCCAGCAGCCGCAGCTGGCGGCGCACCACCACCGCCTCGCCCGGCCGCAGGCCGAGCCGCTCGGCGATGTCCGTCCGGGCCCGGACGATGAGCATCTCGAAGTCCACCGTGAGCTGCCGCCCGACCGCCCGGGCCTCGGCCTCGTAGACCCCGGTGGGCGCGGTCAGGCAGTGCCCGGCGGGGCGGCCGGGCGGCGGGCCGGGGTGCAGGTCGGGCCCGTACACCCGGTGGTCCAGCACCGGGTGGTCCTTGAGGTAGGTGCCCTTGCCCTGCAGCCGGACCAGCCGGCCCTCGTTGACCAGGACGTCGACCGCCAGCCGGACGGTGTTCCGGGCGACGCCGTACTGCTGCTCCAGCTCGGTCTCGACCGGCAGCGGTGCGTCTCCGCGCCACTCGCCGGCCGCGATCCGGCGGCGCAGGTCGGCGGCCAGTCGCTGGTACTTCGGTGATTGGGAACTGCCCCGCGAGATTGTCACGCGAGTGAATGTAGCGATCCGGCTTGCGCCATTTCAGCGAAACCGGCCAATATTGCCCGGGATCGGGGATCTCGGTTTCCGTCCCGATCAGGTCGTTCGCAGTCGCCCTGCGGCACTGGCCGTTCCGGCCGGGTCCGCATTCCAGCCACGTACAACCGGGGGCGGAGCCATGCCCGTGACCAGTACCGCGCAGCACTTCGAGGCGCGGCCGACCACTCTTCGACCCACCGGCCCGTCCGGTGCCCGACCGCGCCCGGGGCGGGCCCTGGAGGCGGCCGACCGGGGCGCCTGGCACGCCACCGCCAGCTTCCCGCCGCGCCCGCGCAACGTGGCCCGGGCCAGGCAGCTGACCAGGACCGTGCTGACCGCCTGGGGAGCCGCCGAACTCGTCGACAGCGCCGAACTGTTGATGTCCGAACTGGTCACCAACGCGCTGCGCTACGGCCGGGGCTCGGTCTCGGTCTCGCTGACCCTGGCCGGCGGTTCGCTGCAGCTCTCGGTGGCCGACTACGGCCGGGCGCTGCCCGAGCCCCGGGAGGCCGGGGAGGAGGAGACCGGCGGCCGCGGCCTGGCCATCGTCGGGGCGCTCTGCACCGACTGGTCGGTGACCACCCGGCTGACCGGAAAGACCGTCAGCTGCCGACTGGAAATCGACCGGAGGATCGACTGACCGAGGGATTTCGAATCCGCTCGAAAAAGCCGAAGAAAAGCACAAGGGGCGTACGGTTTTCCACCGCACGCCCCTTATTCGCTCCGATCGGCGACCGGCGCCGCCGCTACCAGCGGGCGGCGCTCGGCAGCGGCTCCCCGTACCAGAGTTCGACCAGGTGACGGGCGATCGAAATCCCGGACGGCGGCAGGATCTCCCCCGCGGCCATCCCGGCCCTCAGCTCCTCCCGGGAGAACCAGCGGGCCTCCGCCAGCTCCTCCCCGTCCACCGTGATCGCGGTGCCCGCCGGGTCGGCCCTGCCCAGGAAGCCCAGCATCAGGCTGGACGGGAACGGCCACGGCTGGCTGGCCACGTACTCCACCTCGGCGACCCGGACCCCGGCCTCCTCGTAGACCTCGCGGGCCACCGCCTGCTCGATCGACTCGCCCGGCTCGACGAACCCGGCCAGCGTGGACCACCGGCCCTCCGGCCAGAGCGCCTGACGGCCCAGCAGGCAGCGGTCCTCCGGGTCGGTGATCATCATGATCACCGCCGGGTCGGTGCGCGGGTAGTGCTCGGCCGCGCAGGAGGTGCAGCGGCGCACGTGCCCGGCCCCGGCCTTCTCGGTCCGGTGCCCGCAGCGCGAGCAGAAGCTGTGCAGCCGGTGCCAGTGCTCCAGCGCGACGGCGTGCACCAGCAGCCCGGAGTCCCGGTCGGAGAGCTGGGCGCCGACCTCGCGCAGGCCGGCCGGGCGGGCGTCGCCGTCCAGCCGGCCGGGCAGCGTCTCGTTCACCAGCGCGAAGTACGAGGTGCCGTCCTCGTCGGTGCCCAGGAAGTACCGGTCACCCGTCTCCGGCGCCTCGAAGGAGGGCAGCAGCACCAGCTCGGTGCCGTGCTCGGTGTCCACCACGAACGCCTCGCCGCTGGCGATCGGCAGCACCTTGGTGCTCGGGTGGCTCCAGGCGGCGGCCAGCCAGGGCTCGTCGAACCGGTGCTCGGCGGCCCGGTCGACCCCCGCCCGGGCCAGCGCCAGCTGCTTGGTGTCAGGCACGGTGCTCAACGCGGTCCATCCCCATCGGTCGGAAGACTGTCGAAAAGGTTCATGCCCGGGGCCAGCTCTCGGCCAACTCGCCCCACAGGTAGGCGGCGGTCTCGACGCCCTTGGCCAGCAGCGGCAGCTCGACCTTCTCGTCGACCGAGTGCCAGCCGTCCGAGGGCACCGAGATGCCGAGGAAGACCACCGGCGCGCCCAGCACGTCCTGCAGGTCGGCGGCCGGGCCGGAGCCGCCCTCGCGGGTGTACAGCACCTCCTGCTCGAAGGCCCGGGACATCGCCCGCACGGTGGCCTGCAGCGCGGGGTGGTCCAGCGGGGTCAGGCAGGGCCGGGTGACGCCCGGGAAGACCAGCTCGTACCGGATGCCGGCCGGCACCTTGGCCGCCACCCACTCCCGGACGGCCTGCCGGACCGCCTCCACGTCCTGCCCGGCGACCAGCCGGAAGGAGAGCTTGAGGTGCGCGTCGGCCGGCACGATGGTCTTGCCGCCGGGGCCGGTGTAGCCGCCCCAGATGCCGTTCACCTCGGCGGTCGGCCGGGCCCAGACCCGCTCCAGCACCGAGTAGCCGGCCTCGCCCCGGGTGTCGTACGACTTGGCGGTCTTCAGCCACTGGTCCCGGTCGAAGGGCAGCGCGGCGAACAGCTCGCGCTCACGCTCCGTCAGCTCCACCACGCCGTCGTAGAAGCCGGGGATCGCCACCCGGCGGTCCTCGTCGTGCAGGCCGGCCGCCAGCTCGGCGGCCACCCCGGCCGGATTGGGCACCGCACCGCCGAAGGAGCCCGAGTGGATGTCGGTGTCCGGGCCGTAGAGGTCGATCTGGGCGTCGGCCAGGCCGCGCATGCCGGTGCAGACGGTCGGCGTGGTCTCGTTCCACATGCCGGTGTCGGAGACCACCACCAGGTCGGTGGCCAGCCGCCCGGCCTCGCGCCGGACCAGCGCCTCGAAGTGCGGCGAGCCGGACTCCTCCTCGCCCTCGATCAGCAGCTTGAGGTTGACCGCCGGGGCGGTGCGCCCGGTGGCGGCCAGGTGGGCGCGCAGGCCCAGGGTGTGGAAGAAGACCTGGCCCTTGTCGTCGGCCGCGCCCCGGGCGTACAGCCGCTCCCCCACCACGGCGGGCTCGAACGGGTCGGTCGCCCAGCCGTCCTCCTTCGCGGCCGGCTGCACGTCGTGGTGGCCGTAGACCAGCACGGTCGGCGCCGCGTCGTCCCCGGACGGCCACTCGGCGAAGACCGCCGGCAGCCCCTCCGTCTCCCAGACCTCGACCACCGGGAAACCCGTCTCGCGCAGCTTCGCCGCCAGCCACTCGGCGGAGCGGCGGACGTCCCCGGCCCGGGCCGGGTCGGCCGAGACCGAGGGGATGCGGAGCCAGTCGGCCAGGTCGGAGAGGAACTCCGCCCGGTGGAGGTCGATGTAGGAGCGGACGACGCTGTCCGGGGTTTTCGTCATACGGACGACTTTAGTTCGCCGGTGCCGCCGGGTGTGCCGCCGGTCCACCGGGCGGGCCCGTAACCTGCGTCACCCCGTGGGGCCCACGGGCCCCACGGGGTGACGATGACGGTCCGTCAGGCGGAGCGCCGCAGCATCCCCAGCCGGGAGCGGGTGAAGAGCATCGCCAGCCCCACCGCCACCACCGGCAGCACCACCACGGTCAGCCCCAGCTCGGCCCACGGGAAGACGATCACCGCCTCCCGGGCCGACTCGCCCGGGTACACCGGCATCGCCTCGATCTTCCGCAGCGCCACCGCGGGCACCACCCCGCAGATCGCACCGAGCACCGCCCCCATCGCGGCGATCGCCCCGCACTGGAAGCCGGACAGCCGCCGCCGGATGCCGCCGGTCGCACCGACCGCCGCCAGGGTGGCCAGGTCCCGCTGCGAGTCGGCCGCCGCCAGCCCGGTGGCGATGCCCGCCGCACCCAGCGCGACCAGCCCGGCGAAGCCGGTCAGGGCCAACACCTCCAGCCCGACCTCGCCCCGGTAGCCGCGCTCCACCGTGAAGTTGGAGTCCCCGGTCTTGGCCAGCGCGGCCACCGCCTTCTGCTCCTGCCCGCTGCTCGGCACCGTCGGCGGCTGCCAGACCGTACCGGCCAGGGAGGTCACCAGGCCGAGCCGCTTCGCGGTCTCCGGGCTGGCGAACGAGCCGGCGTTCTTCACCGCGGGGGCGAACAGCGCGGCGTCCACCGCGATCTCGTGGCTCTCCGACCGGACGGCCGCGAGCGTGCCGTCGGCCGCCTGCGCCAGCCCGGACGGGGTCCGCGCCGCCTCCGGCTCCGGCTCGGTCAGCACCAGGGCCGCCTTGCCGTCCTTGAGGTAGGCCGCGTCGAACACGATCACCTTGCCCGCCGCCAGCGCCGCCGCGGCGGCCGGGTCGCGGACACCGGTCAGGTTCGCCAGCGCGGTGGCGTCACCGACCAGCAGCTGGCCGCCGATCGCGTTCACGTACAGGCCGACCGGGTCCTTGCAGCGCGCGTCCCGCCGCAGCGCGTCGGTCTCCTGCTCGCCGAGCTGCCGGGCCGAGGGGTCGTCGGCCGGGCAGCGCAGGTCCTTCGGCAGGGCCAGCTCCAGCCGCCCGCTGCCCTGCTGGTACAGCTCCCCCTTGTAGCCGGCCTGGAAGACCTCGCCGCGCGGGCCGAGCTCCGGCAGGGTCTGCTCCAGCACGCCCTGCTGGAGCGCGTACACCGCCTTGTCCCGGCTCTCCCCGTAGCCGGTGCTCAGCAGCACCGCACCGCTGGGCAGCACGGCCGAGTAGTCCCGCCGGTGCTCGGCGTCCGAGCTCGCGGTGTAGATGCCGACCGCGACCGAGCCGGCCACCGCCGCCATCACCGCCGCCACCGCCGGAGCGGTCCGGCCCCGGTGGCGGACCGAGTCGCGCAGCGCCAGCCGGGGGCTGAGCGGCAGCCAGCGGCCCAGCTTCCCGAACTGGCCGACCAGCATCGGGGTACAGGCCACCATGCCGAGCTCGGCGATGATCGACCCGCCGAGCACCGCCAGGGTGCGGTCCACCAGCTGGGCGCCGAGCAGCGCGAGCGCCGCACCGCCGGCCACCATCAGCAGGCCGAGCACGGCCAGCCGACGGTTCGGCGGCTTCACCGAGCCCCGGCCGGTGAGGGCCTCCACCACGTCCTGCCGGGAGGCCTGCACGGCCGGCACCACGGCCGCCAGCAGCCCGGTGACCAGGCCGACCACGACGATGCCGAGCAGGTCCAGCGGCATCAGGTCGAAGCTGCCGAACCGGCGCCCGGCCAGATCCTCCAGCCACGGCCGGGTGGCCGCCACCAGCAGCACCGCCAGCACCAGGCCGACCACCGCACCGGCCAGGCCGAGCACCACGCCGCCGCCCAGCACCACCGCGCGGACGTGCTTGCGGTCCCCGCCGCCGGCCGCCAGCAGCCCGAGCTGGCGCCGCGAACGGCGCGCCCCGACCGCGAACGCCGGGCCGGCCAGCAGCACGATCTCCAGCAGCGCCATGCCGACCACGGTCGCCAGCACCGCCAGCGCGGTGGCGTCGATCATCGGGGCGCCGGTGCCCTGCCGCTGGTAGAACGGCACCTCGGAGCGGGGCGGCGGGTCCAGCAGCACGGCCTTCGAGGTCACCGCGAAGCCGTACTTGTTCAGCTCCAGCACCTTCGGCCAGGCCAGCTCCGTCCCGGCCGGCATCCGGACCATCCACTTGCCGCCGCCGAACGGGCCGGTGTCCGGCCTGGCGATCGGCGGCGCCGACCCGGGCCGGAGCACCAGCTGGGTGAACGTCAGCTCGCCCGGGTACTCGACCTCGGCGGTGATGGTGAACGGGCGGCCCTCCAGACCCTTGAGCGTGGTGGTGTCACCGATCCTCAGACCGGACAGCTTCAGGAACTCCCGGCTGGCGGCCAGCTCGTTCGCCGCCACCGGAGCCCGCCCACCGGTCAGCACCGTGTGCCCGGTCCAGACCGGGTCGGTCAGGTCCGCCTCCAGGACGGAGGTCCTCAGCATCCCCTCCTTGGTGGAGGCAGCGACCGATTCGCCCGACCCCAGCGGGGTCAGCCGGGAGCCCGCCGGCAGCAGGGCCGCGAGCAGCCCGGCCGGCTCGGTGTCCAGGCTCCGCTGCTGCTCCGCCGTGGGCTTCTCGCCCTCCCTCGGCATGTCCGCAGCGGCACCCTCGTTGGGGTTCGGCGGCTGGACCACCGTCATGCCCCGCCCGTACGCGGAGACCACCGCGTCGGCTTCGCCCATCAGCCGGACGATCTTCTGCTCCGGCTCCAGCTGGGCACTGCGGAAAACCACGTCCGCCCCGGTCACCCCGAGCACCGGCAGCGCGATCATCGCGATCACCAGCGCACTGCGCCCCTTGGCCCGGAGCGCGTCCCTCCGGGCGATCCGCAGGGCCACCCGCCACGACGTCAGGCTCACTCCGCCACCGGGCCGTTCAGGCTGTTGGTGGCCGCCGAGACCAGCAGGCTGGCCGCGTCCCGGCTGACGCTCTCGTCCACCACCCGGCCGTCCCGGATGAAGACCACCCGGTCCGCCCAGGCCGCGTGCCGGGCCTCGTGGGTCACCAGCATGGCCGCCGCGCCCGCGTCGCAGCGGGCCCGCAGCACCGCCAGCACCGCCTCCCCGGTGGTGGAGTCCAGCGCCCCGGTGGGCTCGTCCGCCAGCACCAGCCGGCGCTCGCCGATCAGCGCCCGGGCGATCGCCACCCGCTGCTGCTGACCGCCCGACATGTCGTCCGGGAAGCGGTCGGCCAGCTCCTCGATGCCCAGCTCGACCAGGGCCGCCTGCGCCTCCTTGCGGGCCGCCCGGGTGGACACCCCGTCCAGCTCGCGGGGCAGCGCGATGTTCTCGGCCGCGGTCAGCGCGGGGATCAGGTTGTAGTCCTGGAACACGTAGCCGATCGCCCGGCGGCGCAGCTGCGCCTGCTGACGCCGGCTCAGCTCGCCGAGCACCGCGCCCTCGACCAGCACCCGGCCGGAGGTCGGGCTGTCCAGCCCGCCGGCCAGCGTGAGCAGGGTGGACTTGCCGGAGCCGGACGGCCCCATCACGGCGACCAGCTCGCCCGGGTGGACCTTCAGGTCGACCCCGCGCAGCGCGTGCACCTCGGCGGCGCCCTGGCCGTGGACCCGGGTGACGTTCTCCAGGTGCAGCACCGGAGCGGTACCGGACCGGTGGTTCTCGGTGGTCATCACTTCCCCCTGACGGTGGTTCAGAATCGGGCGCGCCGACGGGCGCGGGATGGGGCGGGCTCCGGATCGGGCTCGGCGGCCTCGGCGGGAGCCGCCGGAGCGGCCGGGCGGTGCTGGGCGAGGCGGGTCTCGCAATGGTCCAGCCAGCGGATCTCGGCCTCGGTCTGGAAGATCAGCTGCTCCAGCACCAGCAGCCAGGCCAGGTCCGACCCGCTCTCCTGGGCGGTCAGCGCCTGCCCCTTGAGCCGGGTGTAGTCCTGGAGCGCCTTCATGCTGTGCCGGCGCTGCCCCTGCACCACGGAGGTCACGTCCACGCCGGGCACGGTGACCGCCATCGCCAGCTTGATCGCCAGCTCGTCCCGGGGCGGATTGGTGCGCGGCACCGGGGTGTCGAACCAGCTGCGCAGCTCCGCGCGTCCCTTCTCGGTGACGGCGTAGAACACGTGTCCCTCGTCGTCCTCACCGTCCGGGACCACCAGGCCGTCGCGCTCCAGGCGGCCCAGCGTGGTGTAGACCTGGCCGACGTTGAGCGGCCAGGTGGCCCCGGTGCGGGCCTCGAATTCGGTTCTCAGCTGGTAGCCGTAGCGCGGGCCCTGGTCGAGCAGGGCGAGCAGACCGTGACGGATGGACATACCGAGTATGTATACCCGGTATGCCCCACCGGCTCAAGCGCAGCCGGTACCGTCATGCCTTGTGAGCCAGCTGCGCATCGCCACCTTCAACCTGCTGCACGGCCGCCCGCTGGCCGCCGACGGCAGCCCCCTGCCCTTCCCCGCCGAGCCCGGCGAACCGCTGGCCGAGGCGGTCGCCGCCCTGGACGCGGACGTGCTCGCGCTCCAGGAGGTGGACCGGTACCAGGAGCGCTCCGGCCTCACCGACCAGACGGCGGTGGCCGCCAAGGCGATGGGCGCGGGCGACTGGCGGTTCGCCGCCGCGTTGCACGGCCGCCCGGCGGCCGGCGCCGGCTGGGTCCTCGACCGGGACCGCCCCGGCCTCCAGGTCTACGGCCCCGCCGAGGCCGGCACCGCCCTCGAAGTCCCCTCCTACGGCACCGCGCTGCTGACCCGACTGCCCGTCAGCCACTGGCGGGCCCGCCGCTTCGCCCCCGCGCCGTTCGGCCTCCCGCTCCGGGTCGCCGGGCGACGCGGGCTCACCCCCGTCCCGGACGAGCCCCGGGCCGCGCTGGCGGCCGTCCTCCGGGGGCGGCAGGGCGAGTTCACCGTGGTGGCCACCCACCTGTCCTTCGTGCCGGGGTGGAACATGGCGCAGCTCGCGTCGATCCGGCGGTGGATCGCCGACCTGCCCGGACCGCACCTGGTGCTCGGCGACTTCAACCTGATCGGGGCCGTGCCGCGCACCGTCCTCGGCGGGGCCGCCGCCCTCGGCCAGCGGCCGGCCCGCCAGCCGGGGCCCCGGCGCCGCCGCGTCCTGCGCGGCTGGCACGACCTCGCGAAGACCCCGACCTACCCCTCGCACCGCCCGGCCGTCCAGTTCGACCACGTGCTGGCGATGGGCGTCCCCCGCACCGCCGTCGGCACCATCACGGCCCCGCGCACCCCGGTCTCCGACCACCGCCCGCTCCTGGTCGAGGTCGACCTCTAGCCCCGGGGTCACCAGGTCCGGTCACGGCACCCCCCAGCACTCGCCCGGCAGGGCCCCACGGCGCGACGACCAATCGCGGCACCCCAGGGGGCGAGGCTCTGCTGGTGCGCGGCTCCGCCACGGGGCGCGCGTACGGAAGGCAGCTGGTGCAACTGACCCACTGTCAGCACGTTGCACCAGCTGCCTTCCCACACCGCGCAGTTCCTCGCGCCCCTGGGCACCTGCCCTACCGAAGGTCGCGCGTCCGTCCACCGCCCGTCAGGCCGTCGGCACCAGCTCCGTGGTGGCCTGCTGCGGCAACTGCACGGGCTCGTGGTGCAGCAGCAGCATCGCCGCGTCGTCCCCGAGCTTGTGCCCGACGTGCCGCACCACGTCCTCGTGCAGCCGCCGCAGCACCTCGGCCGGCGAACCGACCGCGCAGTACGGCAGCCGCTCCGCCAGCGGGTAGAACGCGCCCCGGTGGTCCCGGGCCTCGATGACGCCGTCGGTGAAGAGCAGGATGCGGTCGCCGGGCGCCACGGTGAGCCGCTGGACCGGCGGCCGGACGTCGGCCGGGTCCAGCACCCCGAGCGGGGGCACCGTCTCGGGCAGCTCCAGGGCCCGGGCCGGCGAGCCCGGGGTGAGCAGCAACGGTGCCGGGTGGCCGCAGTTGACGATCTCCACCGACCCGTCCGGACGGACTCCGATCAGCACCAGGGTGACGAACTCCTCCTCCACCCCGGGGTGTTCGCCCTCGTGCAGCACCCGGTCCAGGCTGACGGCCAGCCAACCCGCGACCCGGTCCAGCTCCGGCTCCTGGTGGGCGGCCTCGCGGAAGGCACCGAGCACGGCCGCCGCCGTCTCGACCGCCGCCAGCCCCTTGCCCCGTACGTCGCCGACCACGGCCCGCACCCCGTGCCGGGTGTTGACCACCTCGTACAGGTCGCCGCCGATGGAGGCGTGGGCGGCGGCGGCCGCGTAGTGGACGGCGGCCCGGACGCAGCCGAGCCGGTCGGGGACGGAGCGGAGCAGCACCCGGCGGGCCACCTCGGCGACCAGCTGGGCCTCGGCGAGGGCCTGCTCCTGACGGACCCTCAGGGTGGCGCTGACCCAGCCGATGCCGCCGACCAGGGCGATGGCCAGCACGGTGGCGGTGTGCACGGACTGGCCGAGCACGCCGTTGTACCAGGCGAGCAGGAAGGCGACGGCTTCGGTGGCGAGGCCGACCACCAGTGGGTACCAGGTGCGCCGGCTGACCACGGCGGCCAGTGCGGGCACGGCGGTGAGGGCGGGTTCGACGGTCAGCGCGGTGGCGCTGAACCAGTCCAGGGCGAGTATCAGCAGCATGCCGATGAACGGCAGTGCCATCGAGGTCTTCGGCCACGTTCCGGTGACCGTCCCCGGCACGGCTCCCGGGGAGGGCCCCGCGAGCCGGTCCTTGATCCATCCGGTCGCGCTCAACTTCGGTCTCTCCAGCGAGGGTGCGCAGGCTCCCGTGGGCACCTGCGGTGATGACTGAGGGTCAGAGGTGGGGCCCTGCCCGGCGGCCGGAGTACCTTGATTGACCGGTTACCGACCCCACAATAGGCGCGAAACGTGCAGGAAGCACAGGTTTCGCACGCTGCCGTGACGGCCTGGATGCGCTGCGTGACTCATTAGTCACTATTCCCGATCAGAAGCCTCGTCAACTCTTTTCGCCCCGGCAGTCCTGACGGTCTGTCGACCCGCCCGCTGCGGACGTACAGGAACGAGGCGGTGACCTGCTCCGGGTCGACCCCCACCGTCTCGGCCCACGCCAGCCGGTAGACGGCGAGCTGGAGCGGATCGGCGGCCTCGTCCCGCTGGGTCTTCCAGTCCACCACCTCCCAGCGCTCGCCGGCCCGTGACCCTGAGCCACCGTCACCGTCCCGGTAGACCGCGTCGATCCGGCCGCGCACCACCCGCCCGCCCAGCACCAGCTGCACCGGCACCTCGACCCGGTGGGGCCGCCGCCCGGCGTACGGGCTGCGCAGGAAGGCCTCCTTGAGCCGCTCCAGGTCGTGCTCGTCCTCGATGCCCTCGTCGTCCAGGCCGGGCAGCGCGTCCGGACCGACCAGCGGCAGCTCCTCGTACGGCAGCTCGTACTGGGCCTGGATCCAGGCGTGGAAGCGGGTGCCCCGGCGGGCGGCCGGCTGCGGAGGGCGGGGCATCGGGCGGGCCAGGTCGCGGGCGAAGCCGTCCGGGTCCGCGTTGAGGCGCAGCAGCTGGGTGGCGGAGAGCGAGGCGGGCAGCTCCACCTCGCGGACCGAGCGGCGGGACCGGGCCAGCTCGCCCAGCAGGGCCGTCAGGTCGCGGTCCCATGAGGCGATCCGGCGCTCGTCCTCGGCGGCGTACCGCTCCGGCGGCGGGGCGGGCTGCCCGGCCAGCCGGCGGTGCACCACCTCGGCCACCCGGCGGCGGGCCTGCTGGGCCCCGGCGTCCAGCGGCAGCGGCCAGGGGGTCTCCACCGAGGTGTCCAGCGCCGGGTTCTCGGCCTCCGGCAGCGGTGGGTCGGCCCAGAGCTCGACCTCGCCGTTGCCCGGCCGCTCGGCGTGCTCGCGCAGCGCGGTGAGGAAGGCGGACGGGCCCCGGCGGCGCTTCTGGCTCGGTCCCCACCAGTGCCCGGAGGCGAGCAGCAGCTCGCGCGGGCGGGTGAAGGCGACGTAGCCGAGCCGCAGCTCCTCGATCCGGCCGTGCTCGGCCATCTCGGCCTTGAAGTCCTTCATGTCACGCGGCGTCAGGTCCGCCAGCTCCGGCAGGGTGGCGGCGTCACCGCGCAGCCGGTGCGGCAGCACCTGCTTGGTGCTGGTCCAGCGCTCCCGGCCCCGACTGCTCGGGAAGGCGTCCTTGACCAGTCCGGGGACGGCCACCACGTCCCACTCCAGGCCCTTGGACTTGTGCGCGGTGAGCACCTTCACCGTGTCCTCGCCGCCGGGCAGGCTGCTGTCCAGACCGCGTTCGTACTCCTGGGCGGCCCGCAGGAAGGCCAGGAAGGCGGTCAGCCCCGGATCGCCGTCCAGGTCGGCGAAGCCGGCCGCCACGTCCAGGAAGGAGTGCAGCGTCTCCCGCCGCCGGGCGGCCAGCGCGCTCGGCGAGGAGGAGAGCTCGACCTCCAGGCCGGTGACGGTGAGCACCCGGTGCAGCACGTCCATCAGCGGCTCGGCCAGCACCCGGCGCAAGTCCCTCATCTCACGCGCCAGTTGGGCGAAGCGGTGGCGGGCCTCGGGCGAGAACGGCAGCTCGTCCGGCTGCTCGCTGTCGATGAAGGTCTCCAGCGCGTCGGCCAGCGAGACCACCTCGGTCGGGTCGGTCTCGGCCACCGCCGAGGCCAGCGGATCGCCGCCCTCGGCCCGCCCGGTGCGCACCAGCTCGGCCGCCCGGCGGCCCAGCAGCGCCAGGTCGCGCGGGCCGGTCCGCCAGCGCGGGCCGACCAGCAGCCGCACCAGCGAGGCGTTCGCGGTCGGGTCCTGGAGCACCTCGCAGACCGCCACCAGGTCGGCCACCTCGGGGAGTTGGAGCAGCCCGCCGAGTCCGACCACCTCCACCGGCACCTCCCGGGCGACCAGCGCGGCGTGGATGTCCGGGAAGGCCGAACCGCCCCGGCAGAGCACCGCGATCCGCCCCGGCGGGGTACCGGTCGCGGTCAGGTGGGCGATCCGGTCGGCCAGCCAGTCGATCTCCTCGGCGTGGGTGGGCAGCAGCGCGCAGCGCAGGTAGCCGTCCGCCTCGGCGCCGGGTGCCGGGCGGAGCGCCTCCACCCCCGCGTGCATCTCCCGCAGCGGGGCGGCGAGTCCGTTGGCGAAGGCGAGCAGCCGGCCGCCGCTGCGGCGGTTCTCGCTCAGCGCGTAGCGGTGCGCCGGGGAGCCGTCCGCGCGCGGGAAGTGCCGGGGGAAGTCGTCCAGGTTCGCCACCGAGGCGCCGCGCCAGCCGTAGATGGCCTGGCACGGGTCGCCGACGGCGGTCACCGGGTGGCCGCCCTCGGTGCCGAACAGCCCGGCCAGCATGAGGCGTTGGGCCACCGAGGTGTCCTGGTACTCGTCCAGCAGCACCACCTTGAACTGCTCCCGCAGCAGCCGCCCGACCTCCGGGCGCTGCTGGGCGAGGCGGGCCGAGGCGGCGATCTGGTCGCCGAAGTCCATCAGGTTGGCCCGCTGCTTGCGGCGGCGGTACTCCTCCACCAGCTCCAGCAGCTCCAGCCGGGCCCGGGCGGTCACCGGGATCGGGCGCAGGTCGTCGTTGCTGAGCTTCGCGGTGGCGGCGCGGTCCAGCAGCTCCAGGTCGAAGGCCCGGAGCCGCTCCGGCTCCACCAGGTGCTCGGCCAGCTCGGAGTCGAGCGCCACCAGCTCGGCCACCAGGCTGCTGAACGCGCCGGTCAGGTGCGGGTACGGGCCGCGCGAGGAGCGCAGCACCCGGGCGGCCAGCTGGTACCTGGTCGCGTCGGCCAGCAGCCGGACGTCGGGCTCGATGCCCAGGCGCAGCCCGTGCTCCTTGAGCAGCCGCCCGGCGAACGAGTGGTACGTCGAGATCTCCGGCTCGCCGAGCACCTCCTCCTCCGGACCGGCCACCCCCGCCCGGTGCAGCGCCGCCCGGACCCGCTCGGCCAGCTCCCCCGCCGCCTTGTTGGTGAACGTCAGCCCGAGCACCTGCTCCGGCCCCACCGCCCCCGACCCGACCAGCCACACCACCCGGGCCGCCATCACCGTGGTCTTCCCCGACCCGGCCCCCGCCACGATCACCCCCGGCTCCAGCGGGGCCCCGATCGCGGCCACCTGCTCCGGGTTGAACGGCACCCCGAGCAGCGCCTTCAACTCCTCGGGGCTGGTCAGCACGGATCGCATCCGGCAAGCCTAAGGCGGGCTCCTGACGAAGGTGGTCGCCCCGGGGCGCAGGTGACCGCACCAGTACGGAAGGCGGACGGGTGGGAGGTAGAGGCGGCGAGCCGGTCGTACGCGCTGCCGTTCCCCCGTGCGCAGTTCCCCCGCACCCTGCGGCGGAGGCTCGCCCCCGGCGTGCCCGGCACGCCGGCCTCGGCCCCTCAGTCCAGCAGCTGGCGCCCGTCCCGTTGGGCCGAGCAGGAGGCCCGGAACGAGCAGCGCGCGCAGCCCTCGCCCGCCTTGGGCGTGAAGCGCTCCGAGAGCACCCGCCCCGCCGACTCCGCCAGCAGCCCTTCGATCCACGGCTCGGCCGGCGGCCCCTGGTGCTGTACCTTCGGCGCCTCCGGCTCCTTCTTCGACGCCTCGGCCCGCAGGTGCACCAGCTCCGCACCGCCGACCTCGACGCCCTCCCCCAGCCCCTCGACCCCGTCCAACGCCCCGCTCCGGGCCGCCAGCTGGTAGACCGCCAGCTGCTTGTGCTCGGGCAGCGACCTGTCCGTCGGCAGCTGCTTGCCGGTCTTGAAGTCGACCACGTAGACCCGGCCCGCCGTGTCCTGCTCGACCCGGTCCATCGACCCCCGGATCCGGACCGCGATGTCCCCGACCGGCAGGGTCAGGTCGAAGTCCTGCTCGGTGGCGACGGTCACCCGGCCCCGCTCCAGCACGTGCCAGTGCAGGAAGCGCTCCAGCGCCGCCCGCGCCTGCTCCTTCTCCTGCCCGGACTTCCACGGCGCGTCGAAGGCCAGCGCGTCCCAGACCGTGTCCAGCCGCTCCATCAGCACCGCCAGGTCCGCCGGGGTGCGCCCGGAGCCGACCTCGTCGGCCAGCGCGTGCACCACGTTCCCGAAGCCCTGGGCCGCCGTGGTGGTGGTACCCGCCCGGACGTCCTTCTCCAGGAACCAGCGCAGCGAGCAGCCGTCCAGCTGCTCCAGCCCGCTGCCCGAGAGCCGGACCGGCTCGGCCGGGTCCCGCAGCGGCACCGCCGACTCGGTCCGGTCCACCAGGCCCCACCACCGGTCGGGGTGGGCGGCGGGCACCAGCGGCACGCCGTCCTCCTCGGCCGCCGTGGCCAGCACCGCCAGCCGCTCCCCCGCCGCCCGCCGCAGCTCCGGCGACTGCACCGGGTCCACGGTCACCGCGCGCAGCTCGGCGACCAGCGCGGCCACCGAGAGCGGGCGCTTCGGACGGTGCGTCACCTCCTCCACCGTCACCGGCGGGGTGCGGCGCAGCACCTTCCCCGACTGCCGGTCGACCTCCTCGCGGTAGAGCTCGCGCAGGAAGCGTGACGGTTCGTCACCGTCTTCGCTGGGCGCCTTGACCGCCGTCACCACCAGGCGCTCCTTGGCCCGGGTGACGGCGGTGTAGAAGAGGCGGCGCTCCTCACCGAGCAGGGCGCCCGGGGAGAGCGGTTCGGCCAGGCCGTCCCGGCCGATCCGGTCGGCCTCCAGCAGCGAACCCCGGCGGCGCAGGTCGGGCCAGAGTCCCTCCTGCACCCCGGCCACCACCACCAGCCGCCACTCCAGTCCCTTGGATCGGTGTGCGGTCATCAGCCGGACGGCCTCCGGGCGGACGGCCCGCACCGTCAGGGTGTCGGCCGCGATGTCCTGGGCCTCCAGCTCGGCCAGCAGCTCCAGTGCGCTGCGGTGCCCGGCGGACTGCTCCTCGGCCCGGGCGGCGGTCTCGAACAGGGCGCAGAGCGCGTCCAGGTCCCGGTCCGCGTTCCGCCCGGCGGGGCCGCCGCCCCGGAGTGCGGCCCGCTCCAGGCGCTCCCGCCAGCGGCGCGCGCCGTCCCAGAGCTGCCAGAGCCCCTCCTCCGCGCTGCCACCCCCCGCCAGCAGCTCGCGCACCTTCCGCAGCAGCATGCCCAGCTCCAGCGCCCGCCGGGCGTACGAGGGCTCCATCGCCACCAGCCGTTCGGGCTCGGCGAGCGCCTCCCGGATCAGCTCCTCGGCCGACCGCACCACCACCGGGCCAGCCGCACCGCCACCCGACGCCCCGTCACCCGGGACGCCGCCACCCGACGCACCGTCAGCCGACGCCCCGTCACCCGGGACAGCGCCGTCCGACACCCCGTCAGCCGTCCCGCCCCGCAGCGCCTGCCGCTCCTCCTCCCGCAGCGCCCGCCCGAGCCGCCGCAGGTCCGAACCGTCCAGCCCGCCGAGCGGCCCGGTCAGCAGCGCGTGCGCCTGCTCCGCGTCGCACTCCTCCGCCGGGTGCGCGCACACCCGCAGCGCGGCCAGCAGCGCGGCCACCGCCGGCTCCTCGCGCAGCGGCAGGTCGTCACCGTCGATCTCCAGCGGCACCCCGGCCGCGCCCAGCGCCCGCCGCACCCCGGGGATGGACCGGGCACCGGCCCGGACCAGCACCGCCATCTCGCCCCACGGCACCCCGTCCTCCAGGTGGGCCCGGCGCAGCAGATCGGCGATCGAGTCCAGCTCGGCCCCGGGCGTGGGGTAGGTGTACACCTCGACCCGGCCGCCCTCCCGGGACGGCAGCAGGGAGCGGTGCTGGGCCAGCTTGTCGGCGGGCAGCCGGCCCATCGGCATCCGGCCGGTCAGCTCCCGGGCCGCCGCCAGCAGGACGGCGCCGGAGCGGCGGGAGACCCGGAGCACCTTGACCTCGGCGGGGCTGCCGTCGGCCCGGGGGAAGGCGTGCGGGAAGTCCAGGATGCCGTTCAGGTCGGCGCCCCGGAAGGCGTAGATCGACTGGTCCGGGTCACCGACCACCACCAGGTCCCGGCCACCGCCCGCGAGCTGGCGCAGCAGCCGGACCTGGGAGGGGTCGGTGTCCTGGTACTCGTCCACGAACACCACGTCGTACTTCTCCCGCAGCTGCCCGCCCACCTCCGGACGCTCCGCCAGCAGGACGGCGCGGTGCACCAGTTCGGCGTAGTCCAGCACCCCGCGCAGGTCCAGCACGTCCAGGTACTCGGCCAGGAAGTGCGCGGCGGCGGACCAGTCCGGCCGCTGCACCCCGTCCGCGAACCGGGCCAGCTCGGTGCCGCCGAGCCCGAGCTCCCGGCTGCGGGCCAGCACCGCGCGGACCTCGTCGGCGAAGCCGCGGGTGGTCAGGCAGGCCCGCAGGTCCAGCGGCCAGTCGAAGCGCGCGGTGCCCGCCCGGGCGTCCTCGGCGCCGCCGGCCAGCAGCTCACGGACCATCACGTCCTGCTCCGGGCCGGAGAGCAGCCGCAGCGGTTCGGCGTAGGCGTCGGGCGACTGGTGCGCGCGCAGCAGGGCGTAGCAGAAGGAGTGGAAGGTGGTGGCCTGCGGAGTGGCCGAGCCGTTCCCGAGCCGGGCGGTCATCCGGTCGCGGAGCTCGGCGGCGGCCTTGCGGCTGAAGGTCAGCACCAGGATCCGCTCCGGGTCGGTGCCGCGCTCGATCCGCCGCACCACCGACTCCACCAGCGTGGTGGTCTTGCCCGTTCCCGGTCCGGCCAGTACCAGCAGCGGGCCGTCCTCGTGGTCGGCCACCGCCCGCTGGTACGCGTCCAGCGCAGGAGGCACCGGCTGTGCCAGTGCACTGCGGACCAGACGGAACGGAGAAGCCATCCGACGAGCGTAACCCTCGTACGAAGATCGGCTAACCGCCGTCCCAGCGCGCCTTCTTGAGGTCCACCCGGGGCTCGCCGCCCACGGTCCTCAGCGGTGTGCCCTCGACCCGGTACTCGGGCAGCGCCCGGTGCTCGTGGCCGGGCAGCGGCCGTCCGTCGGCCCGGATCACCCGCCACCAGGGCACCCCGGAGCCGTACAGCGCCATCACCCGGCCGACCTGACGGGGGCCGCCCTGGCCGAGGTACTCGGCCACGTCCCCGTACGTCATCACCCGGCCCGGCGGGATCCGCTCGGTCAGTTCGAGCACCGACTCGACGTACGGCGGAAGCTCATCCGGCGGCTCACGGTTCGTCACTCTGGCATCCTGCCAAACAGCACCGACAGCCGGAGCCCGTCCGGGGGATTCGCCGCGCCCGATGCGGCCCCTGTCCCATGCCGGTGCCCCCGGCATGCCACCATCTGTCGGGGCGGTGAGTGGTGATACGAGGACAAGACCAGATGACCGGGACGGCAGACGTGGACGTGGAAGAGGGCCCTGCGGAGCCCGCCACCGTCCGGCCGTCGGGCTCCCCGGAGCCACCGGTCAGCACGACCGAGGGGGAAGAGGGAGTGGCCGACGAGCCACCGAACGGCGAGCACCTCGCCGTCGACGAGCCGCTGCTGGCGGCCCGGGCGCACCGACCGTCCGACCTGCTCCGGTTCCTGGCCGGGCTGCTCGGGATAGTGGCCCTCTTCCTGGTGGCCCGGTTCGCGGTCTCCACCACCTCGGGCCTGGAGACCGACATCTCCAAGAACGCCGAGCACATCCCGAGCTGGCTCACCACCGTCGCCGGCCTGGTCTCCAGCATCGCGGTGCTCGCCGTGCCGCTCTCCTTCGCGGTGGAGCGGCTGATCAAGCGGGACGGCCTGCGGGTCGCCGACGGCGTGCTGGCCTCGGTGCTGGCCTACGGGGTCTCGCTCGGCGTGGACTGGTGGGTGGCGGCCGGGGCACCGAGCGAGGTGCGGAACGCGCTGACCCAGTTCCCGCCCGGCTCGCAGTCGCTGACCGACCCGGTGCACGGCTACCTGGCCCCGGTGATCGCCTACATGACCGCCGTCGGCATGTCGAGCAGACCCCGGTGGCGGGTGGCCCTCTGGTCGGTGGTGCTGCTCAGCGGCCTGACCGAGCTGGCCAGCGGCTACACCACCGTGCTCTCGCTGATCCTGACGGTGCTGATCGGCTGGTCGGTGGCCTACGCCACGCTGTACGCCATCGGCTCGCCGAACATCCGCCCCACCGGCCAGCACCTGATGATCGGCCTGCGCAAGGTCGGCTTCTCCCCCTCCGTCGCGCACGGCGCGCCCGACGCCCCCGGCGGCGCCCGGCGCTACTACGTCGAGCAGGTCTCCGGACCGCCGCTGGACGTCCACGTGATCGACCGCGAGCAGCAGGCATCCGGCTTCTTCTACCGCGCCTGGCGCCGCGTCAGGCTCCGCTCGGTGGCCGTCCGGCGCAGCCCCCAGTCGCTCCGCCAGGCACTGGAGCAGGAGGCCCTGATCGCCTACGCGGCCACCGCCTCCGGGGCCCGCGCCCCGCAGCTGGTGGCCACCTCCGAGCTCGGCCCGGACGCCGCCGTGCTGGTCTACGAGAAGCTGACGGGCCGTCCGCTGGACGAGCTGGCGGACGACGAGGTCACCGACGAGGCGATGGCCTCGTTCTGGGAGGCGGTCGACGCGCTGCACCAGCGCCGGATCGCGCACCGCCGGCTGACCGGCGAGTCGCTCCTCGTGGTGGACGAGAAGACCGGCTACCTGGTCAACCTCTCCGGCGGGGACATCGCGGCCGGTGACCTGACCCTGCGGATCGACATCGCCCAGCTGCTCACCACCTTCGCCCTGCGGGTGGGCCCGGAGCGCGCGGTGGCCACCGCCAACCTGGTGCTCAGCGCCGACCGGGTGGCCGCTTCGCTCCCGCTGCTCCAGCCGGTCGCCCTGAACCGCGGCAGCCGGGCCGACCTGAGCCGGCTGAACAAGGCGCGCAAGTCCACCGCCCAGGCCCTGGCCCTGGAGCAGGTCGCGGCCGGGGAGCGCACCCAGCAACAGGCCGAGGAGGACATCGCGATCGCGAGCGAGGACCTGCTCAGCCGGATTCGCGGCCAGATCCTCCAGGTCGTCCCGGAAGCACCGCTGGCCCCCGAGAAGCTGGAACGGCTGAAGCCGAAGACCGTGATCACGGTGGTGGCGCTGGCGTTCGCCGCGTACTTCGCGCTGACCGCCATCAAGCCCGAGCAGTTCAACCTCGACCGGATGAACTGGGCCTGGGCGGCAGCCGCCCTGGCCGCCTCGGCGATGAGCTACATCGCCGCCTCGATGAGCCTCACCGGCTTCGTGCTGGAGCGGCTGCCGTTCCGGCGCACGGTGGCGGCCCAGGTGGCCGGCTCCTTCGTGAAGCTGGTGGCGCCCGCCGCGATCGGCGGCATCGCCCTGAACACCCGTTACCTCCAGAAGGCCGGCATCCGCCCGGTCCAGGCGGTGGCCAGCGTCGGTGCCTCCCAACTGGCCGGGCTCGGCGGGCACCTGTTCCTGCTGTTCACCTTCGGCCTGATCGCCGGTGGCCAGCGGCAGGCCGAGGGCAACGGTGAGTTCGGCACGTCGCGGGCCCTGATCATCGGCGTGCTGAGCACGGCCGTGCTCGCCCTGGTGATCGCGGCGGTCGGCCCGATACGGCGCTTCGTGGTGACCAGGGTGCGGGCCCTGTTCTTCGGCGTGGTGCCCCGGATGCTCGACCTGATGCAGAACCCGCAGAAGCTGCTCACCGGCTTCGGCGGCATCCTGCTGCTGACGCTCAGCTTCACCGCCTGCCTGGACGCCTCCATCCGGGCGTTCGGGTACACGATGAGCTTCTCGGCCGTCGCGGTGGTCTTCCTGACCGCCAACGCGGCGGGCTCCGCCATCCCGACCCCCGGTGGCATCGGCGCGGTCGAGGTCACCCTCATCGGCACCCTGACCTTCACCGGTGTCCCGGCCACCGTCGCCACCCCGGCAGTCTTCCTCTACCGGCTGCTGACCTTCTGGCTGCCCGTCATCCCCGGCTGGATCTGCTACAACGTGCTCCAGCGCAAGGACGCGCTCTAGGAACGCCGAAGGGGCGGGCGGCCACCGGCCGCCCGCCCCTTCCGTCTGCCGACGGACCGTCAGTAGGACGGCTTGTGCGGCTCGATCTGGTTCACCCAGCCGAGCACGCCGCCGCCCAGGTGGACCGCGTCGGAGAAGCCGGCCGACTTGAGGACCGCCAACACCTCGGCCGAGCGGACGCCCGACTTGCAGTGCAGCACGATCTTCTTGTCCTGCGGCAGGGACTCCAGCGCGTTCCCCATCAGGAACTCGTTCTTCGGGATCAGCGTGGCGCCGGGGATCGAGACGATCTCGTACTCGCCGGGCTCGCGGACGTCGATCAGGAAGATGTCCTCCTCGTCGTCCTGCCACTGCTTGAGCTGCTTCGAGGTGATGGTCGAACCGGCGGCGGCCTCCTGGGCCTCCTCGGAGACCACGCCGCAGAACGACTCGTAGTCGATCAGCTCGGTGACCGTCGGGTTCTCGCTGCAGACCGCGCAGTTCGGGTCCTTGCGGATCTTGACCTGACGGTAGTTCATCTCCAGGGCGTCGTAGATCATCAGACGGCCCACCAGCGGCTCGCCGACCCCGGCCAGCAGCTTGATCGCCTCGGTGACCTGGATCGAGCCGATCGAGGCGCAGAGCACCCCGAGCACGCCGCCCTCGGCGCAGGACGGGACCATGCCCGGCGGCGGGGCCTCCGGGTAGAGGCAGCGGTAGCAGGGGCCGTGCTCGGCCCAGAACACGCTGGCCTGGCCGTCGAAGCGGTAGATCGAGCCCCAGACGTACGGCTTGCCGAGCAGCACGGCCGCGTCGTTCACCAGGTACCGGGTGGCGAAGTTGTCGGTGCCGTCGACGATCAGGTCGTAGCCGGAGAAGATCTCCATCACGTTGTCGTTGTCGAGGCGGTCCTCGTGCAGGATCACGTTGACGTACGGGTTGATCTCCAGCACGGAGTTCTTCGCCGACTCGGCCTTGGAGCGGCCGATGTCCGACTGGCCGTGGATGATCTGGCGCTGGAGGTTGGACTCGTCCACCGTGTCGAACTCGACGATCCCGAGCGTGCCGACACCGGCGGCGGCCAGGTACATCAGGGCGGGCGAGCCGAGGCCGCCGGCGCCGACGCAGAGCACCTTGGCGTTCTTCAGCCGCTTCTGCCCGGCCATCCCGACGTCCGGGATGATCAGGTGGCGGGAGTACCGGCGGACCTCGTCGATGGTGAGCTCGGCGGCCGGCTCTACCAGGGGTGGCAGCGACACAGTGACTCCGATGGTCGTCAGTTCGGGGCTTGGCGGGCCACCGAAGTGGCTCTGCTACGCCAACAGTGTCACTCGACCGAGGTATTCCGAGACAGCAGGTCCGCCTGGTGAGACACCCTCCGCCGGATCGTGGGACCGCGCCGGATCTCCGCAACACCCCTGGTGAGAGCGGGCGGTGACGCCTCAGACCCGACAGGCCGTCTCCAGCCAGATGTCCCCCAGCGACTCCTCCAGCGGCACCTGTGTCCGCCAGCCGAGACGGTCCCGGGCGGTCCGGGCGTCCGCCTGCCGCCACTGCACCGGCTCTCCCCCGGGGCGGAACGGCGGGTACTGCGGCGGGTGGTCCCCGCCCGTGCCCCCGGCCGCGCCCGGCCCCGGCTGGCCGGGCAGCACGGCCGGGCGGGCGTCCTCGCTGATGGAGCCCTCGAACCCGGCCGCCCGGAGCAGCAGCTGCGCCCCGTCCCGGGCCCGGACGGCGTGGCCGCTGCCGATGTTGATCACCCCGGTGGCCGCCGAGACGGCCGCCGACTGCACCGCCCTGGCCACGTCCCGGACGTCGACGAAATCCCGGTATCCGGACAGGTCCGGCATCCGCACCTGCCGCTCGCCCTGCTCCAGCGCGCGGCGCAGCCCCTCCGCCAGCCGTCCGAACAGCGAGGCGGCCGGCGAGCCCGGCCCGACCACGTCGAACACCCGCAGCACCGCCGCGTCCAGCCCGCTGGCCAGCACCAGCTCCGTCCCGGCCAGCTTGGAGACCCCGTACGGGCCGGACGGCCTGGGCTCGGCGTGCTCCGAGATCGGCACCCCGGCGGGCATCGGCCCGTACTCCGCCGCCGAGCCGATGTGCACCAGCCGGGCCGGCTCCCGGCTGCGCCGGATCGCCTCGCAGACGGTGGCCACCGCCAGCGTGTTGGAGCGGATCAGCGTCCGGGAGCTGCCGTACGTGGCCCCCGCGCAGTTGATCACCACCTGCGGCGCCACCGCGTCCAGGAACCTCGCCAGCGCCCCGGGGCTCCCGGCGGTCAGGTCGAAGCGGATGTCGGCCGAGTCCCGCCGGCCCAGCACGGTGACCTGGAGGTCCGGTTCGTCCAGCAGTCGCTCGGCGACCCGGCGGCCGATGAAACCGTCGGCGCCCAACAGCAGCACCCTCATCTGGGGTGTCCTTCCACGAGAATCCATTGCGAACGAGAAGATCGAGGAGGGGCCGGAGCCCCTCAGGGGTCGCGGTGTGCGCCGGGCCGGCCCAGCACCAGCCACGCGTACGGCAGCAGCACCGCCGCCACCGGGGCACAGGCCAGCACCTGCGCGGCCGGGGCTCCGTGCTGAGCCACCGTCAGCAGCGCCCGGCCCGCGCCCGCCGCGACCAGCCCCGCCACCGCCGGGCCCGGCCGGCCGCAGCGCAGCAGGACGACGGCCGGCAGCAGCACCAGCCCCAGCACCAGCTGCCCGGCCCACTGCGGGCCGCTCGCCCGGAGCAGCGCTGCCTCGAACAGCCCCGCACCCTGCGGGGCCGGGTCCGCCGCGGCGAGCAGCAACAGGCCCCCGAAGCCGAGCGCGGTCACCGCCAGCGCGTGCAGCCCGACCGCGACCGGGAGCACCGGCCGCATCAGGGCCCGGAAGTCCGCGAGGGTCCGGGCCGCCGCCAGGTGCCCCCGGCCGACCTGCCGCACCCACCCCACGGCCCACTCCGCCGCGCCGGCCCCCACCGCGGCCGCCACCCCCGGCACCCCGCCGCCCAGCACCGCCCCCACCAGCAGCCCGCCCACGGCCACCCCGGCCAGCAGGCGGGCGGCAGGCACCCCGGCGCGCGGCGGAAGACCCGGCCCCGGGTGCCGGGTACGGCCGTCCCCTCGTACGTGGTGGTCCTGTACCCGGTGGTCCGTACCCGGTACCCGGGTCACCCCCCGCGCACGGTCCCCCGCGCCCCCCGTCAGCCCCGCCGGCCGACTCGCCGCCCAGGCCAGCCACCCGCCGCACAGCACCGCCAACGGCCCCCGCGCCGCAGGCGACACCGCACAGCCCACCGCCAGCACCCCGGCCGGCGCCCCGTGCCGGACGGCACTGCGCAGCGCCGCCCCGACCCGCTCCCGCCACCGCGCCCCGCCCGCCGCGGCCATCGGCCGGGGCGGGTGGCGCGGCACCCGGGCGTACAGTTCCTCGGCCAGCGAGAAGACGTCCGCGTGCCGGTACCGGGCCGCCTCGCCCGGCCCGATGCCCGAGTCCTCCAGCGCGGCGGCTATCTCCAGGGCGTCCACCGCCTGCTCGCAGACCGAGCGGTGACGCGCCATCAACTCCCGGACCGGGTCCGCGACCTCCCCGGGCATCAGACCGCTTCCTTCAGCGGCTCCGCCTCGACCGCGGCAGCCGCACCGGCCCCCGCACCCGCCACGTCCTCGGCCCCGACCGGCCCCGCCACCCAGTACTCGGCCGGGCGTGCGAACGGCCGCACCTCCGCCCTGACACCCCTGGCCCCGCCCCTGGCGGTCCGGCCGGCCTTCTCCTCCGCCTCCGCCACCGGGTAGGCCGGGAAGCGCGAGACCAGCTCCAGGTAGACCTCCCGGAAGGCGGTCACCACCGGCTCCACCGCGAACCGTTCCTGCGCCCGCAGCCGCCCGGCCAGCCCCAGCCGGGCCCGCCGCTCCTCGTCACCGAGCAGGGCCAGGCAGGCGGCGGCCAGCGCGGCCGGATCGCGGGGCGGCACCAGCAGGCCGGTCGGCCCGACCACCTCCCGGGCCACTCCGACCTCGGTGGAGACCACCGCCCGGCCGCTCAGCATGGCGTCGGCCAGCAGCCGCGGGCTGCGCTGGGCCAGCGCCGAGAAGACCACCACCTGCCCGGCCTCCCAGGCCTCGGCCGCACCGCCCGCCGGCCGCCCCTCGAAGGAGACCGCGGCGCCCACCCCGAGCTTCTCCGCGATCCCGCGCAGGTGCTCCAGGTACCCGGGCGCGCCCTCCTCCCCGTACAGCCGCAGCCGCGCGCCGGGCAGCTCGGCCCGCACCCGGGCGAAGGCGTGCAGCACCAGCGCCGGGTCCCGCCCGGGCTCCAGCGCCCCGGCCCAGACCAGCACCGGCCGCTCCGGCTCCGGCCCGGCGGCCGGCCGGGCCACCGCCGGGGTGCCCTCGTGCACCACCCGGACCCGGGCCGGGTCGGCCCCGCACCGCTCCTGCCAGCGCCGGTCGTAGTCGCTGCCGGGGGTGAGCACGGCGGCCTGACGGTACGTCTCCTCGGTGAGCTGCCGGAAGAAGGCGATCAGCAGCGCCCGCACCGGCCAGCGGTAGGGCGCGGTGCGCCAGCTCCGGTACTGCTCGCGCAGGTGCAGCCCGTGCTCGGTGACCACGAACGGCACCCCGTGCAGCTGCTTGGCCACCAGCGCGGGCAGCGCCGCCGGGCCGCCGCCGACCACGTGGCACAGGTCGGCCCCGCCGAGCCCGTCCTCCCCCGTCCCGTACCAGGGGGCGGAGAGCGGACGCAGGCACTGCTCCAGCAGGTCGGCCGCCACCAGCACGTCCTGCACCTGCGGCTGCCCGGCCGCCGTCTCGGCCCCGGGCGAGCGCCAGACCTGCTCCAGCACCCGCTGGGCCGGGCCGGAGGCCAGGAAGGCGGGCAGCGCGCCGTCCTCCCGGCCGAGCGCGGCCAGCCGGTGCAGCGCGGGCCCGAAGGACCCCTTCTCCCCGGGTATCACCAGCGATCTCACCAGGGCCCGGTACGCCTGGGCGTACGACCGCCGCCGGTGCAGCGCGGGCCCCCGCCCCCGGGGCCGCCGGCCCCAGATCGGCAGCTCCCGGACGGGCAGCCGCCCACTCCCGGCCCCACTGCCCTCCCCGAGCACGTACAACCGGAACTCGTGCTCGGCCAGGCCCTCGGCCAGCCGTCCGCACCAGCCGTCGGCACGGCTCGCGTACGAGTGGGAACTCTCGGTGATCAGGGCAATGCGCACGACGACCTCCAGGGCGCGGCGGTTCGTGGTGACCGGGTGCGGTCACGTGACGGCGTCAGCCCACGTACCGGTACTCAGAACCCGCGCGGCTCCTCCGGGACACCCGGAGCGGCGCGCTTCCCCCACACCTGTTCGGTCCGACACCACGAAGGTAGAACGAATCGCTGAGAACCCCTCCGGCCTGGACGGAGGGGCCACCTGAACGAGTGAAACCGCGTGACCTCGGCCCGGCCGCGCCGTTCCGCGCGCCCGCTGACCGGTCGTCAGCTCCCCTGCGCCACCCCGGAGTCCACCGGCCCGACCGCCGCCAGCAGCTCCCGCACCGCCCGCGCCACCCGCTCCGGGTGCTCCAGCATCGCCACGTGCCCGGCCTCCGGCAGCACCAGCAGCCGGGCGTCCGCGAAGGCCGCGCACGCCCGGGCGGCGGAGCGGTAGGAGACCAGCCGGTCCTTGAGCCCGTACACCAGCAGCACCGGCGCCTTCACCTGCGCGGCCTGCCGCCAGAGCGACTGGTCCCCGCGCTCGGTGTACGCCGAGACGATCCCGCGCGCCGACCCGGCCAGCACCGCCAGCGCGTACGGCAGCCCGGACCGGCGCCGGTACTCGGCCACCGCCCGGTCCCACTGGCCCGACGGCACCGCGCCCGGGTCGCCGTAGACCAGCGCCAGCAGCTGCCGGGTGGCCGCCTCGACGTCGCCGCCGGGCGCCCGCCGCCGGCCCAGCAGACCGGCCACCCCCGGCACCGCCAGCAGGCCGGTCGGCCAGGCGCTGCGCTGCGGGGGCAGCTCGGGCAGGGCCGGCGAGATCAGGGTCAGACTGCGCACCAGATCGGGCCGGACGGCGGCCAGCCGGACCGCGACGGCGCCGCCCAGCGAGTTGCCGAACAGGTGCACCGGCCCGCGCCCGGACGCCTCCAGGTACCCGATCACCGCCCGGACGTGCCCGTTGACCGAGAGGTTGCCGTCCTGCGGGGGCGCCGACCAGCCGAAGCCGGGCAGGTCCACCGCCTCGGCGTCCAGCACGTCGGAGAGCTCGGTCATCAGCTCGGTCCAGTTGTCCCCCGAGCCACCGAGCCCGTGCACGAAGAGCGCCGCCGGCAGACCCTCGGCCCGCGCGGCCGGCCCGTGCACCGCCAGCACCGCCCCCGGGACCTCCACGCTCCGCCGCTCCGCGCCCGTGCCGTCCGCCACCCGCTGCTCAGTGCTCATGGACGGAGATCGTAGTGAGCGGGCGGGGGCCGGCCCAGTCCCCCGCGCACCCCCGGCGCCGTCTCGTCCTCTGGACACCGCAGGTCGGCCCCGTATTGTGGGCATCCGACAAGGGGGCAGAGGGGTAATTGATCGGCGCTCGCCCGGCGCGGAACCGGTTACCCAAAAGTAGAATCAGACACCTCTGCCAGCCACGCCCGGCACACCGTCCCCGTCCCGGGCGTGCCGCAGACCGAGAAGTGAGGAGCGCCCGTGTCGGCCGTCCAGGAGGCTCAGGAGCGCCCGCGCGGCGCCCGCCTGCCGCGCAGCGCCCGTCGTGAACAACTGCTCGGTGCCGCGCAGGAGGTGTTCGTCGCCCAGGGCTACCACGCTGCGGCGATGGACGACATCGCCGACCGCGCCGGGGTCAGCAAGCCCGTCCTCTACCAGCACTTCCCCGGGAAGCTGGAGCTCTACCTCGCGCTGCTGGACAAGCACTGCGACGCGCTGGTCGAGGCCACCCGGGACGCCCTCGCCGCCACCACCGACAACAAGCAGCGGGTGGCCGCCACCATGGAGGCGTACTTCAACTACGTCTCCAGCGAGTCCGGCGCCTTCCGCCTGGTCTTCGAGTCCGACCTGACGAACGAGCCCGCCGTCCGCGAGCGGGTCGAGCGGGCCGCCGACGCCAGCGCCACCCTGGTCAGCCAGGTGATCGCCGAGGACACCGACCTGCCCGACGCCGAGTCCAAGCTGCTCGCGGTCGGTGTCTGCGGCCTGGCCCAGATCACCGCCCGGTACTGGCTCTCGCAGAACCTGGAGATCCCCCGGGACGCCGCCGTCAAGCTGGTCGCCAGCCTGGCCTGGCGCGGCCTCAAGGGCTTCCCGATGCACCCGGGCTCCGAGGGCGCGGAGTCCGCCGGCTGACGGGTGATCACCCGACCTTCGCCGACCGGTGAGACCGGTGCTCTATGGTGAAGCCGTACGACGCGAGGGCCGCGAACGGCGGTCCGAGCGCACCGCTGACTGCAAACCCGGAGGGACGGAAGCCGTGGAGGTCAAGATCGGCGTGCAGCACGCGCCCCGAGAGATCGTTCTCGAGAGCTCGCAGACTGCCGATGAGGTCGAGAGCGCGGTCGCCAAGGCGCTGGAGGGCACCTCGAAGCTCTTCACGCTGACCGACGAGCAGGGCCGCCGCGTCATCGTCCCGGCCGAGCGCCTGGCGTACGTGGAGATCGGCGAGCCGAGCGTGCGCAAGGTCGGCTTCGGCACCAGCTGAGGCACGGCGGCGAACGGCCGTCTCGAACGCGGAAGGCCGCCCCACCGTCCGGTGGGGCGGCCTTCCGCGTTCGAGCGCGCGTACCACAGGTCGGTACGGGGTAGGGGCGGGGTGGCACCCCCGCCCCCGGCCCCACACCTGGGAGGCCCGCCCGTGGTCCTGCAGACGATCGCCTTCGCCGCCATAGGGCTCGCCGTCGCCGCCGTGGCGCTGCTGCTGTTCGCCGACTTCTACCCGTTCTCCCGGGTGCTGACGGTCGGTACCGCCGTGGTCTCGGCCCTGCTCGGCGGGGTGGTCTCCGGCTACGCCCTGGACGGCCGGCTGCCCGGCCTGGTCCTGCTGCTCTCGGCGGTCAGCTCGGGCCTGCTGCTCTCCGTCCTGGCCCGCCCGGACCGGGCGGCCGGCCACGGACGGCACCGGCACGCCTGATCCGCCGTCAGGACGCGAGCCCCAGGGCGGCCATCCGCCGGGTGTGCGCCTCGGTGATCCGGTTGAACATCTTGCCGACCTCGACCAGGTCGAAGCCCTGCACCTCGGCGCCGCCGACCAGCAGGTTGGAGAGCGCGTCCCGCTCCGCCACCACCCGCTGGGCCTGGCTGAGCGCCTCGCCCATCAGCCGCCGGCCCCAGAGCGCCAGGCGCCCGCCGACCCGGGGGTCCTCCTCGATCGCCTGCCGCACCCGGTCCACCGCGAACTGCGCGTGCCCGGTGTCGGCCGAGACCCCGAGCACCAGGTCCCGGGTGTCGTCGTCCAGCCGGACGGCCACCTCGCGGTAGAAGTCGGTCGCGATCGCGTCCCCGACGTACGCCTTCACCAGGCCCTCCAGCCAGTCCGAGGGCGCGGTCATCCGGTGGAAGTTCTCCAGCGGCTCGACGAACGGGGTCATCACCTCGGTCGGGTCGGCCCCGACCTCGACCAGCCGGTCGTGCAGCTGCTGGTAGTGCTGGTACTCGTGCGAGGCCATCTTGGCCAGCGCGGCCTTGTCCACCAGCCCGGGGGCGAACTTGGCGTCCTCGGCCAGCCGCTCGAAGGCGCTCAGCTCGCCGTAGGCGAGCGCACCGAGCAGGTCCAGCACCGCGGCCCGGTACCCCGGGTCGACCGCCCGGGCGTCCCAGCCGCCGATCGAGGCGGGGGTGTCGGGAGTGACGGAAGCGTCCAGCGGGGTGCCGTCGTCGGCGGCCTGAGTCTCCATTCCCGTCACCCTAGTACCTCGCTGAACAGGCGGGGTCTGCGCGGAGTAGGGCACGTCACGTGTTCGAGTCGTCGCCTGACTGTATGGTGGTAGTGAGGCCCGATGTATCCGGGCGGCACACGACGGTGCCGCGCAGGACACCGGGCGTTCACGTACGCGGATGCCCGGTCGGAGAGCCGATCGGCTCCGACCATGGCCCGGACTTCGGGCCCTGGCACCGCATCAGTGGCCGAGCGAGGGCCGCCGCGGACCACGCCGCCCCCCGGCGCAGGTCCCGCGCCGCGCCCCTCAAGGGAATCCTCCCCGACGCCGCCGCACCCCGCGCCCCCTCCGGGCCGCTCGGGTCGGCAGGGCACAGGGGCCGGCGCGGTTGTGCGACCTCGTGACGACGGAGCGGGCTGCAGGACGGCCCGACACCTCGCGCGGGGCTGCCCGCCGCCCTCTCGCTCTCGGCCCACCCACATGGAAGAGGCAGCACCCTGTCCACCACCGCTGAACCCACCAAGACCACCTTCCGGGACCTGGGCATCCTGGCCGAGACCGCCGAGGCCCTGGAGGCCGTCGGGATCGTCCACCCGTTCCCGATCCAGGAGATGACCCTGCCGGTCGCGCTGACCGGCCACGACGTCATCGGCCAGGCCAAGACCGGCACCGGCAAGACCCTCGGCTTCGGCCTCCCGCTGATCGAGCGGGTCGTCGTCAAGGCCGACGTGGACGCCGGCCGGGCCACCCCCGACCAGCTCTCGGACAGCCCGCAGGCGCTCATCGTGGTGCCCACCCGCGAGCTCTGCACCCAGGTCACCAACGACCTGCAGACCGCCGGCAAGGTCCGCGACGTGCGGGTCCTCGCCATCTACGGCGGCCGGGCCTACGAGCCGCAGGTCGAGGCGCTGAAGAAGGGCGTCGACATCATCGTCGGCACCCCCGGCCGCCTGCTCGACCTGGCCGGCCAGCGCAAGCTGGACCTCTCGAAGGTCAAGGCGCTGGTCCTCGACGAGGCCGACGAGATGCTCGACCTGGGCTTCCTGCCGGACGTCGAGAAGATCATCACCATGCTGCCGGCCAAGCGGCAGACCCTGCTCTTCTCGGCCACCATGCCCGGCCAGGTCATCTCGCTGGCCCGCCGCTACATGAGCCAGCCGACCCACATCCGGGCCGCCGCCCCGGACGACACCGGCGCCACCGTGGCCAACATCGAGCAGCACGTCTTCCGTGCCCACTCGCTCGACAAGGTCGAGATGGTCTCCCGCATCCTCCAGGCCGACGGCCGGGGCCTGGCGATGATCTTCTGCCGGACCAAGCGCACCGCCGCCGACGTGGCCGACCAGCTGACCCAGCGCGGCTTCGCGGCCGGCGCGGTCCACGGCGACCTCGGCCAGGGCGCCCGCGAGCAGGCGCTGCGCGCGTTCCGCTCGGGCAAGGTGGACGTGCTGGTCTGCACCGACGTCGCCGCCCGCGGCATCGACGTCGAGGGCGTCACGCACGTCATCAACTACCAGTGCACCGAGGACGAGAAGACCTACCTGCACCGGATCGGCCGCACCGGCCGCGCCGGGGCCTCCGGCACCGCCGTGACCCTGGTCGACTGGGACGACATCCCGCGCTGGCAGCTGATCAACAAGGCGCTGGACCTGCCGTTCAGCGACCCGGAGGAGACCTACTCCACCTCCGCGCACCTCTACGAGCTGCTGAAGATCGCGCCGGGCACCACCGGTGTGCTGCCGCGCTCCGAGCGGACCCGGGCCGGTCTGAAGGCGGAGGAGATCGAGGACCTCGGCGAGACCGGCGGCCGTGGCGCCCGGACCCGTGGCGGCCGTCGTGGCGCTCCCGCGGCCGAGGCCGCCGCCCCGGTCGCCGAGAAGCCGGCCCGCAAGCCGCGCGAGCGTCGTCGCACCCGTGGCGGCGTGGGCGCCGACGGCCAGGCCGTCGACACCGCCAAGGCCACCGAGGCCGCCCCGGTGATCCCGGCCCAGGCCGGCGAGGCCGCCCCGGCCGTCGAGGGCGAGGCCCCCAAGCGCCGTCGCCGCCGCCCGCGCGCGGCCGAGGCCGCCGTCGAGTCCCCCGCCACCGAGGCCGCCCCGGCCGTCGAGGGCGAGGCCCCCAAGCGCCGCACCCGGACCCGGACCCGCCGCCCGGCGGCCACCGAGGCCCCGGCCGCCGAGTAGTCCCCGCACCACCCCGACGGGGCCGGCCCTCCACCACGGAGCGCCGGCCCCGTCGCACTTCCCCGTCCCACGGCGGCAACGGTCGGGTCCTCCGGAGGCGCGCGAGGCGGAAGGCAACCAACCGTCCGCCGGGACCGGACGATCACCTGCACGTGATTCCCCGCACCCGGCCCACGGCTCCCACCTCCCGACCCGCGCAGTGCCCCGCGCCCCGGGGCGACCACCTGCCTCCCCCTCCGGGCAACCGCCCACCAGGCACGCGCGCCCCCGACTCGCCCGTCCGCCGCCCCGCACGCCCCCCGGGCGGCAGAGCGGGTGGCATACGCTCTGCCGGTGAGCACTCCCCCCTTCCTGAAGCTGCCCGTCTGCGCCGGTGCCGTCCGGCTGGCCACCGCTGAGCGGGGGAGCTTCGCGGCCTTCGTCGGGGAACCGGCCGGCCCGGTGCGCGGGACGGCGCTGCTGGTGCCGGGCTTCACCGGGAGCAAGGAGGACTTCATCGCCCTCCTGGAGCCGCTCGCCGAGCGCGGGTACCGCACCGTCGCGGTGGACCAGCGCGGCCAGTACGAGACCGGGGGCCCGGCCGACGCCGCCGCCTACGCGATCGACCGGCTCGCCCTGGACCTGCTGGCGCTCGCCACCGCGCTGCCCACCGACGCCCCGCTGCACCTGCTGGGCCACTCCTTCGGCGGCCAGGTCTGCCGGCAGGCCACGCTGGCGGCGGACCGGGCCGCGCTGCCCTGGAGCTCGCTGACCCTGCTCTCCACCGGTCCGGCCGCGATCGACCCGCCGGAGGCGGCCCGCACCGGGCTGCTGGTCGACGCGCTGGCCGGGGGGCTGACGCTGGAGGAGATCTGGCAGCTGATGCAGGACATGGACCGGGACAGGCCCGCCCCGGAGCCGGAGATCGGCGCGTTCCTGCACCGCCGCTGGCTGGCGAACCGCCCCGAGGCGCTGATCGCGATGGGCGGCCACCTGATCTCCGCACCGGACCGGGTGGCGGAGCTGGCCGCGCTGACGGCCGCCGGGCTGCCGGCCCAGGTGGTGTCCGGCGAGCGGGACTACGCCTGGCCGGTCGAGGAGCAGATCGCGATGGCCGACCGCCTCGGCGTGCCGCACACCACCGTCCCCGGGGCGCTGCACTCGCCGAACGCCGAGCAGCCCGCCGCCACGGCCGCCGTACTCGCCGGTTTCTGGGACCTGACCTGACGGAGCAGCCCCCGGCGGGAGGACGCCGGGGCTCATCCCGGGCACAATTTCTTTAGTTCAGGTAATATTTGATTCTGTCCGGGAATCACCGAGCCCGGCGCCTGGTTGGAGCAGTCGAAGCACACCGGCGCCGATGCGCCGAAACCGGGACTTAACGGGCGGGCAACCCGCCCGATCCAGCAGTGCGACACCGTATGTACAGGACAGCAGCACCACCGGACGACGAAGACCGAGCTGTCACCAAGGCCCCGCTCCGCGCGGGGCAGGGAAGGGAGCGACCCATGCGTTTCGAGATCCTCCGCCTGGACGACGTCCAGGGCGCCGCCACCGACCGACTGATCGCCGACGCGGACACCGTCCGCGAGTACGTGGAGCGGGCCGCCGTCACCGGCGAGCGCATCTACATCCGTCCGTGCAAGGCGGTCTGACCGGCGACGGACCGGCCGAGGCCGCGTCCGACGTCCCGATACCCACCGACGCCCCGCCCACCGCATCCCGGTGACGGGGCGTCAGTGCGTTCCCGGCGCAGTGCGGCGGGGCCGCGCCACCGGCCGCGAGCTGGCGCACGTTTGCCACCGGCCCCGGCGGGACATCCCCCAACGGGGCCGCCCACCACCCCCGGCGGAGCGCCACTCCATCCGGGTGATCGTCCTTGACGCGGCGCTCCGGAGGGAGGACCGTTGTCCGTCATGAGGGGCGAGCCAAGCTGCCCGAGGTGTGCGGCCCGGGTCCGCGCACCCGGTCTCTTCTCCGACACCTGGCAGTGTGACCAGCACGGCGCGGTTCATCCGATGCAGCCGGTGCTGCCGCCCAGCGTGGAAGCCCTCGGGGTCGCCGTCGCCCGTTCGCAGGTGCCGGTCTGGCTGCCCTGGCCGCTGCCGGTCGGCTGGCTCTTCACCGGGATCGCGCACGCGGGTGACGACGTGTCAGGTGCCCGCGCCACCGCGGTGGCCTGCTCCGGCCCGGCCCCGCTCGGCGGCTTCGGCGAGCTGGTGCTGGTGGCCGAGGAGCTGGGCGTCGGGCTCGGCGCCCGGTACGCCGGACTGCCCGGCCCGGATCCGGGCGATTCGGTCTCGCTCTACAAGCCCGCCGACGCCAAGGTCACGGCGGCCGGCCGGCCCACTCCGATGTTCCACGTGCCGGAGGCGCCGGACGACCGCGCGGTCTACGTCGGCGAGGCGCGCGGGCTGTGGATCTGGGCGGTGGCCTGGCCCGAGCAGTCCGCACTGATGATGTACGACGAGCTGGTGCTCACCGATCTGCGGGACGCCGGCGCCGAGTTGAGCCTGCTGCCGTGCGGAGCGCTGTCCCCGCGCCTGCTGGGGTAGCCGCCGCTCCCGGGCGGGCCGGGTCGTAGGCTGAGCGCCCACGAGCCCCGGCCGCGAGGAGAGACCAGCAAGTGCGCATCGACCTGCACGCCCACAGCAACGCCTCGGACGGCACCGACTCCCCCGCCGAGCTGGTCGCCGCCGCCGTGGCCGCCGGGCTGGACGTGGTGGCGCTGACCGACCACGACACGGTGGCCGGGCACGCCGAGGCGGCCGGGGCGGTGCGCGGCACCGGGCTGACGGTGGTGCCGGGTGCCGAGCTGTCCTGCCGGACCGGCGGGATCTCGATGCACCTGCTGGCCTACCTCTTCGACCCCACCGAGCCGGCCTTCGCGGCCGAGCGCGAGCTGGTCCGCACCGACCGGTTCCGCCGGGGCAGGGCGGTGGTGGAGCGGTGCGTCGAGCTCGGGGCGCCGATCAGCTGGGAGCAGGTGCAGCGGATCGCGGGCGACGGCAGTGTCGGGCGCCCGCACATCGCCAGCGCACTGGTCGAGGCCGGGGTGGTGCCGGACGTCTCGGCGGCCTTCACCGCCGACTGGCTGGCCAACGGCGGACGGGCCGACGTGCCCAAGCACGAGACCGACCCGGTGACGGCCGTCCGGCTGGTCCGGGCGGCCGGCGGGGTGCCGGTCTTCGCCCACCCCGGAGCCGTCAAGCGCGGCCGTACGGTCTCCGACGCCACCATCCGGGAGCTGGCCGGGGCCGGACTCGGCGGCCTGGAGGTGGACCACACCGACCACGACCCGGAGACCCGGGAGCGCCTGCGCGCGCTGGCCGCCGAGCTGGGGCTGCTGGCCACCGGCTCCAGCGACTACCACGGCAGCCGCAAGACCGTCCGGCTCGGCGAGCACACCACCGCCCCCGAGGTCTACGAGGCCCTGCTGGCCCAGGCGACCGGAGCGGCCCCGATCACCGGCTGACCGCACGGCCCGGCGGGCGGGCCACGGCTGACCGTCCGTCAGTCGAGCGGTACGCCGCGCCGCTCCGGGTCCCGCAGGTCGGTGCCGTGCCGCAGCCAGCGCTCCTCCAGCTCCGCCGCACCGTGCACCCGCTTGTGCGCGGCCTCGTTCGGCGTCATCGGCAGCAGCGGCAGGAAGCGCACCGGCTCGGCCGGCTCGGCCAGCTCCAGGTCCTCGACCAGCCCGCCGGGCTCGCCGGTCAGCACGGAGGTGAACGGCGCGCCCGCCCAGAGCGGGGAGCCGAGGTCGAGCGAGGCGCCGGGGGCCACCACCAGACCCTCCACCTGAGGGGTGGCGGCGAAGGTGGCCAGCGTGCGGAGCACGTCGTCGCGCCCCCCACGGACCGTCAGCACCAGTTCGGTGCGCGGCCCGCGCACCGGATCGGCCACCACCGAGGTCGGGTCGGTCATCGGCGCAGCTGACATGCCGAGCGTGACGTACCTCACCAGTCCGGCCGCGTCGGGGCCGAAGCGCAGCACCTCGATCCGGTCCGCGCCGAGGAAGGTGACGGCCGCC
Organism: Kitasatospora sp. NPDC096147; assembly: GCF_044763225.1. NCBI lineage: Bacteria > Bacillati > Actinomycetota > Actinomycetes > Kitasatosporales > Streptomycetaceae > Kitasatospora > Kitasatospora sp. NPDC096147. Next base: position 124,154 of record NZ_JBIWFX010000006.1, on the reverse strand, counting down.
CGGCCGCTCGGTTCGCCGAAAGTCGCCAGCAAGCGGGCCTCGACGGCGGCCAGCACGGCCGTGCGGGAGAGCTCGGCGGGGTCGTGGGAATCGTGCGCCATGGGCAGACCCTAACGCCCGGTTGACAGGCCGGGGCGGCAGACCCCCAGCGCTGGCGGCCCGTCAACTGTTAGGGTATGGAGCTGGCCACTGGGGCATCACTCACCAACAGGGCCACGACGTGAAGGAGGTGGTTGCGGTGGATACCAGCCGACCATGCAGTACCGGCAGCTCTGCCCGGCCGCGTCGCCTCCGCTCCGTCCTCGTCAGCCTCGTCTGAGGCCCCTCTCCGCAGGGCCCCTCCGTGGCACCCCGTCCGATCACCCCGCGGTGATCGGCCCGACGAGCAGCTGAGGCAGCGTCACGTCCGGCCGGGAGAGCACCTTCCCCGAAGCCGCAGCGTCCAAACCGCGCCCCAGCAAGGCAGCAGGACTTCTTCCCCGGCTCCGGAAACACCGGCCTCGGCCGCTACGAACGTGCCGCCCGCTCCGCCGCACCACGGTCTGCCCTCAGCGCCGCCGTGCGACGGTTCCTGCCCGAGGAGCCCGTCATGTCGATGATCGACAACCTCCGTGCCGTCGTCCGCCCACGCCCCCGCCGCACCGCGCCCAAGTACGACGCCGCCGCCGGCGACCAGAGCTCCTCGGCCGTGGTGGACTGCGCCGTCTACCTGGACGGCAAGCGGGCCGGCGCCAAGTGCAGCCCCCGCGAGGCGGCCCGCCAGGTCCGCGCGGCCCGGGAGACGGATGCAGGATCGTTCAGCTGGATCGGTCTGCACGAGCCGACCGAGGCCGAGTTCGAGGGCATCGCCCAGCGCTTCGGCCTGCACCCGCTGGCGGTCGAGGACGCGGTGCACGCGCACCAGCGCCCCAAGGTGGAGCGCTACGACGACGTGCTGTTCGCGGTCTTCAAGACCATCCGCTACGTGGAGCACGACGCGCTCACCCCGACCAGCGAGGTGATCGAGAGCGGCGAGCTGATGGTCTTCGTCGGCCCCGACTTCGTGATCACCGTCCGGCACGGCGGCCACAGCTCGCTCGGCCAGCTGCGCCGCCGGCTGGAGAGCGACGGCGGCGGCGAGCTGCTGGCCAAGGGCCCGTCCGCCGTGCTGCACGCCATCGCCGACCAGGTGGTGGACCAGTACCTGCTGGTCGCCGACCGCCTCCAGGCCGACGTGGACGACATCGAGTTCGACGTCTTCGCCAACAAGGGCGGACGCGGCGCCGACGTCGGCCGGGTCTACCAACTCAAGCGCGAGGTCCTGGAGTTCAAGCGCGCGGTGACCCCGCTGCTGCGCCCGATGCAGCAGCTCTCCGAGCCCGGCCAGCGGCTGGTCGACCCGGACATCCGCAAGTACTTCCGGGACGTGGCGGACCACCTGACCCGGGTGGTGGAGCAGGTGCACGGCTTCGACGAGCTGCTCAACTCGCTGCTCCAGGCGAACCTCGCCCAGGTCTCGGTGGCGCAGAACGAGGACATGCGCAAGATCACCGCCTGGGCGGCCATCTTCGCCGTCTCCACCATGGTCACCGGCGTCTACGGGATGAACTTCGACTACATGCCGGAGCTGCACTCCAAGTACGGCTACCCGATCGTGATGGCCTGCATCGGCGCGCTCTGCGTCGGCATGTACCGGGGCTTCCGCCGCAACGGCTGGCTCTGACAGCGCCCCTGACCCACCGTCAGCTCCGGCCCTGGCCCCGGATCACCAGGGCCAGGCCGGCCAGGATCACCAGCAGTGCCGGGTAGGCGGCCACCGGCGGCAGCTGGCCCAGCCAGAGCGCGGCGATCAGCGCCGCCCCCGGGGTCTCCAGCAGGATCGCGGTCGAGGTGACGGTCGGGCCGAGGGTGCGCAGCACCCGGTTGCTCAGCGAGTGGCCGAGCAGCTGGGCGGTCACCATCAGCAGCGCGATCTGCCCCCAGACCCCGAGGTCCCAGCCGGTCATCGGGGTGCCGGCCACCAGGCAGATCCCGAGCAGCACCACCGCCGTGGTGGAGTAGCAGACCAGCGTGTACGCGGTGGTGCTGACGGTCCGCCGGACCTCCGCGCCGAGCAGCATGTACCCGGCGGCGGCCAGTCCGGCGGCCAGCGCCAGCGCGTCCCCGAGCAGCGCGCGCGGCGAGAGCGACATGTCGACACCGGTCAGCACCAGCACCCCGGCGAAGGCCACGCAGGTGCCGATCCAGACCAGCCGGGGCGCCCGGGTGCCGAGCAGCCGCATCAGCAGGATGGTCCAGAGCGGGGTGGTGGTGACCAGCGCGGTGGCCGAGGCCACCGAGGTCATCCGCAGGCTGGGCATCCAGAGCGCGAAGTGCGCCGCCAGCAGCGCCCCGGCGGCCATCGCCAGCAGCAGCGCCCGGCGGCCGATCCCGCGCAGCTCGGCACGGTGGCGCAGCAGCGCGTAGGGGCCCAGCACGCCCACCGACATGACGTTGCGCCAGAACGCGATGGCCAGCGCGGGCGCGGCGGTGGCGGTGATCAGCGGCGCGGAGAGCGAGATGCCGGCGATCGAGACGGCCAGCAGCACCAGGTCGGTCCGGGGCAGCGGAGCCCCGCCCGGCACGGTGGCGGGCGCCTGGACGGTGGCGGCGGTGGCGGTCTCGGGCCGGGCGGCGGGCACGGTGCTCCTCGGGGTGGTGCGCGGGCTTCGGCTCATACCGTAAGGGCTGTGACGCGTGTACGGAACTGTCGTCCTGTCTGCTGGGACGGGCCCCGGACGGCAGGCCGTACGCTGTCCGCCATGGAGCCCACGATCGCCGCCGACGACCTGCTGGACCGCGCCCTGCTGGAGGAGGCCGCCAAGAAGTCCGGGCTGCTCTGGGTGCGCGCCGACGGGCAGCCGCAGGCCCGCCCGGTCTGGCACGCCTGGCACGACGGCGCGGTGGTGGTGGTCGGGGACGGCGGCGAGCAGCCGCTGCACGGCCTGACGGCCGGTCAGGGTGCCGAGGTGACGGTGCGCAGCAAGGACAAGTGGGGCCGGCTGACCGCCTGGCCGGCCCGGGTCAGCGAGCTGGCCGCCGGCAGCGAGGCGTGGACCGGTGCGGTCGAGGAGCTCAAGGGCAAGCGGCTGAACGCCCCCGACACCGACACCATCGGCGAGCGCTGGGCGCGCGAGTGCCGCGTCCTCCGCCTGGAGCCGGCCGGCCCCCTCACCGAGAAGCCCGGCACCATGCCCGACACCTCCCACCAGGCCGTCCCCCTCCCCACCCCCGCCACCACCCGCCGCCCCATCCCGGCCGGCCTCCCCAAGCTCCTCTTCAAGCGCCCCCGCTGACCCCTGCCCTCCGGCCACCCCGGCTGCCCTGGGCGCCCCGGCTGCCCGCAGGGCAGTCAGGGGCGCGGGGAACTGCGCGAAACGGAAGAACGAAACCCGTATGCCGGGTACGGCCAGCCACCTGCAAGTGAACCCCCGCACCCGGCACACGCCCCAGCTGCCCGAAGGGCAGCCAGGGGCGCGAGGAACTGCGCGAAGCGGAAGAACCAGACCCACCCGCCGGGTACGGACAACCACCTGCAAGTGAACCCCCGCACCCGGCAGTCAGCTCTGTGCCTCCCGCAGCGCGCAGTTCCCCGCGCCCCTGGGCCGCTGCATGGATCCCACCATCGCAACCGTCGGGCCGCTGCCCGGTTCCCACCGCCCCGACCCCCCGCGTGGTTCCCGCCGGCCCGCCGCAGGGCTTCCGCACTTGACCCTGACACCGTGTCAGCCCCTGGAGTACCCCTCATCATGTTCAGCATCGGAGACTTCGCGAAGCACGGCCGGGTGTCGGTCCGGATGCTCCGCCACTACGACGCCATCGGCCTGCTCGCCCCGGCCCGGGTGGACCCGTTCACGGGCTACCGGGGCTACGAGGCGGCCCAGCTCGCCCGGCTCAACCGGATCATCGCGCTCAAGGACCTCGGCTTCACCCTCCAGCAGGTGGCCGGGATCATCGACGAGCAGGTGTCCCCGGACGAGCTCCGCGGCATGCTGCGGCTGCGCCGGGCCGAGCTCGCCGAGGCGGTGGCGGAGGCCGAGAGCCGGCTCACCCGGGTCGAGTCGCGGCTCCGTTCGATCGAGAGCGAGGGGCACATGCCCACCGAGGACATCGTGGTGAAGAGCCTGCCGGCGGTCCGGGTGGCCCGGCTGTCCGCCGTGGCGGAGAGCTTCGGGCCGGAGCACGTCGGGCCCGTCATCGACCCGCTGTTCGGGCGGCTCTGCGCCCTGGTGGAGCGGGCCGGCCTGACCGTCGCCGGGCCGGGCCTGGCGTACTACGAGGAGGCCGAGCCCGGCTCCGACCGCGTCCGCGCGTACGCCGCGCTGCCGGTGAACGCCGAGCCCGACCCCGCCCACGGCTTCGAGATCGCCGACCTGCCCGCCGTGCCGCGCGCCGCCACCCTGGTCCACCGGGGCGCGATGGACCAGGTGCTCCCGGCCGAGCAGCTGATGGCCCGCTGGACGGAGGCCACCGGCGAGCGAGCCGTCGGGTACGTCCGCGAGCTCTACCTGGAGTGCGAGGGCCCGCAGACCACCTGGGTCACCGAGCTCCAGCAGCCGCTCGACTGACGCCGGATCAGGACGGGCCCAGCGCGGCGGCGTTGGACCACTCCCGGGTGGAGAGCACCAGCCGGTAGCCGTCCGGGTCCTCGACCGTCACACCCCACTGGCCCCAGTACGGGTTGTGCGCGGGGACCCGGCGGCCGCCGTGCGCCTCCAGCCGCTCCACCAGTCCGGCCGGCACCTCGCCGCCCAGGTAGACCACCAGCAGGTCCTCCACCGTCGGCACGGGCACGACCTCCCCCGCATCCACCAGCTCCAGGTGCCACGCCGCGTCCGGCCACCCGGCCATCAGCAGCGCGTGCTCCCCCGAATCCGGCTCCGGCTCCGAGCGCCAGAGCACGCTCAGCCCGAGCCCCTCGATCCAGAACCGCTCCGCCGCCACCAGGTCCCTGCTCGGCCGGGCGATCCGTACGTGTGCCGTACCGTTCATGCGCCATCCCCTCCCCTGTCAGCTGACGACCACTCCGTCTGACGGATGATCAACTGCCGTGACCGTACCGCGCCACCGCCGGTCGGCGGGCCGCCGCCCGCCCGGGCGGGTAGCCTGGGCGGCGGATCAGCGCGAGGAGGAAGCCAATGGCAGGGCCGGGCACCCGGGTCTTCATCTCGCACCTCTCGGGGGTCGCGGTCTTCGACCCGAACGGCGACCAGGTCGGGCGGGTCCGGGACGTGGTCGTGTCGCTGCGGATCGGCGGGCGTCCGCCCCGGGTCCTCGGCCTGGTGGTCGAGGTGGTCGGCCGGCGGCGGATCTTCCTGCCGATGACCAGGGTGACCAGCCTGGAGTCCGGGCAGGTGCTCACCACCGGTGTGATCAACATGCGGCGGTTCGAGCAGCGCCCGTCCGAGACCCTGGTGCTCGCCGAACTGCTGGACCGCACCGTCACCCGCACCAAGACCTCGGACGAGGTCACCGTGCTGGACGTGGCGATGGTGCAGACCCGGGTCCGCGAGTGGGAGATCAGCAAGGTCTTCGTCCAGGTCGGCAAGGTCTCCCGGCTGCGCAAGGCCAAGGGCGAGACGCTGACCCTGGACTGGTCCGCCGTCAGCGGCTTCTCGCTGGCCGAGGAGGGCCAGGGCGCGGCCAACCTGCTGGCCACCTTCGAGCAGCTCCGCCCGGCCGACCTGGCCAACGTGATGCACCACCTCTCCCCCAAGCGCCGCGCCGAGGTGGCCGCCGCGCTCGACGACGACCGGCTGGCCGACGTGCTGGAGGAGCTGCCGGAGGACGACCAGGTCGAGATCATCGGCAAGCTCCAGGAGGAGCGGGCCGCCGACGTGCTGGAGGCGATGGACCCGGACGACGCGGCCGACCTGCTCTCCGACCTCCCGGAGGAGGCGGCCGAGCGGCTGCTGCGGCTGATGGAGCCGGACGACGCGGCCTCCGTCCGACGCCTGCTCAGCTACGAGGAGAACACCGCGGGCGGTCTGATGACCACCGAGCCGATCGTGCTGGAGCCGGACGCCACGGTGGCCGAGGCGCTGGCCCGGGTGCGGGTCTCCGACCACAAGCCGGCCCTGGCCGCCCAGGTCTACGTCTGCCGGCCGCCGAACGAGACGCCGACCGGCAAGTACCTGGGCACCATCCACTTCCAGCGGCTGCTCCGCGAGCCGCCGTACACCCTGGTCGGCTCGCTGGTCGACGACGACCTGGACCCGCTGCCGCCGGACACCCCGCTGCACCTGGTGACCAGCTACCTGGCCGCCTACAACATGGTGGCCGCCCCGGTGGTGGACGAGGCCGACCACCTGCTCGGCGCCGTCACGGTCGACGACGTGCTGGACCACCTGCTGCCGGACGACTGGCGCGAGGAGGCGCTGCACCCGGGCGAGGCCCACGACCCGCACGACGCGCCCGACCACGAGAGCGAGGTGACCACCGGTGGACGGTGACCGCAGGAACCGCCGCGAGGAGTCCCCGCGCCAGCGCCTCCAGGGCGAGCTGCGCGAGCTCCGCCAACTGCGTGAGCTCCGGGCCCGCGAGGGCACCCAGCGGGGCAACCGCTCCGAGTCGACCGGCAGCTCGGCCCGGCCCCGGCTGGACCAGCCGCGCACCGGCCGTCCCGGGCTGTTCTCGCTGCCCGCCTACGACCCCGAGGCGTTCGGCAAGCTCTCCGAGCGGATCGCCCGCTTCCTCGGCACCGGCCGGTTCATCGTCTGGATGACGGTGGTGATCATCGCCTGGGTGGTCTGGAACACCGTGGGGCCGCAGAGTTGGCGCTTCGACGACTACCCGTTCATCTTCCTCACCCTGATGCTCTCGCTCCAGGCCTCCTACGCGGCCCCGCTGATCCTGCTCGCCCAGAACCGCCAGGACGACCGCGACCGGGTCAACATGGAGCAGGACCGGGCCCGCAGCGACCGCAACATCGCCGACACCGAGTACCTCACCCGCGAGGTCGCGGCCCTGCGCCACGGCCTCGGCGAGGTCGCCACCCGCGACTTCGTCCGGTCCGAACTCCAGGCCCTGCTCAAGGAACTGGACGAACGCCGGGACCACGCCGACACGTTGTGACCCTCCGCACGTTACTCTCCGGTCGGCCGGGTGCCGCCGGGCCGTACCATCAAGGCATGGCGAACGAGACTGAGGTCACGGCAGGCGTCACGGAGGACTCCGTACGCACCGCACTGTCGACCGTGAACGACCCGGAGATCAACCGGCCGATCACCGAGATCGGCATGGTGAAGTCGGTCGACATCGAGGCCGGCGGTGCGGTCAAGGTGGCCGTCTACCTGACCGTCTCCGGCTGCCCGATGCGCGACACCATCACCGAGCGGGTGACCACCGCCGTCGCCGCCGTGCCCGGCGTGACGGACGTCCAGGTCGAGCTGGACGTGATGAGCGACGAGCAGCGGCGCGAGCTCTCCACCCTGCTGCGCGGCGGCGCCCCCGAGCGCGAGATCCCCTTCGCCAAGCCCGGCACCCTGACCCGGGTCTACGCCGTCGCCTCCGGCAAGGGCGGTGTCGGCAAGTCCTCGGTCACCGTCAACCTGGCCGCCGCGATGGCCGCCGACGGCCTGAAGGTCGCCGTGGTGGACGCCGACATCTACGGCCACAGCGTCCCCCGGATGCTGGGCGTCGAGGGCCGGCCGACCCAGGTCGAGGACATGATCATGCCGCCGTCGGCGAACGGCGTGAAGGTCATCTCGATCGGCATGTTCACCCCGGGCAACGCCCCGGTGGTCTGGCGCGGCCCGATGCTCCACCGCGCCCTCCAGCAGTTCCTGGCCGACGTCTACTGGGGCGACCTCGACGTCCTCCTGCTCGACCTCCCGCCGGGCACCGGCGACATCGCCATCTCGGTCGCCCAGCTCGTCCCGAACGCCGAGATCCTGATCGTCACCACCCCGCAGATGGCCGCCGCCGAGGTGGCCGAGCGGGCCGGCACCATCGCGCTGCAGACCCACCAGAAGATCGTCGGCGTGATCGAGAACATGTCGGGCATGCCCTGCCCGCACTGCGACGAGATGATCGACGTCTTCGGCACCGGCGGCGGCCAGACCGTCGCCGACGCCCTCACCCGCTCGGTCGGCGCCACCGTCCCGGTCCTCGGCTCCATCCCGATCGACGTCCGCCTCCGCGAGGGCGGCGACGACGGCCGCCCGGTGGTCCTCGCCAACCCCGACTCCCCGGCCGGCGCCGCCCTGCGCACCATCGCCGGCAAGCTCGGCGGCCGCCAGCGCGGCCTCTCCGGCCTCTCCCTCGGCCTGACCCCGAAGAACAAGTTCTGACCGAACGTCAGCAGGAGGCCCCGGAACCGGTTCCGGGGCCTCCTGCGTTCCCCTGTTCGTGACGGGACGACTGGGGGTCCGGCTGGTGCCGGTGTCGGCGATGGCGCTGCTGCTGAGCGTGGCGGTGACGGCCGAGGCCGAGCGGCCGGAGCAGTACCGGGGGATGCAGGCGAACCACGGGGGGCTGGCGCTGCTGTGCCTGGTGGTCGCGCTGGGGGCGGCCGTGGGGGCGCTGGTGGCCTCCCGGCGGGGGCCGCGGGTGCGGTTCGCGGTGGTGGGGGCGGTGTGCTGCGCGCTGGTGGTGGCGGCGGGCTGGCGGGGTGTCACCCTGGCGCCGATGCTGGACTGCTTCGGGTACCCGAAGGTGGCGCAGCAGCAGGACGGGTCCTACCGCTGCGCCCTGTGAACCGTCAGGGGCGGGTGTAGGCGGTCAGGTCGGGGACGGTGGCGAAGCCCGCGCCGTAGGCGCTGACGCCCCGGCCGTAGGCCCCGAGCAGGACCCCGGGGGCCTCCCCGGCCAGCACCCAGCCGTACTCGGACTCGCGGTAGCGGAAGGGCTGCGGGAGGCCGTTGACGGGGAGGGTGAGCGGGGACCAGCCGGGGCCGTCGAGGTCGTCGGCGAGGTCCCAGGCGAGGGCGGTCTGCTGGTCCAGCCAGTCCTGGCGCAGGGTGCGGTCCAGTTGGCCGGGCCAGGTGGCGGCGAGCAGGCCGGAGCCGGCCAGCCAGGCGGCGGAGGAGGCCGAGGTGGCCTCCAGGGTGCCGGTGTTGTCGGCACTGCGGCGGGAGTCGCGGCGGGCCATGGTGACCACCACCGCGAACTTCCGGACGTCCCGGGGCTCGTAGGCCCTGGCTGGCTCGTCGCCGTGGCCCAGCGTGCCGTAGTCGACGGGGGCGCCGTCCCGGCCGCCCGCCCCGGCCTGCATCAGCCAGCGCCGGCCGGTCCAGCCGTCGTCCAGGCCGTACCAGGGGAAGTCGGCGGCCTGGTAGGGCGCCAGCGGGTCGGCGGCCGGGCGCTTCTGCGCACCCACCTGGGCCCCCACCGTCGTGCTGCTCGCGTCCATCCGGTCCTCCTCGGTCACACCACTGATTGGCACTCAGCACAGTAGCGGGCCCCGCACGCCGACGCCCCGCGCAGCGTGGCTGGCGGGGCGTCGAACGCGTGCGCGGGGGCTGACGGCGGCTCAGACGGTCGGACGGTTCGGACGGTCGGGCGGCTCGGACGGTCGGGCGCTCAGGTGGCGTCGGGGTCGAACGGCGGGCGCTCGCCGGCCTTCAGCGGCTCCAGGGTGACCGGCGGGGCGGACTTGGTCAGCTCGGTGACGGCGCGGTTGGGCGCGGGCTCGTCGTTCAGCACCGACTTGATGTCCAGGCCGTCCCGGATCTCCTTGAAGCCGAGCGGGTCACCGTCGCCGCCGCCGAGCACCTGCTTGCGGACGAAGGTCTTCGGGTTCAGGTCCTCGAAGTCGAAGTCCTTGAAGTCCGGACCGAGCTCGGTGCGGATGTCCTGCTTGGCGTTGTCCGCGAAGGAGCGGACCTTGCGGATGAAGCCCATCACGTCCTGGATCAGCTTCGGGAGCTTGTCCGGCCCGAAGATCACGATCGCCAGGACGACCAGGGTCACCACCTCAAGTGGGCCTATGTCAGAAAACACCCGGGCTCCCGGCGTTGAATGGAGGGATCTGGACGGCAGTGAGTACAGAGTAAACGGCCCCGGTGCCGACCAGGCATCCCCCTGGATGAAGCTGTGGCAAAAAAGCGTCCCCGCCCTGGTCAGGGCGGGGACGGGGGTGCGGGGCGGTCAGCGGAAGTAGTGCTGGGGCCCGGAGGAGGACTCCTCGGGCCGCCCGCTGGGGCCGGCCGGGGGGCGGGCGCCCCGGCCCGGCGCGTAGCCGGCCTGGAAGTCCACCGGGAGCACGGCCGCGCCGCCGGAGCCGGCCCCGGAGCCCGAACCGCTGACCGGGGTGATCCGGGTGGGCACCGGCTGCCCGGAGACCGCGCCGACCCCGCCCAGGGTGACCGCCGCGACCGAGAAGGCCCCGGCCGCCGCGAAGACGAAGCGCCGCCCGCGCGGGGCCCACGGCCGGACCGCCGGGGGCAGCTCGGCCAGTGCGGCCAGCGGGCGGACCGCGGCGGCCAGCGGCCGGACCACGGCGGCGGGGGACGGACGGACGGCGGTGGCCCGGCGGGCCCTCGGGTCCACTCCGGCCAGCGGACTGTCCGCGCCGAGCGCACCGCCACCGAAGGTGGCGCCGGCGCCCCGGCCGAAAGAACCGCCGGTCAGTCGGCTGCCGCCGAAGACGCTGCCCCCCGGGCCGGGCGCGCCGGGCAGCTCACCGGTCTGCGGACCGGCGAGCGGGGCCCCGGGGCCGCTGCCCGGCAGGTCGTCGTCGGCCGGACCGGCGGCCACCGCGAGCAGCCGGGCCATCAGCAGGCCGGAGGGCTCGGGGACGGCACTGCGGGTCAGCAGCAGCTTGGCCGAACGGCTCTCGTCCGCCTCGGCCAGGCAGTCGGCGCAGGTGGCCAGGTGGGCCTGGACGCGCTCGCGGGCGTCGTGGTCCAGCTCGCCGTCCACGAAGGCCGCCAGCCGGTCGCCCAGGTGGTGCTGCTCGGCCGCCTCGGGGGCGGCGGGGACGGACTGAAGCTCCGTCAGGGGCTCGGCGCGGCGCCCGAGGGCGGCCCGGACGCTCCCGCGCCGCGACCTCCCGGTGGCGCCGGCGGAACTCACGCCGGCCCCCGTTCGCCCCCGGACCCGGCGGCCACCGCCACCGGCTCGGGCTCGACCCCGCCGCGGCGGACCCGGCCCGGCGCGCTGCCGGGGGCCCGGTGCTTGAGCGCGGCCCGCAGGTGCGAGCGGCCACGGTGGATGCGCGAGCGCACGGTGCCGAGCTTCACGCCCAGGGTCGCGGCGATCTCCTCATAGGACAGGCCCTCGATGTCGCAGAGCACCACGGCCGCGCGGAACTCGGGGGCCAGGGTGTCCAGCGCCTGCTGGACGTCGGCGTCGAAGTGGGTGTCGCTGAAGTGCTGGGCCGGGCTCGGCTCCTTGGACGGCAGCCGCTCGGCGGCGTCCTCGCCCAGGGCGTCGAAGCGGATCCGCTGGCGGCGGCGGACCATGTCCAGGAAGAGGTTGGTGGTGATCCGGTGCAGCCAGCCCTCGAAGGTGCCGGGGGTGTAGGTGGAGAGCGAGCGGAACACCCGGACGAAGACCTCCTGGGTCAGGTCCTCGGCGTCGTGCTGATTGCCCGTCAGGCGGTAGGCCAGCCGGTACACCCGGGCGCTGTGCGCCTCGACGATCTCCGCCCAGCTCGGCGGCGTCCAGGTCTGCGCGTCGGGGCCCTCGGCGAAGGTCGCGAGCGGGGCGGCGTCCGCCACCACGGAGTCGGCTGCGGTCGACGTGTCCAGGGGGGAGTGCGCAGGCTGGTTCATCACGGGCTTCGGCGTACGGGTCGACGCGGTGCCGTAGGAGTGCCACGACATCGGGACGTCGCCCTCGGCCACACCTCCTCGGTCGGCTCTTCTGCCCAGCAGGGCCACCACCATATCGACCTCACCCGTCAGCTCCGGATAAAGCACCGGTCTCCCGCCGGACCGCGCACCGCGCGGGCCGGCCACCGGCCGTCTCCTCCCACAACGGACCGTCTTCGAACGCGGTTCCCGCGCGGCCAGTAACCTGTGCCAGGAAATATCGACATCCGGCGCTCCGGAAGAGGCAGCCATCACCGAGTTCGGGCCCGCCCGCGCGGCACTCGCCGACAGCTACGTCGGCGAGGACCCGGTGCTGACCTACGCCCGGGCCCAGGCCGCCCGGATCGGGGTGCAGCCGATCGGCCCCAGCGGCGGGGCCGCCCTGCGGCTGCTGGCCGCGGCGCTGGACGCCAAGGCGGTCGCCGAGATCGGCACCGGCACCGGCGTGTCGGGGGTCTACCTGCTGCGCGGGATGCGGCCGGACGGGGTGCTCACCACCGTCGACACCGAGCCGGTGCTCCAGCAGTACGCCCGCGAGGCGTACCAGGCGGCCGGCTTCGCGGCGAACCGGGCCCGCTTCATCCCGGGCCGGGCGCTGGACGTGCTGCCGAGGCTCGCGGACGGCCAGTACGACCTGGTGTTCTGCGACGGCGATCCGGCCGAGTCCCGGGCCTACCTCGCCGAATCGTTGCGCCTGCTCCGCCCGGGCGGGATGGCCTGCTTCGAGGGCGTCTTCCAGCAGGGGCGGCTGGCCGAGCCCGACCTCGACGACCCGGCCACCCACGCGGTCCGCGAGCTGGTCCGGGACGTCCGGGAGAGCGACCGGCTGCTGCCCGCACTGCTGCCGGTCAGCGACGGCCTGCTCTGCGCCGTGAAGCGCTGACCACCCGTCAGCCGACCCCCGGGCCGAGACCGCCCGTCGGCCGAACCCCCGTCAGCCGACCACCCGTCAGCCGGCCCCGGGCAACGCGAAGCCCGGTTCCGGAGGTCCGGAACCGGGCTCAGGTCTGCGGTCTCCGAGGAGAACGCGGCGGCACCCGCTGTGTCAGCCGGTGACGTTCTTCAGAGCCTCACCGAGGGCGCTCGCCTCGTCCGGCGTGAGCTCCACCACCAGGCGTCCGCCGCCTTCGAGCGGAACGCGCATGATGATGCCCCGCCCCTCTTTGGTGACCTCGAGCGGGCCGTCACCCGTCCGCGGCTTCATGGCCGCCATGCTCGTTCCCCTTCCTGCAAACCGCATCAAAAACGTCCCGGCAGTCCGTCCACCGCCGGTATCGAACGCATTGATCGGAAGCCATTATCCCGCATCCGGAGCCCGGATGACCAACGTCACTCTCTCCGCACCGCTCGCCGCACCCCGCGAAGCGCCCGGCGGACGGCCGGAAGCCCCGGTGGCAGGAGGTGTGCGACCCTGCGGGAGGGTGCCGGAGGTCACACTCCCGCATGCCACTGACAGTCGGGCATCCTGACTCCGTCCCACCCTCAGACACCGGGAGCTGCGGTCCATGTCGGACTCCGTGCTGTACGAAATCGACGGCGGCCTGGCCGTCATCACCATCAACCGCCCCGAGGCGATGAACGCCCTGGACACCGCCACCAAGGTGGCCCTGCGGGACACCGTGACGGCGGCGGCGGAGGATTCGGCCGTCCGGGCGGTCCTGCTCACCGGAGCGGGCGGCAAGGCGTTCTGCGTGGGCCAGGACCTCAAGGAGCACCTCGGCCTGCTCCGGGCCGCCGACGAGGGCGGTGCGCCGCCGCTGCGGACCGTGGCCGAGCACTACAACCCGCTGGTGCGGGCACTGGCCGGGATGGCCAAGCCGACGGTGGCTGCGGTCGGCGGCGTGGCGGCCGGCGCGGGCGCCTCGCTGGCCTTCGCCTGCGACTTCCGGATCGTGGCCGACACGGCCGGCTTCAACACCTCCTTCGCCGGGGTCGCGCTGACCGCCGACTCGGGGGCCTCCTGGACCCTGCCCCGGCTGGTCGGGCACGCCCGGGCGACCGAGCTGCTGATGTTCCCGCGCACCGTGAAGGCGGCCGAGGCGGCCGAGCTGGGCCTGGCCACCAAGGTCGTCCCGGCCGAGGAACTCGCCGCCACCGCCCGGGAGTTCGCCCAGCGCCTGGCCGAGGGCCCGACGGTCGCCCTGGGCGCGATCAAGACCGCGCTGGCCTACGGGGCCACCCACTCGCTGAGCGAGACCCTCGACAGGGAGGACGAGCTCCAGACCCTGGCCGGAGCCAGCGCCGACCACCGGATCGCGGTCGCCGCCTTCCTCGCCAAGGAGCAGCCGAAGTACCTCGGCCGCTGACACCCGCACGGAAGCGCCCCGCCGGGGGCGGGAGGAACCGCGCGGGAGAACGGCAGCACGGACGACCGGCTGACGGCGGCTCGGTTGCCCGTGGGCCGCCTGCCGACCCGCGCGGTTCCTCGCGCCCCCGTGGGCCTGCCTGCCGCGCGGAGCGCGCCTACCGGGCGTGGCAGTCCGCCAGGTGGTCGTTGACCAGCCCGCAGGCCTGCATCAGGGCGTAGGCGGTGGTCGGGCCGACGAAGCGGAAGCCCTGCTTCTTCAGCTCCTTGGCCAGCGCCGTGGAGGCCGGGGTGACGGCGGGCACGTCGGAGAGCGCGTGCGGGGCCGGGCCCGGATCCGGGGCGTGCCGCCAGATCAGCGCGTCCAGGCCGCCGTCGAGGTCGCGGGCGACCTTGGCGTTGGCGATGGTGGCCTCGATCTTGGCCCGGTTCCGGATGATGCCGGTGTCCTGGAGCAGCCGCTCCACGTCCTCCGCGCCGAACTCCGCCACCCGCTCGATCGCGAAGCCGGCGAAGGCCGCCCGGAAGCCTTCCCGGCGGCGCAGGATGGTGATCCAGGACAGTCCGGACTGGAACGCCTCCAGCGCGACCCGCTCGAACAGCGCGTCGTCGCCGTGCACCGGCCGGCCCCACTCGGTGTCGTGGTAGACCCGGTAGTCGTCGGCCGAGTCGCCCCAGCCGCAGCGCTTCAGGCCGTCCGCGCCGAGCACCGCGCCGGCCGCCGTGCCGTCGGCCATCAGGCGTTCCCGTCCCGGTCCTTGGTCAGCTCGACGGCGGCGGTCACGGTGGCCGCGGCCTCGGCGGCCGGAGCCGAGGAGCCGGCGGCGGCCGGGGCGCCCGCGCCGACCGGGACGGCGGCGGCCTCCAGCTCGGCGATCCGGGTGTCCCGCAGCGCGAGCTCGGCGCCGAGCCGGTCCAGCACGTCGTCCACCTCGTCCATCCGGTAGCCGCGGACGGCCATCGGCAGCCGGATGTCGTCCACGTCGGTGCGGCTCAGCGGCCGGTCCTGCGGCAGCCGGGCGGCGATCCGGTCGTGCTCCGCCTCGGGCAGGGTGCCACCCCCGCCGAGGGCCACCAGGGCCGTCCCGCCGATCACCACGGCCATCGCCACCACGACCAACCAGAACACGAGCTGTCCTCCAGTACTCCGGTGGGCCCGGCACGAGACGAGAGAGATGGGATCATGGTCCCCGAACAGACCGGGGCCCATCATTGCACCCGGGCGAGCCGTGGAGGAGACACCGGTGGCACTGCGTCTGGGCCCGCGCGAATTCGGCGACGGGGAACTCGTCATCATGGCGATCGTCAACCGCACCCCCGACTCGTTCTTCGACCGGGGCGCGACCTTCGCCGACGAGGCCGCGTTCGCCGCGGCCGACAGGGCGGTGGCCGAGGGCGCGGCGATCCTGGACATCGGCGGGGTGAAGGCCGGGCCCGGCGAGGAGGTCACCGTCGAGGAGGAGCTGCGCCGCACGGTGCCGTTCGTGGCGGAGCTGAGGAAGCGTCACCCCGGGGCCGTGATCAGCGTGGACACCTGGCGGCACGAGGTCGGCGAGGCGGTCTGCGAGGTCGGGGCCGACCTGCTGAACGACGCCTGGGGCGGGGTGGACCCGAAGCTGGCCGAGGTGGCCGCCCGGTACGACGCCGGGCTGGTCTGCACCCACGCGGGCGGGGCCGAGCCGCGCACCCGGCCGCACCGGGTCGGGTACGCCGACGTGATGGCGGACATCCTCGGCGTGACGGTCGGGCTGGCCGAGCGGGCGGTGCAGCTCGGGGTGCGGCGGGACGCGGTGATCATCGACCCGGGCCACGACTTCGGCAAGAACACCCGGCACTCGCTGGAGGCCACCCGTCGGCTGCCGGAGATGACCGCGACCGGCTTCCCGGTGCTGGTCTCGCTCTCCAACAAGGACTTCGTCGGCGAGACCCTGGACCGGCCGGTGGACGAGCGGCTGCTCGGCACCCTGGCCACCACCGCCGTCTCGGCCTGGCTGGGCGCGCAGGTCTACCGGGTGCACCAGGTCGCCGAGACCCGCCAGGTGCTCGACATGGTGGCCTCGATCCGGGGCACCCGGCCCCCGGCGGTGGCCCGCCGGGGGCTCGCCTGAGCGAGGGTCAGACCTCGTCCGCCGGGCGGCGGCTGTCGGCCAGGATCTTCAGCACGTCGTCGATCTCGTCGGTGACGTGGAACAGCTCCAGGTCCGACGGCTTGGCCTTGCCCTGGGCGATCAGGGTGTCCCGCAGCCAGTCCACCAGGCCGCCCCAGTAGGCCGAGCCGAACAGGATCACCGGGAAGCGGGTGACCTTCCCGGTCTGCACCAGGGTGAGCGCCTCGAACAGCTCGTCCAGCGTGCCGAGCCCGCCCGGCAGCACCACGAAGCCCTGGGCGTACTTCACGAACATCGTCTTGCGGACGAAGAAGTACCGGAAGTTCAGCCCGAGGTCGACGAACTCGTTCAGCCCCTGCTCGAACGGCAGCTCGATGCCGAGGCCGACCGAGAGGCCGCCGGCCTCCGAGGCGCCCCGGTTGGCCGCCTCCATGGCGCCGGGGCCGCCCCCGGTGATGACCGCGTAGCCGGCCTCCGCCAGGGCCCGGCCGATGGCCACCCCGGCGGCGTACTCGGGCGAGTCGACCGGGGTCCGGGCGGAGCCGAAGACGCTGATCGCGGGCGGGAGTTCGGCCAGCGCGCCGAAGCCCTCGACGAACTCCGAGGTGATCCGCCAGACCCGCCACGGGTCGGTGTGCAGCCAGTCGGTCGGGCCGGTGGTGTCGAGCAGCCGCTGGTCGGTGGTGCCGGTGCCGACCTGGTCCCGGCGGAGCAGCACCGGGCCCTTGCGCTTCTCCGGCACGCTCTTCTTCTCGGGACTGTCCGAGTGCTCGTCGGTTCCGTACGTGGTGTTCTCGTCTCCTGTGCCTGTCATGACGGAACAGTACGCCCGTTGATCCCCTTTCCCGGGGAAAAACGGGCGGTACGCGAGGTGACGGTCAGTTGGCCGCGGTGAGCCAGGCCCGCAGGCGCTCCTCCACCTCGGCGATGGCGCTCAGCGAGCAGTGCTCGTCCCGCTTGTGCGCCTGGTTCGGGTCGCCCGGGCCGTAGTTGACGGCCGGCACGCCGAGCGCGGAGAACCGGGCCACGTCGGTCCAGCCGAACTTGGCCCGGGCCTGGCCGCCGACCGCCTCCAGGAACGCCCGGGCGGCGGGCTGGTCCAGGCCGGGCAGTGCGCCGGGGGCGGTGTCGGTCACCTCGATGTCGTAGCCGGCGAACACCTCGCGCACGTGCGCGGCCGCCTCGGCCTCCGAACGGTCCGGCGCGTAGCGGAAGTTCACGTGCACCAGGCACTCGTCCGGGATCACGTTGCCGGCCACCCCGCCGCTGATCCGGGTGCAGTTGAGGCCCTCGCGGTACTCCAGGCCGTCGATCTCCACCCGGCGCGGCCGGTACTCGGAGAGCCGGCGGAGCACCTCGGCGGCCTTGTGGATGGCGTTGTCCCCGAGCCAGCTGCGGGCCGCGTGCGAGCGGGTGCCGTGCAGCTTGACGTCGGCCCGCAGGGTGCCCTGGCAGCCGCCCTCGACCATCGCGCCGCTGGGCTCCATCAGCACCGCGAAGTCGGCCGCCAGCCAGTCCGGGTGATGCTCCGCCAGGTGGCCGAGGCCGTTGTGCGCGGCCTCGATCTCCTCGCAGTCGTAGAACACGAAGGTGAGGTCCCGGTTGGGCTCGGTCAGGGTGGCGGCCAGCCGGAGCTGGACGGCCACGCCGGACTTCATGTCGGAGGTGCCGCAGCCGTAGAGCAGGTCGCCCTCCACCCGGGACGGCACGTTGTCGGCGATCGGCACGGTGTCCAGGTGCCCGGCCAGCACCACCCGCTCGGCCCGGCCCAGCCGGGTGCGGGCCACCACGTTGTTCCCGTACCGGTCCACCCGCAGGTGCGGGTACTGCCGCAGCGCGGCCTCCACCGCGTCCGCCAGCGGCCCCTCCGAGCGGCTGACGGAGGGGAAGTCGACCAGCTGCGCGGTGAGCGCTCCGCCGTCGAGGGTGAGGTCGAGCCGCTGCACGGAGGTGGTGTCGGAGCTGGTCATGACGGTCAGCGTAGTGGGGGCGTGCGCAACCACGGACACCGCACAGCCGTCCGAGTGGGTACGGTGTCCGGGCGATCGGGCGAGGAGAGGACGGGACCTGTGACGGAGACTGCGACCGAGGAGACGGCGGGCCGCCGTCGGCGGCCGGTGCGCCGGGTGCTGATCGGGCTGACCGTGCTCGCGATCGTGGGCGGCGCCGTGGTCTACCTCAACCGGGACACCCTGATCCCGCCGCCCGAGGGCTGCAAGGTCGCCACCGCGACCGGCCAGGGCGAGCTGGACCTGCCGCAGGCGGCCAACGCGGCCACCATCACCGCCGTGGCACTCTCCCGGGGCCTGCCCGAACGGGCCGTCACCATCGCGCTGGCCACCGCGATGCAGGAGTCGAAGATCCTCAACCTGAACGGCGGCGACCGCGACTCGGTCGGCCTGTTCCAGCAGCGGCCGTCCCAGGGCTGGGGCACCGTGCAGCAGATCAAGGACCCGGTGTACGCCACCAACAAGTTCCTGGACGGCCTGGTGAAGGTGAACGGCTACGCCCGGATGCCGCTCACCGACGCGGCCCAGGAGGTGCAGCGCAGCGGCTACCCGCAGGCCTACGCCAAGCACGAGACCAACGCCACCCTGCTCGCCTCGGTGCTCACCGGTCGCGAGCCGGCCGCGCTCAGCTGCGTGGTGCACGACCCGGCGCAGACCGCCGCCGCGGCCGCCCTGGACGAGAACGGCAAGCCGCTGCCCGGCCCGGCGGACCGGGCCCGCCGGGAGTTCGGGAAGCTGGTCACCACCTCCGACGTGCCGCCGGCCGGCAAGGACACCCGCACGGTGCTGGCGCTCACCCCGCAGGCCGGGGCCGCGCAGAAGCAGACCGGCTGGGCGCTGGCCCAGTGGGCGGTGGCGCAGGCCGCCGACCTGGGCATCGGCCAGGTCGCGTACGACGGCCGGGTCTGGCAGGTGGACCGGCCCACCGAGGGCTGGCACGCCAAGGGCGGCGAGTCGGCCGGCACCGAGCGGGTGCTGGTCACCCTGGGCGCCCCGCCGAAGGCTTGACGCACTGGTGCACCAGTACCGGCCGGCCGGGTGATTCCGGTCAACCGCGGTTTACCGTCCGGCCCGCTCCGGGGCCACTCCGGCCCGATCGCGACCACGGCGCCCTTCCCCTTGCGGGAGGGGCGCCGTGACGTTTCGTCAGCCCCTCGGCCGGGCGGGCGTTTTGGGCCGAATGCCGGAAAGAGGATCGTCCGACCTTTGCCAAGCCTTGACCTTGGCCCGGCGAAACCTTCTCGGCGTTCCGGCGGTAATCACGTCGTCCGCCCGACGGACGACCCCTGGCGCCCCGAACACCCGACCCCTTGCCGGGGGCCCACCTCTCAGGAGCAGGAGCACCATGTCTCGTCCCCTCACGCGCCGGATCGCCCAGGCCGCGCTCCTCGTCGCCGCCGCCGCGACCCCGCTGGCCGCCGCCGGCGCGGCGTCCGCCGCCGACCTGCTGCCGAAGACCGACCTGGGGGCCGGCCTGAGCCAGCTCGACAACCCGAACAACACCCTGCAGGGCGCCACCCACGACGCCGGTGTGGCCGCCGCCGACACCACCGCCGCCACCGTGCAGACCGGCGTGCCGGCCTCCGCCGACGTGGCCGGCAAGGCCGTGGCCGGCGCGCTGCCCGACGCCGACCAGGCACTCGGCAAGGTGGCCGGCCCGGCCGCCAAGACCACCGAGACGGCCGGCACGCTGGCCGCCGTGGCCGGCAAGGCCACCCCGATGCTGGTGGACCGCCTCGCCCCGGCCGTCACCGACAAGGTGCCGCACCTGCCCGGCTCCCCCGCCGCCGCCAACCGCTCGCTGCCCGGCACCGGCCTGCCGCTGAGCGACCTGACCTCGGGCTCGCTGACCGGCACCGCCGCCAGCGCGCTGCCGACCGGTGGCGTCCCGGACACCCACCTGCTCACCGACCACCTCCCCGGCGGCCTGGGCCACCTGGTCCCCGACAGCACCAAGCTGCCGGTGGACACCCAGGACCCGACCGACCACTCCAACCGGCTCGGTGGCGCCCCCGGCCTGGGCGACGCCTCCGGCCTGCTCGGCCCGGTGACCGGCCTGCTCGGTGGCGGCCTGCCGATCGGCGGCTGACACCCCGCCACACCCCGGCACGGGCCGGCCTGAGCCCACCGGCCGGCTGCCGAAGCGCCGAAGGGGCGCGCACTCCGTGGAGTGCGCGCCCCTTCGGCGTGGTGACGGAGGCTCAGCGGGTGAGCCGCTCCACCGCCGAGGCCACCCGCTCGTCGGTCGCGGTGAACGCGACCCGGACGTGCTCGGCCCCGGCCGGGCCGTAGAAGTCGCCGGGCGCCACCAGGATGCCCAGCCCGGCCAGTTCGGCCACCGTCTCCCAGCACGGCCGGCCCTGGGTCGCCCACAGGTAGAGGCTGGCCTCGGAGTGCTCGATCCGGAAGCCCCGGCCCTCCAGCGCCGCCCGCAGCGCCGAGCGCCGGGCCGCGTACCGGCCCCGCTGCTCCTCGACGTGGGCGTCGTCGGCCAGCGCGGCCAGGGTGGCAGCCTGCACCGGGGCGGGCACGATCATCCCGCCGTGCTTGCGGATCTCCAGCAGCTCCCGGACCACCACCGGGTCACCGGCCACGAAGGAGGCCCGGTAGCCGGCCAGGTTGGACCGCTTGGAGAGCGAGTGCACCGCGAGCAGGCCCTCGTGGCTGCCGCCGCACACCGCCTCGTCCAGGACGGAGACCGGCTCGGCCTCCCAGCCCAGCTCGAAGTAGCACTCGTCGCTGACCAGCAGCACCCGGTGCTCCCGGGCCCAGGCCACGGCGGCCCGGAGCTGATCGGCCGTCAGCACCCGCCCGGTCGGGTTGGAGGGCGAGTTCAGCCAGAGCAGCCGGACCCGGCCCGGGTCCAGCTCGTCGAGCTCGCCGTACTCGACCGGCTCGGCGCCGCAGAGCCGGGCGCCCACCTCGTAGGTCGGGTAGGCCAGCTTCGGGTAGGCGACCTGGTCGCCCGGGCCGAGGCCCAGCTGGGTCGGCAGCCAGGCCACCAGCTCCTTGGAGCCGACGGTCGGCAGGATCGCCTCCGGGCCGATCTCGGCCCCGAGGCGGCGGCGCAGCCAGTCGGCGATGCCCTCGCGCAGCTCCACCGGGCCCCAGACGGTCGGATAGCCGGGGGTGTCGGTGTGGGCGGCCAGGGCCTTCTGGATCAGCTCGGGCACCGGGTCGACCGGGGTGCCCACGGAGAAGTCGCAGAGCCCGTCCGGGTGGGCGAGGGCCGTCTTCTTGTACGGCTCCAGCCTGTCCCAGGGGAAGACGGGCAGCAGGTCCGAGACGCGGCGCGCCGCCCCCGGGTGGCCCGGGAGCGGCGCGTGCGTGCTGTTGTCGTTCACAGCTGGTCGGCCACCGATCAGTGGTCGGCGTTCTGCGGCGGCAGGGCCGCGATGAACGCGTGGTCCGAGTCGATGACACCCAGCTTGGAGGCACCACCGGGCGAACCGAGGTCGTCGAAGAACTCGACGTTCGCCTTGTAGTAGTCCTTCCACTCCTCCGGGGTGTCGTCCTCGTAGAAGATCGCCTCGACCGGGCAGACCGGCTCGCAGGCGCCACAGTCGACGCACTCATCCGGGTGGATGTAGAGCGAGCGCTTGCCCTCGTAGATGCAGTCAACCGGGCACTCTTCGATGCACGCCTTGTCCTTGACGTCGACACAAGGCTGCGCGATGACGTAAGTCACGCTGTCGTTCCTCCTCGGTTGGGCAGTTGCCCAAACTATTGGCTTGTGCGCGGGTGAGCGCGGCGTCGTCGATGCCCGCCCCTAGTATCGCGGGTCAGAGACCGCAAATGCACAGGAGGTGCCCTGGATGCCCGAGGGTAGTGCGGCCGAAAGCCGCCCCGAGGTCCGGCTGACCCGCTCTGACGTGGGAAGACGCGTCTCGGTGCGGCGGCTTTCGGAGATGCTGGACGGCCGGCCCGTGTTCCGCGATGTGATCGGCGTGCTCACTTCCTGGGACGCCGAGGGGCTGACCGTGGTGGCCAGGGACGGCGGAGCGGTGACGATCCCGCAGCAGCTGCTGATGGCCGGCAAGCCGGTCCCGCTCTTCCCGGCCCGCCGCAGCCCACTCCCCGTCAGTTCCCCGACCGAGCTGCAGCGAACCGCCGCCCGGGGGTGGCCGGCGGTCGAGCAGGAGCCGCTCGGCGAGTGGACCCTGCGGGCCTCGGCCGGCTTCACCCGGCGAGCCAACTCGGTCCAGGCGCTGGGCGACCCGGGCCTGCCGCTGCCGCAGGCGCTGGCAGCCGTGGACGACTGGTACGCGGCACGCGGCCTGCCCGGGTACGTCGAGGTCTCGGTGCCCGGCTCGCCGGACGGGCTGGCCGAGGAGCTGACCCGCTGCGGGGCCGAGCTGGCCCCCACCCTGGTCCGCACCGCCCCGCTGGCCGCCCTGGTGAAGCTCGGTCAGGGAGGCGACCGGGTACGGCTGTCGCGCACCGCCGACGCCGCCTGGCTGTCCCGCTACCGCCGGGTCGGCGACGACCCGGCCCTGGAGCGGGCCGCCCACCAGGTGCTGCACGGCGGCCCCTCGGTCTGGTTCGCCACCGTGCCGGGGCCCGATCCGGCCGCCCCGGCCGCGATCGGACGGTGCGTCATCGACGGGCCCTGGGCCTGCTTCGGGGCCGTCGAGGTGGCCCCCGAGGCCCGCCGGGCCGGTCTCGCCAGCGCCCTGATGGCGGTGCTCGCGGCCCGCGCCGCCGAGGAGGGCGCCACCGGCGGCTACCTCCAGGTCGAGGCCGAGAACGCGGGCGCGATCGCCCTCTACGACCGACTGGGCTTCACCACCAGTCACACTTACCACTACGCCCGCCTCCCCCGGCGGTAGCGTCACCGGAGAGTGTGGACTGTTGACCGAACAGAGCCGTGCACGTTTCCGCGCCGAGGCCAGGGCCGAGCAGCCCGACCCGGTGCTGCTCTGCGTGCTCGCCGCCGCCGAGCACGTCCTCGCGCCCTCGGCCGAGAACCCCGAACCGCCCACCCTGGACGAGCTGCTGGCGGCCTGTCAGGCCGCCCTGGACCGGCACGCCGCCGCCGTCCGGCAGGCCGTCGCCGAACGCACCCCCGGCACGCCCGAGGAGGTGGCCGCCCTGCTGGCCGCCGTGCTCGGCGGCCGGGAGCGCTTCCACGGCCGGCCGGCCGACTACCGCCGGGTGGAGTCCTCGCTGCTGCCCGACGTGCTGCGGCGGCGGCGCGGCCTGCCGATCATGCTCTCGCTGGTCTGGCAGGCGGTGGCGAAGCGGGCCGGCCTGACCGTGCACGGCGTCGCGCTGCCCGGGCACTTCATCGTCGCGGTCGGCGGACCGGCCGGTGGCGAGGACTACGTGCTGGCCGACCCGTACCACGGCGGCCGGCTGCTCGACCTGCCCGACGCCGCGCAGCTGGCCCGGGCCACCGGTCACCACTTCTCCCCCGAACTCCTCAGCCCCGCCGCCCCGCTGGACACCGTGCACCGGGTGCTCGGCAACATCCGCAGCTGGGCCGCCGACCGCCCCGAGCACGCCCGCACCCAGCTCTGGGCCACCGAGCTCGCCCTGCTGCTCCCCCGCCACCCCGCCCAGCTCCGCCTGGAGCGCGCCGAACTCCTGGTCCGCACCGGCGACTTCCTGGCCGGGGCGGCGGAGATGGACGCCTACGCCGAGATCCTCGACACCTTCGACCCCAAGGCCGCCACCCGGGCCCGCCAGGACGCGCGGGCCGCCCGGCACCGGCTGAACTGAAACCCCGGTGCGGCGGGCTCCGCCGCACCGCTAGGGTCGCCCGGTGACCGATGCGAACGTGCACGCCGCGCCCCGCTGGTGGGACGCCGTCAAGGTGATACCCGCCTCCGGCTGGGCCCTGCTGCTGGGGCTGGGCGTGGCCGAGGGCCTGGTCCTGCTGGTCTGCACGGCGTTGCCGCTGCCCTACGGCCCGGCCGGCTCGGTCGTCGAGCTGGTGATCGGCGGGCTGGTCGGTGCCGGGTACTGGTGGCTCGCACTGCGCCTGCTCAACCCCGGCCGGCCGCTCGCCGGACCACTGCGGTTCCCGCTGCTGGCCGTCCTGCTGATGCTGACGGACGCCCAGCACCTGCTCCTGCTGGCCCTCCGGGCCGACGTCCTCCCGGAGCGGACCCTGGCCTTCGCGCTGGTCGCCCTCCCGCTGATGGTCTACCTGATGTACGTGGGCCTGCTGGTGCCGATGGCCGTCCGGGTGGACGGCGGCGGGCTCGGCCGGGCCCTCCGGCTGGCGCACGGCTCCTGGTGGACCGTCCTGCACGTGCTGCCGCTGGTGCTGATCGGCCAGGTGGTGGCGGCGGGGGTGCAGCAGCTCCATCTCCGGGCGGTGGCGGACGGCCCGACCGGGTCCTCGCTCCTGGTCGTCACCGCCGTCGGCATGCTCATCGGCATCGCCTGGCACACCCTCAGCACGGTCCTGCTGCACGCTGCCCACCGTGCGGCCGTGCACCGCCTCGACCCGCCGCGGACGCCCACCGACGCCCCGACCGGATCGGCGTTCGGAGGCCCGTCACAGGACGTCGTCGCCACCTGAGCGCCCGGCCGGGCCCGCCCCGGCCCGCCGCTACAGCCAGCCCTTCTCCCGGGCCAGCCGGACCGCCTCCGCACGGTTGCGGGTGGCCGTCTTCTGGATCGCCATCGACAGGTAGTTGCGCACCGTCCCCTCGGACAGGTGCAGCCGCGCCGCGATCTCCGAGTTGAGCGCCCCGTCGGCGGCCGCCGCCAGCACGTCCCGCTCGCGGGCGGTCAGCGGATTGGCCCCCTCGGCGAGGGCCGCGGCGGCCAGGGTGGGGTCGATGACCCGCTCGCCCCGGAGCACCCGGCGGACCGCCTCGGCCAGTTCGGCGGCGGGCGCGTCCTTGACCAGGAAGGCGTCGGCCCCGGCCTCCATCGCCCGGCGCAGGTAGCCGGGCCGCCCGAAGGTGGTGGCGATGACGATCCGCACCCCCGGCGCGGCCTTGCGCAGCGCCGCCGCCGCCTCGATCCCGGTCATCCCGGGCATCTCGATGTCGAGCACCGCGACCTCGACCTGATGGGCCGTCACGGCCGCCACCACCTCGTCGCCGCGCGAGACCTGCGCGACCACCTCGATGTCGCCCTCCAGCGAGAGCAGCGCCGCCAGCGCCTCCCGCACCATCCCCTGGTCCTCGGCCAGCAGCACCCTGATCATTCGGGCACCCTATCGGCCACCGCCCGCAGCGGCACCGACGCCCGGAGCCGGAAGCCGCGCCCCCGCTCCCCCGGCCCGGTCTCCAGCCGGCCGTCGACCAGTGCGAGCCGCTCCCGCAGGCCCGAGAGTCCGTTCCCCACCGGGGACTTGCCGGGGCCCCGGCCGTTGTCGGTGACGGTCAGCACGGCGTGCCGGGTGCCGTCCTCGGCCCAGGTCTCGTCCAGCGTGACGGTGCACCGGGTGGCGCCCTCGCCGTGCCGGATGACGTTGGTGACGGACTCGCGCAGCGCCCAGGCGAGCGCCCCGGCCTCCTCGCCGTCCAGGCCGGGGCGCGGGTCACCGAGCAGCGGGTCGGCCTCCAGCCGGATCTGAGCGGCCGTCAGGGCCGTCCGGGCGGCCGAGAGTTCGACCGGCAGGGTGGGGCGGCGGTAGCCGCCGACAGCGGCCCGGACGTCGGTCAGCGACTGCCGGGCGACCTGCTCGATCTCGCTGAACTGGGCCCGGCCGGCCTCCTCCTTGCCGGCGTCCATCAGCCGGCCGCCGAGCTGGGCCTTGATGGTGATCAGCGAGAGCGAGTGGCCGAGCAGGTCGTGCAGGTCGCGGGCCATCCGCAGCCGCTCCTCGGCCACCGCGAGGTGGGCCACCGTGGCCCGCGCCTCGCGGAGTTCGCGCATGGTGCCGACCAGCCGCTGGAGGCCGACCATGGCCAGTCCGCTGAGCAGGCAGGGCAGCAGGATGGCGGCCAGCAGGCCGGAGTCGGCGTGCACCAGCAGGGCGACCGCCAGCGCCAGCAGGGTGACCCCGCCGACGCCGTACAGCCCGTACTTCGGCGGCAGCACCGCGCCGAAGCAGACCGAGGTGTAGGTGAACAGGGTCAGCCAGGCCGGGCCCAGGCCGAAGGAGGTGACCACCGCGAGGGTCAGCATGGTGCAGGCCACCGGGAGGCCGATCCACCAGCGGTCGTGGGCCAGCGAGCGGACCGCGACCATGCCCAGGTAGGCGACCAGGAAGAGGGTCAGCGCGCACCAGCCGAAGACCTTCCCGGCGGTGGTGTGCTCGTCGCCGGTCAGGTCCTCCACCGGGTAGTAGAGGTAGATCATCCAGAGCGACATCCAGCAGATCTTGACGACCAGTTGGCGCAGGTTGTCCACCGGTGCGCCCGGGATGACGCGGAACTCCCCGCCCCCTCCCGTCGGTTCGGCACCGGTGCGGGAGGTGGTGGGGAGCTTCGGCATGGGCGACATCATGCCTGCTTGGTGTCCTTGCGGTAGAGGTGGGCGGCGGCGGCCACGAAGACCACCAGGAAGGCGCCCAGCCCGGCCACCGCGCCGAGGTCGAAGGAGTGGCCCGGCTGCACGAAGGTGGCCAGCTGGTTGTACAGGTAGACCGGGTTGAACCGGGCGAACTTCTCCAGCGAGCCGCCGACCGGGAACCAGGTGCCGCCGAGCAGCGCCATCAGCATGTAGACGATCATGACGATCGGCTGCACCGCGTCCGGCTGGGCCGCGTAGCCGAGCGCCACCCCGAGCGCGGCGAAGACGAAGCTGCCGAGCCAGAGCGCGAGCGCCAGGCCGAGCCACTCGGCGGCGGACAGCGAGACCCCCTCGATCGCGCCGATCACGAAGACCACCACGATCGCGGGCAGCGTGGTGACGGCGCAGGAGGCGATCTTGGCGATGGTGTAGGCCCGGCCGGGCAGCGCGGTCAGCCGGAGCTGGCGGACCCAGCCGCTCTTGCGCTCCAGCGAGATCCGCTGGGCGCTGCCGGTGAGCACCGCGCCGACGGCGCCGAAGGTGGCCATCGAGACCATGAAGTAGGTCTTCACCTGCATGCCGTTGGCCAGCGGGGAGCTGCCGTAGGCGTTGATGAAGAAGACGTAGAGCAGGGCCGGGTAGAGCACCGTGAACATCAGGTAGCGCTTGTTCCGGAAGGTGCGCAGGATCTCCAGCTGGATCAGGGTGTTCATCGCGCGCTCTCCCCGTGGGTGTCGGTGCTCTGCGGGCCGTCGGTGCCCTCGGAGGCGTCGGCCTCGCCGGTGATGGTCAGGAAGGCCTGCTCGAGGCCGAGCCCGGTGACCTCCAGGGCCCGGGGGTAGAGCCCGGCGCGGTAGAGGCCGGCCACCCCGGCGTCCGCGTCGGTGGTGCGGATCCGGACCACCGTGACGCCGTCCGGACGGACCGTCAGGTCCAGGCCCACGGTGCCGGGCAGGGCGCGCAGCACGGCCTCCTCGGCCCGGCCGTCGGCCGGGTGCAGCTCGCAGGAGATCCGGCGGGCGCCGGCCTTGGCCTTGATCTCGGCGGCGGTGCCGTCGGCGATCAGCCGGCCCCGGTGCAGCACCAGCACCCGGTCGGCGATGGAGTCCGCCTCCTCCAGGTAGTGGGTGGCGAACAGCACGGTGCGGCCGGCCTCGGCCTCGGCCCGCATGGCGGCCCAGAACTGCTGACGGACCGACACGTCCATCCCGGTGGTGGGCTCGTCCAGCACGATCAGGTCGTTGGCCCCGGCGATGGCGAGGGCGAACCGCACCCGCTGCTCCTGGCCGCCGGAGAGCTTGTCCACCTTGCGCTCGGCCAGCTCG
The DNA here is from genome assembly GCF_044763225.1 of Kitasatospora sp. NPDC096147. Lineage (NCBI taxonomy): Bacteria > Bacillati > Actinomycetota > Actinomycetes > Kitasatosporales > Streptomycetaceae > Kitasatospora > Kitasatospora sp. NPDC096147. Next base: position 96,215 of record NZ_JBIWFX010000006.1, on the reverse strand, counting down.
GTGATCCCGGCCTTCTCCATCACCTGCTCGGGACGGTGGCCCTTGGGGTGCACGTCGCAGGCGAACTTCACCAGCTCGCGGACCTTCACCTCGCCCAGCAGGCCGCCGCTCTGCAGCATGGCGCCCACCCGGCCGGTCTCGATCGCCGCCCGGGGGCTGCCGCCGAACAGCGAGACGGTGCCGGTGTCCGGCTCCCGCAGGCCGAGCAGCAGGTCCAGGCTGCTGGACTTGCCGGCCCCGTTCGGGCCCAGCAGGGCGACCGTCTCACCCGGCCGCAGCACCAGGTCCAGGCCGTCCACGGCCCGGACGGTGCCGTAGTTCTTGCTCACCTGCCGGAAGGCGGCCACCTCGGTGGCCGTCGCTGTCGCGGTGCTCATCGCGCTTCCCTCTCTCCCCGTTCGCTCCGACCCCTCAAGAGTCGCGAAAACGGCGGAGCGCGGGCAGTGCGGCGCGTCGGGTGTTCCGCATGACAGCTGTCATGCGGAACA
>NZ_JBIWFX010000006.1:70144-95717 GCF_044763225.1 Kitasatospora sp. NPDC096147 | reverse complement strand
CGGCCCCGCGGACACCGGGCCCGCCCCCACGCACTTCCTCGCACTCTTGGGGGTCGGGGGGGGGGGCGGGGGGGGGGGGGGGGGCCCGCCGCCGGGCCCCCCCCCCCCCCCGACGGTCCGTCACGTCCGCCGGACGGACTGCCGCAGGCCGAGCCGCTCGTGCAGGAAGGCCACCTGGAACAGCATCAGGTTCTCCGCGACCTCCTCCTGCGGGGTCATGTGGGTGACCCCGGAGAGCGGCAGCACGCTGTGCGGGCGGCCCGCCGCCAGCAGTGCGGAGGAGAGCCGCAGGGTGTGCGCGGCCACCACGTTGTCGTCGGCCAGGCCGTGCACCAGCAGCAGCGGGCGCTCCAGCTTGGCGGCGTCCCCGGTCAGGGTGTTGGCCTCGTACACCTCGGGGTGCTCGTCCGGGTGGCCGAGGTAGCGCTCGGTGTAGTGGGTGTCGTAGAGCCGCCAGTCCGTCACCGGGGCGCCGGAGACGGCCGCGTGGAAGACGTCCGGCCGGCGCAGCACCGCCAGCGCGGCCAGGTAGCCGCCGTACGACCAGCCCCGGATGCCGACCCGGTCGAGGTCCAGCGGGTACTCGCCGGCCAGCGCCCGGACGGCGTCCACCTGGTCCTCCAGGGTGGCCCCGGCGAAGTCGAAGGCGATCGCCTTCTCCCACTCCGGGCTGCGGCCCGGGGTGCCCCGGCCGTCCGCCACGACCACCGCGAAGCCCTGGTCGGCGAACCACTGCGAGGTGAGGTGCGCGTTCTGCACCCGCGCCACCCGCTGGCCGTGCGGGCCGCCGTACGGGTCCATCAGCACCGGGAGCAGGCCGTCCCGCTCGCGGTCGTAGCCGGTCGGCAGGAAGACCGCGCACGGGATGCGGCGCTCGCCCGCGAAGACGAACTCCGGTGCGGCGGTGAGCAGCGGGGTCTCGGCGTACGAGGCGACGGTGGCCACCGTCCGGCCGTCCCGCCGCACCTCGGCCCGGGTGCCGTACCAGGACGGGTCGGCCTGGAGCAGCACCGTGACGTCACCGCCCCGGACGGCCGAGACCACGCCGGCCTCGCCGAGCCGGGTCGGGGCGGAGCCGTCGAGGGCCACCTCGAAGGTGCCGATCCAGCCCGGCTCCGGGGCCTCCTCGGCGGCGCCGCCGGAGGCGGTGAAGAGGACGGTCTCCCCCACCGAGAGCACCGAACGTACGTGCAGTCGGGCGTCGGACAACGTCAAGTCGCCGACCACCAGGGCTCGCACGCCGCCCTCGTCGGAGATCCGGACCAGCCGGCCGTCGGCGGTCCGGGACGGCGAGCCGGCGTACAGGTCGAGCCAGACCGCGTCCCGCTCGGCCAGCTCCTCGGTGACCGCGCCGGTGTCCGGATCGACCGTCAGGTAGCGCTGGCTGCGCTGGTCCCGGGCCTGCACCAGCAGGGTGAGGGCCGGCTCGGACCAGTGCACCCGGGCCAGGTAGGGCTCGGCGGCGGTGTCCCACTCGACCTCGGTGCGGGTGCCGTCCAGGCCGAGCAGCCAGAGGCCGACCCCGGCGTTGGCGGTGCCGGCCCGGGGGTAGGCCACCTCGGCCGGGGCGCTGTCCGGGTTGGCCGGGTCGGCGATCCACCAGCGGGCCACCGGGGCCTCGTCGGCCCGGGCCGCCAGCAGCCGGTCACCGTCCGGGGCCCACCAGAAGCCGCGGTCCCGGTCCATCTCCTCCTGGGCGATGAACTCGGCCTGACCCCACGTCACCCCGGTCCGCTCGGGGGTGGCCAGCGCCCGGTCCCCGCTGCCGTCCACGGCGGTCACCCGCAGCTCGCCGGCGGTGTTCGCGTACGCCACCAGGCTGCCGTCCGGGGAGGGGCGCGGGTCCAGCACCGGGCCCTCGGCGGGCAGCTCGCGCGGCGCCCCGCCGCCGACCAGGTCCACCGCGAAGAGCCGGCCGGAGAGCGCGAAGGCGGCCAGCGCGCCGGCCCCGTCCAGGGCGTAACCGACGATGCCGGCCGAGCCCTCCCGGCTGCGCTCCCGGCGGGCCTTCTCGGCCGCCGAGAGGTGCTCCTCGCCGCCGCCGAGCAGCTCCACCGGGTCGGCGGCGATCCGCTCCTCGCCGGTGGCCGGGTCGAGGGTCCAGAGCAGGTTGGCGCGCTCGGCGGCGCCCCGGGCCCGCAGGAAGACGACCCTCGAACCGTCCGGTGCGACGGCGAAGGACCGGGGGGCTCCGACCGTGAAGCGCTGGGTGCGCGCGTACTGCCGGGGGAAGGTTTCAGTGGTCATGGCACGAACTCTAGGCCCCGCGAACGACCGTCATCACCCGTCCGGCGCAGTGCCCGTGACCTGCCGTCACGGGCCCTGCGGACCGCTCCCACCGGCCCCGATGCGGATCTTGGGGGCCCGCGCGCGGACACCGGGGCTCACGGAACGTAATGCGGCGCTCACCGATCGGGTATCCCTTGAGTCATCACGTCCCCTGCCGTCCTGTCCCCGGGGCGGCACACCCGAGAAAGGGTGTGAGCCCGATGGCTCTGTCCATCTCCGCAGCCGTGCTGATGCTGGTCATCGTCGTGGTGCTGATCCGCCGGTCCGGTCTGAAGCTGGCGCACGCGATCGTCTGTGCGCTGCTCGGCTTCTACCTCGCCTCCAGTTCGATCGCCCCGTCGATCCAGCAGGTCACCAGCAACGTGGCCGGGATGATCAACGGCCTGAAGCTCTGAGCGACGGCCGGTCGGTAGGCTGCGGTGCATGACCGCTGCCTCCGACCGGCCCGCGCGCCGGCTGCTGCTGGTGCACGCGCACCCCGACGACGAGTCGATTGGGAACGGCGCCACCATGGCCCGGTACGCCGCGGAGGGGGCCGGGGTGACGCTGGTGACCTGCACCCTGGGCGAGGGCGGCGAGGTGATCCCGCCGGAGCTGGCGGAGCTGACCGCCGACCGGACCGACCGTCTCGGCGAGTACCGGATCGGCGAACTGGCCGCCGCCATGCGCGAGCTGGGCGTCACCGACCACCGCTTCCTGGGCGGCCCGGGCCGGTACCGGGACTCCGGGATGATGGGCCTGCCGGAGAACGACCGGCCGGACTGCTTCTGGCAGGCCGACCTGGACGAGGCCGCCGGGCACCTGGTCGCGGTGGTCCGGGAGGTCCGGCCGCAGGTGCTGGTCACCTACGACGAGCAGGGCGGTTACGGGCACCCCGACCACGTGAAGGCCCATCAGGTCGCCATGCGGGCGCACGAGTTGGCCGCCGATCCGGCCTGGCGCCCGGAGCTGGGCCCGGCCTGGCGGATCGCCAAGGTGTACTGGAACCGGATGCCCCGCCCGGTGATCGAGGCCGGGCTGGCCGCCGTGGCCGCCGCCGGCGCCTTCCCCGGCGTGGCGGAGCCCTCCGACGTCCCCGGGGTGGTGGAGCCCGGGCTGATCGGCACCGTGCTGGACGGCGCGGCGTACGCCGGGGCGAAGGCCGCCGCGATGGCGGCGCACGCCACCCAGATCACCGTCAAGGGCGAGTGCTTCGCCCTCAGCAACGACCTCGGTCAGCCGCTGGTGGCCACCGAGTACTACCAACTGGTCCGGGGCGAGCCCGGCCCCGACCGGCCGGAGCACGACCTGTTCGCCGGCCTGGAGACCGAGGCGCACCGATGAGCAGCAGCCCGGCGGAGAGCACCGCCACCGCCACCGCCAAGGACCCGTCCGCCCGCAGCCTGCCGGCCAGGGTGCTCGGCAGCCGCGGCGAGCGGCTGGCGGAGTCCCAGCCCGCCCGTGGCGCCCGGGTGGTGGCGTACGCGGTGCTGCTGCTGCTCGGTGCGGCGGTGTCGCTGACCGGCTGTTTCGTGCAGGCGCTCTGGCCGCCGGCCGGGCTGGTGCTGGCGCTGGCCGCGACCTGCGCGGTGTTCTACGGCGGCCTGCGGGTGACCGGCACCAAGCTGGGGGCCGGGGCGCCGCTGGTGGGCTGGTTCCTGGTGCTGATGGTGCTGATGGCCCCGCGCCCGGAGGGCGACTTCGTGCTCGCCGCCTCCTACACCTCCTACACCTACCTGTTCCTCGGCGCGGTCTCCGGAGTGGTCTGCGCGACCCTGCCGACCCGGGGCGGATTCGGCCTGCTGAACCCGTGACGGCACGTCAGGGCACCCTCCGGGCCGCCCCCGCTGCCGGAGATGCCCGACCTGTCCCCCGGGCCGCACAGTATGGTGGTGCCGCGACAGGCGGTCAGACGTCCACCTGCGCCACTGGTGTCGGAGGGTCACTCGGCCGGGCCGAGGTCCCACAACCCGCGACCGCACGTCCCACACGCGCGGGCCGCGAACCCGGAGCAGAGCAGCATTGAGCAGTCGCGAATCTGACAGCGCGAACCCGTCGCCCCGGCACACCGGGCCGGACGCCTACCCGTCGGGCACCCCGCCCTACGGCACCGGCATCCCCGGCGGCTTCGGCGCGGCCGACCCGTTCGGTGTGACGCCCGGTCAGCCCGTGGCCGCCCAGCCGGGCGCGGCCGAGGCCGAGGACGTCCCCAAGACCGAGACCACCCTCACCACCCGGGTCCGGATCAACATCCCGGGCTCCCGGCCGATCCCGCCGGTGGTGATGCGCAGCACGGTGAAGAACGAGCCGGCCGCCGCCCCCGTCGCCGAGGCACCCGCCGGGCCCCGGCACCGCTCGGCCACCCCCGCCTCCCCGGTGCTCGGCGTGGTGGACGCGGCGGCGCCGGCCGGCACCCCGCCGAACCTGCCGCCGGAGTGGCGCCAGGAGCCCGTGGCGGCTCCGGCGGACGGGGACTCCACCGGCGAGTGGTTCCGGCCCCGGCAGAAGGGCGCTCCGGCCGCCGAGTCGGGCGCCCCCCACCCGGCCGCGCGCCCGGCCGCACCTCAGGTCGTACCCGGCGGCGCGCACCCCGCCCCGTCCGGCGCACCGGCCTCGCCGTTCGCACCGGCCGATCCCTTCGCGCCGGCCGACCCGTTCGCACCCGCCGATCCCTTCGCACCGGCCGACCCGTTCGCGGGTGCCCCCGGCGTACCGCCGGTCGGGCCCGGGCGGACTGACGACCCGTTCGGCGCGCAGCCGGCCGGCGGTTCGCCGTACGGCGGCGGCGTGTACGCGAACGACCCCTACGCGGCGGCCCCGCTCGGCGGCCGGCCCCCGCAGGGCGAGCCGGAGGACACCCGGATCGGCGGCTTCGACCCGGTCCGGGACGACTTCGACGCCTACGCGGCCGGCGAGGCCGCCATAGCCACCGGCAGCCCGACCGCTCCGCCCGCCCCGGCGGACCCGTTCGGCCAGGCCGACCCGTTCGGCCGCCCCCCGGCCGCCCCGTTCGCCGGTGGGCAGGCCCCCCCGCAGGATCCGTTCGGCGCGCCCGCCGATCCCTTCGCCGGCCGGCCCGCCGCACCGGCCCCGGCAGTTGACGCCCCGTCCGCCGCCCGTCCCGAGGGCCGCTTCGCCAACGTGCCGTACGAGCCCGCCGAGCCGTTCCCGGGGAACCGCCCGACCGGTCCGCTGGGCGCCGCCCGCCCGGGCGCCCAGGCCCCGGCCGGTGCCGACCCGTTCGGCTCCGCCCCGGCCGCCCCCGCGGCCGCTGCCGCCCCCGCCAAGCCCGAGCCGGCCGCGGACGAGGCCGCCCAGACCACCGACGGGGCCGCGAAGCCCCAGGCCGCCGCCAAGCCCAAGGCCGCCGCCCCGCGCGGCAAGGCCGGGAAGCTGGCCACCTACGCCGTCGGCGGCCTGCTGTTCGCCGGGGCCGCCGCCTACGGCACCGGCCTGATGCTCAATCAGGCCGACATCCCCCGGGGCACCACCGTGCTCGGCACCGACATCGGCGGGAACTCCCGGGACCAGGCGGTGACCGCGCTGGACGCCTCGGTGGGCAAGACCGGCCAGAAGCCGCTCAAGCTCAAGCTCGGCGACCAGGCGGTGGAGCTCGACCCGGTCACCGCCGGGCTGGGCTTCGACACCACCGCGACGGTGGACGGGCTCACCGACCACACCTACAACCCGGTCGAGGTGATCGGCTCACTCACCGGCGGCGCCAAGGCGGTGCAGCCGGAGGTGAAGGTGGACCGGGCCAAGCTGAAGGCCGCGCTGGAGGGCCTCGGCGCCAAGACCAGCCAGGGCCTCCAGGAGGGCGTGGTCCGCTTCACCCCCGACGGCCGCGCCGAGGTGGTGCCGGGCCGGGCCGGGCAGACGGTCGACGCCGCCGCCGCCCTGACCCAGGTCGAGCAGGCCTACCGGGCCCGGGCCGCCGGGCAGGCCGACGCGGAGCTCACCGTGCCGGTGACGGCCGCCCAGCCCAAGGTGTCCGCCGAGGCCCTGCAGGCCGCCGCCGACACCCTCGGCAAGCAGGTGACCGCCGGGAACGTGGTGGTGACGGCCGGCGGCAAGACCTTCACCTTCGGCAAGGCCACTGCCGCCAAGGCGCTCACGCTGGCCCCGGACGCCGCCGGGAAGGTCGTGCTCACCTGGGACCTGGCCGAATTGGAGAAGGCCCTGAACGGCGCCTTCGACAAGGTGAAGACCAAGAAGGGCGGCGCCTCGGCGGCCATCACCGTCCAGGACGTCGCGGACGGCATCGCCTCGGTGCTGGACAAGACCACCGCGAAGGACCGAACCTTCAAGTTCGCCTGACGCGCCGCCACTTGTGGCCGCGCGGGGTCGGTACCGGATCATCCGGTACCGGCCCTGCGGCATTTCCGGCTCCGGGCAGTGCGGCGAAAACTCGCCAGTGGCGTGAATTTGCCAGCAACGGTGCGTGACAACGCCCCCGCTGTTTTGGGCCGTTGGACCCCAAATTCCCCGTAGCCCTCAACAAAGCGGTAGCGTCCGATTATCGGACATGCAATTGCACTGGACATTCGCGGGCACACCATCCAAATCGGACACCCGGTCTACGCGCATCACCCACCCGAACACCAGGGCGGTCTGTCCTGATACCGGGGTTGCGAAGTTCGGGTTACGGACGCGTGAACGTCACTTGTCCTCGTATGTCCACTTTGGACCGTATCGCTGAGCACGTGTCAAGGCGTCTGGAACTACGAAGTGGTTGACATTCCAACACGAAGCAAGAAATGCACGGCCAGCAACTGGGGAACTCTTGACGTTCGATAAACGACTTGCAAGAGTCCGTGCGATCACCTTTTTGCAGCCGCTACACCCCGGGCGGGAGCTCCAGCACCATGACTAACCCCACCAAGGCCACGGCCGAGGCCGACACCGTCGGGACGGCCGACACCATCGCGCCGACCGACGCCACGTCGGCCAAGGCGTTCAAGGGCCTGTCCCCCGCGACCATCAGCTGGCGGCGGTTCAAGCGCGACCGCACCGGTGTGGTGTCCGCGTTCATCGTGGCGTTCTTCGTCGTCGTGGCCCTGGCTGCCCCGCTGATCTCGATGATCTACGGGAAGGACCCGTACACCCTGTACGGCCAGGAAGACCCGAGCCTGATGAACGACTACGCGTTCCCGCTCGGGTCGGCCGGCGGCATGAGCCCCGACCACTGGCTGGGCATCGAGCCGAAGCTCGGCCGCGACGTCTTCATGCAGCTGGTCTACGGCATCCGCACCTCGCTGCTGATCGCCCTGATCGCCACCGTGGCCTCGACCGTGATCGGCGCGATCATCGGTGTCGCGGCGGGCTACCTCGGGGGCAAGTTCGACTACCTGGTCGGCCGGATCATCGACATCCTGATGGCCTTCCCGTCCACCCTGTTCTTCATCGCCTTCACCCCGGTGCTGTTCGCGGCCTTCTACAAGCCGGACGAGACCGTCCCGCCGTTCGCGCGCTCCGTGGTGCTGGTGGTCATGCTGGTGATCTTCGGCTGGGCCGGCCTGGCCCGCCTGCTGCGCGGCACCGCACTCGCCTTCCGGGAGCGCGAGTTCGTCGAGGCCGCGCGGGTGACCGGCGCCTCCCCGGGCCGGATCATCTTCAAGGAGCTGCTCCCCAACCTGTGGACGCCGATCCTGATCCAGGCCACCCTCTCGCTCCCCGCCCTGGTGACCGCGGAAGCCGCGCTCTCCTACCTCGGCGTCGGCATCATCGAGCCGACCCCGGACTGGGGCCGGATGATCGCGTTCGGCACCGAGGTCTACCAGGACGACATTTCATATCTGATCTTCCCCGGGGCCGCACTGGTGATCTTCGTGCTCGCCTTCAACCTCCTCGGGGACTCGGTCCGGGATGCACTCGACCCGAAGACCAAGCGCTGACGCACCGTCGCTTCGGCGCTGAACACTCTCAAGTTGAGCAACCGCACACCTCGGCAGCCGCCGCGGCCGTGCTGACCAGCCGGTTCACCGACAGGCAGGACGACATGATCTCTCGCAAGACCCTCCGGGCGGCCGCCGCAGTCGTGGCCGTCGGCACCCTGACCCTCAGCGCCTGCTCCAGCGGCGGTGGCGGCAAGAAGGACGACGCCAAGGCCTCGGCCTCGGCCTCGAAGCTGAACGAGCACCCGAACGTCGTGGTCGGCACCGCCGCCGACTCGCAGGGCCCGGCCAAGCCGGTCGAGGGCGCGAAGCCGGGTGGCACGGTCAAGAACATCGAGCGTGACGACTACGAGCACCTCGACCCGGCCCAGGTGTACTCCAACGTCGGCTCGAACTTCTCCCTGCTGATCACCCGTGGCCTCACCGGCTACAAGCAGGAGGGCAACACCGTCAAGCTGGTCGGTGACCTCGCCACCGACACCGGTGTCGCGAGCGACGGCGGCAAGACCTGGACCTTCAAGCTGAAGGACGGCATCAAGTGGGAGACCGGCGACCCGATCACCTCGGCTGACGTCAAGCACTCGATCGAGCGCTCCTTCGCCCCGTTCATCACCCAGGGCGCGACCTACGTCCAGCGCTGGCTGACCAACGAGGACTACCGCAAGGCGTACCAGGGCCCGTACGACGGCAAGCACCTGGACAACGTCACCACCCCGGACGAGAAGACCATCGTCTTCAAGTTCGCGAAGCCGCACGCCGACTTCAACTACGCGATGGCCATGACCACCTACGGTGTCGTCTCCCAGAAGGGTGACACCAAGGAGGAGTACGACAAGACCCCGGTCTCGTCGGGCCCGTACAAGATCGCCGAGCGCGTCACCGACAAGTCGCTGAGCCTCGTCCGCAACCCGAACTGGGACGCGAAGACGGACCCGATCCGCCACGCCTACCCGGACAAGTGGAACTTCGAGTTCGGCTACCAGGCCATCCCGGCCACCGACAAGCTGCTCGCCGCCGACAAGGGCGACGACGTCAACACGATGTCGTTCTACGCCGGTGTCGCCGGTGACCGCCTGCAGAAGGTGCTCGAGGACGCGTCGCTTAAGGACCGTCTGGTCAAGGGCGAGAGCCCCTACGCCGACTACTACATCATCAACAACAAGCGCGTCACCGACCTGAAGGTCCGTCAGGCGCTGAACTACGCGTTCCCGCTCCAGCAGATCCGCACCACCGAGGGCGGTCCGGCCACCGGCACCTTCACCAGCACCCTGCTGAACCCCTCGGTCGCCGGCTACCAGGACTACGACCTGTTCGGCAAGAAGGAGAAGCCGGCCGGTGACCCGGAGAAGTCCAAGGCCCTGCTGAAGGAAGCGGGCAAGGAGAACTACAAGATCGTCTACGCGTACAACAACACGCCGACGCAGCAGAAGGTCTCCGTCGTCATCGAGGACGCGCTGAAGAAGGCCGGCTTCGACCTGGTCCTCAAGCCGGTCGACACCAAGACCTGGTACGACGAGATGGGCAAGGTCGACAAGGAGTTCGACCTGTTCTGGGCCGGCTGGGGTGCCGACTGGCCGAACGCCTCCACCGTCCTGCCCCAGCTGTTCGACGGCCGCCTGATCCAGGACGGCTCGAACAACTACGGCAACTTCAACGACCCGGAGATCAACACCGAGATCGACCGGATCATGGACCTGGCCGACCTCAACGAGCAGAACAAGGCGTGGGGCGCCCTGGACAAGAAGATCATGGAGAAGGCTCCCGTGATCCCCGGCATCCAGGACAAGTTCTACATCCTGCACGGCTCCAAGATCGGTGGCGCGACCTACGACCCGCTGGGCAAGATCATCTCCCCGAACGACGTGTTCGTGAAGCAGTGATCACCGTCTGACCCGTAGTACCCGTGGTGCCCGCCGCCGCCCCGTGCGGCGGCGGGCACCGCAGCCACCCCCCGGGGTTGGCGCCCAGTAATCCAGCCCGCCCCACCACGCCTGCCGCCGAACACCCCCGTGCGGACCGGGCGTGACATGCGATCAGGAGATCCCGCTCCCATGTTCCGCTTCCTCGTGCGCCGGACACTAGGTGCGGGCGCGATCCTATTGATCATCAGCGCCATCACCTTCTTCCTCTTCTACGCGATCCCCGCCGACCCGGCCCGGACCTTCTGCGGCAAGACCTGTGACGCGACCACGCTGCAGCAGATCAAGGTCAACCTCGGCATGAACGAGGCCGTCCCGGTGCAGTACTGGAACTGGCTGGTCGGGATCTTCGCCGGCCGCAGCTACGCGAGCTTCGGCGACTGCTCGGCCCCGTGCCTGGGCTACTCCTTCGCCAACAAGGAGCCGGTGCTCGCCACCATCCTGGACCGCTTCCCGGCCACCATCTCGGTGACCATCGGCGCCGTGGTCGTCTTCCTGATCCTGGGCGTGGGCGCGGGCATGCTCGCCGCGCACAAGCAGGGCACCGCCGTCGACAAGATCGCCAGCGGCGTCTCGCTGACCTTCTCCTCGATGCAGATCTACTTCATCGGCACCGTGGCCATGTACTTCCTGGTCTACCAGAACCCGATCTTCCCGCAGCCGCACTACAACAACTTCACCGACAACCCCGGTGAGTGGTTCGCGGGGCTGCTGCTGCCCTGGCTGGTGCTGGCCCTGATCTTCACCGCCAACTACACCCGGATGACCCGCTCGGCGATGATCGAGCAGCTCACCGAGGAGCACGTGCGGACCGCCCGGGCCAAGGGCATGTCCGGCCGCACCGTCTTCATGCGCTTCGCCTGGCGCGGTGCGATGGCCCAGATCATCACCATCCTCGGCATCGACCTCGGCTCGCTGCTCGGTGGCGCGATCATCACCGAGACCACCTTCAACATCCACGGCATCGGGCTGCTCTCGATCAACTCGGTGGTCAAGAACGACCTGCCGATGCTGATGGCCGTGGTCATGGTGGCCGCCGCGCTGATCATCTTCTTCAACATCGTCGTGGACGCCGTGTACGCCCTCATCGACCCCCGGATCCGTCTCGCATGACCGCCGCGAACCGCTCCGAGCACCGCACGACCCCACGAGGAGTACGCCCGTGACCACCCAGGCCAAGCCCCAGGCCGCCGCCGGCCGGAGCGACAGCTCAGCCTTCCTCTCGGTCCGCGACCTGGCCGTGAGGTTCAAGACCGAGGACGGCATCGTCAACGCGGTGGACGGCCTCTCCTTCGAGGTCGAGAAGGGCACCACCCTCGGCATCGTCGGCGAGTCCGGCTCCGGCAAGTCCGTCACCAACCTGGCGATCCTCGGGCTGCACAACCCGGCCGTCACCACCATCACGGGCTCGATCCGGCTCGGTGACGACGAGCTGGTCGGGATGACCAACCGTCAGCTGGAGCCGCTGCGCGGCAACAAGATGGCGATGATCTTCCAGGACCCGCTGACCGCGCTGTCGCCGTACTACACCATCGGCCGGCAGATCGGCGAGGTCTTCCGCAAGCACACCGGTGCCAGCAAGAAGGAGGCCCGGGACCGGGCCATCGAGATGCTGACCAAGGTGGGCATCCCGCAGCCGACCACCCGGGTGGACGACTTCCCGCACCAGTTCTCCGGCGGCATGCGCCAGCGCGCGATGATCGCCATGTCGCTGGTCTGCGACCCCGACCTGCTGATCGCCGACGAGCCGACCACCGCGCTCGACGTGACCGTGCAGGCCCAGATCCTGGACCTGCTGAAGGACCTCCAGCAGGAGTTCGGCACCGCGATCATCATGATCACCCACGACCTGGGCGTGGTCGCCCAGACCGCCCACAAGGTGATGGTGATGTACGCCGGCCGGGCGGTCGAGCGGGGCACCGTGCGCGAGGTGCTGAAGACCCCTCAGCACCCCTACACCTGGGGCCTGCTGTCCTCGATGCCGAGCCTGAGCGGCCCGCTCGACGTGCCGCTGACCCCGGTCCGGGGCACCCCGCCGAGCCTGATCAACCTCCCCAGCGGCTGCCCGTTCAACCCGCGCTGCGACCACCGGGAGCAGGTCACCGGCGGCAAGTGCACCGGTGAGCGCCCGCTGCTCGCGCCCGCCACCGGCCACGCCACCGCCTGCCACCTCGCCCCGGCGCAGAAGCAGGACATCTTCATCAACCAGATCCAGCCGCGGCTCGGCTGAACGGGACGGCGATTCACATGAGCGACCAGATCACCCTCGACAAGCCCGAGGGCACCGCCGCCCCGTCCGGCACCCCGCTGCTGGAGATCAAGGGCCTGGAGAAGCACTTCCCGGTCCACGGCGGCTTCCTCGTCAAGCGCCGGGTGGGCGCCGTGCACGCGGTGGACGGCATCGACCTGACCGTGCAGGCCAACGAGTCGGTCGGCCTGGTCGGCGAGTCCGGCTGCGGCAAGTCGACCCTCGGCCGGCTGGTCACCCGTCTGCTGGAGCCGACCGGCGGCAGCATCTCGTACCGGGGCCAGGACATCGCCCACGCCAACCGCAGGCAGCTGGCGCCGATCCGGTCCGACATCCAGATGATCTTCCAGGACCCGTACTCCTCGCTGAACCCGAGGCAGACCGTCGGTTCCATCATCGGCGCGCCGATGGAGATCAACGGGATCGAGCCGGCCGGTGGCGTCCAGCGCCGCGTGCAGGAGCTGCTGGAGACCGTCGGTCTCAACCCGGAGCACTACAACCGCTTCCCGCACGAGTTCTCCGGCGGCCAGCGCCAGCGCATCGGCGTGGCCCGCGCGCTCTCGCTGAACCCGAAGCTGATCGTGGCCGACGAGCCGGTCTCCGCGCTCGACGTCTCGATCCAGGCCCAGGTCGTCAACCTGCTGCAGCAGCTGCAGAAGGACCTCGGCATCGCCTTCCTGTTCATCGCGCACGACCTCTCGATCGTCCGGCACTTCTCGCAGCGCGTCGCGGTGATGTACCTGGGCAAGATCGTCGAGATCGCGGACCGCCAGTCGCTGTACGAGCGCCCCCGGCACCCGTACACCCACGCGCTGCTCTCCGCCGTGCCGGAGGCCGACCCGGACGACGTCCGCGAGCGCATCCGGCTGGTCGGTGACGTCCCGTCGCCGATCAACCCGCCCAGCGGCTGCCGCTTCCGCACCCGGTGCTGGAAGGCGCAGGACAAGTGCGCGACCGAGGAGCCGCCGCTGGTGCAGCTCTCCGGGAACGTCGACGGACACCTGACGGCCTGCCACTTCCCGGAGGACGGGCTGGTGCCGGTGCCCGAGCAGCGGGACGCCAAGACCCTCTGAACCGACGAGCCGGTCAGCAGGAAGGGCCCTTCCCCCGCCCGGGGGAAGGGCCCTACCTCATGCTCCGGGGGTCTCGCGTTCCCCGGCGAAGTGACAGGCCGAGTCGTGCGCCGCCAGCTCCTGGAGCCACTCCCGGACGGTGAGCTCCGGGACCTCCTCCGCGCACTTGGGCTGGGCCTTCCAGCACCGGGTGCGGAAGCGGCAGCCGCTGGGCGGATTGGCGGGTGACGGGACGTCACCGGTGAGCACGATCCGGTCCCGCGTCTCCCGGGCCCCCGGGTCCGGCACCGGCACGGCGGAGAGCAGTGCCTGGGTGTACGGGTGGGTGGCGTGGTCGTAGATCTCCAGATCGGTGCCGATCTCGACCATCTTGCCGAGGTACATCACGCCGACCCGGTCGGAGATGTGACGGACGATCGAGAGGTCGTGCGCGATGAACATGTAGGAGAGGTTGAACTCGCCCTGGAGCTGCTCCAGCAGGTTGATCACCTGGGCCTGCACCGAGACGTCCAGCGCGGAGACCGGCTCGTCGCAGATGATCACCTCGGGCTTGAGCGCGAGGCCGCGGGCGATGCCGATCCGCTGGCGCTGGCCGCCGGAGAACTGGTGCGGGTACCGGTTGATGTACTCCGGGTTCAGCCCGACCACGTCCAGCAGGTCCTGCACCGCCTTGCGGCGGTCGCCCTTCGGCGCCACCTCCGGGTGGATCTCGTACGGCTCCCCGATGATGTCGCCCACCGTCATGCGCGGGTTCAGCGAGGTGTACGGGTCCTGGAACACCATCTGGATGTTCCGCCGCACCGCCTTCAGCGCCGAGCCGGTCAGCCGGGAGATCTCCTCGCCCTTGTACCGGACCGAGCCCGAGGTGGCCGGCTCCAGGTTCATCAGCACCTTGGCCAGCGTCGACTTGCCGCAGCCCGACTCACCGACGATGCCCAGCGTCTCACCCTGCATCAGGTCGAAGGAGACGCCGTCGACCGCCTTGACCGCGCCGACCTGCTTCTTGAAGAGCACGCCCTTGGTGAGCGGGAAGTGCTTGACCAGGTCCCGCACTTCGAGGATCGGCTCGCCCCGGGGCACCCGCTGCTCGAAGGCCACCTCCTCCGGGAGGGCCGCGCCGAGCGCGCTCGCGCCGTTAGGAGGCGTCATCGAGGGTCTCCTTCCAGAAGAAGCAGGCGCTGCGCCGCCCGGGCAGCTCGGCCCCGTCCGGCCCGGTCACCTGGTACAGCGGGGGCACGTCCTGCCGGCAGACCTCCTGGGCCTTGGGGCAGCGCGGGTTGAAGGCGCAGCCCGGCGGGATGCGGAGCAGGTTGGGCGGCAGGCCCTTGATCGCGTAGAGCTCCTGGCCCTTCTGGTCCAGGCGCGGGATCGAGTCCAGCAGGCCTCGGGTGTACGGGTGGGCCGGCCGGGCGTAGAGCTCGTGCACGGGGGCGGTCTCGACGATCCGGCCGGCGTACATCACCGCGATCTTGTCCGCGACGTCGGCGACCACGCCGAGGTCGTGGGTGATCAGGATCAGGCCCATGTGGTACTCGGCCTGGAGCTCGGCGAGCAGGTCCATCACCTGGGCCTGGACGGTGACGTCCAGCGCGGTGGTCGGCTCGTCCGCGATGATCAGGTCCGGCTCCAGGGCCAGCGCCATCGCGATCATGATGCGCTGGCGCATGCCGCCGGAGAACTGGTGCGGGTAGTCGCCCACCCGGTCCTTGGCGGCCGGGATGCGCACCCGGTCCATCAGCTCCACGGCCTTGGCCTTGGCGTCCTTGCGGGACATCCCCCGGTGCGCGCGGTACATCTCACCGAGCTGGAACCCGACGGTGAGCACGGGGTTGAGCGAGGAGAGCGCGTCCTGGAAGATCATCGCGATCTTCTGGCCGCGGATCCGCCGCCGGGCCTCCTTGTCCATGACGAGCATGTCCTCGCCCCGGTAGCGGATCTCGCCCTGCGGGATCTGCGCCGGCGGCATGTCGAGGATGCCCATGATCGCCTGCGCGGTGACGGACTTGCCCGATCCCGACTCGCCCAGCACCGCCAGGGTCTCCCCCGCGCTGACGCTGTAGTTCACCCCGTTGACGGCCTTGACCAGGCCGTCCCGGGTCTTGAACTCGACGTGCAGGTCGCGCACTTCGAGCAGCGGGCCCTGGTACGGGGCCTCCCGGGCGGGCTTGTTGGTGTCGACAGCGGTGGTCATCCTGGCACGCCCTCTCTCAGCGCAGCTTCGGGTCGAGGGCGTCGCGGACCGCGTCGCCCATCATGATGAAGGCCAGCACCGTGAGGCTGAGCGCGGCGGCCGGGAAGAACAGCGCGAACGGGGCGGTCCGGATCACCCGCTGGGCCGAGGAGATGTCCACGCCCCAGGAGATGGTCGGGTCCTGGAGCCCGATGCCGAGGAAGCTCAGCGTCGCCTCGGCGGTGATGTAGCCGCCCAGCGCGATGGTGGCGACCACGATCACCGGGGCGATCGCGTTCGGCAGGATGTGACGGAGCATCAGCCTCGGGGTGCCGGCCCCGAGCGCCTTGCCGGCCACCACGTAGTCGGCCTGCTTCACGGTGAGCACCGAGCCGCGCATCACGCGGGCCAGCTGGGTCCAGCCGAGCACCGCCAGCGCGATCACCACCGACCAGACGGTGCGGGTGGTGAAGGCGTTCAGCAGCACCAGCGCGCCGAGCAGCAGCGGGATGCCGAAGAAGATGTCGATGATCCGGGAGATCACCGCGTCCACCCAGCCGCCGAAGTAGCCCGCCAGCATGCCGGTCAGCCCGCCGAGCAGGGTGACCGCCAGCGTGACGAAGACGCCGACGATGATCGAGGCGCGGGCACCGTAGATCACCCGGGCGTAGATCGAGCGGCCCTGGCCGTCGTAGCCGAACCAGCCGGCTCCGAACACGTCCGCCCAGTCCGGCTTGCGGAGGTAGTTCTTCGCCAGGTCGGCCTGGCGCGGGTCGGTGTCGGTGAACAGGCTCGGCCAGACCGCCACCAGCACCAGCAGCACGATCAGCACGGCCGAGATGAGGAAGATCGGCCGCCGCCGCAGGTCGCGCCAGGCGTCGCCCCAGAGGCTGCGGGCCTCCTCGCGCTTGGCCGGATCGGGCTCGATCAGGGTGCCCTGCTCCACCGCGAGGCCCTGCTGCCCGACGTAGTCCAGGTGGTCGCTGTCGGTCGGCGGGATGCGCCGCAGCGGGTCGTGGTCGTCCGGGAGGTCGTTGCTAGGCATAGCGGATCCTCGGGTCCAGGATGGCGTAGAGCAGGTCCACCAGGAGGCTGGCCACCAGGTACACGATCACCAGCACGGTGACGATGCCGACCACGGTGGGGCCCTCCTTGGTCCGGATCGCCTTGTAGAGGATGTTGCCGACACCCGCGATGTTGAAGATGCCCTCGGTGACGATCGCGCCGCCCATCAGGGCGCCCAGGTCGGTGCCCAGGAAGGTGACCACCGGGATGAGCGAGTTGCGCAGCAGGTGGCGGCCGATGACGGTCCGTCGGGGCAGGCCCTTGGCGACGGCGGTGCGCATGTAGTCGGCCCGCAGGTTCTCACCGATCGAGGTGCGGGTCAGCCGGGCCACGTAGGCCAGCGAGAGCGAGGCCAGCACCAGGCCGGGCAGGATCAGCTGGAGGATGTCCGTGGAGTCCTGGACGGTCGCGGTGACCCAGCCGAGGTCGATGGCGAAGATGGTCTGGGCGATGTAGCCGAGCACGAAGACCGGGATCGAGATGACGATCAGGGTCAGCACCAGCACCGCCGTGTCGGCGAAGGAGCCGCGCTTGAGGCCGGCCAGCAGGCCGAGCGGCAGGCCGATCACGATCTCGAAGAAGAACGCGACCAGGGCCAGCCGGATGGTCACCGGGAAGGCGTCGGCCATGATCTCGGAGACCGGGCGGCCGGTGAAGCTGGTGCCGAAGTCCAGCTGGAAGACGTTGCCCAGGTAGATGAAGTACTGCTTCCACCAGGGCTCGTCGAGGTGGTACTGGTGGCGCAGGTTGGCCACCGTCGCCGGGTCCGCGGCCTTGTCTCCGAACATCGCCGCGATCGGGTCGCCCGGCAGGGTGTACACCATGATGAAGATCAGGAACGTGGCGCCGAAGAAGACCGGGATCATCTGGAGCACGCGCCGGAGGACGTAGTGGCCCATCGAACCTCCTTCCGAGGGGGTGACTTGGTACCCGGGCCCCGCCCTCCTCGGCGGAGGGCGGGGCCGGCGGGGTCGGGTGTCAGCCCTTGACCTCGACCTGGGTCCAGGCCGGGTTGCCGAAGGAGTCGAACTTCACGTTCTGCACCTTGGTGGAGTAGCCGGAGTTGGTCCGGTAGTACCAGAGCGGGATCGCCGGGATGTCCTGGGCGAGCACCGCCTCGGCCTTCTGGTAGTCCGAGGCCGAGTCCTGGATCGAGGCCGCCTGGTCCGCCTGGGTCGCCAACTGGTCGAACTGCGGGCTGCTGTAGCCGAAGTCGTTCGAGGCCGCGCCGGTCCGGTAGACGTCGGACAGGAAGTTGGCGTTCAGCGGGTAGTCCTGCACCCAGCCGGTGCGGAAGGCGCCGTTGATGGTGTGCCCGGTGATGGCCGCGCGGGCGGTCTTGAAGTCGGTCTTTGGGTCGCCGACGCACTCCACGCCGGTGGACTGGCGGATGGAGTTGCAGACCGCGTCCACCCACTCCTTGTGGCCGCCGTCGGCGTTGTAGGTGATGGTCAGCTTGTTACCCGGGACGCCGCCGCCCTCGGTGATCATCTGCTTGGCCTTGGCGGCGTCGAACTTGCAGGAGTCGCCGCAGGTGTCGGCCTTGTAGCCCTCGACGCCCTCGGCCACCCAGGAGGTGGCGGGCTTGCGGGAGCCCTGCAGCACCGTCTTGGTGATGGTGTCCCGGTCGATCGCCATCGACAGGCCCTGGCGGACCTTGGCCTTGTCCGCCCCGGCCCAGTCGGCCTGGTAGAGGGTGAAGCCGATGTTCTGGATGGCGCCCTGCGGGGCGTCGATGGCCCGGTCGCCGAGGTCGTTCTTGTAGTTGGCCAGGGCCGACGGCGGCACCTGGTCCATCACGTCCAGGTTGTTGGACTGCAGGTCCGCGTAGGCGGCCTCGGCGGTGGTGTACATCTTGAACACCACGCCGCCGTTCTTCGGCTTGTCGACGCCCTGGTAGTTCGGGAACGTCTTGGTGGTGATCTGCGCGTTGTGGTCCCAGCTCACGAACTGGTACGGACCGTTGCCCACCGGCTTCTGGCCGTAGCCCGCCGGGTCGGCGAAGAAGCCGTCCGGCAGCGGGGAGAAGGCGACGTAGCCCAGCTTGTACGGGAAGTACGAGACCTTGCCGCTGAGCTTGATGGTGAAGTGGGTGTCGTCCACCACCGACAGGCCGGACATGGTGGTCTTGGTCGCCGCGCCGGTGGCCGGGTGGACGTCCTTGTAGCCCTCGATGTCGGAGAACCAGGAGCTGTTGATCTGGTTGTTCGCGGTGGTGGCCGCCCAGTTCCAGGCGTCCACGAAGTTCTTCGCCTTGACCGGGGTGCCGTCGTGGAAGGTCCAGCCGGTCTTCAGGGTGACGTTGAAGGTCTGCGAGTCACTGGTGTCGATCTTGTCGGCCACCTGCATCCGCAGCTTGCCGTCGGACGGGTCGTAGTCCGCCAGGCCCTTGAAGAGGTTCTGCATGATGCGGCCGCCGCCGGTCTCGTTGGCGTTGGCCGGCTGGAGCGGGTTCTGCGGCTCGCTGCTCTGGTAACTGAAGGTCTTGCCGGCGTCGGAGGAGCCTCCCCCTCCGCCACTGCTGCCGCACCCGGTGGCCACCAAGGCCACGGATGTCGCACCGACTACGGCCCAACGGACACGGGGGGCTGCGGGCATGGAGCTTCCTCCTCGGGATCTGTGACGCATCACACTCCATTCGACGGGCAGCCGCCGCCCGGCGCGACCGTGGTACGGCCGGATGGGTGCGCACCGCAACGCCGACGGCCCCACAGCGCGGAGCTGTGGGGCCGTCAGGTGAGCGGGCGTCAGACCGTGGCCGGGACCCGCTCCGCCGCGAAGTGGCAGGCCGACTCGTGCGCGGCCGGGCCGTCCAGCGAGGGCACCGCGAGCAGCGGCACCTCGGTGGAGCAGCGCTCCTCCGCCTTCCAGCAGCGGGTGCGGAAGCGGCAGCCGCTCGGCGGGTTGGCCGGCGAGGGGATGTCGCCCTGGAGCACGATCCGGTCCCGGTTCGCACGGGCACTCGGGTCCGGCACCGGCACCGCGGAGAGCAGCGCCTGGGTGTACGGGTGGGTGGCGTGCTCGTAGATCTCCTCGTCGCTGCCGATCTCGACCATCTTGCCGAGGTACATCACGCCGACCCGGTCGGAGATGTGACGGACGATCGAGAGGTCGTGCGCGATGAACATGTAGGAGAGCTCGAAGTCCTTCTGGAGCTGCTCCAGCAGGTTGATCACCTGGGCCTGCACCGAGACGTCCAGCGCGGAGACCGGCTCGTCGCAGATGATCACCTCGGGCTTGAGCGCGAGGCCGCGGGCGATGCCGATCCGCTGGCGCTGGCCGCCGGAGAACTGGTGCGGGTACCGGTTGATGTACTCCGGGTTGAGGCCGACCACGTCCAGCAGGTCCTGAACGGCCTTGCGGCGGTCGCCCTTCGGCGCCACCTCCGGGTGGATCTCGTACGGCTCCCCGATGATGTCGCCCACCGTCATGCGCGGGTTCAGCGAGGTGTACGGGTCCTGGAACACCATCTGGATGTTCCGCCGCACGGCCTTCAGCGCCGAGCCGGAGAGCTTGGAGATGTCCTCGCCCTTGTAGAGCACCTGGCCGGAGGTGGCCCGCTCCAGGTTCATCAGCACCTTGGCCAGCGTCGACTTGCCGCAGCCCGACTCACCGACGATGCCCAGCGTCTCACCGCGCATCAGGTCGAAGGAGATCCCGTCGACGGCCTTGACCGCGCCGACCTGCTTCTTGAAGAGGACGCCCTCGGTCAGCGGGTAGTGCTTGACCAGGTCCTTGACCTCCAGGATGGGCTCAGCCATGGAGGGTCTCCTTCCAGAGGTGGCAGGCGCTCTTGCGGCCGGCGAGCTCGGCGCCGTCCCGGTCGAGCACCTGGTGCAGCGCGGGGATCTCGGTGCGGCACAGGTCGACGGCCCGGTCGCAGCGCGGGTTGAAGGCACAACCGGCGGGCACCTTCAGCAGGTTGGGCGGCAGGCCCTTGATCGCGTAGAGCT
The DNA here is from genome assembly GCF_044763225.1 of Kitasatospora sp. NPDC096147. Classification (NCBI taxonomy): domain Bacteria; kingdom Bacillati; phylum Actinomycetota; class Actinomycetes; order Kitasatosporales; family Streptomycetaceae; genus Kitasatospora; species Kitasatospora sp. NPDC096147. The sequence goes on along the minus strand of NZ_JBIWFX010000006.1, from coordinate 75,127 downwards.
CCTGGCCCTTCTGGTCCAGGCGCGGGATCGAGCGCAGCAGTCCCTCGGTGTACGGGTGCGCCGGGTTGGCGTACAGCTCGTGCACGGGGGCGGTCTCGACGATCCGGCCGGCGTACATCACCGCGATCTTGTCCGCGACGTCGGCGACCACGCCGAGGTCGTGGGTGATCAGGATCAGGCCCATGTGGTACTCGGCCTGGAGCTCGGCGAGCAGGTCCATCACCTGGGCCTGGACGGTGACGTCCAGCGCGGTGGTCGGCTCGTCCGCGATGATCAGGTCCGGCTCCAGGGCCAGCGCCATCGCGATCATGATGCGCTGGCGCATGCCGCCGGAGAACTGGTGCGGGTAGTCGCCGACGCGCTGACGGGCGGCCGGGATGCGCACCCGGTCCATCAGCTCGATGGCCTTCTCCTTGGCCTCCTTGCGGGAGGCGCCCTGGTGCACCCGGAACATCTCGCCGAGCTGGTAGCCCACCGAGAGCACGGGGTTGAGCGAGGAGAGCGCGTCCTGGAAGATCATCGCGATCTTGCTGCCGCGGATCTTCCGGCGCTCCTCCTCGGACATCTTCAGCATGTCCTGGCCGCGGTACAGGATCTCCCCGGAGGTGACCCGGCCCGGCGGCATGTCGAGGATGCCCATGATGGTCTGCGCGGTGACCGACTTGCCGGAGCCGGACTCGCCCAGCACCGCCAGGGTCTCCCCCGCCGCGACGTTGTAGTTCACCCCGTTGACGGCCTTGGCGATGCCGTCCTTGGTCTTGAACTCGACGTGCAGGTCCTTGACTTCGAGCAGCGGGGTGCCCGGGACGAGCCGGGGCCCGCCCTGCGTCTTCTCGATGACGGTGGTCATGCTCGCCCCTCTCAGCGCAGCTTCGGGTCGAGGGCGTCGCGGACCGCGTCGCCCATCATGATGAAGGCCAGCACCGTGAGGCTGAGCATCCCGGCCGGGAAGAACAGCGCGAACGGAGCGGTGCGGAGCACCTTCCGGGCCGAGTCGATGTCGATGCCCCAGGAGATGGTCGGGTCCTGGAGCCCGATGCCGAGGAAGCTCAGCGTCGCCTCGGTGGCGATGTAGCCGCCCAGCGCGATGGTGGCGACCACGATCACCGGGGCGATCGCGTTCGGCAGGATGTGCTTGAGCATGATCCGGCCGGTGCCCGCGCCGAGTGCCTTGGCGGCGGTGACGTAGTCGGCCTGCTTCACCGTGATCACGGCGCCGCGCATCACGCGGGTCATCTGGGTCCAGCCGAGGGCGACCAGCGCGAAGACCACGCTCCAGACGGTGCGCACCGAGAAGGCGTTCAGGATGACCAGCGCGCCGAGCAGCAGCGGGATGCCGAAGAAGATGTCGGTCAGGCGGGACACCACGGTGTCCACCCAGCCGCCGAAGTAACCGGCCAGCATGCCGGCCAGGCCGCCGAGCAGGGTGACACCGGCCGTGACGCAGATGCCGACCACGATCGAGGCGCGGGCGCCGTACACCACGCGGGCGTAGATCGAGCGGCCCTGGCCGTCGTAGCCGAACCAGTCGGCCTGGAACAGGTGCCCGTAGTTGGGCTTGCTCAGGTAGTGGGTGCGCAGGTCGCCGGCGCGCGGGTCGACCGAGGTGAACAGGCTCGGGGCGATGGCCATGACCACCAGGACCAGGATCAGCACCGCCGAGATCACGAAGATCGGGCGCTTGCGCAGGTCGTGCCAGGCGTCCGAGCCGAGGCTGCGGGCCTTCTCCGGCTTCGGCGCGGCGGCCGGGCCGCCCTGCTGGGCCGGGACGGCGGCGGACTTCTTCTTCTCGATCAGGTCAGGCATACCGGATCCTCGGGTCCAGGACCGCGTAGAGCAGGTCGACGATCAGGCTGGCGGCGAGGTACACGAGGACCAGGACGACGACGAAGCCGGAGACGGTCGCGCCCTCCTTGAGGCCGATCGCGTGGTACAGCTCGTTGCCGACGCCCTTGACGTTGAAGATGCCCTCGGTGACGATCGCGCCGCCCATCAGGGCGCCCAGGTCGGTGCCCAGGAAGGTGACCACCGGGATCATCGAGTTGCGCAGCAGGTGGACGCCGATCACCCGGCGCTTCGGCAGGCCCTTGGCCACCGCCGTGCGCATGTAGTCGGCCTTGATGTTCTCGACGATCGAGGTCCGGCTGAGCCGGGCCACGTAGGCCAGCGAGAGCGAGCCCAGCACGACCGCGGGGAGCACCAACTCGCCCAGGTTCATGGAGTTCTGGACGGTCGGGGTGGTCCAGCCGAGCTGGATGGCGAAGGTGTTCTGCACGATGAAGCCGAGCACCGGGACCGGGATGGAGATCAGCAGCAGGGTGAAGACCAGCGAGCCCTTGTCGAAGGCCTTGCCGCGCTTGAGGCCGGCGAACAGACCGATCGTCACGCCGACCACCAGCTCGATGGCGAAGGCCAGCAGGGCGAGCCGGATGGTGACCGGCATGGCGGCGGAGATCTTGTCGATCACCGGCCGGCCGTCCATCGCCTTGCCGAAGTCACCGGTGAACAGGTTCCCCATGTAGTCGAGGTACTGCTTCACCAGCGGCTGGTCGAGGCCGCGCTCGTGCTTGAACGCGGCGAGCTGCGCCGGGTCCGGCGCCTTGTCGCCCCACATCGCGGCGACCGGGTCACCGGGGAGCAGGTGCACCATGCAGAAGATCAGGGTGACCGTGCCCACGAAGACCGGGATCATTTGGAGCAGTCGCCTCGCGACAAAGCGCCCCATCGTGCCTCCAATTGCTGCTCTCTGACGGGGCGTCGTCCCGATCCAGAGGTGTCTCGGCGTGGCGACGGCCGGTGCCGGGCCGCCCTCGTGGGGCGGCGGGACACCGGCCGTCGTCGCGTCAGGCCAGTGTGGTGACGGGCCTGGTTACTTCTGCTTGACCTCGACCTGGGTGAAGACCGGGTCGCCGAAGGAGTCGTACTTCACGTTCTGGACGTTCTTCGAGTAACCGGCGGTCGTCTTGTAGTACCAGAGCGGGATGGCCGGCATGTCCTTGGCCAGCTCGGCCTCGGCCTTCTGGTACAGCTCCGCGGTCTTCTCGACCGAGGTCGCCTTGTCCGCCTCGGCGGCGTACTTGTCGAACTCGGCCGACGAGTAGCCGGCGTCGTTCGCGGCGGCACCGGTGCCGTAGACGTCCCGCAGGAAGTTGGCGTTCAGCGGGTAGTCCTGCTGCCAGCCGGTCCGCATCAGGCTCTGGACCTGCTTCTTCTTGATGATGTCGCGGGCCGTCTTCATGTCCGGCTTCGGGTCGCCGACGCACTCCACGCCGGTGGCCTGGCGGATGGAGTTGCAGACCGCGTCCACCCACTCCTTGTGGCCGCCGTCGGAGTTGTAGACGATGGTCAGCTTGTTGTCCGGGACGCCGCCGCCCTCGGTCACCAGCTGCTTGGCCTTGGCCGGGTTGTAGGTGCAGGCCTCGCCGCAGGCGCCGGCCTTGTAGCCCATGACGCCCGGGGCGACCCAGCTGTCGGCCGGCTGGCGGGAGCCGCTCAGCACGGTCTTGGTGATGGTGTCGCGGTCGATCGCCATGGACAGGCCCTGGCGGACCTTGGCCTTGTCGACGCCCTTCCAGCCGTCCTGGTACATCGCGAACGAGATGTTCTGGATGGAGCCCTGGGCCTGGTCGACGGCCCGGTCGCCCAGGTCGCTCTTGTAGGAGGCCAGGTCGGACGGGGAGACCTGGTCCAGCACGTCCAGGTTGTCGGAGACCAGGTCCTTGTACGCGGCCTCGGACTGCGAGTACGCCTTGAAGACCACGCCGCCGTTCTTCGGCTTGTCGACGCCCGCGTACTTGTCGAAGGCGGCGACCGTGACGGCCTTGTTGTGCTCCCACGAGACGAACTTGTAGGGGCCGTTGCCGACCGGGTTCTGGCCGTACTTGGCCGGGTCGGCGTAGAACGCCTTCGGCAGCGGCGAGAAGGCGGTGTAGCCGAGCTTGTACTGGAAGTACGAGACCGGGCCGGTCAGCTTGATGGTGAAGTGGGTGTCGTCGACGACGGTCAGACCGGTCATCTTGTCGGCGGTCGGGTCACCCTTCTCCGGGTGGACGGCCTCGAAGCCCTCGATGTCGGAGAACCAGTCCGAGTTGATCTGGCCGTTCTTGGTGTTGGCCGCCCAGTTCCAGGCGTCCACGAAGGAGGCCGAGGTCACCGGGGTGCCGTCGTGGAAGGTCCAGCCCGACTTCAGGGTGACGGTGTAGTTCTGCGCGTCGGTGGTCTCGATCTTCTCGGCCACCTGGTTGCGCAGCGCGCCGTTGGCGGGGTCGTAGTCCACCAGGCCCTTGAACAGGGTCTTGATGATCCGACCGCCACCGACCTCCATGGCGTTGGCAGGCTGGAGCGGGTTCTGCGGCTCGGCGCCCTGGTAGGAGAACGTGCCGGCCGCGTTGGCCGCACCGCTCTCGCTGGACGAAGAACCGCTACCGCAGGCGGTGGCCGCGAGGGCGACCGCGACGGCTGCGACGACCCACTTGGCCTGGCTGGCACCGCGCATGGGTGTGCCTCCTGAATCCGTGTTGCGTAGGTGGAGCGCACCGCAGGTGGCTGACCCGGCTCCGTCGCCGTTCGTCAGGCGGTGCTTTTCCTCGCTCAGGCTTCGGCGCGCACCCCTGCGCGAAACCCTGGACCCGAGCTCGACTGGCTCCACTATCCGTCACGCAGGGATACGAACTACGCCATTACCGATCTCAATTTGGTCACATGAAATCTCGGTAAACGGACATTCCAGACATACTCAGACAGGTACTAAACGGACAGTTGCCATGAATGACGGTTCGTCACGTCCGATTAACGAACAGCACCCCCCTCCGCCGCTACGCGTGTTGACCACACACCGTCACAAAAACGAGCCGGGCGGGGGCCCCGGGGGCCCCCCCCGCGGGGGGGGGGGCCCCGGGGGGGGGGGGGTTTGGGGGGCGCGGGCGGGGGGCCCCCCGCCGTCGGGGCCAGGACCACCATGGGGGGGGGGGCGGGCGCACGGGG
>NZ_JBIWFX010000006.1:5043-70134 GCF_044763225.1 Kitasatospora sp. NPDC096147 | reverse complement strand
TTCCAGCACTGCCTGTTCGTCTCGCCCTATCACCCAACCCCCCCCCCCCCCCCCGCCCCGGTTGTGCACCCCCCCCCCCCACCCCCCCCCCGGGGGGGGGGGCGGGGGGCCCCCCCCCGGCTCGGGAGGAGCGCCGGGCGTCAGTTCTTCTTGGCGCGCGAGGCCGTGCGGCCACGCTCCTTCTGGTCCAGGACGACCTTGCGGATGCGGACGGTCTCCGGGGTCACCTCGATGCACTCGTCCTCGCGGCAGAACTCGAGGCTCTGCTCCAGCGAGAGCTTGCGCGGCGGCACCAGGTTCTCGGTGGTGTCGGAGGAAGCGGCACGCATGTTGGTGAGCTTCTTCTCCTTGGTGATGTTGATGTCCATGTCGTCCTGGCGCGAGTTCTCGCCGACGATCATGCCCTCGTACACCTCGGTGGTGGGCTCGACGAAGAGCGTGCCGCGCTCCTGGATGCCCATCATCGCGAACGGCGTCACGACGCCCGCGCGGTCGGCCACCAGCGAACCGTTGTTGCGCATCCGGAGCTCGCCGAACCACGGCTCGTGGCCCTCGAAGATGGAGTGCGCGATGCCGGTGCCGCGGGTGTCGGTGAGGAACTGGGTGCGGAAGCCGATCAGACCGCGCGACGGGACGATGAACTCCATCCGGACCCAGCCGGAGCCGTGGTTCGTCATGGTCTCCATGCGGCCCTTGCGGGTCGCCATCAGCTGGGTGATGGCGCCGAGGTACTCCTCGGGGCTGTCGATGGTCATCCGCTCGACCGGCTCGTGGGTCTTGCCGTTGATGACCTTGGTGACCACCTGCGGCTTGCCGACGGTCAGCTCGAAGAGCTCCCGGCGCATGGTCTCGACCAGGATGGCGAGCGCCAGCTCACCACGGCCCTGGACCTCCCAGGCGTCCGGACGCTCGGTCGGGATGACGCGGAGCGAGACGTTACCGATCAGCTCGCGGTCCAGGCGGTCCTTCACCATGCGGGCGGTGACCTTGTGGCCCTTGCCGCCCTTGCCGACCAGCGGCGAGGTGTTGGTGCCGATGACCATCGAGATGGCCGGCTCGTCCACCGTGATCAGCGGCAGCGCGACCGGGTTCTCCAGGTCCGCCAGGGTCTCGCCGATCATGATGTCCGGGATGCCGGCGACGGCGCAGATGTCACCCGGGCCGGCCTTCTCGGCCGGCTTGCGGGTGAGCGCCTCGGTCATCAGCAGCTCGGTGATCTTGACCTGCTGGATCGAGCCGTCCCGCTTGATCCACGCGACCTGCTGGCCCTTGCGCAGCTCGCCCTGCTCGACCCGGCAGAGCGCGATGCGGCCGAGGAAGTTGTCGGCGTCCAGGTTGGTGACGTGCGCCTGGAGCGGGGCGTCCTCGTCGTAGGTCGGGGCCGGGACGTGCTGCAGGATGGTGGAGAAGAACGGCTCCAGCGAGTCGCTGTCGGCCGGCACGGTGCCGTTCTCCGGCTTGGTCATCGAGGCGACGCCGTCCCGCGCACAGGCGTAGACGATCGGGAACTCGATCTGGTCCTCGGTCGCGTCCAGGTCCAGGAACAGGTCGTAGGTCTCGTTGATGACCTCGTCGATCCGGGAGTCCGGGCGGTCCGTCTTGTTGATGCAGAGGATGACCGGCAGCTTGGCGGTCAGCGCCTTGCGGAGCACGAAGCGGGTCTGCGGCAGCGGACCCTCGGAGGCGTCGACCAGCAGCACGACGGCGTCGACCATGGAGAGGCCGCGCTCGACCTCACCGCCGAAGTCGGCGTGGCCGGGGGTGTCGATGATGTTGATCGTGATCGGCGCGCCACCCTCCTTGGGGTGGTACTTCACGGCCGTGTTCTTCGCGAGAATGGTGATGCCCTTCTCGCGCTCGAGGTCGTTCGAGTCCATCATCCGGTCGTCGAGGTGCTGGTGGGCGGCGAAGGCACCGGCCTGCTTCAGCATGGCGTCGACGAGGGTGGTCTTCCCGTGGTCGACGTGGGCGACGATGGCAACGTTGCGGATGTCATTACGCGTGGGCATGCTGAGCGGATTCTCCCGGAATCGTGGGTTGCGGCGCCCGGCTGCGTCAGACCCCGCCTGCAACTACCGGTCCACCCGCCGGGGCACGACATGCCACGGCTTCCTCCTATCGTACGTGGAACCTCGCAGCGGGGCCGAAACGGGCAGGCCCGTACGGGATGGATCACGATCGGATCACGACCCTTCCACCCCCGTTCGCCTGCCGTTAAACACGGGCGGGTGAGCGACTTCTCCTCGCAGCGACAGCTGCTCGTGCTGGCGGGCACCGCCCTGGCCTGTGCCCAGACCGCCCAACTCCGGCCCCTGCTGCTGTCCCTGACCCCGGCCGGTGCCCTCGACCGGATCGAGATCGGGTTCGGGCCCCGGATCGCGGGCTTCCGGTGGCACGGCGTCGACTGGGTGGTCCGGCTGGTGCCGCTGCTCGTGGGCGGCGGAGCCTACCCGCTGCGCAGCCGGTGGTACCCGGCCGTCCTCCGGGTGCTCGGCGCCCTGGAGCTGCTGCTCCTCGCCGGCCTGGCCGGTCGGCTGCTGGCCGGGGGCGACCTCTTCACGCGGTCGGCGGGCGTCGGGGTCGGCTGCCTGCTGGTGCTCTCGCTGGTCAAGGTCCGGCAGGCCGGCTCGATCGGGCACGCGCTGTTCGGCCGACACGCGGTCGGTGACGGGCAGTTCACTCCGGCCGAGCTCACGGCGGGGCGGCTCCTGGACGGGGGCGACCCGGCCGGGGCCCTGGCCGCGCTGCCCCCGGCGCGGGAGGCGGAGCCGATCGGGGTCCAGTTGCGGGCGGCGTCCGCCCTGTTGACCGGAGACCTGGACGAAGCCTTCCGGCTGTCCGACCGGACGACTCCGGCGCTCGGCAGCACGGCCCTGCTGATCCGGGCCGCCGCGCTGGTGCAGGCCGTCGAGTCCGGAGCGCTGTCGCTCCCCGAGGCGCTCCCCCGGCTGTCGGCCACCGTGCGGGAGCTGGCGGACGGCGACGCCCGGTCCGCGCGGCTCGGCGCGGGCGGCGCCGACCTGGCCCGGCTGGAGGGTCGGCCGGAGGAGGCGGTGGTGGATGCCCGGCGGGCGATCCGGACGGCAGGGTCCGGCCTCTGGTGGGCCGAGGCGCAGTGCTCGTACGCCGCCGCGCTGATCGCCGCCGGGCGGCGCGGCGAGGCGGCCGTGGCGCTCGGGCGGGCCCGGCGGTGGTGCCCGGAGATGGCCCGGCCGGCGCTGCTGGAGGACCGGCTGGCCCGCACCGAGGTCCAGGGCTGACACCCGCCCCGGCGGCCCCCTGACGGGCCGTCAGAGGGCCAGCTCGAACCAGACGATCTTGCCGTTCGGGGTGCGGCGGCTGCCCCAGCGCTCGGCCAGCAGGCTGACCAGCTGGAGGCCCCGGCCGCCCTCGTCGGTCTCCTGGGCGCGGCGCTGGCGGGGCTGGGCGTAGCCGTCGTCCCAGACCTCGCAGACCACCGTGCGGTCGCGCAGCAGCCGCAGCCGGATCTCGCCGTTGCCGTGCCGCAGGGCGTTCGTGACCAGCTCGCTGACCAGCAGCTCGGTGGTGTCCACCAGCTCGTCCAGGCCGCGCACCAGCAGCCAGGAGCAGGCCAGCTCGCGGGCCCGGCCGACCGAGGTCAGCTCGGCCGGGAGCTTCCAGTCGCCGACCGAGTCCTCGGGGAGCGCCTGCACCTTGGCCATCAACAGCGCGATGTCGTCCTCGCCGTGATGGGGCATCAGCTCGTCGAGCACCTCGTCGCAGAGCCGCTCCAGCGCGCGGGAGCCGCCGTTGAGCGCGGTCCGGAAGGCCCGCAGGCCCTCGTCCAGCTGGTGCTTGCGGGACTCCACCAGGCCGTCGGTGTAGAGGCCGAGCACGGCGCCGTCCGGCAGCGTGACCTCGACCTCCTCGAACGGCTCGCCGCCGACCCCGAGCGGCAGGCCGGGCGGCACCTCCAGCATCCGGGCGGGCTCGCCGGGGCTGAGCAGCACGGGCGGCAGGTGGCCCGCGTTGGCGAAGACGCAGCGCTGGGTGACGGCGTCGTAGACCGCGTAGACGCAGGTGGCGAGGTAGACCTCGACCTCCTCGCCGGGCACGGTGGGCTCGCCGCCGAGGCCGCGGGCGATCTCGTCCAGGGCCGAGAGCACCTCGGCCGGGTCGAGGTCGAGCATGGCCAGGGTGCGGACGGCGGTGCGCAGCTGCCCCATCGCGACGGCGGCCCGCAGGCCCCGGCCCATCACGTCGCCGATCACCAGCGCGGTGCGGCTGCCGGGCAGCGGGATGACGTCGAACCAGTCGCCGCCGACCTCGGTGTTGTTGTTGCTGGGCAGGTAGCGGCGGGCGATCTCCAGGCCGCTGGCGGCCGGCTTGCCCGGGGGCAGCAGGCTGCGCTGGAGGATCAGCGCGCGCTCGTGCTCGCGGCGGTAGAGCCGGGCGTTGTCCACGCAGACGGCGGCCCGGGCGACCAGCTCCTCGGCGATCGCCACGTCCCGGGCGTCGAACGGCTCGCTGCCGATCGCGCGGGACAGCTGGACCAGGCCGAGCACCTGGTCGCGGGCGACCAGCGGCACCACCAGGGTGGAGCGCAGCAGCGGGTCCGGGCCCGGCTGCGGGACCACGCTGCGGCCGGTGCGCAGGGCCCGGGCGTGCGGGGAGCGGCGGGGGTAGCAGAGCGAGCCGCCGGCCTCGGCGACCGGTACCGCGCCCTCGGCGCCCAGCACGCTGGAGGCCCCGCCGACCACGCTGGAGACGGCCACCCGGCGCAGCTCGCCGGAGCCGTCCGAGGCGCCCGGCCCGGCGGCGGTCGGCCCGGAGTCGCCGGAGAGCAGGGCGGTGTAGAGGTCGACGGTGGCCAGGTCGCAGAACTGCGGGACGATCACGTCCAGCAGCTCCTTGGCGGTGGTCTCCAGGTCGAGGGTGGAGCCGATGTGGGTGGACGCCTCGTTCAGCAGCGCCAGGCTGCGGCGCACCCCGGCGGCCTCCCGCTCGGCGATGTGACGGCTCGTCACGTCCAGCACCTGGCCGGCCACGCCCATCGGGTGGCCGTTGGCGCCGTTCAGCCGGTAGAGCGAGATGGCCCAGCGGCGACCGCCGTCCCGGGACTGCACGGTGGCGGTGCGCGGCACCGCGCCGGTGAACCGCAGGTCGAGGATCGGCCCGCCGCCGCCCAGCACCTTGCGCAGCGCGACCATCAGCCGGTCCGCCTCGCCGGGCAGGAAGAGGTCGTACGGGGAGAGGCCGGGCAGCTCGCAGGCGGGCAGGCCGATGGCGGTGGCGAAGGCCTGGTTCACCCGTTGGAGGCGCAGCTCGTTGTCGAACAGGAAGAAGCCGGTCGGGGTCTGGCCGAAGACCGCCTCGGAGGCGGCCAGGTCGGTCTCGATCCGGCGCAGCCGGCCGAGGTCCACGGCGAGACAGGTGGCGCCGCCGGGGGTGCCGCTGTCCGGCATCACGTAGAGCTCGGCCAGGCCCTCGGCCCCGGTGGCGTCCCGGTACGGGGCGGTGCCGACCCACTCCTCGCCGGCCAGCACGGACTCCATCCGGGCCCGGCCGCGCTGCCAGAGCTCACGGGGCATCAGGGTGGTGACCGGATCGGCGCCGACCGCCTCGTCGGCGGGGACCCCGAAGAACTCGGCGGCCCGGCCGCTCCACTGGGTGATCCGGCCGTCCGCGCCGATCGCGAAGGTGGCGACCCGGATGTAGTCGTAGATCGAGCCGGCCTTGCCCTGGACGTCCCAGTCGTCGGCCGCCCGCGCGTCCTGGGCCTGGCCCCGGCTCACGCCGCCGCCTCTCGTACCGCTCGTCGCACCGCTGCTCACACCACCGCTCGGCTGACCGGGCACGGCGGCATGGCCGCTGCCGCTCGACGTCTTCCACGCCGGGATGCTGTTCAACGGTCCGATCCCCTCCAACCCGCGCCCATCCGGATGTCGAGAACACCGAGTATTCATCATCCGGGGGCAGGCGCACACGCCCCCAACATCACAAAACGGCTCAGGCTTCCGCTTCCCCGTCCCCCTTACCCGGGCGCACCTGTTCGAACCACTCCTCCCGCGACCCTTCGAGAGACCTCCGCACCGCGATCACCTGCGACGATGCCCGGCGTCCTGACCCGGTCAGCCGAGGTGGTCGTCGGCGGGGTCGAGCTCGAACCAGACGACCTTCCCCATACCCTCGGCGCGTGCGCCCCAGCGCAGAGCGAGACGGCGTACCAACTCCAGCCCCCGGCCGCCCTCGTCGGCCTCGGCGGCGTGCCGCTCGCGGGGCGGGTCGGGCAGCGGGTCGGAGATCTCCACCAGCAGGGTGTCGCCCAGGGTGAGCCGCACCCCGATCGGGGCGGAGGCGTACCGGACCGAGTTGGTGACCAGCTCGCTGACCAGCAACTCGGCGGTGTCGGTGAGGTGTTCGACCCCCCACTCGGTGAGCGCGCCCCGGACCAGCCGGCGGGCCCGGGAGACGGCGGTGGGCTCGGCGGGCAGCGTCCAGCCCGCCGTCGGGGTGCCGGACTGGCCCCGGCCGAGCCGGGCCAGCAGCAGCGCCACGTCGTCCGGCTCGCGGCCCTGCTCCATGGTGTCCAGCACCGCCTCGCAGGCCTGCTGGATCGAGGCGTAGGGCTGCTCCAGCACGGTCAGCAGCCGGCCGAGGCCGACGTCCAGGTCCTTGTCCCGGGACTCCACCAGGCCGTCGGTGCAGAGCGCCAGCAGGCTGCCCTCGGGGATGTCCAGCTCGATCGACTCGAAGGGCACCCCGCCGACCCCGAGCGGGGCTCCGGAGGGCAGGTCGAGCACCTGGCCGACACCGCCGGTCAGCGGTCCGCCGGTCCGGACGGGCTCCTCGCCCGGCTCCTTGGGCACGATCAGGACCGGCGGGATGTGCCCGGCCTTGGCCGCCACCAGCCGCCGGGTGGCGGGGTCGAAGACCGCGTAGACGCAGGTGGCGAGCAGCGCCTCGTCCGGGCCCTGGGCCAGGTCGTCGGCCAGCTCGTGGACGTGCCGCAGCAGGATCTCCGGCGGCAGGTCGAGCCCGGCCAGGGTGCGCACCGCGGTGCGCAGCCGGCCCATGGTCGCGGCGGCCCGCAGGCCGTGGCCCATCACGTCGCCGACCACCAGCGCGGTGCGGCCGTCCGGGAGCGGAATGACGTCGAACCAGTCGCCGCCGACCTCGGTGCCGCTGCTGCCGGGCACGTAGCGGTAGGCCACCTCGACCCCGGCGGGCTGAGGCACCTGCTGGGGTAGCAGGGTGCGCTGCAGGGTGAGCGCGGCGGTCCGCTCGCGGGCGTACAGCCGGGCGTTGTCCAGCGAGCTGCCGGCCCGGTCGGCCAGCTCCACGGTGAAGGCCAGGTCGTCCCGGTCGAAGCCCTCCCGGTAGCCGGCCCGGCTGACCGCGAGCAGGCCGATCACGATGCCCCGGGCGCGCAGCGGGACCACCAGCCGGGAGTGCACCCCGAGGTCGTGGGCGGCCTGCACCTTCGGGTCCCCCGGGTAGGTGAGGTCGCTCAACTCCTCGGGGTTGGAGAGGAGTTCGGGCACGCCGGTACGGAGCACCCGGCCGAAGGCGGAGTCCTCGGCGAAGGTGATCCGGGCACCCCGGCGGAGCATCACCTCCACCTCGGGGGCGTCCTGCACGGCGGCGGTGCCGAGCTGGAGCAGCGAGGTGCGGCGGTCGTGGCCGTGCCGGGGCAGGTCGTCCCCGTGCGCCACCGCCTGGAGCAGGATCACCGCCGCGTAGTCGGCCAGCCGGGGCACCACGGCGGTGGCCAGCTCCTGGGCGATCCGGCCGGCGTCCAGCAGATCGCCGATCCGGGAGCCGAACTCGTTCAGCAGCGAGAGCCGGCGGCGGGCGTGCTCAACCTTGGCCACCGCGCGGTACCGCTCGGTCACGTCCATCACGGTGCCGGAGATGCCGAGCACCCGGCCGGCCCGGTCGGTCATCCGGCTGTAGGAGATCGACCGGAAGCCGGCCCGGGCCGTCACCGGCGAGGCCAGCGTCACGTCCACCACCGGCTCGCCGGTGGCCAGCACCTGGCGCTGGATCGCGGTGATCTCGTCGGCGGCCCGCTCGGGCAGCGTCTCGCCGGTGGTCCGGCCGGTGTGCTCCTCGGCCGGGATGCCGTTCATCTCGGCCATGGTCCGGTTGACGGCGGTGTAGCGCAGCTCGGTGTCCAGGATCACGATGCCCAGCGGGGACTGCTCGAACAGCGCGTCCCGGACCGCCAGGTCGTGCTCCACCGCCCACAGGGTGGCCGCCTCGGCCAGTGCCACCTGGAGGAACGGGGTGCCGTCGCCGTCCGCCAGCAGGGAGATCCGGGCCTCCACCCGGACCTCGCCCTCGTCCCGGTGGCGCAGCTGGGTCCAGCCGTTCCACCGGCCGGTCCGCAGGGTCTCCTGGATCGCCGCCCGGACCCGGCCGACCAGCTCCTGATCGTCCATCAACTCGTCGATCCGGCGGCCCACCAGCAGCTCGCTCGGCCAGCCGAGCAGGTCCTCGGCGGCCGGGCTCCAGAGCACCACCCGGCCGGAGGTGTCCAGGATCGCGATGGCCACCTTCACCACGTCGAACAGGCTGCCCTCGGGGCGCTCCCCCGCCCTGGCCCGCCGGTCACCGGCCGCCGCGCCCGCGCCGGGCGGCGTGACCGCCGCGGCCGTCCCGGGTGCCATGGCCGTCCCGGGTGTCAGGGCCGTCCCGGGTGCCCCGGCGTGGAGGTCGGCACCGGGCACCCCCGGGTACGGGGCGACCGGCGCACCCCGGACGCCACCCAGTCGGGGGTCGGCGGAGGGCGGGGGGTAGGGGTGCGCGTGCGGGTGCACCGGCGGGCGCGGCGGGGTGGCCGGGGAGCGCCTGGGGGTCAGCCGGCGCAGCCGGGCGCGGGCCGAGGCACTGCCGATGCTCCGGGGCCGGGGGGAGCCGCCCTGGCCCGAGGACTGCCCACCCTGTGTGCCCTGTCCGCCCTGTGTGCCCTGCGCGGCCTGGCCGGCGGGCGCTGCCTGCGTGGACGGCCCGCCGGGCCCCGGCTGCCCGGCCGTGCCCTTGGCCGGGGGGACCACCGGTCGCGGCCCGCGCCGGGGGGCGCCGTCCGTCGGCGGCTGCTCGCCCTCGCCGAATCCCGTGCTCGACACCGACCGCCTCACCTATGGTGACGAATACTGCCGAAAAGTGACATACCCATCAGAACGCCAGGCTACCCCGGCGAGCGGATCGGCTTGTCCGATTGGCCTACCTGGCCCAACGGACGGGGCGTCAGGTGGTGCGGGTGCCCGTCCGGTCTGTGTCAGGTCGGTGCCAGCGCGGCCGACCGGCGGGCGGGTGGCGGGCGGTGGCGGCGCGGCCGACCGACCGGCGGTGGCCGATGTGCGGTGGCGGCGCGGCCGACCGACCGGCGGTGGCCGGTGCGCGGTGGCGGGTGGACGACGGCGGTGGCGGTGGCGGGTCATGGTGGTGGCAGGTGGTGGCAGTCCCGGGCGTCAGCCCAGCAGGGCGGCTAGGTGCGGCAGCACCTCGCGGTCGTGCTCCAGCCAGGGCACCTCGTCCAGCTCGGCGAGCCCGAGCCACCGCAGCTGGTCGTGGTCCTCCAGCGGACGAGGCTCACCCTCGATCAACTCGGCTGCCCAGAGCCGGAGTTCGAGCCCGGGGCGGACCTCCCAGCTGCCCGGCAGCCGGTGCAGGGCCCGCGCCTCGACGCCCAACTCCTCCCGGAGCTCGCGCTCCAGCGCCCGCTCCTCGGTCTCCCCCGGCTCGACCTTGCCGCCGGGGAACTCCCAGTACCCCGCGACGGCGGCGGGTGCGGTGCGGCGGGCGGCCAGTACCCGCCCCTGGTGGACGAGGGCCCCGCCGACGACGATCCGGATCTCCATGGGTCCGACCCTACTGACCGTCCGACTCCACCCAGTACAGCTGCTTGTGGCCCCGGGCCTCGAACTCGGCCGCCATCGACTCGGCCGCCGGCCGGGTCAGCCCCTTGGCCACCAGGAAGCGGTTGCCGTTGTCGTCCTGCCGCATCACCCGGTACGTCTCCGTCGTCCCCATGGACTTCACCTTAGGAGGACCGCGTGCGGGGCCGTACGCGGGGCGGCGCACGAGGCGGCGCGCGCCCCGGTCCGGTGGGGGACGGACCGGGACACGCTGCTGCGCGAACGCTACGAGCCGACTGCTACCGCCGGGTACGGCGGCGGTTAACGGCAGGTAAGCGGGGCGAGCTGAGGAGGCGTCAGCCGGACCACCCACGCCCCTCCCACCCTTGCTGTCCCCGCCGCCCCACATCCCGGGACCAAGGTCAGCCCGGGTCCGGGCCCTGCGCCTCTGCTCGGTCCGGCGGCGGCTCACTAGCGTCACAGACACGGTGGTCCGTCTCTCCGGGCCCCGGCCGGAGAGGAGCACTCCATGCCCGCACCCGTCGTACCCGTCGCACCCGCCGTTCCGGGTGGACCGGGTGGACCGATCCGCAACCTGCTGCCACGCCGTCGGCAGGTGCTGGCCGGTTCGTTCGCCGCCGGGCTGCTCGCGGTCAGCCTGGCCGGGTGCGGCAGCGCCCAGGACCGGGCGACCGCCCCGACCACCGAGCGGACCAGCGCCACGCCGCGCGCGCTGCCCGCGACCGAGGCGACCACGCTCTCCCAACTCCCGGCCCGGCTGGGCGCGGACGGCACCACCGTGGTGGTCGGCGACCCGGACGCGCGGCACGCCGTGCAGGTCTACGCCGACTTCCGCTGCCCGTACTGCGCGACCGCCGAGGGCGCGACGGGCGAGCTGCTGGCCTCGGCGGCGGCCCGGGGCGAGCTGAGGATCGAGTACACCCTGGCCTCCTTCCTGGACGGGCGGCTGGGCGGCGAGGGCTCGGTGAAGGCGGCGAACGCCGCCCGGGCCGCCCTGGAGGCCGGCAGGTTCCCCGAGTACCACGCCGCGCTGTTCGCCAACCAACCCACCGAGGAGGGGCGCGACGGCTTCACCGACGCCTTCCTGCTCGACGTGGCCTCCGGCGTGCCCGGGCTGCGCAGCGACGCCTTCGACCAGGCCGTGCAGGGACTGGCGTACCGGGACTGGGTCGGCGCGGCCCGGCAGGCCTTCGAGCGCTCCGGGGTCGGCAGCACGCCGACCGTGGTGTTGGACGGACAGCGGATCACCGACGGGTCGCGGTACGACCGGGCGGCCTTCGCCCGGGTGCTGGAGCGGGCCGGCATCCCGACCTGACGCCCGCGCCCCGTCCCGCTCCGCCTCACCTCCGGGCCAGCAACTCCCCGTGCAGCACGGCGAACCAGCCGTCCGGGTCGGCGGCCCAGCGCCGCCAGCCCTCGGCGATCCGGTCCAGGTCCCCCCGGTCCGCGAACCCCTGCGCCACCGCCGTCGCGGCGGTGGCCGACCCCACCGTGCGCTCCGCCCACACGGCACCCCACCACTCGCGCCGCTCCGGCGTGGCGAAGGTCCAGGTGGCCGAGGAGGCGGTCAGCTCCGTGAAGCCGGCCTCCCGGGCCCAGGCCGCCAGCCGCCGGCCGGCGTCCGGCTCACCGCCGTTGACCCGGGCGATCCGCCGGTACAGCGCCAACCACTCGTCCAGCTCGGGCAGTTCGGGGTACCAGGTCATCGCGGCGTAGTCCGCGTCCCGGACCGCCACCACGCCGCCCGGGGCCGTCACCCGGCGCAGCTCACGCAGCACGGCCACCGGATCGGCCACGTGCTGCAGCACCTGGTGCGCGTGCACCACGTCGAACTCCCCGTCCGCGTACGGCAGTCGGTGCCCGTCGGCGGTCTCGAAGGTGACGTTCCCCAGGCCCTGCTCCGCCGCGTACGCAGCCGCCTCCACCAGCACCTGCGGCTCGCGGTCCACCGCCACCACCCGCCCGGCCGGGCCGACCAGTCGGGCCAGGTCGGCGGTGATCGTCCCCGGCCCGCAGCCCAGGTCCAACACCCGCTGCCCCGCGCGCAGTTCGGGCAGCAGGTAGGCAGCCGAATCGGCGACGGTGCGGGACCGGTGCGACCGCAGCACCGACTCCTGATGGCCGTGGGTGTAGGCATGCCGCTGCTCGCTCACGAGAGCTCCCCCTTGTCTCGGGACGGCCGGTGTGCCGCCGTTCCGAGCCTACGACTCGTCTCGATTCGCGAGAACATCCGTCTCTCATCGCGAGACAGTTGCGCCGAACCCTGGCTCGGGACAGGCCCGTTGCGGAACAATCGGAGTCATGGGAAAGACCTACGAAAGCATCGACGGCCGTCTGCGGAAGTTCATCGAGAGCCAGCCGGTCTTCTTCACCGCCACCGCCCCCCTGGCCGACGACGGGCACGTCAACCTCTCCCCCAAGGGCCGCTCCGGCACCCTGGCGATCATCGACGAACTCACCCTGGCCTACCTGGACTTCGGCGGCTCCACCGCCGAGACCATCGCCCACCTGCGGGAGAACGGCCGGATCACCCTGATGTGGTGCGCCTTCGACGGCCCGCCCACCGTGGTCCGGGTGCACGGCCGGGGCGAACCGGTCTTCCGCGACGACCCGCGCTTCGCCGAGCTGATCACCCACTTCCCGGCCGACGCCGACGGCAGCGCGCTGCGGGCCATCGTGCTGGTGCACGCCACCCGGGTCAGCGACTCCTGCGGCTTCGCCGTCCCGCTGATGGACTTCCGCGAGGACCGCTCGCTGCACGCCGACTTCTTCGACCGCAAGACGGATGAGGAGTTCGCCGTCTACTGCGAGGGCAAGCCGTACGTCCCGGTCAGCGTGGACGGCCTGCCGGCCCTCCCGCTCCCCCTGCCGCCCCGGCCCTGACCCACCGCCCGCCGCCCGCCGCCCCCACCGCCGCGCCGTCGGCCGACCCACCGTCAGCCGATCTCCAGCACCAGGCCGCCGTCCGCCCCGACGGTCACCCTGACCTGCTCCAGGGTGTCCACGTGCACCGTGGGGCCGAAGGCCGCCGCGCGCGGCCCCACGCCCACCACCCGCATGCCGGCCGCGATTCCGGCCCGGATGCCGGCCTCCGAATCCTCGAACACCACGCACTCCGCCGGCTCGAACCCCAGCCCGGCCGCCCCCTTCAGGAAGCCCTCCGGGTCCGGCTTGCTCGCCCCGACCGACTCGGCCGTCACCATCAGCTCCGGCAGCGGCAGCCCGGCCGCCCCCATCCGGGCCCGGGCCAGGGTGTCGTCGGCCGAGGTCACCAGGGCCTGCGCACCGGCCGGCAGCGCGGCCAGGAAGACCGCCGCTCCCGGCACCTCCACCACCCCGTCGAGGTCCGCGACCTCCTCGGCCAGCATCCGCCGGTTGTCGGCCAGGTTCTCCGCCATCGGGCGCTCCGGGAGCAGGATCGCCATCGACAGGTGCCCCTGCCGGCCGTGCACCACACTCATCGCGTGGTCACCGTCGATCCCGTGCTCCGCCGCCCAACGACGCCAACAACGCTCGACCGCAGCCTCGGAGTTGACCAGCGTGCCGTCCATGTCGAGCAGCACGGCGCGGGCGTTCAGGGTCACGGACATGGCAGATCTCCTCCGGGCGGGTACGTACCACCAGGCTACAAAACCCGGTCATACGACCACACATCCCCCGCCCCTTCCCCGTCAGCTCAGCAGGTGCGCGTTCACCGCCCGAGCCTCCGCCGCCAGCTCCGGCAGCTCCACCACCTCGACCCCCGCCGCCTCCAGCAGCGCCGTCCCCTGACACCCCGTCACGAACAGATCGGGCTCACGCCAGGCCACCACCACCCGGGGCACCCCCGCCGCCACGATCAACTCCGCACACGTCCTCGGCCGCGAGGCCCGCTCCCCGCACGGCTCCAACGAGCTGTACACCGTCGCCCCCCGCAGCCGCTCGTCCCCGGCCGGCAGCTTCGCCAGCGCCGCCTCCTCCGCATGATCGTGCGGCGTCCCCTCCCGGCTGTACCCCTCCGCCAGCACCACCCCGTCCGCCCCGACCACCACGGCCCCCACCGAGAACGCCGTCTCCGACGGCGGACACCGCCGCGACAGCTCCACCGCCCGCGCCAGCCACTCCAGATCCGTCCTCACCGCATGCCCTTCATCTCGCCCGTCTCACTCCGTTGCCCACCGTACGGCGCGCGCCGGCCCAGCAGCCGGATCGCCGGGCAGACGGCAGACCGGACCGATCTACGGGAGCTGATCGCCGCTGACGCCGTGGCGGAAGACGGGCCACGGCAACAGCGAAGGGGCCGGACCCCTGGGAGCCCGACCCCTTACCGCACAGCACGCTCGACCGGACGTTGAAGCGGAGCCTCCACCACAGCGCCGTGGCCTGCGGAAGCGCTGCTCCTGAGGGTCCGAGTCAGCACGGCATCAGCACCGTTACAGCAGACGAGCACGGCACGAATCCAGCACCGTGCAGGCCCATCCAGCACCTCCAACACGCGCGTCCGCAGCGAGGGCGGTCCGCCCGCTCGCGACATTGTGTACACATGGGACACTAGGTACGCTTGAGCGCATGACGCAGCCTCTACCCGTAGAGTCCATTCGAGACGTGCGCGCACACCTCGCCGAGGTCGTGGAGCGCGCCGACCGCGATGACGTCCCCACCGTGATCACACGCCGCGGCAAGGAAGTCGCCGCCGTCGTCTCCATCGACGTACTGCGCAAGTACCAGGAGTGGGAAGAGCGCGAGATCAATCGGATCATCAACGAGCGCATGGCCAACCCCGCGCCCAGCATCCCGATCGAGGACATCATGAGGGAGACGCTGGCGCGCAGTGAGTGAGTACCGGACCGTCTTTCGCCCCGAGGCGCAGGCCGAGCTTCGGAACATCCCGCGCGAGATGGCGCTGCGCATCCTGGCCAAGCTGACCGAGCTGGAAAGCGATCCGCTCGGCTTCAACACCACCGCACTCGTGTTCCAGCCAGATCGTCGGCGCCTACGGGTTGGTGACTACCGCGTTGTCTACACGGTCGAGAGCGGGGAACTGGTGGTCTGGGTCGTGCACGTGGGGCATCGGTCCACCGTTTACGACACCTGACAACCGCTGACCATGCGTCAGAACATCCAGCACTCATCCAGCACGGGGACGACGAAGGGGTCGGGCTCGACAGAGCCCGACCCCTTCTGATGCGCACGTCTGGCTCAACGCCTGACATGCAGCCAGCACACGACTACACGTTGAAGCGGAACTCCACCACGTCGCCGTCCTGCATGACGTACTCCTTGCCCTCGATGCGGGCCTTGCCCTTCGAGCGGGCCTCGGCGATGGAGCCGGTCTCGACCAGGTCGTCGAAGGAGATGACCTCGGCCTTGATGAAGCCCTTCTGGAAGTCGGTGTGGATGACACCGGCGGCCTCGGGGGCGGTGGCGCCCTTCTTGATGGTCCAGGCCCGGGTCTCCTTGGGGCCGGCCGTCAGGTAGGTCTGGAGGCCGAGGGTGTCGAAGCCGACCCGGCCGAGGGTGGCGAGGCCGGGCTCCTCCTGGCCCATGGACTGGAGGAGTTCGAGGGCCTCGGCGTCGTCGAGCTCGATCAGCTCGGACTCGATCTTGGCGCTGAGGAAGATGGCCTCGGCGGGGGCGACCAGTGCGCGCAGGGTGTCCTTGAAGGGCTCGTCGGCGAGCTCGTCCTCGTCCACGTTGAAGACGTAGAGGAAGGGCTTGGCGGTGAGCAGGTGGAGCTCACGGACCAGGGAGATGTCGAAGCCGGCCTCGAAGAGGGTCTTGCCGGTCTCCAGGATGGCCTGGGCCTCCTTGGCGGCGGCGAGGGTGGCCGCGGTGTCCTTCTTGAGACGGGCCTCCTTCTCCAGGCGGGGGAGGACCTTCTCGATCGACTGGAGGTCGGCGAGGATCAGCTCGGTGTTGATGGTCTCGATGTCGTCCTTGGGCGAGACCTTGCCGTCGACGTGCACCACGTCCGGGTCGTTGAACGCCCTGATGACCTGGCAGATCGCGTCCGACTCGCGGATGTTGGCGAGGAACTTGTTGCCCAGGCCCTCGCCCTCGCTGGCGCCGCGCACGATGCCGGCGATGTCGACGAAGTCGACGGTGGCCGGGAGGATCTTCTGCGAACCGAAGATCTCGGCCAGCTTCTGCAGGCGCGGGTCCGGGACACCGACGACGCCGACGTTCGGCTCGATGGTGGCGAACGGGTAGTTGGCCGCCAGCACGTCGTTCTTGGTCAGGGCGTTGAACAGGGTCGACTTGCCGACGTTCGGCAGGCCGACGATTCCGATCGAGAGCGACATGAAGCGATGTCCCGGGGCTTGGAGGGCGTGGAGCGGGCCGGGCGGGCCGGACCGGTCCCCCAGTCTACGGGCCCGGCGGAGGGGCGGATCAGGCCGAGGGTCGGGCCGGGGTGAGGCCGGCATCAGGCCCGGGGTCAGGCCGAGGGGTCGGGCTCCAGGAACTCCAGGCGGTTGCCGAACGGGTCGGCGGAGTGGAAGCGGCGGTAGCCGGGGAAGTTGCCGTCCCAGGTCACCGGGTGGCCGTGCTCGGCCAGCCGGGCGGCGAGGGCGTCGAGGTCGGTCATCAGGAAACCGGGGTGGGCCTTCGGGGAGGGCTGGTGCTCGCCGACCACACCGAGGTGGACCTCCACCCCGCCGCCGCCGAACCAGCAGCCGCCGCGCGCGGCCAGCACCGGCGGCTTGGGCAGCTCGGCCAGACCGAGCACCCCGCCCCAGAACTCGCGGCAGGTGTCCTCCGATCCGGCCGGCACGTCGAGCTGGACGTGGTGCAGCCGGGCGAACCCGAACTCGGTCATCCTGCCTCCCCGTTGGGCAACGAACGATCTCGAACGGCCCGCAGACTACTCCGTTCGGGGACACGGTGTGCGGCCACCGCGGCCATTACACACTGTGGCGATGATCCGACCGTACGTTGGGCGAGTGGAGCAGAGCATCCGAACCCAGCCGCCAGGGCCCAGACGCCGACCGCCGAGCGGTCCGGGCGGGGCCGCCGTACCGGGGCCCGCCGGGTCCCCCGAGGCCAGGGGCGGTGCGGCGGCCCGGCCGCGCAGGCCGTTGGCCGGGCCGCTGCGGGTGCCGCTGCGGCTGGCCGCGAGGGCACGCGGTGGCGGAGGTGGCGGGGGCAGTGGCAGAGGGGGTCCGCCGGCCCGGCTGACCGCCGTCGGGACGGGGCTGCTGGCACTGGTCGGGACGCTGCTGGCGGCCGGGGCGGACCGGCTGCTGTTCGGCGATCTGGGGGTGCTGTTCGGGCTCGGTTACATCGCGGTCTGCTTCCAACTCGCCGTCCGGGTGCGGCTGGCGGACCTGCCGGCGGCACCGATCAGCGGACCGATCGCGTTCGCGGCGGCACTGCTGGTGCTCGGGCCGGTGTCGGCGCCGGGGGTGACCGGGCAGGTGGTGGGGCTGGCCAGCGGGCTGGCGCTGCGGGCGGGGTGGCTGTTCACCGGGACGGGACTGGCGGCGGTGATCGTGGCGGCCCGGTTCCTGGCGCAGCGCAGGATCCGGGCCCGGCGCGGAGCCTGACGACGGGTCAGGGCGGCCGGGCGGCGCTTCACCGCGCACGGGCGGCCGGGGCACGAGCGGCCGGGAGACGGGCAGACGGGCCGGGACGGGCCGCCGCAGGTCGGGGCAGGACAGGCGGCGGCGGACGACATCGCGAGTCGCCGACAGCGGTCGGCCGGCCGTCGGTCGCCCGACGCCCCGTCCGGCCGGAGGCTCAGCCCGTCGAGACCGCCCGACGCCCCGTACGAACGCCGCCCCGCCGGGCCGCCCCGCCGGACGGCTCGCGCCCCCGACTCAGCCGGCCGCCGCCGCAGCGGCGGCCATCGCCGCGCCGACGATGCCCGCGTCGTTGCGCAGCTCCGCCGGGACCACCTCGGCCGGGCGGTCGGTGAGCAGCGGCAGGAACTTGTCGTGCTTGCGGCTGACCCCGCCGCCGATCACGATCAGCTGAGGGGAGAACAGCTTCTCCACCAGGTCGAGGTACTCGTTGACCCGCTCCGCCCACTCGGTCCAGCTGAGTTCGTGGCGCTCCCGGGCGGCCGAGGAGGCGCGGCGTTCGGCGTCCTTGCCGCGCAGTTCGAGGTGGCCGAGCTCGGTGTTGGGCACCAGCACGCCGTCGGAGAACAGGGCGCTGCCGATGCCGGTGCCGAAGGTGAGGACCAGCACCACGCCGGAGCGGTCGCGGCCCGCGCCGTGCCGGACCTCGGCCAGGCCGGCCGCGTCGGCGTCGTTGAGGACGGTGCAGGGCAGGTCGAGCTCCTCGCGGAACAGGCCGGCCGCGTCGAGGCCGATCCAGTCCTTGGAGACGTTGGCGGCGGTCTGGATGCGGCCGTCGACCACCACGCCGGGGAAGGTGAGGCCGACCGGGCCGTGGTGGCCGAAGTGGGTGACCACCTCGCGGACGGCGGCCACCACCGACTCGGGGGTGGAGGGCTGAGGGGTCAGCACCTTGTGCCGCTCCTCGGCGAGCTGACCGCCGGTCAGGTCGACCGGGGCGCCCTTGATGCCCGAACCACCGATGTCCACACCGAAAACCGCCGCCACCGTCGCCCTCCAGGTATTCGAGTCCACAGCCTGTGGACCAACCTAAGGGTGACGGTGGCGGTTCGCGCTACGGACGGGGAGGGGTACTACGCCAGCTTGCCGGCCGCCTCGGCACGCAGGTCGCGGCGGAGCTCCTTCGGCAGCGAGAAGACCAGGTGCTCCTCGGCGGTGCGGACGGTCTGCACGTCGGCGTAGCCGCGCTCGGCCAGGAAGGCCAGCACGCCGTCCACCAGGATCTCCGGGACGGAGGCGCCGGAGGTCAGGCCGACGGTCTCGACGCCCTCCAGCCACGCCTCGTCGATCTCGTCGGCGAAGTCGACCAGGTGGGCGGCCTTGGCGCCGTACTCCAGGCCGACCTCGACCAGGCGGACCGAGTTGGAGGAGTTCTTGGAGCCGACCACGATCAGCAGGTCGGCCTCGGGGGCGAGCTGCTTGACCGCGACCTGGCGGTTCTGGGTGGCGTAGCAGATGTCGTCGCTGGGCGGGCTGACCAGCAGCGGGAAGCGCTTCTTCAGCTCGCCGACGGTGGCCATGGTCTCGTCCACCGAGAGGGTGGTCTGGGACAGCCAGACGACCTTGGACTCGTCGCGGACCTTCACGTTCGCCACGTCCTCGGCGCCGTCGACCAGGTGGATCCGGTCGGGCGCCTCGCCCATGGTGCCGACGACCTCCTCGTGGCCCTCGTGGCCGACCAGCAGGATGTCGTAGTCCTCGTCGGCGAACCGGACGGCCTCCTTGTGCACCTTGGTGACCAGGGGGCAGGTGGCGTCGATGGTGGCGAGCTTGCCCACCTGGGCCTCGTCGTGGACGGAGGGGGCGACACCGTGGGCCGAGAAGACCACGATCGAGCCCTCGGGGACCTCTTCGGTCTCCTCCACGAAGATCGCGCCCTGCTTCTCCAGGGTCTGCACCACGTACTTGTTGTGGACGATCTCCTTGCGGACGTAGATCGGGGCCCCGTACTGCTCCAGGGCCTTCTCCACGGCGATGACGGCGCGGTCGACACCCGCGCAGTAGCCCCGGGGGGCGGCGAGCAGGACACGGCGCTGCGCAGAGTTGGACATGTGACCCATGGTACGGGCGGTCGGAGGCCGCGCCGACGGCACCCGGATACCGGAACGAAACGGATACGAGTGGTCAAATCTGAGCATGAGCGAGCAGGCTGACCGGCCGGGCGAACTGCGCAGGAGCCTCGGCGTACGGGATCTGATGGTCTACGGGCTGCTGTTCATCGCCCCGATGGCGCCGGTCGGCGTCTTCGGGGTGCTGGACGCCAAGAGCCACGGCGCGGTGGCGGCGGTCTACCTGGCGGCCACCGTGGCGATGGGCTTCACCGCGTACAGCTACGCCCAGATGGTGCGGGCGGTGCCGCGGGCCGGCTCGGTCTTCGCCTACGCCCGGGCCGGGATCGGCGAGAGCTGGGGCTTCGTGGCCGGCTGGATGGCGATGCTGGACTACCTGCTGATCCCGGCGGTGGCGTACCTGTTCTCCGGGATCGCGCTGAACTCGCTGGTGCCCGAGGTCTCCCGCTGGGTCTGGACGGCGCTGGCGGTGCTGGTCACCACCGCGCTCAACCTGCTCGGGGTGCGGACGGCGGCGGCGGTCGGCTTCGCGGTGCTGGCGCTGGAGATCGTGGTGCTGGCGGTCTTCGTGGTCTCGGCGGTGGTGGTGCTGGCCCGGGACGGGGCGGAGCGCGACTGGCTGAGCCCGCTGACCGGCATCGGCGGCTTCTCGCTCACGGCGGTGATGGCGGCGGTGAGCGTGGCCGTGCTGTCCTACCTGGGCTTCGACGCGATCGCCTCGTTCGTCGAGGAGGCGGTCGGCGCCTCGGCGGCGGTGGCCCGGGCGGTGCTGTGGTGCCTGGCGCTGGCCGGGGTGCTGTTCGTGGCGCAGACCTACCTGGCCGCGCTGCTCAGCCCGGTGACGCCGGATCAGCTGGCGGCCGACCCGGCGGCCCAGGGCTCGGCCTTCTACGACACCGTGGACGCCTCGATCGGGCACTGGTTGCAGACCCTGGTGGCGGCCAGCAAGGCGATCGGGGCGGCCTTCGCCGCACTGGCCGGGCAGGCGGCGGCCGGGCGGCTGGTGTTCGCGATGGCCCGGGAGGGCCGGCTCCCCCGGGCCCTGGCGGCCGTCGATCCCCGGACGGCGGTGCCGCAGCGGGCGCTGCTGACGGCCGCCGTGGTGACCCTGGTCGCGGCGGTCTGGGCGGCCGGCCGGGACGACGGGCTGGACCGGCTGACCTCGGTGGTGAACGTCGGCGCGCTGGCCGCCTTCGGGCTGCTGCACGCCTCGGTGATCGGCTGGTACACCGTCAAGGGGTCCTCGACGGACTGGTTCCGGCACCTGCTGGTGCCGCTGCTGGGCATGGCCGTGATCGGGTGGGTGCTGGTCGAGGCCTCCGCCACCGCGCAGTGGGTCGGGGCGGGGTGGCTGGCGGTGGGGCTGGTGGTGCTCGCGGTCCAGAGCCCGGCCTCCCGGCGTCCCGGCCGCGGCTGACGCGGCGTCAGCCGCGGCCGGGCCGCCCGGTGGGCGGTCAGGCTGCCCGAAGGTCGATCACCGGGCCGGAAGGCGGCCACCGGGCCCAGTGGGCAGTCAGGGGCGCGAGGAACTGCGCGAGACGGAAGACGTAGACCCGTGTGCCGGGTACGGACACTCACCTGCACGTGAATCTCCGTACCCGGCCCACAGGTCGTCGCGTTCCCCTGCGCACCCACGCGGCGGAGCCGCAGATCGGCAGAGCCCCGCGCCCCTGACCGCCCCTCGGGCGGTCCGGGCGGCCGGGTCACTTGGAGCCGTTGCTCCAGCTGAGGCCCCAGCCGTACGCCTGGTCGATCATCTGATGGTTCGACATCTCCGGGGTGGCCTGGAACCAGCTGCCCTCCCGCTTCACCACCAGGCCCTCGCCGTCGTTCTCCAGCAGCGCGACCACACAGCTGGTGGCCGGGAACTCGCAGCCGTCCAAGGGCAGTTCGACCGGCATGCCGTCGGCCGGGAAGAGCGTGGCCAGGCCGCTCAGGCCGTTCAGCGGGCGGCCGTCAAAGGCGAAGGCGAAGACCAGCAGGCGTTCGATCTCGGCGGACCGGTCGAGGTTGATCCAGAGGTCCTCGCCATGGGCCGCCGCCCCCGTCCGGTCATCGTTGGCCAGCTGGACGTAGGGCGGCTCCTGGAGGTTGCCGAAGCGCTGCGCGATCGCCTGGACGACGCCCGCGCTGCCGTCCCTCAGCTGCCAGAGGCAGGCCAGGTCGAGGTCCCGGCCGGCCAGGGCGCCCTGGGTCCCCTGGGCCGCGTTGCGCAGCTTCGCCAGCCAGCCGCCGGACTTCTGCGGCTGCCCGG
Organism: Kitasatospora sp. NPDC096147; assembly: GCF_044763225.1. Classification (NCBI taxonomy): domain Bacteria; kingdom Bacillati; phylum Actinomycetota; class Actinomycetes; order Kitasatosporales; family Streptomycetaceae; genus Kitasatospora; species Kitasatospora sp. NPDC096147. The sequence continues at coordinate 48,407 of NZ_JBIWFX010000006.1, read as the reverse complement.
CCTGGGTGGCCTGGCCCGCCGCCCAGTTCAGGTTCACCCGGAGCAGGCCGCCGACCGCACCGTGCTTGCGCAGCGAGAGCTTGGGGGCCTCCTTGGTGAGGGTGATCTTCGAGAAGTTCAGCGGGGCGGTCGGGGTGGCCGACGCCGGGGCGTGCGGCTCGGCCGGGTGGGCGGCCGGGGCGGGGTACGGCGGCTGCGACTGCGGCGGGGCCGGGTACCCGGGCGGGGCCGGAGTCGGCGGCTGCGCCGGACCGGGGTACGACGGCTGGCCCTGGTAGCCCGGCTGCGGCGGGTACGGGGTCGGATAGGGCGGGGTCGGGGTCGGCGGCTGCGCCGGACCGGGGTACGGCGGCTGGCCCTGGTAGCCCGGCTGCGGCGGGTACGGCGGCTGCGACTGCGGCGGGGCCGGGTACCCGGCCGGGACCGGGGGCTGGAGCTCGAACGAATCGGGCATCGCGGCCGGGGGCGCGGCGGGCGGAACCGGCGGAGCGGGAACGGGAGCAGCGACGGGGACGGGGGCGGGGACGGCGGCAGGTTCCTCGTCGACCTGGATGCCGTAGTCGGTGGCCAGACCCGCCAGCCCGGAGTCGTAGCCCTGGCCGACCGCGCGGAACTTCCAGCCCTCGCCCCGACGGTAGAGCTCACCGAGCACGAAGGCGGTCTCGGTGGTCGCCCCGGGGTCGTCGAAACGGACCAGTTCGGCGCCGGTGGCCGGGTCCAGCAGGCGGAGGTACAGGCCGGGGAGGGCGCCGAACGGACCGCCGTCGCTGGAGGCCGCCAGCACCACCGTCTCGACGCCGGGCTCCACGACGGGCAGACGGACCGTCAGGCCGTCGACCACGGAGCCGTCCGGGAGCTGCTGCTTGCCGTTGTGGCGGACGGTGCCGGCGGCGTCCTGGGGCTGGTTGTAGAACACGAAGTCGGCGTCGGAACGGACCCGGCCGCCGCTCAGCAGCAACGCGGAGGCGTCGGCGTCCGGCACGCCCGGCCCGGCCCGCCAGCCCAGCTCGACCCGCACCTCGGCCGTGGCCACCGGCACGTTGGCGCCCTTGGTGATCGTCATCGCCTCGCCACTCCCCGCAGTTGACACCCCGTCGCCGGGCCAGCCTAGTCGCGGCGGAGGGGGGCGAGGGGTGAGGGCGGGCTCTCCGGACGGCGGCCGTCGCCGACCGCACCTCGGGCGGGGTCCTGCCCGCGCCCGCGACGGCCGGTGGGGCCGGGCGCGGGCAGCCGGTGGGGCCGGGCGGTGTCTCCCCGACTCCGACGGCACGGAGCCCTGCGGGCCGCACCGGAAGCGGTTGCCCCCGCCGAGGCGCGCAGAACGGAGCCCGGGGACGAGCCCCTCGGCCGGACGGGACCGACGACGCCGAGTCCGCCGCCCCGGAGCCCGGCGGTCCCCACCGGGAACCGGCGCCCCCGGAGCCCCGCCGGAGCCCCGCCCGGCGCGGTCGTCGGGGGCGTGCGCGTCGGTGTCCGGGGATAGCCTCCTCGGTATGGCCAACAGCAGCTCACCCGAGGCGCCGATCCCGGTCGGCAAGGTGTCCGCGCTCATCGGAGGGTGGGTGGACCGGCTCGGGGCGGTCTGGGTGGAGGGGCAGATCACCCAGCTGAGCCGCCGACCGGGCGCCGGGGTGGTGTTCCTGACGCTGCGTGACCCGGACCGGGACGTCTCACTGACCGTCACCTGCTTCCGGCAGGTCTTCGAGCAGGTGGCCGAGGACGTCCGGGAGGGCTCCCGGATCCTGGTGCACGCCAAGCCCGAGTGGTACGTGGCACGCGGCACCCTCTCTCTGCGGGCGACCGAGATCCGGCTGGTCGGGCTGGGCGAGCTGCTGGCCCGGCTGGAGCACCTGAAGCGCGCGCTGGCCGCCGAGGGCCTGTTCGACGCCGAGCGGAAGAAGCGGCTGCCGTTCCTGCCGCACTGCATCGGCCTGGTCACCGGGCGGGACTCGGCCGCCGAGCGGGACGTGCTGGAGAACGCGCGGCGCCGCTGGCCGGCCGTCCGCTTCGAGGTGCGGAACGTGCCGGTGCAGGGGGTCAGCGCGGTGGCCCGGGTGACGGCGGCCGTCGAGGAGCTGGACGCGCACCCCGAGGTGGACGTGATCGTGGTGGCCCGGGGCGGCGGCAGCGTGGAGGACCTGCTGCCGTTCTCCGACGAGACCCTGATCCGGGCGGTGGCGGCAGCCCGGACGCCGGTGGTGAGCGCGATCGGGCACGAGCCGGACCAGCCGCTGCTGGACTTCGTCGCCGACCTGCGCGCCTCCACCCCGACCGACGCGGCGAAGCGGGTGGTGCCGGACGTGGGCGAGGAGCTGGCCCGGGTGCACCAGCTGCGCGACCGGGCCCGACGGCACGTCACCCAGCGGGTGGAGCGCGAGCGGGCCGGGCTGGCCGGGGTGCTCAGCCGCCCGGTGCTGGCCGCGCCGCACCGGCTGGTGGACGGGCCCGCCGAGGAGGTCGCGCAGCTGGTCGGCCGGGCCCGCCGGGTGCTCGGGCACCGGCTGGACGCGGCCGGTTCGGACCTCGGGCACACCCTGGCCCGGGTGGTGGCGCTCTCCCCGCTGGCCACCCTGGAGCGCGGTTACGCGGTGCTCCAGCGGGCGGACGGGCACGTGGTCACCGACCCGGCGGCGCTGGCGGCCGGCGAGCGGCTGCACGCCCGGGTCGCCGAAGGGGCCTTCGAGGTGACGGTGGATCAGGCGTAGCGGGCGGGGGGCACGCCGGGAGGCACGGGAGGCAACGGCAGCTCGGACACCGGTCCGTAGCACCCGGGGCAGCCCGCTCGGCACCGCCTACCGCAACCGGGTCCGGGAGAGCGGGACGGAGTGCTCGCCGAAGCCGAGGCTGCGGTAGAGCTGCTCCGCGCCCCGGGCGGCGTGCAGGTCGATCCGGGTCACCCGGCGCTCGTCGAACCAGTCCAGCAGCGCGACCGTGCAGGCCCGGGCCAGGCCGCGCCGCCGGTGGTCCGGGTCGGTGCAGATGTTGAAGACGAAGCCGAACAGACCGTCCGGATGGCCGGGGGCGGGCAGCCGCCGCTCCAGGGTGCCGACCGCGCAGGCGGCCAGCCGACCGGGGCGGGCGGGGTCGTCCACCACGAAGGCGGGCATGGTGAGCTGCTCCGGTGGCGCCGCCAGCCGCTCGCGGAGCACCGTCCCGGCGGCTGCCTCCCACTCCCCCGGCGCCGCCGCGCCGGTCATCGACTCGAACATCAGCCCGCGCAGCCGCACCAGCTCGGCGGCGTCGGCGGGGGTGGCCGCCCGTACCGTGATCATGGCGGGCAGGCTAGTCCGCGAGCGGCGGACCTGACAGCGAATTGTCGCTTCCGGCGCCTACCCTGACGACATGACAGAGTCCCTGGGGAATAGCGCCGACGACGGCCTCGGTTACGAGCAGGCGAGGGATGCTCTCCTCGACGTGGTCCGCCGGCTGGAGGCCGGCGGGGTGCCGCTGGAGGAGTCGCTGGCGCTCTGGGAGCGCGGCGAGGAGCTGGCGAAGGTCTGCCAGCGGTGGCTGGACGGCGCGCGGGCCCGGCTGGACGCGGCGCTGGCCGCCGAGGAGGGCGGCGGGGGCACGACGGGGGAGTGAGCAGCGGGGCCGACGGGGCCTCCGTGAACTCGATGTGACAGAGACCACTGATGAGTTGCGGAATTGTTTAAGTTTCACCTAACGTTGGACCCGTACGAACGGCGCACGACCGGCTGTTCGAAAGCTTCCGTTCTTCACTTTCCGCATGAGGTGGACCGCAATGACCCTGGTTCTTGACGCCGCTGCTCAGGACCTCCTGTTCCGCGAGGCCCGCACCGCCAACACCTTCACCGACGAGCCGGTCACCGACGAGCAGGTCCAGGCCATCTACGACCTGGTCAAGTACGCCCCGACCTCGATGAACCAGTCGCCGCTGCGCATCGTCCTGGTCCGCTCGGACGAGGCCCGCGCCCGCCTGGTCTCGCACCTGGGCGACGGCAACAAGAAGAAGACCGAGGCCGCCCCGCTGGTCGCGATCCTGGCCGCCGACCACGAGTTCCACGAGGAGCTGCCGAAGCTCTTCCCGCACTACCCGGCCGCCAAGAGCCACTTCGAGGAGATCGAGGGCCGCACCGCCTCGGCGCGCTTCAACGCCTCGCTGCAGCTCGCGTACTTCATCATCGGCGTGCGCGCCGCCGGCCTGGCCGCGGGCCCGATGACCGGCTACGACGCCGACGGCCTGAACAAGGACTTCTTCGGCGACGGCGAGCACTCGGTGCTGGCCGTGGTGAACATCGGCAAGCCGGGCGAGGACGCCTGGTTCCCGCGTTCCCCGCGCCTGGAGTACGACGAGGTCGTCACCACCGTCTGACCCTCCGTCAGCGACCGAGCACGGCACCGAGCACGACGGAGCCCCCGGCCACCAGGCCGGGGGCTCCCGTGCGTGTGCCGGCTGCGCGTGTCAGCCGTCCGCCGTCACTTCAGGCGCTCGGCGAAGCCGGTCAGTTCCTCCCAGGAGGCGGTGCCGGTGACCACCGTGGTGGCGGTGCCGGTCCGCACCACCAGCGCCCGGTAGGACTTGCCCTGGTAGCGCTGCCACTCCTGGCCGTTCACCGTGGCGGTGCCGTCCGGCTTGGCGCCCTCGACCGTCTCGGCCACCGCCTTCTCCTGCTCGGCCACCCGCTGCTCGACCGAGGCGTACTGGCCGGAGGGGGTGACGAAGCCCAGGTGCCAGGCCGCACTGCCCTTGGCGCCGCCGTCGTAGGTGACCGAGGTGGGCTTCCAGTCCGTGCCCAGGCCCTCGGGGGCCAGCACCGGGTAGGGCGCGGCACGCTTGGCCGAGGCCAGCGTGGAGCGGTAGTCCACCGCCTTGATGCCGTCGCCCTCCGAGTGCGGGATGAACAGGTACCCGACGAAGACCACGAACCCGACCGCCAGCATCGACAGGACCATGTCCCGTACCGTCTGCCGGCCTCTCATGCTGCTGTTGCCTGCCACCCCCCCATGGTGACCCATACCCCTGCGACTCCGGACGACCGGGGTGCACTCCGACGGGTGAACCCGGACGGAACCGGACGGAACACCCGGTCACCGGGGGTGCGCCACAGACAGTCATCTGGTGGACAGATACGATCGCAGCACCCTCATCACGGCGTTCGACCAGGCAACTCTGTCGGGCGCTCTGGCCGTCGCGTACAGAGAGGTAACGACGATGACCGCCCCGCACAGCAACTTCCCCAGCTCCCTGGTGGTGGCCCCGGAGGCCCCCGACCGCAACCTCGCCCTCGAACTCGTCCGGGTGACCGAGGCCGCCGCCATGGCGGCCGGCCGGTGGGTCGGCCGGGGCGACAAGAACCGCGCCGACGGCGCCGCCGTGAAGGCGATGCGCACCCTGGTCTCGACCGTCTCGATGAACGGCGTGGTCGTCATCGGCGAGGGCGAGAAGGACGAAGCCCCGATGCTCTACAACGGCGAGCGGGTCGGCGACGGCACCGGAGCCGAGTGCGACGTCGCGGTGGACCCGGTGGACGGCACCACGCTGACCGCCAAGGGCATGGGCAACGCGGTGGCCGTGCTGGCGGTGGCCGACCGGGGCACCATGTTCGACCCCAGTGCGGTGTTCTACATGGACAAGCTGGTGGCCGGCCCCGAGGCGGCCGAGTACGTCGACATCACCGCGCCGGTCGCGGTGAACGTCCGCCGGGTCGCCAAGGCCAAGGGCACCGCGGTCGAGGACGTCACCGTGATGGTGCTGGACCGCCCGCGCCACGACACCCTGGTCCGGGAGATCCGCGAGGCGGGCGCCCGGATCAAGTTCATCTCCGACGGCGACGTGGCCGGCGCCATCATGACGGCCCGTGAGGGCACCGGCGTCGACCTGCTGATGGGCGTCGGCGGCACCCCCGAGGGGATCATCGCGGCCTGCGCCATGAAGTGCATGGGCGGGGTGATCCAGGGCAAGCTCTGGCCCAAGGACGACGCGGAGCGCCAGCGCGCCCTGGACGCCGGCCACGACCTGGACCGGGTGCTCACCACGGACGACCTGGTCAGCGGCGAGAACGTGTTCTTCGTCGCCACCGGCATCACCGACGGCGAGCTGCTGCGCGGCGTGCACTACCGCTCGGAGACCGCCACCACCAGCTCGCTGGTGATGCGCTCCAAGAGCGGCACCATCCGGGAGATCCACTCCACCCACAAGCTGTCCAAGCTGCGGGCCTACAGCGCGATCGACTTCGACCGCGCCAACTGATCACCGCGCGCCGAAGGGCGGCGGCGGCCGGACGGTCTCCGGCAGCCGCCGCCCTGACGGGCGGTCAGCCCGCTATCCGGCGGGCGGCCGGAATGCGGCGCTCGGTGTCCCGGCGGCGGCGCCGGGCCAGCACCACCCGGCGCTCGGCGGCGGTGAGCCCGCCCCAGACGCCGTACGGCTCCGGCTGGGTGAGGGCGTGCTCCCGGCACTCCAGCAGCACCGGGCAGCGGGCACAGACCTGCTTGGCCTGCTCCTCGCGGGAGAGCCGGGCCGCGGTCGGCTCCTTGGACGGGGCGAAGAACAGCACGGCCTCGTCCCGGCGGCAGGCCGCCCCGGTGTGCCAGGGGTTGTCGTCCTGTGAGTCGAGCCTCGGGGCCACCACCGCCACCGGCGAGGAGGCGGCGTGGACCGCCACGGTGGCGGCGCGGGGGCTGGACTCGATCGGATGCAGCACGGCTTACTCCTGACGAGGCTCAAGGCTCGGGGTGAAAGGGCTCCCTGCCCGGCTGCCCCGCAGCGACCCCGCACGCGTCGGGTCGAAACCTCAGCCGCCCCCGGGGTCACAGCCGTTCAAGAAACGATGTGCGTCAGGAACTACCCCGCCGTACCCCGGTTCATGCACACCGCATGCGCATGACTACGCAGTGCACTCGCCGGGCCGGGCGGTGCCGCCCCGGCAGGCGACGCCCCGCCGGCCCGGCACCGGCCAACTCTCCTGCTCAGCCTTCGAGTTGCTTGCGCACCCAGTCCTTGAGCTTCTTGCCGCGACGCGGCTTGGCACTGCAACCGCCGAAGATCGCCGCCCCCTTGACCCGGACCACCGGGGCGTACGGATCGGCCACGGTCTGCTCCTTGACGTCGAAGCCGCCGAACAGGCCGAGCCCGCTGCCGTGCAGCGAGACGTTCTCCGGGACCTTGACGTCCACTCCGCCGAACATCGCGAACACCTCGATCTCCACCTCGGGAGACTCGAACACCGCGTCGGTGAGGTCGATCTCCACCCCGCCGAACAGCGCCACCGCGCGCAGCTGCGAGCCCACCCGCCAGCGGCCCTTGCGGGCCGCACCGCCGAAGATCGCCACCACGGTGGGCGCCTCGGTCCGGGCCGGCAGCACCGGCGGGCGCTCGGCGGCCGGCTGCGGCTTGGTCAGCGAGGGCGGGGTCGCGGACACCGGCAGGTCCCGGGTGAGCGGCACCAGCTCGCCCAGGGTCTTGGCACCGTAAGCGAGTTCGATCCGCTCGGAGTGCTCCTCGACGGTCAGCCGGCCCTCCGCGTAGGCATCCCGGAGCAGCTCGGCGACCCGCTCCCGGTCGGCGTCGGAGGCGCGCAGCTCGGCCTCCGGGACGGGGCCGGCGGCCGGGACGGCCACGGGCGCGGTGGCGGCCGGGGCGACGGCCGGCGCGACGGCCGGGGCGGGCGAGGCGTCCACCGGACGCTTGGTCAGATCGGCCTTGGACGGCTCGGAGTTCTCCACCCTCCAAGCCTAGTCACCGGAGGTCTGTTCGAACCGGCCTTATGACCAAGTCGTAGTGACTCCCGTCACGCAGGCTCACCTGCGCGCAACCCCCGTCGCGCGGGCACCTAACCTTGAGGGTGCTTCGTCGACGCAGCCGGATCAGTTAAGGACCTCCACGCATGGCTCCCACGCCAGAGTTCGCCTACTCCGACCTCCTCCCCCTCGGTGCGGACCCGACCCCGTACCGCAAGCTCACCTCCGAGGGCGTCAGCGTCGTCGAGGCCGCCGGGCGCCGCTTCCTCCAGGTGGAGCCCGAGGCCCTGCGCCTGCTCACCGCCGAGGCGATGCACGACATCTCGCACTTCCTGCGCCCGGACCACCTGGCCCAGCTGCGCCGCATCCTGGACGACCCGGAGGCCAGCCCGAACGACCGCTTCGTCGCGCTGGACCTGCTGAAGAACGTCAACATCTCGGCCGGCGGCATCCTGCCGATGTGCCAGGACACCGGCACCGCGATCGTGATGGGCAAGCGCGGCCAGAACGTGCTGACCTCCGGCGGCGACGAGTCCGCCATCGCGCAGGGCGTGTTCGACGCGTACACCAAGCTGAACCTGCGGTACTCGCAGATGGCCCCGGTGACGATGTGGGACGAGAAGAACACCGGCAACAACCTGCCGGCCCAGATCGAGCTGTACGCGACCGACGGCGACGCGTACAAGTTCCTCTTCATGGCCAAGGGCGGCGGCAGCGCCAACAAGTCGTACCTGTACCAGGAGACCAAGGCCATCCTCAACGAGGCCTCGATGCTCAACTTCCTGGAGCAGAAGATCCGTTCGCTCGGCACCGCGGCCTGCCCGCCGTACCACCTGGCGATCGTGGTCGGCGGCACCAGCGCCGAGTTCGCCCTGAAGACCGCCAAGTACGCCTCCGCGCACTACCTGGACTCGCTGCCGACCAGCGGCGACGCGGCCACCGGCCACGGCTTCCGGGACCTGGAGCTGGAGGCCAAGGTCACCGAGCTCACCCAGAAGATCGGCATCGGCGCGCAGTTCGGCGGCAAGTACTTCTGCCACGACGTCCGGGTGATCCGCCTGCCCCGGCACGGCGCCTCGCTGCCGGTCGCGATGGCCGTCTCCTGCTCGGCCGACCGTCAGGCGCTGGGCAAGATCACCGCCGAGGGCGTCTTCCTGGAGCAGCTGGAGACCGACCCGGCCAAGTACCTGCCGGACACCACGGACGAGCACCTGGACGACCAGGTGGTCCGGATCGACCTGAACCGGCCGATGTCGGAGGTCCGTTCGGAGCTCTCCAAGTACCCGGTCAAGACCCGGCTCTCGCTCACCGGCACGCTGGTGGTCGCCCGCGACATCGCGCACGCGAAGATCAAGGAGCGGCTGGACGCGGGCGACGGCATGCCGCAGTACATGAAGGACCACCCGGTCTACTACGCCGGCCCGGCCAAGACCCCGGAGGGCTACGCCTCGGGCTCGTTCGGCCCCACCACCGCCGGGCGGATGGACAGTTACGTCGACCAGTTCCAGGCGGCGGGCGGTTCGATGGTGATGCTGGCCAAGGGCAACCGCTCCAAGCAGGTCACCAAGGCGTGCAACGAGCACGGCGGCTTCTACCTGGGCTCGATCGGCGGACCGGCGGCGCGGCTGGCGCTGGACTGCATCAAGAAGGTCGAGGTGCTGGAGTACCCCGAGCTCGGCATGGAGGCGGTCTGGCGGATCGAGGTCGAGGACTTCCCCGCCTTCATCGTGGTCGACGACAAGGGGAACGACTTCTTCGCCGAGGTCACCGACGGTCCGCTGATCACCAGCCTGCGGGTCCGCTCGGCCGAATAACGCGAGTGCCCCGCCCCACCTGTGAGGTGGGGCGGGGCATTTGACGCTAATACGGTACTTACGGGCGGTTGATGATGTTTCCGAGCGGCTCGTAGCCGCCGTCCTTCTTCGGCTCGGCCTCCGGAGCGACCTCGCCCTCGGTCTCGTCGGCCGAGAGGTCCTCCAGGACCTCCAAGAGCTGCGCGTCGGGCTCGACGGCGGCGAGGGACTGCTCGACGGGTGCGGCCTCCGCCACCGGGAGAGCCTCGTTCGGGGTCGCGGTGGTGGTCTCGTTCTCGGCCATGACGCCGCCTTTCAGGTAATCAGATCAGTCAGCCCGGACGGACGGGTCGGGGCGTGCGCCCAGTATCGTAGGGCCCGCTAAATGTCTTATAAACATCCCGAGGCCCGTCCGCTTCTCCAACGTTTGCCCGCTTGCTCATAAGCTGGCGCCTCACCTTGGCCACCATCGGGGGAATTCCATGGAGCTAGAGCAGCAGCCACCCACGCTGCGCTTCCAGGTGCTCGGCCCCGTGCAAGCCTGGCGCGGGGAACAACCCCTCTCCCTCGGCTCGCCGCAGCAACAAGCCGTGCTGGTCGCCCTGCTGTTGAACCAGGGCCGGCCCGTCGCGACCCAGGACCTGGTCGACGGTCTGTGGGGTGACCGGCCGCCGCCACAGGCGGTCGCCGCCCTGCGCACCTACGTCTCCCGGCTGCGCTCGCTGATCGAGCCGAACCGTGAGGTCCGGGCGCCCGCCGAGCTACTGATTTCGGTCAGCGACGGGTACGCACTGCGCGTCCCGGGCGAGGCGCTCGACCTCGCGGTCTTCGAGCGGGAGTTCACCCGGGCCGCCCTGGCCAAGGCGGGCGGCGACTACCGGGAGGCCCACCGGCTGCTGGCCGCCGCCCTGGAGCTGTGGTCCGGACGGCCGCTGGCCGGCATCCCCGGCCCGCACGCGGAGGCGCACAGGATCCGGCTGTCGGAGCGTCAGGTCGCGGCCTGCGAGGAGCGCTGCGCCTCGGCTCTGGAGATCGGTCTGCACGCCGAGACCGTCTCCGAGCTCAGCTCGCTGTCGGCCGAGCACCCGCTCCGGGAGCGGCTGCGCGAACTGCTGATGCTGGCGCTGTACCGCTGTGGCCGGCAGGCCGAGGCGCTCGGTGTCTACACCGACACCCGGAAGCTGCTCATCGAGGAGCTGGGCGTCGAGCCGGGTGCCGGACTGGCCGCGATGCACTCACGCATCCTGGCCGGGGACCCGACCCTGATGCCGGTGGTGGGACCGGTCGGTCGTTCCGTGGAGCAGGAGGAGGCGCCGCCCTTCGTCCCGCCGGCTCAACTTCCGGCCGACGTATCGGACTTCAGCGGCCGTTCCGAGCTGGTCCACGAACTCCGCGATGTCCTGCGGAGTGGTTCGGGCCAGGCCGTCGTGGTCACCTCGCTGGCGGGCATCGGCGGTGTCGGGAAGACCACACTGGCCGTGCACCTGGCGCACAGCATCCGCTCCTCCTTCCCGGACGGCCAGCTGTACGTGGACCTGCGCGGACCCAGTGCCTCACCTGCCGACCCGGCCGTGGTGCTCGGTGACTTCCTGTACGCCCTCGGCGCACCGGAGACCCCGGACACCCTGGAGCAGCGCGCCGCGCTCTACCGCTCGTTGCTGGCCGACCGGCGGATGCTCATCCTGCTCGACAACGCCAAGGACGCCCGGCAGTTGCTGCCGCTGATCCCCGGGGTCTCCGGCAACGCCGTGCTGGTCACCAGCCGCTCCCGGCTGGCGGAGCTCCCGGGTGCCCACCTGGTCGACGTCGAGGAACTGACTCCGGAGGAGGCCCTCGCGCTGTTCTCGGCGATCGTCGGCGAGCAGCGGGTGGCGGCCGAACCGGAGGCCGCACTGGCCGTGGTGACGGCCTGTGGATTCCTCCCACTGGCCGTCCGGATCGCCGCTGCCCGGCTGGCCAGCCGCCCCCGCTGGAGCGTCTCCGACCTGGCCAGACGCTTAGCGGACCAACGGCGACGGCTGCACGAGCTCCAGCTCGGCAACCTCGCCGTGGAGACCACCATCGGCCTCGGCTACGGTCAGCTCAGCCCCGATGAGGCGCGGGCTTTCCGACTGCTGTCGCTGGTCGACTCCCCGGACCTCCCGCTGGAAGCCGTAGCCGCGCTGCTCGGGACCGACGAGTACGAGGCGGAGTCCCTCGCCGAAGCACTGGTCGAGGCGAACATGCTGGAGTGCTTCACTCCCGGCCGGTACCGGTACCACGACCTGCTCCGGCTGTTCGCCCAGCGGCAGAACGAGAAGCTGAAGGACACCGGAGAGCAACAAGCGGCTCTCCTTCGGCTGCTGGACGGGCTGCTGGCCACCATGCGCAACGCGGCCCGGGCGATCGAGCCCGACGACGTGCTGCCGGAGACCCTCCACCAGCCGATCGCCTCCGGCCGTCCGCTCACCGACAGCTCCGCCGCGCGCAGCTGGCTCCGCGAAGAACTGTCCTTGGTGCTCAGCACCATCGATGCCGCCGTCACCGAGCCCCTGGAACTGCTGCGGCCGGCAGTGGACCTGCTGACCGTGCTCAACAGCCTGGTCGAGGACCCGACGCACGGACCGCGCATCCGGGTGGCCCTGCACAACGCCGACCAACCGCACGCGGACGCCCCTGCCCTGGCCAGGGTGCGGCTGGCCCTCGGCTTCCTCCAGCACGTTGCCGGTGAGTACCACGAGGCGGAGCTGTCCTTCCGCCGGAGTCTCGACCTCCAGGGGCCGGATGACCGGACCCACCTGCGGGCGAACACCGCCAACCTGCTCGCCGTGGTGCTCAGCCTGGCCGACCGGCCGGCCGAGGCGCTGCCGTTCTTCGAGCAGGCCCGCGAGATCAGCCGCAGCCTGGGCGCGACCATCAGCGAGGCCCGGCTGCTGGGCAACATCGCCCGGGCGCACCTGGACCTGGGCCAGCAGGAGGACGCGGCGCGTTCGGCCGAGGCGGCCGTGACCGCCGCGCGGGCCTCCGGCAACACGCCCTGCCTCGCCGACACGCTCTACCAGTTGGGCGTGGTGCTCAGGTCGACCGGCTCCCCCGGTGAGGCGGCCCCGCACCTGCGCGAGGCGCACAAGCTGTACCAGTCGGAGCAGCGCCGGATCTGGGAGGGCTACGCGCTCGCCCGGCTCGCCCCCTGTCTGCTGGCCGACGGGCAGTACCCCGAGGCGGCCGAGGCGGCCGACGAGTCGCTCGCCATCGCCCAAGAGCTGGACGCCGCCTACTGCCAGGGCCTGGCCAACGCGGCGCTCGGCGAGGCGCTGCTGAAACTCGGTCAGCCGGCCCGTGGCCTGGCCTGTCTCCAGGAGGCGCTGGCCGTCTTCACCCGGCTCGGTGTGCCCGAGGTCGTCCCCGTACAGGACCTCATCCTCCAGCAGCAGCACACCGAGCCCACGGCACCCCCCGCGCCGTGACACCCGCCCCCCAGCAGGTCCCCCGTCGAGCGTCAGCGCTCCCGCAGCCCCCCGGCTGCGGGAGCGCCTCGACGCTTCCCCGGCGCTGAGACCACTCTGGCAGGCCCCGATTGACAACCAATAAACGTCCTCCGGGCACTCTCCGTCAGCTCGGTCAGCTCCGCCCGGACGCCCCGTCGGCTCCGTGACCGGGTGACGGCCGGGGTCGGGCACCGCGCCACCCCGTCGCGCCACCCGATCGCGCCACACGGCGCGGACCGGATGTCCGCACCACCCTGCCCGCGCCGGAGTGCTCCCGTCATCCAGGCCAAAATCGTCCCGACCGGCACGAGTTGGCCGGAAAAGGACCCTACGGTCGGTTGATCGCGCCTATTCTCGGAGGCCAGCGACGTATTGACGGCGAGCCGACAGAGGCAGAGGGAGCGGCAGGACGGCGGCGCGGAGCAGGGTGTGACGCGGGAGCGTGACGGACCGTCACGAGCGGTGGGCGGAGGCCGACGGAGGCCGCCCGGGCACCGCCGGCCGGCGGCCAGGGTGAAAGGTGCCTCTCAATCGTGACGACCGGACAGATATCCGATCCCGCGCGGGGTCACGGTTCCCAGCCCGGCCGCAAGCCCGGCCAGGGTGCCCCGAGCGCTCCGGGTAGTCCGGCCCCGCACCCGACCCACCCGCCGCAAGGCACCCAGGCCCCGCAGCACCACCAGCGCCGCCGCCGCGCCGAGCGCGCGCTCCAGGCCGTGGCCTTCGACGCGATCGGTGCCGGGTACGCGGAGGCGTTCCCGGCCAAGTCCGGGCAGTTGGACGCGGGCCGCTGGCTGCTGGAGGAGCTGGAGCCGGGCGCCCGGGTGCTGGACGTGGGCTGCGGGACGGGCGACCCGACGGTCCGTCAGCTCACCGAGGGCGGCCTGCGGGTGACGGCGGTGGACCTCGCGGACGGCATGCTCCGGCTGGCCCGGAGCACGGTGCCGGAGGCCGAGTACCACCGAATCGACATGTACGACCTGGCCACGCCGAGGGCGGTGGACGCCTGGGGCGTGCCGGAGCTGGGTCCGGAGGCGGCCGGCCGGTACGCCGCCGCGACCGCGTTCTTCTCGCTCATCCTGCTGCCGCAGGCGGAGATCCCGGAGGTGCTGGGCCGGATCCGGACGCTGCTGCGGCCCGGCGGCCTGCTGGCGCTCGGCATGGTCGAGGCCGACCTGGACCACGCCCCGCTGCCCTTCCTGGGCCACGAGATAAGGATCAGCGGGTACCTGCGGGAGGAGCTGGAGCTGACCCTGGACCGGGCCGGCTTCACCGTGGAGTGCCACGACGGCCACCCGTACGCCCCCGCCTGCACCACGCTGCCGCCGGAGGAGCAGCTCTTCCTCCGCTGTCGCCGGACGGGCTGACACCCCGTCCGCGCGGCGCATCCGCACCCGCACCGCCCGCGCCCCGTGCCGGACCGCACCGCGACCGACCACCCGCCCGCCCGCCCGCCCCGCAGAAACGCCAACCCTCGCAGAACGGCAGCCCGTGCGCGACCTTCCCGAGCCCCGGACGGGGCAGTCACCCGTCGTGCCGCCGCAGCGGCGTCCCCCGCTGCTGCCCGGCGGCCGGGCCCGCACCGCCGAGCGCCTGGCGTACCTGGACAACGCCACCCGGCGGATCAACAGCTCGCTCGACCTGGCCCACACCCTGCGCAACCTCGGCAAGGTGCTGGTGCCGGCGCTGGCCGACGCCGCCGTGGTGCACCTGCGGGACCCGCTGCCCGACATGGAGCGCTTCTCCGGCAGCCCGGCCGCGCTGACCATCCACCACCTGCACGGCACCCGGCTCGGCCGGCGCTCCCGGACCCGCCGGCTGGTGCCGGGCGGCGCGGTGGCCCGGGCGCTGAACCAGCAGTTCCCGACCGGGCCGGTGGTGCTGGGCACCCCGTCGGCGGCCCGGCTGCGGCCGCTGCTGGAGGAGCTGTACGGGGCCCGTACCCTCGGGCGGCTCGCCGCCGGGACGGCGCTGCTGGCACTGCCGCTGCGCGGGCGCAAGACCGTGCTCGGCCTGCTGCTGCTGATCCGCCGGCCGTCCAAGCTCTCCGCCCCGAGCTCCGAACTCCACGTGCAGGAAGGCCAGTTCACCGGACCCGGGGCGCCGGACGCGTTCGCCCTGACCGCCGCCTACGACGCCGCGCTGGCCTTCGACGCCACCGACACCGCGACCGCCGCCCACCTGGCCACCCAGGCCGGCCTGGCGGTGGACACCGCGCTGCGCTACTCCCGCGAGTGGGAGATCGCCGACGAGCTGCAGCGCTCCATGCTGCCCACCCACCTGCCGCAGCGGCACGGCGTCCGGCTGGCCCACCGCTACCTGCCCTGCGAGCGCGGCGCCCAGGTCGGCGGCGACTGGTACGACTCCGTCCCGCTGCCGGGGAACCGGGTCGCGCTGATCGTCGGCGACGTGATGGGCCACTCGCTCACCTCGGCCGCCATCATGGGCCAACTCCGCACCAGCGCCCAGACCCTGGCCGCCCTCGACCTGCCGCCGCACGAGGTGCTCTACCACCTGGACGAGCAGGCCCAGCGGCTCGGCCGGGAGCAGCACCTGGCCACCTGCGTCTACGCGGTCTACGACCCGATCGCCAACCGGGTGGTGTTGGCCAACGCCGGGCACGTACCGCCCGTCCTGGTCCAACCCGACGGCAAGGCCGAGCTGTTGGAGCTGCCGGCCGGGGCGCCGATCGGGGTCGGCGGGGTGGACTTCACCTCCGTCGAGCTGCCCGCACCGCCCGGCTCGGCGCTGCTGCTCTTCACCGACGGCCTGGTGGAGACCCGCCGCCGTCCCCTGGCCACCGGGCTCGAACTGCTCCGCAGCCGGCTCGGCCACGGGGCACCGCGCACCCCGGAGCAGCTCTGCCAGGAGGCCCTGCGGATCCTGCCGCCCGGCGACCGGGCCGACGACATCGCCCTGCTGGCCGCCACCTTCGACGGCATCCCGGCCGAGGACGTCGCCTACTGGTACCTCCAGCCCCGGCACGAGACCCCCGGCCGGGCCCGCCGGCTGGCCGGGCACGCACTGCGCCGCTGGGGACTGGAATCCCTGGTGGACAACACCGAGCTGATGGTCAGTGAGCTGGTCACCAACGCCATCCAGCACGCCACCCGCCCGGTCACCCTCCGCCTGGTCCGGACCTCGGTCCTGCGCTGCGAGGTCGGCGACGACAGCGCCCTGCTCCCCCGGGCCCGCCGGGCCGGCCCGGACGACGAGCGCGGCCGGGGGCTCCAGATAGTCGCGCGCTGCGCCGAACGCTGGGGCGCCACCCGGCTCGGCGCGGGCAAGGTGGTCTGGTTCGAGCAGCGCCTCCCCACCCCCCGCCCGGCCACCTGACCGACGGGGGCTGCCGCCGCTCGGCCCCGCGCTCCCACCGAGGTCACGGCCCTCCGGGGGTCAGCACTCCTCCGGCGGACAGCGGTAGCAGGGCGGGGCACAGCAGGGCGGCGAGCAGCCAGGCCGGGGCGGCTGCCCGGAGGTCGGTGGAGGTCACCCGTGCGACGGTACGGGCCCGGCCCGGGCGGCCGGTACCGACGAAAGTTCAGTTCCGCCCGCCGCCCGGCCGGTAGGGGGCGGCGGCCAGGGCCGCCAGCGCACCGGCCGCCTCCGGGCCGAGCACCGCCTCGGCCAGCGGCGGGTTGGCGGTCAGCCGGTGCACCGCACGGACCACGTCGGCCTGCCAGAGCTGGTCCAGCGCGTCGGCCACCTCGGCCGCGGTGGCGTGGTCCCCCGCCTCGGTGCGGGCCCGCCAGTCCCGCAGCAGTGCCTTCACCACCGCGAACGCCAGCCGGCGCCCGCGCACCAGCTCCGCCCGGGAGTTGAGGGCGAACACCTCGATGGTGGCGCGGCCCTTGGCGGTCAGGCCCTGGTAGGCGCCGGACTCCAGGTAGAGCAGCAGGTGGTCGGCCGGGTCCTCGGCCGCCGGATCGATCAGCAGCGGCTCGCCGGACGGGTCGCAGGGGAAGAGGTCGCGCTTCTGGTTGGAGTTGCAGTAGGCGCAGGCCAGCAGGTGGTTGTGCCAGTCGAAGGTGCGCAGCGGGGCGCGGGCGATCGGCTCGAAGTGGTCGATGTCGGTGCCCAGGTTGTCCCCGCAGTACATGCAGCGCAGCAGGCCCGGGGACATCCGGTGCAGCAGCGCCCGCAGCCGGGCCTTCGGCGCCCGGGCGGTCCGCCAGGCCGCCCGCCCGCTGGCCGTGGTCAGCCCGGCCCGCCGGACCGCCTCGGTCCGGCGGGCCAGCTCGGCGGCCAACTCGTCGTTCAGCGGCGGCCGTTGGAGTGGGATCACCGCCCACCCCCCAGTCTGTCCCGGGCCTCGTCCACCCGGGCCGCCAGCGAGGCGTTCAGCTTGGCGCCGAGCTCCCGGTACGCGGCCAGCTCGGCGGCCGAGGCGCGCCCGGCGTAGAGCTTCTGCTCCAGGGCGATCAGCAGCCGCCGCTCCTCCTCCGCCTCCGGCGAGTACACGCTCGGCATCGCGAACAGCTCGGTCAGCGCGGTGTCGTCACCGCTGCCGTAGACCACCCGCTGGTGCAGGTCCTCGTCCAGCACGTACGGGCTGCGGCGTTCGGCCGGCCCCGGCACCCGGACCAGTCCGCCCGGGTCGGCGGCCTGGCAGACGTACGGGCTGTGGGTGGAGACGATGAACTGCAGGCCCGGGAAGTGCGCCACCAGCCAGGCGCCGAGCCGCTGCTGGCCCTCCGGGTGCAGGTGCGCCTCGGCCTCGTCGATCAGCACCACGCCGGCCACCGGCACCGTGGGCGGCGTGCCGTCGATCACCAACTCCTCGTCGGGGTGGGTCCGGTGGACCCTGGCCAGCAGGTCCAGCACCAGGCCGACCAGCTCCCCGGTGCCGCCGTCCCCGAGCGGTGCCTCCCGGCCGGCCTCGGCGATCCGGATGCCGTCGCAGTCGATCCGGCCGAGCCGGCGGCCCGCCGGGAGGAGCCCGTCGTCCAGCAGGGCCCGTACGCCGTCCACCAGTTCGACCGCACCGGGCTGGCGCTCCAAGGCCAGCAGCTGCTGGCCGGTCAGCCAGGAGACCCCCTCGGTGAGGTGGCGCCGGGACGGGTAGTGCGCCAGGAACCCGCGCGGCCCGTTGCGCCGGCAGTGCAGTCCGCCGTCCTCGGCCCGGGTCACCCGCCAGTGCGCCCCGTCCAGCCGGACGCCCCCCTCCTCGGCGCCCTCCGGCAGCCACCCCGACGGGTCGGTGGGCTCCCCGAGCGCCGCCGCGACGGCCGCCAGCAGGGTGGTCTTTCCCGCTCCGTTCGGACCGGCCAGGACGGTCCACCCGGCGTGCGACCCGTCCGGCCTGGTCAGGTCCAGATCGACCGTCCTGGCACCCCGGAATCCGCGCAGGTTCTCCACCTCGACCCTGGCGACGTACATCCGCCCACCCCCATGTCCAGTGCGATCAGCCTAGGAGTTGAGTACCCGTCAGGACATGATCCGGACCGGCAACTCCACGAGAACCTTGGACAACCGCCCGGCCACCTCCCGTCCCCCCGCCGGACCCCTGGTCGTCCGGCCCCGGCCCGGGCCGCCCCGCCGTCAGGCGACGATGCGGACCGGGAGCTCCGTCAGGACCTCGCGCAGGGCGACCGCGAAGCGCTCGTGCTCCGGGGCCCGGGCCGAGCCGGGGCGGGTGGCGAGGCCGATCCGGCGCCCCGGGGCGGGGTGCGCGAAGCGGACGGTGGCGAGGCGGTCGGTGCGGCCGGTCTCCACGTCGAGGGCGGTGGCCGGGAGGAGCGTCACCCCGAGGCCGCCGGCCACCAGCTGGACCAGGGTGGAGAGGCCCGCGGCCCGGGTGGAGCCGCCCGCGTCGGCGCCGACCTCGCGGCACAGGTCGAGCGCCTGGTCCCGCAGGCAGTGGCCCTCCTCCAGCAGCAGGACGTCCAGGTCGAGCAGCGAGTCGCGCGGCACGTCCGTCCGCCCGGCCAGCTCGTGCTCCGGCGGCACCACCAGCACGAAGTCCTCGTCGAACAGCGGGATGTCCCGGGTCGGCGAGGCGCCGCCCGCCGGGAGGGCGAGCAGGAGCAGGTCGAGCCGCCCGGCCGCCAGCCCCTCCAGCAGCGAGGGGGTGCGCTCCTCGTGGACGTGCAGCTCCAGGTCCGGGTAGGCGTCGCGGACCAGCCGGAGCACGACCGGCAGCAGGTACGGCGCGACCGTCGGGATCACCCCGAGGT
This sequence comes from Kitasatospora sp. NPDC096147, assembly GCF_044763225.1. Lineage (NCBI taxonomy): Bacteria > Bacillati > Actinomycetota > Actinomycetes > Kitasatosporales > Streptomycetaceae > Kitasatospora > Kitasatospora sp. NPDC096147. The sequence continues at coordinate 29,267 of NZ_JBIWFX010000006.1, read as the reverse complement.
GCAGCGGCCCGGTGAACGGGCGCCGCGCCGCCTCCACCTCCTCGGTCAGGGCGTGCAGGGTGGCGAGCACCCGGCGCGCGTGCTCGGCGACCCGCTCCCCCAGGGGAGTGATGATGACCTTCCGTGTCGTACGCTCCAGCAGTTGCGCCCCGAGCGTCTCCTCCAGGGCGGCCACCGCCCCGGAGAGCGCGGGCTGGCTGGTGCCGCTGACGGCCGCGGCCTCGCGGAAGTGGCGGTGCTCGGCGACCGCGAGGAACGCCTTCAGCTGGGCGATGGTGGGGGTGCGCGGCGCGCGGGAGGTGCGGGGCTTGGTGCTCATGGGACTGATAGCTCTCTCCGATCAGATGGATCGAGTCTAACGATTTCCCCTATCAGTCCCGGTGTGCGACTGTGGATGTTGTCCGGATACCGGACAAATCCCCTCAGTTTCCAAGTCTGGAGAAGCGAACGTGCTGACGATCGGTGACAAGTTCCCGGAGTTCGAACTCAACGCCTGTGTCGACCTCGACGCCGCGAACGCCTTCGCCGAGATCAACCACAAGTCCTACGAGGGCAAGTGGAAGATCGTCTTCTTCTGGCCGATGGACTTCACGTTCGTCTGCCCGACCGAGATCGCCGCGTTCGGCAAGCTGAACGAGGAGTTCGCGGACCGCGACGCCCAGATCCTCGGCGTCTCCGGCGACTCCGAGTTCGTCCACCACGCCTGGCGCAAGGACCACAAGGACCTCCGCGACCTGCCCTTCCCGATGCTGGCCGACGTCAAGCACGAGCTGATGCGGGCCTGCGGCGTCGAGGGTGCGGACGGCACCGCCCAGCGCGCGGTCTTCATCGTGGACCCGAACAACGAGATCCAGTTCGTCATGGTGACCGCCGGCTCCGTCGGCCGTAACCCCAAGGAGGTCCTGCGGGTGCTGGACGCCCTGCAGACCGACGAGCTGTGCCCGTGCAACTGGAACAAGGGCGAGGACACCCTCGACGCCCAGTCCCTGCTGGCGGGCTGACCCATGGCGCTCGACGAACTGAAGGCGGCCCTTCCGGACTACGCGAAGGACCTGAAGCTCAACCTGAGCGCCGTGATAGGCAACTCCGAGCTGCCCTCCCAGCAGCTCTGGGGCACCGTGCTCTCCTGCGCCATGGCGACCCGCTCGGCCTCGGTGCTGCGCGAGCTGGAGCCGGTGGCCAAGGCCGAGCTGAGCCCGGCGGCGTACAACGCCGCCAAGGGCGCAGCCGCGATCATGGGCATGAACAACGTCTACTACCGGACCACCCACCTGCTGTCCGACAAGGACTACGCGGGCATGCGGGCCGGTCTGCGGATGAACATCATCGGCACCCCGGGCGTCGAGAAGGCCGACTTCGAGCTGTGGTGCTTCGCGGTCTCCGCGATCAACGGCTGCGGTCAGTGCCTCGACTCGCACGAGGGCGTACTGCGCAAGGCGGGCGTGGACCAGGAGACCATCCAGGCGTCCATCAAGATCGCCGCCGTGCTGCAGGCCGTCGCGTCCGTGCTGGACGCCGAGGCCGCGCTCTCCACCGAGGCGCTGGTCTGACGGCTCGTCAACCTCGACGGGGCCCCTTCCGGGTGAAACGGAAGGGGCCCCGTCGTACGTCCGCTCCGGGTCTCGGGCGCTCCGGGTCTCGGGCGCTCCAGGTCTCAGATGCTCCGGTCTCAGGTGCTCCGGGCCTCAGGCCCGGTCGGCCGCCTGCGCGGCCTGGGCCGCCTCCAGCGCCTCGAAGACCTCCTGCCCGGCGGCGGCCCGGCGGCGCAGGTGGGAGACCACCGTGTTGGTGACCGCGATCAGCGGCACCGCCACCACCGCTCCGCCGATCCCGCCGACGATGGTGCCGGCCGCCACTCCGAGCACCACCGCGAGCGGGTGCACCCGCACGGCCCGGCCGAGGATCAGCGGCTGGAGCAGGTGGCCCTCGATCTGCTGCACCGCCACCAGCACCACCAGCACCATCAGCGCGGTGAACGGACCCACCGTCACCAGCGCGATCAGCACCGCGATGGTGCCCGTCACCAGGGCGCCGACCAGCGGCACGAAGGCCCCGAGGAAGACGATCACCGCCAGCGGCATGGCCAGCGGCACCCCGAGCAGCTCGATGCCGATCCCGATGAACAGCGCGTCGATGAAGGCCACGCAGACGGTGCCGCGCACGTACGCGGTCAGCGTGCTCCACGCCTTGGGGCCGGCCCCGGCCATCGCGTAGCGGGACTGCCGGGGGAGTACGCCGAGCAGCCAGTTCCAGATCCGGGCGCCGTCGTAGAGCAGGAAGAAGGTGGTGAAGAAGGCCAGCACCACGCCGGTCAGCACCTCCACCGCCACCGTCACGCCGGTGAAGCCGGCCGAGGTGATCTGCTCGGAGTTGGTGCCGATCGCGGTGGAGATCTGCTTGGCGAAGTCGGTGATCTGCTGCTCCGTCAGGTGCAGCGGTCCGGTGACCAGCCACTCCCGCAGGCGCTCGACGCCGGCCTGCACCTGGTCGGTGACGTCGTGCAGGTTGGTGCTCACCTGCCAGACCACGAACCAGCCGACCAGGCCGATGCCGCCTATCCCGGCCAGGAAGCTGCTGGCCGCCGCCAGCGAGCGCGGTACGCCGTGCCGCTTCTGCCAGGAGACCACCGGCTCCAGCAGGGCCGAGACCAGCAGGGCGGCCAGCACCGCGAAGGCCACCAGCCGGAGCATGTCGACCACCCGGAAGACCAGGTAGAGGGCCGCCGCCAGCAGCAGCAGCCGCCAGGTCGACTCGGCCGCCACCCGCAGGCCCCACGGCAGCGCCTCGGCCGGGGTGTCCGGGCGGACCTGGTACGCCTCGCGGACCGGCTCGGGGCGGGGCGGCTCGGCTGGCGCCTCGACGAAGACCCGTACCTGCGGCACCGGCTGCGACTGCGACTGCACCGACGACTGCGCACCGGCCGGCGCCTCCCGGACCACCGGCAGTCCGCCGCTCCCGCCCGGCTCGGCCGCCGCCTGCCCGGCCCGCGCCGCGCCCCGCTGGAGGGCGGAGCCCAACCGGGCTGCCGCCCGGGACAACCAGAGGCCCTGTGCCACCTCGACCACCGCTCCCCGCTCGCGCGCCGTGGGTCCCGCCACGGCCGTCCGGGGACGACGGTACCCGGCCCGACCGGGCCCGGCTCACGGATACCCCGGACCGGCTCGATCAGACATCCACGAATCGGGATGTTTCGGACAGTTGAGTCGCGGGCAGGGGCCGGAGTACACGGACCGCCTGTCCGCGGACCGGCCCCGGAGGCACCAGGACCCACTCCGGGCACCGCGTCCGCACCCGGCCGCACCGCCCGCGCGCACGGTCAAGCGCTTCCGGGCGGCGCGGCCCGCCCCCTCCGGGACGACGACGGCCCCGACCTGAGGACAGGTCGGGGCCGTGCGCGTGGTCTGACGTGGTGTCTAGTACCAGTGGTGGGACTGCCAGAACGACCAGGCGCCACAGGGCGAGCCGTAGCGGCTGTTCATGTAGTTGAGGCCCCACTTGATCTGGGTCGCGGGGTTGGTCCGCCAGTCCGCGCCGGCCGAGGCCATCTTGGAACCGGGCAGCGCCTGGACCAGGCCGTACGCGCCGGAGCTCGGGTTGCTGGCGGTGTAGTTCCAGCCGCTCTCGCGCTTCACGATCTGGCTGAAGCACTGGAACTGCGCGTCGTTGCCGACGATCTGGGCCGCCATCTCCTGGACCGAGCCGGCCGGGACGCTGGCCATCACGGAGCGCGCCTTGGCGCGGTTCGCGGCCTCCTCGTCGCTCTTGCGCTTGGCCTCGGCGGCCTTGGCGGCCTTCTCCGCGGCCTCCTTGGCAGCCTTCTCCGCGTCGGCCTTGGCCTGCGCGTCGGCGGCGGCCTTCTGGCGCGCGGCCTCCTCGGCGGCCTTCTTGGCGGCGGCGTCGGCCGAAGCCTGCTGCGCGGACGCCTGGGCGGCGAAGTGGTCGCTGACCGTCTGGGCGTGGGCGCCCACCGGGACGTCCTGGAGCAGGGTGGCTCCGGCGACATCGACCGGCTGGGTCTGCTTCGCGCCCTCGCTGCCCGAAGCCACACCCACGACCGCACCGACAGCGGTGACGGCGGTGGCGGAGGCCACGGCAACTCCCCGGACCGAGATCCGAGTCACATGGTTTCCTTCCAGCAGCACCCGCAGCCGTGACCGTCCGGGTGCACCATGCCCCTGGTCACTGGCCTCCATGGTGGTGCTCTGGTCACGGGAGACGCTGGCCCGGCACCTCTCCGGCAGGCCGGATCGGCGGTTCGTTCGGGCGGCGTACGGCTCATGGCTGTTCAGTTGTCCACCCGCCGACCGGAGTTGTCGGGTGATATGTGCCGTACGCGGGGCCTGACAGAACCCTCACCATGCCGCACCGGGACGGGTCAACGCAATTCCCCTTCGCGTGGCAGATGTCACAACCTTCGCCACCAGGGTGTTTGGCGGGGACGCGTCCGACTGACAGTCAGATCTGATGACAGCAACGGGACCTGATACTTCGTACCAGGTCCCGTTGTCCGTACTTGCCCCGCTATGCCCTACCGGGCCGGCCCGCCTAGGGGCCGACGTCCTCCAGCATCTCGGTCACCAGTGCGGCGATCGGCGAACGCTCCGACCGGGTCAGGGTGATGTGGGCGAACAGCGGATGGCCCTTCAGCTTCTCCACCACCGCGACCACCCCGTCGTACCGGCCGACCCGGAGGTTGTCCCGCTGGGCCACGTCGTGGGTGAGCACCACCCGCGAGCCCTGGCCGATCCGGGACAGCACGGTGAGCAGCACGTTCCGCTCCAGCGACTGGGCCTCGTCCACGATCACGAAGGCGTCGTGCAGCGAGCGCCCCCGGATGTGGGTGAGCGGCAGGACCTCCAGCATCCCCCGGGAGATGACCTCCTCGATCACGTCCGGCGTGGTGACCGCCGAGAGGGTGTCGAAGACCGCCTGGGCCCACGGGCCCATCTTCTCCGCCTCGCTGCCCGGCAGGTATCCCAACTCCTGCCCGCCGACCGCGTAGAGGGGACGGAAGACCATCACCTTCCGGTGCTGCCCGCGCTCCAGCACGGCCTCCAGGCCGGCGCACAGCGCCAGCGCGGACTTGCCCGTACCGGCCCGGCCGCCCATCGAGACGATGCCGACCTCCTGGTCGAGCAGCAGGTCGAGGGCCACCCGCTGTTCGGCGCTGCGACCGCGCAGGCCGAACGCCTCCCGGTCGCCCCGGACCAGCCGCACCCGGCCGTCCGCGGTGACCCGGCCGAGGGCCTTGCCCCGCTCGGAGGTGAGCACCAGACCGGTGTGCACCGGCAGCCCGTCCGCACCCTCCACGTCGAGCGCGGCGTCGTGGGCCGCGCCGAACAGCGCGTCCACCTGGTCGCCGGAGACGTGGAGTTCGGACATCCCGGTGTACCCCGAGGTGATCGCCAGCTCCGCGCGGTACTCCTCCGCGAGCAGACCGACCGAGCTGGCCTTGATCCGCATCGGCAGGTCCTTGGAGACGACGGTGACGTCGTACCCCTCGGCCTGGAGGTTGCGCGCGACCGCGAGGATCCGGGTGTCGGCCTCGCTGCCGCCGATGCGGTAGCCGGCCGGGAGCACCGAGGTGTCGGAGTGGTTGAGCTCCACCCTGATGGTGCCGCCCACCTCCCCCACCGGGATCGGCTCGTCGAGCCGGCCGAAGCGGACCCGGTAGTCGTCCAGCAGGCGCAGCGCCTGGCGGGCGAAGTAGCCGAGCTCCGGGTGGTGCCGCTTGGCCTCCAACTCGGTGACCACGACCACGGGGAGGACGACCTCGTGCTCCTCGAAGCGGGTCATGGCGAGTGGATCCGCCAGGAGCACGCTGGTGTCGAGAACGTACGTGCGCCGGTCTGGTGTCCGGCGGCTCTTGGTACTGACCACTTGGCCTCCAGAGCCGGTCCCCCGACCCGGGCGGCCGGGTACCGGTCATGGTGGGTCTATTCCCTCACCTCAGACCTGACGAACCCACCTGGAGATCATCCTGTTGGTTAACTTTCGGTACGTCAGGCCGACCGTGGGCCAACGGCCCTGACCACCCGGGACACCCCTGGGGCGGCGGTCCCGTCCGACGGGGCCTCGGAGACCCGTCCGACGGTCGCGCAGCCGGAAGTCCCGCACCGCCCGCAGGAAGTCCACCCGCCGGAACGCCGGCCGGTACGCCTCGCAGCAGCAGGCCCCTCCACTGCGGGGGAGAACCCCACACCCCCGGCCGACCCCCACCGCAGCCGGGCGGTCCCGTCCGACGGGGCCTCAGAGACCCATCCGACGGTTGCGCAGCTGGAAATCGCGCAACGCCCGCAGGAAGTCCACCCGCCGGAACGCCGGCCAGTACGCCTCGCAGAAGTAGAACTCCGAGTGCGCGCTCTGCCAGAGCAGGAAGCCGGACAGCCGCTGCTCGCCCGAGGTGCGGATGACCAGGTCCGGGTCGGGCTGGCCCTTGGTGTAGAGGTGCTCGGCGATGTGCTCGACGTCGAGCAGGTCGGCCAGCTCCTCGATCGAGGTGCCGCGCTCGGCGTGCTCCTGGAGCAGCGAGCGGACCGCGTCGGCGATCTCGTGCCGGCCGCCGTAGCCGACCGCGACGTTGACGGTGACTCCGTTGACGTGGGCGGTGGCCTCGGCCGCGTCCTTGAGGGTGGAGGAGGTCCGCTCGGGGAGCAGGTCCAGCGCGCCGACCGGGTGCACCTTCCAGCGGCCGTCGGCGGCGAGCCGGCGGACGGTGTCCTCGATGATGCCGAGCAGCGGGACGAGCTCGTCCGCCGGGCGGGAGAGGTTGTCGGTGGAGAGCATCCAGAGGGTGACCACCTGGACGTGCGTCTCCTCGCACCAGCCCAGGAACTCGCTGATCTTGTTCGCGCCGCGCTGGTGGCCGTCCGCAGTGGTGCCACCGGTCGCCTTGGCCCAGCGGCGGTTGCCGTCCAGGATCACGCCGATGTGGTGCGGGGTGTTCTCCAGGTGGACCTCGACCCGGCGGCCGTAGAGCCGGTAGGCGTTGTCCAGCAGGGTGCGGAGACCCGGCGTGCGCTCGACGACGTCGCGCAGACCCAATGTTGTTCGGTCCCTCCGTGCCTCGGCCCCGGGCAGGGTGCCGAAAAATACCCTGCGCAGCCTACTCCGGCACCGGTCCGCACGGTAAAGCCGCAGGTACCGACCGTGTCACGACCTGACGACGGCGCCGTGACCCGGGACACGGAACGGTCTCCTGTTCCTTAAATATGCCGTAAGCCGCCCGCCGACTCCTTGACGCTTGCCATTGGTCTAGTCCAGCTTGTGACCAAGAGCACGTGGCCGCCCCACACGGCCGCCGCTCCCACCGGAACCACAGCGGACTCCCCTCCCCCACAACGGAGCCGCCGCGCCCCCCACCGCGGCGGCTCCTCCCTCCCCACAGGAGCGTCTCCATGGCTCGTACGCTGTCGCAGCCGTCCCACCGGCGCCGGCGCAGCCCCGTCCCCGCCTTCGCGGCCGGCGGCACCGCGCTCGCCCTCGCCGCCACCGGCCTGGCCCTGTTCGCGGGCGGCGCCAACGCCGCCGTCGGGAACCTGGTGGCCAACGGCGGCTTCGAGGCGGGGAACCTCTCGGGCTGGACCTGCACCGGCACCGCCTCCGCCGTCTCCTCCCCGGCCCGCACCGGCTCCTACGCGCTGAACGCGGCGCCGAGCAGCTCGGACACCGCCGAGTGCCGGCAGACCGTCAGCGTGCTGCCCAACACCAGCTACGCGCTGGCCGGTTGGGTCCAGGGCCCGTACACCTACCTCGGGGTGCGCGGCACCGGCGGCACCGACCCGTCGGTCTGGTCGAGCCAGTCCAGCTGGAACCAGCTCTCCACCACCTTCACCACCGGCGCGAACGTCAACAGCGTCACGCTCTACGTGCACGGCTGGTACGGCCAGGCCGCCTACCAGGCGGACGACATCACGCTGACCGGCCCGGGCGGCACCGCCTCCCCGACGCCGACCCAGACCGTCACCCCGACCCCCACCGTCACGCCCACGGTCACCCCCACGCCGACCGTGACCCCCACCGTGACGCCCACGGTCACCCCGACCGTGACCCCCACCGTCACGCCGACCTCGACCCCCACCGGTCCGGTCACCGACCTGCCGAAGCACGTGCTCACCGGCTACTGGCACAACTTCGACAACGGCGCGACGGTCCAGAAGCTCAGTGAGGTGCAGAGCGCCTACGACATCATCGAGGTGTCGTTCGCGGACTCGGTGCCGACCCGGACCGGCGCGATCACCTTCCAGCTCGACCCGGGCCTGTCCAGCAAGCTCGGCGGCTACACCGACGCGCAGTTCCGCGCCGACGTGAAGGCCAAGCAGGCGGCCGGCAAGAAGGTCGTCCTCTCCATCGGCGGCCAGAACGGCGCCATCACGGTCAACGACGCCACCGCCGCCACCGCCTTCACCGACACCGCCTACGCGGTGCTGAAGGACTACGGCTTCGACGGCATCGACGTGGACCTGGAGAACGGGGTCAACCCGGAGCACCTGGGCAACGCGCTGCTCAACCTGCAGGCGAAGATCGGCTCGAAGTTCGTCCTCACCATGGCGCCGGAGACCATCGGCGTCTACTCCACCGAGGGCGCGTACTTCAAGCTGGCGCTGAAGACCAAGTCCATCCTGACCGTGATGAACACCCAGTTCTACAACTCCGGTGGCATGAACGGCTGCGACGGCAAGGTCTACACCCAGGGCACCATCGACTTCATCACCTCCCAGGTCTGCACCCAGATCCAGGGCGGCCTGCGGCCCGACCAGGTCGGCATCGGCGTCCCGGCCTCGACCAAGGCGGCCGGCGGCGGCTACGTGGCCCCGAGCGTGGTCAACAACGCGCTCAGCTGCCTGGCCACCGGCACCAACTGCGGCTCCTTCGTCCCGCCGGCCAAGTGGCCGACCATCCGCGGCGCGATGACCTGGTCGACCAACTGGGACGCCAACAACGGCAACGCCTTCTCCAACACCGTGGGCCCGTTCGTCCACGCCATGCCGTAACACCTCCCCCGGTGCGCGCCCTATGAGGGTGGGGTCGCGCACCCCGAGGCCCGTCACGCCGCTCCAGGCGTGGCGGGCCTCCGACGTGCTCTCCCGCCACCTGCGCACCGGCATGGCCGATTCCGGAGCCGGGCAGGGCCGTGCGCCTGCGTAGGATTCTGTCGTGGCGCGGCCGGGCGAAGCCGACTCCCGTACCGCGCCTGACAGTTCGACGATCGGTCGGCCTCCGACGGGGAGTGGTCATGCGTGCGTTCCGCAAGGCGATCATCGGTCTGGCCGGCGCGGCGGCGCTGACCTCCGGCATGACGGGCACCGCCTCCGCCGCCACCGGTGACGGGGTCTGCGACAGCGGCGAGTTCTGCCTCTACTACGGCCGGGACTTCACCGGGCACGTCTTCGACACCACCGCGAGCCGGAGCAGCTACATCGGCCTCAGCTACCCCGGCACCTCGATCCGGCTCCTGGACGGGGTCGGCTCGTGGTGGAACCGCACCGACACCCGGGTGGAGGTCTTCGAGAACTCCAACTACGCCGGGGCCGGCACGCTCATCGCCCCCGGCAGCAGGTCGGTCAACACGTACCGCCACAGCGCCGCTTCGCACTGGATCGGCTGACGGAGGCTGCTGACGGAGGCTCGGGACCACCCCGCCGGCTACCCCGCCAGCAGCACCGCGAGCAGGGTGCCGAGCAGCAGCGGCGGGCCGAACGCCAGGTCGTCCTGGCGGCCGGCCCGCCGGGTGGCCAGCAGCGCGACCGCCCACACCCCGGCCAGCACGACCGTCCACACCAGCCCGGCCAGCACCGTGGACCAGCCGCTGACCGCCAGCAGGGCGGCCAGGCTGGGAGCCAGCTTGGCGTCCCCGAGGCCGATCGGCACCAGCAGGGCCAGCAGGGCGAAGCCCAGGCCGAGCGCCAGCGCCGCGAGCAGGCAGCGGAGCAGCCCCTGACGCTCGGTCAGCACCAGCAGGGCGGCGGTGCCGAGGGCGAGCGGCAGGGTGAGCACGTCGGGCAGCCGGTGCACGGAGGCGTCGATCAGGCCGAGCGGCACGCCGAGCACCGCCAGCCAGACCAGCACCGGCCAGCCGGCCACCGCCCCGTACCCGGACCCGACCGCCGCCCCGGCCGCCACCGTCACCACGCCCAGCACCGGCAGCGGCACCGGCCACGCGCTCTCCCCTTCATAGGGCACCGCCCACCGCCGCACCGACCACCGCACCCACGGCACCGCCAGCAGCCCGGCCAGCGCCCCGCCCAGAATCGCCGTCATGGGGCACAGTCTCCCGGAACACCTGATGTTGTGGGCAAGGCCACGTGCCTGTTCCGGGCCTCGCGGCCGTAGCATTACCGAGCATGCAGGTCATCCAGTCCAGCAAGCTCGCCAATGTCTGCTACGACATCCGCGGCCCGGTGCTCGACGAGGCGATGCGACTGGAGGACCAGGGCCATCGCATCCTCAAGCTGAACACCGGCAACCCCGCCGCCTTCGGCTTCGAAGCGCCCCCGGAGATCCTCCAGGACATCCTGAAGAACCTCTCCACCGCGCACGGCTACGGCGACTCCAAGGGCCTGCTCTCGGCCCGCCGCGCCATCGTGATGCACTACGAGGACCGCGGCCTGCACGGCCTCACGGTGGAGGACGTCTTCCTCGGCAACGGCGTCTCCGAGCTGATCCAGCTCGCCATGACCGCCCTGCTGGACGACGGCGACGAGGTGCTCGTCCCGGCCCCGGACTACCCGCTGTGGACCGCCTCGGTCTCGCTGGCCGGCGGCACCGCCGTGCACTACCGCTGCGACGAGCAGTCCGAGTGGTACCCGGACCTGGCCGACATCGAGGCCAAGGTGACCGACCGGACCAGGGCCATCGTGGTGATCAACCCGAACAACCCGACCGGTGCGGTCTACCCGCGCGAGGTGCTGGAGGGCATCGCCGAGATCGCCCGACGGCACAAGCTGGTGCTCTACGCGGACGAGATCTACGACAAGATCCTCTACGACGACGCGGTGCACGTCCCGCTGGCCACCCTGGCGCCGGACCTGTTCTGCGTCACCTTCAACGGGATGTCCAAGTCCTACCGGGTGGCCGGCTTCCGGTCCGGCTGGATGGTGCTCTCCGGCGACCGGCACCGGGCGGCCAGCTACATCGAGGGCCTGAACGTGCTGGCCAGCATGCGGCTGTGCGCCAACATGCCGGCCCAGCACGCGGTGGCCGCCGCGCTCGGCGGCCGGCAGTCCATCAAGGACCTGCTGCTGCCCGGCGGCCGGCTGCTGGAGTCCCGGGACGCGGCGTACGAGCTGCTGAACGCGATCCCGGGGGTGAGCTGCGTGAAGCCGAAGGGCGCGCTCTACGCCTTCCCCCGGCTGGACCCGCAGGTCTACAAGATCAAGGACGACGCCCGGATGGTGCTGGACCTGCTCCGGGCCAAGCGCATCCTGATCGTCCAGGGCTCCGGCTTCAACTGGCCCGAGCCCGACCACTTCCGGCTGGTCACGCTGCCCCGCCCGGAGGACATCACCGACGCAGTCACCCGGATCGGCGACTTCCTCTCCGGCTACGTGCAGCCGTAGCGCGCCTTCGGCAGAACGGCCGGAGCCCCGCCCGGACGATCCCCAGAGGGTTGGGATCGTACGGTCGGGGCTCCGGCCGTTCCGTGACGCCGGGTCAGCTCACCGGGCGTCAGCCCAGGCGGTCGACCAGCGCCGCGTACTCGTCCCAGAGCGCCTTCGGCGTGTGCTCGCCGAACAGCTCCAGGTGGGCGGGGACCAGGGCGGCCTCCTGGCGCCAGATGTCCCTGTCGACCGAGAACAGCAGGTCGAGGTCGGCGTCGGCGATCTCCAGGCCCTTGAGGTCGAAGCCCTCGACGGTCGGCAGCACGCCGATCGGGGTCTCCACACCGGCGCCGATGCCCTCCAGTCGCTCGACGATCCACTTCAGCACCCGGCTGTTCTCGCCGTAGCCGGGCCAGACGAAGTCGCCGCCGGCATTCTTGCGGAACCAGTTGACGTAGTAGATCTTCGGCAGCTTCGCGGCGTCGGCCTCGGCGCCCAGCTTCAGCCAGTGGGCGAAGTAGTCGCCCATGTTGTAGCCGCAGAACGGCAGCATCGCGAACGGGTCGCGGCGCAGCTCGCCGACGGTGCCCTCCTGGGCCGCGGTCTTCTCGGAGGCGATGTTGGCGCCCAGGAAGACGCCGTGCTGCCAGTCGAAGGACTCGGTGACCAGCGGGACGGCGGTGGCCCGGCGACCGCCGAACAGGATGGCCGAGATCGGCACGCCGCCCTGGGCCTCCCACTCCGGCGCGATGGTCGGGCACTGCGCGGCCGGGACGGCGAACCGGGCGTTGGGGTGGGCGGCGGGGGTGCCGGACTCCGGGGTCCAGTCGTTGCCGCGCCAGTCGGTCAGGTGGGCCGGCGGCTCGTCGGTCAGGCCCTCCCACCAGACGTCGCCGTCGTCGGTGAGCGCGACGTTGGTGAAGACCGTGTTGCCCCAGAGGGTGTCGATCGCGTTGGCGTTGGTGTCGGTGCCGGTGCCCGGGGCGACGCCGAAGAAGCCGGCCTCCGGGTTGATCGCGTAGAGCTGCCCGTCGGCGCCGAACCGCATCCAGGCGATGTCGTCGCCGATGGTCTCGACCTTCCAGCCCGGGATGGTCGGCTGGAGCATCGCCAGGTTGGTCTTGCCGCAGGCGGACGGGAAGGCGGCGGCGATGTACTTCGGCTCCGCGCCGGACGGCGGGGTGAGCTTGAGGACGAGCATGTGCTCGGCCAGCCAGCCCTCGTCCCGGGCCATGGTGGAGGCGATCCGCAGCGCGTAGCACTTCTTGCCGAGCAGCGCGTTGCCGCCGTAGCCGGAGCCGTAGGACCAGATCTCCCGGGTCTCCGGGAAGTGCGAGATGTACTTGGTGGTGTTGCACGGCCACGGCACGTCGGCCTGGCCCTCGGCCAGCGGGGCGCCGACGGTGTGCACGGCCTTGACGAACTCGCCGTCCTCACCGAGCTGATCCAGCACGGCCTGGCCCATCCGGGTCATCACGCGCATCGAGACGGCGACGTAGGCGGAGTCGGTGATCTCGACGCCGTACGCGGCCAGCGGGGAGCCGACCGGGCCCATGGAGAACGGCACGACGTACATCGTGCGGCCCTTCATCGCGCCCTTGAACAGGCCCTCGGCGCCGGTGAACAGCTCCCGCATCTCGGCGGGGGCCTTCCAGTTGTTGGTCGGGCCGGCGTCCTTCTCCTGCTCGGAGCAGATGTAGGTGCGGTCCTCGACCCGGGCCACGTCGGTCGGGTCGGAGGCGGCGTAGTAGGAGTTGGGCCGCTTCTCCTGGTTGAGCTTGGTGAAGGTGCCCTGGGCCACCAGCTGGTCGGCGAGGCGCTGGTACTCCTCCTCTGAGCCGTCGCACCAGACGACGGCGTCCGGCTGGGTCAGCTCCGCGATCTCGCTCACCCAGGCGAGCAGGCGCTTGTGACGGGTCGGCGCGGGTGCGCTGGGCGCAGAGATCTCGTTCGACACGATCGCTCCGTTTCACGCCATCTCGTCGGGGAGGCGGCGTCGCGGTGGTTGAGGGTGTCTACACCGTAGCTCCGGGCTCAAGCCCCTGACATGGCAGAGAGGCGTGATTGGCGCAATTTTTACGCCTTCTTGTCTAAGTACTGACGGGTAACAAGGCATCGGCGTCCCTCTCGGGGACCCCGAGTGCCACCACCGAACACTCCAGAACGTACAAAGGTGGCGATCATCACTTCCTACTTATTGGTAACCTACGGGACCGTAGGTAGGATCGCGCCATGACGGATGTCCTGAGCCAGGCACTGGCGGAGATCAAGCCCAAGTGGCGCGGCTGGCTGCACGCGGGGATGTTCCCGGCCTCGGTGGCCGCCGGGATCGTGCTGATCTGCCTGGCCGGCTCGACCGAGGCCCGGATCGCCTGCACGGTGTACTCGATCAGCGCCTGGATGCTGTTCGGCGTGAGCGCGGTCTACCACCGCTTCGACTGGGGCCCGCGCGGCGACGCGGTGCTGCGCCGGCTCGACCACGCGAACATCTTCCTGATCATCGCGGGCTCGTACACCCCCTTCACCATCCTGCTGCTGGACGGCGGCCGGCAGCAGCTGCTGCTCTGGCTGGTCTGGGGCGGAGCGCTGGCCGGGATCGCCTTCCGGGTCTTCTGGGTCGGCGCCCCGCGCTGGCTCTACACCCCGTGCTACCTGGCCCTGGGGTGGGCGGCGGTGTTCTTCCTGCCGGACTTCCTGCGCACCGGCGGGGTGGCCGTGATGGTGCTGATGGTGGTCGGCGGCGTGCTCTACAGCGTGGGCGGGGTGGTGTACGGACTCAAGAAGCCGAACCCCTCACCACGCTGGTTCGGCTTCCACGAGGTCTTCCACGCCTTCACCCTGGGGGCGTTCATCACGCAGTACGTCGGGGTCTCGCTGATCGCGTACAGCGTCGCGAACTGAGACCACGTCAGCGGGCGGGCCACCAGGGGCTGGTCGCCGGGGACACGCCGTCAGCGGGCGGGCCGCCAGCGCACACGTCGTCGGCGGGCACACGCCGTCAGCGGGCGCGTCGGCCCTCCAGCCGCTGCCGGGCCCGGGCGCACTGCTCGCAGTGATCGGCCTCCGGCCGGATCGCTGCTCTGCGGCGCAGCGCCCGCACCTTGAACCGGCGGGCCACGTCCAGCATCACCAGCCCGACCTCGGCCGCCGCGACGATCCAGACCATCCTGGGCCCGCCCAGCACGTAGGCCAGCACCACCGCGAACGCCGCCGCCAGCGCGACCAGCGTCCCCGTGAACCGCACCGCCATCTGCTCCCCTCCTCTGACACTCCATGGGATTCCGACGGCACACACGGTGACATGCCGGACCGGCAGGAAGGCGAACGAGGGGTCAACGCTTCGTCAAAAAAGACCGAGGGCGCGGTGCCGGTTTCCGGCACCGCGCCCTCCGTTTCCCACTGCTGTCGTGCTGCTGTCGTGCTGTTGGGGTGCTGTTGTGGTGACCTTCGCCGGACGCTCTGGTGCCGCGTCCGGGCCGTCCGCCCCGGTGCTACCTCCGGGCCCGCTGCCGGGCCGTCCGCAGTCCGAGGCCGGTCAGGGCGGTGACCAGCAGGGCCGCGCCCGCCGTGCCCGCCGTCAGCAGCGACGGGCCGTCCGGCTCCGCCACCGGAGCGGCCTGGTAGCCACCGCCCTTGCCCGCCCGGTCGTACGCCGAACCGGGCAGCTTGTCGCCGTACCGCTGCCGCACCTGCTGCTGGTAGTCGGCCAGGCTCACCCCGGCGCCGACCGCCTTGCGGGCGTCCTCGTCCAACGGCAGCACCCGGCCGCCGCGCAGCACGTACCAGGCGTCGATCTGCGGCTCGCGGAAGGCGGTGCCACCGCCGGTGGAGGCCGCCTGCGCCGCGTAGTCGGTCTCGTCGCCGCCGGTGGCGATGTTGACGACCCGCCAGCCCGCGCCCTGCTTGGCCGTCCAGACCGAGGCCACCTGGCCGTCGGCCGCGACGGCCTTGCTGGCGGTGAACTCGGCCCGGGCCACCGGGGCGCCCGGGGTGCCGGCCACGAAGCCCGGGTCCAGCAGGTAGACCGGGACGGTGTCGCCGCTCAGCCGGGGTGCGGCCTGCGCGGCGGCCCTGGCCTCGTCGGCCGGGGAGAGCGCGATGGACTGGTTCGGCGGGACGCCCTTGCGGGCGAAGAACCGGCCCAACTGGTCGGTGACGGACGGTGCTTCGGCCGCGGCCCGGGCCGCGCCCAGCTCGGTGGGGGCGAGCTGGGCGGGGGCTGCGGCGGGGGCCGGGTCGGCCGCCTGGGCGAGCGGGGCGGAGGCCAGGGTGGCGGTGGCGGCCAGCAGGCCGGCGGCCAGCAGCCGGGCGGAGTGCCTACGGATGGTGTTGGTCATGGTCGTCTCCTCAGGCGCCGATCCGGTAGAGGGAGTGGGTCCAGGAGAACGTGTTGTTGTTGACGTAGTAGTTGTAGTCCGCCCAGTTGTAGCGGGAGTTGGACGGCCACGGGTCGCCCCAGTAGACCCAGTTGTTTCCGGTGTCGTAGCCGTAGATCACGTGCATGTGGCCACCGCCGGAGGACCACTGGATCCGGGTCTCGATCGGCCGGCTGGCGTCGATCTCGGTCTGCACCGTGGTGTAGCGCAGGTAACCCGTGACGTACGAGCCGGAGTTGATGCCGATGTAGCGCAGCGCCGTCTGCACGTTCCCCAGCGTGGCCTGGTTGTTCGGGCAGCTGGAGTTGATCGAGCGGTTGAAGGCGGCGTTGCAGAACTGGTTCTGGCTGTAGGTGTAGCCGTAGAAGGTGGCGATGGTGTTGCCGCTCGCCGACCAGCACCAGTTGGTCTGCTGCTGTTGCTGCATGGTGATGTTGAGCCTGCGTGCCCCGAGCGCCGTGACGGCACCGGGGGCCTGGGCGGCGGCGGGCCTGGCCTGGGGGGCGGTGGCCGCCTGGGCCGGGGTGACGGTGGTGACCGCCGCGAGGGTGGGGGCGAGGACGCCGAGCGCGAGTGCGGCGACGGCACGGCGCAGACGTGTACTGGACGTTCGCATGGGCTTCTCCTCCTTGCGTTCCCGCAGGAGAGGGGATGTGGGGGTACCGCGACGGGGCGCGGTGCAGTGAGCATCGGCCCATGACGCGAGCCGGTCAACGCACCTCGTCAGGGCCCCCGGGCGGGTGTGAACGGGACCCCGTGAGCTGTGAACGCGACGGGCACCCGGCCCACGTCAACACGTCCGGACCGGTGACAACTCGGCACGGGCGTGTGAATATTCACGGTCAACTGACAGACGGGAGCCAGCCGTGCAGCAGACCGTCCAACCCGAGCTCGCAGCCGCCCTCCGCACCGGCCCGTTCCACCTCGCCCTACGGGCCGCCATCACCGCCCGGGGCCTCGCCCTGCACCGGCTGCGGCTGCACCTGTCCCAGCGCGGCGTCCAGGTCGGGGTGACCAGCCTGAGCTACTGGCAGCAGGGCCGGCGCCGCCCCGAGCGGCCCGAATCGCTGCGCGCGGTACGGGTGTTGGAGGAAGTACTGGAGCTGCCCGAGCACTCACTGACCCGGCTGCTCGGCCCTCGCCAGGCCCCCGCCGAACCGGCCGTCGGCCCCGCCGTGCTCCCCTACCGCGACCTGATCGGCCCGGCCGTCGCGGTGGACGGCCTGCTCGCCACCATCGCCAGCCCGCCCGACACCGGCCTGCACACCGTCACCCACATCGAACGGGTCCGGATCGGCGCCGACCGGCAGATGGTCAGCCGGGACTCCCAGCACGCCCTGCGGGCCCACCGCGACGGCATCGACCGCTACCTCGCGCTGTACCAGGGGGACCCCGGCTGCGACATCTCCGCCGTGCGGGTGCGGGGCGAGGAGAACTGCCGACCGGGACGGGTCCGGCGCGATCCGGCGGCCGAACTGCTGGTCGCCGAGCTGCTGTTGGACCGGCGACTGCGGACCGGGGACACCCACCTGCTGGGGTACGGCTTCGACGACGCCCCGGCGGCGGTGCCGTCCACCGAGTACGTCCGGGGCTTCAACTCCGGTGCCGGGCAGTACGTCCTCCAGATCACCTTCCACCCGGCCGCCCTGCCGGTCCGCTGCCACCGCTTCGCGACCCGTTCTCCCGGCGAACCGCCTTACGAGAGCGAGGAGTTGACACTCGATGGGCACCACTGCGTCCATCTGGTCGCGAGCTCACTGAGCCCTTGCCTGCTGGGCATCCGCTGGGACTGGGAGTAGCGGCCGGGCGGAAGAGCACCGGCCAGGGGCGGCGGAGGGCACGTCGACCGGAAGGACACGGACCAGGGGCCCGAGGGAGCTACGCACAGCAGAAGGCATGCCGACCGGAAGGGCACGGACCAGGGGCGCGAGGAACTGCGCGCGGCGGAAGGCAACGACCCGCGTGCCGGGAACGGAGACTCACCTGCAAGTGACCCTCCACACCCGGCAATCGGCCCACCGTCTTCCGACCCGCGCAGTTCCCCGCGCCCCTGACCACCCTCCGGGCGGCCCAGAGCGCGGCCCGAAGGAGCTACGCACAGTAGAAGGCATGCCAACCGGAAGGGCACGGACCAGGGGCGCGAGGAACTGCGCGCGGCGGAAGGCAACGACCCGCGTGCCGGGAACGGAGCCTCACCTGCAAGTGGCCCTCCGAACCCGGCAATCGGCCCACCGTCTTCCGACCCGCGCAGTTCCCCGCGCCCCTGACCGCCCTCCGGGCGGTCCAGAGCGTGGTCCGAAGGAGCTACGCACAGCAGAAGGCATGCCAACCGGAAGGGCACGGACCAGGGGCGCGAGGAACTGCGCGCGGCGGGAGACGGCGACCCGTGTGCCGGGTGCGGAGCCTCACCTGCAAGTGGCCCTCCGAACCCGGCAATCGGCCCACCGTCTTCCGACTCGCGCAGTTCCTCGCGCCCCTGACAGCCCTCCGGGCGGTCCATAGGCGGTCCGAGCGCGGCCCGAGCGCGGTACGGGCGGCGTAGGGGGTGGGGTCAGGCGAGGTCGATGGAGAGGCAGTCCTCGACCGGGCGGTAGCCGAGCTTCTGGTAGATCGAGTTGCTGGTGGGGTTGGCCAGGTCGGTGTAGAGCAGCACCTCCGCCGCACCGGCCGCCAGCGCCTGCGCCGACCCCGCCGCGACCACGCCGCTCGCGTAGCCCCGGCCGCGGTCCTGCGGCGGGGTGTAGACCGGCCCGATCCGGGACATCCCCGCGATCACCTCACTGACCCCGGCGAAGGAGACCACCCGCCCCTCGTGCTCCCAGACGAGCAGCCCGCCCCCGGCGATCCGCCGCTCCACCGTCGGCCGGTGGTTCTCCCCGGGGATGGCCAGCTCGGCCTCGGCGACGAAGTCCCCGAACCAGTCGGTCAGCAGATCGGTCTCGGCCGGCCTGGCCGGCCGGACCGCACCGGCGGGCAGCGGCGACGGGTCGGTCAGCTCGCCCAGCCGGTACAGCCGTTCCTCGGACCTGACACTGCTCCCGACCCCGGTCTGCTGCTTCCAGGCAGCCGCGAACGCCTCCGCGGCGTCCTTCCCGCCGCCGACCCCGGGCAGCTCCCGCCCGTCCTGCGCGAGCGCCACCGCCAGCTCGGCCGCCACCTCCGGCTCCATCGCGCTCAGCCGGAGCGGGAACGGCGGTGTCCGGGCGAAGGCGGCGGCCACCGGTGCGTCCGGCTCCGGCCGCCACCAGCCGAACCACGGGTCGGCCTCGCCGAAGACGTGCAGCCCGGCGGTGGCGAGGTTGTGCACCAGGGTCAGCAGGACGGTGTTCTCCGCCGGATGGGCGGCCAGGAAATCACCGGCCTGCGCGCGGAAGTCGTCCAGGGAGGAGGAAAGAGTCCAGGTCATGCCGCATCCTGCCTGAAATCCGGCACCTCACGCACCCTCATTTCCGGCGTGCCGGGCCCCCACCTTCGCCGCCAACTCGGCCGCCTCCGCGACCGGCGCCTCGCACACGAAGTGGTGGCAGACGTAGGCCCCGGCCGCCCCGCCCACCAACGGCCGTCCGGCCAGCAGCGGCACCTCCGAGGAACCGGGTTCGCCGACCGCCACCACCGCGCCCGGTGCGGTGCCGAGCAGCGCCGTCCGGTGCAGCAGCGCCCGCCCGGGGTCGCCCTCGGCACCGACCACGGCCACCTCGCGCGGCCCGTCCGCCAGCGCCTCGGCCGCGGCCAGGCCCCAGCCCACGAACCTCGGTGCCCGGCCGCCCAGCGCGCCGACGATGCCGAGCGCCCCCTCGGCCGCCGTCCGGTGCCGCTCCGAGCCGGTGTACGCGGCGTAGGTCAGCAGCGCCTGCGCGGCGGCCGTCCACCCGGAGGGGGTGGCGTTGTCGGTCGGGTCCTGCGGACGGCGGATCAGCTCCTCGGCGTCGTCGGCGGTGTCGTACAGCGCCCCCGACGCCTCGTCCCGGAAGTGCGCCAGCACCACGTCCAGCAGGCCGCCGGCCAGCCCGAGCCACTCCGTCCCGCCGGTCACCGCGTACAGCGCGAGGAAGCCCTCGGCAGTGTCCGCGTAGTCCTCCAGCACCCCCGCGTTGGCCCCGGCCCGGCCGTCCCGGGAGGTGCGCAGCAGCCGGCCGTCCTCGGTGAGGTGCACGGTGATCAGCAGATCGGCGGCCCGCTCGGCCGCCGCCACCAGGTCCGGCCGGTCCAGCAGTGCGCCGGCCTCGGCCAGTGCGGCGATCGCCAGCCCGTTCCAGGCCGCCACCACCTTGTCGTCCCGGGCCGGCGCCGGCCGGCCGAGCCGGGCCTCGTACAGCGCGGTCCTGATCCGCTCGTAGGCCCCCTCGTCCGCCGGATCGGCGAGCAGCTGGAGCACCGAGCTCCCGTGCTCGAAGGTCCCCTCCCCGGTGACCTCGAACAGTCCGGCGGCCACTGCCGCGTCCGACTCCCCCAGCACCTCGGCGAGTTGGCCCGGCGTCCAGGCGTAGTACGCCCCCTCGGCGTTCTTCCCGGTCGCCTCGTCCAGACTGTCCGCATCCAGCGCGGAGGCGAACCCGCCTTCGGGGGTGCGGAGTTCACGCAGCAGGAAGTCGGCCGTCTCCAGCGCGATCCGGCGCGGCAGCGCGGCGCCGGTGGTCCGCCACAGGTGCAGGTAGACCCGGAGCAGCAGGGCGTTGTCGTAGAGCATCTTCTCGAAGTGCGGCACCACCCAGCGGTTGTCCACCGCGTACCGGGCGAAGCCGCCGCCCAGCTGGTCGTAGATCCCGCCGCGGGCCATCGCCTCGCAGGTGTGCTCCGCCATCTCCAGCGCCCCGGCCGCGCCGGTCCTGGCGTGGTGCCGCAGCAGGAACTCCACCGCCATCGACGGCGGGAACTTCGGCGCCCCGCCGAAACCGCCCCGCTTCTCGTCGTAGCTGCGCGCCAACTCCTCCACCGCAGAAGCCAGTTCATCGCCCCCAGGAGCCCGGTGCACCCCGCTGCCGACCCCGTACACCGAGGCCCGCTCCGCCAGGTCCGCCCGGATCCGGGCCGCCACCTCACCGACCTCGTCCCGCCGGTCCCGCCAGGCCGCCTGCACCCCCTCCAGCACCTGCCGGAACCCGGGCATCCCGTGCCGGGGCTCCGGCGGGAAGTACGTCCCGAAGTAGAACGGCTCCTGACCCGGGGTCAGGAACACCGTCATCGGCCATCCGCCCTGCCCGGTCGCGGCCTGCACCGCCTCCATGTACACCGCGTCGACGTCCGGCCGCTCCTCGCGGTCCACCTTGACCGCCACGAAGTGCTCGTTGGCGTACGCCGCCACCGCCTCGTCCTCGAAGGACTCGTGCGCCATGACGTGGCACCAGTGGCAGGCCGCGTACCCGACGCTGAGCAGTACCGGCACCCCGCGCCGCTCCGCCTCCGCGAAGGCCTCGGGGCCCCACTCCCACCAGTCGACCGGGTTCTCGGCGTGCTGCTGCAGGTACGGGGAGGTCGCGTCCGCGAGACGGTTCGGCATGCCCCCATCCTCGCGCACGAGGCGGCCGAATCCACCTCGGACCATGGCAGCGTGTCCGCCCCAGGTCATGCCGCTGCGATCCTCCGGCCGGTCCGCACCTTTCCCTACGGCACCGACGGCACCGACGGCATCGCCGGCGAGGCCGGGGACGGCACCGCCCGGACGTCGGAGCCGCGGCGTCCGACCGTGTCCCGGTGACCACGGCCGGACGCCGCCACGAGGCCGCGACCGGATTCGAACCGATGTGAACCGCTTTGCAGGCGGCCCCCTGACCACTCGGGCACACGGCCGTGCATTTCCTTGCCGACAAAGAACGTAGACGATTCCACCCGGCCCCTGTCAACCGTCTGCCGGAGGCTTCCGATACGTCCAACTCGGCCCCGTATGGCCCGATCTGACGGAGGGTCACACAAACGGAATCAGTCTCTTCGATATTTTTACACTGGTTTACATGAGGTCATATCGGACACCGGAAATCTCACCATGCGAGAGGATTCGACTTTCCACATGAGCTTCACGGTCGCGCTGACCTGCGAAGGAGTAACGATCCGTAGCCGTTTCAAGATCGCTGGGGCCGGATGTTCCTTGTGATCATGACATTGTCACCTTACGCTCGACCTTGATCTCGAAGACGCACTGTGCCCCGCCGTTGTACGGGTGCGCGTTCTTCGTCACTCTCCCTTTCGGGGCAGGGGTGTGACCATCCGAGGGGTTCTTCGGACAATTCCGCATGGGGGTTCTCGAATGTCTTCCGGCATTTCCATGACCAGCGCCACCGAATCGAAGCTCGCCCACGGCTGGCTCGGCTCGGCCGACCTGAAGACGATCGCCGAGCAGGTCGGCACTCCGGTGTTCGTGTACAGCGAGGCGCAGCTGCTGCGCAACGTCGACCGGATCATGCGGGCGGCCGAGGCGGCCGGCCTGCGGGACCGGGTCGACCTGTACGTGCCGTTCTTCCCCAACTCCAACCCGCACGTGCTGCGGCCGTTCCAGCGGCTCGGCGTCGGCCTGCTGGTCCAACTCCCCGGCGAGTACCGGCTGCTGAAGCAGTTCGGCTTCGAGCGGTTCATCGTCTCGCCCGGGCACGTCTCCGACGAGGAGATGACCTACTGGGCGCAGACCGGCCACCCGACCTTCCTGTCCAGCCTGGACGAGGTGCGGTTCTCCCTGGAGGCCGGCGCCCCCTCGATCAGCGCGCGGATCGACAGCCTGGACTCCGGCAAGCCCGGCATCAAGCTCCGCGAGCTGGACCAGCTCTCCGCGCTGCTGGCCGAGCACGGCCGGGAGTTGGACTGCTTCGAGGTCTACTGCGGGAGCGGCAACTCCCGGGAGGCGATGACCGAGATCATCGAGACCCTGTTCTCGATCTTCAACGAGCACTTCCCGCAGACCCGTTCGATCAACTTCGCGGGTGGCCACGGCTTCGTCTACGAGGCGTGGGCGGAGGACGAGAAGCACTTCGACTGGGGCCAGTACCTGGGCGACCTGCGCGCGATCGCCGACCGGATGGGCATCCCGGAGCACGTCCGGTTCATGTTCGAGCCGGCCCGCGACGTGCTGGCCGACACCGGTGCGCTGCTGCTCGGCGTCGAGCGCAGCGTGATCACCAACCCGGTGTCCAACATCGTGGTGACCGACGGCACCCGGATGCTGATGCCCTCGGCCCAGCTGCGCGAGCGCCACCACCACGTGGTCTTCCTGGACGAGGAGCTCCGGGAGATCCCGACCGACGGGCAGACCGGCGGCTGCACCGCCGCCCTGCGCGGTCGCACCATCCTGCGGCACGACTACGTGCTGCCCGGCGAGGTCTGGGTGCCGGACGGCGTGGACGGCAGCAGCCACCTGCTGATCCTCGACGTGGGCGCGTACTGCGCCACCCAGCACATGGAGTTCCTCAACGTGCCGCCGGCCGCCGAGGTGCTGGTGGACACCGACGGGGTGCCGCACCTGATCACCGACCGCGGGCCGGAGGACGACAAGTGGCGCCACGTGCTGGCCGAGATGCAGGAACTGAAGGGCTGACCGTGACCGACACCCCGCTGACCGACAGCCCGCTGACCGACCCGTCGCCGACCGGCACCGAGGGCGCGACCGACCCGTTCGAGCTGTTCGCGCGCTGGCTGGCCGAGGCCGAGGACACCGAGCTCAACGACGCCAACGCGATGGCGATCGCCACCACCGGCCAGGACGGGCTCCCCGACGTCCGGATGGTGCTGCTCAAGGACTTCGACCCGGACGGCTTCGTGTTCTTCACCAACACCCGGTCCCGGAAGGGCGCCGAGCTGGCCGAGAACATGCAGGCGGCCGGCCTGCTGCACTGGAAGTCGCTGCGCCGTCAGGTCCGGTTCCGCGGCCCGGTGGAGGCGGCCACCGAGGCCGAGGCGGACGCCTACTTCGCCTCCCGGGCCCGGCAGAGCCGGATCGGGGCGTGGGCCTCGCAGCAGTCCCAACCCCTGGCCGACCGGGCCGAGTTGGAGCAGGCGGTGGCCCGCGAGACGGCCCGCTTCGGCGACGGCGACGTGCCGCGTCCGCCGCACTGGAGCGGCTACCGGATCCGCCCGACCTCCCTGGAGTTCTGGTCCGACCGGCCGTTCCGGCTGCACGAGCGGCTGGTCTTCGAGCGGGCCAAGCCCGAGGCCGACTGGCAGCGCGGCCTGCGCCATCCCTGAGCCGACCGGGCTCACCAGGGCGGGGGGGCCCCCCCCCCCCCGGGGGCCCGCCCCCCCCCCCCCCCGCCCGGGGGGGCCCCCCCCCCCACACCCCCCCCCCCCGCCCCCCGGCGGCCCCCGCACCCCCCCGGGGGAGCCCCGC
>NZ_JBIWFX010000006.1:0-5033 GCF_044763225.1 Kitasatospora sp. NPDC096147 | reverse complement strand
CCCGGGGGGGTGCTTGTTGCGGGCCCACCCCCCGGGGGCGGGGGGGGGGGGCCGGGGCCCCCCCCGCCCCCGGGGGGGCCCCCCCCGGGGGCCCCCCCCCCCCCCCCGGGGCCCCCCCCCCCCGCTCCGCCGATCGAGAGAGGTCCCCATGAACGTCACAGCAGCCGCAGTGGTCACCGGTCGGCCCGATCCCGCCGTCGGTCTCGCCGAGGTGCGCGCCGAGCTGGCGGCGGCCTGCGTCCGGGCGCAGCGCTCCCCCGCCTCGGTCACCCTGGTCGCGGCCTCCAAGACCGTCACCGCCGAGGGACTCGAACCGGCCATCGCCGCGGGCCAGTCGGTCTACGGCGAGAACCGGGTGCAGGAGGCCCAGGGCAAGTGGCCGGCCCTGCGCGAGCGCCACCCGCAGACCGAGCTGCACCTGATCGGCCCGCTGCAGACCAACAAGGCCCGGGACGCGGTGGCGCTGTTCGACGTCATCCACTCGGTGGACCGGATCGAGCTCTGCCGGGCGATCGCCCGGCGGTCCGCCGAACTGGGGCGCCGGCCCAGGCTGTTCATCCAGGTCAACACCGGCTCCGAGGTCCAGAAGGCCGGGGTGCTGCCGCAGGAGCTGGACGCCCTGCTGGAGGTCTGCCGGGGCGAGTACGACCTGGACGTGACCGGCCTGATGTGCATCCCGCCGGTCGACGAGCCGGCCGGCCGGCACTTCGCCCTGCTGGCCGAGGCGGCCCGGCGCAACGGGCTCGACTCCCTCTCCATGGGCATGAGTTCGGACTACGCCGAGGCCATCGAGCACGGCGCCACCCACGTCCGGGTGGGCAGCGCGATCTTCGGCTCCCGGGCCTGAGCGACCGTCAGGGTCCGTTCCAGGAACGACCGCCGGCCACCCGTCACCCGCCAGAGGAGGCATCACCCGCAGTGGAGACCCCGCACCACCGGCCCGCCCGGTACGACGTCCTGTTCGAACCGGTACGGATCGGCCCCGTGACCGCCAAGAACCGCTTCTTCCAGGTGCCCCACTGCAACGGCATGGGGCGGGCCTATCCGAGCGCGATGGCCGCCATGCGCGGGGTCAAGGCCGAGGGCGGCTGGGCGGTGGTCTGCACCGAGCAGTGCGACATCCACTACTCGGGCAACCACCTGCGCGAGCTCCGGCTCTGGGACGCCCAGGACATCCCGGTGCTGGCCCGGGCCACCGAGCAGATCCACGGCCACGGAGCGCTGGCCGGCGTGGAGTTGGCGCACAACGGCTCCTTCGTGCCGAACCTGGACACCCGGGCGATCCCGATCGCCCCCAGTGCGACCGCCACCCGGGGCAACTTCCCGGTCACCGCCCGGGCCATGGACAAGTCCGACATCCGGGCCTTCCGCCGCTGGCACCGGGAGGCCGCCCTCAACGCCCGCCGGGCCGGCTTCGACATCGTCTACGTCTACGCCGGCCACGACATGGCGCTGCCCGCGCACTTCCTCTCCCGGCGGCACAACCAGCGCACCGACGAGTACGGCGGCAGCCTGGAGAACCGCGCCCGGCTGCTGCGCGAGCTGGTCGAGGACGCCAAGGAGGCCGTCGGCGACACCTGCGCGGTGGCGATCCGGCTCGGCGTCGGCTCGCTGATCGATGCCAGCGGGCCGACCCCCCGGGACGAGGCCGAGGACGTGCTGGAGATGCTGGCCGAGCTGCCGGACCTGTGGGACGTCAACCTCTCGCCGTTCGAGAAGGACGGGCAGACCGCGCGGTTCGCCCAGGAGGGCTTCCAGCAGGAGCACGTCCGGTTCGCCAAGAAGCTGACCACCAAACCGGTGGTCGGGGTCGGCCGGTTCACCTCGCCGGACACCATGGTGGCGATGATCCGCAGCGGCACGCTCGACTTCATCGGCGCGGCCCGCCCCTCGATCGCCGATCCGTTCCTGCCGCGGAAGATCGAGGAGGGCCGGTTCGACGAGATCCGCGAGTGCATCGGCTGCAACATCTGTGTCGCCTCGGACAAGCTCAGCGTGCCACTGCGCTGCACCCAGAACCCGACCATGGGCGAGGAGTGGCGGCGCGGCTGGCACCCCGAGTACCTGCCGCCCAAGGACACCGACGACACCGTGCTGATCGTCGGCGCCGGCCCCGCCGGGCTGGAGGCCGCCGTCTCGCTGGGCCGGCGCGGCTACCGGGTGCTGCTCGCCGACCGGGAGCGCGAGCTCGGCGGCCGGGTGCTGCGGGAGAGCGCGCTGCCCGGCCTGGCGACCTGGCGGCGGGTGGCGGAGTGGCGGCTGGGCCGGCTGAAGCGGCTGCCCGGGGTCGAGCTGCTGCCCGGCAACGAGATCACCGCCGACCTGGTGCTGGAGGCCGAGTGCTCGCTGGTCGGCGTGGCCACCGGGGCCCGCTGGCGGGCCGACGGGGTCGGCCGCAACCACCGCGGCGAGATCCCCGGCCTGGCCGGTCTGCCGGTCTTCACCCCCGACGACCTGATGGCCGGCCGGCTGCCCGAGGGCCGGGTGGTGGTCTTCGACGACGACCACTACTACATGGGCGGGGTGCTGGCCGAGCTGCTGGCCGACCGGGGCTGCGAGGTGGTCTTCGTCACCCCGGACAGCCTGGTCTCCTCGTACACCCAGAACACCGCCGAGCAGGGCGCGATCCAGCGGCGGATCCTCGAACGGTGCGCGGAGGTCCGCACCTCCACCACGGTCGGTGCGGTCGAGCCCGGCGGGGTCCGGCTCGACTGCGTCTTCACCGGACGGCAGAGCACGGTCGAGGCCGACGCGATCGTGCTGGTCACCGGCAGCCTGCCGGTGGACGGGCTGTACCACGAGCTGACCGCGCTGGCGCCGGAGGTGCTGACCGGGGCCGGCGTCCGGCGGGTGGTCCGGCTCGGCGACTGCCTCGGGCCGGGCATCATCGCGGCGGCCGTGCACAGCGGGCACCTGTTCGCCCGCACCCTGGACACCGGCCTCACCGACTGGACGCCGTTCCGCCGGGAGAACGTCGAACTCGGCTGGGACCGGCCGATCCCACCCGGCAGCGAGACCCTCCGGCTGCTCACCGAAGGACGTGACCGTGGCTGATCCCACCCGCACCACCGACCTGAAGTCCGTGCTCGGGCGGCTCGCCGACGGCGAGCACCTGACCCGGGAGGAGTCGGCCCGCACCGTCGGGCTGCTCACCTCGGGCGAGGCCACCGCCTCGCAGATGGGCGCGCTGCTGATGGCCCTGCGGATGCGCGGCGAGACGGTGGAGGAGATCGTCGGGGCCGCCTCCCACCTGCGCACCCGGATGCTGCGGGTGGCCGCGCCGCCCGACGCGATGGACGTGGTCGGCACCGGCGGCGACTCCTCGGGCTCCTACAACATCTCCACCTGCGCCGCCCTCGTGGTGGCCGGGGCCGGGGTGCCGGTCGCCAAGCACGGCAACCGCGCGCTCTCCTCCCGCTCCGGCTCGGCCGACGTGCTGCGGGCGCTCGGCGTGCAGGTCGACCTGACGCCCAGTCAGGTCGGGCGCTGCGTCGCGGAGTCCGGGATCGGCTTCATGTTCGCCCCGGCCCACCACCCGGCGCTGCGGCACGTCGCCGCCACCCGGGTGGAGCTCGGCACCCGGACGGTCTTCAACCTGCTCGGCCCACTGCTCAACCCGGCCGGGGTCCGCCGGCACCTGATCGGCGTCTTCGCCCGGCACTGGCTGGAGCCGCTCGCCGAGGTGCTGCACGAGCTCGGCTCCGAACGGGCCTACGTGGTGCACGGCAGCGACGGCCTGGACGAGATCACCCTGACCGGGCCGACCTCGGTCGCCGCCCTGGAGCACGGCCGGGTCCGCAGCTTCGAGATCGACCCGGAGCGGCTCGGCCTGACCCGGGTCACCCCCGCTCAGCTCCGGGGCGGGGACGCCGAGGAGAACGCCACCGCGCTGCGCGCGGTGCTGCGCGGTGAGCCCGGCCCGTACCGGGAGGTGGCCCTGCTCAACTCGGCCGCCGCGCTGGTCGTGGCCGGACGGGCGGAGGACCTGGCCGACGGCCTCCTGCTGGCCGCCAAGTCGGTGGACTCGGGCGAGGCGCTGGCCCGCCTGGAGAGCCTCGTCAGCGTGTCGCACCTGACCGACCCGAGCGAACGGACCCCCTGATGACCGATCTGCTGCACCGCATCGAGACCTACAAGCGCGAGGAGATCGCCGTGGCCAAGCGGGCGGTCCCGCCGGCCGAGCTGCTGGAGCTGGCGCAGGCCGCCGAACCGCCGCGCGGCTTCCACGCGGCGCTGCGCGGCCGGACCGAGCTCGGGGAGTACGGGCTGATCGCCGAGATCAAGCGGCAGAGCCCGTCCAAGGGCCTGATCCGGGAGGACTTCCGGCCGGCCGAGCACGCCCTCGCCTACGCCGCGGGCGGCGCCGCCTGCCTCTCGGTGCTCACCGACGGTCCGTCCTTCGGCGGGGCCCGCGAGCACCTGGCCGCCGCCCGCGGGGCCGTCGCACTGCCCGCGCTGCGCAAGGACTTCCTCTTCGACCCCTACCAGGTGGTGGAGGCCCGGGCCTGGGGCGCCGACTGCGTGCTGGTGATCCTGGCCGCCGTGGACGACGCCACCGCCGAGGAGCTGGAGGAGACCGCGCTCGGCCTCGGCATGGACGTGGTGATCGAGGTGCACGACGAGCCGGAGCTGGAGCGGGCGCTGCGCCGCCGCTCCCCGCTGATCGGCGTCAACAACCGCAACCTGCGGACCTTCGAGACCACCCTGACGACCAGTGAGACCCTGATGCCGCTGGTCCCGGCCGACCGGACGGTGATCGGTGAGAGCGGCATCGCCGACGCCGCCGACCTGGCCCGGCTGGCGAAGGCCGGCATCTCGTCCTTCCTGGTCGGCGAGACCCTGATGCGGCAGCCCGACGTCGAGCGGGCCACCCGGGCCCTGCTCTCCCGCTGAACCCCTGCTCCCCGATCCGCTGACTCCCCGTCACCCGTGCACGAATGAGGTCACACGTGTCCACCACCCCCATCACCGCTGACCAGCCGCAGATCGGCACCGCCCGCGTGAAGCGCGGCATGGCCGAGCAGCTCAAGGGC
>NZ_JBIWFX010000005.1:607273-608773 GCF_044763225.1 Kitasatospora sp. NPDC096147 | reverse complement strand
GGTGGTGCGGGTGGCGGTGCTGGTGGTGGCGAGGGTTCGGGTTCCGGTGCGGGGGGCGGTGCCGGGGGTGGTGCCGGTGGCGGTGTTGGTGGTGGTGCCGGTGGTGGTAAGGGCGGGTCGAAGACCAAGCCGTACGAGCCGCCGAAGGTGAAGCCGTATGAGCCGCCGAAGGTGAAGAACCCGTATCTGGAGGGGGATGGTGCGGGTGGTGTGGGCAAGTTCAAGCCGGCGGTGCAGCCGCCGGGTTTGAACCTGGCCGGGCATCCGGATTACAAGGGCAGTTTCGGCTCGACGCTCACCCCCTATGGCGGTTCGGGGGGTTCGGGTTCGGGGGGTTCGGGTGGCGGCTCGGGCGGTGGTTCGGGTGCTGGTGGTGGGCTTGGGTTTGGTGGGGTCGGTGCCGGTGGTGGTGGCGGCTATGGGCGTGGTGGTGGTCTGGCCGGTGCTGGTGGGGCTGGTTCGCGGGTGGGTGGCGCGGGTGGGGCCGCTGGTGCTGGTGCTTATGGGCGTGGTGCGGGTGCGGGTGTGGGTGCGGCGGGGGCTGGTGGGGTGGGGCGTGGTGCTGCGGGGATGCCGGGGGCGGGTGCTCCTGGTGCGGGTGCGGCCGGTGGTGGTGCGGGGGCTGGCAAGGGTGGTGGGAAGTTCGTCCGTCCGACCCGTTTCGGTGGGGAGGAGAAGGAGCGGCGTCGGCGGGATGCGGGCGTCGTGGGTGGTGAGCAGGTCGATCACGAGGCGTCGGATCCGCATTTCGAGCGGATGCGGCGTCAGTGGTTGGACGAGGCCCGGGGCGGTGGGGTGCCGGAGGGTGCGGAGGCCGCTGCCGCTGCGGCGGCTGCGCAGCCGGCGGCGGCCGGTGGCGCGGATCTGATGACGCAGTTGGCGGGTGCGCTGCTCGGTGGCGGGGACGCCGCGGCGGAGGGCACTCCGGCTGCCGAGGGGTCCGTCACGGCGACGGAGTTGACGTCGGCGGGCAGCGCCCCGGCGGCTGAGGCCGCCCCGGCCGCCCCGGCCGCACCGGCCGCACCGGCGGCGGCTGCTCCGGCTGCGGAGCAGGAGTACCTGGACCGGGCCCGCTCGGTCGCGGAGCGTCGGGGCCGTCCGGACGAGGACGACGCCCCGGCCCCGGCTGCGGCTGCTCCGGTGGTCGAGCCGACGCCGATTCGGCAGGAGGGTGGGTACGACGTGCCGAGCCCGTTCCTGCGGGCCGCGCTCACTCGGATCGCTGCGGGTGGCGAGGGCGCACCGCGCACCTGAACCACTCGTCGCACCCGGGCGGCGGAGCGCTCACCGGCGCTCCGCCGGCCTGTTCATCCTTCAGATCCCCTGTTCCGTCCTATCGATGAGGGACCGTCATGACTGACCAGTCGCAGTACCGGCCGGCCGAGTACGAGGAGCCCGTTCCGCGACGCGCCGTCATGGAGCCGCAGGCAGCACCGCTCTGGGGCGGGGGAGACGACACCATGGCCGCGCACTATGGGCCTGCGGAGGGTGAGATTCCTG
>NZ_JBIWFX010000005.1:606319-607177 GCF_044763225.1 Kitasatospora sp. NPDC096147 | reverse complement strand
CCTGCGCGGTATGGGCCTGCGGAGGGTGAGATTCCTGCGCGGTATGGGCCTGCGGAGGGTGAGATTCCTGCGCGGTATGGGCCTGCGGAGGGTGAGATTCCTGCGCGGTATGGGCCTGCGGAGGGTGAGATTCCTGCGCGGTATGGGCCTGCGGAGGGTGAGATCCCTGCGCGGTACGGGCCTGCGGAGGGTGAGATCCCTGCGCAGTACGGGTATTCGGCCGACGAGTTTCCGGCGCAGCGGATGCAGCCGGAGGCCGCTCCGCTGTGGGGCGGTGGGGAGACCATGGCGGCCCAGTACGAGCCGAGGGTCGGCCGGTCGGTGGGTGAGACCATCCCGGCGGAGACCATCGAGCGGACCGAGCCCGGCGTGATGCGGGCGATGGGTGGCGCGGATCCGTTCGGGACGACGCCCGCGCAGACCGCTACGTTCACGGAGGGTGTGTCGGCGAGCGCCGGCGTGCCCAGGAGCGGTTATTCGGAGGGCATTTCGGCGGGTGTGCCTCGGGCTGAGTACTCGGAGGGGGTCTCGGCGGGTGTGCCTCGGGCCGGGTACTCGGAGGGGATTTCGGCGGGTGTGCCTCGGGCTGAGTACTCGGAGGGGATTTCGGCGGGTGTGCCTCGGGCTGAGTACTCGGAAGGCGTGTCACTGAGTCAGGGGGCCGCCGGCTCGCCGCAGTTCACCCAGGCGGTGCCGACCAGTGCCGGAGTTCCTTTGGGAGCTGAGGCGTTGGCCGGTGCGCCCGAGTTCACCCGGGCCGTGCCCACGAGTGCCGGAGTGCCGCTGCGTGAAGGCACGCTGGCCGGGGTCAGCTCCGTGCCTGCCGACGGGACGACTCCTGCGCTCAAGGTCGGTGCT
>NZ_JBIWFX010000005.1:454345-606221 GCF_044763225.1 Kitasatospora sp. NPDC096147 | reverse complement strand
CTCCTGGTACTCCGGCTGAGGCCGCGGCCTTCCCTGACGGGACGACTCCTGCGCTCAAGGTCGGTGCTCCTGGTACTCCGGCTGAGGCCGCGGCCTTCCCTGACGGGACGACTCCTGCGCTCAAGGTCGGTGCTCCTGGTACTCCG
The DNA here is from genome assembly GCF_044763225.1 of Kitasatospora sp. NPDC096147. Classification (NCBI taxonomy): domain Bacteria; kingdom Bacillati; phylum Actinomycetota; class Actinomycetes; order Kitasatosporales; family Streptomycetaceae; genus Kitasatospora; species Kitasatospora sp. NPDC096147. The sequence continues at coordinate 606,075 of NZ_JBIWFX010000005.1, read as the reverse complement.
GCTGAGGCCGCGGCCTTCCCTGACGGGACGACTCCTGCGCTCAAGGTCGGTGCTCCCGGCACACCCGCCACCCCCGCGAGCCAGTCGCCGTCCGTGGGGTCCGCCAGGAGCGGCGGCTTCATGATCGTCCCCGAGCAGCTCCGGGCCGCCTCCGGTCCGGTGCTCGGCGTTGCGGACGACCTCAAGGAACTGTTCACCGGCATGAACGCCTACCTCAGCGGCATGCGCGGCAACTCGCCCTGGGGCAACGACAGTGACGGCAAGTCCTTCGCCGACGGCGAGGACGGTGAGCCCGGCTACCTCGCGAACGAGAAGGACGTCCTGGAGGGACTGGAGGCCCTGCCGCAGATCCTGGAGGTGATCGGCAAGCGTCTCAAGGGCATGGCCGACGGCTACGAGACCGCCGAGCAGTTCAACCTCGACGGTCTGGGCAAGCAGGAACTCCCCCTCCCCGGCACCGGTCAGCAGGACCTGCTGCACCGTGACATCGCCGCCGGCAAGTACAACGGAAAGCACTGATCTCTGATGGCTGTCGAACTCCCCGAGCCCCTGCAGTGGGTGCTGATGCTGCTTGCCGGTTCCCGTTGGCCCGAGGGCGACGAGGACCTGATGCGCGACATGGGCCGCCGCTGGCGCGCCGCCGCCGAGACCATGGACGAGGCCGGCCGGGCTGCCGACTCGGCGATGAAGCGGGCGCTGGACGGCCAACAGGGCTCCGCTGTCGAGGAGTTGGCGAAGAAGTGGGACACCCTGACGCTGCCGGCTGACGGGCAGAAGCCCGGCTTCTTCCCCGGCATGGTCAAGGCGTGCAACTCGATGGCCGACAGCCTGGAGGCGATGGCCAACTCCACCGAGACCGCGAAGATCTCCATCGTGGCCCAACTCGGCATCCTGGCCTACGAGATCGCCACCGCCGAGGCCGCCGCTCCGGTGACGGCGGGGGCGTCGCTGGCGGCGATCCCGGTGGCGATCCAGGCCAGCAAGATGACGGTCCAGCAGATCCTGAAGAAGCTGGCGAAGGAGATCATCATCCTGGCGTTGAAGGAGGCCTTCCAGGAGGTCGCCATCAACCTGCTGGCGCAGTCGATCCAGCTCGCGGCGGGCAACCGCAAGGAGTTGGACGGCAAGGAGCTGGGGATGAGCGCGGCCGGCGGTGCGATCGGTGGTGCGGCCGGTGGTGTGCTGGGCAAGGGCATGGGCGCGGCGGGCAACAAGCTCATCGGCAAGAAGATGGACACCCTGCCGGCCCAGATGTTCGAGGGCGCGGTGACCGACGTCGGTGCGGACGCGTTCACGCAGTTCGCGCTCACCGGTGAGGTCGACCCCTCGGGCCTCGGCGGCTCCGCGCTCAGTGGCGCGGGCAGCCCGGCCATCATGCGCGGCGCGTCCGCGTTGAAGGGGAAGTTCAACTCCTCGGACATCCCCGACGCCTCCGACTTCACCGGCGGCGGCACGGACGGCTCCGGTGTCGACACGCCCACTATGGGCGGCTCCGGGAACACGAACTCGAACGAAAGCTCTACAACGGGCGACGGTTCCACGAACAGCAGCTCCACGAACAACGGCTCCACGAACAGCGGCACTTCGGGCAACGGGACGTCCAGCAGCGGCACCGGCCCGTCCACTGGCGGTAACGGCAGTTCGTCGGGTTCGCCCGACTCCTCGGGCTCCCAGGGCTCCGACGCCTCGGGCAAGCCCGACACCCACAGCGGGAACGACACCGACGTCGATCCGGCCAACCTGACGCCGATCGGCGCTGACGGCCACCACACCCGCAGCGGTGGCGCCGACTTCGACACCGCCCCGATCCCACGCGGCTCCACCTCGGACAGCACTCCCGATGCCCCGCCGCGCCGCGACCCCGACGCCCCGCGCACCTTCACGAGCCCGCACCAGGAGACCGTCAGCCCGACCCCGGACACGGCGCCCTACCGAGGCCCGGTGAACGCGGTCGACACGGAGGGCCAGACCCCCCGCACCCTCACCCCGTACGACGCCCCGACCACCTCGGCGCGTTCGTTCGACGCGAGCAGCCACACGCCGGTCGCGGACGTCACCGCGACGCACACGCCGCCGGTCAACACCCCGCCCGTGCACACACCTCCCGTCGACACCCCGCCGGTCCACACGCCGCCCGTTGACGCTCCGTCGGGCCAGAACCCGGCGGCTCCGCCGCACGTCCCCGAGCCGTCGTCGCAGCACCAGCCGAGCCAGCAGCAGAACCACCAGTCGGCCCCGGCCCCGGCCCCGGCCCCGGCCACGACCCCGTACCAGGGCGCCACCACCTCGACGGCGGACAACTCCTCGGTCCACGACGGCGGTACCCGGATCGCCTCGGGCGGCGCCGTGCCGCGTTCCATGCCGCACACCCAGCAGTCGTCCACCTCGGACGTACCGCTGGTGACGATGCCCGGGCAGACCTCCGACCTCGGCCCGCAGACCGCAGCGCCGCAGGCAGCGGTGCCACCGACCGCAGCGGTACCCCGTAGCGTGACCCCGACCACCCCGACCACCCCGGTGTCGGCGACCACGAGCACGCCCCCGGTGGCCGCGACGTTCTCGCCCCCGACCTTCGGCACGATCGGGCTGACCCCTACGGACGGTGCGGCTGTCGGAGCGCCGGCTGACGCTCCCGTCGGCGGTCAGCCGGCGGCGGACACGGTACTCGTATTCGATCCTGAGGCCACGCCCGTCAGGGACTCCAAGTCGTACTCGGTCAACGGGCAGAACGTGGTCCAGCCGAAGATGGTCTACGCCATGAAGCTCCTCGTGCACACCCAGGGCATCCAGGCGTACAACCCGTTCGAACCGGGCCACAAGGATCCGGAGGACACCCCGGACGAGAAGAGGTTCTACGGGAGCGCCGCCAACGAGGGGCTCTGCGGCGGGTGGGTGGAACTGCAGAAGAGGGATCCCGACCGGGCCGCGCAGATGTGGAAGGCCCTTGTGGACTGGACGCCCACGGCGCAGCACGCCGAAGGGAGTTACTACGGGGACCTGGAGAATGCGGCACTGGCAGCGCACCCCGACAAGGCCAGCCTCGACGCGGGGCGCCGGGCCGACCTCGAGCGGCTGAACGCTCTGTTGGCGCCGGCTGGTCTCCAGGCTCAGGACGTGGCGGCTGCGGTCACCGCCGCTCACGACTTCATGCGCGTGCTGGAACCTGACGCCGGGTACATGGGAATTCCGGAGAGTTTCGGGACCATCGGCGATATGGCCCACGACCTCGTCGCGGTGCCCCGTCCGGAGTTCCATTCCGCTGCGGACTTCCATGCTGAAGCGACGTCGGATGATGGTGTTCGCGCAGAAGTCGCGAATCGGTTCGCCCAGGCGGTGCACGGCCTGCCCCAGGTCCCTGGCGGGTACTTCGTCCACCTGGAGACCCCCACGCACCACATGGGTGTTCAGGTGCGCTGGGAGAACGGAGCCCAGGTGTTGACGGTCTGTGAGAGTGAGGTGTTCGGTGTTGTCAGGCTGACCGACCCCCAACACCTGCGGACCATCCTCCAGGCGAGCGGGATGCTGGACATGCCCAGTTACTCCGACGATGAGGGTTCCGACTCAGGGACTTCCTCCGACACCGAGGACGAGGCGCCCTACGGCTACAAGGTGTACCGCTCCACGGCCGGTGACGCCGGAGCTGACCCCGGGGTCGAGCAGAACACCGGCGCGCCCGAGTTCGGAGCGGTGGCGCCGGGGCCGAGGCTGGACGGCGTGCGGTCTCCGCTCGCACAGCCCGGGCGGCAGAGCCCCGGCGACGACCTGACGACCTCTTCGGCGCCGTCGGTCGGCCCGGAGGTCACCACGGCGTCCACGCTCGTCTTCGGGCCGGTGCAGCCGCGCTCGACGGGCGAGGTGACGACGGACGGCGATGTGGGCGGTGGTGCGCGCAAGCGCTCCTTCGACGAGGCCGTCGGCAAGACCGTGCCTTCACAGGACGAGGGCCCCCGCCCGATCAAGAAGGCGCGGACTCCCGCTCACGAGCGGAGCGAGGCGGTCCTCCGGGACCGCATGCGGGAGAAGCCGACGCGGGCTCAGAAGCAGGCGCTGGCCGGTCACCTCGCCGAGCACCAGAAGGGAAGGTTTCCCGAGCCCACCACGGCACTGCTGAAGCTGGTGAACCCGCACGGGACGGCGAAGCCGGGCAGTGACCTGTTCAACTGCCTGGAGAACACCGCCGCGCTGCGCGACACCCACTACGGCCAGGGCGCACAGCGTCCTGCGGACCGCCCGATCCCGCAGGAGGACAACCGCAAGCTCGCCGAGAACGCCTGGCACTTGGTGAAGCAGCCGGCCGGGCTCCACCCGAAGCGGTTCGGCAACGGCCAGGACGGCATCGACGCGCTGGTGCAGCAGGTCACCGACGCCGGCCCCGGAGCCTTCTCCACGGTGCTCACGGGGCAGCCGGTCGGGCACGCCTTCGCGCTGGTGCACGGCCGGGACAAGGACGGCAACAGCACCCTGAACTGGGTCGACCCGAGCACGCACGAGGTGATGCCGGTCGAGCCGGGCAAGCTGCCGAAGTACATGGCCCCAGGATCTCCGGTCTGGGCTGCCACCACCGATCAGGACGGCGAGACGGTACCGGGCGGGCGGCTGGACCACAGCCTGTTCGGCGGGTCCGCCGAGTACGGCGCCGTCACGTACACGCCCGGTGCGCCCGAGCGGGACAGCGAGAACTACCCGGTCAACGGGCAGGACGTCACGCAGGCGAAAATGGTCTACGCCGCCAAGCTGCTCGTGCACTTCCAGGGACAGGAGGGCGTCGACTACGACCCGTTCGACCCGGAGAACGACGTCCCGTTCGACGACCCGGTGAAGTCCTACTACTCGCACGTCATGCTGAACGGTCTCTGCGGCGGCTGGGTGGAGGTGCAGCGCCGCCGCCCGGAGACGGTCGCGGCGGTCTGGGAGGCGATGTCGCGGTGGGATCCCGAAGCGCGTTACGCGGAGGGGACGTTCGGTAAGTACGGCGACCGGGCGGATGCGCTGGATGCGCTCTACGAGAACAATCCGCAGGGGCTCAGGGCGGCGCGGCAACAGGACCTCGACGACCTGAACGCGCTGCTGGCGGAGGTCAGCGGCGGGACGCTCGACGCCAGGGCCGCAGTCGGTGTTCTGACGAGCGCTCAGGACCTCATGGCACTGCACGAGGACGGCGACTCGGACTCCCCCTCCGAGGCGGAGCCGCAGGAGCAGGGCACCGAGGACGGACAGGGAAGCGAGCAGGGCGAAGGCAGCGAGGACGGGGACGGCAGCGAGGACAGCGAGGACGAGGGCCCGAACTACCCGCCGACGCCGTTCCCCCTCCGGCAGCTCGGCGGTACCGACGCGATCGTCGGGACGCCGGATCTGGAGCTGGTGACCGCGGTGGAGATGGAAGCGACCGAGGAGCCGATCGAGACCCGCTTCGCCCAGGTGGTCACCGCGCTCCAGCCCGATGGCGGCCCCGGGTACTACGTCCACTTCGAGACCCCCTCGCACCACATGGGCGTCGAGGTCCGGTGGAACGGCGACGACCAGGTGCTGACGGTCTGTGAGAGTGAGACGTCCGGCCTGGTCCGGCTGACGGACCCGGCCCACCTGGAGGACGTCTTCCAGAACAGCAACGAGCTCGGCCACGAGGGTCATGTCGGCCCGGACGCACCCTACGGGTACAAGGTCTTCCGGTTGTCCGAGCAGCCGGCCGACCAGCAGGACGCTCCCTCCCCCGACGGGCCGCCGGCCAAGAAGGGCGGCTTCGGCAGCCTGCCGGACGGTGCTGACCGGGACCGTTCGCAGCCGCCGGCCGCGTCGTCGCGGGCGATGACGGACTCGCCGGACCCGGTGACGTCCGCCCGGTCGTTGGGGCAGACACAGGCACAGACGCCGACGCAGACGCCCGAACCGTCCGGCCGCCGATCGGAGTTCGCGCAGGGCAACGGCACCGACCGCAAGCACGGCCGGGACGACGACCCGGACGGCGGGACGGAGACCGGGCCGGCCCACCCGGTCAAGCCGCAGCGCACCCCCGAGTACGAGAACACCGACGGGGCGCTGGAGGGCCGGGGCTACCTCAAGGCGACGCCCGAGCAGTACGCAGCCCTGCACGCCCTGACCGGGGGCAAGAAGTACCCCCATCCGACGGAGGCTCTGCTCGACGCGGTCAACCCCCACACCGCGCCGGCCCGCATCCCGGACGGGTTCAAGGCGGGCAGTGACCTGCACGCCTGCCTGGAGGGAGTGGAAGCGCTCCGAGACACCCACTTCGGGCGTCCCCGGCCGTCCGGGCAGACGATCACCGGTGAGGTCGAGGCCCACCCGGCCCAGGCGTTGAACAAGCGTCACGACATCCCGCACCTGTTCGGTGAGGGGCAGACGGCCGTCAACTCCCTGATCGACCGGGTCCAGCAGGCCGGACCCGGCTCCTTCGCCACCGTGATGGTCGGCCGGGAGGGGGAGGTCGGCCATGCCGTCGCCCTGGTGCACACCAAGGACGGACCGATGTGGGTCGATCCGAGCAAGAGGCCGCCGACGCCCCCGGACGAGCGGATCTGGCCGGCCGCCCACGGCAGTCTGCCGGACCCACGGGCGGGCGGCTGGAAGGTCTGGGGCTCGGTCGCCGGTCCTGACCGGCAGCGGCCGGCAGGGCTCGAGTCCGACCCGAGGTTCATGGGCGAGTTCGGTGCGCCGACCTGGCAGTCCTTCACCAATCTGTTCCAGGGCGGCGATGCGGGCCAGACCACTGGTACTTCCACGACGCCGCCCGCCACGGACCCGTCCGTGGCGATGCACTCCCTGGTGACCTCTCCCGCCGACTTCCTCCGGGACACGATGCTGTCCTACAACGGGGCGGTCGGCCTCAAGCAGCGCTACCCGGGCCTGACGGACGCTCAGTGCACGGCGTTCATGGAGCGGGTGAACAGCAGCCGGGACAACTGGTTCGTGCTCGCTCCGGATCCGTACAACCCGGGTGGCTTCGTGCTGACCCCCGCCCTGGAGAAGTACATCGAGGCCGGCCCGGACGACCGGACCCTGGATCCGTACGTCCCCCACGCGCCGGCCGTGGCGCAGGGGCAGACCTACCTGAGCGCGGGTTACATTCCGTACTTCCCCGGCGCGCCCAAGCAGGCCGGGATCGGCCGGACGGAGATTCCGATCGCTCCCGACCCGGCGGAGCCCGGCTCCGAGTTCGTGTTCACCGCCGTGATGAACGGGTGCGCGCTGGCCGTCCGGCCGAACATCGAATCATCGACGTTCACGGCCTGGCACTATCAGTCGGCCTCGGGGAACAACGGCCCCGCACTCCAGTTCCGGCGCAACCAGCAGGTCTCGGACTGGTTCGGTCCGGAGGGATACGAGAGCGGTACACAGCCGAGTTTCTTCGAGGCCACCAACGTGTTGTGGCGAGGCCCGGAGGGTTGGCAGATTCTCAGCCAGGAGAACAGCACGCCACCGCTGGCCGCCATGGGTGGTGCGAGCCTGGCCGCATTCCGTACCAAGCCGCTCGACCTCAGGCCGCCTACGGCCGAGCGCGTCGCGCTCCAGGCCGCAGCGATCTACACGGGGCTGGCCGAGTTCGAGCTCAAGAAGATGGAGGCGGCGCGGGACGACAAGCTCCTCAAGGTCGCGTGGGGGCCGCAGCGGCAGGCGGTCGAGCGTGAGGTCGAGGATCTCAGGTACCAGCTGCTCAGCGACCTCCTGGACCTCCGGCGACAGGGTCATCTGGACCCGAACGTGTCCTTCAAGGGCACCAACGTGGCGGCCACGCCCTTGTCGGGCGCCCCTGCGGTGTCGCCGGATCCGATCGCGGACCTGCGGGCGGCGGCCGCCGGTCTGCAGGCCGCCCGTGTCCAGCGCGGCGACCTCGCGCAGGAGCGGTTCGACCGCATGATGACCGAGGCGGGGATCACGGGAGAGGACCGGTACCGCGCGCAGCAGAAGATCGACGAGGTGCTCGCGCCCTTCCGGCCCCCGGCCGAGAACAAGCAGCACTGGCACCAGGACCTCGCCACCGAACTGACGGGGCATCCGGTGGAAGGGCCCGAGGCACCCGGGCCGCTCCCGGCACCCGACGGCACCGTGCCGTACCGGCCGGCCACGGCGAACCGTCCGATCGGCCAGGACGGCGGACTGCTGAGCCCCTCGGACGAGGACCAGGCGCGCATTAAGAACGCCGTCCCGCACAACAGTCTCGGAGTCCCACAGCGCTTCCCCGATCCTGACCACGGCGGCTGGCCTTCCCAGATCAACGGCGGGGGCAGCCACAAGCCCGGTCGGAGCACCAACTGCGCCGACGTCTCGCTCGCCGTGGTGGACACGTACGCGGGACACCCCACCGCTGCGGCGGCCCGCATCCCGGACGTGGACGGAAAGCCTTCTCCCGATGGTGAGTTGGGTGGGCGACAGCGGATAGAGGCCGCGCTCGGCGCCGAGTTCGCCGATCTCGGCAACGGCCAGGAGGCGTTCGGGCGGCTGGAGGAGCAGCTCACCGGGCTGGGACACGGAGCACAGGCCGTGATCATCACGGTGGACGCCGATCAGCGGTCGCACTCGTGGAACGCGATCAACCAGAACGGCAACATCGTCTACATCGACGGGCAGACCGGACAGCACGGAGCCGATCTCCACCGACGTCCCGGCGGTGAATTCGCCGGGACGCAGGGTGTCTTCGCGATCATGCTGGACCCCACCCGCGCCCCGATCGCGCTGGAGAACGCCCCGGGGCACGACCGGACCGCCCCGGACCGTCCGGGCATGGCCGGCAACGCGGGAGAGGGTTCGAGCCAGGGTGCCGGGTCGCCGGTGCCGCCGGGAGCGACGCAACTCGCGCCGGGAGAGGAGGACTACTGGCCGCTTGCGGCGGAGCCCGACCGCCGGGTCAACCTCGCCGACTGCACCGTGCGCATCCAGAACCCGCACGACACCGGACGTGGTGGGAACCCGAACCAGCCGGGGAACAGCAAGATCTGGCAGACCCAGTTCACCGCCACCCAACAGGGCGTCAACAACACGGTCAACAACTTCGAGAACGTCGGCTCGACCAACATCCCGCTGTGGCTTAACGGGGAGACGTCACTCTGGTACTCGGGAGTGCGGCGTGACCCTGCGGTCAACATGGGCACGCAGAGCGGCCTCGATCACCCGGATGCCTGGATGACGGTCATCCTGCCGGCCGCCGAACACGAGATGGACACCCTGGAACAGTTCGGGCCGGACAACAGCGTGCCGCCGCCGAACCGGGACGTTCCGGCGGTCGGCCTCAACGGACAGATTCCGCAGGAGCGTCTGCTCCACTTCCAGTTGTGGGAGATCAACCATGCCCTGGGGCGGCAGCGAACGCCTGGCCTTGATGGCTTCGGATCGAAGGTGCTCCGCAAGGTGGTTCGAAACGGCGACCAGTACCAGCTGATCGAGATCAATCTGGAGTGATCTGCGGCGGTGGACCTTCAGCCGCCCTCTCCCGTGCGGATGCGGGGGAGGGCGGTGGGGTGGTGGTCGCGGAGGTGGGCCACCAGGTGCTCGCGGACCTCGAAGCGGAGGACGGCGGCGTCGTCCGGGGTGCGGGCGGTCATGGTGGCCCGGACGACGATGGTGCTCGGGGTGGTGTCGGTGACCTGGAGGGCCCACTCCGTGCTGTCCCAGAGCGGGTGGGTGGCGAGGAACTCGTGCAGGGCGGCGCGGAGTTCGGGCACCGGCGTGGTGTGGTCGAGGTGCAGCAGGACGGCGCCGAGCAGGCCCGGGTCCTTGCGGGTCCAGTTCTCGAAGGGCTTGCTGACGAAGTAGGAGGTCGGGACGATCAGGCGGCGGTAGTCCCAGAGGCGGATCACCAGGTAGGAGAGGGTGATCTCCTCGACCGTGCCCTGCTGGCCCTCGACCATCACGGTGTCGCCGATCCGGACGGTGTCGCCGAAGGCGATCTGCAGGCCGGCGAAGAAGTTGCCCAGCGCGCTCTGGGCGGCGATGCCGGCCACGATGCCGAGGATGCCGGCCGAGGCGAGCAGGCTGGCGCCGATGGTGCGCATGGCCTGGAAGGTCAGCAGCATGACGGCGACGGTGACCACGGCGATCAGCGCGCTGACGACCCGTCGGGTCAGGCTGAGCTGGGTCTGCACCCGCTGGATCCGGGAGGGCTCGTCGGTGACGGAACGGTAGCGGAGGTAGAAGCCCTCCAGGACGGCGGCGACCACCCGGATGGTGAGCCAGCCGAGGGACGCCAGCAGGGCCAGCTGGACGGCGTGGTGGGCGTCGTCGCCCTTCAGGTCGAAGATCCGCTCGATCGGCCGGGCGGCCATCAACAGGCTGGCGCAGACGACGAGTTGGAGCGGGATCCGGCAGCGGCGGAGCAGTGCCCAGACCGGGGACTCGGGATGCCGCCGGGCCAGCCGCTGGAGGATCTGGTCACCGAGCCAGCCGAGCGCCAGGGTGACCAGGACGATGGCGAGCAGGGCGGAGAGCGGCCAGAGCACGGTGCACCTCGATGGGTCGGCGGTCTGCACCATACTGTGATGATTTGTCCTGCCAGTGGATGTGACGCGCCGTCGGGGTCAGCCGGCTGCGGAGGGGGCGGCGTGCCCGGGAGGGCTCGGCAGGACGGCATCCGTGGCCGGGGAGGTCTGCCCGGTCGGGCCCGGGAGCTCTGCCCGAAGGGGAGGGCCGGAACGGGCGAAGCGGCCCGGGGTGGTGCCGAGGAAGCGGCGGAAGTGTCGGTTGAGGTGGGGCTGGTCGTGGAAGCCGACGGCGGTGGCGACCGCGGCCGGGGGCTGGCCGGCCAGCAGCAGGCGGCGGGCGCGGTCGATCCGGCGGGCCGTCAGGTACTGGTGCGGGGGGATGCCGAAGGCCGCGCCGAAGGCCCGGACCAGGTGGGTCGGGTGGGCGTGCAGCAGGCGTCCGGCCTCGGCCAGGGTGGGTGGCGCGGGCAGGGCGGCGTCGAGCAGGTCGCGGAGGTCGTGGGCCAGGGTCCGGGGCGCCGGTGCGACGGGGGCGCCCGGGCGCAGGTGGGTGCGCAGGCGCTCGGCGACCAGGGCGAGTCGGCTCTCGGCCTCCCACTCCTCGCCGGGGAGCGTCAGGGCGGTGTGCAGCCGGGCGATCCGGTCCCGGAGCAAGGGGTCGGCGAGGTCGGGGGCGTCCACCGCCGGGCCGATCAGGGTGGTGTCCAGCTGGGTGGTGTCGAGGTAGAGGACCCGCTTGCGGAAGCCCTCGGCGGTGGCGGGGGCGCCGTTGTGCGGGACGTGCGGGGGCAGCAGGCTGACGGTGCCGAGCGGGGTGCCGCGCCGGTGGCGGTCGAGCTCGTAGCGGACGGCGCCGTCGTCCACGATCAGCAGGGTCCAGCTGTCGTGGACGTGCATCGGGTAGCGGTGCTCGGTGAAGCGCGCGTGCAGCACCTCGACCAGGCCGGGCACCGGCGGCCGCCATGCGGTGACCTGCTGGGTCTCCTGGGCGGGCGTCATGTCAGGAACGTACAAGACCGGGCAGGCGGGGGCCGGGCAGTCTCGCTGCATGAGCACTGAAGAGGGGTACGAGACCCCGGAGCCGGTCCGGTTCGACAGCAAGATCGCCGTGCTGCTGCGGGACGACCTGGAGTCCTGGCAGCGGCTGAACGTGACGGCCTTCCTGGTCAGCGGGCTGGGCTCGGCCCGGCCGGAGCTGGTCGGCGAGCCGTACGAGGACGGGGACGGCACCCGGTACCTGCCGATGTTCCGTCAGCCGGTGCTGGTCTTCGAGGGGACGAAGGAGCTGCTGATGGCCGCGCACGGGCGGGCGCTGGGGCGGGGGTTGCCGCTCGCGGTGTTCACCTCCGACCTGTTCGCCACCGGCAACGACCGGGACAACCGGGCTGCCGTGCGGGCGGTCGCCACGGCGGAGCTGGATCTGGTCGGGATCGCCCTGCACGGGCCGCGCAACGCGGTGGACAAGGTGCTCAAGGGTGCCAGGATGCACCCCTGACCGGCCGTGAGCTGGGAGAACTCCGGTGCGGGGGAGGGGTTCGGCTGGTTAGGGTGCGATCCATGAACGACGACCTGACCGTGACCACCCTGGCCGAGCGGCCCGAACTGCGCGAGCGACTGTGGGAGATGCCCGACACCTGGGCCCCGTTCATGGACCACGACCTGGTGGCCAACGCGCTGATGGGGTCGATCGCCGAGCTCTTCCCCGAGCACGTGGTGGTGGCCACCGATGCCGAGGGTGCTCTGGTGGCGCGCGGCCACAGCGTGCCGTTCCGGCTGCACGGGGAGAGCCGGGACGGCCACCTGCCGGACCGTGGCTGGGACCAGGTGCTGCTCTGGGCCGTGAACGGCCACCGCCGGGGCGAACGGCCCGACACCGTCAGTGCGATCGAGATCGCGGTGCGGACGGACCTCCAGGGCAAGGGCCTGTCGGGCGTGGTGCTCGGCGCGATGCGGGACGCGGCGCGGGCGCGCGGGTACGCCGAGGTGGTGGCCCCGGTGCGGCCGAGTGCCAAGCACCGGGAGCCCGGCACGCCGATGGAGGAGTACGCGTTCCGGGTGCGTGCGGAGGACGGGCTGCCGTACGACCCGTGGCTGCGGGTGCATGTCCGGGCCGGGGCGCGGGTGGAGCGGGTCGCGCCGGTCTCGATGACCATCTCCGGGTCGCTGGCGGAGTGGCGGGAGTGGACCGGCCTGCCGTTCGACGCGACGGGGGAGGTGCTGGTGCCGGGGGCACTGGCGCCGGTGCGGTGCGACGCGGAGCGCGATCACGCGGTGTACGTGGAGCCGAACGTCTGGGTGCGGCACCCGGTGTGACGCGACGCCAGGACGGCGCCGACGGGACCTCGTCCCGTCGGCGCCGTCCTCGTGCGAGGGGCGGTCAGAACAGGCCGTGCCACATCTGCTCGACGATCACCGACCACCAGGTGGTGTCCTTGCGGAAAGTGTCAGGGTCGATGGCGGCCAGGCCGTCCTGGAGGGCGGCCAGGGCGGCGCCGGCCTGGGCCGGGGCGAGGCCGGCCAGCTTCGGCCGCTCGGTGGTCAGCAGGGCGAGGCTGCGGTCGAAGGCGGAGACGGTGGTGTTGACGAACCGTCCGCTGCCGGTGCGCGGGTGGACGGCCCAGACCGAGCCGGCCTCGTCCCCGGCGGTCTGTACGGCGATCACGCACAGGCCGTCGGTGCCGATCCGGGTCCAGCCGGCCAGGACGTCGAGGGTGGCCGGGGCGATCGGCGAGCCGGTGGCCGTCAGGTGGGTGCGCAGGTCGGCGAAGAGACCGCCGGGGGCGGGCTCGGCGGGCTGGTCGGCGGTGAAGAGCAGCGGGACCTCGGTGGGCAGCCCGGCCCAGGCGAGGGTGGAGCGGGTGGACTCGGGCAGGGCGCTGGAGGCCAGGTCATCGGCGTCGTACCGGGTCACCAGACCCAGGGCTGCCGGGAGTTGACGGCCGAGGGCGACGTCGCGGACCGGCTCGGCGGGCTCGACCGAGCCGGGCAGCGGGGCAGGGGCGCGGTTCGGGCGCGGGGTGGGCCGCAGGCGTGCGGTCAGGCCGGCGATGCCCTGCGCCCGCTCGTCGGCGGTGATGCCGTACGGGAAGTCGTGGCTGAACGCGGCGTTCGGCAGCCGCTCCAGCGCGACCGCCGGGTAGCCGCCGGGGAGGGTGGACGGGCAGAGCGCGGTGTGGACGGCGGTGACCGCCTCGGGCGCGACCCCGCGCCGGAGCAGCTCGCCGAGCAGCTGGTGCTCGACCGGCGGGCGGCCGGAGCCGGCGGTGATCTCGATCCGGGCCGGCTGACCGGTGGCCGGGTCGGTGTAGTCGGCGGTGAGCGAGTTCCCCGGGCCGGTGGACGGGCGCTTGCTCTCCCGGTAGGCGTCGATGACCTCGTCCACCGGGATCGAGGACCAGACCGACAGTTCGCCCGTCGCGCGGTCCACCACGCCGCAGGCGGCGCCCAGATCGGCCGGGGGCCGGCGCTGGCCGGTGACCGGGTCCCGCTCCAGTGGTGCGGGCGCGGCCCAGACCACCCAACCGAGCTCGAACTCCCGGTGCCTGACCTCCCGCCGGGGCAGCCCGGCGGTGTCGGCGCCGCTGTTCAGCCAGGCGTCGGCTGTGGTGAGGGCAAGCTCCTGGGTGATCACGAGGACTCCTCGCCTGAGGGACGGGTGTGGGTGCTGCCCGTTGCGAGGACGAGACCGAACGAGCACTCGACGGGTACAGCGATGAAGTGGACATTATGATCTCATGGGCAATGCCGCGCACGGCCCGGTGAGTTGGGTCCGGCAGGCGGCGGAGAATCTGACGGGACCTCCCGCGGGGGTCCTCGGGGGCAGGGAGTGGACGATGGCGACGGACCGGGACATTCCGGAGATCACGGACGACGAGCTGCTCGACGTCGCCGACAATCCGGCGCAGGCACGTGAGTTGCACCGTGCGCTGCGCACCCTGGCCGGCTCCGACTCGGTCGGCCCGGAGCTCCAGCAGATGGCCCGGGACGTGCTGACCGGCCGGGTCGGCATGCGCGAGGTGGTCGAGTCCGACCGCTACCTGGGCGCGATCGGCGACCGGCTCGGCCAGATGCGCACCGCCGCAGAGAACCTCAGCCCCGAGCAGCAGGAGGCCTCGGAGCAGCGCGCGGCCAAGCTCCGCGAGGACTACGAGGCGGAGTTCGGGCCGGACGAGCCCGAGGACTTCGAGCACCGGCCGTTCACGCCGCGCCCGTACTGAGCACTGACGGGTCGGGCCGGGCCGATCCCGCTCGCTGACGGAGCGTCGGCGGTGGCTGAGGTCGGCGCTGCCGTCGGGGCTGGGGGCGGTTGCTGCGGGTGGTTGCTGCGGGCGGTGATCGGTCGCAGGGCCTACGCCCGGCTTCGGTCGGAGGTCTGAGGGCGGGCGGGGAACAGGAGCGCTCCGGCGTGGTGTTGGGAGAGTAGCTGCGACGGCACCGACGGTAGTCGGAAGCCGTGGGGGACGACCAACTCACTTGGGAGTGACGAGACTTGAGCGTGACTGTGGCGCGGCACGGCATTTCCACCGAGCACGTCGGAAGCGGTCTGGCGATGCTGGGCGAGGACCTGGCGGTGGACCTGGAGCGGCTGGGGCCCGGTGCTTCGCTGGGCCTGGTGAGCGTGCTGGAGACGGCGCTGGTGATCGCCGAGGCGGGGCTGCTGCTCGATCCGGCGGGGGAGCGGCCGGAGACCCGGGAGGCGTTCCTGACGGCGGCTCAGGCGGCGGGGGCGCTGTTCGCGGTGGCCGGGGCGCCGGAGGGGCCGGTGACGGCCCGGATCGGTGATGCGGTGCGGACGGTGGCGGCGGGGGACTCGCGGCGGGAGGCGCACGCGGGGAACTGGCTGGCCGCGTTCTGGCTGGCGGCGGTCTGCCGGGAGGACGGACTGCTCGACGCGCTGGCCGAGTTGCCGGTGCGGGTGCTGCGGGAGTCGGGTGTGCCGGAGGAGGAGTACCTCTACGCCTGGGTGACGGCGCTCCGGGCGTACCGGCGGCAGGACCCGCTGTGGGAGCGGGAGTTGGCGGCGGCGGAGGCGGCGGCCGGGTCGGAGCTGGCCGGGCTGGGCGACCGCGAGCACCTGGTGAAGGTGGTGCGGCCGGCCATGGAGGTCTTCCGCCGGTACGCCGAGGGTGACGGGCCGGGCCTGGAGGCCTCGCTGGTTCGGGCGTTGGAGCTGCACCGGGAGTACTGGACGGCGGACGCCGAGCGGGCGGCGAGCTCCACCGGCTTCGTGGCGCTGGCTCCGCTGGCGGTGGCCTGCCTGGCCCGGGACGCGGGCCTGCGGGTCGAGGTGGCGTCGGAGTACCTGCCCGCGGCCCTGGTCGCGGGCGGCCGGGCGTAGCGCGGGGGCATCGGACAGCGGGGACGCCGGAGAGCCGGCGGGCGCGGAGTGCGCCCGCCGGCTCGCGGGCACTGCGGTTGTGCGGTGCTGCGGGGGAGGGTGACTACTGGATGAACTTGGCGCCCGCCCAGTCGGCGTGGTCGCTGTTGATGCCGTTGCCGGCGTCGGTGACCTTCAGGACCAGGGAGTTGACTCCGGCGACGCTGACGTCGACCGGCTGGACCGGGGTGGTCGGGGTGTGGACCGAGGGGCTCTGGTAGAGCTTGACGCCGTCGCCCCAGACCTCGAAGGTCACGGTGGCGTAGGCGCTGACCTCGTCGTCCACGCCGGTGTCGGCCTGGAAGCGGGAGTAGCCGCCGTTCAGGTTGTAGGTGATGGTGCTGTTGGCGTGGGTGCCGATGCCCGACGGGTAGGTGGTCCCGTTGAGCTTCAGCGGGTTGCCGTCGATGCTGCGGTCCTTCTGCACGGTGCCGAAGTCGGCCTGGGCCGAGGCCCACGCCAGGCTGCTGGCCGCGACCGGGGCGGAGGCCTTCACGGTGAGCTTGGCACCCGCCCAGTCGGCGTGGTCGCTGTTGATGCCGTCGCCGCCGTCGAGGGCCTTCAGCACCAGGGTGTTGACGCCGGTGACGTCCACGTTCACCGACTGGGTCTGGTTGTTGGGGCCGAGGGTGTAGGGGCTCTCGTAGAGCTTGACGCCGTCGCCCCAGACCTCGAAGCGGACCGAGCCGGTGGCGGTGATCTCGTCGTCCACGCCGGTGTCGGCCTGGAAGCGGGTGTAGCCGCCGTTCAGGTTGTAGGTGATGGTGCTGTTGGCGTGGGTGCCGATGCCCTTGGCGTACGCGGTGCCCTGGAGCTTGATCGGGGCGCCGTCGATGCTGGTGTCCTTGCGGGGCGTCCCGAAGGAGTTCTGGTAGCTCGCCCAGGCCAGGTCGCTGAGGTCGACCGTCTTCGGGGTGGGGATGGTGGTGATGGAGGCCCCGTTGCTGGCGCCCGAGACGTTGCCCGTGGTGTCGACGGCCTTGACCGTGAAGGTGTAGGCGGTGGCGCCGGACAGGCCGTTGGCGGTGTAGGTGGTGCCGGTGGTGGTGCCGACCAGGGTGCCGTTGCGGAACACCTGGTAGTTCGTCAGGCCGACGTTGTCGGTGGAGGCGTTCCAGCTCAGGTCGACCGAGGAGTCGGTCACCTTGCTGGAGACCAGGTTGCCCGGGGTGCTCGGGGCGGAGGTGTCGACCACCGTGCTGCCGGCGCTCGCGGTCACCGAACCCCCGGCCTGGACCGGGACGTTGACGTACGAGACGGTCTGGCCGTAGAGCTGCTTGGTCTGCGCGGGGTAGACGGCGCCGTTCACCGTGATGGTGGAGTGGGTGCCGTAGAACTGGGCCTCCCAGTTCACCGTGGAGCCCGAGTTGTTGCTCAGCACCGAGGCGGTGGTGCCGATGTGCTTGAGCTTCAGGTCACTGTCGCCGACCTTGAGGTGGTCGATCTCCACCCACGGGGCCTCCGAGGTCAGGCGGGAGACGGTGGCGAGCTTGTGGTTCGGCGCGTCGGGCTGGACGCCCATCATGCCGTCGATGGTGTTGCTGACCGCGAGGAAGGAGATCTCCGGGTAGGAGTCCTTGTCCTTCATCAGCTTCTTCAGCCAGGACCAGCCCTCGGCGGAGCGGTTGTACTGGTAGAACATCTCGGGCAGGTAGGAGGTCGCCTCGACGTTCAGGTTGTCGTCGTTGGCGGCGATGAAGTCCAGGTAGTTCGCGGTGCGCGGGCCGTAGTCGCCGAGGCCGTTGAGCATCATCAGGAAGCTCGCCTCGTGGCCCCAGCTGCTGTAGCCGGTGCCGTTGGCGTCCTTGCCGCGGATGTAGCGGTTGGTCGACGCGTCGAACCACTGGCTCTCGAAGTGGCTGCGGACCCGCTGGGCGCGGTTGGCCCAGGTGGTGCTGCCGGCGTTGTCGCCCTTGGCCTTCAGGATCTGCGAGTAGGCCAGCATCGACTGGTACTGGAAGCCCAGCGCGTCGGCGGCCGAGGTCAGGTTCTCGTTCGGGAACTCGAAGAAGGTGGCGGTGTACTCGCCGTTCTGCTTCTTCGCCACCGGCTGCTCGTTGGCCGGGTTGGCGTCGTCCCACTTCACCTCGTGGGTGGCGAGGAACTGGTTCATGGTGGAGTCGTAGTACGCGGTGAGCACCGGGTCGTTGATCCAGGCCGCGTTGCCGGTCCACTGGTACTGCTTGAACGCCTTGGCCATCACGTTGAACGGCGAGGGCAGCTCGCGGAAGCCGGTGCCGTCGATGTAGTACATCGCGCCGGTGGGGCTGTGCGCCCAGAGCGGCCAGCCGTTCTGGCCCGGGTCGTCGGCGTCGGCGGCGAAGGTGCGCAGCATGTTGAAGGTCTCGTTGTCGAGGCCGAGGACGTGCGCGCCGTCCGACTGGTGCGAGATGTCACGGTTGTAGTACGACTCGCGGTTGGTGTAGGCACCCCAGTAACCGGGCTGCACCGTCTGGTGGTTGGCGTCCTGCAGGCGCCACCACTCGGGCTCGTGGCCCATCATCGGGTTGCCCGGGTAGAAGGTCATGCCGAGGGCGCGGTTCTTGCCCCAGTTGAAGCCGTCGTTGAGCGCGGCGTTCGGGGAGTTGATGCTCAGCGTGCTGGTCGGCGCGCCGACGTACTGCTGGATGGTGATCCGGTCGATCCGGGGCACGTCGCCGGCCGCGACGGCGGTCAGCTCGATCACGTCGCCGGGCTTGAGGGTGACCTTGCTGGTGGTGCGGTTGTCGATGTCCTTGGGGTCGGTGTAGCCGGTGCCCCAGCGCTCGTTCGCGTTCCAGCTGTCGACCTGGGCGGAGTTGACGGTCAGTCGGTAGCTCACGCCGTTCGCGGTCTTGCCGTTGTACCGGGTGATCAGGTCGTAGGTGCCGGCCACCCCGGCGAAGGTGGAGCGGGCGGTGCTGGTCTGGCCGGCCGCGCCGCGGGCGTAGGTGACGGTCTCCACCGGCTTGTCGTAGGCCGTGTGGTTCACGGTCTCGATCGCGAAGTTGGTCAGCGACATGTTCTCGGCCTGGAGCACGTACGGCCCGGCGGTGTCCGCCGAGGCGACGGTGGCGGGCAGGATCGGGAGCGCGACGGTGCCGGCGATCAGGGCGATGGCGGTGGTCAGTGCGCTGGGGTAGCGGCGCATGGGTGGTCCTCTCGGGTGGGGGTGGTGGGGGGAGTGGGGGTGTCGCGGGCAGCCTGAAGAGCGGCGCGTGCGCCGTGGTGTCCGAGGTGGTGGGGCGAGGGTGGGGGCGGGGCGGGGTGGGGCGTCGGAGAGTTGGGGTCCGACGTGGTGCGGCGCTGTTGAAAGTCGTTGAACTGTGTCGCCTATTGAGGACTTCCCGAGAGGTTGTGTCAATAGTTGAATCTCGTTCAATCCGTGTGCTTCCAGTGGCTTCCAAGGGTCACTGTGCCGTTCGGGCACGTCCGGGAGGGGCGGGTCGGAGACGTGTTCGTGCAGCTCGTGGGCCTGAGCTCGCCGGGGTGGGCCGACTCGACCGACGGTGGGCTGCCGGGCGGGGTGGCTGCGATGCCTGAGGATCTTGCAACAAACAGCTGGCAGATCGTCAGAAATCTTTCACTGCTGTGTTGCATGTGCCTGCCGGTCTGAGTAGTGTCCCAGCGACTCGACGAGGAGGACGCCCATGCGCGCGGACCGGACCGTGCAGTGCGGAGCCGACGCGGCCCCGGCAGGTCCGCGAGGACGTGCCGGGGCCGGGACGGTCCGGCGGTGGCCGCCGGGCTGACGGGCTGACGGGCGCTCAGATGACCGTCAGGGTGAGCAGCGCGGTGTATCCGCCCGCCGGAGTGCCGGTCGGGATCCGCAGGTCGAGCGCGGCCCCCACCCGGTCGGTGCCCGGGCCGGTTCCCGAGGCCAGCGAGCGCGGCTCGGCGAGACCGGTGCCGGGCGGGACGGCGGGCCCGGGGACGGCGGGGCTGCTCCCCGAGAGGCTCTGCGCGGACGGGGTCCAGCCGAGCTGGCGGGCGGCGATGACGGCGCCGCCCGGGCCGGTGAAGTCGCCGACCCGCCCCGAGAGGCTCCAGGGGAGCCGGCCCGGCCGGGTGTCGGTGACGGTGAGGGCGGTGAGCGCCCCCGTGGTGCGGAACCAGTCGGCGTCCGGGGTGAGGACGGCCTCGGGGAGGGTGACCGCGGTCGGCCCGGCCACCGAGACGGCGAGGGCACCGGGCTCCACGGTGGCCGAGATCAGCTGGGCCGGGCCTCCGACGGGCACGTCGCCGAAGCAGATCCAGGCCCCGAGGCGGTCGCAGTCGGCCGGCTGGGGTGCGTTCCGGATCACCGTGGCGACCGGCGCGGTACAGGTCGACGGCTCGGGCCCGGGCCCGGCTCCGGGGACGGCGGTGAGGGCCTGGAGGCCGGCCGTGATCAGCTGCGGCGGGAGCGGGGCGTCGGCGAGCAGCGCCGCCTCGGCCTGCCGGCAGAGCCCGTACCCGGCGAAGGTGCCGAGCGTCCGGCCGTGCTCGGCGGAGAAGCGGGTGGTCTCACCGGTGGGCGCCACCAGGTGGTTGACCACCGCGAGCGGGTAGGCGCGGGGGTCGGTGGAGGTGCGCAGTGCCGAGAGGTCGGTGTACCCGTCGGCCGTGGTCCGGGCTGCCGTCAGGCCGATGGTGACCGCGGCCGGGGTCGGTGCGGTGTAGTGGCCGGTGCCGTTGAGCACCCGGGCGGTGTGGAGGCCGCTGCTCACCGCGTAGGCGGTGGTGGTGACACCGATGGCGCCGTTGTTCGCCGACTGGGCGACCTGGTTGACGATCGCGACGTTGGTGCCGAGCGCGGTGGTGCCCGGCGCGGTCGGGAAGAGCGGTGTCGGGCCGCACGGTGCGGTGCCGGTGGCCCGGCAGTGCGCCTGCCAGGCGGCGGGCTGCTCGGCGGCCAGCCAGCGGGTCAGCTCCAGGCTGGTGCCGGCGGGGGAGGAGCTGACCACGGGTCGGATCGTGATCGGCGGCAGCTGGAGGCCCTGGTTGTCGGCCTGGACGGCCGGGTCGTCCCAGCGGGTGATGGTCCGGGAGAAGATGCCGGCCAGCGTCGCACTGGAGAGCCGCAGGCCGGTGATCCGCCGCCCGTAGGAGACCAGGTTGTAGGGGAAGGCCACGCCCTCGGCGGTGAGCGGGAGGTAGCCGAAGGGCTGCGTCGGCGCGGGGTCGGCGCTCCCGCCGGGGTACTCCAGCCCGTACGGCAGGTCGGTAACCGCGAAGTGCGCGGTCCCGTTGCGGAATTCGGTGCGGCCCCAGGCCGATCCGGCGGCGTAGTAGTCCACCGACACGCCCTGCGGGCGCAGGCGGTACTCCCAGCTGTCCAGTTGGTTGGAGGCCGAGGTGGAGCCGGAGCCGTAGATCGGGCGCCCGGCTGCCGAGGCGGGCGCGATCCCGCCCAGGAGCGTGCCGAGCAGTGCGGCGGCCAGGGCGATCGCGCCCCGGGCACGCCAACGGACTACGTGCGGTGTGTGCGGCATGACGACGACTCCCCGTGGTCCCCCGTGACAGTACGCCCGGAAAGTTTTCGCGTACCGGTGAAGGGGAGTGGTCCGGCCGGGGAACGACGGACACCCGCTGTCCCAACGGCGGTTCGGAGACGGCGGAATCTCCGCTACCGGTAGTGGGCAGGCGAATTGGTTCGAACGCCGCACCAAGACTTGGTCAAGTCCCTATGGTCTGGACCATGTTGATGATTCGTCAGAGGGTCGTCGGTGCTCTCACCGCCATGACCCTGGCCGTCGGCCTCGGCGTCAGTGCCGTCCCGACGGCCCAAGCCGCCCCGGCGGCACCGAAGTTGACCTGGAAGGACTGTCCGCCGGAGGCCGGCTGGCCGCCGCACGACCCCCGGATGCTCTGCACCACCGTCAAGGTGCCGCTCGACTACCGCAAGCCGTCCGGCCGCACCATCGAGATCGCCGTCTCCCGGCTGCCCACCGCCAAGCCCGGTCTGCGGCGCGGCGTGCTGCTGCACAACGGCGGCGGCCCCGGCGTCCGCAGCCTCCACATGCCCAGCGGGTACGCGCAGGTCTACCCGCAGGAGGTGCTCGACCGCTACGACCTGATCGGCTTCGACCCGCGCGGCATCGGCCACAGTGCACCCGTCACCTGCGGTCGGACCGAGGCCGGGCTGCCGAACGAACTGGTGCTGCCCTTCCCCGCCCCCGACGGCTCGATCGCGCCGAACGTCGCCTTCGGCAAGGCGCTGGCCGCGGACTGCCTGGCGAACGGCGGGAGTGCCCTGCCGTTCATGACCACCGCCAACACCGCCCGCGACATGGACCGCATCCGGGCCGCGCTCGGCGAGCGGCGGATCTCCTACTTCAGCGGCTCGTACGGCACCTATCTCGGTGCGGTCTACGCGGAGCTCTTCCCGGAGCGCACCGACCGCTTCGTGCTGGACAGCCTGGTCGACCCGGACCGGATCTGGCACGGCATGTGGTCGCTCTGGGACAGCGGGGCCGAGCTGCGGTTCGCCGACTTCGCGGCCTGGGCGTCGGCCCGCCACGGCGAGCTGGGCCTCGGCGCCACCCCGGCCGAGGTGCGGGCCAACTACCTGGCGCTGGCCGCGAAGCTGGACCGTACCCCCGGCAGCCACCCCGACGCGGGCGCGGTGAGCGGCAACCTGTTCCGTGCGATGTACCGGGTGTACTCCGTCCGCGACGCGTACTTCCCGGAGATCGCCGTCTGGTGGCGCTACCTGGCCGGGCTGGACGCCCAGGTGCCCTACTGGTACCCGAAGATCGTCGAGGATGGCATCCCGGCCGACAACGAGGTGGCCGGCCAACTCGCCGTGGTCTGCGGCGACGTGCGGTGGAACCGCGACCCTGCGTACTACCAGCGGAAGGTGACGGACCACCGGCAGCGCTACCCCCTGCTGGCCGGGATGGGCGCCAACGTCTTCCCCTGCCTGTGGTGGAACGACCCGGTGGAGCCGCCGGTGCGGATCACCGACCGGGGTCCGCGCAACGTCCTGCTGCTCCAGGACCTCCGGGACCCGGCCACCCCCTACGCGGGCGGGGTCGCACTGCGGCAGAAGCTCGGACAGCGGGCCGTCATGGTGACGGTGGACGCGGGCAACCACGGGGCCTACAACCCCGAAGCGCCGTCCTGCGCCGTCACCGAGACGCACCGCTTCCTGGTCACCGGGCGCCTGCCCGACCGGGACCGGTTCTGCCGTCCCGATCCGGTGCCGGCCGGTGCGGCGGGCGCGGCGGGCGGTGTCGGTAGGTCGATCGGGACGGCGGGCCAGGTGCTGCCGTTCGGGCGCGGAATGTCCTGAGCGGACGTCAGGTTGTCGGCTCCGTAACCCGGATGATCCCAGGTGAGGAGCCGACATGTCCGAGGTACCCGCCGTCCGCCAGCTGCGGCTGGTCGTCACCGCCGCCGACTACGAGGCGGCGCTGCGCTTCTACCGCGACGAGCTCGGTCTGCCCGAGCAGGCCGCCTTCTCCTCGCCCGACGGGCGGGTGACCATCCTGGACGCGGGCCGGGCCACCCTGGAGATCACCGACCCGGGGCACGCCGAGTTCATCGACGAGGTCGAGGTCGGCCGGCGGGTGGCCGGGCACCTGCGGGTCGCCTTCGAGGTGGACGACTCGCCCGCCGTCACGGCGCGGCTGGCGGCGGCGGGTGCGGAGGTGCTGGCCGAGCCGGTCCGGACGCCGTGGAACTCGCTGAACTCGCGGCTGGAGGGCCCGGCCGGGCTGCAGCTGACCCTGTTCACCGAGCTGGGGGAGGACGGCGAGGTCAGCTGAGGCCGGGGTGGGCGAGCAGCTCGCGCAGGACGGCGGCGTGGCTGGTGCCGAGGTCGCCCTTGGAGGCGGTCAGCAGCACGACCGGGCCGGTGGCCGCCAGCGTGCGCAGCCCGGTGAGGGCGTCGGCTGCCTCCGGGGCGTCGAGCTCGGCGAGGTAGCGCTCGCGGAAGGCGGGGAAGTCGCCGCCCGCGTGGTACCAGCGGCGCAGCTCGGTGGAGGGTGTGAGCGCCTTGGGCCAGGAGTCCAGGGCGGCGTCCTCCTTCTTGATCCCGCGCGGCCAGAGCCGGTCCACCAGGACGCGGGCGC
Organism: Kitasatospora sp. NPDC096147; assembly: GCF_044763225.1. NCBI lineage: Bacteria > Bacillati > Actinomycetota > Actinomycetes > Kitasatosporales > Streptomycetaceae > Kitasatospora > Kitasatospora sp. NPDC096147. The sequence continues at coordinate 582,232 of NZ_JBIWFX010000005.1, read as the reverse complement.
CGTCCTCGGGGCGGTGCGGGTCGTAGACCCGGGCCAGCTGGACGGGATGACGGGACATCAGGGGTGTCGCCTTCGCGCTCGGCCGGATCGGACGGGTGGACCGACGGGTGGACCTGAGGGGTCGACCGACGGGTGTCCGCAGCGTAGCCGGGCGCGGAGGCGATACCGGGGAGGCGGGGCGGGGTCAGGCGGGGCCCGGTCAGGCGGTGGCGGCGCGCTCGGCGGCGCTGCGCTCCACGCAGAACTCGTTGCCCTCGATGTCGGCCATGGTGACCCAGCCGGTGCCGTCCGGCCGGCGGCGGTCGGCGACGACGGTGGCGCCGAGGGCGAGCAGGCGCTCGACCTCCTCGTCGCGGGTGCGGTCGGAGGGCTGGATGTCGAAGTGCAGACGGTTCTTGACGGTCTTGGTGTCGCCCGGGACGGCGATGAAGAGGATCTCGATGCCGTTCGGGGTGACGAGCAGGGCCTCGGGGTCGCCCGGGAAGTCGTCGTCGGCGAGCTTGGAGTCGAGGACCTTGCCCCAGAAGCTGCCGAGCTCGTAGGTGTCGGCGCAGTCGATGGTGATGTGGTGCACGAGAGAAGCCATGGCGGCCACTATGACGGCTGGTCAGGTACGCGTCCAGAAGATTTGGCAGCCCCCGCAGCGGCTCCGTGCGGCCGGCAGGGGCCGCCAGGGGCGCGGGGAACTGCGCGAGACGGAAGGCGGTGACCCGTTTGCCGGGTGCGGGCCCGCACGTGCAACTGGGTGTCCGTACCCGACAGGTGGCTTGCGTCTTCCGCTTCGCGCAGTTCCTCGCGCCCTGGCGGGCTGCGGTGACCCGTTTGCCGGGTGCGGGCCCTGACGTGCAACTGGGTGTCCGTGCCCGGCAGGTGGCTTGCGTCTTCCGCTTCGCGCGGTTCCCCGCGCCCCTGGCGGGCCGTCGGGGTGGGAGGGGTCGCTACGGTGGCGGGGTGAGCGAGTACGAGGTGGGGCCACGGCTGCGGTTGGACGAGCTGCTGGGGGAGTTGCAGGCCAGGATCGACGCTGTGCGCGGGACCCGGGACCGGGTGCACAGTCTGTTGGAGGCGGTGCTGTCGGTCGGGCGGGAGCTGGACCTCACGCAGGTGCTGCGCCGGATCGTGGAGGCGGCGGCCGACCTGGTGGACGCCCGGTACGCCGCGCTGGGGGTGATCGGGCCGGATGGTGAGTCGCTGTCGCAGTTCCTGACGGTGGGTCTGACCGAGGCGGAGATCGCCGGGATCGGCCGCTACCCGACCGGGCGCGGGATCCTGGGCGAACTGATCCGCCACCCGGAGCCCTTGCGGCTGGCCGACCTCGCCGATCACCCCGCCTCGTACGGTTGCCCGGCCCACCACCCGGTGATGCGGACCTTCCTGGGCGTGCCGGTGCGGGTCCGGGACGAGGTGTTCGGCAACCTCTACCTGACGGACCGCCGGGGCGGCGGGGAGTTCGACGCCGACGACGAGGCGGTGATCTCCACGCTGGCGGTGGCCGCCGGGGTGGCGATCGACAACGCCCGGCTGTACGAGGAGGCGCAGCGGCAGCAGCGCTGGCTGGCCGCGAGCGCGGAGATCACCCGGAGCCTGCTCTCGGGCGGTTCGCGGGCCGAGGTGCTGGAGCTGATCGTCCGTCGGGCCCGGGAGATCACCGGGGCGGAGGTCGGTGACCTCGTGGTGCCGGAGGGGGACGGGCTGCGCGTGGAGGTGGCCGGTGGCGGGGCGGCGGCCGGGCGGTTGGGGCGGGCGGTCCCGCGTCGGGGCACGCTGTCCGGCCGGGCGTTGGCCGGGGGTGTGCCGGTGACCACTGGGGACCTGGCGGGGGAGGCGGAGCCGGTGGTCGGCCCGGACTGCTTCGAGGGGCTCGGCCCGGCGGTGGCGGTACCGCTCGGCCGGTCGGCCGGACAGGTGGACGGGGTGCTCCTGCTGGCCCGGCGGCGGGGTGCGGCGGCGTTCACCGAGCGGGAGTCGGGGCCGCTTCAGGGCTTCGCGGACCAGGCGGCGCTGGCACTGGAGCTGGCCGCCCGGCGGCGGGACGCCGAGCAGTTGACCGTGCTGGAGGACCGCGACCGGATCGCCCGGGACCTGCACGACCTGGCGATCCAGCGGCTGTTCGCCACCGGGATGACGCTGCAGAGCGCGGTCCGGCTGGTGGAGCATCCAGGGGCGGCCGAGCGGGTGCGGCGGGCGGTGGGCGATCTGGACGAGACCATAAAGATCATCAGGACCACCATCTTCGCGCTGCGCAGCCGGGAGGAGCCGGGGGCGGGTGGCCTGCGGGCCGAGGCGGTCCGGGCGGTGGAGCAGGCCCAGGCGGTGCTGGGCTTCGCGCCGCGCCTGGGGCTGGAGGGGCTGTTGGACACCGACGTCCCGGCCGAGCTGGCCGAACAGGTGGTGGCGGTGCTCGGTGAGGCGTTGAGCAACGCGGCCCGGCACGCGGGGGCGTGCCGGGTCGACGTCGCGCTCCGGGCCGCCGGCGGGCGGCTGGTGCTCACCGTCGAGGACGACGGTGTGGGCATCCCCGCCCAGGGGCGCCGGAGCGGGCTGCGGAATCTCGCGGATCGGGCCGAACGGCTGGGCGGCACGCTGGAGTTGGCGGCGCCGGAGCAGGGTGGCACCCGTCTGGTCTGGTCGGTGCCGCTGCCCGCTGCGGGGTGAGGGCAGACCCCGAGGTGGCGCCGGGCGGGTGCTGCCGGGGTACGCGCCGTCGCCGTCCGGCCCCGGGGGCGCTTCGGTGACGCCCGTCGCGCGGCGGAGCCGCCCGGTGTCACGGCCGATCCCACGGTGGCGACCCCTCAGCGGAGCAGTTCGCCGTGGGTGGGGCGGGGCAGTTGGTCGTCCAGTACCTCGGTGGCGATCAGCGCGGCCTGGACCCGGCGCTGCACGCCGAGCTTGGTGAGCAGCCGGGAGATGTGGTTCTTCACCGTCTTCTCGGTGATGTAGAGCCGGTGGCCGATCTGGCGGTTGGTCAGCCCCTCGCCGACCAGGGCCAGCACCTCCCGCTCACGGCTGGTCAGCGGCGGGTACGAGGGCGACCTGGGGGCGGCGTCGCTGCGCAGCCGGCCGAGCAGCCGGGTGGTCGCCCCCGGGTCGAGCAGGGACTGACCGCCCGCCACGGTGCGGACGGCCGAGACCAGGTCGGTGCCGGAGATCTGCTTCAGCACGTAACCGGCCGCGCCCGCCATGATCGAGTCGAGCAGTGCCTCCTCGTCGTCGAAGGAGGTGAGCATCAGACAGGCCAGCTCCGGCAGCCGTGAGCGCAGCTCGCGGCAGACCGTCACCCCGTCGCCGTCCGGCAGCCGCATGTCCAGCACCGCGACGTCCGGGGTCAGGGCCGGCACCCGGGCGAGGGCCTGGGCGGCGGTGGCCGCCTCGCCGACCACGGTGAGGTCGGGCTCGCACTCCAGCAGATCGCGGACGCCCCGGCGGACCACCTCGTGGTCGTCGAGCAGGAACACCCGGATCCCGGGCCGTTCCTGGGAAGAGGGATCCGTCATGCTGCGTCTCCTGAGGCGGCCGGGGTGCCCGGCCGGGTCGGCCGGCGGGGAGTGGTCGGCACGAGTATCCGGCCGGCCGGGCCCGCCGGGACAGGGACTTCCGACCCTGTCCCGGCGGACGGACGCGCGGGGGTGACGAGCCGTCAGCCGGCCGGCCGGCGGTCAGTCGGTGGGCCGGTCAGTCGTGCGGGACGACGGCGACCGGGGCGTGGGCGTGGTGCAGCACGGCGTGCGCGGTCGGGCCCAGGTGCATCCCGAACGGGTGCGGCCGGTGGCGGCGGCCGACCACCACCAGGGCGGCCCCGGCGGAGGCGGCGACCAGGGCGCCGGCCGGGGTGTCGATCCGGCAGTCCAGCACCGAACTCAGCCGGGGGTACCGGGCCCGGAGCGGGGCGGCTGCCGCGCGGAGCAGCTCGCCCTCGACCTCCTCCAGTTCGGTCCACTGCTGCTGCGGGACCACCCAGCCCGCGTAGCCCCAGGCGGCGGGCGGCATCCAGCCGTGCACCGCGCGGACCGGGACGCCCAGCAACTCGGCCTGACGGAAGGCGAATTCGAGGGTTTCGGTGGAGCGGGAGCGGACGTCGACACCCACCACCACCTCGCCCGCGCCGTCACCGGCCGCGCCGTCACCGGCCGAGCCGTCACCGCTCGCGTCGTGACCGGCCGCCGCGTTCGCCCGCTCCGCCGGATCGACCGCGGCGGCCCGGACCAGCACGGTCGGCCGCTCGCAGTGCGCCGCCACACCGAGGCCGACCGAGCCGACCACCAGCCCGGCGAAGCCGCCCAGTCCGCGCGAGCCGAGCACCACCAGTTCGGCCCCGGCCGCCGCCTTCAGCAGCAGCTCGGCCGGTGCGCCGCCGGCCGCCGACTCGGTCTCCACGGTCAGCTTCGGGTGGTCCCGGCGGGCCTCCCGCTCGGCGTCGGCCAGCATCCGGGCGGTCGCGCTCCGGAGCTCCTCGGGCCGGTCGGGACCGGTGTGCAGCTCGTCCAGCCAGGTCCGGGCGTGCAGGATGCGCAGGACCAGACCGCGCCGGACGGCCTCCTCGGCCGCCCACCGGGTGGCACTGATGCTCTCCGGCGATCCGTCCACACCGACCAGCAGGGTTCCGTCCACGGGGCTTCCCCTCTCAGAAGCGGCCGGTGCCGCGTGCGCCGGTCCGGCAACGAGCCTGCGCCGGGCGGGGGCCGGCCCCAAGGTGCCTCGGACCGTTCCGGGGCGGGACCTTGGTCCCGGGCCGGAGCCGTGCGGACCGGGCCCTGCGGCCCTTGGGGGCCGGGGCGGCGGGGCGGAAGGATGGAGCCCTGACCGGGCGTCGGCCCGGTCGCCCGGTGGCGTGCGGTGTCGGTCGGGGCCGGGGGTCGTGGGGGTCCGCGGCGCCCGTCCGGCCGTACGTTCCCGGCACACCGGCGCACTCCGCGACGTACGCGCAGGCCCCGCTGACGCCTCCGGAACTCCGGTGCCGAGTCGGGTCCTTGGACCCTGTCGGCCGCCCTCCGGGGTGCCTACCGTCGGGAGTGCGGGGGCCGGTCGGACGACGAACCCGGAGGTGGGTGGCGATGACCACGTGGACGACGGACCTGTCGGGCGCCGGGACGCCCCTGACGGAGGAGCAGGTGCGGCTCCTCGTGACGGCTGCCGGGGCCGCGCCCTCGGTGCACAACAGCCAGCCCTGGGCCTTCGCACCGACGGCGGACCGCACCGGCCTGCTGGTCCGGATCGACCGCAGCCGGGCGGTACCGGTGACCGATCCGGACGGCCGGGCGCTGCACGTGTCGGTGGGTGCGGCGCTGTTCGATCTCCGGGTGGCCGCCGAACGGCTGCTCGGGAAACCGGAGTCGATCCTGCTGCCGGACCCGGCGGACCCGGACCTGGCCGCCCTGCTCCGGATGCCGACGGCCGGGACGGCCGGGAAGGGCGAGCAGGGCGGGGTGGCGGGGGAGTGCGGCGGACTGGGAGGGCTCTACGGCGCCATCGGGCGGCGTCACTCCAGCCGCGAGCCGTTCGCCGACCGGGACGTCCCGGAGGCCGTCCTGGGCGAGCTGATCGAGGCCGCCGGACGGGAGGGCGTACGGCTGACCGTGCCGGAGGAGGACGGCGTGCGGCGGGTGCTGCGGCTCACCGCCGAGGCCGAGTCGCGCACCGCCGCCGACCTCTCCCGGCAGGCGGAGACCAGGAGTTGGCTGCGGGCCGAGCGCTCCGCCGTGGACGGCATCCCGGCCGAGGCGCTGGGCCCGCTGGACCACGAGGCCCGGGTGCCGGTGCGCAACTTCGCGGGCAGCCCGCCGCGTTCGGTGCCGACCCGCCGCTTCGAGGCGCTGCCGCAGCTGCTGCTGTTCGGCACCGGTACGGACGGACCGGCCGACTGGCTGCGCACCGGCCAGGCCCTCCAGCGGGTCTGGCTGCTGCTCACCACCCACGGCCTCCGGGCCTCCGTGCTGCACCAGGCCGTCGAGTGGCCGGACACCAGGCGGCAGCTGCGCGACCCGGCGGAGGGGCCGGGCCACGTCCAGCTGGTGCTCCGGATCGGCTACGGCCCGCCCGGCCGCCCCTCGCCCCGCCGCCCGGTGGCCGAGGTGACGGCCCCGCCGTGCCGAGCCGGAGCAGGGGCCGCCTGACGGCCCCGGTGGGGGACGTGCCGTCGCGGCACGGCCGGGCCACCCCGCCCGGGCGGGGCCCGAGCAGGGTGGCCCGGGGTGCCCTGGGCTCAGAGACGCGGTTCGAGGTCGGCCAGGATGACGGAGCCGGGCATCGCGCCGAGCAGCTCGTGCACCACCTCGCCGCCCTTGAACAACTTCATCGCGGGGATCGCCCGGATGTCGAACTCCTCGGCCAGGTCCGGGTTCCGGTCCACGTTCACCTTCACCACGGTCAGCCGGTCGCCGTGCCCGGCGGCGATCCGGTCCAGCACCGGCCCGACCTGGCGGCAGGGGCCGCACCACTCGGCCCAGAAGTCGACCAGTACCGGCTTGTCGCTGTCGATCACCTGTGCGGCGAAGGTCTCGCTGCTCACCTCGGTGGCCATCGGCACACTCCCGTCCGTCCGGGCTGACTGCTGACGTCGGGATCGACAGTTAGGCGGTGCGGTCCATTCGCGCTCCGACCCAACGGAGTCCGGTGGCTGACGGGCGCTTACAAGCTTCCTACCTGCCGGGCGGCTAGGGTCGGTGACCATGGGACTCGGTGGGGCGTGGCGTCGCCTCGGGCAGCGGAAGTGGTGGGCGGCCGGCGCGGCCCTCGTGGTGCTCGCGGGCGGCGGCGCGGCGGTGGCCGTCGGCGGCGGTGACGAGGTGGCGGTGCGTCAGGAGGCGCAGCGGCTGGAGATGCCGGAGTCGCCCGGCAGCGCGGAGCGGGTCACCATCGACACCTCCTTCTTCACCGCCGGCGGCTCCGGGCCGCGCCCGGCGGTCCTGCTGGCGCACGGCTTCGGCGGTTCCAAGGACGGCCTCCGGGAGCAGGCCGAGCGGCTGGCCCGGCAGGGCTACGCGGTGCTCACCTGGTCGGCCCGGGGCTTCGGCGAGTCCACCGGCCGGATCGGCCTGGACGCCCCGGACCGGGAGATCGCCGACATCGGGCGGCTGGTGGACTGGCTGGGGCAGCGTCCCGAGGTGCAGCAGGACGGGCCAGGTGATCCCCGGGTGGGCATCAGCGGTGCCTCCTACGGCGGCGGCGCCGCGCTGCTCGGCGCCGCGTACGACCGGCGGATCGACGCGGTGGCCAGTCAGGTGACCTGGTGGAACCTGAATGAGGCCCTCTTCCCGCAGGGGACCAAGGGAAGCGGTGATGGGGGTCCGCAGGGGACCAAGGGAAGCGGCGAGGGGGGTCCGCAGTCGGCGGACGGTGCCGCAGGCGGCGAGGACGGGGTCTTCAAGAAGCTCTGGGCCGGCATCTTCTTCACCACCGGCTCGGCCGGCGGGCTGACGGCCGCTCAGGGACAGGGCAGCAGCACGCCCCAGGACGGCCCGGTCGGGTGCGGGAAGTTCTCCGACGAGCTGTGCGCGATGTACGACCGGGTGGCCACCAGCGGGCGCGGGGACGCCGAGTCGGTGAAGCTGCTCGACCGCTCCAGCCCGTCCAGCGTGGCCGACCGGCTCAGGGTGCCCACCCTGGTGGTGCAGGGTCAGCAGGACTCGCTGTTCCCGCTCGACCAGGGTGACAAGATCGCCAAGGCGGTGGCCGCCAACGGCGCGCCGGTCGCGGTGGACTGGTTCGCCGGCGGGCACGACGGCGGCACCGAGGGCAGCGAGCGGGTCGAGCAGCGGATCACCGACTGGTTCGACCGCTACCTGAAGCAGGATCAGGGCGTCGACACCGGCCCGGCCTTCCGGGTCACCCGGACCGGCGGGCTGGACTCCACCGGCTTCCAGGCCGTGCTGCGCGGGGCGGAAGCCGACGCCTACCCCGGCCTCGGCGGCACCGCGAGCCGCAGCATCGAGCTGACCGGCCGTGAGCAGGCGGTGGCCAACCCGCCGGGCGGCGCCCCGCCGAACATCTCCGCACTGCCCGGCATCGGCGGCGCCCTCGGCAGCCTCTCCTCGGCGGCCGGCGGGACCGGCGGGCTCAGCCTGGCGATCGACTTCCCCGGCCAGTACGCCGCCTTCGACTCCGCGCCGCTGGACTCCACGCTCCGGGTCACCGGGGCGCCCACCGTCCAGGTCCGGGTGCAGGCCGACCGGCCGGACGCGGTGCTGTTCGCCAAGCTCTACGACGTCGGCCCGGACGGAGGCCAACTGCTGCCGCAGCAGCTGGCCGCCCCGCTCCGGGTCACCGGCGCCGAGCAGGGACGCACCGTCACGGTGCAACTCCCCGCGGTGGAACACGAGTTCGCCGCCGGGCACCGTCTGCGGCTGGTGCTCGCCAGCAGCGACCTGGGCTACGCCACGCCGAACGAGCCCGCCACCTACCGGATCTCGGTGGCCGGCCCGCTCACCGCGCCGACCGTCGAGGGGCTGCGCACCGAGGCGGCCCCGCTGCCGTCCCGGGTCTGGGTGCTGCCGCTGATCGCGGTGCTGGCCGCCGTGCTGCTGCTGGTGCCCTACCGGCGGCTGCGCCGCTCCGGGGCGCCCGCCTTCGATCCGGCGCTGGCCGGAGTGCCGCTGGTGATCGAGGGGTTGAGCAAGCGCTACCACGGCGCGGCCGACCGGTACGCGGTGCGCGAGCTGGGCTTCCGGGTGGAGCGCGGCCAGGTGCTCGGCCTGCTCGGGCCGAACGGCGCGGGCAAGACCACCACGCTGCGGATGCTGATGGGGCTGATCCGCCCGGACGAGGGCGGGATCCGGCTGTTCGGCCACGCCGTCCGGCCCGGTGCTCCGGTGCTGAGCCGGGTCGGCGCCTTCGTCGAGGGTTCTGGCTTCCTGCCGCACCTCACCGGACGGGCCAACCTGAAGCTCTACTGGCAGGCCACCGGCCGCCCCGAGCAGGACGCCCACCTGGAGGAGGCCCTGGCCATCGCCGACCTGGGCGAGGCACTGGACCGCGCGGTGCGCACCTACTCGCAGGGCATGCGGCAGCGCCTCGCCATCGCGCAGGCCATGCTCGGCCTGCCGGAGCTGCTGATCCTGGACGAGCCGACCAACGGGCTGGACCCGCCGCAGATCCGCGAGATGCGCGAGGTGATGATCCGGTACGCCGCCGCCGGGCGGACCGTGATCGTCTCCAGCCACCTGCTCTCCGAGGTGGAGCAGAGCTGCACCCACCTGGTGGTGATGGACCGGGGCCGGCTGGTCACGGCCGGGCCGGTCGCGGAGATCGTCGGCGCGGGCGAGGTGCTGCTGGTGGCCACTCCGATGGTCTCGGCCGCCGCCAAGGTGGCCGAACTGCCCGGCGTGGCCTCGGCGGAGGAGACCGAGCAGGGCCTGCTGGTCCGCCTCGACGGGCTGACGGTGGGTGAACTGGTGGTGGAGCTGGTGCGCTTGGGCATCCCGGTGGAGGGCGTGGGGCCGTACCGCCGGCTGGAGGACGCCTTCCTGGCGCTGATCGGAGGTGGGGCGGCATGACGGCCGTGCTGGACCAGGAGCGCCCGGGCGGCGGCAGCGGCCCGGGGCAGGAGCAGGCGGCGGGCTACCGGCCCGGCCGGACCCTGCCGCTGCGGGTGGAGGCGGTACGCCAACTCCGGCGCCGCCGCACCCTGGTGATCGGCGGGGTGCTGGCCGCGCTGCCGTTCATCGTGCTGGCCGCCATCCGGATCGGCGGCAGCGAGCCCGGCCGGGAGGGGCGGACCAGCTTCATCGAGCTGGCCACCTCCTCCGGCGTCAACTTCTCGGTGACCCTGCTCTTCATGGGCACCGGCTTCCTGCTGGTGATCCCGGTCGCGGTCTTCTGCGGCGACACGGTGGCCTCCGAGGCCGGCTGGTCCTCGCTCCGCTACCTGCTGGCCGCGCCGGTGCCCCGGATGCGGCTGCTGGCCCGGAAGTTGACCGTCGCCCTGGCCTTCTCGGCCGGCGCGGTGCTGCTGCTCCCCCTGGTCGCGCTGGCGGTCGGCACCGCCGCCTACGGCTGGGGCGACCTCCGGCTGCCGACCGGCGCGGTGATCCCGGCCGCTGAGGCACTGCCCCGGCTGGGCATCGCCATCGCCTACGTCTTCCTGGCCGAACTGGTGGTCGCGGCGCTGGCGTTCTGGCTCTCCACGGTCACCGACGCGCCGCTCGGGGCGGTCGGCGGGGCGGTCTTCCTCTCCATCATCACCGGGGTGCTGGACGCCGTCACCGCGCTGGGCGACCTGCGCACCTGGCTGCCCGCGCACTGGCAGTACTCCTGGGCCGACGCGCTCCAGCCGAAGCTGGAGTGGGGCGGCATGGTGCAGGGCGTGACGCTCTCGGTCTCCTACGCGGTGGTGCTGATCGCCCTCGCCTTCCGGGGCTTCGCCCGCAAGGACGTGGTGTCCTGACGGAGCTGCCGTCCTGACGGCCCCGTCCTTCCGGGCGGCTCCGCCCCGTCGACCGCTCCGCCCCGACGGCTCGGCCCCGACCGCTCCGCCCCGACCGCGTCCGCACGGGCCGGGGCGGAGCGGGGTCTCAGGGGGCGGGCTTCCACAGGCCCCGGGCGGCCAGCAGCGGCAGCACGTTCTCACCGACCCAGTACGCCTCCTCCAGGTGCGGGGCGCCGGAGAGCACGAACTCGTCGATGCCGAGCCGGTGGTACTCCTCGATCAGATCGGCCACCTCGGTGTGGCTGCCCACCAGGGCGGTGCCCGCCCCGCCGCGCACCAGGCCGATCCCGGCCCACAGGCCGGGGTGCACCTCCAGCCGCTCGGTCGAGCCGCCGTGCAGCAGCCGCATCCGGCGCTGGCCCTCCGACTCGCTGCGGGCCAGCGCCTGCTGGGTGGCGGCGATCCGGGCCGGGTCCATCCCGGCCAGCAGCCGCCGGGTCTCTGCCCAGGCCGCCGCCGAGTCGTCCCGGGTGATCACGTGCAGCCGGATGCCGAAGCGCGGGCTGCGCCCGTACCGGGCCGCCGCCTCCCGGACCCGGCGGATCTTCCCGGCCACCATCTCGGGTGGCTCGCCCCAGGTGAGGTAGACGTCCGCGTGCCGGGCGGCCACCTCGACCGCCTCGGGGGAGGAGCCGCCGAAGTAGACCTCCGGGACCGGCTCCGGCAGCCGGGTCAACTCGGCTCCCTCCACCCGGAGATGGGCGCCCTCATGGTCCACCCGCTCGCCGCGCCAGAGCCGGCCGGTGATCTCCAGGAACTCCCCGGTGCGGGCGTAGCGGCCCGCCTTGTCGAGGAAGTCGCCGTAGGCGCGCTGCTCGGCGGACTCGCCGCCGGTCACCACGTTGAGCAGCAGCCGGCCGCCGGACTGGTTCTGGTAGCTGGTGGCCATCTGGGCGGCCAGGGTCGGGCTGAGCTGACCGGGGCGGAAGGCGACCAGGTACTTCAGCCGCTCGGTCACCTGGGTCAGCATCGCGGTGGTCAGCCAGGCGTCCTCGCACCACGCACCGGTCGGGGTGAGCGCCCCGGTGAAGCCCAACTGCTCGGCAGTGCGGGCGATCTGGCCCAGGTAGGCGATGCTCGGCGGCCGGTCGGTGCCGGCCGTGCCGGGGGTCGAGCCGTGGCCGCCGCCGACCACCTGCCGGCTGTCCCCGGTGGTCGGCAGGAACCAGTGCGCGGTCAGCGCCATCGTGCTCAGCTCCTCGGATCGGCGGTGAACCCGCCCCAGCCGCCGTCGTGGTGCACCAGCGGCGCGCCGCCGTCGGTGTCCGCCGTCAACACCTCGCCGACCACCAGCAGATGGTCGCCGACCGGGGTGATCTGCACCGTCCGGGCGGTCAGCCGGGCAGCGGCGCCGGGCAGCAGCGGGGTGCCGTGCGGCCCGGTGTGCCAGCCCGTCCCGGCGAACCGGTCGATCCCGCTGCGGGCGAAGCGGAGTGCCAAGTCCCGCTGCTCGTGCCGCAGGACGTGCACGGTGAAGGCCTCGGCGGCCCGGACGGCGGGCGCGGAGGAGGCGGTGGCGGACAGGTAGAAGGAGACCAGCGCCGGGTCCAGGCTGACCGAGGTGAAGGAGGTCGCGGTGAAACCGGCCGGGCCGGCCGGCCCGGTGGCGGTGATCACGGTGACCCCGGAGGCGTACTGGCGGAGGGTGGAGCGCAGGTGCTGGGCGGGGGTGGCGCTGGTGGTGGCCGGGCGTTCGTCGATGGTGGTCATGCCGGGGTCCCTTCGGCCGGAGCGGGTGTCACGGTGGTCAGTTGGGCGGGCAGGTGGGGGCCGCCGCGCAGCCGCTCCAGCCACTGCACCACGGCGGCGGCCACGCTGCGGTGCGGGGCGTCGTTCAGCGCGTCGTGGCGGCCGTCGGTGACCAGCACCAACTCGGCTCCGAGACGGGCCGCGTGGCGGTGGGCGGTGGCGGGCGGTGAGACCGGGTCGGCCGCGCCGTGCAGCACCAAGACGGGGCGGGCGGGGGCGGCCGACTCGGCGGCCTCGGCCAGCCTGGCCGGTACGGGCTCGGTGAGCGCGCCGGGGCGATAGTCGGGGTCGGCGGCGAGCAGGCCCCGGTGCACCGGGCAGGCCGAGCGGTCGGTCAACTCGGCGTCCGGGTCGGCAGGTTCGACGGCCGGAGGGGTGGAGGTGGCGGAGGGGACGGCGATGTCGGAGGGGCCGGTGGGCAGGCCGGCCAGCAGCAGCGCGTCGGGGCCGGCCGCCTCGGCAGCGGCCAGGGCGTGCAGGGCGCCGGTGTCGGAGCCGGCCAGCACGACCGGGGCGCCGTCGGGCAGGGCGGCGCGGGCCTCGGCGATCCGGTCGGCCAGGGCCGCCGGGGGCTCCGGGAGGGTGGCGACGACGCGGTAGCCGTCGAAGGCCAGCCGGCGGCCGAACCGGCCGTACACCCGCGGGTGTTCGCCCCGGCCGGGGAGCAGCAGCACGGTCCCCCGGACCACCGTTCCGGCGGCCGGTTCCCAGACCGAGGACGCTCCCTCGGTGGCCTCGGTGGCCTCGGTGGCCTCGGTGGCCTCGGTGGCGTCGGTGGCGTCGGGTCCGCCGGTGGGTTCTTCCGTGCCGGGCCCGTGACCGGGCCGTCCGGCAGCGGGCTGTTCGGCGGTGTGCCCGGCCGTCGGCACCGCCGGAGGCGCGGCCCCCTGCGCGGTGCCGGCGGTGGTACGGGTGGCGGCGCTCATCGGGCGGCCACCGCGTGCGCGGCGCGGGCCTCGGCCTCGGCCTGCCCGGCCGCCTCACGGGCCGTCAGCGCCTCGCGCCGGGCGACCTCCTGGCGGACCAGCGGCAGCAGCTCGCGGCCGTAGTCGATCGCGTCGTCCAACGGGTCGTAGCCCCGGATCAGCAGGGTGGTGGCGCCGATGTCCACGTAGTCCAGCAGCGCCTGTGCGACGGTCTCCGGGGTCCCGACCAGGGCGGTGGAGTTGCCGGCCGCGCCGGTCGCTGCGGCGGGGGCGGTCCAGAGCGCCCGGTCGTGCCGGTCACCCTTCGCGGCGGCGGCCAGCAGGCGCTGCGAGCCGACGTTCTGCGGGCTGGCGGCCGGGCCGACGGGGAGGATCTGACGGAGGCCGCCGAAGGGGGTGCCGCGCTCCTTGATGGTGGCCAGGATGCCGTGCGCCCGCTCCCACGCCTCCGCCTCGGTGCGGCCCAGGATCGGGCGGAACGAGACGCTGATGCCGGGCACGTCGGTGCGCCCGGCCGCCACGGCGGCGGCCCGGACCGAGGCGATCTGCTGCGCGGTCTCGGCCAGCGGCTCGCCCCAGAGCGCGAAGGTGTCGGCGTGCTTGCCGCCGACCCGGTAGGCGGCCTCGGAGGAGCCGCCGAAGAACAGCGGGATGCGTGGCTGCCGGGCGGGCCGCACCTCGGACTTGAAGTCGGCGAAGCGGTAGTGGCTGCCCTCGTGGTCGAAGGGCTCCTCCTCGGTCCAGGCCCGGGTGAGCACGGTGAGGTAGTCGTCGGTGCGGGCGTAGCGCTCGTCCTTGGAGAGGTAGTCGCCGTCCCGGCGCTGCTCGGCGTCGTGGCCGCCGGTGATGATGTGCACGGCGACCCGGCCGCCGGAGAACTGGTCCAGGGTGGCGAAGGTGCGGGCGGCCACCGTCGGGGCGATGAAGCCGGGGCGGTGGGCGATCAGCAGGCCGAGCCGCTCGGTGTGCGCGGCGGCGTAGGCGGCCACCTGGTTGGGGTCGGGGCTGGCGGAGGAGTGGGCGACCAGGATGCGGTCGAAGCCGGCCTCCTCGTGGGCCCGGGCGAACCGGCGGGTGTAGTCCGGGTCCACCACCGGGCCGTGGGCCGGGCGGGTCTCCGAGACGTCGTGGGTGGAGATCATGCCGATGAACTCGACGGACATGGCGAACTGCCTTTCTGGGCGGACGGGTTGCGGGACGTGGGGGAGTGGGGGAGCGGGTGTCAGAGCGGTTGCGGGAGCTCGTGCAGCAGGGCGGCCCGGCCCCGGGCCAGCAGCACGGTGTCGTCCTGCGGGGTGTGCACCCGGCTGCATAGCACGTCCCGCAGGTGGCGCTGGAGCGGGTGGCGGCGGGTCAGGCCGGGGTTGCCGGTGAGGGCGACGGCGCGTTGGACGGAGTCGACGGCGGCCCGGGTGGCGAGCAGCTTGGCGCCCGGGCTCTGCTCGGCGGCCCGCTCCTCGCCCGCGTCCACGGCGGTGGCCAGGGAGCTCACCAGCCGTTCGGCGCCGTCGAGTTCGACCTCGATCGCGCCCAGCTCGGTCTGGAAGCGCGGCAGGCTGGCGAGCGGGGCGCCGAGGGAGGTGGGGGTGCGTTCGTGCAGGAAGCCGGTGAGCCAGTGCTGCGCGGCCCGGGCCACGCCCAGGTAGAGGGCGGCCAGGCCGAGCGAGTTCCAGGCGCCGCCGAGGGCGTCCCGGCCGCCGTCCGGGTCGGGGGCGGTCAGCCGGGCGGTGTGGTCCAGCGGGATGCGCACCGCGTCCAGCAGCAGGTCGTCGCTGCGGCTGGCCCGCAGGCCCAGGTGGTCCCAGGTCGGCTCGACGGTGATCCCGGGCCGGTCGCCCCGGACCAGGAAGGAGCCGACCCGGGGCTCGGCCTCCTCGGTGCGGGCCCAGACCAGCAGCCAGCGCAGGGCCGGGGCACCGGTCGAGTAGATCTTGCGGCCGGTCAACTCCCAGGCGTCACCGTCGCGTCGGGCCACCGTGGCGGGCAGGCCGCCACGGACCGGGGTGCCCAGCTCGGGCTCCACCCGGACGTGGTTGACCAGGGTCGGCCGGACGGCGGACTCGGCCAGCAGCTCGGTCAGCGGCCCGGCGGGCCAGTGCGGTTCGCGCGCCTCGGCGGCGTGCACGAACAGGGTCATCGCGGTGACCAGGGCGACGGCCGGATCGCCGGCCCCGAGGGCGTGCAGGATGCGGGTGGTGTCGGCCAGGCCGCCGCCGGGGCCGCCGTGCCGCCGGGCCACGGTGGCGGTCAGCAGCCCTGCCCGGTGGACGAGTTCGACGCCGTCGTACGGGAAGCTGGCGTCCTGGTCGTGCTCGGCGGCCCGGGCCGCCAGGGCGGTGGTCAGCTCGGGCAGTCGGTCGAGTTCGGGAGGGCGGAGAGTGGGCATGGGGGAGCTCCGGGAGGACGGGCGGGCGGCAGGCGGGCGGCGGGTGACGGGGCGTCAGCGGGGCAGTCGGGCCCGCCAGTCGGGGGCGTGGTGGCAGGCCACGGTGTGGTCCTCGGCCAGCGGGCGCGGCTCGGGGAGCGTCCCGCAGGAGGCGTCCGCGAACGGGCAGCGGTGGGCGAAGGTGCAGGGGGAGGGCGCGGCGGCGCCCGGGCCGGGGGTGCGCAGCAGGGGCAGGGCGGCCCGACGGGACGGGTCCAGGCTCGGCGAGGAGGCGCCCAGCAGGGCGGCGTACGGGTGCGCGGGGCGCTCCAACACGGCTTCTGCGGGCCCCTGTTCGACGATCCGTCCCCGGTAGAGGACCGCGATCCGGTCGGCGATCCCGGAGAGCGAGTCCAGGTCGTGCGAGATCACCACCACGGCCAGGTCCAGCTCGCGGCGGAGCCGGTCCAGCAGTCGCAGGACGTGGTTGCGGTTGGAGGCGTCCAGCGCGCTGACCGGCTCGTCCGCCAGCAGCAGCCGGGGCCGGGTGACGATCGCCCGGGCCAGCGAGACCCGCTGGCGCTGGCCGCCGGAGAGTCGGCCGGGCGTGCGATCGGCCAACGCCCGGTCCAGACCGACCAGTTCCAGCGCTTCGTGGACCCGGCCGTCCCGCTCGGCGCGCGGCACACCGGCCACCGCGAGCGGCTCGCCGACCAGCCGGGCCACCGTCAGGTCAGGGTCCAGCGAGCGCAGCGGGTCCTGGAACAGGTACTGCACGGCGCCGGACCGGCGGGCCGTCCGCAGGTCCCGGCCGCGCAGCGCGCCGAGTTCGCGGCCGTCCACGGTGATGCGCCCGGCGGTGACGGGGGCCAGGCCCACCACCGCCTTGGCCAGCGTGGTCTTGCCGGAGCCGGTCTCGCCGATCAGCCCGAGCACCTCGCCGGCCCGCGCGGTCAGGTCGACCCCGGTCAGCACGGGGGTGCGGCCGTAGCCGACCGCGAGGCCGCTGATCCGCAGGACGGCGCTGGTGCGGGTGGTGGTGCTCATACGGTGGCCTCCGTCCGGAGTGCGGTGGGGTGTTCGGTGGTCGACGCTCCGCCGAGGGCGAGGTCCTCGGCGCGGAGGCAGCGGACCCGGCGGCCGGAGCCCGAGCCGAGGCCGGAGTCCGGGCCGTGGCCCGCACCGACCGGGGTGAGGCCGATCGGGGTCTCGGTGCAGGCGGTGGTGGCGTACGGGCAGCGGTCGGCGAAGCGGCAGCCCGGCCCGGCGGTGCCGGGCTCCGGCGGGCGGCCCGGGATGACGGCCAGGTCGCGGCGGTCGCGGCGGCCGAGCGAGGCGACCCGCAGCAGCGCCTCGGTGTACGGGTGGGCGGGGGCGGCCACCACCTCGGCGGTGGGGCCCTCCTCGACGATCTCCCCGGCGTAGAACACCAGGATCCGGTCGCAGACCTCGGCCACCACCGCCAGGTCGTGACTGACCAGCAGCAGGGCCAGGCCGCGTTCGCGGCGCAGGGTGTCCAGCAGGTCCAGCACCTCGGCCTGCACCACGGTGTCCAGGGCGGTGGTGGCCTCGTCGGCCACCAGCAGCCCCGGGTCCTGGGCGACCGCGATGGCGATCAGCACGCGCTGGAGCATGCCGCCGGAGAGCTCGTGCGGGTAGCTGTCGTGCACGGTCTGCGGGTCCCGGAGGCCGACCGCCGTGAACAGCTCCACCGCCCGCTCGCGGGCCTCGGCCCGGCTCAGCCCGAGCCGGGTGCGCAGCGGTTCGCCGAGTTGGCGGCCCACGGTGAGCGCGGGGTTGAGGTAGGAGCCCGGGTCCTGGAAGACGGCGCCCAGGCGCTCGCCGCGCAGCCGCTGCCACTGACGGTCGGTCAGGCCGGCCAGCTCGACGGCCGGGTGGCCGCCGGAGGGTCCGAGCGCGATCCGGCCGGCCGAGACCTCGACCCCCGGGGCGAGGAGGCCGAGCACCGAGCGGCAGGTGAGCGTCTTGCCGCTGCCGGATTCGCCGACCAGACCGACGGCCTCGCCGGGGCGGACGGTGAGCGAGACGTCCCGGAGGGCCTCGGTGCGGCCGTGTCCGACCGTCACGTGCAGCCCCTCGACGCGCAGCGCCTCGCCGTCCGGCGTCCTGCCGTCGGGCGCCTCGCCGTCGGGCGTCCCCCCGCCGACTGCTGTGCCGCCGACTGCCGTGCCGCCGAGCGCTCCGCCGTCGGATGCCCCGCCGTCCGGCGCTGCGTCAACCGCCGTGCCCGCGGCGGGAGTCCGGAGCCTGCGGGTGGCCTTCGGCTCGGTCAGGTCGGTGTCCGCCAGGGCGTCGGCGAGCAGGTTGAGCGCCCCGATGGTGAGCATGATCAGCGCGGCGGGCAGCGCCGGGGCCCAGGGCTGCTGCGCCAGGAAGCCCAGGTCGCCGGCCAGCATGCCGCCCCAGGTGGGGGCGGGTGGCTGGACGCCGATGCCGAGGAAGGTCAGTGAGGAGACCGCCAGCAGGCTGGTGGCCAGCGCGTGCGCGGTGGTCACGGCGATGGTCGGCAGCACCTTGCGCCAGAGGTGCACCCGCAGGATCCAGGACCGGGAGGCGCCCATCAGCTCGGCCGCCTCGACGTACTGGGCCCGGTCCAGCCCGAGTGCGGCGGCCCGCACCACCCGGAAGTACAGCGGCGAGAGCAGCACCCCGAGGGCGGTCATCGCCTGGTGCAGGCCGTTGCCCAGCAGTCCGACGGCGGCGATCGCGAAGAGGGTGAACGGCAGGGTCATCAGGGCGTCCACCGAGCGCAGCGCCAGCCAGCCGCCGGCCGGGCCGAAGCGCACCGAGAGCAGGCCGGGCACCACCCCGATCAGCGCGGCCACCGCGACCGCCTCCACGGCGGCCAGCACCGAGAGCCCGGTGCCGGCCAGCAGCCGGCTGAGCACGTCCCGGCCCAGGTAGTCGGTGCCCAGCAGGTGGCCCGCGCCGGGGCCGCGCAGGGCGGCGGCGGTGTCCTGGGCCAGCGGGTCGTGCGGGGCGAGCCACTCGCCGGTCAGGGCGAGCAGCAGGACGACGGTCAGCACCGCCAGTGCCGCGCGGGCGACCGGCACCCGCAGCACGCTCATGCCGCACCCCCGGCCGTCGCGTCCGGACGGGCCTGGCGGCGGGCCGCCGGGTTGAGCAGGTGGAGCAGGGCGTCCACGGTGAGGTTGGCGACCAGCACCACCGCGACGGTGACCAGCAGGGTGCCCTGGATCACCGGCACGTCGTGCTGTTCGGCCGCCCGGAGCGAGAGTTGGGCGATCCCCGGCAGGTTGAAGATCCGCTCGGTGACCACCGCGCCGCCGATCAGCACCGGCACGCTCATGCCGAGGACGGTGACGGCCGGCCCGGCCGCGTTGCGCAGCGCGTGGCCGAGCAGCACCCGGCGGCCGGACAGCCCGCGCATCACCGCGCCGGTGGCGTAGTTGCGCTTCAGCTCGGTCACCAGCGAGGTGCGCAGCTGGCGGGCGATCCCGGCGGCGGCGTCCAGGCTGAGGGCCAGGGCCGGCAGCAGGGCGAACCGCAGCCACTCGCCCGGGCTCCGGCCGAACGGCACGTACCCGCCGGAGGGCAGCAGCCGGAGCTGGACGGCGACCAGGGTGATCAGGCCGATGGCGATCACGAAGGCGGGCAGGGTGCCCAGCAGGGTGCAGACGGCGGTGACCGCCCGGTCCACCCGGCCGCCGTGGTTCAGCGCCGCCGCGATGCCGGCCGCGCCGCCCAGCAGGACGGCCAGCAGCAGGGCCAGTCCGGCGATCGAGAGGTCCACCGGCAGGGCGGTGGCGATCGAGTCGGCCACCGGGACGGTGGTGAACCAGGAGACCCCGAGGTCCCCGCCGAGCGCGTTCAGCAGCCAACTGCCGTACTGCACCGGCAGCGGGCGGTCCAGCCCGAAGGCGTGGTCGAGCCGGGCGATGTCGGCCGGGGTGGCGGTCTCGCCCAGCACGGCGGCGGCCGGGTTGGCGTCGGAGACCGCACCGAGGCCGAAGGTGAGCAGCGAGGAGAGCAGGAAGACGGTGGCGGTGGCGGCCAGCACCCGCCCCAGCGGGCGGGGCGCCCGGGCCGCCCGGCGCAGCAGCGTCGGTGCCCAACTCACCGGCCGGAGCGGGACGGTGGTGCTCATGACGCGGTCACCCCCTCGAAGCGTTGGACCACGGTGAAGGACGGGATCGGCGAGACGGACTTCCGCCGGGCCAGCAGGCGCGGCACGCTGTAGAGGAAGGTGTTCGGCATGGTGCGCACCGCGAGCGCGGTGGCGGCCTGGAGCACCTTCGGGTACTCGGGGGAGTCCAGCGGGGTGCGCGAGACCAGCTCGACCGCCGCCGTCAGCTCGGGCGGGGTGCGCCGGCCCGGGTTCATCAACCCCTGCTCACCGAACAGCACTTGGAATGCCTGGGCGGCCGAGTCGCGGCCGGCGAACTGGTCGGAGGCCAGCGCCCTGGAGTGCTGGATGTACATGATCTGGGTGGCCTGGGCGGCCGGGATGACGTCGATCGAGGCCCGGATGCCGACCTGCTTCAGCTGGGCCTGGAGCTGCTCCGGCAGGCCCTGTGCGGCGGTGGTGGTCAGCGCGAGGTCCACCCCGTCCGGGAAGCCGGCCTCGGCCAGCAGGGTGCGGGCCTTGGCCGGGTCGTACCGGAAGACCTCGCCGAGCGTGGGGTCGTTGCCGACGTAACCCTTCGGGAAGGGCTGGTAGTTGACCTCGCCGTGGCCGAACAGCTGGGTCTTCACCAGGGCCTCGCGGTCGATCGCGTACTTGAGCGCCTCGACCACCTTGGGGTTGTCGAACGGGGCCTTCTCGACGTTCACGTCCAGCACCGCGACCACCAGCGAGGGGATCTCCTGCACCTCCAGCCCGGCGGCCTTGGCGGCGGCCACCTGGCTGCCGGGGATCTGGGCCACGTCGAACTGCCCGGACTGCAGCCCGGCGACCACGGTGGCCGCGTCCGGCAGCGGGTGCAGCTCGAAGTTCTCCAGCTTGATCGCCGCGGCGTCCCAGTAGGACGGGTTGCGCCGGAGCACCGCCTTGGCGTTCTGGGTGTACGAGACCAGGGTGAACGGGCCGGAGCCGGCCGGCCGGGTGGCCAGCGCGGCGGCGTCGGCCTCGAAGGCGGCCGGGTTGACCACCATGCCGGTCTTGCCGGCCAGCAGGTTGGGGATCTGGTAGTCGGGCCTGCCCAGCCGGAGCACCACGGTCTGCGGATCGGGTGCGGTGATCTCCGTGACACTGGTCAACTGCGGGGCGACCAGCGACTTCGGGGCCGTCCGGCCCCGGTCCAGGCTCTTCTTGACGGCGGTGGCGTCCAGTGGGGTGCCGTCCGAGAAGGTCAGCCCGGGGCGGAGCCTGAAGGTCACCGAGCCGCCGTCCGGGCTGTACGACCAGGAGGTGGCGAGCCCGGGGACGGCGTCGCCCTTCTCGTCCAGCTTGGTCAGCCCGGCGTAGACCAGGGACAGCCCGTGCACGTCCCAGCCGGCCGAGGAGAACACCGGGTCCCACGAAGTCGGCAGCGCCCAGCCCCACTTGAGGGTGCCGCCCGCCGCACCACCGCCGGCTCCGGCCGTCCCGGCGTCACCGCAGGCCGCCAGGGCCAGCGAGGCGCCGAGACCGAGGCCCAGGCCGAGCAGCGATCGTCTGCTGAGCGGGGTGCGGGAGACGGGGGAGCTGGTCATGACGGATCGTCACCTTTCGGGGGCGGGAGGCGGGCACGTCGGTGCGCGGCGCGGCGGGCGCAGGAGGACGGGCACGGGTGGGACTGGCACGGGAGGGGCGAGCACGGTGGGGCGGCGCTGTGCGGCGGAAGGGGGCGCGGTGCGGACGGGGCGCCGCGAGGAAGGGTGTGACGGGGCGGAGCGCGTGGGCGCTACGGGCGGGGCCCGGTCAACAACAGGGCCCGGCGAGCGGCCGGCGGGGCCGCGGCTGCATCGGGTTCATGGGCTCATCCTGGCCAGCGGTGCGAGGCGCTGTCAATGGACACCAAAAGGTGTCTGATTACTCCCAGGCTGCTGCAATGCGGGCTCAACACGCCGTTCACAGGGGGACGTCGAGTCGGCCACGGAGGGCCGGTGCGGGCCCGTGGTCCGGCGGCCGGAGGCTGCGCCGGACCACGGGCGTGTGACGTCTCGGTGTCCCGGTCAGCTGCCCGGCGCGACCTCGGCCAGGGCCGTGCGGTACTCCTCGGCCGGGCGCCAGCCCGGCACCACCCGGCGCCCGGCCGGGCCGGTGAAGACGAGGGTGGGCAGTGCGTACCGGTGGCCCTCCTCGGTCTCCTTCGCCCCGCCCGGGTGCGGGCCCTCGCCGCGCAGGCCGATCACCTCGGGAGCCGGCCGCCGCGCCTCGGCCCGGTCCCGGACCACCCGGGCCCGTACCTGCGGCCCGGCTGCCTCGGCCAGCAGCCGGGGCAGGTCCAGCCCCGGCACCGCGGCCAGCGCGGCGGCCACCCGCTGCTCGGAGTCGGCCGGCTCGCCGTGCACGAAGGCGCTCTCCCGCAGCCGCCGCAGCACCTCCTCGGCCACCGCCGTCCCCTGGCCCTCGGCCGCTGCCGCCGCCAGTGCGGACGGCCAGCTGCTGGCCGCCACCCAGCGCAGCTCGGCGGCCTGCGGGGCGCCGGTGTGCCGGGCGACCTCGGCCGCGTAGCGGCTGAACCAGGCGGCCTCCGCCACCGGGTCGGGGGCCGGCTCCTCGCCCTCGTCGAACAGGATCGCGAACACCCGCCGGTGCTCCACCGCGCCGGTCCACTCCGCGCGCAGCTCCCGCAGCCGGGGCTCGGCGCCCCAGGACCACGGGCACATCGGGTCGGTGTACTCGGCGACCTCCACCACCCCCGCCCGGACCTCCCCGGGCGGCGTCATACCGGCGTCACCCGCCCGCTCCGGAGCACCAGTTCGGCCACCGTGGTGCCGGTCAGGATCTCCACGGCGCGGTCCTCGACGCTGCGCCAGACGGCGGGCAGCCCGTGCGCCGGGCCCGGGTAGTCCAGGCCCGCCAGCGGTTCGCCGCGCAGGGTGATCACCTCCCCGTCCACCGCCCGCACCACGTCCAGCAGGCTGATCCGGTCGGCCTCCCGGCCCAGCCAGTAGCCGCCCTCGCAGCCGCGCTGGCTGCGCACCAGCCCGGCCCGGCGGAGCTCGCCCACCACGGACTTCAGGAAGCGGAACGGGATGCCCTGGGCATCGGCTATGGCCTCGCAGGTGAGGGGGCGGGACGTGTCGCAGGCGAGCTCGACCAGCGCGCGTGCGGCGTAGTCCGCCTTGGCGGAGATATGCATGGGCCGAGTATCCCCCGGTCCGGTGGATGCTCAAGTCCCTTGTCAGGTGCGGAAGGTGGTGACCGGCGGGAAAAGGACACCTCTTGACATCCTTTCGCCGCTGGGCCTAGCGTCCGAACCCCGGCCGGTGTGCGCCGCCGGGCGCCGTGGCCGGCGGCCGGCTCCCGGCGCCCCGGGCCCGTCGCCGCTGCCCGCCGCCGCTCGCCGCGCTGCCCGCGGGCCGTCGTCCACCTCCCCTCCCGCTCCGAGGAGTCGCCATGTCCACCGCCCACCTGCCGGATCGTCAGACCGAGGGACCCGAGCCGACCGTGGCGGGCACCGGCTTCCACCCGCACCTGCACGGCCACGAGGCCCCTGCGCCCGGCGGCCTCCGGGCCCGGCTGCACCACGTCAAGGCCGGGGAGTTGGACGGCGACACCGCGCAGACCGGGGGGATGCGGCGGTTCGCGGCCGTCAGCGGGAAGACGGTCGGCTCCGAGAAGCTCTGGATGGGACAGACCCACGTGGCCCCCGCCACCTCCTCCTCCGACCACCACCACGGCGCCTCGGAGACCGCCATCCACGTGGTCAGCGGCCACCCCGAGTTCGTCTTCGTGGACGACTCCTCCGGCACCCCGGAGGAGATCCGGCTGCGCACCGGGCCGGGCGACTACATCTTCGTCCCGCCGTTCGTCCCGCACCGCGAGGAGAACCCGGACCCGACCGAGGAGGCCGTGGTGGTCATCGCCCGCAGCACCCAGGAGGCGATCGTGGTCAACCTGCCGGGCCTGTACGCGCTCGGCGACGGGCCGGCGGAGTAGCCCGCCTTCCCCCGCGCGGGGGAAGGCGGGCCGTCCCTGCGGCCGACGTCCCGGGCGGGTCCGGCGGGGGATCGTCGTGGTGGCGCACGGAGGGTGCGCCGCCGCGAGGAGATGAGGGACCGTCATGCGCAAGCTGCTTCCGGTGATCGCCCTGGCCGTCTGTCTGGTGGCCGCCGCCGCCCCGGTGGCCACGGCCGTGCCCGCGGTCGCGCCGGTGCCGGTACCGCACGGGCCGGGCTGGGTCTCGGCCTTCGAGCCGGCGGCCGGCCCGGACCGGCCGGGCCCGCACCTGCTGCGCGGCTCCGGGCGGCTGGACCTGAACGGCCCGGTGCCCACCCTGCCGGACCGGATCGATCTGGCGGTGGACGCCGTGGGGGTGACCGGGCCGGGCGGCGGGGACCCGCTGTGGGCCGGTGGCCAGCTGACCATGCAGCACGTCTTCGCGGGCGAGGGCACCGTCCGGATCGCCGCCTCGGTGGACTGCGTGACCGGGGCCGGTGCGGACGGGACGGTGGTGACCGGGCGGGTGGAGACCTTCGAGGTCCTGCCGGTCGGGCAGCCCGCGCCGCCGGTGGTGACCGACTGGCACCCGGAGGTCTCGGTCTCCTTCCACCGGGACGCCGACGGCCACCCGCGGGTCGGCTGGTCCGGCGCGCCCCGCCGGGACGATCCGAGCGCGCCGCCGAAGGCGTTCCGCTGCCAGGCCCCGGCCCTGGGCGCCGGGCCGGAGCTCCACCTGGTCGACGGCGGCTTCGCCCGGCTGCGCTGAGCCCGCGTCAGGTCCCGCCGCGGACGGACCGGGGGCTGTCTCCTCGACGGGGCCGGCGGGCGTCGCCGGTGGCACGGGCCTTCCTTGCCCGGCACCGAGCGGGAGGGAGCTCCACCGGCTTCTCGTCGGTCGCCGATGCTCCGCATGGACTCTCCCCGGCCGGGGGTGCCCCGCTCCGCCTTCGGCGTCCCGGCCTCCGGCCGGGGGTGCCCCCTTCTCGCCGCCGGGGTACGCCCTCTCCTTGCCCGCCAACGGGGAGGAGAGGTCGTCGACGACGCCCGCCCAGGTGGCGGAGCCGCACGGTGGCACGGCCGACCCCCTCAAGGAGGCGGCCCCCAGGCCGGGCCTCCGTCAGGCCGGTGGGTGCAGCACCTCCGGGAGGCGGGGCAGGGTGAAGCCGAAGCGCTCGTCGTAGGCGGCCAGTGCCTCGGGGCCGGTCAGCTCCTCGACGGTGCGGGTGCCGTCCCCCGAGGTGTGGATCAGCCGGGTGCCGCTGAGGCTCAGCCGGCCCTCCGGGAGCTGGCGGGAGCAGATCAGCGAGCGGGTGAAGTGCGAGCCGGGCGAGGTGGTGTGCCACCAGCAGGTGGGCACGAAGTCCGCCAGCTGCCGGGGCTGCTGCTCCAGCCGGTACTGCGCCTCGCCGTCCTGGGAGACCACCAGGTACTCGCCGTCCGGGCGGACGGTGAAGGTGCCGCCCTGGTCCTGCTGGGGGTCCGTCAGGTCGAGCCGCAGCGGCTCGCGGATGAAGGCGCCGAAGCCGACGTCGGCCAGCCGGGGTCCGTCCGCCAGGTCGACCCGGAGGGCGAGGTGGTCGAACGGGATGGACAGCCGGTCGGGTGCGGCGTACACCCGGGCGGCCAGCACGGTCACCTCGAAGCCCAGGGAGCGGAGCAACTCGGCGAACAGGCCGTTGAGTTCGTAGCAGAAGCCGCCCCGGCGGCGCTCCACCAGCTTCCCGTACAGCGCCTCCGGCTCCAGCGTCACCGGCTCGCCCAGGTGGATGCCCAGGTTCTCGAATGGGACCGCGAGCAGGTGGGCGCGGTGCAGCGCGGCCAGTGCGGCGTGGTCCGGCCGGGCCGGACGGGTGGCGCCGATCCGGGCCAGGTAGGCGTCCACTCGGGCGGGGGTGAGGGTGTCGGGGTGCTGTTCCACCCGCCCATTCCACCCGGGCGACCGGGGCCGCGCAAGATCGGCCGGGCCGCGAAGGATCGGCGGGTCCGCGAAGGTGCGGTGGTGCGGTGCGGGAGCGGTGGTGCGGCGGCCGACCGGGTGTCGGCCGCCGCACCACCGGCGGGGGTCAGCGCGGGGACTTGGCGCGCTCCACCTGCTGGGTGCCGGAGCGGGTGCGGTAGCCCCGGGCCCAGCGGCTGGTGGCGTCCTTCCGGGTCCGGTCGGAGAGCACGTAGTAGTCCATCTGGACCGCCTCCGGCGTGACGTCCAGGACGCCGTAGCCGTGCGAGTCCAGGTCGACCCACTTGACGTGCGGGTTGGCCGCCTGGATCGCCCCGGCCGCCACCAGCGAGACGGTCTGCGGCGCGACCTTGAGGAAGTCGTCGATGTTGTCCGAGGTGACCGAGGTGACGGTGAACTCGGTGGCCGCGCTGCCCGAGAACGGGTAGGTGGCCGCCTCGAACGGGACGTCGGAGGCCCAGGCCGAGTGGATGTCGCCGGTCAGGAAGACCGTGTTGCGGATCGCCCCGCTCTTCAGGTGGCCGAGCAGCTCGCGCCGGTCGTGGGTGTAGCCGTCCCACTGGTCCGGGTTGACGGCCAGCCCCTCGGCGGGCAGGCCCAGCAGCTGGGCCAGCGGGCGCAGCAGGTAGCCGGGCAGCGAGAGGAAGGCCACCGGCGAGATCATCACCGAGTTGCCGACCAGTCGCCAGGTGGTGTCCGAGGCGGTCAACCCGGCCTTGAGCCAGTCCAGTTGGGCCCGGCCGGTGATGGTGCGGTCGGGGCTGTCGACCGCCCCGGTGGCGGCCTTGGCCTGCTCCGAACGGAAGGACCGCAGGTCCAGCAGCGAGAGGTCGGCCAGCTTGCCGTAGCGCAGCCGCCGGTAGGTGGTGCCGGCGATCGAGGGACGGACCGGCATCCACTCGAAGTACGCCTGCTTGGCCGCCGCGACCCGGTCGGCCCAGGCGCCCTCGGTGCCGGGGGTGTGGTTCTCCGCGCCGCCGGACCAGGCGTCGTTGGCCACCTCGTGGTCGTCCCAGATGGCGATGGTCGGGACGGCCGCGTGCAGGGCCTGGAGGTCCGGGTCGGTCTTGTAACGGCCGTGCCGGGTACGGTAGTCGGCGAGGTTCAGGATCTCGTGGGCGGGTGCGTGCGGGCGCACCACGCTGCCCCGGGCGGCGAACTGGCCGGTGCCGTACTCGTAGATGTAGTCGCCGAGGAAGAGGAAGGCGTCCAGGTCGCCGCGCGCCGCCAGGTGGCGGTAGGCGGAGAAGTAGCCCGCCTCCCAGTTGGCACAGCTGGCCACGCCGAAGCGCAGGTGCGCGGTGGCGGCGTCGGTCGCCGGGGTGGTGGCCGTGCGGCCGGTCGGGGAGGTGGTGCCCTCGGCCGTGAAGCGGAACCAGTACCGGGTGGCCGGGCGCAGGCCGCGCACGTCCACCTTCACGGTGTGGTCGGTGGCGGCGGTGGTGGTCACGGTGCCCGAGGCCACCACGGCGGTGAAGCCCTGGTTCTCGGAGACCTGCCAACTCACCTGGGTGTCCGGCCCCTTGAGCGATCCGGGGACGGCCTCGGCGGTCGGGGTGACCCGGGTCCAGAGCAGCACGCCGTCCGGCAGCGGGTCGCCGGAGGCGACGCCGTGCAGGAACTGCGGCGCGGCGGCGGCGCCGGCCGGGGCGGCAGCGGCCAGCGGGAGGGCGGCGGCGCCGGCGGTCAGCGCGGCGGCCTGGAGGACCCGGCGGCGGCGCGGCCGGGCGGAGGACAGGGCATCTGTGGGCTCAGTCACGTCCGACAAGGCTACTGAGCGGTAAGTCCTTGTCCAGGGGGCGTGCTGACTGTTCGTCGGCTCTTCACCGGGGCGTGGGACAGCCGGGTCGTCGGTGCGGTGGGCGATGATGGGGTGTTACCCCCGCACACCCGAGGTGAGGACCCCGTCGTGGCCCAGATCGTCCTGTTCCACTCCGTCTACGGCCTGCGGCCGGCCGTCCACCAGGCGGCCGAGCGGCTCCGGGCCGCCGGGCACCAGGTGCACACCCCCGACTGCTTCGAGGGCCGGACCTTCGAGGACGTCGAGGAGGCCATGGCGTACAAGGAGGAGCTCGGCAGCGAGGAGCTGCTGCGCCGCGCGGTGAGCGCCGTCGCCCCGCTGCTGGTGCCGGAGGCCCGGCTGGTCTACGCCGGGTACTCGCTCGGCGCCGCGCTCGCGCAGAACCTCGCGCTGGCCGACGAGAAGGCGCTCGGGCTGCTCCTGCTGCACGGCACCTCCGACATCCGGGAGGACGCCACCACCTCGCTGCCGGTGCAGCTGCACGTCGCCGAGCCGGACGCCTTCGAGCCCGAGGACTGGCTGAACGCCTGGTACCTCAACATGACCAAGGCCGGGGCCGACGTCGAGATCCACCGCTACCGGGGCGCGGGCCACCTCTTCACCGACCCGGAGCTGCCCGACTACGACGCCGAGGCCGCCGAGCGGACCTGGGCCGTCGCGCTCGACTTCCTGGCCGAGCTGGACGCCGAGGGCTGAGGCCCGCGAGCCCGGTGGCGCGGGGTGCCGTGCCGCGCCACCGGGAGGGCGACCGCCCGGCCCGGTCGTCCGCGCGCCGGTCGTCCGTGCTGCCCGTTGCCCGTTGCCCGTTGCCCGTCGCCCGTCGCGTGGTGCCTGGTTCCGTGTGCCCCCGAAGGGGGCCGGCCCGCGCCGGAGCCTGAGGAGCCGTCAGGGGGCCTTGCGCAGCACGGTGAAGCCCTCGGCGGAGTACACCGGCCGGTAGCCGGCCTCGACGGCGGCCCGCAGTGCGGGCGCCGTCGGGCCCGGGAAGACCGCCCGCTCGTCGGCGACCAGCCACTCCGGCACCGGCCGCCCGGCCGCGAAGGTGGCCGGGGTGAGCAGGTAGACGGTGGCCCGGTCGATCAGCTGCGCGGCCACCGAGTTGGAGGCCGCCACCACCGTGCCGTCCGGCACCAGGGCCAGGGCCGCCCGCCCGGCCGCCGCCTTCGGCGAGTCCGACCAGAAGCCGGGGGTGGTGGCCCGGGCCAGCAGCAGCGGGCCGGACGGTGCGGTGGTGAGGCTGAGCACGGCCGAGACCGCCAGCAGCGCGGCCGGCAGCAGCAGGGCGGCCCGGGGCCGCCGCTCGCGCAGTCGCAGCCGGGCCAGCGCGTCCACCAGGGCCAGGAAGAGCACCGGCATCAGCACCGCCGAGTAGTGGTGGTCGGTGCTCCAGTAGGCCGGGAAGCCCGAGGCGAACCGCCAGGCCACGGTGGGCACGGCCACCAGCAGCAGCGGGCTGCGCAGCGCCAGCAGCCCGGTCGGCAGCAGCAGCCACAGGGCGGTGGTCGCCTTGACGTCCAGCCCCTTGAAGAGGCCGAAGGAACCCGAGGCGGTGTTCAGGTAGCCGTACTCGCCACCCGGGTTGAAGGACGGCAGCACCACCATTAGTACCAGGGCCATGGTCAGCGGTCCCAGCAGACAGAGCGTCAGCCCGGCCCGCAGGTGCCGGCGCAGCAGCAGCACGCCGATCGCCGCCACGGTCAGCCCCATGTCCTCCTTCACCAGCAGCAGGGCCGCCGCCCACCAGGCGCAGGCGGTCCACCGCCCGTCCAGGTAGGCGGCCAGCGAGAGCGCCAACAGCGGGACGGCGAAGGCCACTTCGTGGAAGTCGAAGCCGACCAGGGTCTGCAGCCCCCAGGCCGAGGCGTACGCCAGCCCGATCAGCGGTGCACCGCGCAGGCCCCGGCGGCCCGCGCAGCCGGTGACCACGCCGGCCGAGAGCGCCACCAGGGCCGCCTGCGCCACCAGCAGCAGCTCCACCCTGGGCACCAGCGCGTACAGCGGCCCGAGCAGCGCCAGCACCGGGTGGAAGTGGTCGCCCAGCAGCGGGAAGGCCGTCAGGCCCGGGGCGCCCTCGCTGCGCAGCTCCGAGGCCGGCCAGTGCCCCTCGGCGTAGCGCTGCACCGCCTGTCCGAAGATGCCGAGGTCGTAGCCGGTGGTCTCCAGCCGGGCGTGCAGCCGCAGTGCCAGGGCCGAGTACACCGCGAGGACGGCGAGCCCGACCGCCCAGGGCGCGCGCCGCCGCCCCGGCTGCGGCGGCCTGGCCCCCACCTCCGGTGGGGCCGGGCGGGCGGGGGCGGTGGCCGTGGTCATCTGGTGAGCTCCGGGGTCGGCGACGGGGAGAGCCCGAGGCTCACACCGCACTGCTGAAGCCGAGCTGAAGGTTCCTGAAGACCTCTTCAGGGAGGGCCGGAGGATGGTGTGGATACTGAGCACATGCGCTTGCTGGTGATCGAGGACGAGGAACGCCTGGCCGAGGCACTCCGGCGTGGCCTGACCGCGGCCGGCTACGCGGTGGACGTCGAGCACGACGGACCGGCCGGCCTGTGGGCGGCGACCGAGCGCCGGTACGCCGCGATCCTGCTCGACATCATGCTGCCGGGGCTGAACGGCTACCGGGTCTGCGCCCGGCTGCGCGAGCGCGGCGTGGACACCCCGATCCTCATGCTGACCGCCAAGAACGGCGAGTACGACGAGGCCGAGGCGCTGGACACCGGTGCCGACGACTACCTGGCCAAGCCGTTCTCCTACGTGGTGCTGGAGGCCCGGCTGCGCGCGCTGCTGCGCCGGGGCGGCCCGGCCCGGGACGGACGGGTGCTCCGGGTGGGTGACCTCTGGCTGGACCGGGTGGCCCGCAGCTGCGGGCGGGACGAGGCCCGGATCGAGCTGACGGCCAAGGAGTTCGCGGTGCTGGAGTGCCTGGCGCAGCGGCCGGACGAGGTGGTCCCGAAGGTCGAGATCGTCGACCAGGTCTGGGACGCCAACTACGCGGGCGACCTCAACATCGTCGAGGTGTACGTGAGTTCACTCCGTCGCAAGATCGACGCGCCGTTCGGCCGGGAGAGCATCAGCACCGTCCGCGGGGTCGGCTACAAGCTGGTCGGCCGGGCGGACCGGATCGTTGCCTGACGTCGGCTCAGCCGGCTCGCCGGGGGCGCCGGAGGCGTCGGAGACGGTGTCCTGCCGGCTGCGCGCACGGGCCCGGGCGAACCGGAAGGTGACCGCCGCCCTGGTGGCCGGCGGGGCGGCGGCGCTGTTCGCGCTCGCCGCCGTACTGCTCCAGTGGGCCAGGAGCACGGACGGATCGCCGCCGGCCGACCAGGAGCAGCTGGAGGCCCTGAACCGGATCGACCCGGTGATCGGCCCGGCCGGGCTGCCCGGACCGCTGGTGCCGGCCCTGCTGCTGGGCTGGGTGGCGTGGAAGGCCGCCCGCTGGGCGGAGCCGGCCCGGGCCCGGCAGGTGGCGGTGATGGTGGCGACGGCGACCGCCCTGCTGGCCTGGAGCGACTTCCGCTGGGTGACCGCCTACTCCAGCTACCCGTTCGTCGAGGAGAACGTGGCCGAGTGGGGCCTGAAGGCCGCCGTGCCGCAGTTCGGCGCGGTGGTGGGCCTGGTGACCCGGTTCGCCCTGGAACCGCTCGGCCGGGACGCCCCGCTGCGGGCCCGCTCGGCGTTGCTGGCCGGCTGCGCCGCGCTGATGCCGATGCTCTTCGTCTCCCCGGTGCTGAAGGAACTCAACGCCCACGGACCGCAGTACGACCCCTTCGGCATCAACTGGCTGGCCGAGTCCGGCCCGCCGATGGCCGCGCTGGTGGTCGCCACCACGGCCTGGCTGACGGCCGGCCGGGCGCTGCGGCCGGTGGAGGCGATCCGGCGGGGGCTGGCCGATCTGAGTACCCGTTCGCTGGACGCCCGGGTGCCGGTGCCGCCGACCGGGGACGAGCTCACCGCGCTGGCCCGGACCACCAACGACGTGCTGGACCGGCTGGCGGGCTCCGCCGACCGCCAGCGCCGCTTCATCGCCGACGCCTCGCACGAACTGCGCAGCCCGATCGCCAATCTCCGTGCCTCACTGGAGGGTCCGCTCGCCCATCCCGAGGGGGTGGACTGGCAGGGCACCGTCCGGGACGCGGTCGGCGACATCGAACGGCTCCAGCGGCTCACCGACGACCTGCTGCTGCTCACCCGACTGGACGGTGGCGGGGCGCGCCCGGCCACCGCCGAGGTGGACCTCGGCGGGCTGGTGCTCGACCTGGCCGAGGAGTACCGCCACCTGCCCCGGGCGGCCGGCCTGCGGCTGACCGCCGAGGTCACCGGACGGGCCCGGGTGCCGGGCAGTGAGGTGCAGCTGGAGCGGCTGCTGCGCAATCTGCTGGACAACGCCTGCCGGCACGCGGACCGCGTCGTCGCCGTCCGCGTTTCGGTGGCGGAGGACGCGGTCCGGCTGGAGGTGGCGGACGACGGGCCGGGCATCCCGGAGGCCGACCGGGAGCGGGTCTTCGAGCGCTTCACCCGGCTCGACGACGCCCGCACCCGGTCGGTGGGCGGGGCCGGCCTGGGCCTGGCCATCGCCCGGGAGATCGCCGCCGGCCACGGCGGCACCCTGGCGGCGGGCCCGGCGGTGGGGGCGGACCCGGGGGCGGGCGGCGGCGCACTGCTCACCGCCCGCTTCCCGCACCGGAACTGAGGCCTGGTCAGCCCGCGCCCGAGCCGAGGCCGGTCGGCCCGCACCGGAGCCGAGGCCCGGTCAGCCCAGGCCGGGGATCGAGCCGTTGCGGAACAGGTCCACGAAGATCTGGTGGTCCCGGCGGGCCCGGTCCCCGTAGGCGTGGGCGAACTCCACCAGCATCCCGGCGAAGTCCGCGCCCTGCTCGCCGATCGCCCGGTCGATGGCGTGCTCGGTGGAGAACGGCACCAGCCCGTGGCCGCTGGAGGAGGCGTCGGCCGCCGCGTGCATCCCGGCGGTGGCCCGGCCCAGGTGGCTGACCACGTCCAGCAGGTCGGCCGGCTCGGTCAGGTCGGACCAGTCCAGGTCGGAGGAGTACGGGGAGACCTCGGCGACCAGCATCCCCTGGTCCCGGAAGGTGGTCCAGCCCAGCCACGGGTCGCTGTGCGCCTGCAGTGCGCGCTGCGAGATGACGGTGCGGTGGCCCTCGTGGACGAAGAACTCCCGGATCGCCGGATCGGCCACGTACTGCGACACGGCCGGGGTCTGACCCTGCTTCAGGTAGATGATCACGTCGTTCTCGAGGGCGTCGGTGTGGCCCTCCAGCAGCACGTTGTAGGAGGGCAGCCCGGCACTGCCGATGCCGATGCCCCGGCGGCCGACCACGTCCTTCACCCGCAGCGCCTCCGGCCTGGTCCGGCTGGCCGGCGGCAGGGTGGCCAGGTACTGCTCGAAGGCGGTCAGCACCTCGTCCCGGGTGTCCTGGTCCAGCGGGATGGTGCCGCCGCCGGAGCGGAACCGGCGCTCGTACCCGTCGATCACGGTGTCCTGCTCCAGCAGCGCCACCCGGGTCTGCAGCCGGGCCCGGCGCAGGGTCTCCAGCAGCGGGCCCTCGGCGGTGTCCAGGGTGTACGCCTCGGCCGGGTCACCGGCCGCGAGCGCGCCGATCCGGGCCCGGTAGGCGCTGGCGAAGGTGCGCACCAGCTCGGAGATGGTCCGGTCGGAGAGTGCCTTGGCGTAGCCGAGCAGGGCCAGGCTGGCGGCCAGGCGCTGGACGTCCCAGGTGAAGGCGCCGACGTACGCCTCGTCGAAGTCGTTGACGTTGAAGACCAGCCGGCCCTCGGAGTTGAGGTAGGTGCCGAAGTTCTCCGCGTGCAGGTCGCCGTGGATCCACACCCGGCTGGTCCGCTCGTCCAGGTAGGGCGCACCGTACTGCTGGAACGGAGCCGTGGTCAGGTCCGCGTAGTACAGCCCCGCGGTGCCCCGGTAGAAGGCGAAGGCGGAGGCGGCCATCTTGCGGAACTTCACCCGGAACGCGGCCGGGTCCTCGGCCAGCAGCCGGCCGAAGGCGGTGTCGAAGACCCGCAGGATGGTCTCGGCCCGCTCGGGTTCGCGCTGGGCGGCGTTCTGCTGCTGCGACATGCGTCGGTGTCCTCTGTACGGCGTCGTCGGGGGTCCTGCTCCGGATGACGTCACAGTATGCGGACGGGTTCCCGCGCGTCGGCCCCCGGTGGGTGACCGGGGGCCGACGCGGGGGTGAACGGACTTCCGCCCGCCCCCCGGGGGCCGGGCGGGCGCGGGCGAGGCCGGCTCAGGCCGCCGCGAGCACCGGGGTCTCGGCGGCCAGCACGCGGCGCAGCAGAGCGGTGCGCTCCACTGGGCCGGCTCCGGCGAGCAGCGCCGAGAGCACCGCGATCCGGGCCTGACCGGCCCGCAGGGTGCCGGTCGGCACCGCACCGGCCGCGACCAGGTCGACCGCGCCGCCGTGGGTGTAGATCTGGGCCACCGGGCCGGACTCCACCCGGGTGGTGAGCGCCACCAGCACGCCGGCGGCGGTGGCCTCGGCGACCGCCTCGACGAACTCGGGGGTGGCGTTGCCCGCGCCGGTGGCGACCAGCACCACGCCGCTCGCCCCGGCCGCCAGCGCGGCCCGGAACAGCACGGGGTCGGCGTCCGAGTGGTGCATCACCAGATCGACCCGGGGCGCGGAGCCGGGCAGCTCCGGCACCGCCAGCGGCGCGGGGCGCAGGGGCTGACGGAGGATCACCGCGCTGCCGAAGCCGACGTCCCCGACCCGGTGGCCGGACGGGTCGGCGAACGCGTCCGGCGCCAGGGTCTGCACCTTCACGGTGCCCCGGGCGGCGTGCACCTTGCCGTCGAAGACCACCAGCACGCCCAGGCCGCGGACGGTGGCGGCGGTCAGCAGCGCGTCGTAGAGGTTCCCCGGCCCGTCGCCCTCGGCGGTGCCCATCGGCAGCTGCGCCCCGGTGAACACCACCGGGCGCGGGTCGTCGTGGTGCAGGTCCAGCAGGAAGGCCGACTCCTCCAGGGTGTCGGTGCCGTGGGTCACCACGATGCCGTCCACGCCGGGGTCGGCCAGCACCTCGTGCACGGTGCGCAGCAGGGTGAGCTGGTGATGGGTGGTCAGCCGGGGGCTGTTCACGCTGAACAGGTCGACGACCTCCAGCTCGACGCCCTCCGGGACGGCCGCGGTGTCCAGCACCTCCTGGCCGTGGGCGTCCGCCGCGTACCCCGAGCCCTGCCAGCGGCTGGCGATGGTGCCGCCGGTGCTGATCACGACGATCCGTGTCATGGCTGCCTCCTGTGGCGGTGCGGGCCGGAGGGGTGCCGGCCGGAAAGGGGAGCAGCCCGGCCCCTGGCTGTTTGCCTGGGCCGGGCTGCCGTGTCGGTCTCCGCTGTGGCGGAACGCTCATCGCAAGAATAGGCGATCCGGTGCGCAATCCGATCGCGACTTCTTGCCCGAGCTGACGCATTCGAGGGCATAGCATTGCGCCATGGACCGCATCGACCGTGACATCTTGCGCGAGCTCCAGCGCGACGGCCGCCTCAGCAACCAGGAGCTGGCCCAGCGGGTCGGCCTCACCCCCTCGCCCTGCCTCCGCCGGGTCCGCCAGCTGGAGGAGGACGGGGTGATCGAGGGCTACCGGGCGGTGGTCAACCCGGAGGCGGTGGGCCGGGGCTTCGAGGTGCTGGTCTCGGTCGAGGTGCGCCGCGAGCGCGAGGCGGTCGAGGCCTTCGAGGCCGCCCTCCAGGACATCCCCGACGTGATCGAGGCGTACCGCCTGTTCGGCAGCCCGGGCTGCCTGCTGCGGATCGCGGTCGCGGACCTGAAGGCCTACGAGCGCCTGTGGATCGAGAAGCTCACCACCCTGGTCGGCGTCACCGAGGTGAACTCGCAGATCATCATGAAGCGCGTCAAGGCCCCGGCCGGCCTGCCGGTGTCCGGCTGACCGACCGGGGCCTCGACGGCCGACTCAGAGCTCGCCGGTCCCGGGGGCCGAGTTGAAGTCGGCCAGCCGGATCCGCTGCTGCTCCGTCAGCAGCCCCTGGACCGCCCAGACATCGTCGATCGCGCCGGTGAACCACTCCGCGTGGGCGCCGTCGGTCAGGGTGCGGCCGACCTCCAGACCGCCCTCGGCACGGAACGGCGCGGCGGGCACGGCTGCCGTGGCGGCCTCCGCCGAGCCGTCGACGTACAGGTGCAGCTGCCCCGCCGCCGCGTCGTACGCCACGGTCAGATTGCTCCAGCCGTCCCAGGCGCCGCCCGAGGAGGCCAGGGCAGCGGTGCTGACCTGACCGCCGGCGGTGTCGGTGGAGCGCACCTCGGCCTCCCAGCGGCTCGGGTGCCCGTCGGCGGCGGCCCGCCAGCGGAGCGTCAGCGCGCTGCCGGTGGTGCCCGGCAGGGAGAGCACGGTGGCGTCCCGGGACAGGTCGGCGGGCTGGGCCCAGGCCGAGACCGTGAAGCTGCGGTCGGTCCGGATCGGCGTGCCCGGCCCGGAACTCGCGGCACCGGTGCCGTCCAGCAGCAGCGCGCCGTCCATCCGCAGGCCGGCCCCCGGCTCGACGGCGGCACCGCCGGTCAGGGTCAGCGCGGTGCCCGCCGGGCCCTCGCCGGGGGTGGTGGTGCCGGTGGTGCCGTCCAGCCTCCACCGGCCCGTCACCTGCGGCTTGCGGACGGCCAGTTCACGGGCCTCGGTCGAGGTCACCACCCGGTCCCAGAGCCGGACGGCGTCCAGATCGCCGGCCAGGAAGTCGGTGGCGGTGCCGGCCCGGAGGCCGGCGCCGAGCTGGAGCGCTCCGGCCGTGGCCCAGGCCGGGGCGGCGGACTGGTCGGCCTCGCCGGCCGGCTCGCCGTTCACGTACAGGCGCAGCCTGCCCGCCGTGCGGTCGGAGACCGCGGTCAGCTGGGTCCACTCGCCCACCGCGCCGGTGCCGGGCGCGCCCTGGGCGGCCCGCAGCTCGGTGGCGGTGGCGGCGTCGAGGGTGCGCCGGCCGAAGACCCAGCGCTGGTCCGCGCCGGACCAGTACAGCGCGAACTGGCTGGTGGTGCCGCCGGTCTGGGCCAGCACCGTGCGGTCGGCGGTGTCCCCGGCGGTGGGCCGGGACAGCCTGACCCAGGCCGAGACCGAGAAGTCCCGCTCCCCGTCCAGCTGCTGACGGTCCGTCCGGGCCAGGTCGTCGACGCCGTCCAGGGCCAGCGCCTGCCCGGCGATTCCGGTGGCGGTCAGGGCCGCGCCGCCGTGCAGGGTGAGGGCGGAGGCCTGGGCGGTGCCGGTGACCTCGCTCCGGCCGGCCGGTTCGTCCAGCTCCCAGACCGCCTTGGCCCCGAGCCCGCCGGCGGGCAGGCCGTCCGTGGCCGGGCCGGTGGCCTCGGCCGTGGTCAGCGGGCGGTCCCAGAGCCGGACCTCGTCCACCGCTCCGGTCCACGGCTCGCCCCAGCCGCCGGCCGTCCGGGCCTGGCCGAGGTCGAGTGCGCCGTTCGCCGCGCGGACCTCGTCGGCCGGGCCGGTGCCGAGCAGCACCGAGCCGGCCTGGGCGCCGTCCACGTACAGGCGCAGCACGCCGCTCGGCCGGTCGTACACCCCGGCGACCCGGGTCCACCGTCCGTCCTCGGCCGCGGCCGGGGAGGAGAGCCGGACGGTCCGGCCGTCGGCCGTGGTGGCCCGCAGGGTCCAGTGCCGGACACCGCCCTGCTCCTCGGTGCCGAGGGCGAAAGCCTGACCCTGGTGGCCGCTCTGGCTGACGGCGGTGCGGGCACCGGCGCCCGCACCGCCGTCGGAGCGCAGCCAGGCCGAGACGCTGAAGCTGCGGGTGGTGTCGAGCACGGCGCGCGCGGTGCTGGCCCGGCCGGTGCCGTCCAGGCTCAGTGCTCCGCCCCGGTGGCCGGGCCCGCCGAGGGCGGCGCCGCCCTCCAGCACGGCCGGGAAGGAGCCGCCCTCGGCGGTGGCCTCCGGGCCGTCCAGGGACCAGAGCGCGCGCGGGCCCTCCCCGTCCAGCACGTGGAAGCGGTAGGTCACCCGGGGCGAGCCGTTGCCCGCCGCGTCGAACGCCTGCACCTCGACGGACTGGGGGCCGCTGCGCTCGGCCCGTACCCGGACGGTGACCGGCGCCCCGGGTGCGGTGGCGGACACCCGGACCGGGGCCGCACCCGGCAGGGTGTACTCGTAGCGGACCGCGTCGGAGGCGGGGGAGTGCAGGGTCAGCGAGGCGTACCGGCCCACGCCGTCGGCCCAGGGCAGGGACGCCGCCGGGTCGGCCGAGACCACGTGGGTGGCGGAGCTGACCTGCGGGGCCTGCGGTGCGGTGGTGTCGAGCCGGTAGCGGCAGGGGGTGGCGGCGCCGCGCGCGGACCACGGGCCCCAGGCCCGGCCGTCCCAGGCCCGGACGGTCCAGCCGTAGCTCCCGGCCGCCGGGGCGGGCAGCTCCGGCACGTCCGTGGAGAAGGAGGAGCCGGAGGGCCGGAAGGCGGTCGGGACGGTGGCCTCGGCCCCGGTCGAGTACCACCGGCGGGCCGCACCCGTCCCGTCGTTCCAGGAGACGGCGAACTGCACCCCGAGGGCGTCACCGTTCGGATCGGTGGCGGTCGCGGTCAGCCGGGGCGGTCGGTTCACGTCGGCCGGGGTGGCCGAGCAGGCCCCACCGGGCGTCATGGTCAGTGCGTCGGCCGCGCTCTGACGGGGTGGCAGGTTCCGGGCCGCAGCCGCGCCGTCGGCGGTGGCGAGCTGGGCGAGCGAGAGCGAGCTGACCAGGGTGCCGAGCGCGGCGGCGCCGGCGGCCCAACTGCGGGCAGGGCGGATCGTCACAGGTCTCCTGTGCTGGGGGGTGGTCGGTGTGACCACGACCTTTGCCTCCGCTTGACGATCTGTCAACGGGAATCAAACGGGTGAAAGGCCCGTAGCCGAACCGATCGGGAGAAGACGCCAGGCCCGCTCCCGCGACCGCGGGAACGGGCCTGGCGTCGTCCTTCCGCGCCGCTACAGCGCGTTGCTCCAGGCGGAGGGGCCGAGCAGGGTCTTCACCTCGGAGGCGAAGGCGCCGTTGTCGGGGTTGACCAGGAAGCCGAGCTCGAAGAGCGTGTTCTTCTCCCGCGAGGTGGTCAGCAGCCGGACCGGGACGTCGCCGGGGTGGGCGCGCAGGGCGCTCTTGAACTCGGAGACCATCTCGGGGTTGACCCGGTTGGACTGGACGGTGATCAGGATCGGCGGCTTGCCGCCGTGCTCGGCGGAGGAGACGTCCAGGGTGGTGATCTCCTGGCCGAAGACGCTGAGCGCGCCGTCCCGCTCGTTCAGTCGGCCGCGGATCGAGATCACGTTGTCCTCGACCATCTGCTCCGACATCAGGTTGTAGGAGGCCGGGAAGAACAGGACCTCGACCGAGCCGTCGCGGTCGGCCAGCGTGATGATCGCCCAGGCGTTGCCCGCCTTGTTGATCCGGCGGTCGACGGCGGTGATCAGCCCGGCCAGCCGGACCTCGCCCTCGGAGCGGCCGGAGCCGAGCAGCTCGGCGATCGAGACGTCGCGGTTGCGGGCCAGGATGTGCTCGGCGCCGTCCAGCGGGTGGCTGGAGACGTAGAGGCCGAGCATCTCCCGCTCCAGCGAGAGGAGTTGCTTGCGCGGCCACTCCTTCTCGGTGAGCTCGAAGTCCAGCCCGATGGTCGGGATGTCCTCGCCGGTGTCCATCGCGCCGAACAGGTCGTCCTGGCCGATCGCCTGCTGCTTCTTGACCCCGGTGACGGCGTCGATCGCGTTCTCGTGCACCGAGTTGAGCGAGAGCCGGGTGTGTCCGAGGGAGTCGAAGCCGCCGGCCTTGATCAGCGAGTCGACGGTGCGCTTGTTGCACACCACCAGCT
Source organism: Kitasatospora sp. NPDC096147 (assembly GCF_044763225.1). Lineage (NCBI taxonomy): Bacteria > Bacillati > Actinomycetota > Actinomycetes > Kitasatosporales > Streptomycetaceae > Kitasatospora > Kitasatospora sp. NPDC096147. The sequence goes on along the minus strand of NZ_JBIWFX010000005.1, from coordinate 543,127 downwards.
CGACCTTGTCCAGGAAGTCCGCGAAGGAGGCGTACTTGCCCTTCTCCTTGCGGGTGTTGACGAGGGATTCGATGACCGGGACGCCGACGTTGCGGACGGCCTTGAGGCCGAAGCGGACGTCGGTGCCGACGGCGGTGAAGTCGACCACCGACTCGTTGACGTCCGGGGAGAGGATCTTGATGCCCATCGCCCGGCACTCGGCCAGGTAGACGGCCATCTTGTCCTTGTCGTCCGCGACCGAGGTGAGCAGGGCGGCCATGTACTCGGCGGGGTAGTTCGCCTTCAGGTAGGCCGTCTGGTAGGAGACCAGGCCGTACGCGGCGGAGTGCGATTTGTTGAACGCGTAGCCGGCGAACGGGACCAGCACGTCCCAGACCGCCTGGATCGCCTCGTCCGAGTAGCCGCGCTCCTTGCAGCCCGCGTGGAAGGGGACGAACTCCTTCTCCAGGACCTCCTTCTTCTTCTTGCCCATCGCGCGGCGGAGCAGGTCGGCCTGTCCGAGGCTGTAGCCGGCCAGCACCTGGGCGGCTCGCTGCACCTGCTCCTGATAGACGATCAGGCCGTAGGTGGGGCCGAGCACCTCCTTGAGCGGCTCCTCCAGCTCGGGGTGGATCGGCAGGATCTCCTGCTGGGCGTTCTTGCGGAGCGCGTAGTTGGTGTGCGAGTTCATGCCCATCGGGCCGGGCCGGTACAGCGCCGAGACGGCGGAGATGTCGGCGAACTCGGTGGGCTTCATCAGCCGCAGCAGGGCGCGCATGGGGCCACCGTCGAGCTGGAAGACGCCGAGCGTGTCGCCCCGGGCCAGCATCTGGTAGGTGGTCGGGTCGTCGATCGGGATCTTCTCGATGTCGACGTCCATGCCCCGGTTGGACTTGATGATCTTGAGGCAGTGGTCGATGATGCCCAGGTTCCGCAGACCCAGGAAGTCCATCTTGATCAGGCCCATGGCTTCGCACGACGGGTAGTCGAAGCCGGTGATGATCACGCCGTCCTTGTCCCGCTTGTGCAGCGGGATCAGTTCCAGCAGCGGCGTGGAGGAGAGGATGACCGCCGCGGCGTGCACGCCGGTGCCGCGGATCAGGCCCTCGATGCCCAGGCCGGTGTCGATGATCTTCTTCACGTCCGGCTCGTTGCCGTACATGTTCCGGATCTCGGTGCCCTCGTTGTAGCGAGGGTGCTTCTCGTTGAACAGGTCGGCGAGCGGGACGCCCTTGCCCATCACGTCCGGCGGCATCGCCTTGGTGATCCGGTCGCCCATCGCGAACGGGTAGCCCAGGATGCGGTTGGCGTCCTTCACGGCCGCCTTCGCCTTGATGGTGCCGAAGGTGTTCACCTGGGCGGTGTACGCCTCGCCGTACTTGTCGGTGACGTAGCGCACCATCTGGTCGCGCTGGCGGTCGTCGAAGTCGATGTCGACGTCCGGGGGGTTGATGCGCTCGGGGTTCAGGAAGCGCTCGAAGAGGAGGTCGTGCTCCAGCGGATCGAGCTGGGTGATGCCGGTGAGGTAGGCCACCATCGAGCCGGCCGCCGAGCCACGGCCGGGGCCGACCGAGATCCCGTTGTCCCGGCCGTACTGGCAGATGTCGGCGACCACGAGGAAGTACGCGTCGAAGCCCATCGGGGAGATGACGCCCATCTCCAGCTCGATCCGGTCCAGCACCTCCTGGCTGGGGCTGTCCCCGTACCGGTGCTGCACGCCCTCGGCGATCTTCTTGCGCAGGTACGAGGCCTGGGTCTCGCCCTCCGGCACGTCGAACTGCGGCATCCGGTCGACGTAGTTGAAGACCTCGTCGTACGGCTCGATCCGGGAGGCGATCTCCAGGGTGTTCCGGCAGGCGTCGGGGAGCTCGCGGAAGAGCTCCTGCATCTCGTCGGCGGTCTTGATGTAGTAGCCGGTGCCCTGGAACTTGAAGCGGTTCGGGTCGTCCTTGTTCTTGCCCACGCCCACGCAGAGCAGCGAGTCGTGGGCGTCGGCCTGATCGGCCGTCACGTAGTGCGAGTCGTTGGTGGCCAGCAGCGGGATGTCCAGCTGCTTGGCCAGGCGCAGCAGACCGTCCCGGACGTCGCGCTCGATGGACAGGTCGTGGTCCATCAGCTCCAGGAAGTAGTTCTCCCGGCCGAAGATCTGCTGGTAGGCGTCGGCGGCCTTGACCGCCTCCTCGTACTGGCCGAGCCGCAGGCGGGTCTGCACCTCGCCGGACGGGCAGCCGGTGGTGGCGATGATCCCGGTGGCGTTCGCGGCGATCAGCTCGCGGTCCATCCGGGGCTTCATGTAGTAGCCCTCCATCGACGCGAGCGAGGAGAGCTTGAAGAGGTTCCGCAGACCGGTGGCGTTCTGCGCCCACATGGTCATGTGGGTGTACCGGCCGCCGCCGGAGACGTCCTTGCCGCCCTCGCCGTCCGCGCTCACCTCGCGCTTGCCGCCCGGGGCCCAGAAGACCGGCTTCTTCTCGAAGCGGGAGCCGGGGGCGACGTACGCCTCGATGCCGATGATCGGGGTGACGCCGTCGAACTTCTTCGAGGTCTGGAAGAACTCGTACGCGCCGAACATGTTCCCGTGGTCGCTCATCGCGATCGCGGGCATGCCCTGCTTGGCCACCTCGCCGAACAGCTTCCCGTTCTTCGCAGCTCCGTCGAGCATCGAGTACTCGGTGTGGACATGCAGGTGAACAAAGCTGTCGGCCACTTTGGGACGGCTCCTCGGCTAGACGGAAGACCCCACCCTAGCGCGGTCGGCCGACTGCCGAAGTCACCCGCGCGGGTCCGTCACGGAGCGTCCCCGGAGGTCCTCCGGGAGTGCCTCGCGGACCGCCGAGGTGAAGGCCGCGACGGCCGGATGGCGGCCCGCGCCGGCCCGGAAGGCGGTCCGGGTGCGGCGGGCCAGCGGCAGCCTGGTGAGGTGCACGCCGGGGGGTGCGGGGGTGGTGCCGAGGTGCGGGACGAGCGCCACGCCCTGGCCCACCGCGACCAGCGCGAGCACGGTGGCGAAGTCGTCGATCTGATGCGCGATCAGCGGCGTGAAGCCGGACGCCTGGCAGGCCCGGACCACCATGGCGTGGCAGAGCGTGCCGTGCGGGGAGACGATCCAGTGGCTGTCCCGGTGGTCCGCCACCGCCCCCGGCGCGGGCGCGGCCAGGTACATCGGCTCGGTGAACAGCGGCTCGGCTGCCAGCCCCGGCTCCGGATCGGCCGGCACGAAGTCGTACTCGTGCACCAGCGCCACGTCCAGCTCCCCGGCCCGGACCATCGCCGCGACCAGCGCCGGATCCACCTCGGTCACCATCGGGGACAGCCCCGGGTGCTCGCGGGCCAGTGCGGCCAGCGCACCCGGGATGATCGCCCGGGCCGCCGAGGGGTAGGTGCCGATCCGCAGCGGGCCCGCCAACCCCCGCCGGGCGTCGGCCAGTTCGGCGCTGGCCTGCTCCAGCCGCTCCAGCACCGCCTCGGCGTGCAGCACCAGGTTCCGCCCCGCCGGGGTGAGCGCCACCCGCCGGCCGGTGCGCTCCAGCAGTGGCACGCCCGCCTCCCGCTCCAGCACCGAGAGCTGCTGGGACACCGCCGAGGCGCTGAACGCCAGCGACTCCGCGACGGCGGCGATGGTGCCCCGGTGGGCGAGTTCACGGAGCAGCCTCAGGCGGCGGACGTCGAGCACAGGCTGAGCTTACGCAAAGCCTCGGAAATCATCGCTGGACCTGACGAAGGGTCGGGGGCGAGGCTCGGTGGCATGGAACACGACGGCCTGGCCCTGCACGGCATCCACGTACCGCTGATCACCCCCTTCGAGGCCGACGGCAGCCTCGCCCGGGACGCCCTCGACGGCCTGGCCCGCCAGGCGCTGGCCGACGGCGCGGCCGGGCTGGTCGCGCTCGGCACCACCGCCGAGGTGGCCACCCTGGACGAGGAGGAGAAGCAGACCGTGATCGAGGTCTGCGCCAAGGCCGCCCGGGACCACGGGGCGGTGCTCACCGTCGGGGCCGGCGGCAACGACACCCGCCGCACGGCCGCCGCGCTCGGCGAGCTGGCCGGGGTGGCGGACGCGGCGCTGGTCACCGTCCCGGCCTTCACCCGGCCCGGTGCGGCCGGGGCGCTGGCGCACTTCGAGGCGCTGGCGGCCACCAGCCCGGTGCCGCTGGTCGTCTACCACATCCCCTACCGCACCGGGCAGGCGCTGGACGCCGAGGGACTGCGCCGGATCGGCGCGCTGGCCGGCGTGGCCGGGGTGAAGTACGCCGCGGGCGGCATCGACGGCGACACCGTGGCGCTGCTCGCCGACCTGCCGCCCGGCTTCGCGGTGCTGGCCGGCGACGACCCGTTCCTGCTGCCCCTGCTGGCGATGGGCGCCACCGGCGGCATCCTGGCCTCGGCCCACCTGGCCACGGCGAGCTTCGTCGAGCTGGACGCGCACTTCACCGGCCCGGAGCGGAGCGGTGAGCGGGAGCTCGGCGCCCGGCTGGCCCGGCTGTCGGCGGCCTGCTTCGCCGAGCCCAACCCGACGGTGATCAAGGGCGTGCTGCACGCCCAGGGCCGGATCCCCACCCCGGACGTCCGGCTCCCGCTGCTGCCGGCCGGGCCGGAGTCGGTGGCCGCCGCACTGGCCGCGCTGGCGGCGGTCACGGCCTGACGGGTCGTCGGCCGTCCGGCCGCCCCGCCGGTTCTCGTCCAGCGGAGCCCTCCCGCGGCCGGTCTCCGGTCCTGCCGCCGGAGGCGGGGTATCGGTCGGCGGCTGCGGCGCGGCCCACGGGTCGGCGAGCGGCCGACCAACGCGCCGCGACGGCGAAGCACCGTACGCGGTACGTCAGCGCCCGGCCTTCCACCCTTGGCCTCTGCACGGAGGGCCTGACGGGTCGTCGCCCGCCCTCGCCGGGTCACGCTCCGGCGGGCGGCCGGACCGCCGGGGCCCGTCCGTTCGTCCGGATGCCACGGCCTCGCCCCGGTCGGTGAGCCGGGCGGGGCCTGACGGGCCGTGACCTGATGAGGTATCCGGGATTCGGTCGGGCGGATTCTTGCAGCGCCACCGGCCGGGTACCGGCGATTCGGGTGCGCCCGCCCACCGGGGCCGGTGGATTTCCGCTCCGGCGGCCCCGGCGGGCGCCCACCCAGTGAAATGCCGTCCCACCCCACCCGTCCGACCAGGCATGATGGGCGGAGTGTGCGGACTTCTGATCGAGCACAACACAGGAGGAGAATCCCGATGAGGATCGGCATCGTTGGCGCCACCGGCCAGGTCGGTGGAGTCGTTCGCGGCATTCTGGCGGAGCGGAAGTTCCCGGTGACGGAGCTGCGGCTGTTCGCCTCGGCCCGTTCGGCCGGCAAGACGCTGCCGTGGCAGGACGGCGAGGTCACCGTCGAGGACGCCGAGACCGCCGACTACTCCGGCCTGGACATCGTGATCTTCTCCGCCGGTGGCTCGACCTCCAAGGCGCTGGCCCCCAAGGTGGCCGCCGCCGGAGCCGTCGTGATCGACAACTCCTCGGCCTGGCGCCGGGACCCCGAGGTCCCGCTGGTGGTCTCCGAGGTCAACCCGGACGCCATCGCGAACCGCCCCAAGGGCATCATCGCCAACCCGAACTGCACCACCATGGCCGCCATGCCGGTGCTCCGCCCGCTGCACGACGAGGCCGGTCTGACCGCCCTGGTCGCCACCACCTACCAGGCCGTCTCCGGCTCCGGTCTGGCCGGCGTCGCCGAGCTGCACCGCCAGGCGTGCGAGATCGCCGAGCAGGCCGACCAGCTGGCCTTCGACGGCGAGGCCGTGCAGGCCAGCAACCCGGGCGTCTACCAGCGCCCGATCGCCTTCAACGTGGTGCCGCTCGCGGGCAACCTGGTGGACGACGGCTCCTTCGAGACCGACGAGGAGCAGAAGCTCCGCCACGAGTCCCGCAAGATCCTCGGCATCCCGGAGCTCAAGGTCTCCGGCACCTGCGTGCGCGTCCCGGTCTTCTCCGGCCACTCGCTCCAGGTGAACGCCCGCTTCGCCGCCCCGATCAGCGTGGAGCGCGCGTACGAGCTGCTCGCCGACGCCCCGGGCGTCGAGCTCTCGGAGATCCCCACCCCGCTCCAGGCGGCCGGCAAGGACCCGTCCTACGTGGGCCGGATCCGGGTGGACGAGACGGTGGAGAACGGCCTCGCGCTGTTCCTCTCCAACGACAACCTGCGCAAGGGCGCGGCGCTGAACGCGGTGCAGATCGCCGAGCTGGTCGCCGCCGAGCTCCAGGGCTGACCGTCCGTCAGCTCCCCGCCCGTGGTGCCGGTCAGCCGACGGCGACCGGCACCACGGGCGAGAGCGAGTCCCCGACCCACCGGTCGCCGGGGTAGTACCACTGGAAGGCGCCGGACTCGGCCGCCGGGACGGTGGCCGCGACCGAGCCGTCCGGCCGGGCGTAGGACTCCGCCACCGTGACCCAGGTACGGCTCCAGTCCGCGCGGAACTGCAGGAAGGCCAGCCCGTCCGGGTACGGGTGGTACGCGTGGTCCTCCCAGGACGCCCGCTCCAGCCGGCCGGTGACCTTCAGCTCCCCGCCGAGCGGGGCCGTCCCCGGCACTCCGGCGAGGGTGAGCCGGGTCGCCTGCTTGATCGAGAAGCCCGCCGCCGTCTGGTTCACGTACCGGTCGCCGTCCCGGGCCCGCACCTTGAGGTCCACGAACCAGGTGCCGGCCTCGTCGTCGAAGATCTCCCGCTCCCTCGGACGGACCGTCACCGTGCCCCGGCAGCCGGTCTCCGGGCCCGCCGCCGAGCAGTCCAGCGGGCTGACCCCGAGCACTCCGTAGCGCGGCCCCCACACCCCGATCGGCCCGACCGAGGCGATCCCCGATCCGTCACGGGCCGTCAGCTCCAGCGGCACCACGGCCCCGTCGGAGGGTCCGAGCACGAGCGGGCGGCCCTCGTTGACGCTGATCGAGGTCACCGTGGTGTCGCCGCGCGAGCCGACCGTCCCGACCTTCGGGGCCAGCAGCACGGCGCCTGCGGCGAGGGCGGTCACGAGGTACAGCCCGATCCGGGTCTTGCGCATGATCGTTCCAGTATGACCGGCACCGGCCCGGTCGCCGGTGAGGCGGCCGGTGTGGCGGTCGGTGTGGTGGCCGATGTGGTGGCCGGCGGGCCGGCCGGTGCGGCGCCCGCCGGGGCGGAACGGTTCGCCACGCGATCGGAGGGTAGAGAGTGCCCACCGGCGGTGCGCGTCCGACCGCCGGTTCGCCGCCGGAGCGGACCCCCACAGCATCCACCGCGCCCGGCGGCCTTCCGGAGGGAAGTGGTGTGGAGTGGACCGCTGCGTCGTCCTGGTGGACGCCGGGTACCTGCTGGGTGCCACGGCGAACCTGCTGACCGGTGAGCCGAGCCGGGCCCGGCTGACGGTCGATCACGCCGCGCTGGCCACCGCGCTGGCCGAACGGGCCGAGGCCGAGACCGGCCTGCCGCTGCTGCGGATCTACTGGTTCGACGCCGCCCCGGACCGCCGCTCGCTGCCCGAGCACCGACGGCTGCGCAGCCTGCCCCGGGTCACCGTCCGGCTCGGCGCGCTGACCAGGGCCGAGGGGCGCTGGGTGCAGAAGGGCGTGGACGCCGCCATGCACGCCGAGCTGACCGAGCTGGCCCACAACCGGGCCTGTGCCGACCTGGTGCTGCTCAGCGGGGACGGCGACCTGCTGCCCGGCATGGTCTGCGCCAAGGAGCACGGCGTGGTGGTGCACCTGTGGGCGGTGCAGCCGGTGGACCACGACTTCAACCAGTCCGAGGACCTGGTCGCCGAGGCCGACGAACGCCGGGTGCTGGACCGGGCCTTCGTCGAGCGCTGGGCCCAGCCGCGCGAGCTCGCCGCCTCGGTCACCCTGCCGCTCCCCACCGCCCGGCCGTCCGCCGCCACCCCGGGGACCGCCGCCGCCTCCGCTCCTGACCCCGCGTCACCCGCCGGGCCCACCGGGCCCGCCGAGCCCGCCGCCGCACTGCCCGCTCCGGCCGGGCTGCGGGTCGTCCCGACCCCGCGCGACCTGGCCGGGCGCCCGGCCCCCGGCGTGCCGCCCGCCCTGGTGCTCCGCTGGTCCTCCGACCGGGTCGCCCCCGTCCCCGCCGGCCCGCCCACCCTGGCCGAACTCACCGGCCCCGAGCAGCGCTGGGCCGACCGCGAGGAGGACTCCACCCGGGCCCCCGCCGACGCCCGGCAGGTCGGCCACCGCTTCGCCGGCCGCTGGCTCGCCCGGCTCCGCCCCGACACCCCGCTCACCCGCCTGTGGTCCGACCACCCGCGCATCCCGCACCGCCTGGACGCCGAGCTGCTCCGCTACGCCGCCCGGTTCGGCTTGCTGGCCGCCCACGACGACCAGATCGACGAGGAGCACCGCTACGCCATCCGGGCCGGTTTCTGGGACGCCTTCGCCGAGACCGTCCCCCGCCCCACCCAGCCCCCGGCCCCGGCGGAGCCGGTACCGGGCCCGGGCCTGGCCGTCGCGCGGGAGTGACGCCCGGTCAGCCGCCCTCCGCCGGGGCGCTCCGGGACCCGGTGTGACCTGCCGGGACCGCTCCTCGGCAGGCCGGTGCCGGCGGTCGGGGAGGCGGGCGGCGGGGGCAGCTCAGCCGACCCGGCGGTGTCGTATCGGCCCCCTTGTCCGGTTGGTCCGGGGCAGCGCGTAGAGTCTTCGTCCGTGAGCGACACCGACCGGCGGGCACCACGGCCCACGCCGCAAGGCGCACTCGGCGGTCCCGGCCAGTCGGCCGGGCAGTGCTGCACCGTACGAGACCTTGCCAAGAGCTACCGCAGCAAGGCGGGCGAGATCCGGGCCAACGACGGGATCTCGTTGGACGTCCGGCGCGGCGAGGTGTTCGGGCTGCTCGGCCCGAACGGGGCCGGCAAGTCCACCCTCGTCCGCCAGCTCACCGGGCTGCTCCGGCCGGACCGGGGCTCGATCGAGATCCTCGGCCACGACATCGTCCGCCACCCCGACCGGGCCGCCCGGCTGCTCGGGTACCTGGGCCAGGAGTCCACGGCGCTGGACGAGCTGACGGTGGCACTGGCCGCCGAGACCACCGGACGGCTGCGCGGCCTGAGCCGGGCCGAGGCCCGGAGCGAGGGTGCCGGGGTGCTGGCCGAGCTCGGGCTGGAGGCGATCGCCGGCCGTCCGCTGGCCAAGCTGTCGGGGGGTCAGCGGAGGCTGGCCTGCTTCGCCGCCGCGCTGGTGGGGGAGCGGCCCCTGCTGGTGCTGGACGAACCGACCAGCGGGATGGACCCGGTGGCCCGCCGCGCGGTCTGGGCGGCGCTGGACCGGCGCCGGGCCGAGCGCGGCACCACGGTGCTGCTGGTGACCCACAACGTGATCGAGGCGGAGACCGTGCTCGACCGGGTCGCCGTGGTGGACGAGGGCCGGATCATCGCCTGCGACACCCCCGGCGGGCTCAAGGCGCTGGTGGACGGCGACGTCCGGCTGGACCTGGTCTGGCGCACCGAGGCCCCGATGGAGGTGCCCGCCGTCGCCGAGCTGGCCGCCCGGGCCGTCCGCACCGGCCGCCGCTGGACCGTCCGCACCGGCCCCGACGAGGCGCGCGAGCTGATGGCGGCCGTCACCACCGGCCCCGCCTTCGCCGCCCTGGACGACTTCACCCTGGCCACTCCGAGCCTGGAGGACGCCTACCTCAAGCTCGGCGGCCGGCACCAGGGGCTGGCCCGGTGAGCGCCCGCCGCCGCCCGGGCGCCGCCGACCTGACGACCCGTGAGCCCCGCCAGCGTGACCACCGTCACCGCCACCGCCCCGACCGCCCCGGAGGACAGCCCCGGTGACCGTGCTCGACGTACCCCTGACGACGGTGGCGGCCAAGCCCGCCGAGGCCGAGGCGCCGCTGGCCCCGGCCGCCCGGCTGCTGCCCTCGCTGGCCGCGGTCTACCGGGCGCAGCTGGCCCGGGCCAAGGTGGCCCGGATCCCGCTGCTGTTCGTGGCCACCTTCCAGTCGCTGGGCATCCTGCTGATGATGCGCGGGGTGGTCGGGCCGGAGGAGGTCGAGTCGGCCCGTTCGGTGGTGGCCGGCTCCAGCGTGCTGGTGGTCGCCTTCGTGGCGCTCAACCTGCTGGCCCAGTACTTCGGCAGGCTGCGGGCCACCGGCGGCCTGGACCACTACGCCACCCTGCCGGTCCGGCCGGCCGCCGTGGTGCTCGGGGCCGCCGCCGCGTACGCCTCGTTCACGGTGCCGGGCGCGCTGGTCACGGCGGGCGTCGGGGCCTGGATGTTCTCGCTGCCGATGGCGCACCTCTGGGTGCTGCTCGCGGTGATCCCGCCGGCCGGTGCGGCGCTGGCCGGGCTCGGCGCGGCCTGCGGCCTGCTGGCGCCCCGTCAGGAGCTGGCCACCCTGCTCGGCCAGCTCGGCATGTCGGCGGCGCTGCTGCTCGGCGTCCTCCCGGTGGACCAACTGCCCGGACCGGTGCTGCTGCTGCGCGACCTGCTGCCCTCCACCTACGGCGTCGAGGCGTTCGCCCGCAGCTTCGCGGCCGAGCCGGACTGGGCCGCCGTGCTCCGCGACCTGACGGTGTGCGGCGCGGTGGGCCTGGTTTCGCTGGCCGTCGCCACCTGGGCCTACCGGCGGGCCGCCACCCGCTGACGGGCCGTCGGGGGCGGCCGAGCGTGGCCGACCGACCGCCGGGTTGGTCGTCCGTTCGCCGCTGTGACATGAAACGATGGCCGGGTGACCGTACCGAACACCCCTGCGGATTCCGCCCCCGAGCCGCCGATCCAGCCGTACCCCGCCCAGCCCGACCCGTACTCGGCCCCGGCCGCCCCCGCGCGGGAGCGGCGCCCGATCGGGCCGGAGCTGAAGATCGGTGCGGTGACCACGGCGGCCGGTCTGGTGCTCGGCGCGGTGGTGGGAGCGCTCTGGCTCTGGCTGGCGCCCCGGGTGATGCTGGTGGCCGGCAGCGACGCGATCCGCTACGTCGATCCCGAGGGCGAGCAGCGGGCCGGTGCCGACGGCACCTTCGCCCTGCTGGGCCTCGGCGCGGGCGCGCTCTGCGCCCTGGTCGCCTTCGTGCTGACGCGCCGTCGGGGCGGCGGCATCGCGGTCGCCACCGGCCTGGCGGTCGGCGGCCTCGGCGGTTCGCTGGTCGCCTGGCAGCTCGGCACCCGGCTCGGCCCCTCGACGGACGTGGTCGCCAACGCCAAGAAGGCCGGGCAGGGCGTGGACTTCAGCGCCGCCCTGGAGCTCGGCGCGCACGGCGCCCTGCTGGTCTGGCCGATGGCCGCGATGGTCGTCCTGCTCGCCCTCTCCGCCGCCTTCGGCAAGCGCGAGCCCGACCCGTCCCCGTACTGGGCCGGCCAGGGCTGGCCCGGCCCGAACTGGCCGCTGCCCGGAGCCGGGCAGGGCGCTCCGCAGCCGCAGTGGGGCCAGCCGCAGCCGTACCCGCAGGACCCCGGCGCCCAGCCCGGGGCCCAGCCCCAGCCGTACCCGCAGCCGTACCCGCAGGGCGCTCCGCCGTCGCAGCCCGGTGGTCAGCCGCCCGCCGACCCGTGGGCCGCGCCGCAGCCGTCGACCCCGCCGACGGATACCCCGCCTCCGGCGGCAGGTCCGGAGGCCGGCCGCTGACGTACCGCGTACGGCGCTTCGCCGTCGCAGCGCGCTGACCGGCACTCGCCTGACGTACCCTCAGCGGCCCGGGCCGTCGACCGCGTCGCCGAGAGCGGCCTGCGTCGCAGCGGCCGACCCCGCCGACGGACACCCCGCCTCCGGCGGCAGGACCGGAGGCTGGCCGCTGACGTATGGCGCTTCGCCGTCGCGGCGCGTTGGTCGGCCGGGCTGACCGGCACTCGGCTGACGCACCCTCAGCGGTTCGGGTCGTCGACCGCGTCGCCGAGAGCGGCCCGCGCCGACCGTGGCTCCGCCGTCCGCGCAGGACGGGCTCAGCGGCCGATCCGGGCGACCTCGGCGCGGGTCAGGGCGACCAGGTCGGCCGGGGCCAGTTCGACCTCCAGGCCGCGGCGGCCGCCCGAGACGTAGACCGTCGGGTGCTCCAGGGCGCTGGCGTCCACCACCGTGGGCAGCGCCTTGCGCTGGCCGAGCGGGGAGATCCCGCCCAGGACGTAGCCGCTGCTCCGCTCGGCCGCCGCCGGGTCGGCCATCGCCGCCCGCTTGCCGCCGACCGCTCCGGCCAGTGCCTTGAGGTCGAGCTGACCGGAGACCGGCACCACCCCGACCGTCAGCTTCCCGTCCACCTCGGCCACCAGGGTCTTGAACACCCGCCCGGCCGCGATGCCCAGCAGCTCCGCCGCCTCCCCGCCGTACGAGGCCGCCGCCGGATCGTGCTGGTACGCGTGCACGGTGAAGGCCACCCCCGCCGCCTCCAGCGCCACCGTCGCCGGAGTGCCGCCACCACCGCTCTGCTTCTTCTTGGCCACAGCCCGCCCTTCCGTTCCGTTCTGTTCCGCGCGCTGCTTCCGCGTCAGTTCGGGCTGAAGCTCTGCCGGGTCAGGTCCACCCCGGGCACCGAGGGCAGCCAGGACAGCACCGCCGTCTCGTGCCGCAGCAGCTGGAGCTCCTTGGTCAGCCGCTCCTCGGTGTCCGGGCAGGCCAGCAGCTCCTGCTTCACCGGGGTCGGCAGCACGGCCGCCGCCGCCACCAGGTAGGAGAGCACCTGCGGATCGTTCGGCAGCTCGGACTGCCCGGTCAGGCTGACCTCCTTCGCGCCCGCCAGCTTCTGCTGGTACGCGCGGAAGGCCCGCTCCACTCCGGAGGCCAGCGCCCCGGCGCCGTCGCCCGTCCTCTCCTCGATCGGCTCGATCTCGCCGACCAGGTAAGGGCCCGTCACATCCACCGAGCGCAGCCGGAACCGCGTGGTGCCGGTCACCAGCAGCTCGTACTGCCCGTCCGGCTGCTCCTGCACCGAGGCCACGTCGGCCACGCACCCGATGTGGTGCAGCGCCTCCAGCGGATCCCCGGTCACCGTCCCCAGCCCGTCCAGCGGCCCGGCCGGCCCGTCGGCCTCGCGGACCGGCGCGACCTCGCGCCCGTCCTTGATCGCCAGCACCCCGAACCGCCGCGGTTCCTCCTCGGGCCGCGCCACCAGATCGGCCACCAGCCGCCGGTACCGCTCCTCGAAGACGTGCAGCGGCAGCACCAACCCGGGGTACAGCACCGTGTTGAGCGGGAAGATCGGCAGGCGTTCGGTCACGGCGCACAGCGTAGTTCAGCCGCGCCCGCCGCCGTCCCGATTACCCGTCAGGGGCCGGACGCACCGTCAGCCGCGCTGGAGCATCCGGGTCGCGCCGGCCACCACGGTGGTGGCCAGCACCCAGCCGGAGAGCACCAGCGCGGCGGCGACGAACTGGCCGGTGCGGTCCGGGTTCCAGGTGTCCGGGGCGAGGTTGATGAGCGGGATCACCTTGGAGAGGGAGTAGAGGTACGGATTCCAGGTGGCGCGCTCGTCGGCTTTGAGCGGGGCCGGCTCGTGGGTGGCGAACCAGACGGCGCCGACCGCCCAGGCGAGGGCGAGCCAGAGGGCGGCGCGGCCGGGGCGGTAGCCGTAGCCGACGGTGGCGTCCTGGAGGCGGCCCCAGAGGCGGCTGAGGAAGGGCAGGGTGGAGCGGCGGCGGCGGTGCTTGGCGTAGAGCACCTCGCGGGCGTCCTCGTCGCGCCCGTCGCGCCGCAGTGCTGCCGCGAGCTGCTCGTAGGGCTCGGGCTGGTACTCGCCGAGGGCGCCCTCCAGCCAGGCGATCCGCTGCTCGACGCTGAACGGCCGGTCGGGGCGCAGGGATTCGTAGGTGAAGCCGTTCAGGCCGACGTGGCCGTCCAGCGGCCAGCTGGCGGGGTTGTCGACCAGATTGCCGATCCGGGCCCGGGAGAGCGAGACCTTGCCGGTGGGCGGGGTGTGGCAGGTGAAGCGGAGTTCGGGGGTCTGGACCCGGCGGAGCGAGAGCTCCTCGCCCTCCGCCAGGTGGAACTCGGCGTGGGTGATCAGCAGCGCGTTCTCGAACCGGCCGTCCACCAGCCGGACCCCGCCGAAGCAGCGCAGCGGGGTCGAGGGGGAGTCGAGCGGGACGGGGGCGCCGTAGCCGTCGCCGTAGATGGCCTGGGAGTCGACCCAGCCGCCGTCCAGCGAGCCGCCGAGGTACATGGTGTTGCCGACCGAGACGTGGGCCAGGTTGAGGCAGTAGCGGCCGGGGGTGGCGCGGATCTGCGCGCCCCGGAAGGAGAGCCGGCCGCCGACCCGGGCGGTGCGCATGGAGACCTCGCCGTGCACGAAGGCCCGCTCCACCTCGCAGTCCTGCTGGACGGAGAGCCCGTCGGCGGCCAGCGCCCGGCCGAACCGGTCGTCCCCGATGACGGTCTGATTGAGCAGCAGGTCGGTGCCGATCTTGGCGTCGGTGAGCCGGATGCCCTGCGGGAAGATGCTGCGGGCGAGGTGCAGGTCGCCCTCGGTGGCCAGCCGGGAGCCCTCCAGCCGGGGTATCAGGCAGCGGATCAGACGGAGTGTGCTCGCCTGTGCCTCGGAGATCAGCACCTTCTTCTCGAAGCGGCAGTCGCGCAGCTCGACGTAGTGGTCGATCCGGCCGCCGGCCAGCTGCAGCGCGCCGGTGACGTAGGCGCCGCTGAGCTTGATCGAGGCGACCCGGCCGGAGGCGGCGGGCGGGCCGTCCAGCAGCAGGGTGGCCAGCACCTCGGCCCGGACGTGCCGGTTCGGGGGCCACTCGTGCGGGCCGGTCACCTCGTCCACGCCGTCGTCCCGCCAGGTGCGGAGGTCGTAGAGCTCGCCGCGCCGGAAGGCCTCCCAGAGCCCCCGCTCCACGGCCGTCCAGTCGTCCGGCGGTCGCTGCGCCGCCGTCTCCACCGAAGTCCCCACCGCGGCCTCCCCCGTGATCTTGAAGTGTCTCGCCCTTCGTATCACGGACTGAAATGAGAGACCTCGGGTTCCGGCCACTCCCTACACTGGGTCACGTGATCTCTCGAATCGACCTGCGCGGCTCCACTGCCGACCCGCGCACCGTGCTGCCCCGTGCCGAGTTCGACGTGGAAGCCGCCCTGGAGAAGGTGCGGCCGATCGCGGAGGACGTACGCCATCGCGGGGTCACGGCGCTGATCGAGCTCACGGAGCGTTTCGACGGGGTCCGGCTGGAGTCCACCCGGGTGCCCGCCGAGCAGCTGGCCGAGGCGCTGGAGACGCTGGACCCGAAGGTCCGCGCCGCGCTGGAGGAGTCGATCCGCCGCGCCCGCATCGTCCACTCCGACCAGCGCCGCGAGGGGCACACCACCCAGGTGGTGCCCGGCGGCACCGTCACGCACCGCTGGATCCCGGTCGACCGGGTCGGCATGTACGTCCCCGGCGGGCTGGCCGTCTACCCGTCCTCCGTGGTGATGAGCGTGGTGCCCGCGCAGGAGGCCGGCGTGCAGGGCATCGCCGTCACCTCGCCGCCGCAGAAGGCGTTCGGCGGCCGGGTCCACCCGACCATCCTGGCGGCGTGTCAGCTGCTCGGCGTCACCGAGGTGTACGCGGTCGGCGGTGCGCAGGCGGTGGCGATGTTCGCGCTGGGCACCGAGGAGTGCGAGCCGGTCAACGTGGTGACCGGGCCGGGCAACATCTACGTGGCCGCCGCGAAGCGCTACTTCGCCGGGAAGATCGGCATCGACTCCGAGGCCGGTCCGACCGAGATCATGGTGCTCGCGGACGACACGGCGGACGCCGCCGAGGTGGCCGCCGACCTGATCAGCCAGGCCGAGCACGGCCCGACCTCGGGATCGGTACTGGTCACCGACTCGCCCGAGCTGGCCGAGGCGGTCGAGGCCGAGCTGAAGACCCAGGTGGCGCGGACCAAGCACTCCGAGCGGGTGGCCGAGGCGCTGGGCGGCCCGCAGTCCGGCATCATCCTGACCGACTCGCTGGAGCAGGGCGTCGCGGTGGCGAACGCCTACGCCTCCGAGCACCTGGAGATCCAGACCGCCGACCCGCACGCCGTCGCGGCGCGGATCCGCAACGCGGGCGCGATCTTCCTCGGCCGGTACACCCCGGTCTCGCTCGGCGACTACGCGGCCGGCTCCAACCACGTGCTGCCGACCGGGGGTTGTGCCTGCCACAGCTCCGGCCTGTCGGTGCAGACCTTCCTGCGCGGCGTGCAGGTCGTCGAGTACGACCGCGACGCGCTGGCCGGCATCGCCGCGCACGTGGTCAACCTCTCCACCGCCGAGGACCTCCCGGGGCACGGCGACGCGGTCAAGGCTCGATTCGACTGGACGGTACCGGACGCGTGACGAACATCGACGACCTCCCGATCCGGGACGAGCTGCGCGGCCAGTCGCCGTACGGCGCACCGCAGTTGGACGTGCCCGTCCAGCTGAACACCAACGAGAACCCGTACCAGCTGCCCGAGCCGCTGGTGGCCCGGATCGCCGAGCGGGTGGCCGAGGCGGCCCGCAACCTCAACCGCTACCCGGACCGGGACGCGGTCGAGCTGCGCACCGGCCTGGCCGGGTACCTGAGCCGGACGGCCGGCCACCGGGTGACGAAGGAGCAGGTCTGGGCCGCCAACGGCTCCAACGAGGTGCTCCAGCAGCTCCTCCAGACCTTCGGCGGCCCCGGCCGCAGCGCGCTCGGCTTCGAGCCCTCGTACTCGATGCACGCGCTCATCTCCCGTGGCACCGGCACCCGTTGGATCTCCGGGCCGCGGAACGAGGACTTCACCATCGACCTCGAAGCGGCGAAGGCGGCGATCGCCGAGCAGCAGCCGAACGTGGTCTTCGTCTGCTCGCCGAACAACCCGACCGGCACCGCCGTCGCGGCCGACACCGTGCTCGCGCTCTACGAGGCCGCCCAGGCCGCCGGTCCGAGCCTGGTGATCGTGGACGAGGCGTACGTCGAGTTCTCGCACCGCGCCTCGCTGCTGCCGATGATCGAGGGCCGGCCGAATCTGGTGATCACCCGCACCATGTCCAAGGCCTTCGGCGCGGCCGGGCTGCGGCTCGGCTACCTGGCGGCCGACCCGGCGGTGGTGGACGCGGTGCAGCTGGTCCGGCTGCCGTACCACCTGAGCGCCGTCACCCAGGCCACCGCGCTGGCCTGCCTGGAGCACACCGACACGCTGCTCGGCTACGTCGAGCGGCTGAAGGCCGAGCGGGACCGGCTGGTCACCGCGCTGCGCGGGCTGGACCTGGAGGTCACCGACTCCGACGCCAACTTCATCCAGTTCGGCCGCTTCGCCGACACCCACGCGGTGTGGCAGGCGATCCTCGACCAAGGCGTGCTGGTCCGCGACAACGGTGTCCCGGGTTGGTTGCGCGTCACGGCCGGCACCCCGGCCGAGAACGACGCGTTCCTCGACGCCGTCCGCACTGCCCACCCGTCGCCCACCCCCACCCTTGCCGGAGCGCGCTCCGCGCGCACTGCCTCTCTGGAGCTTTGACCCTCATGTCCCGCACCGGCCGCATCGAGCGCACCACCAAGGAGACCTCCGTCCTGGTCGAGATCGACCTCGACGGCTCCGGCAAGACCGACATCTCCACCGGCGTCGGCTTCTACGACCACATGCTCGACCAGCTCGGCCGCCACGGTCTCTTCGACCTCACCGTGAAGACCGAGGGCGACCTGCACATCGACACCCACCACACCATCGAGGACACCGCCCTCGCGCTCGGCGCCGCCTTCCGGCAGGCGCTCGGCGACAAGGTCGGCATCTACCGCTTCGGCAACTGCACCGTGCCGCTGGACGAGTCGCTCGCCCAGGTCACCGTGGACCTCTCCGGCCGCCCCTACCTGGTGCACACCGAGCCCGAGGGCATGGCGCCGATGATCGGCAGCTACGACACCACGATGACCCGGCACATCCTGGAGTCCTTCGTGGCCCAGGCCGCCATCGCCCTGCACGTGCACGTGCCGTACGGTCGAAACGCCCACCACATCGTGGAATGCCAGTTCAAGGCGCTGGCGCGGGCGCTCCGCTATGCCTCCGAGCGCGACCCGCGCGCGGCGGGCATCCTCCCCTCGACCAAGGGTGCACTGTGACCGCGTCAACCCTGCTGATCATCGTCGGCCTCTTCCTGACCGGCGGCGTCTACTCGTTCTGGAAGCAGAAGCAGTCCAAGGGCGTGATCGCGGTGCTCGCGTTCGGCGCCGCGATGTGCCTCGCCTCCGGCCTGATGCGGCTCTGAGTCGCGAGCCGCAAGCCGCCAGTCGCTAGAGAGAGAACTCCCCTGATGGCAAAGAACGTTGTGGTGCTCGACTACGGCTCGGGCAACCTCCGCTCGGCCCAGCGCGCGATCGAGCGGACCGGCGCGAACGTCACCGTGACCTCCGACTTCCAGACCGCGCTGGACGCCGACGGCCTGCTGGTGCCGGGCGTCGGCGCCTTCGAGGCGTGCATGCGCGGGCTGAAGGCGGTGCGCGGCGAGCAGATCATCGGCCGCCGACTGGCCGGTGGCCGTCCGGTCATGGGCATCTGCGTCGGCATGCAGATCCTGTTCGAGCGTGGCGTCGAGCACGGCGTCGAGACGGCCGGCTGCGACGAGTGGCCCGGCACGGTCGGCCCGCTGGACGCCCCGGTCGTCCCGCACATGGGCTGGAACACGGTGGACGTGCCCGAGGGCAGCCGGATGTTCGCCGGCCTGGACGCCGACACCCGCTTCTACTTCGTGCACTCCTACGGCGTGCGCGAGTGGGAGCTGCGGATCACCAACGAGAACATCCGGGCCCCCAAGGTCAGCTGGACCACCCACGGCCACCCGTTCGTCGCGGCCGTGGAGAACGGCCCGCTCTGGGCCACCCAGTTCCACCCCGAGAAGTCCGGCGACGCGGGTGCCGCGCTGCTGACCAACTGGGTCGACACCTTCTGACGACTCCCTTCCCCCTAAGGAACGTTGCACCGATGAGCCGCCTCGAACTGCTGCCCGCCGTCGACATCCGGGACGGCCTCGCCGTCCGTCTGACCAAGGGCGCGTCCGGCACCGAGAAGTCCTTCGGCGAGCCGCTGGCCGCCGCGCTGGCCTGGCAGGAGGCGGGGGCCGAGTGGCTGCATCTGGTGGACCTGGACGCGGCCTTCGGCACCGGTGACAACCGGGAGATCGTCCGTCAGGTGAGCGGCGCGCTGGACATCAAGGTCGAGCTGTCCGGCGGCATCCGGGACGACGAGACGCTCGCCGCCGCGCTGGCCACCGGCTGCCGCCGGGTCAACCTCGGCACCGCCGTGCTGGAGAAGCCGGAGTGGGTGGCCAAGGCGATCGCCGAGCACGGCGACCGGATCGCGGTCGGCCTGGACGTGATCGGCACCACCCTGCGCGGCCGGGGCTGGACCAGCGAGGGCGGCGACCTGTTCGAGGCGCTGGCCCGCCTGGACGCCGAGGGCTGCGCCCGCTACGTGGTCACCGACGTGGACCGGGACGGCACCCTGACCGGCCCCAACCTGGAGCTGCTGCGCAAGGTCTGCGCCGCCACCGACCGCCCGGTGGTCGCCTCCGGCGGGGTCTCCTCGCTGGAGGACCTGCGGGCCATCGCCGGGCTGACCGGCCTGGGTGTCGAGGGGGCGATCGTGGGCAAGGCACTCTACGAGGGCAAGTTCACCCTCGCCGAGGCGCTGGAGGCGGTTTCATGACGGAGTATCGGCTGAACGGCGGCAAGCTGGCCGGACCGTCCCCCTGGGAGGCGGAGTTCGGCTACTCCCGCGCGGTCGCGGCCGGCGACTACGTGCACGTGGCCGGCACCACCGCCTGGGTGGACGGCGTGATCGCCCACGAGGGCGACCCGTACCGGCAGACCTTGGCCGCCTTCGAGATCGGCCTCAAGGCGCTCGGCGCCTACGGGCTGACCGCCGCCGACGTGATCCGCACCCGGATGTACATCACCCACGTCCGGGACGCCGAGGAGGTGGGCCGCGCGCACGCCGCGCTGTTCGCCGACGCCCGGCCCGCCGCCACCATGGTCGTGGTGGAGGGCCTGATCGACTCCCGGATGATGGTGGAGATCGAGATCGACGCCCACCGCACCGGGCTCGCCAGCACCCTGGAAGGTACGAAGCAGTGACCCTCGCCGTACGAGTCATCCCCTGCCTGGACGTGGACGCCGGCCGGGTGGTGAAGGGCGTCAACTTCCAGAACCTGCGCGACGCTGGTGACCCGGTCGAGCTGGCCAAGCTCTACGACGCCCAGGGCGCCGACGAGTTGACCTTCCTGGACATCACCGCCTCGTCCGGCGACCGGGAGACCACCTACGACGTGGTGCGACGCACCGCCGAGCAGGTCTTCATCCCGCTCACCGTCGGCGGCGGCGTGCGCGCCGTCGAGGACGTCGACAAGCTGCTGCGGGCCGGGGCCGACAAGGTCGGCGTCAACACCGCCGCCATCGCCCGCCCCGAGCTGATCCGGGAGATCGCCGCCCGCTTCGGCCGCCAGGTGCTGGTGCTCTCGGTGGACGCCCGCCGCTGCCCCGAGGGCACCGAGACCGCCTCCGGCTTCGAGGTCACCACCCACGGCGGCCGGCAGGGCACCGGCCTGGACGCGGTCGAGTGGGCCGGCCGGGCCGCCGAGCTGGGCGCGGGCGAGATCCTGCTCAACTCGATGGACGCCGACGGCACCAAGGACGGCTACGACCTGGAGATGATCCGGGCCGTCCGCAAGACCGTCTCCGTCCCGGTGATCGCCTCCGGCGGGGCGGGCAAGCTCGCCGACTTCGCCCCGGCGGTGGACGCCGGCGCGGACGCGGTGCTGGCCGCCAGCGTCTTCCACTTCGGCGACCTGACCATCGGTCAGGTCAAGGACAGCCTGCGGGAGTCGGGCCATCCGGTCCGCTGAACCCGTCGCGTGAGCGGCGCCGCCGACGCCGCTCCGAAGGATCGTGCCTCGCGGGATTCCGATCCGAGGGCGCCGTCCCGGAGGACACCGCCCCGAAGGCTCCGGCTCCGAAGGCCCCCGGTCACTGCGACCGGGGGCCTTCGTCGTCCGGTGCGGCCGGGCGGCCCCAGAAGGCCGCCGCTGCGGCGATCGTGGCGCCCGCCACCGCGAGGACCGCGAGCAGCGGGCCGGATGCGGCCCGGCCGACCGGGACGACCGCGGCCACCAGCACCAGCACGGCAGAGCCGACGGCAGCCACCGCGGCCCGGCCCGAACGGGCGGAGGCCGTGCCGGAGGCGTGGTCCAGGTGGAGCAGGTAGCCGAGCAGCAGCAGGGTGAGGCCGGCGGCCAGCGGGAGCGGCGGATCGCCCAGGGCGGCGGTCAGCACGCAGCCGGTGGCGAAGGCGGTGGTGCGCTGCCGGGAGAGCTGGGCCTGCCAGGTGGCGTGCTCCGAGGCGACGCCGGGCGCCGGCGGGGCGGCGAACCAGGCGAGCGGCAGGGTGAAGGGCAGCAGCGCGAGCCAGGCGTCGAGCCGGTCCACGGCCGCTGCGGTGGTGCCCAGCACCAGGAGGACGCCCAGGCCCCGGGAGATCCAGGCGGCCAGGGCCGGGTCCACCGGTCGGCCGGTCCGAGGGGACGGGCTCGTCCCTCCGGTGCCATCGGCCGGGACGGCCGGGTCGGTCGTGCTGTGCTGGGGAGCGGCGTCGGTCTGGCGGACGTGGTCGGTCGGCGGGGTCCGCTCGGCCCCGGCGGTCGGGTCGGCCCCGGCGGTCGGGGCGGTCGGGGTGGGTCGGGTGGGTCGGCCGGCTCCGTCGGTGGGCTGACGGGTCG
This sequence comes from Kitasatospora sp. NPDC096147, assembly GCF_044763225.1. NCBI lineage: Bacteria > Bacillati > Actinomycetota > Actinomycetes > Kitasatosporales > Streptomycetaceae > Kitasatospora > Kitasatospora sp. NPDC096147. The sequence continues at coordinate 521,523 of NZ_JBIWFX010000005.1, read as the reverse complement.
TCATCGGCGTGCTCCTTGGACCCGGGTGCGCAGCAGCGGCGCCAGGGTGAGGTCGAGCCCGGCACCGGGCACCAGCGGTAGGACCGGGACGCCCCGGGCCCGGAGGGCGAAGCGGTTGGCCTCGCGGTCCGCCTCCCAGAGCCGTACGGCGAGCTCGGCCGCCTCCCGGCGGACCCCGGCCAGCGCACGGCCGGACTGCTGGGGTGAGCCGATCGGCACCTCGATCACCACCACCGGGTTCCCCCGCGCCGTCAGGTGCCGCAGCACCTCCAGCGCCCGGTGGTCGGTCAGGGTGCTGACCACGTACACCAGGGCGTCCGCCGGGATCACCTGCCGGGGCAGCCGGTCCAGGTCGGGCAGGTGGTAGCCGAGGTCGCGGCGGACCTCCAGCACCGTCTCCACCAGGCGGTGGAAGTAGCTCCCGCCGGTGCCCGGGGTCAGCCAGCGGGTGGTGCCGCCGATCGACAGCACACCGACCCGGTCGTGCAGGCGGAGGTAGGCCTTGGCGATCCCGGCGGCGGCCCGCACCGTCTCGTCCAGGCTGGAGACGCCGTTGGACGGGTCGTAGTAGTCGCCGAGGGCATCCAGCAGCACCACCGTGTCGGAGGCCCGCTCGGCCGCGAACTGGTTGATCTGCACCGAGCCCCGGCGGGTGGTGGACGGCCAGTGGATCCGGCGCTGCCGTTCGCCCCAGACGTGCGGGCGCACTCCGGTCACCTCGACCCCTTCGCCTCGCTGGCGGGCGGTGTGCTCGCCGAGCCGCTCGGGCAGCCGGACCGGGATCGGGGTCAGGGCGGAGTGGGTGGGCATCGGGAAGACCTGGACCTCGCCCAGCTCCACCCGGACGGTGCGCCGGGCCAGGCCGCCGGTGTCGTAGACGTCCACGTCCACGATGCCCAGGCTCCAGCGGCCCCAGCGGTGCGGGGTGAGCCGCAGCGAGAGGGTGGTGCCGCTGACCTCGACCCCGTCCACCGCCATCCCCGGGCCCGGGAACGGGCGGGGTGCGATCCGGCCGCAGGTGCCCTCCACCGCGAGCTCGATCCGCACCTCGACCGGCTCGCCCTCGAAGCAGCGCCGGGTGGAGACCTCGGCCCCGGCCCCGGCCACCGTCGGGCGGCCCTCACCGGAGGTGGCCAGCACCAGCAGCACCAGCGGGCCGGCGGCCAGCGCCAGCACCCAGGCGTGGCCGGTCACCAGCGCGGCGGAGACCGCCGCGACCGTCACGGTGAGCAGCCGCAGGGCGCGCGCGCCGGCCCGCCAGTGCCGGGGCGGTTCGGCCGGCGGCTGCACCAGCGAGAGCGGGGCCGGCCCGCCCTGGACCGTCAGTCCGTGACGGGGCGTCACGGCCGGCCGGCCCCGGCCGCAACCCCGGCGCCCGGGACGTCGGGCACGGTCTGCGGGGCCTTGACGGTCGGGACCAGCGCGGCGAGCACCTCGTCGGCGTCGATCTGACGCACCCACAGCTCCGGCTGGAGCGAGACCCGGTGGGCCAGTGCCGGGACCACCAGGCCCTTGACGTCCTCCGGCACCACGTAGTCCCGTCCGTCCAGCACCGCCCGGGCCCGGGCCAGTTGGATCAGCGCCAGCCCGCCGCGCGGTGAGGCGCCGACCTGGATCTGCGGGTGCGAGCGAGTGGCGGCCAGCAGGGCCACCACGTACGCCACCAGGTCGTCGTCCACCTCGACCCGTTCCAGCGCGGCCCGCATCGCCAGCACCTGGGCCGGATCGGTGAGCGTCCGCACCGAGGGCTCCGGGACGGAGCGGTCCAGCCGGGCCCGGAGCATGGCCGCCTCCTGGGAGGTCTCCAGGTAGCCCATCCGGACCCGGAGCAGGAAGCGGTCCAGCTGGGCCTCGGGCAGGCCGTAGGTGCCCTCGTACTCGATCGGGTTGGCGGTGGCGATCACCACGAACGGGTCCGGCAGCCGCCGGGTCACCCCGTCCACCGTGACCTGGGCCTCGGCCATCGCCTCCAGCAGCGCGGCCTGGGTCTTCGGGGGAGTGCGGTTGATCTCGTCGGCCAGCAGCAGGTGGGTGAAGACCGGGCCGGGGCGGAACACCATCTCGCCGCTCGACTGGTCGTAGAACGGTGCACCGGAGACGTCGGAGGGCAGCAGGTCGGGGGTGAACTGGATCCGCCGGAAGTCCAGGCCCAGCGCGGTGGCGAAGGACCGGGCCAGCAGGGTCTTGCCCAGGCCGGGCAGGTCCTCGATCAGCACGTGGCCGCCGGCCAGCACGCCGAGCATCACCAGCTCCAGCGCCTCGGGCTTGCCGACCACGGCGCTGCCGACCTCGTCCAGCACCGTACGGGCCAGCGCTCCGGCCTGACGCGGGGTCAGCTCGGGCACCGGCGGGGCGGCGGCTGCGGTGGTGGTCACGGGGCTCCTCGGGGGGTCGTCGGTGTCGGGTGGTGGCGGTGGTTGCGTGGTTGCGTGGTTGCGTGGTTCAGGCGTTCAGGCGTTCAGGCGTTCAGGCGTTCAGACGGTCCGCAGGCCGTCGACGGCGGAGTGGAGCAGGGCCGGTGGCAGCGGCCCGCGGAAGGTGCCGTGCGGCTCGATCAGCTGCCAGATGCCGGGGCCGACCAGGGCGGCGGCGGCCTCCGGGGCGTGGTGCAGCGAGATGCCGTGACGCTCCGTCAGCCGGGCATCGTAGAGGCGTTGTAGCCGGGAGCAGAGCAGGACCACGTCCTCCTCGCGCTCGGAGAGCGCGCCCTCCACCACCGGGCGCCAGTCACCCAGCCCGGCCGTCCGTTGCTCCACCATCCGCTGGGCCCGTCCCGGCCCGCCGTCCTCGGATTCGGCCCCGGCCGCGTACCGGACGGTGACCAGGGCCGCGACGGTGAACAGCACGGCCCCCGCTCCGGCGGCGGTCGCCCCGGCCGTCAGGGCCAGCAGCGTCTCGGTGACGGCCGCCGTCCCGACCAGCACAGCCACCGTCCAGCGGCCGACCGGCCGCCGGACCGGGGCGCGGTCCGGCCGCTCCCGGTGCTGCGGGTGCCCGGCGAACCGGTCCCGCTGGGGGCGCCCCTCGGCGTACCGTCCCGTCACCGGGCCTCCTCGGTGGGTGCGGACTGCCTTGCGTCGTGGCCGAGTTGGGCGGCGATGCCGTCCAGTGCGGCGCGGGCCCGGGCGAGCTCGGGCTCGCCCATCGGATGGCTGGAGTAGCGCGCCTCGCGGAACAGCCCGGCCAGGGTCGCCGGGTGACTCCCGGTCAGCACTCCGGCCGTGGCGGCGCGTCGCAGCAGGTCCGCCGGGCTGTCCGAGTCGTGCCGGGTGACGCCCGAGTCGGCGAGCGAGTCCTCCATCGCCAGGTAGCAGGCGATCACGGCGGTCCGGGCGTCGCTGCCGGCCAGCGCCCGGCGGCCGGAGGCGACCGCCTCGGCCAGGGCCTTCCCGTCCGGGCCGGCCGGTTTGGTGGTGACCCGCAGCCAGGCCCGACGCCGCCGTCGGCGCTCGGCCAGCCAGCGCCGTACCTGGATGCCGAGCACCGTCAGCATCACCAGGAGCAGGACCACCCCGATCGCGGACACCAGGATCTCGACCAGGCTGGTGTCGGGCGACGCCCCGGTGGGCTCCCTCGGCGGGCCGGTGGTGGGCGGGGGAGAGGGCGGCGGGGGCTCGACGGTGGCGCCGGGCTCGCAGGACTTGGCGGAGAGCACGATCAGGAACAGCGGTGTCACGACGACCGCCAGCCGCAGCACCACGGTGGCGGCGGTGGTCAGCCGCTCGGTCACCGGCTCCAGTCGCGGCGTCTCCCGGAGCACCGTCCGGTACCGGACGGCGACCGCGATCCCGCCGGCCGCGAACAGCAGCCCGAGCAGCCAGCCGTACGACGTGAGCGGCCCGCGGGCCCCCCAGAGGCCTTGCGCCCCGTCCGGGCGCAGCGCCAACGCGGCGAAGGCCAGACAGCCCACCGCCGAGAACGCCAGTACCGCCCGCAGCCGGTACCCCGGCCCAGGCCCCCGTCCGCCCATGGCGGCGCCTCCCCCGTACGTCCCCCGTCCACCGGGGCGCACGTGGCCGACCCCGGGACGATTTCGGGTGCAGCTTCGCACAGGAGTGCGCACCCTGTCAGCATGCGATCAACTCCGTGCACCGCTTGAGGCGCCATCAGGCACCCCACCCTGCCCGACCGTGCGCCGCCGCCGGGGCCGTGGGGGCAGGGCGGCGGACCAGGACGGGCCGGCCCGTGGCGGGGGAGCGGGGGAGCTGCGGTGCCGACGGTGCGTCAGGGGACCGTCCGCGGGTGGCCGTCGGGCCGGGCCGGGCTCGCCCGGCGGGTGGTCACGCCTCGCTGCGGATGATGGCGAAGCGGGCGCCGGCCGGGTCGGTGAGCCAGGCCATCCGGCCGATGCCCGGGGCGTCCATGCCGGGGAGCAGGACGGCGCCGCCGTGGGCCACGGTGCGGTCGATGGTGGCGTCCGGGTCGGTGACCTCGAAGTAGGGGAGCCAGGCGGCGTGGTCGTGGCCGGGCTCGGTGGGGGCGATGCCGCCGAAGGAGGCGCGCTGCTGGTCGGCGCCGTCGGCGGTGGAGACCACGGTATAGGTCATCCCCGGGACGTCGACCCGCTCGTAGCGCCAGTCGAAGAGCGTGCCGTAGAAGCCCTGCGCCCCGGCCGGGTCGGGGGTGTGCAGTTCGACCCAGCAGAGGGTGCCGGGGACGGTGGTGGCCTCCAGGCCCGCGTTCCGGTTCGGCTGCCAGACCGCGAACTCACCGCCCGCCGGGTCGGTGAAGGCGGCCAGCCGGCCCGCGTCGAAGACGTCGTCGGGGGCCACCCGGACGGTGCCGCCGGCCTGCTCGACCGACTTGGCGGTGCTGTCCGCCTCCGGGGTGTGGAAGTACACCGTCCAGGCCGAGTGTGCGCCCTCCTCGGTGAGCGGGCCGAGCGCGGCGACGGTCCTGCCGTCCTGTCGGAAGAAGCCGTACCCGCCCGCCTCGGAGCCGGACGGCTCGAAGGACCAGCCGAACACCGCCCCGTAGAAGGCTGCGGCGGCTGCGGTGTCCGGACTGCCCAGGTCGAGCCAGTTCGGCGAACCGGTCCGGAAGTCGGTGCTGAGCATGGCGGAGCGCTCCTTCGGAGGGCGGTCGGGGACCAACCCGGCCAGCCTGCCACTGCCCACTGACAACCGCGCGCCGCGCCTGACGCGCCGTCACCCGAACGGCAGGACCACCCGGAGCGCCTCCAGCGCTTCGCGCTCCCCGGCGAGCTCGACCGCCGCCCGTTCGCCGCGCCCGAAGGCGTACAGCACCAGCTCACCGGGCTCACCGGACACCTCGACGGTCCGGCCGCCCTGCGGGCCCACCGCCGCCGTCCGGCCGTCCGGGTGCCGCAGCACCAGCCGGACCGGCAGCCGCCGCCCGGCCTCCAGCCGGACCAGCATCGGCAGCCGCTTCCAGAGCAGCTCGGCCATCGAAGGGGCGACCGGCTCCGCCGACCACCCGTCCCCGGCCCGGCGGACGTCCTCGGCGTGCACGTAGTACTCGACCAGGTTCGCCGCCTCGTCCACCCCCGGCAGGGCGAACAGCGAGAGCCCGGGGCCGGTGCGCACCAGGTGCAGCAACTGCTCGTACGGGCGGGCCCGGTACTGCTCCTGCACCCGGGCCGTCCAGCCCGCCAGCGGGCGCAGCCGTATGCCGGCCGCCGCGTCCAACCGCCGCTCCCGCAGCACCAGATGGGCCGCCAGGTCCCGGGTGGTCCAGCCGACGCAGAGCGTCGGCGCCTCCGGTCCGGCCGCCGCCAGCAGCCTGGCCAACCGCTCCCGCTCCCCACGCGCAAAGCTCGTCATGCCGCCCACCTTAGGCGGTGGGGCCCGCCGGGGTCAGGGCGCGCCGGTGTCCGGGTGCGGCAGGGTCAGGGTGCGGCGGTGGCTCCGGCGAGGTGACCGGTGAGCTTGGGGCCGTCCTGGCGGTTGCTGGCCGAGAGGGTGCAGGAGGCGTCCCGGTGGCCCTGGCCGTAGTACTTCATCGACGGGCCGATCGGATAGCCGAAGTACCGCCCGCCGGCGGGCTGCTTGGCCTGCCACTCGGCCGCCGCCGGCTTGCACAGCTCGCGCAGCGCCTGGGCGATGTCGGCGTCGTCCGCCAGGCCCTCGGGGAGCTTGATCACGGCCACCCCCTCCCCGTCGTGCGGGGCCTCGCAGGGGCGGAGCTCCGGCACGGTGATCACCTTGCTCAGCTGCGGGTGGTCGAAGCACTCGCCCGGCCAGAAGTACGGGTACGGCGGCCGGTCCCGGGTGGGGGTGGGGCTCGGCGAGGGGGACGGGGACGCGCTCGGGCTGGGTGGCGGAGCGGCGGCCTTCTTCGGCTCCGGCTCCGGCCAGAGCAGCAGGGTGGCGACCCCCGCCAGCAACACCACCACGGCCACCACCGTGGCCACCACCCGCCGCCGCTTCATCCCAGCCCCCTCAGCCACTTCGGAAGCCCTCATTCTGGCCGCCTGCTGGGGCTGTCGTCAGCGTGTTCGTGTGACTGGTGCGGTTGCGCCTGCGGCGGGCGGTGTTGGGGTGGGGGTGGGGCGCCTGTTGGGGTTGTCGTCGGTGGGTTTGCGTGACTGGTGGGGTTGAGTCTGCGGCGGGCGGCGGGCGGCGGGCGGTGGGCGGTGGTGGGGTGCCTGCTCGGGTTGGCGTCGGTGGGTTCGTGCGACTCGTATGTCGGGGCGAGTGGTGGGTGGCCCGTTCGGGGTGGCGTCGGCTTCAAGGTGTCCGCCCCCGCTGCCCGGGCTGTCCCGGCAGGGGCTACGCTTCGCTGCGGCACGGCCCTTCAGCGAAGGGTTCATCCGTCATGCGCGTGGGCATCGTCGGCCCCGAGGGCCTCTCCGACCTCAGCGAGATGCTCGTCCGGGGCGAGCTCTGGCGCCTCGTCACCTCCCACACCACCCACGACCTGGTCGGCATCAGCTGCCTGCACGAGGGCCCGGAGACCTGGTTCGCCCGGTCGGTGCTGGACCACGGCGGCAAGTTGGAGGTGCTGCTCTCGGCCTCCGCCTCCCGGGCCGGCGCCTTCGCCGCCTCCGGCCGGGCGGCCGTCCGCACCCTGCTCAACCAGGCCAACGCCGTGCACCGCCTCGCCCCGGCGGACTCCGGCGGTCTCGGCGACGACACCTGCACCGCCATGGTCGCGATGATCGACGAGCTGATCGCGGTCTGGGACGGCGTCAGCCCGGGGCCCGCGGCCGACCTGGTCGCGGCGGCCCGGACGGCCGGTCTGTACGTCGAGCTGGTCTGGCCGCCGGGATGTGAGGGGCCGTCAGCGGAGGCGGCGGCACGCGGCTGAGACGGCCGCCGGGGGAGCGGTGCCGAGCTGCCACAATGGGCCCCATGTCGATCACACCCGCCGCGCCCGGCAGCACCGCGCTCGACCCGGCGATCGCCGCCCGGCTCAAGCGCACCGCCGACGGTCTGCTCCCCGCCATCGCCCAGCAGTACGACACCGGCGAGGTGTTGATGCTCGGGTGGATGGACGACGAGGCGCTGCACCGCACCCTGACCACCGGCCGCTGCACCTACTGGAGCCGCAGCCGCAGCGAGTACTGGGTGAAGGGCGACACCTCCGGCCACGTCCAGGCGGTCAAGTCGGTCGCGCTGGACTGCGACGGCGACACCCTGCTGGTGAAGGTCGACCAGACCGGCGCTGCCTGCCACACCGGCGAGCGCACCTGCTTCGACGCCGACGTGCTCCCGCTCTCCTGACGCGCTGACCGGCGGAACCCGCTGAACCGCTCACCCGCTCACCCGCTGACCCCTCCTTCGACCACCTCCGACCGAACGGTGCGCAGCCCCATGGACCTCGAGACCTTCCGCAAACTCGCAGTGGACACCCGGGTCATCCCGGTCACCCGCCGGCTCCTCGCGGACGGCCTCACCCCGATCGGGCTCTACCGCAGCCTGGCCGGGGAGCGTCCGGGCACCTTCCTGCTGGAGTCCGCCGAGCAGGGCAACTGGTCGCGCTACTCCTTCGTCGGCGTGCGCTGCGCCGCCACCCTCACCGCCGACCCGGAGGGCAACGCCCGCTGGCACGGCACCCCGCCGGTCGGCATCCCCACCACCGGCGACCCGCTCGCCGTGCTGCGGGCCACCCTGGAGGCGCTGCACACGCCCCGGCACGCCGACGACGGCCTGCCGCCGCTCACCGGCGGCCTGGTCGGCTACCTCGGCTACGACGTGGTGCGGCGGCTGGAGAAGCTTCCCAACCTCACCCCGGACGACCTGAAGCTGCCCGAGCTGACCATGCTGCTGGCCACCGACCTCGCGGTGCTGGACCACGCCGACGGCTCGGTGGTGCTGATCGCCAACGCGGTCAACCACAACGACCTCGCCTCCGGCGTGGACGAGGCGTACGCCGACGCGCTGGCCCGCCTGGACGCCATGCAGGCCGACCTGGCCCGGCCGGTCGATCCGGGCCTGGCCACCTTCACCCCGACCTCGGTGGAGCCGCACTCGCCGTTCGGCGGAGCGCCGTACCGGGCCGCCGTGGAGGAGGTCAAGGAGCGCATCCGGGCCGGCGAGGCGTTCCAGGTGGTGCCCTCGCAGCGCTTCGAAGTACCGTGCGGCGCCCCGGCGTTGGACGTCTACCGGGTGCTGCGCACCACCAACCCCAGCCCGTACATGTACCTCTTCCGCTTCCCCGGCCCGGACGGCACCGCCGAGGGCGGCTTCGACGTGGTCGGTTCCAGCCCGGAGGCGCTGGTCAAGGTGACGGGCGGTCAGGCGATGCTGCACCCGATCGCCGGCACCCGGCACCGGGGCGCCACCCCGCACGAGGACGCCGAGCTGGCGGCCGAGCTGCTGGCCGACCCCAAGGAGCGGGCCGAGCACCTGATGCTGGTCGACCTGGGCCGCAACGACCTGGGCCGGGTCTGCGAGCCGGGCACCGTCGAGGTGGTCGACTTCATGTCGATCGAGAAGTACAGCCACGTGATGCACATCGTCTCCACCGTCACGGGCCGGGTCGCCCCCGGCCGCACCGCCTTCGACGTGCTCACCGCCTGCTTCCCGGCCGGCACCCTCTCCGGCGCCCCCAAGCCGCGCGCCATGCGGATCATCGAGGAGCTCGAACCCACCCGTCGGGGCCTCTACGGCGGCTGCGTCGGCTACCTCGACTTCGCCGGTGACTCCGACACCGCCATCGCCATCCGCACCGCCCTGCTCCGCTCCGGCACCGCCTACGTCCAGGCCGGCGCGGGCGTGGTCGCCGACTCGGACCCGCACGCCGAGGACACCGAGTGCCGCAACAAGGCCGCTGCCGTCCTCCGCGCCGTCGCCACCGCCAACACGCTCCGCAGCTCGGTGTCGTGAGCAGCGTCACGTCGGGTCGCGCGATGAGCACCGCGAGCGCCCGTGACGTCCTGGACCGGTCAGCCTCCCCGAGGGCCACGAGGTCGAGGTCACCGATCGGTGGTGCCCTGCTGCCGCTGGAGGGGCGTGAGCTGACCGTCCGGACCGACGGCTTCCCGTCCGACCCCCGGTGAACCGTCGGTGTACGGCTCGGGGATAGTGGACGGGTGACCACCGAGCTGCCTTCGCCCCGTACCGCCGAGAGCCCCGTGAGTGCCGCGCCGAGCCCGGGAGGGCGGCGGATGCTCGGGGTGATGCTGGGGCTCACGGTGCTGGGCGCGGTGCTCGTGCTGACGGCGGTGAGCCGGGTGTGGGCCGAGGGGACGGCCGACGGGCAGATGGCGGTGTCGGCGACCGGGAGTGCGGTGTCGGGGCTGCCGGGCGGGCTGGCGCTGGTCGGGCTGGCCTCGGCGGTGGCGGTGTTCGCGGTGCGCGGGGTCGGCAAGCAGGTGGTCGGTGTGCTGCTGGCGCTGGCCGGTCTCGGGGCGGCGGTGGCCGCCGTGCTGGGCGCGACCGACAGCGCGGCGCTGCACGCGGCGGCGGCCCAGAAGCTGGCCCTGACGAGCGCCTCGGCCGAGCAGGTGAGCCACACCGCCTGGCCCTGGGTGGCCTTCGCCGGGGGGCTGCTGCTGGCGGCGGCCGGTCTGCTGACGGTCCGTCACGGGCGGTCCTGGCCCGCCATGGGGGCCCGGTACGAGGCGCCGGCCCGGAAGGCCGCGCCGAGGGCGAGGGCGGCCGGTACCCCCGCCGACCTCTGGCAGGCGCTGGACCGGGGCGAGGACCCGACCGCCTGACCGGTGGACCCCCGCTTGGGTTCGGGTGTGTGGGCCCGGCACAATGGAGCAGTCAACCCGACGGGCGCCCGCAGCCCGGCCGGGCCCCGGAGAACCAAGGAGCACCATCAGATGTCGGCAACAGCGCACGGCCACACCCCCGCCGCCTGGACCGGCTCGACCATCGCCTTCATCGGCTTCACGGTCAGCGGCGTTGCGATGATCATCCCCGCCGTCTGGCTCTTCTGGGTGGGCCTGGGCGTGGTCCTGCTCGGCGGCGTCGTCGGCAAGGCGATGTCGATGGCGGGCATGGGCAAGCAGCCCAGCCCGTACTTCGCCACTCCGGAGGAGACCCTGGCCCGCCGCGAGCTGGCCGCGAAGGCCACCGCGGGCGTCTGAGCCACCGGGCCGGTACGGGAGCGACGGGGCGCGTGCGGCGCCCGGTCGCTCCCGTTCGCATGACATCCGCCCCCGCCTCGGGGGTGCGCCCGGCTCCCGGGGGCAGAATCGGCTCCGTGACCGCAGCCCCGCAGCCGAAGCCGACCACCACCCCGTCCTCCCGGGTCCGCCGGGTGGCCCGTCCGCTGCTGGCCCTGGCGGCGGTGGCGGCCCCCGCCCTGTACGTCGCCTCGGTCGACCCGAACGTGCCGGGCCACTACCCGGTCTGCCCGGTACTGGCCGCGACCGGCTGGTGGTGCCCGGGCTGCGGCGGCCTGCGGGCGGTGCACGCGCTGGCCCACGGCGACCTGGTGACCGCCGCGCACGACAACCTGCTCGCGGTGGCACTGGTGCTGGCGGCGGGTCTGCTCTGGGCCGGCTGGACCTGGGCCGCGCTGACTGGGGGACGGCCGCCGAGGGCGCGGCTGGATGCGGGGCGGGTGGTGCTGATGGTGCTGGTGCTGGTGGTGTTCACGGTCTACCGCAACCTCCCGGTCGGGGCCGCACTGGCGCCTCCGGTGGTCTGAACCGGCCGCCTCCACGCCTCCCGCACGCATCCTCCACGGCGCGTGGCCCGGTCCGCTCCGCGAGACGCGCGCCGGGCGGATGCGGTTCGCGCCCCCGGCTCCCGATACCATCGACCTGCCGACGGCGGTGGGAAGTCCGGAACTGTTCAGCAGGACGGATTCCGCAGCCGGCGGTGAAACACCCGACGAGCCGGGCACCCGCCCGGCGGAATGATGGGGGCGCCCGCGTGAGTGTGCTCGACGAGATCATCGACGGGGTCCGTGCGGACCTCGCCGAGCGGCAGTCCCAGGTCTCCCTGGACCAGCTCAAGGAGCTGGCCGCGAAGGCTCCGGACGCCAAGGACGGAGTGGCCGCGCTGCGCGGCGACGGTGTCCGGGTGATCTGCGAGGTCAAGCGCTCCAGCCCCTCCAAGGGAGCCCTGGCGGCGATCGCCGACCCGGCCGCCCTGGCGCTCGACTACGCGGCCGGCGGTGCCGCCGCGATCAGCGTGCTGACCGAGCAGCGCCGCTTCGGCGGTTCGCTGGCCGACCTGGACGCCGTCCGCGCGGCGGTGGACACCCCGCTGCTGCGCAAGGACTTCATCGTCACCGCCTACCAGCTCTGGGAGGCCCGCGCCCACGGCGCCGACCTCGCGCTGCTGATCGTGGCGGCCCTGGACCAGCCGGCCCTGGTCTCGCTCATCGAGCGGGCCGAGTCGATCGGGCTGACCCCGCTGGTCGAGGTGCACGACGAGGAGGAGATCGCGCGCGCGGTGGACGCCGGCGCGAAGATCATCGGCGTCAACGCCCGCAACCTCAAGACCCTCGAGGTGGACCGGAACACCTTCGGCAACGTGGTGGACGCCATCCCGGCGCACATCGTCAAGGTGGCCGAGTCCGGCGTGCGCGGCCCGCACGACCTGATCGCCTACGCCAACCTCGGCGCGGACGCGGTGCTGGTCGGCGAGTCGCTGGTGACCGGCCGGGACCCGAAGGCGGCCGTCGCCGACCTGGTCGCCGCTGGTGCCCACCCGGCGCTGCGCAACAACGGGCGGGGCTGACCCGCAGATGAACGCCCGCCTCGCTCCCGGCTGCCGGCCGCGCGGTTGCCGCGCGCCCGCGCGTCGGGTGCTGGGCCGGCGGGTCCGGTACGTGATCGGTTGCGAACCGGGACAGGTCCCCGGTCGGCGATGGCGACGCACGCACGGCTGACGTTCCGTCAGCATGCATGTCGTACACGCCAGTTCACCGATCACACGAGGACGTAACTGCCATGTCCGAGAAGGACTACCTGCCAGGCACCCAGGTCCCCGACGCCCGGGGGTACTTCGGGGCGTACGGCGGCCGCTTCATCCCGGAGGCGCTGGTCGCCGCCGTCGAGCAGGTCGCCGAGGAGTACGAGAAGGCCAAGGCCGACCCGGAGTTCGCCGCCGAGCTGGACGGGCTGCTGAAGGACTACACCGGCCGCCCGAGCCCGCTCACCGACGTGCACCGGTTCTCCGCCGAGGCCGGCGGGGCGCGGATCCTGCTCAAGCGCGAGGACCTCAACCACACCGGCTCGCACAAGATCAACAACGTGCTGGGCCAGGCCCTGCTGACCCGCCGGATGGGCAAGACCCGGATCATCGCGGAGACCGGGGCCGGCCAGCACGGCGTGGCCACCGCCACCGCCTGCGCGCTGTTCGGCTTCGACTGCACCGTCTACATGGGCGAGGTCGACACCGAGCGCCAGGCGCTGAACGTCGCCCGGATGCGGATGCTCGGCGCCGAGGTGGTGGCCGTGAAGTCCGGCAGCCGCACCCTCAAGGACGCCATCAACGAGGCGTTCCGCGACTGGGTGGCCAACGTGGACTCCACCCACTACCTGTTCGGCACGGTGGCCGGCCCGCACCCCTTCCCGGCCATGGTCCGGGACTTCCACCGGGTGATCGGCGTCGAGGCCCGCGAGCAGGTGCTGGAGCGCACCGGGAAGCTCCCGGACGCGGTGGTCGCCTGCGTCGGCGGCGGCTCCAACGCGATGGGCATCTTCCACGAGTTCATCCCGGACGCGGGCGTCCGGCTGATCGGCTGCGAGGCGGCCGGCGAGGGCGTGGACACCGAGAAGCACGCGGCCACCCTGACCAAGGGCGACCCGGGCGTGCTGCACGGCTCGCGCACCTACGTGCTGCAGGACGAGGACGGCCAGACCATCGAGTCGCACTCGATCTCGGCCGGCCTGGACTACCCCGGCGTCGGGCCGGAGCACGCCTGGCTGAAGGACTCCGGTCGGGCCGAGTACCGCCCGGTCACGGACGACCAGGCCATGCAGGCACTGCGCCTGCTGTCCCGCACAGAGGGCATCATCCCGGCCATCGAGAGCGCCCACGCGCTCGCCGGGGCGCTCGAACTCGGCCGCGAGCTGGGCCCGGAGGCGACCATCCTGGTCTCGCTCTCCGGCCGTGGCGACAAGGACATGCACACCGCCGCCGAGTACTTCGGCCTCTACGACGCCGCGCGCAACGACAGCAACGGGGGCAAGTGACCATGGCTTCGAAGTTGAGCGCGGTGCTGGCCGCCGCGAAGGACGAGGACCGGGCCGCGCTGATCGGCTACCTGCCGGCCGGCTTCCCGACCGTGGACGGCGGCATCGCCGCCGCCAAGGCGCTGATCGAGGGCGGCTGCGACGTGGTCGAGGTCGGCCTGCCGCACTCCGACCCGGTGCTGGACGGCGCGGTCATCCAGACCGCCGACGACATCGCGCTGCGCGGTGGCGTGAAGATCAAGGACGTGATCCGGACCGTCGCCGAGGTGGCCGCCGCCCACCCGGCGGCGGCGGTCCTGGTGATGACGTACTGGAACCCGGTGGAGCGCTACGGCGTGGCCCGGTTCGCCGCCGACCTGGCGGCTGCCGGGGGCGTCGGCTGCATCCTGCCGGACCTGCCGGTGGAGGAGTCCGCCGAGTGGCGGAAGGCGGCGGGCGAGCACGGTCTCGACACCGTCTTCGTGGTCGCCCCGAGCAGCAAGGACGCCCGCCTCGCCGAGGTCACGGCGGCCGGCTCCGGCTTCGTCTACGCCGCCGCCGTGATGGGCGTGACGGGCACCCGGTCGGCCGTCGGCAGCCTGGCCGAGGACCTGGTCGCCCGCACCCGGGCCACCACCGACCTCCCGGTCTGCGTCGGCCTCGGAGTCTCCAACGCGGCCCAGGCCACCGAGGTGGCCGCCTTCGCGGACGGCGTGATCGTCGGCTCCGCCTTCGTCCAGCGCATGCTGGACGCGGCCGACGAGCCGGCCGGCCTGGACGCGGTCCGCGCCCTCGCCGCCGACCTGGCGGAGGGCGTCCGCAAGCGCTGACCCCACCGTCCGAGGCCCGTGCGAACCCCTGGGGGGCGTACGGGCCTTGGCGTTCCGTCAGGTCGTCGACACCGCATCGGCGGCGTACTGGCTCGGCGGCAGACCGGCCCGTTCCACCCGTGCGCCGGGTCGGCGCTGCCTCGGCCTTCCGGGCTGGCCGGTGTGGCGCCGCAGGGCGAGCCGACGGTCCGTCAGCCGGGTCGCGCCCTCGCGGCCGATCCGGTGGGGCGGCGTCCGCAAGGGCTGACCCCACCGTCCGAGGCCCGTGCGAACCCCCGGGGATCGTACGGGTCTTGGCGTTCCGTCAGGTCGTCCCTACCGCATCGGCGGCGTACTCGCTCGGCGGCAGACCGGCCCGTTCCACCCACATGCCCGGCCGGCGCCGCCTCGGCCCGCCTGGTCGGCCGGGTGCGGGCGCCGCAGGGCGAGCCGACGGTCCGTCAGCCGGTCCGCGCCCTCGCGGCCGATCCGACGGGGCGGCGTCCGCAAGGGCTGACCCTGCCCCGGGGCCCGGGCGAACCCGCCGGGAAGCGCACGGCCTCGCCGACCCGTCAGGCCCCGACATCCCACCCTCGCCGCACCCGCAGCCGGGCGTCGGCCGGGCGTGCGCGCCACGGGTCAGGCCGGGGCGAGCCGACGGCCCGCAAGCCGACCGACCCGTCCGTTCGGTTCGGCCATCCGGGGTGGCCCGCGTACGTGATGGTGCGGGCTCGCCCCGGGGGTCTCGGTGCCGCCGGTCGACGGCCCGTCAGGCCGGTTCCGGGGGAGGCGCGATCGGGGCTGCGGGATGCCGCCGGCCCCGGCCGGGAGGGCCGCTCCGCGAGGCCCGCGCACGCGGTGGTGCGGCGCGGAGACGTCAGCGCGGACACACCGGGGGCACTGCCCCGTCCGGGTGAAGTCGCCGGGCTCGTCGCATCGGCGGGGATTGACCGGCGTTGAGTGGAGGGACGAGTTCGTGTGCGGTACGGACCGTTCCCGACCGAAGGAGTCCGCCCAGTGCCCTGTTTCCACCGTGCCGTCCTGCTCCGTGCGGCGGTCGCCGCCCTGGTGCTCGGCGTGACGATGGGGGCGGAGGCCACCGTGGGGCCGGCCATCGCGCGGCGCGGGGTGGAGCGGGCCGAGCACGAGGCGTACCGCTGCGGGCAGTTGGCCGCTGCGGACCCGGCGGCCCGGGCCGGGCGCTCGCAGCCCGGGGGTCGCCCGGCCCTGGACCGGGCCGACGAGCGACTGCGCTGTCGACCGCCGCGCTGACCGGCCGTCAGAGCGGGGCACCGGCACGCCAGATCATATCGGACATACGCACTATTACTTCACTCATTCGGCTTAAGGTGCGAATGTGGAGTAACCGCCATTCATCCCCTACGGTTCATCAGGAAGCGTGAGCGGCAGCCACGTCACGACGCACCGATGGGGGAGGACACCCGATGGCCGTTGAGCAGACCGCCGGACACCAGGGCGGCGGGTCCGCCCTGCGCCGGGTGGTGGACGGCCCGCCCGGCGAGTGGATCGGTCTGGCGGCCCGGCTCGGTCTGGCCGTGGTCTGGGCCTGGGCCGGCTTGGCGAAGATCGCCGATCCGGCGGAGGCCGCCCAGGCGGTGCGGGCGTACGAGATCCTCCCCGAGTCCCTGGTGAAGCCGGTGGGCTACGGGTTGCCGTTCCTCGAAGTGACGCTCGCCCTGCTGCTGGTGGTCGGTCTGGGTACCCGGATCGTCGCGGTGGTCTCGGCCCTGCTGCTGCTCGCCTTCATCGCCGGGATCGCCTCCGCGTGGGCCCGGGGCATCTCGATCGACTGCGGCTGCTTCGGCGGCGGCGGTGCGGTCGACTCCTCGAAGACCGAGTACGCGCAGGAGATCGCGCGTGACACCGGCTTCCTGCTGCTGGCCGCCTGGCTGATCTGGCGCCCCAGGACCAGGCTCTCGGCCGACGCCTGGCTGAACGCCTGACCATCTCGGCGCCCGGTCACCGCAGCGCCGAGCCACCGGCCCCCGCCCCGGACCCGACGGACCCCCGACGACTTCCCCCGCCCACCCGGCCCCCACCTTGGACGTACCGAGACATGAGCGAGAAGAACCGAGAAGGCAAGCGCACCGCCCGCGAGCGGATGCTGGAGGAGCGGGCCGCCGAGGAGGCCCGGGACAAGCGGAGGAAGAAGCTGATCGCCGGCGGCGTGGTGCTCGCGGTGATCGCGGTCGGCGTGGTGATCGGCGTGGTGGTGCAGAACCAGCGGGACAAGCCGGACACGCCGGTGGCCCACCCGGCCGGCACCATCGGGGAGAAGAACCTGGTGATCCCGGACGGCCCGGCGACCGCTCCCTCGGTGCTCACCGTCTACGAGGACCCGCGCTGCCCGGCCTGCGGCATCTTCGAGCGCGAATTCGCTTCCACGGTCGACCAGTTGGAGGACGCCGGGAAGCTCCAGGGGAACTACCACATCGTCTCCTTCATCGACCGCTCGCTGGGCGGCAAGGGCTCCAAGTACGGGGCCAACGCCCTGGGCTGCGCGCAGGACGCCGGCAAGTTCCGCGCGTACCACGACGTGATGTACAAGAACCAGCCCGAGGAGACCGCCGACACCTTCGGGAACAAGCAGACCCTGATCGACCTGGCCAAGCAGGTGCCCGGCCTGGACACGCCCGCCTTCCAGAGCTGCGTCAACGACAACAAGTACGCGGACTGGGTCTCGGCGGTGCAGCAGGACTTCGACAAGTCCAGCTACAAGTCGACCCCGACGGTGCTGCTGAACGGCCAGCCGGTCTACCCCAAGAACGCGGCCGGCGAGCAGATCTCCCCGGAGAACCTGGTGAAGTGGGTCGAGGAGGCCAACGCCGCCAAGCAGGCCGGAGCGACGGCCGCTCCGAGCGCCTCGCCGACGCAGTAGGAGGAACGTTCGGAAGCTGTGACCCCGCGCGGTGCAGGAGCGCCGGGCGGGGTCCGGTAGCGTCGACCCTGCCATGGAACTCGCATACATTCCGAGCCCGTCGCGGGGCGTCTACGAACTAGGACCGATCCCGCTACGCGCCTACGCGTTCTGCATCATCATCGGCGTCGTCGTGGCCGTCTGGCTCGGCAGCAAGCGCTGGGTCGCCCGGGGCGGCGCCAAGCACACCGTCGGGGACATCGCCGTCTGGGCGGTGCCGTTCGGCCTGGTGGGCGGCCGCCTCTACCACGTGATCACCGACAACCAGCTGTACTTCGGGGAGGGCCGGGACCCGGTCGACGCCCTGAAGATCTGGGAGGGCGGCCTCGGCATCTGGGGCGCCATCGCGCTCGGCGCGGTCGGTGCCTGGATCGGTGCCCGCCGCCGGGGCGTGCCGCTGCCCGCCTACGCCGACGCCATCGCCCCCGGCATCGCGCTGGCCCAGGCCTGCGGCCGGTGGGGCAACTGGTTCAACCAGGAGCTGTACGGCCGGTCCACCGACCTCCCCTGGGGCCTGGAGATCGACAAGGTCGAGTCCGACGGCACCAGGATCGTCGGGGTCTTCCACCCGACCTTCCTCTACGAGTCGCTCTGGTGCGTCGGCGTCGCGCTGCTGGTGATCTGGGCCGACCGGCGCTTCAACCTCGGCCACGGTCGGGCCTTCGCGGTCTACGTCGCCGCGTACAGCGTCGGCCGGTTCTGGATCGAGGGGATGCGGATCGACGAGGCGCACCACTTCCTCGGTCTGCGGCTCAACGAGTGGACCGCGATCCTCACCTTCGTCGCCGCCGTCGTCTACCTGGTGGTGGTCGGCAAGCTGCGCCCCGGTCGTGAGGCCCCCGACAGCATCGACCCGGCCGCCAAGGCCGACCCGTCCCCGGAGGCCGGCCCCTCCACGGACGCGGACGCCGACGCAGGCGCGGATGCAGATGCGGCCAAGGACCCGTCCTCGGACGCGGACGAACTGACGGTGTCTCAGCCGGAGTCCGCCAAGAGCGACCGGACCCCTTCCGTGCCCCCCGCCGGCCAGCCCGCCGATCCGGTCCGACCGGAGCCCGGCACCAAGGCCTGACCAGCGCGTACCCGACTCCTCGGCCGCCCGCACCGGTTCGGTGCAGGGCGGCCGAAGTGTACTTCGGACAGCCTTACTTTGCTGGAAAGCCCTCCATGATCGGACTACCTTTCGAAGGGTCAACAGGAACGTTCAACCACCTTTCCAAGGGGGGCTATTCGCCATGGCCGCAACCATCGCCCAACCGTTCGTCAGCGGGGACCCGGCGCCGCGGGTGCCCGCCGAGGGGCACCACCGGGACGTCAACGGCGGCTGGCTGCGGCCGGCCGTGTTCGGTGCGATGGACGGCCTGGTCTCCAACTTCGCGCTGATGACCGGTGTGGTCGGCGGCGCCGCCTCCCCGGGCACCGTGATCATCACCGGCCTGGCCGGGCTGGCGGCCGGTGCCTGCTCGATGGCGGCGGGGGAGTACACCTCGGTGGCCTCCCAGCGGGAGCTGGTGGAGGCCGAGATCGAGGCCGAGCGGCTGGAGCTGAGCCGCAACCCGCAGGGCGAGCTGGCCGAGCTGGCCGGGCTCTACGTGGCGCGCGGGGTGGATCCGGAGCTGGCGCACGAGGTGGCTCGGCAGCTGTCGGCCGATCCGGAGCAGGCGTTGGAGACGCACGCCCGCGAGGAGCTCGGGGTGGACCCGCACGACCTGCCGTCGCCGATGGTGGCGGCCGTCTCCTCCTTCACCTGCTTCGCGCTCGGCGCGCTGCTCCCGCTGCTGCCCTACCTGCTGGGCGCCACCACCGTGGCCCCGGCGCTGCTGCTCTCGCTGGCCGGACTCTTCCTGTGCGGCGCGGTGGTGGCCCGGGTGACCGCCCGGACCTGGTGGTTCAGCGGCCTGCGCCAGCTGGTGCTGGGCGGCGCGGCCGCCGCCGTGACCTACGGTCTGGGTGCCCTGATCGGTGGTCAGCTCGGCTGACCGGAGCGCCCGGCCCGGCCCCGGCCCGGCCCCGGCCGGGCGCTGAGCTGGGCCGTTCGGGGGTATTCCGAACCCTGCATGACTATGACCTTGCCCACATGACCGCGCGGCCCGACCCGTACTGATCCCGTCGAACGCCCGGTCGGGCCGCAGATTCTCATGCCGGGGTCGCCTCGCGGCGCAGGATTCGCAGGACCTCTGTTCTCGCCATGTGGACACCTGATGACGGCGCTGTTTCGCGCCTGTGGGCAGGGGGCACACTGGTGGGGGCACGCGGCCGAGCACAGGCTTGCTCCCCGTCCCCGATCCGTCAGGTTGAGCGCCCTGACCAGGGCTGATCGTCCGCAGTGTGGACGGAAAATCCCACTGTCCGGTCAGTCCGACATCATGTAACCTGCACGAAATCGCATGAGGGCCAACGTCGTCCCTACTGCACCAAGCACTTGCCAGAGACGACGACGGGAGAGCCGATGCTGTCTGCATCCATGCACTCCGCCAACGAGCCCGGTCAGGCCGCCGCGCGGCCGTACGCGCTCGTTCCGGATGCGCGACCCACTGCTCAGGGCCTGTACGACCCGCGTAACGAGCGCGACGCCTGCGGCGTCGGTTTCGTCGCCACGCTGACCGGCATCGCCGACCACACGATCGTCGACCAGGCGCTCACCGTGCTGCGCAACCTGGAGCACCGGGGTGCCACCGGCGCCGAGCCGGACTCCGGTGACGGCGCGGGCATCCTGACCCAGGTGCCGGACGCCTTCCTGCGCGCCAAGGTCGCCTTCGAGCTCCCCGAGGCCGGCTCCTACGCCGTCGGCATCGCCTTCCTGCCGGACGAGGACGCCGCCGACGCGGCCGCCGTCGCGCAGATCGAGGCCATCGCCGCCGAGGAGGGCCTGACCGTCCTCGGCTGGCGCGAGGTGCCGGTCACCCCCGACCTGCTCGGCGCCACCGCCCGCTCCGTGATGCCCCGCTTCCGCCAGGTCTTCGTGACCGGCGAGGGCAAGAGCGGCATCGAGCTGGACCGGATCGCCTTCGTCGTCCGCAAGCGCTCCGAGCGCGAGGCCGGGGTGTACTTCCCCTCGCTCTCCGCCCGGACCATCGTCTACAAGGGCATGCTGACCACCGGTCAGCTGGAGCCGTTCTTCCCCGACCTGTCGGACCGGCTGTTCGCCTCCGCCATCGGCCTGGTGCACTCGCGGTTCTCCACCAACACCTTCCCGAGCTGGCCGCTGGCCCACCCGTACCGCTTCGTCGCCCACAACGGTGAGATCAACACCGTCAAGGGCAACCGGAACTGGATGACGGCCCGTGAGTCCCAGCTGGCCACCGACCTGATCCCCGGCGACCTCGACCGGATCTTCCCGATCTGCACCCCGGACCACTCCGACTCGGCCTCCTTCGACGAGGTCCTGGAGCTGCTCCACCTGGGCGGCCGGTCGCTGCCGCACTCGGTGCTGATGATGATCCCGGAGGCGTGGGAGAACCACGCCACCATGGAGCCGGCCCGCCGCGCCTTCTACCAGTACCACTCCAACCTGATGGAGCCCTGGGACGGCCCGGCCTGCGTGACCTTCACCGACGGCACCAAGATCGGTGCGGTGCTCGACCGCAACGGCCTGCGCCCGGCCCGGTACTGGGTCACCGAGGACGGCCTGGTGGTGCTCTCCTCCGAGGTCGGCGTGCTCGACATCGACCAGGAGAAGGTCAGCCAGAAGGGCCGGCTGCAGCCCGGCAAGATGTTCCTGATCGACACCGTCCAGGGCCGGATCGTCCCGGACGAGGAGATCAAGGCCGAGCTGGCCGCCGAGCACCCGTACGAGGAGTGGGTGGCCGCCGGGCAGATCGAGCTCAAGGCGCTGCCCGAGCGCGAGCACATCCACCACACCCACGCCTCGGTGACGCGCCGTCAGCAGACCTTCGGCTACACCGAGGAGGAGCTGCGGGTCATCCTGGCCCCGATGGCGAAGACCGGTGGCGAGGCGCTCGGCTCGATGGGCACCGACAGCCCGATCGCGGCACTGTCCGAGAAGCCCCGGCTGCTCTTCGACTACTTCATCCAGCTGTTCGCCCAGGTCACCAACCCGCCGCTGGACGCCATCCGCGAGGAGCTCGTCACCTCGCTGCTGTCCAACCTCGGGCCGGAGGGCAACCTGCTCTCCGCCTCGGCCGCGCACTGCCGCTCGATCGGCATCACCTTCCCGGTGATCGACAACGACGAGCTGGCCAAGCTGATCCACGTCAATCAGGACGGCGACCAGCAGGGCCTGAAGGCGGTCACGCTGTCCGGTCTCTACAAGGTCGGCGGTGGCGGCGAGGCGCTGGCCGCCCGGCTGGCGGAGATCGCGGCCGAGGCCGACGCGGCGATCGCCGACGGTGCCCGGATCATCCTGCTGTCGGACCGTCACTCGGACGCCGAGCACGCGCCGATCCCCTCGCTGCTGCTCACCTCCTCGGTGCACCACCACCTGATCCGCACCAAGCAGCGCACCCAGGTGTCGTTGCTGGTCGAGGCCGGTGACGTCCGCGAGGTGCACCACGTCGCGCTGCTGATCGGCTACGGCGCCGGCGCGGTCAACCCGTACCTGGCCATGGAGTCGGTCGAGGACCTGGTCGAGCAGGGCGTCTTCATCGAGGGCATCGAGCCCGAGAAGGCGATCAAGAACCTGATCAAGGCGCTCGGCAAGGGCGTGCTCAAGGTGATGTCCAAGATGGGCATCTCCACCGTCGCCTCCTACCGCGGCGCCCAGGTCTTCGAGGTCATCGGCCTCGACCAGGCCACCGTGGACGCCTACTTCGCCGGCACCACCACCAAGCTCGGCGGCATCGGCCTGGAGCAGATCGCCAAGGAGGTGGCCGCCCGCCACGCCAAGGCGTACCCGGCCTCCGGCATCTCGGCCGCGCACCGCGCGCTGGAGATCGGCGGCGAGTACCAGTGGCGCCGCGAGGGCGAGCCGCACCTGTTCGACCCGGACACCGTCTTCCGGCTGCAGCACTCGACCCGCTCGCGCCGCTACGACATCTTCAAGCAGTACACCGAGCGGGTGAACGCCCAGTCCGAGCGCCTGATGACGCTCCGCGGGCTGTTCAAGTTCGACGGCCTGGGCCGCGCCCCGATCTCCATCGACGAGGTCGAGCCGGTCTCCGAGATCGTCAAGCGCTTCTCCACCGGCGCCATGTCCTACGGCTCCATCTCGATGGAGGCGCACGAGACGCTGGCCATCGCGATGAACCGCCTCGGCGGCAAGTCCAACACCGGTGAGGGCGGTGAGGACCCGGAGCGCCTGTACGACCCGGAGCGCCGCTCGGCGATCAAGCAGGTCGCCTCCGGCCGGTTCGGCGTCACCTCCGAGTACCTGGTGAACGCGGACGACATCCAGATCAAGATGGCCCAGGGCGCCAAGCCCGGTGAGGGCGGTCAGCTGCCCGGCCACAAGGTCTACCCGTGGGTCGCCAGGACCCGGCACTCCACCCCGGGTGTCGGTCTGATCTCGCCGCCGCCGCACCACGACATCTACTCGATCGAGGACCTGGCCCAGCTGATCCACGACCTCAAGAACGCCAACCCGGACGCCCGCATCCACGTGAAGCTGGTCTCCGAGGTCGGCGTCGGCACGGTCGCGGCGGGCGTCTCCAAGGCGCACGCGGACGTGGTGCTGGTCTCCGGCCACGACGGCGGCACCGGTGCCTCGCCGCTGACCTCGCTCAAGCACGCGGGCGGTCCCTGGGAGC
This sequence comes from Kitasatospora sp. NPDC096147, assembly GCF_044763225.1. Lineage (NCBI taxonomy): Bacteria > Bacillati > Actinomycetota > Actinomycetes > Kitasatosporales > Streptomycetaceae > Kitasatospora > Kitasatospora sp. NPDC096147. Next base: position 498,525 of record NZ_JBIWFX010000005.1, on the reverse strand, counting down.
TCGGCCTGGCCGAGACCCAGCAGACCCTGCTGCTGAACGGGCTGCGCGACCGGATCGTGGTCCAGACGGACGGTCAGCTGAAGACCGGCCGCGACGTCGTCATCGCCGCCCTGCTGGGCGCCGAGGAGTTCGGCTTCGCGACCGCTCCGCTGGTGGTCTCCGGCTGCATCATGATGCGGGTCTGCCACCTGGACACCTGCCCGGTCGGCGTCGCCACCCAGAACCCGGTGCTGCGCGACCGCTTCTCCGGCAAGCCCGAGTTCGTGGTGAACTTCTTCGAGTTCATCGCGGAGGAGGTCCGGGAGATCCTGGCCGAGCTGGGCTTCCGCACCATCGAGGAGGCGGTCGGCCACGCCGAGCACATCGACGCCGCCGACGCGATCACCCACTGGAAGGCGGCCGGTCTCGACCTGGCCCCGCTGTTCCACGTGCCCGAGCTGCCCGAGGGCGCGGCCCTGCACAACACCACCGGCCAGGACCACTCGCTGGACAAGGCGCTCGACAACCAGCTGATCGCGCTGGCCGAGGACGCGCTGGAGCGCGGCGACTCGGTGCGCATCCAGCTCCCGATCCGCAACGTCAACCGGACGGTCGGCACCATGCTCGGCCACCAGGTGACGAAGCGTTACCGGGGCGCGGGCCTGCCCGAGGGCACCATCGACGTGACCTTCACCGGCTCGGCCGGCCAGTCCTTCGGCGCCTTCGTGCCGCGCGGTGTGACGCTCCGTCTGGAGGGCGACGCCAACGACTACGTGGGCAAGGGCCTCTCCGGCGGTGTGGTGATCGTCCGCCCGGCCCGGGACGCGGCCGCCATCGGCGCCGACGCCCAGAACCACGTGATCGCGGGCAACACCATCGGCTACGGCGCCACCTCGGGCCGGATCCACCTGCGCGGCAAGGCCGGCGAGCGCTTCGCGGTCCGCAACTCCGGTGCCACCCTGGTGGTCGAGGGCGTGGGCGACCACGGCCTGGAGTACATGACCGGCGGACGGGTCGTCATCCTCGGCGAGACCGGCCGCAACCTCGCGGCGGGCATGTCCGGCGGCATCGCCTACGTGCTGGACCTGCGCCCGGCGAACGTCAACGACGGCATGGTGGGCATCGAGGCCCCGACCGCCGACGACCGCGAGTGGCTGCGCGAGACCGTGCAGCAGCACTACGAGGAGACCGGCTCCACCGTGGCCGCCGAGCTCCTGGCCGACTGGGGCGGCGGGGTCTCCCGCTTCTCCAAGATCATGCCGACTGACTACAAGGCAGTGCTCGCCGCCAAGGACGCCGCTGAGCGCGATGGCCTCTCCGAGGCCGAGACCACTCGCAAGATGATGGAGGCGGCACATGGCTGACCCCAAGGGCTTCCTGACCACGCCCAAGCAGCTGGCCGAGCGCCGTCCCGTGGACGTCCGTCTGCGGGACTGGAACGAGGTCTACGTCGAGCGCAGCCTCCTGCCGATCATCACCAAGCAGGCCGGCCGCTGCATGGACTGCGGCATCCCGTTCTGCCACAACGGCTGCCCGCTCGGGAACCTCATCCCCGAGTGGAACGACCTGGCCTTCCGGGACGACTGGAAGGGCGCCATCGAGCGCCTGCACGCGACCAACAACTTCCCGGAGTTCACCGGGCGGCTGTGCCCGGCGCCGTGCGAGTCGGCCTGTGTCCTGGGCATCAACCAGGACGCGGTGACCATCAAGAACGTCGAGGTCACCATCATCGACAAGGCGTGGGACAACGGCGGGGTCACCCCGCAGATCCCCGAGCGCCTCTCGGGCAAGACCGTCGCCGTGGTCGGCTCCGGCCCGGCCGGTCTGGCCGTGGCCCAGCAGCTCACCCGGGCCGGCCACACCGTGGTCGTCTACGAGCGGGCCGACCGGATCGGCGGTCTGCTCCGGTACGGCATCCCCGAGTTCAAGATGGAGAAGCGCCACATCAACCGCCGCATCGAGCAGATGCGCGCGGAGGGCACCCGCTTCCGCACCGGCGTCAGCGTCGGTGAGGACATCACCGGCCAGCAGCTGCGCGAGCGCTTCGACGCCGTGGTGGTCGCCGCCGGTGCCACCACCGCCCGTGATCTCCCGGTCCCCGGCCGGGAGTTGAAGGGCATCCACCAGGCGATGGAGTACCTGCCGCTGGCCAACAAGGTGCAGGAGGGCGACTTCGTCGAGCCCCCCATCACCGCCAAGGGCAAGCACGTCATCGTGATCGGCGGCGGCGACACCGGCGCCGACTGCCTGGGCACCGCGCTCCGCCAGGGGGCCGCCTCGGTCACCCAGCTGGAGATCATGCCGCGCCCCAGCGACGACCGTCCGGCCGGCCAGCCCTGGCCGACCATGCCGATGACCTACAAGGTCACCTCCGCGCACGAGGAGGGCGGCGAGCGGGTCTACGCGGTCAACACCACCCACTTCACCGGCGACGAGGACGGCAACGTCCAGGAGCTGCACCTGGTCGAGGTCGAGTTCAAGGACGGCCGGTTCCAGCCGGTGCCGGGCACCGAGCGGGCCCTGCCGGCCCAGCTGGTCACCCTGGCGATGGGCTTCACCGGCACCGACGTGAAGAACGGTCTGGTCGAGCAGCTCGGCGTCGAGCTGGACGCCCGGGGCAACGTGAACCGGGACGCCAAGTTCGCCACCAACGTGGACGGCGTGTACGTCTGCGGTGACGCCGGCCGTGGCCAGTCGCTGATCGTCTGGGCCATCGCGGAGGGCCGTTCGGCCGCCGCCGCGGTGGACAAGTACCTGGGCGGCAAGACCCCGCTGCCCGCCCCGATCCGACCGACCGACCGCCCGCTGGTGGTCTGACCACCTCCGGTGGTCGCCTGAAAATCCCTCACCAGTAACCGCCGGTCGGTCCCCGTCCGGCTGCTTCAACCGCTGCCCGCCAGAGCCGCCGGGCCCATGCGGTCCCAACGGCGTCTGCCCCCTCCCCGACCAAGTGGGGGGCAGGCGCTGTTCTCTGCGTTTCCGCCGGGTTAATGACAGGTAGATGCTGGACGTTCCCTGCATGTGCACGGGAATCTGACGGTGACCCCCCTTGCCTTTCCGGGTTCGCGCCCGATGTGACACACGGGGTGGTGGCGGTCCGTCAGATTCCGGCCGGTCAAGTTAGTTGACGGTTGAATGTCAGGTTGCTTTCGGATCTGATTGGACCCAGTGGTTGAGCGAGCCGGGTTCGAACTCGACGGCCCACGCTGCCACTTCCTTTCGGTGCCCCCACGCCCGAGTCCAGTCACCGCACCGAGGACCTGCCCGGGAAATCGGGCGGTCAAGCGTATCCGAAACACATCTGAGCGGCACCGGCCGTATTTCGGCCGTTGTCGAGAGGAAGGACCAACTGTGGCTCAAGTGACGGCAGTTGAAGCCCAAGACTGGCTGATCGAGAAGATCGCCCACCGGCTCGGCGCCACGCCGGACCAGGTCACCCCCGAGCAGTACTTCGACGAGCTGGACCTGGATTCCACCGAGGCGCTCATCCTGGCCGGCGAGATGGAGAGCTGGCTCGGCTTCGAGCTCGGCACCACCACGCTCTGGTACCACCCGACCATCAAGGACCTCGCGGCCCACATAGCGGAGGAGTGCAGCAGGCGTGCAGCCGCGTAGCCGGGGCCCGGTCCTGGTCCTGCCGCTGCGCCCGGCCGGACCGGGGGGCCGCACCGTCCACCTGGTGCACCCGGGGGCGCTGGCCGCCCAGGTGCACCACACCCTGGCCGAGGCCCTGCCGGAGGGCACCGGGCTGACCGTGCTGGACCTCTCGGCGGTGCCCGAGTACGGCGAGGCCGCCCTCACCGGGGGCCGGGCCGAGACCACCGTCGGGGCCCTCGCCGAGCGGCTGGTCGCGGAGCTGGGGGACGGACCGGTCTCCCTGGTGGGGTGGTCGTTCGGCGGCGTGGTGGCCCAGGCCATGGTGGAGCTGCTGCCCGCCGGACGGCGTCCGGAGCAGCTGGTGCTGCTGGACAGCATCGCGCCCACCGAGGAGTACCAGCAGCCCGACGAGGCCCTCGAACCCCCGTTGCTGCTCGGCTGGTTCGCCATGTACCTGGGGGCCAAGCGCGGCCGTCCGGTCCCGCTCGCCGACGGTGCGCTGGACGGCCTGGGGGTGGACCAGGGCCTGCCGCTGGTGCTGGACGCCGGCACCGGCAGCGGCGCCCTGCTGCCGGGCACCCCACTGCCCGGCCTGCGCAAGCTCTACGACACCTACGTGGACGGCCTGTTGCGCAACAACCGGCTCACCGCCCCGCACCGGCCGGTGCCCTCCAGCGTCCCGCTGGTGCTGGTCAAGGCCGAGCGGAGCCTGATCCCGGGGGACCCCACCCTCGGCTGGCAGCCGCTCGCCCCGCGCGGCCTCGGCCTGGCGGTGGCCCCCGGCGACCACTACACCATGCTCACCCGACCGGACGCGGCCCGCGCCGTGGCCCGCCTGCTCGACCGCTGAGCGCCCGCCGCCCCGGCCCGCACCCAGCCCGCCGCCCCGGCCCGCACCGAGCCGGACGTCCCGGCCCGCACCCAGCCGGGCGCTCAGCCCCGTACTCAGCCCGGCGCTGAGCCGTCCGCCGCTCCGCTCCGCGCACCAGACCGCGCAACCGCCTTGCCCCCGCCCAGAGTTGGGCCCGGGGCCGGGCGGCGTACCCGGCCATCCGACCAAGAGAGCCCCGCCGTGAACCCTTCGCAGCCAGCGCACTCCCCGAAGAACGAACCCTTCGAAGCCCGCAGACCGAGCGACCGCGAGCTCGACCGCCGGCTCGCCAACGACCCGATCGCCATCGTCGGGATGTCCGCCCTGTACCCCAAGTCCCGTGACCTGCGGGAGTTCTGGTCCAACGTGGTGGCGGCGGCCGACTGCATCACCGAGGTGCCGGCCGACCACTGGGACCTGGACGAGCACTACGACCCGGACCCGAGCGCCCCCGACAAGACCTACTCCCGGCACGGCGGCTTCATCCCGACCGTGGACTTCAACCCGCTGGAGTTCGGCCTGCCGCCGAACACCCTGGAGGTCACCGACGTCCTCCAGTTGCTGAGCCTGATGGTCGCCCGCGACCTGCTCAAGCACGCCGGGGCGGAGGGCTCCTGGTACGACCCCTCGCGCACCGGCGTGGTGCTCGGGGTCACCGGGGCCAACCAGCTGACCCAGCCGCTCTCGGCCCGCCTGCAGACCCCGGTCATCAAGGAGGTGGCCCGCAGCGTCGGGCTCTCCGAGCGGGACGCCGAGGAGATCGCGGAGAAGTTCAAGCTGGCCTTCGCGCCCTGGGAGGAGAACTCCTTCCCCGGCATGCTGGGCAACGTGGTGGCCGGCCGGGTGGCGAACCGGCTGGACCTCGGCGGCATCAACATGACCATCGACGCGGCCTGCGCCTCCTCGCTCGGCGCGGTCAAGTCGGCGATCAGCGAGCTGATCGAGGGCCGCTCCGACACCATGCTGGTCGGCGGCTGCGACGCCGAGAACACCATCTTCATGTACCTCTGCTTCGCCAAGACCCCGGCCTTCTCCAAGACCGGCCGGATCCGTCCGTTCGACAAGGAGGCCGACGGCACCCTGATCGGCGAGGGCATCGGCATGCTGGCGCTGCGCCGGCTGGCCGACGCCGAGCGGGACGGCAACACCATCTACGCCGTGATCAAGGGCATCGGCGCCTCCAGCGACGGCCGCTTCAAGTCCATCTACGCGCCGCGCAAGGAGGGCCAGATGACGGCCCTGCGGCGGGCCTACCAGGACGCGGACTGCACCCCGGAGAGCATCGAGCTGTTCGAGGCGCACGGCACCGGCACCGCCGTCGGCGACGCCACCGAGCTGTCCGCGCTGGCGGCCGTGGTGGCCGAGTCCACCGAGGCCCGGCAGTTCGCCGCGGTCGGCAGCGTCAAGTCCCAGATCGGGCACACCAAGGCGGCGGCCGGCGCGGCCGGTCTGATCAAGCTCTCGATGGCCCTGCACCACAAGCTGCTGCCGCCCACCATCAACGTGGACGAGCCCAACCCGGCCATCGACTTCGCGAGCAGCCCGTTCTACGTCAACACCGAGACCCGGCCGTGGATCCGCGACCCGGAGCGCGAGCGCCGCCGGGCGGCGATCTCCTCCTTCGGCTTCGGCGGCACCAACTTCCACGTGGTGCTGGAGGAGTACGGCGACGGGGACGACCTGAAGGTGCTCTTCCCGGTCGCGAAGGTGCACCACTGGCACGCCCCGACGGCGGCCGAGCTGGTGGGCGCGCTGGACGGCCCGGAGGCGGCGGGGGTGGCTCCGGCCGGGCACGCCCGGATCGCCCTGGTGGCCCGGACCGCCGAGGAGCTGGCCGAGCTGCGCGCGCTGGCCGCCGCCGAGCTGGCCGGGAAGCCGGGGGCGACCGAGTGGGCGCACCCCAAGGGTGTCTACTTCCGGTCCGCCGCAGGCGAGCCGGGCAAGGTGGGTGCGCTCTTCGCGGGCCAGGGCAGCCAGTACGTCAACCCGGGGCACAAGGCCGTGCTCGCCGTCCCGCCGCTGCGGGCCGCCTTCGACGCGGCCAACCGCCGCTTCGCCGGGGCCGAGCCGCTCTCCCGGGTGGCCTTCCCGCCGCCCGCCTTCGACCCGGCGAGCCGGGCCGGGCAGGAGGAGTCGCTGCGCCGCACCGAGTACGCGCAGCCCGCGATCGGCGCGCTGGCGGCGGGTCAGTTCCGCTACCTGAGCGACCTCGGCTTCGCCGCCGAGGGCCACCTCGGCCACAGCTTCGGCGAGTTGACCGCCCTCTGGGCGGCCGGCGCGCTGGACGACGAGGCCTTCTTCGGCCTGGCCCGGGCCCGGGGCGCGGCGATGGCGCCGCCCGCCGAGGTGGGCTTCGACCCCGGTGCGATGGCCGCGCTCAGCGCGGACGACCGGCAGGTCGCCGAACTGCTCGCCGCGCGCGACGGCTTGGTGGTCTGCAACCGCAACGCGGCCGACCAGATCGTGGTCGGCGGCGGCACGGCGGAGATCGAGGCGCTGGTCGAGGCGGCCAAGGCCGCCGGGCTGCGGGCCAGCCGGCTGCCGGTCTCGGCCGCCTTCCACACCCCCTACGTCGCCCACGCGGTGGAGGCGTTCCGGGCGAGCGTGGAGCAGGTCGAGGTGCGCGAGCCGCGCGGCCCGGTCTACGCCAACACCCCCGGTGCGGTCTACGGCGCCGACGTCGCGGCCAACCGGGCCGTGCTGGCCCAGCAGTTGGTCAACCCGGTGCACTTCGCCGACCGGGTCGAGGAGATGTACGCGGCGGGCTTCCGGACCTTCGTGGAGTTCGGCCCGAAGGGCGTGCTGACCCAGCTGGTGCGCCGCATCCTCGGCGAACGCCCCTACCAGGCAGTCCAGTTGGACTCCGGTCCGGGCGGCGACGCGGACCTCGCGCTGAAGCGGGGAGTGGCGCAGCTGCTGGTGCTCGGCCTGCCGCTCACCTCGGCCGACCCGTACGTGGCGGCGGAGGAGCCGGTGGACACCGGCAAGAAGGGCATGACGGTGCCGCTCAACGGCATCAACCACGTGTCGGCGCAGCGGAAGGCCGCGTACCAGGAGGCGCTGAACAACGGCTACCGGGTCTCGACCGCCCCGGCCGTTCCGGCTGTGGCCGCCCCCGTCGCCGCCCCCGCTCCGGTGGCCGTCCAGGCTCCGGCGCCCGTGGTGGCCCCGGCCCCGGCCCCGGCCCCGGCCGCGGCCCCGCTCCCGGCGCCCGTGGCGCCCGCACCCGTCGCGGCGGCCGTGCCGCCGTCCCCGCCGGTCATACCCCCGGTGGTCCCCGTACCTGCCCAGGAGGCAGCACCCGTGGCGCACGAACGCCGGTCCGACCGGCTGTCCGAGCTGATCAGCGATCACCTCGCCCTGCACGACGACTACATGAACGGTCAGATGCAGAGCGCCGAGCGGCTGGCCGGTCTGCTGGAGAACGCGGCCGACCAGGGTCGGCTGACCGAGGTGCTCGGCGGCGTGACCGCCGTCAAGGAGCACGGTCTCGCCATCGGCCGCACCCACCTGCGGGCCAACGAGATCCTCCGCGACCTCGCCGCGCTGGAGCTCGGCGGTTCCCCGGCGTCCACCCCTGTGGCTCCGGTGCCCGCCGCCTTCGTCGCCCCGTCGGCCCCGGTCGTCCTGCCGGCCGCAGTCCCGGCCCCGGCCCCGGTGGCGCAGATCCCCGCTCCGGCGGCGCCGGTCGCGGCCCTGCCCCCGGCCCCGGTCGCCGCTCCTGCCCCGGTCGCCGCTCCGGCGCCCGTCGTCCCGGCGCCGGTCGTCGCCGCGCCCGTGGCCCCGGCACCCGTCGCGGTGCCCACCGCTGACGTCGCGTCGGCCCTGCTGGCGGTGGTGTCGGCCAAGACCGGCTACCCGATCGACATGCTGGACCTGGGCATGGACGTGGAGGCGGACCTCGGCATCGACTCGATCAAGCGGGTCGAGATCCTGGGTGTGCTGTCGGAGCAGTTCCCGAGCGACACCCACGTGGGCCCGGAGCAGCTCGGTGAGCTGCGCACCCTGGGCCAGATCGTGGACTTCATGAGCGCGGCGGCTCCCGCCGGTGCCCCCGCTGCCGCCTCCGCTCCCGTCCAGGCCGCTCCGGCCGCTGCCGCCCCGTCGGCGGACATCGCGGGTGCGCTGCTGGCGGTGGTGTCGGCGAAGACCGGCTATCCGGTGGAGATGCTGGACCTGGGGATGGATGTCGAGGCGGATCTGGGGATCGACTCGATCAAGCGGGTCGAGATCCTGGGTGTGCTGTCGGAGCAGTTCCCGAGTGACACCCACATGGGGCCGGAGCAGCTCGGTGAGCTGCGCACCCTGGGTCAGATCGTGGAGTTCATGAGCGCCGCCGTCCCGGCCGCACCGGTGGCCGTGGCCGCTCCGGCCGCCGGTCCGAGCGCCGCCGACGTCGCGGGTGCGCTGCTCGCCGTCGTCTCCGCCAAGACGGGCTACCCGGTGGAGATGCTGGACCTGGGCATGGACGTGGAGGCGGATCTGGGGATCGACTCGATCAAGCGGGTCGAGATCCTGGGTGTGCTGTCGGAGCAGTTCCCGAGTGACACGCACATGGGGCCGGAGCAGCTCGGTGAGCTGCGCACGCTCGGTCAGATCGTGGAGTTCATGGCCGGCGCCGTCGCACCGGCTGCGGCTCCCGTGGCCGTCACCCCGGTCGTCGCCCCGGCTGCCGGTCCGAGCGCCGAGGACGTCTCGGCCGCCCTGCTCACCGTGGTCGCGGCCAAGACGGGCTATCCGGTGGAGATGCTGGACCTGGGGATGGATGTCGAGGCGGATCTGGGGATCGACTCGATCAAGCGGGTCGAGATCCTGGGTGTGCTGTCGGAGCAGTTCCCGAGTGACACGCACATGGGGCCGGAGCAGCTCGGTGAGCTGCGTACCCTGGGCCAGATCGTGGAGTTCATGGCCGGCGCCGTCGCGCCGCAGGCCCCCGCTCCCGTCGCGGTGGAGGCTCCGGCCCCCGCCGCCCCGGTCGCGAGCCCGGCCCCGGCCGCCGACGTGCTGCCCGGTCGGCTCGGCCGCACGCACGCCACGCTGACCGAACTGCCGCTCCCCGACCGCCTGGTGGGCGCCTACCCGGTCGGCTCCGGCGCGCTGCTGGTGGACGACGGCGGCGAGCTGACCCCGGTGCTGGCCGAGCGGTTGGCCGCCGACGGCTGGCAGGTCCAGGTGCTCCGGCTGCCCGGGGTCACCCGGCAGCTCGCGGGCGTCCGCGACCTGGCGCTGAGCGGCTGGGGTGTCAACGAACTGGCCGACCGGATCGAGGAGTTGACCCAGGTCCGACTGGCCGTCAACCTGGCGGTCCGGCGGGACGGCGACTGGGCGGACGGCGTGCGCCGGCTGTCCCACGCGCTGCTCACCGCCAAGCACCTGGTCGAGCCGCTGACCCGGGCGGCCGGCACCGGCCGGGCCTGCTTCGCCACCGTGACCCGGCTCGACGGCGGCTTCGGCCTCGCGGGCGTGGACGAGGCGCTGGCCCCGTCCGGTGGCTACGGCGGCCTGGTGAAGACCCTTGCGGTCGAGGCCCCGGAGCTGTTCTGCCGGGCCGTCGACCTGGCGCCGGGCCTGTCCGCCGCCGCCGCCGTCGAGCTGCTGCTGGACGAGCTGCTGGACGCCGCCGCCGAGCCGGTGCAGGTCGGCCACGACGGCACCCGCCGGGTGACCCTCGGTCTGCTGACCACCGATCAGCTGCCGACCGACGCCGAGCCGGTGGCCTCGCCGACCGCCGACGACCTGATCGTGGTCACCGGCGGAGCCCGGGGCATCACGGCGCGCTGCGTGGTCGACCTGGCCGCCGCGCACCAGCCGGGCTTCCTGCTGCTGGGCCGGACCGCCCTCGTCGGTGAGCCGGCCTGGGCCCAGGGCCTCACCGGGGACGCCGAGTTGAAGGCCGCCGCGGTCGCCCAGCTGCGCACGGCGGGGGAGAAGCCGACCCCGAAGCGGGTGGAGCAGCTGTACCAGGCCGTGGTGGGCGAGCGGGAGATCCGCCGCACGCTGGCCGAGGTGCAGGCGGCCGGCGGGACGGCGGAGTACCTCGCGGTGGACATCACCGACGCCGCCGCCACCGCCAAGGCGCTGGCCCCGTACGCCGCCAAGGTGACCGGGCTGGTGCACGGCGCGGGTGTGCTGGCGGACCAGCTGATCAGTGCCAAGAAGGCCAGCGAGATCGAGCGGGTCTTCGCGCCCAAGCTGACCGGGCTGCGCTCGGTGCTGGACGCGCTGCCCGCCGACGGGCTGAAGCACGTGGTGCTGTTCACCTCGGTGGCCGGCTTCTTCGGCAACCGGGGCCAGTCCGACTACGCGATGGCCAACGAGGCGCTGAACGCCTGGGCGGCCGGCTGGAAGCGCAAGCACCCGCAGGCCCGGGTTTCGGCCCTCAACTGGGGTGCCTGGGACAGCGGGATGGTCTCGCCGCAGATCAAGGCGGTGTTCCGGGAGCGCGGCATCACGCTGATCCCGGAGGAGGTCGGCACGGCCCTGTTCACCGGCCAGTTCGCGCCGGAGCGCGGGCAGGACGTGGTGACGGTGCTCGGCCCGACGACGCCGCTCTCGGTCCGCGAGCAGTCGGTGCCGGAGGCGACGGTGCTGGAGCGCCGCCTGGACGTGCTGGCCGGCGACCCGATCGTGGCCGACCACGTGATCGGCGGGGTGCCGGTGCTGCCGGCCGCCGTCGCGCTCGGCTGGGCCGTCGGCGCGGTGGAGCGGCTCAGCGGGGGGACGGTCCGTCAGGTCCGGGACTTCGCGGTGCACAAGGGCGTCACCTTCGACGGCAGCGTGCCCGCCGGCTTCCAGCTGGCCGCCTCGCCGGCCGGGGACGGTGCCACCACCGAGGTGGTGATCCGCTCGGTGGCCGAGGGCGGCGCGGTCCGGCCGCACTACGCGGCCGGTGTGGTGCTCGGTGCCGACCCGGCGGGCGAGGTGAACCGGCCGAGCATGGCCGGGCTGCCCGCCCTGGGCGGCGGCCGGGAGGCCGGCGGCTTCTACGCCGACGGCACGCTCTTCCACGGCGAGGCCCTGCGCGGTCTGCGCCGGGTGCTGGCGGAGGACGAGAGCCGGCTGGTGCTGGAGGCGGAGCTCTCCGAACTCCGGCCCGGGAACGGTGCGTTCGCCGGTTCGCTGTACGGCCCCGGCACCGCCGACCTGCTGCTCCAGGCCGCCCTGGTCTGGATGCGCCTCTACCGCTCGACCGTCAGCCTGCCGCTCTCGGTGGCCCGGGCGGAGCTGTACCAGGCCCTGCCGGACGGCGAGCCCTTCCTGATCGTGGTCGAGCCGGTCTCCGCCAACGGGACCAGCGCGTCCCTGACGGTGACCGCCTGCGCCCCCGGTGGCCGGGTGCTGGCCCGCTTCGGCGGGATCAGCCTGGTCTCCACCCCGCAGCTGGCCGCCAAGTTCGCCGCCAACTGACGTACCCGGTACCTGGACCCGGCCGACCGCCCCGCGTGGGCGGTCGGCCGGACCCTCAGGTCTCAGCTCCGGAAAGGACCGCAGCTTCCATGAGCAAGTACGCCATTGTCGGCCTCTCCTGCCTCTTCCCCGGCGCGGCGACGCCCGCCGAGTTCTGGCAGAACCTGAGCGCGGGCGTGGACAGCCGCCGGGAGGGCGGTGCGGAGGTGTTCGGCCCGGCGGCCGACCCCCGCGACGAGGACCCGGCCCACCGCATCTACTGCAGCCGGGGCGGCTTCGTCTCCGGTTTCGACTTCGACCCCACCGGCTACCTGCTGGACGCCGACCGGTTGGCCGGTCTGGACCGGGTCTTCCACTGGACCCTGCACGTGGCCCGCGAGGCGCTGCGTGACAGTGGGGCCGCCGACCGGCCCGAGGTGCTGGCCCGGACCGGCCTGATCATGGGCAACTACTCGTTCCCGACGCCCGGTTCGGCCCGGATCAGCCTGCCGCTGGTGGACCGTGCGGTGCTGGCCGGTCTGCGGGAGGCGGGCCTGCCCGGCCTCACGCTGCCCGAGCCGGCCGCCGCCGAGCCCGCCGACGCCCGGGTCAGCGGCGCCCCGGCCCGGGTGGCCGGGACGGCCCTCGGCCTCGGCGGCCCGCGCTTCGCGCTGGACGCCGCCTGCTCCTCCGCGCTCTACGCGCTGAAGCTGGCCTGCGACCAACTCGCAGCCGGGCAGGCCGATCTGGTGCTGGCGGGCGGCGTCTGCGCCCCCGACCCGACCCTGATCCACCTCTCCTTCTCCGATCTGCACGCCTACCCGGAGAACGGCTTCAGCCAGCCCTTCGACGCCGCCTCGGCCGGCATCCTGACCGGCCAGGGGGCCGGCATGGTGGCGGTCAAGCGGCTCGCCGACGCCCAGCGCGACGGCGACCGGATCCACGCCGTGATCGACGGCATCGGGCTCACCAACGACGGCGCGGGCCGTCACCTGCTGCTGCCCAACGCGGCCGGGCAGCACAGCAGTTACCGGCACGCCTACGCCGAGGCCGGGGTCGAGCCGACCGCGATCGACTACCTGGAGTGCCACGCCACCGGCACCCCGGCCGGTGACTCCACCGAGGCCGAGTCGGTGGCCCGCTGGTTCGGCGGCCACGGCCGGGTGCCGCTGCTCGGCTCGGTCAAGGGCAACATCGGGCACCTGCTCACGGTGGCCGGGCTGAGCAGTCTGCTCAAGGTCATCCTGGCCATGCAGCACGGCGAACTCCCGCCCACCATCGGGGTCCAGGCCCCGGTGGACGCCACCATCGGCGCCGCCCTGGTGCGCGAGCGGACGGCCTGGCCCGAGCACGAGGGCCCGCGCCGGGCGGCGGTCTCCGCGTTCGGCTTCGGCGGTACCAACGCCCATGTGGTGCTGTCCGGTTCGGCCGACCAGGAGGCGCCGGCGGAGGCCGTCGAGGCGCCCGCGCTGGACATCGTCGGCCTCGGTGCGCACTTCGGCACCCTGGAGACGGTGACCGCGTTCGAGCGGGCCCTGCACGAGGGCACCGACGCCTTCCGCCCGCTGCCCGAACTGCGCTGGCGCGGCATGGAGTCCGGCTCGGTGCCGGAGGGCGGCTTCGTCGACCAGGTCGCCATCGACCCGGTGGACTACCGCATCCCGCCCGCCGACCTGCGCAACTACAACCTCCAGCACGCCCTGATGGCCAAGGTGGCCGACGAGGCACTGGCCGACGCGGGCTTCGCCCGCACCCCGGCCGAGGGCCAGTCGGTCCCCGCCCCGCGCCGGGTGGCGGTGGTGGTGGCGATGGAGATCGAGCCCAGCGCCCACCTGCACCTGGCCCGGCACGGCCTGGCCGGCCGGCTGCGCGAGGCGTACGCGGCGGCCGGGCTGGAGCTGACGGACCGGCAGGCCGAGCAGCTGGCCGAGGCGGCCCGGGACGGCGTGCACCAGCCGATCGTGGCGAACGAGGTGCTCAGCTACATCGGCAACATCATGGCCAGCCGGATCTCCGCCCTGTGGAACCTGACCGGCCCGTCCTTCACCATCTCCTCCGACGGTGCGGGCACCGCCGAGGCACTGGACATCGCCCGGCTGCTGCTGCTCGACCCGGAGATCGAGGCGGTGCTGGTCGGCGCCGTCGACCTGGCCGGCTCGCCGGAGTCGCTGCTGCTGCGCGGCGACGCCCCGGTGGCCGGAGCCGGCCTCAGCTTCGGTGCGGGCAGCGAGGGTTGGCGGATCGGCGAGGGCGCCGGGGCCGTGGTGGTCACCCGGCCCGGCAGCGACCGGCCGGTCTACGCCCGGCTGGACTCCGCCGTGGTGCGGCACGCCGTCCCGGTCGCCGGGGCGCTGCCGGAGGCCGATCCGGCGCTGTTCGCCGAGACGGCCCGGGAGGCGCTGGCGCTGGCCGGCGTCGGCCCGGCCGAGATCGGCTACCTGGAGGCGCACGCGGGCGGCACGCCGGAGCAGGACACCGCCGAGCTGACCGCACTGGCCGCCGTCTACCCGGCGGGGGCCTGCGAGCCCGCGCTCGGCAGCGGCAAGGCGCAGCTCGGCGACACCCAGGGCGCGGCCACCATGGCCGGGCTGCTGCGCGCCGTGCTGGCCCTGCACCACGGCTACCTGCCGGCGGTGCCGAACTGGCGCGGCCCGGCCGAGCGGCACGCCGAGACCTTCGCGGCGGCCGGCTTCCACCTGCCCGGCGAGTCCCGGCCGTGGCTGCGGGCCGAGCGCTCGGCCCGCCGGTACGCGGCGGTCAGCTTCCTCGGCGCCGGCGGTGCTCACGGGCACCTGGTGCTCTCCGCCGGGCAGACCCGGGGCGCGAGCGTCGAGCGGGACTGGCGGCGGGCCGGCGGCCCGGTGCTGCTGGCCCTGGGCGCGACGGACGAGGCCGGGCTGCTGGCCGAGCTGGACCGCCACCTCGACCTGCTCTCGGCCGACGCCGACCCGTACGCGCTGGCGGTGGCCGCCAGTGGGCGGCTCACCCCGGAGCTGACGGTGCGTGCGGTGCTGGTCGGCGCCGACGCGGACGCCCTGGCCGGGCAGCTCACCGCCGCCCGGCGGGACCTGCCCGGCGTGTTCGAGCGCGGCGAGGAGTGGGCCACCCCGGCCGGCAGCTACGCCACCGCGCGGCCGATCGGGCCGGACGGGAAGGTCGCGCTGGTCTACCCGGGCGCCTTCAACTCCTACCCGGGGCTGGGCCGCGACCTGTTCCGCGCCTTCCCCGGCCTGCTCACCCGCTTCGAGGCGGAGGCCGAGCAGCCGGACCGGGCGTTCCGCTCCGCGCTGCTCCACCCGCGCTCCCAGCAGCCGCTGGGCAAGCGGGAGTTGATGGGCCTGGAGGAGCAGCTGGGCGGCGACCTGCCGTTCATGCTGGCCACCGGCACCAGCTTCGCGATCCTCTACACCGACCTGGTCCGCGAGCTGCTCGGGGTCGAGGCGCACGGCGCCTTCGGCTACAGCCTGGGGGAGAGCAGCATGCTGTTCGCCACCGGCGGCTGGCAGCGGGAGGCCCGGCGGGACGACCGGATCAGCGCCACCCCGCTCTTCAAGGACCGGCTCTGCGGCCCCCGCCGGACGGTCCGCGAGCTCTGGCAACTGCCGGAGGACGCACCGGACTCGGCGGTCTGGGGCAGCCACGTGCTGCTGGCCGGCGCGGACGCCGTCCGGGCGGCGATGGCCTCCTACGACCGGGTGTACCTGACCCATGTGAACACCCCGAACGAGGTGGTGATCGCCGGGGCACCCGACCAGTGCAAGGCGCTGATCGCCGAGCTGGGCTGCCCCTCGGCCCGCTCGCCGGTCAACTCGGTGATGCACTGCCCGGTGGTGGACGGGGAGTTGGGCGGCCTCGCCGAGCTCAACGACCACCCGGTGGGCCCGGTCGGCGGGTTGAGCCTGTTCACCGCCTACGACTACGCCACGGTCGGTGACCTGGACCGGCGGACGGTGGCCGAGCGGATCGCGCACACCCTGCGCTCCACCATCGACTTCCCGAAGCTCACCCGGACCGCGTACGACCAGGGCTTCCGCTACTTCGTCGAGGTCGGGCCCAGCTCCACCTGCACCCGCTGGGTGAAGGAGTCGCTCGGCGCCGACCCGCACGTGGCGGTCTCGGTCGACCGGCGCGGGGTGCCCGCCACCAGGTCGATCGCCCAGCTGGCGGCCCGGCTGCTGGCGCACGGCGTACCGCTCGACCTGACCGCGCTGCTCGGCGAGCTGCCGGCCCCGGCGGGCAGGCGGCTGCGCTTCCCGGTCGGCGGCGGCCCGTCCATCCCGGCGGCGGTGGCCGCTGCGGCGGCGCCCGTGCTGAGCGGGGTCACGGCGCAGCCGGCCGCCTTCGCGGGCGTCGGCATCGTGGCCGGAGCGCCGCTCGCCGCGGCGGCCCGTGCGGGCGTCGGGGCGGGTGCCGGTACCTCGACCGCCCGGCCCGCAGTCTCCGCCCGGAGCCGCCTGGCCGAGGCCGCCACCGCGACGGCGCCGGGCGGTACCGCCACCCCGGTCACCTCGGTGGCCCGGGCCGCCTCGGCCACCTCGGTCGCCCCGGTGCTCTCGCCCGTGCCGACCGTCGAGACCGGTCAGGCCGGTCCGGCCGGTCCGGCCAGATCAACGGGCCTCGCCGGTGCGGCCGGTGGCGCGGCCGCATCCGCGCAGCCGTCCGCGCCCGTCGCGATCCTGCCGGGGCCGCCCGCCGTGAGCGCCGCCGCCCCGTCCGCGCAGCCCACCTCGCCGGAACGGTCGTCCGCCGCCGTCCCGCCGTCTTCCGGACCGTCCGGTCCCGTCCCCGTGAAGGGCCAGCCCCCGATGCCTGTCGATCCGTCAGTCGCCGATCCCGAGGTCATCACCTTCGACGGCGAGCCGATCTCCTTCCTGCCCTGGGCCGAGCCGGAGGCCGCCCAGCAGTCCGCGGCCGTGGCCGTGCCCGCGCACTCGTCGGCCCCGGCTCCGGCCACCGTCCCGCAGACCGGGGACAACCCGGCCGGCCAGCTGGTCCGCGAGCTGCGCGAGCAGCTGCTCGCCACCCACTCGGTGGTGATGGAGACCCAGCGGGTGCTCCAGGAGTCCACCCTGAGCCGGGCCGAGGCCCTGCTCGCCCAAGCACCGGTCACCCGGCCGGAGTTGCCGGTGCTGCCGGCGCCCGAGCCGATCGCCCTGGTGATCGAGACCACCGTCCCGCAGCCGCCCGCGCTGCCCGCCGCGGCCTCCGTGGTCGGGCCCGAGCCGCTCGCCCCCGCCAAGCCGGCCGGGGTGATCTGGGACCAGGCCGATCTGCTGGAGTTCGCCACCGGCAGCCTGGCCAAGGTGTTCGGCGCCGAGTTCGCCGAGATCGACTCCTACGGCAAGCGGGTGCGGCTGCCCGCCGAGCCCTACCACTTCGTCACCCGGGTCACCGACCTCAAGGCGGAGACCGGCGTCTACCAGCCGTCCTTCATCCGCACCGAGTACGACGTGCCCGAGGACGCCTGGTACGCGGTGGACGGCGGCGTGCCGCCGGCCGTGGCGATCGAGGCCGGTCAGTGCGACCTGCTGCTGATCAGCTACCTCGGCATCGACTTCAAGAACAAGGGCAAGCGGGTCTACCGCCTGCTGGACTCCACCCTGGTCTTCCACGGCGACCTGCCGAAGACCGGGCAGACCCTGCGCTACGACATCTCGATCAACCGGTTCGTCACCCAGGGCGAGACCACGATCTTCTTCTTCTCCTACCTCTGCTACGCCGACGGCGAGTTGATCCTCGAACTCAAGGACGCCTGCGCCGGCTTCTTCAGCCAGCAGGAGCTGGAGACCCCGCTCGGGGTGGTCATCACCGAGAAGCAGAAGGCCGAGCGGGCGGCGCTGAAGAAGACCTGGTTCAAGCCGTTGGCCGACACCGGGCACAACGACCTGACCGCCGCCGACCTGGAGCTGTTGGCCCAGGGGAAGCCCGGCGAGGTGTTCGGCCCGCACCACGCCCAGGACGAGGGGATGAACCCGGCGCTCCGGCTGCCGGACGCCCGGCTGCGGATGATCGACCAGCTGCACATCGACCGCACCGGCGGCCCGCGCGGCCTGGGCCTGCTCACCGCGAGCAAGCGACTCCAGCCCGACGCCTGGTACTTCGAGTGCCACTTCCCGGACGACCCGGTGCTGGCCGGCTCCATGGTGGCCGAGGGGGCGGTGCAGGCGCTCCAGGCGTACCTGCTCCACCAGGGCATGCACCTGGTGCTGCCGGACGCGCGCTTCCAGACCATCATCGGCCTGCAGACCGAGGTGCAGGTGCGCGGCCAGATCACCCCGCAGCACAGCGAGATCCGGTACGAGATCGAGGTGATGGAGCTGACCCTGCTCCCGCGCCCCTCGGTGATCGCCGACATCCTGGTCTACCTGGGCGACAAGCCGGTGATCCGGATGCACAACTTCGGCATCCAGATCCGCGAGAAGGACGGCGCCCCGTACCGTCCGGAGGCGGGCGGCGTGCCGGTCTTCCTCGGCCGGCGCAACCGCAGCGGCGAGCCCGCGATGATCAACGAGCTGCACCTGGCGCACGCCGCCAAGGGCGACCTGGGCACCGCGATGGGCCCGGAGTTCGACGTCTACGCGAACAGCCGGGCGCCCTACATCCCCAACGGGGACTTCCAGTTCGTCGACCGCATCATGCGGCTCGACGGCACCCGGGGGGACCTCAACCCCGGCTCGGAGATGGTCACCGAGTACGACTCCCCGGCGGACGCCTGGTACTACACCCAGAACGCCCACCCGCACATGCCGAACGCGGTCTACATGGAGACCTCGCTCCAGGCCGCCATCCTGCTCGGCTACTACCTCGGGGCGACCCTCAAGCGGCCCGAGGAGCAGTACGCGATCCGGAACCTGGACGGCAAGGCCACCCTGGTCAAGGACCTGGACCTGCGGGGCAAGACCGTCCGGCACCACTCCAAGCTGCTGATGACCAGCGCGATGTCCGGCGCGGTGCTGCAGAACTTCAGCTACGAACTCTCCGCCGACGGCGAGGTGTTCTACGTCGGCGAGTCGCTGTTCGGCTACTTCAGCGACGCCGCGCTGGCCAACCAGGTCGGGCTGGACGCGGGGCAGTACGTCGCCCCGTGGATCGAGCAGGCGAAGCCGGCGAACGTCCGGCGGATCGAACTCCCGGCGGACGCCCCGGCGTTCACCGACCCGACCGGCGGCCGGCTGCACCTGCCGGGCGAGCACTTCGCCCTGGTGGACCGGGTCGACCTGGTCGAGGGCGGCGGCAAGCACGGCGCCGGGTACCTGCACGGCCACCGCGAGGTCCGCCCCGACGAGTGGTACTTCGACTGCCACTTCCACCGCGATCCGGTGATGCCCGGCTCGCTCGGGGTGGAGGCGATCCTCCAGGGCCTGCGGCTGTTCGCCCTGGAGCAGGGCCTGGCCGAGGGGATCGAGAACCCGCGCTTCGGGCTGGCCGTGGACGTGCCGATGAGCTGGAAGTACCGGGGCCAGATCCTGCGCCACGACAAGGAGTTGAGCTTCGACGTGCACGTGAAGGAGATCCGCCGCGAGCCCGGCCGTGTGGTCGTGGTCGCCGACGCCGAGCTGTGGAAGCCCGGCCTGCGGATCTACGAGCTCACCGACGTGGCCATCGAGGTCCGCTCCGACGCCGTCTGACGGCCCACCAGTACCGGGGGCTGCCGAGCCCGGTCCTCGGCCCGGCAGCCCCCCATCCCGCCCCGCCGCGCTAGGAGACAGACCCCACCCATGGACACACTGGAGACACCACTCCGCTGGTACGGGGAGAGTTACCCCGCCACCGACTCGCCGGGCATCTACCAGGCCCTGGCCGCACTGGACCGGCCCTGCTTCATCGTCCGCACCCCCGACGGCATCGGCGCCGTCGCCGAGGGCCACCCGGCGGCCCGGGGAGCCGGAGGCGGCCTGCCGCTGCTGGCCGCCGTCCCGCCGCTGCCCGCCGACCGGCTGGGCTCGCCCGAGTTCCGCGCCGCGCACGGCGTCCGCCAGCCCTACCTGGCCGGCGCGATGGCCGGCGGGATCGCCTCCGCCGATCTGGTGATCGCGCTGGCCAAGGAGGGCTACCTGGCCTCGTTCGGCGCGGCCGGCCTGCTGCCGGAGACCATCGAGCAGGCGCTCACCCGCTTCGCCACCGAGATCCCCGGGCTGCCGTTCGCGGTCAACCTGATCCACAGCCCCAGCGAGGAGCGCCTGGAGCGCGAGGCGGTCGAGCTCTTCCTCCGCCACGGCGTGCGCTGCGTGGAGGCGTCCGCCTTCATGGCGCTCACCCCGCACGTGGTCCGCTGGCGCCTGGCCGGGCTGCGGCGCGGCCCGGACGGCCGGGTGGTGGCCGAGCACCGGCTGATCGCCAAGATCTCCCGGACCGAGACCGCCGAGCGCTTCATGCGGCCCGCCCCGGCCGCCATGGTCGGCACCCTGCTGACGCAGCGTCTGATCACCCCGGAGCAGGCCGAGCTGGCCCGCCACGTCCCGATGGCCGACGACATCACGGTGGAGGCCGACTCCGGCGGCCACACCGACCGCCGCCCGCTGCCCGCCCTGCTGCCGTCCATCCTGCGGCTGCGGGACACCGTCCAGCGCGAGCACCGCTACCCCGCCCAGATCCGGGTCGGTGCGGCCGGGGGCCTCGGCACCCCGACGGCGGTGGCCGCCGCCTTCGCGATGGGCGCCGCCTACGTGGTGACCGGCTCGGTCAACCAGTCCTGCCTGGAGTCGGGCGCCTCCAAGGCCGCCAAGGCGATGCTGGCCGAGGCCGGGATCGCCGACTGCGAGATGGCACCCGCCGCCGACATGTTCGAACTCGGCGTGGAGCTCCAGGTGTTGAAGAAGGGCACGCTCTTCCCGATGCGGGCCAAGCGGCTCTACGAGCTGTACCAGGCGTACGACGGCCTGGAGGCGCTGCCGGCCGAGGAGCGGGCCCGGCTGGAGACCCAGGTGTTCCGCCGTCCGCTGGCCGACGTCTGGGAGGAGTGCGTCGGCTACTTCCGGCGGCGCGACCCCGAGCAGCTGGCCCGGGCCGAGGGCAACCCCAAGCGGAAGATGGCGCTGGTGTTCCGCTGGTACCTGGGGATGTCCTCCCGGTGGTCGGTGGTCGGCGACCCGGACCGCACGCTGGACTACCAGGTCTGGTGCGGCCCGGCGATGGGCAGCTTCAACGACTGGGTGACGGGCAGCTACCTCAAGACCCCCGGCAACCGCCGGGTGGCCGACGTGGCCCACCACCTGATGCACGGCGCCGCCTTCCACACCCGGGTCGCGCAGCTGCGCACGGCCGGCGTCCGGATCCCCGCCACGGCGGGCGACTACCGGCCGGTGCCGCGGTGACCCCCGAGGAGCTGGACCGCGAACTCGGCGACCCGGCCGACCCGGAGAACCCGTACGGCTGGGCGGCGGCCGTCCGGCGGGACGAGGCGGGGGAGTACCCGTCGGACTTCGCCGACGTGCTGCGCAAGCACGACTTCCACCTGAACTACCTGCCGGCCTCGCTCGGCGGCACCTTCGAGAGCTTCGACCGGAGCCTCACCCTGGTCCGGACCGCCGCCCGGCGGGACCTCAACGTGATGCCCAGCACGATGTTCTCCATCACCGCCGCCACCTGCGTCCGGCTGCACGGCTCGCCCGCCCAGCAGGAGCGGGTCGCCGAGATCCTCCGCCGCGGCGGCTCGGTCGCCTTCGCCCTCTCCGAGGCCGACCACGGCAGCGACCTGCTGGCCAACGAGGCCCGCCTCACGCCTGCGGCGGGCGCCGCCGACGGCGCTGCGGCCTCGCCTGCGGCGGGCTACCCGGGGGGTGTCGTCGCTCCCGTGCACACGGCGAGTGCCGTCGCCGAAGGCGCTGCTTCCGGCGCTCCTCTCGCGGCTGATGCCCAGTCGTCTGCGGCGGGCCCGGCGGGTGGGGCCTCGGTCGCTGCTGCTTCTGCGCCGAGCGTGCAGTCGCCGGTGGCGGGCTCGGTGGGCGGGGCTTCCCCTGCTGCGCCTGTGCCCGCGCGCAGCGCCGAGCCGCCTGCGGCGGGTGCCGTTGCCGGTGGCCTCGCTTCGCCGGTACTCGGTCCTGCCGTCGGCGGCCCTCTCGCGGCTGATGCCCCGTCGTTTGCGGCGGGCCCGCCGGGCGGGGCTGCCCCGGATGCCGGGGCCGAGGCTCCGGCGGGGTGGCGGCTCGACGGGGTGAAGTGGATGGTCGGGCTCGGGCAGCGGAGCGAGGCGGCCTACGTGGTGGCCCGGACCGGGGAGCGGGGGCCCGGAGCGTTCTCAGCCGTGCTCACCGACCTGGACGGGGTGGAGCGCGGGCCCGAGGTGCCGACGGGCGGGATGCGCGGGATCGACTTC
Organism: Kitasatospora sp. NPDC096147; assembly: GCF_044763225.1. Classification (NCBI taxonomy): domain Bacteria; kingdom Bacillati; phylum Actinomycetota; class Actinomycetes; order Kitasatosporales; family Streptomycetaceae; genus Kitasatospora; species Kitasatospora sp. NPDC096147. The sequence continues at coordinate 476,377 of NZ_JBIWFX010000005.1, read as the reverse complement.
GCGCACCTGCGGTTCGACGGGCACCCGGTGGCCGAGGCCGATCTGGTGGGCCGTCAGGGGGAGGCCCTGGAGGCCGCCGTCAAGGCGCAGCAGGTGGTGCGGCTGATGAGCACCGCCGGCAGCCTCGGCTGCGCCGACACCGCCCTGCGCCTCACCCTCGACTTCGCCACCGAGCGCCGGATCGGCCGTACCCAGCTCATCGACTCCCCGTACCCCCGGCGCGAGTTGGCCATCGCCTCGGCCGCCCTGCTGGCCGCCGACGCGGTCGCGCTGGCGGCGGCCCGCGGCATCCACGTGGTGCCGGAGCAGTTCAGCGTCTGGGGCTGCGCGGCCAAGCACGTGGTGGCCGAGGCGGTGGAGGACGTGATGGCGCGCTGCGCCACCGTGCTGGCCACCCGGTCGGTGCTGCGCACCGAGGGCCCGGGCGGCGGGATCTTCCAGAAGCTCCAGCGGGACGCCGCCCTGGTGCGGGTGGTGGACACCTCCACGGTGGCCAACCTGCGCTCCTTCGCCGGCCAGCTGCCGGCGCTGACCCAGGCCCTGACCACCTTCCACGCCGACCCGAGGGCGGTCCGGGAAATCTTCGACCTCGACGCCGAGCTGCCGCCGTTCGAGCTCGGCCGGCTGGACCTGAACAGTCGGGGCCGCGACGTGGTGACGGCCAACCTGCCGGACACCGGCCCGATCCACCGGCACCTCACCGACCTCGCCGTCCAGGTCGCCACCGCCGACCCGAAGGGCAACGAACTGGTCGACCTGGCCGAGCGGTTCGCCTGGCTGCACGCCGCCGCCGCCTGCCTGCACCTGTGGGTGGTGAACCGGGAGAACGAGGTGCTCGGCCGCCCGGACTGGCTCACGGCGGTGCTGGCCTACCTGCTCTCGCGCGCCGAGGGCACCCCCGTCCGCCGCCGCGAGGCCGAGCTGGTGCCTGCCCTCGCCACCGTCCGGGACCTGCACGGGCGCCACCGGATGTTCTCCGCCGCCCCCGTCCGACTCACCTGACCCTCCCGCCGATCCACAGGAGCGAACACCGTGCCGAAGGCAGACCTGACAGAGCTGGCCGCGCGGCTCGAAGAGCAGCTCGGCGACCCGCACGATCCCGACAGCAGCATGCCGTTCGAGCAGATCCTGGCCCACGACGAGCGGGAGGAGTTCCCCTACGCCTTCGTCAACCTGCTCCAGCGCTGGGGCGTGCACGAGTACGTGATCCCGGCGGCCCAGGGCGGCAAGGCGGGTGACGTCGAGGTCGGCTTCAACCTGCTGCGCCTGATCGCCCGCCGGGACCCGACCTCGGCCACCGCGCTGATGCTCACCAGCCTCAGCTTCATGCCCGCCTGGATCGCCGGGACGGAGGAGCAGAAGCAGTACGTCGTGGACCGGATGAAGCAGGGCACCAAGCTGGCCTGGGGCCTGTCGGAGCGTCACCACGGCAGCGACGTGCTGGCCAACGAGATGCGCGCCGAGAAGGTCGAGGGCGGCTACCTGCTCACGGGCGAGAAGTGGCTGATCGGCAACGCCACGGTGGCCGACGGGGTGAGCGTCTTCGCCCGGACCGACCCCAAGGGCGGCCCGGCCGGCTACTCGATCTTCCTGGTGGAGAAGCGCAACACCCCGGCCGGCTCGGTGGTCGAGCTGCCGAACGAGCGGCTGCACGGCCTGCGCGCCCTGGACATGAGCGGCGTGCGGCTGGACGGCGTCTTCGTGCCGGACTCGGCCCGGCTCGGGCACGAGGGCCAGGGCCTGGAGATCGCGCTGAAGAGCGCCCAGGTGGCCCGCACCACCATCGGCTCGATGGCGCTGGCCGCCGTCGACACCGCACTGCGGGTGACCCTGGACTTCACCGAGCAGCGCGAGATCTTCGGCAAGAAGGTCAGCGACATCCCGTACTCCCGGCGGCAGTTGACCGAGGTCTTCGCCGACCTGCTGATCGCCGACGCGGTCAGCCTGGGCGCGGTGCGCAGCCTCCAGCTGGTACCGGAGCAGACCAGCGTCTGGTCCTCCGTCGCCAAGTACTTCGTGCCGACCCTGCTGGAGCGCTCGATGGCCCAGCTGAACATCGTGCTCGGAGCCCGGCTCTACCTGCGCGCCCACCCGCACTACGGCATCTACCAGAAGATGCTCCGCGACCTGCTGGTGGCCATCTTCGCCGACGGCAACACGGTGGTGAACCTCAAGAACATCGCCCTCCAGCTGGACGGCCTGCTCGCCACCACCAAGGACCCGCAGGCCCGGTCCGAGGCCGAGCTGCGCACGCCGGTGCTCTACGGCATCGACCGCAAGCTGCCGCTCTACCGGCCGTGGGACCAGGAGCTGTTCAGCCGGGGCAAGGACGACGCGCTGCTCGGTGCGCCGGCCGCGCTGGACAGGCTGCGCGAGCTGGCCGCCGAGGCCAAGGGCGAGGAGCAGGGCTGGCTGGAGCGGGCCGCCGAGCTGGCCGGCGAGCTGCTGGGCCGGACCGACCGGCTGTACGCCGAGGCGACCAGCCTGCGGGCGGGCCTGGGCCGGGAGTACGGCCAGTCGGCCGAACTCTTCGACCTGGCCAAGCAGTACACCACCCTGCACGCCACCGCCGCCGTGGTGCACACCTTCGTCCATTCGCACGCCGCGCTGGACGACCCGCTGCCCAGCGGCGCCCTGCTGCTGCTCCAACTGGAGCGACTGGCCAGGGAGTTCGAGCCGCACCGGGTGGTCACCGGAGCCGTCGAGGTGGACGAGGTGATGCGGGTGCTGCGCCGGCTGCACCGTGGCAACCGGCTGTTCTCGTACTGGCAGTTCCCGCTCGCCGACCGGATCGGAGCCGACCGTGCCCAGAGCTGACCGCCGCACCGGAGCCCGGACCCCCGCCCGCGCCGAGACCCGGACCGCCGCCCGCACCGCCATCTGCCACGGCTGCCAGGGGGTCTTCGGCAAGGACGAGTTGGACCACACCCTGAAGGTCTGCGAGCCCTGCCGGACCGGCTTCCGGCAGTCCATGGACGAGTGGCTCAAGCGGCTGGTCGGGCTGGGCGCACTGACCGAGTCGGCCGAGCCGCGCCCGGCCGCCCCGTACCGGGCCAGGCCGTGACCACGGCGGCCGTCACCGCCGACGCCCACCTCTACCTGCTGCCCGAGCGCTCCGTCGAGGGCTTCGCCGAACTCCACGGCGGCACCGGCCTGCTGACCAGGGCCGAGCGGGAGAAGATGGCGCGCCAGCGGACCGACGGGGCCCGGCGGCGCTACCTGGGCGCCCGGGTGCTCTCCCGGTACGCGCTGAGTGCCCGGGACGGGCGCCCGGTGACCGACTGGCGGTTCGAGGTGGCCGCCTCCGGCCGGCCGGAGGCCGGGCCGGGCGGCCACGGCCTGCGGTTCAACCTCTCGCACACCGACGGCCTGGTGGCCTGCCTGGTCACCGAGGGCCGCACCTGCGGGGTGGACGTGGAGCCCACCCCGGCCCGGCCGGACGCGGTGACCCACCTGCCGCGCTGGTTCGCCCCCGCCGAGCGGGCGGCGCTGGCGCAGGCCCCGCACCGGGCCGAGGCGGTGGCCGCGTACTGGGTGCTCAAGGAGGCCTACCTCAAGGCCATCGGCACCGGCCTGCGCCGGGAGCTGGACGGCTTCGCGCTCAGTGCCCCCTGGCGGCCCCCCGTCCGCCTCCACGACCCGCTCCAACCACCGGGCGCCGACTGGAAGTTCGACCTGCTCCACCCCGCCCCCGGGTACGTGCTCGCCACCGCCGTCGCCGACGGCACGGCCGGCCGCCTGCACCAGACCTGGATCACCCCCTAGCCCACTGCCCGTCGTCAGTCAGCAGAAGAGGAACGCCGAGATGTCCAAGCCCCGTGTCGCCGTCGTCGGAGCCGGTGTGGCCGGCCTGTCCGCCGCCTACAAGCTGCGCGAGCACGCCGAGATCACGCTCTTCGAGGCGGAGGGCCGCCCCGGCGGCCACGCCAACACCATCGAGGTGGAGGACGAGGGCCGCACCCTCGGCATCGACACCGCCTTCGTGGTCTTCAACCAGCCCAGCTACCCCAACCTGAGCAAGTTCTTCGCCGAGCTGGGCGTGGAGTCCCGCCAGCACGCGGGCGGCTTCAACTTCTTCGACCTGGACAGCGGGCTCCAGTACGGCACCGCCGAGATGGCGCTGCCGGAGGAGGAGGTGACGAGCCGTTACGACGCCGAGTTCCAGACCATCTGGCGCGAGGCGCACCGCTTCCACCGGGAGGGCCGCAAGGACTTCCTGCGCAAGCGCACCGACATGCCGCTGGGCGAGTACCTGGACCGGGGCGGCTACAGCCAGGAGTTCCGCCACGGCTACGTGATCCTGCTCTGCACCGCCGTCTGGTCGGTGCCGGCCGAGCTGATCTGGGAGATGCCGGCCACCACCGTGATCGCCTTCTTCATGGCCCACGACGAGGGCGGCCTCGGCGGCCAGGGCGTGGACTGGCGCACGGTCAGCGGCGGTTCGATCTCCTACGTCCGCAAGGCGATCGCCGCGATCGGTCCCGAGCTGCGGCTGGCCGAGCCGGTCACCGGCATCCGCCAGGAGGAGGACGGCGTCACGATCGCCACCGGGCGTGCCGCCGAGCGCTTCGACCACGTGATCCTGGCGACCCACGGCGACACCGCCCGGGAGCTGCTGAGCAACCCCGACGACGTCCAGCGCCGCACCCTGGAGAAGATCCGCTACAACACCTCGCTGGCGGTGCTGCACACCGACCCCTCGGCGATGCCGGCCGACCGCAGCCGCTGGGACAACTGGAACTACGGCAAGGTGGCGGTGGACGGCGTCAGCCGCCCGTACGTGGCCTACTACATGAACCGGCTGCACGGCTTCGAGTCGTCCACCGACTACTTCGTCACCCTGGACTACCCGCGCGGGCTGCGCGAGGAGCTGGTGATCCGTGAACTCCCGTACTCCCACCCGGTCATCGACATCGACCTGCGCCGGCTCCAGCAGACCATCTACCAGGTGAACGAGGGCACCCGGGTGAAGCTGGCGGGCTCGTACTTCCACTCCAAGCAGCTCTACCACGACCAGATCGGCTCGCACGAGGCCGCGTTCTCCTCCGGCATGGAGGCGGCGGCCCAGCTGCTGAAGGAGCTGGGCCACCGCGACGCCTGACGGTCAGTCGACCGGGAGGCCGTACCGCTTGGCGGACTCGTTCTCCTGCGCCATCCGGCGCAGGGCGAGCAGCACGGGCTCCAGCAGGATGGTGAGCAGCACGGCGCGCTCCACCCGCTCCAAGGGGTCGGGCACGCCCTCCAGTTGGTCCAGGTCGAGGGCGGCGGTGCGTTCGGCCAGCTCGGCGTAGGGGAGCAGGGCCTGCCAGTCGGCCGGCAGGCCCAGCTCCCGGAGCGTGCCGAGGGTGTCGGTGACCACCGCGCGGGTAGGAGCCTTGTCGCTGATCTCCCAGCCCATGGCGGAGATCAACTCGTCTGCGGGGGAGGGTTCTTGCGGTCCGTCCTCGGACGGACCGGCATCGCCGGTCGGCACCGCGCCGACCGCCAGGCCGAGCAGGAAGTGGACGTCCGTCGAGTGCTCGTCCAACCCTCGGAGCACCTCCCGGGTGGTGGACACCGACAGGCCGCGCACGGTGACCAGTGCGCGGGCCAGCCGGAGCCGGCGGAGGTGGTGCTCGTCGTACTCCGCCTGGGTGGCGGAGGTGGCCACCCCGGCGGGCAGCAGTTCCTCCCGCAAGTAGTACTTGATGGTCGCCACCGGGACGCCGCTGCGGCGGCTCAGCTCCGAGATCCGCATCTTCTCCGCTCTCCACTGGAAATTAGGTAGCTGCACTGTCTAATATAGATAGTGCGACACTCCAATAGTGCACCGAAAGGCCGACGCATGCCCACGCTGCCCTGGACCACCCCGAACGCCCCTCGCCCGAACAGCCAGGTGCTGGTGATGGCCTCCCGGCTGGAGGTCCGGTCCCTCAAGGACGTGCCGCGCTTCTTCCTCAAGTCCCTGGCCACCTGGAAGCAGGTCAAGACCGCGCCCGGCGCGGTCGGCGCCTCGCTGATCGCCCAGCCGCTGAAGGGCGTCTTCTGGACGCTCTCGGCCTGGGAGGACCGGCAGTCGCTCTACGCCTACGCCAAGGCCGAACCGCACTACTCGATCATGACCTCGCTCCGTGCGGTGACCAAGACCTCCGTCTTCACCTTCTGGGACACCACCGCCGAGCAGCTGCCGATCACCTGGACCGACGCCCGGCACCGGCTCGCCGAGCAGCAGCGCACCGACGCCGCCGCTGCCGCCGAGTCCGCCGAGGGCGACGGCGAATCCGCCGCCTGACGGTCACCCTTCCCCAACATCCCCGCCCGACAAGGGAGATCCGCCATGTCCGCACCCGCCCCCGCCGGGCGCAAGGTACCGCTCTGGCTGTCGATCGTCGCGTGCAGCCTGCCGATGTTCATGGTGGCGCTGGACAACCTGGTGGTGTCCACCGCGCTGCACACCCTCGCGGTGGACCTGAAGGCCAGCACCCAGGACCTCCAGTGGTTCGTCAACGCCTACGTGCTGAGCTTCGCCTGCCTGCTGCTGACCGGTGCCGCGCTCGGTGACCGCTTCGGCCACCGCAAGGTCTTCGCGCTCGGCATCGTGCTCTTCACCCTCTCCTCGATCGGCTGCGGACTGGCCGACACCAGCGGCCAGCTGATCCTGGCCCGGGCGATCCAGGGCTTCGGCGCGGCGGCCGTCATGCCGCTCTCGCTGACCCTGCTGTCCAACGCGGTGCCGGAGAAGATGCGCAGCCTGGCGCTCGGCCTCTGGTCGGCCGTCAGCGGGCTGGCCATCGCGCTCGGCCCGGTGGTCGGCGGCGCGGTGGTGGAGGGTCTGGCCTGGGAGTGGATCTTCTGGATCAACATCCCGGTCGGCATCGTCGCCGTCCCGCTGGCTCTGATGGCGCTGCGCGAGAGCCGGGGCGAGAAGGCCAAGCTGGACCTGGTCGGCATGGTGCTGGCCACCGGCGGTCTGCTGGCGATGGTCTGGGGCATCGTCAACGGCAGCGAGGACGGCTGGACCGACACGAGGATCCTCGGCGCCTTCGCGGTCGCCGTGGTGCTGCTGGCCGCCTTCGTGGCCTGGGAGCGGCGGGCGCCGCACCCGCTGCTGCCGCTCGGCTTCTACCGGATCCGCGCCTTCACCCTGACCAACCTGGTCTCCGCCTCGATGTACTTCGGGGTCTTCGGCTCGATCTTCTTCCTCTCCCAGTACCTGCAGATCGCCCCGCCGCGCACCCCGCTGCACGCCGGCACCCTGACGCTGGCCTGGACGCTGATGCCGATGGTGATCGCGCCGATCGCCGGTGCGCTGACCGACAGGGTCGGCGGCGGGCGGCTGATGGCGCTGGGCCTCTTCCTCCAGGCCGGCGGTCTGGCCTGGATCAATCTGGCGGCCGGTCCGGACACCCCGTACTCCCGGCTGGTCGGCGCGATGCTGCTGGCCGGGGCGGGCATGGGCTTTGCGATCGCCCCGACGGCCGCCGTGGTGCTCGGCGCGGTCGGCCCGGAGCACCGGGGCAAGGCGTCCGGTGCCAACACCACCGTCCGGGAGATCGGCGGGGCGCTCGGCATCGCGGTGCTGAGCAGCGTCTTCACCGCCAACGGCAGCATGCGCAACGCGACCGAGTTCACCGACGGCCTGCACCCGGCGGTCTGGGTCGGCGTGGCGGTGGTGGTCCTCGGCGGTCTGGCCGCCCTGGCCATCCCGCGCCCGCCGAAGGCGGCGCCGGCCGAGACCGTGGAGGCCACCGAGGCCCCGGCCCCGGTCGCCGTCTGACCACACGTCACCACCAGTGCGGGGCCCGGGGAGCGTGCGACTCCCCGGGCCCCGCGCCGTCAGTGGGCCGGCCGGGGCGCGCCGGTGGCCAGGTCCAGCACCAGCCGGGCGTCCAGCGGCCTGGTCAGCCGCACGGCGACCGGCTCGCGGAGCAGGGCGGCGTCACAGCTCGCCGTGGTCCGCAGCGGCTCCAGCTGGGCCATCAGCACCACCACCCGGTCGGTCTCGTACGCCTCGGTGCCCACCACCTCCTCGCAGCCGCCGCGTCGGACCTCCCCGGTGACGGTCAGGCCGTCGGCCGAGACGGCCAGGAAGCCCACGCCCTGCCGCTCCCACTTCCCGGACGGGGTGCCGGCGGGGGGCTGTTGGGGGGCGACGGCCGGGAAGGCGAACGGCTCCTGGTAGCCCTCGACGGTGAACTCCCAGACGGGGACGGTGGCCTGGCCCCGACTGGTGGCCACGGTGCGGCTGCCCCGGGCGGCTCCGGTCACCTTCAGCGGCGGTTCGCAGGCCGGGCCGCACGGGTGCTTCCCCTCGGCGAGCCGGGCCAGCACCTCCGTCGGCGAGAGCATCGGCAGGGCCGCCCGCTGCCCGTACACCCAGACCACTTCGGCGGTGGCGTCGGCCGTCGGGAGGGCGACGACCGGCTCGAACAGACCACTGAGGTAGGCGACCTTGCCGCCCTTGGTGAACGCGTCGGAGGGCAGCCACTCCAGGTCCGCTGCCAGCGGGTGGTAGCCGGTCGACCAGGCCCGCTCGGCTTCCGACCCGGGCCACTCCCGGGCCACCTGTGCGGCCCGCTCCCGCAGCTCGGCCGCCACGGTCGGTGCGGGTAACGTGCCGACGGTGCTCCGGTGCCCGCCGGTGGCGTTCGACTGCCCGCCGGTGGTGCTCGGGTGCCCGCCGGTGGCGGTGCCGCAGCCGGCCAGCAGGAGAGCCGTCAGAGCGAGGCCGGTGAGTCGTCGCATGTCCATCATCTCCCGTGCCGGAAAGCGGAGTTGGTGGGACTCGGACGTGGCTCCGGCCCGTTCGGTTCCCGCCGCTCAGCCGACCGCTCCGACCCGCCGGGGCTCACCGGTCTCCAGGTCGAGCACCGTCCGGCCACCGAGCGGGCCGCGCAGGTGGACGGTGGCCGCGCCGCTCACCCGCTCGCCCGCGCAGTCCCCGCCGGGGTCGGTGGCCAGGAGGACGAACGGGACCACCGAGTCCTCCGTCTCGTAGGTCTCGCTGAGCACCACCCGGCGGCACGGCCCGAGGTCGACCGTGCCGGTGAGGGTGAGGCCGTCGTCGCCGGCGGTCCGGGCGCCGAAGGAGCCGACCGACAGGCCGGCCGGGGAGCCCGGCCAGCCGGCCGGCGGCAGCGGGCGGGCCCGGTCCTGCGCCCCCACGGCGGGCAGCGCGAACGGCTCGGCGTAACCCTCGACGGTGAACTCCCAGACCGGGACGGTGGCTTGGCCACGGCTGGTGCCGACCTCGCGGCGGCCGGCGCGGACCTCGCCGACCGGCAGCGGAGTGCAGTCCCCGTGGCAGGGGCCGGCCTGCCGGTTCCCGGCCAGGTCGAGCAGGCTCTCCCGGACGGAGCGCAGCGGGAGGCCGAGCGCGCTGCCGTCGCCCCAGCGGACCTCGGCGGCCGGTTCGCCGCCGGGCAGCCGCGCCGGGAGGGCGAAGGAGCCGCTCAGGTACCCGGCCTTCTCGTGCAGGCTCCGGAAGGCACCGGCCGGCAGCCACTCCGGGTTCGGGTCCAGCGGGTAGTAGCCGGTGCGCCAGGCGAGTCGGGCGGCCGAGTGCTCCCAGGCCCGCACCACCTCGGCCGCCCGGGCCCGGGCGGCCGAGGCGACCGGGTCCTCCGGCGCGGTGCTGCTCCGGCTGGGCGCCGGGTCGGGCCCGTCCGGCGCGGTGCAGCCGGCCAGCAGCAGCGCCGAGATGGCCGCCGCGGCGGCTCGTTTCGCCCTCATGTGCCGCTCCGGAACGCCGGGTCGGCGGCACCGAAGTCCGGTGCCGCCGACCCGAGGATGCCCGCCCGGGGCCGGATCAGAACAGCGGGACGCCGTTCCGGACCAGGCGCCAGGTGCCGCCGCCGAACTCGGCGGGGTCGATGCCGCCCTTGGCCTTCACCCAGGTGATCATCGTGTTGCGGATCTCCTCGGAGTTCGACCAGGCCACCGTGGCCTTGGCCACGTGCGGGAAGTTGCCGCCGCCGTTGGCCCGGTAGTTGTTGACCGCCAGCACGAACTGCTTCGCCGGGTCGACCGCCGCGCCCTCGAAGGAGAGGTTGACGATCCGGGAGCCGACTGGCTGGGTCAGGTCGATGTCGTAGGACAGGCCCCAGATCGAGTCGTAGTTGTAGTCCGGGGTGTTGTTCGCCTGGTTGGTCAGGGTGTCCAGGTCGACCGGGTCGTTCGGGCCGAGCTGGGCGAAGTACTTCGCGGAGTACTCCAGGTAGTCCTTGATCTGGGCACCCGTCAGGACCCGGGCCTCCAGGGTGTTCTCGTAGATGTAAAGCCCGGCGGCGTCCCGCAGCTTCACCGTGCCGGCCGGGATCACGGCGGTGCGGTTGAACGGCGCGGCCTGGGCCAGCACCGGCAGGGCGGCGTACGGGGTGCCCACCAGCGCGGCCTTCACGGTGTCCGCCTGCACCCGGCCGATCAGGTCGATGATCGGCACGTCCTTGAACCGGGCCTCGGCGATGGAGAGTTCGGCCTTGCTGGTGCCGATCACCTGGTTGACGTAGGCGACCGTCTTCCTGTGCTGGGCGTCGATCAGCCGGACCACCTCCCGGTCCTCCGGCACGGTGTTGGAGTTGAGCACCCGGGAGGTCACCGAGGTGACGGCCCACCGGCCGCGCTCGAACTCCACCTCGAAGTCGAAGCAGGTCAGCCGCTGGCCCCAGGCGAGCGGCTCGGAGAGCACCACGGTCTTCCCGGTCTCCCGGTTGGTCACCAGGCGCTGCGGGATCTCCTTGTGCGCGTGGCCGACCAGGATCGCGTCGATGCCGGGCACGGCGGCGGCCAGCTCGGCCGCCACGTTCTCGCCCCAGGGCAGCTGGTCGCCCCAGGAGCTGGGCTCGTCGGCCCCGGTGTGCGCGGCCACCACGACCACCTCGGCGCCGGCCGAGCGCAGCCGGGGCACGTACTTCTTGGCCTGCTCGACGATGCCCGGGAAGACCATCTGACCGGCCACGTTGGCCTTGTCCCAGATCGCGATGCCCGGGTTGGTCAGGCCCAGGATGCCGACCCGCAGCGCCCGGCCGTGGCCGAGGTGCAGCTCCTTGATCACGTAGGGCGGGAAGGCGGGCCGCTCGTTCTTCGCGTCCAGCGCGTTGGCACCGAGCAGCGGGAAGTCCAGCTGGCGCTCGAAGGCGCGGAGCAGCGGGATGCCGTAGTTGAACTCGTGGTTGCCCAGCGCGGCGGCGTCGTACCGCAGGGCGTTCATCGCCACGGCCATCGGGTGCTTGGGCGCCCGCTTGCCGGTGATCGGCTCGACCCGGGCGTAGTAGTAGGCGAGCTGGGTGCCCTGGATGGTGTCGCCGGCGTCGATCAGCAGGGTGCGCTCGCAGCCCTTCTCGGCCCGGATCTGCTTCACCAGGGTGGCGATCTTGGCGAGGCCGACGTCGTTGTGCGCCTTGTCGTCGTACTCGGCGTCGGTGAAGTAGTCCCAGTTCAGCACCCGGCCGTGCAGGTCGGTGGTGCCCATCACGGTGAACGTCTGCTTCTTCTTCTCCCGGCCGCGCTGCTCGGCGGGCGCGGCCGAGGCCTCGGTGGCGAGCGCCACCGGGAGGCCGCCGGTCAGGGCGGCACCGGCTGCGGTGACCGCCGTCCGGGCGACGAAGTCACGACGGTTCAGGGGCATGGAGGGCTCCAACGTGAACGGACGGGGCGTCAGCAGGCAGGCGGTGACGCGCGTAGAAGTCTGCACGCAAAACCCGGCCGGGAACACCCCCCAACACGTTTCCAACAGGTGAGTTCTGAGGGACCCCCACATGACGCCCACCGTGCGCCGGGCGCCGGTCCCGCCGTGACCGTCCGCCCCTACCTTCCGTGTACCCCCGGCCCGGGGTGGCTACCCCCGGGGCCGGGCCGGTGGGCGGAGCTGGCGCGGACGGGAAGTTCGGCGATATGTGTAGGCGTGCGACCGCATGGCGGTCTAGATGTAACCCTCGCGCAGGGCGTGGGCGACGGCGTGCGCGCGGTTGCGGAGATTGAGGCGGGTGGTCAGGCCGTGCAGGACGTTCTTGACGGTCCGTTCGGAGTAGGAGAGCCGGCCGGCGATCTCCCCGGTGTCCCAGCCCTCGGCGATCAGCCGGAGGATGTCGGACTCGCGCTCCGAGATGCCGGGCGGGGCGTAGCCGGGCAGGCCCTGGACGCTGCGTTGGAGCCGGCCCATCTGCGCGATCAGCCGGCCGAGCAGGTCGCCGGGCAGGTCGCCCTCGCCCCGGGCGGCGGCCAGCACGGCCTGCCCGAGGCGCTCGGCGGTCGCCTCGCGGCGGCGCAGGATCGCCGAGACGCCGCACTCCACCGCCTCCAGCAGATCGGCCTCCCGGATCTGGTCCACCACCAGCACCACCCGGCTGCTGTCCCGGTGCACCAGCCGCCGCATGGTGCCGGTGACGGCGGTGTCCACCGACTCCGCCACCACCACGGTGACCGTGCCGGGCCCGGCCTCGGCGACCACCTGGAGGTCGCTGCAGCCGCGCAGCTGGCTGGCGGCACCCGCGTAGGAGATCGGATCGGTCGCGTGGATCGCTACCTGGACCACGGCGGTGTGCCGCAGCGTTTCGTCGGCGAACTGGATCGTCACGGTGGCCTGCCTCATGCCTCGTCGGTGCCCTGACATGCGGGAACGACTGAGCCACGGCCCCTCCCGCCTGGACAACATGCTCACCGCGGGCAGGCCGGGGCGGCCATCGTGGTCCACCACGAGATCCGCCGGGTGAGACGAAGGTCACACGTTTTGGTGGTCGATCGGGGGGTCCGGCTCAGGGCGCCGACACGTGGAATGAACGGGACGGGCAGGAGGAGGCGGAGCGATGTACAGCGGTGGCACGGCAGCCGGGGCGGCAGCCACGGTGCCGGCCGGTCGGGCCGGGCGTCAGACGGTGCTGGCCGAGCGTCAGACGGTGCTGGCCGAGGCGGCCAGGCTGGCTGACCTGGCCAGGCACGGTGCGGGTCGGCTGCTGGTGATCACCGGGTCGAGCGGGATCGGCCGCAGCGCCCTGCTGGACGCGGTGGCCGCCCCGGAGGTCTCCTGGGGCATGACGGTGCGTCGGGCGGCCTGCGCCCCCGACGAGAGCGGCCACCCCCATGCGGTGGCCCGTCAGCTCAGCGGCCCCGGTCCGGAGTTCGGTCCGGACCAGGACGGCCGGGCTCCCTGGGAGCTGCTCCGGGAGACCGCGGTGCGGCGCCCGCTGCTGCTGCTGGTGGACGACGTGCAGCACGCCGACCGGGAGTCCGCCGACTGGCTGCGCCAGCTCGCCCGCCGGCTGCACCGCCTGCCGGTGCTGCTGGTGGTGACCGAGCGCCGGGACCCGGGGCCGACCGACCTGCTGCCCCCGTTCGGCGCCGGCCTGCCCGCCACCGTCCTGCAGAGCCGCCGGCTCGCCCCGCTCAGCCGGGCCGGCAGCGCCGAGCTGCTGGCCGGCCGGCTCGGCCGCCCGGTGTCGGAGAGCCTCGCGGAGGAGTGCCACCGGGCCACCGGCGGACTCCCGCTGCTGCTCACCGCCCTGACCTGCCCGGAGAGCCGCCCGCTCGGTGCCGCGCTCGGCCCGGTGCCGACCGGCGCCTTCCGCGAGGCGGTCGGCCACTGGCTGGCCGGCGTCGGCGAACCGGCCGCCACCACCGCCCGCACCATGGCCGAGCTCAGCGGCACCCGCACCGGCACGGTCACCCTGGCCGACCTGGTCGCCGCCCAACTGGCCCCGCCGGTCCGGCCGTACCAGCCGTACGGGCCGGCCGTGCCGGACCACGCCGGCGGGGCGGGCCACCCGGAGCTGCCCGACCACTCCGGCTGGCTGCCGGACTGGGTGCAGAGCCTGCGGGCCCTCGGCCTGCTGCTCCCCGGCCCGGCCGACGCGCTGCCCGAGTTCGCCCACCCCTGGCTGCCCGCCGCCCTGCTGGCCGGCTGGAGCGACCAGCGCCGGGCCGAGCTGCACCGCAGCGCGGCCACCCTGCTCTACGGTCGGGGCGAGCCGGACGGCGTGGTCGCCGAACAGCTGATGCGCACCGAGGTGTGCGGCGCCGAGTGGGCCGCCGACGTCCTGATCGGCACCGCCCGGCAGGCCCAGCGCGAGGGCGGCCGGGAGTACGCCGTCCGGCTGCTGCGACGGGCCCTGCGGGAGCCGCTCAGCCAGTGCCGCCGGGGCACCGTGCTGGTCGAACTCGGCTGCCTGGAAGTGACCTTGGGCCCGCCCGAGTCGGTCAACGGCACCCGCCACCTGGCCGAGGCGGTCCGGCTGCACCAGTCCGACGAGGCGGTCTTCGAGGCCGCCAACGCGCTCGGTGTGGCGCTGGCCGGCCGGGGCGAGACGGCCGCCGCGCTGGACGTGCTGGAGGACCTGGCCGAGCGGTTCGCCGACCGGGCCGACCTGGCGCACGCCGTGCACGCCGCCACCGCGCTGATCGCCTCCCACGACGGGGACAGCTGGATCCAGGTGGTGGAGGGGGTGCGCCGGATCGAGGCCCGCTCGGCCACCGGGGTGGCACCGGCCGCCTACGGGCTGCTGACCGAGTTCGACGCCACCAGCGGACGGCTGTCCGCCGCCGAAGTCTCCCGCCGGGTGGTCGAGTTGACCGCCCAGCCGCAGGACAGCTTCTCCGCCAGCTACCTGACCGCCTCCGCCGCCACGCTGGCCCAGTGGGCCGACCGGCTGGACCTGGCCGACCGGCTGGTGGCCGAGGGCCTGACCGCGCACCGGGGCGCCAAGCTGCACCCGGCCTACCAGTGCCTGCTCAGCGTGCGGGCCGAGAGCCGGGTGATGCGGGGTCAGTTCACCCTGCTGCTGCAGGAGTTGGCCGCCGCCTCGGACCAGCGCGGCGTGCTCAGCCTGGGCAATGCGCACCTCACCTCGCAGGCGGTGATCGCCCTGGCGGAGACCGGCCACCCGGTCCAGGCCCGGCAGCTGGTCGCGGCCGGCTTCGAGGACAGCCCGCCGAGCGGCCCGTCCTCCTGGGAGATGAACGAACTCGTCTACGCCCGGGGCCTGCTGCACCTCGCCGACGGCCGGGTCACCGAGGCGCTGGCCGATCTGCTGGACTGCGGCCGGCGCCAGTTGGAGCGGCAGGTGCTCAGCCCGATCGTCACCCCCTGGCGGTCGGCCGCCGCCGACTGCCACCTGCTGCTCGGCCAGGTCGGCCCGGCGGCCGAGCTGGCCGCCGAGGAGCTCCGGCTGGCCCGGGTCTGGGACACCCCGCGCACCGTCGGCCGGGCCCTGCGGGTGCACGGTGCCGCCACCGGCGGACGGCAGGGGCTGGCCACCGTGCAGGAGGCGGTGCAGCTGCTGCGGGCGGACGGGCTGGACGTCGAACTGATCCCGGCGCTGACCACGCTCGGCCGGCTGCTCGGCGGCAGCGGGCAGCGGGCGGCTGCCCGGGAGGCCCTCCGCGAGGCGGTCAGCCGGGCAGAGCGGATCGGTGCGGTCCGGCTGCGCGGCGTGGCCGCCGATCTGCTGCTGGCCTCCGGCGCCAAGCCCGACCGGCAGCGGCAGACCGGCGCCGGCGCGCTGACCGCCGGTGAGCAGCGGGTCTGCCGGCTGGCCGTCGAGGGCAACTCCAACCCGGAGATCGCCGAGCTGCTGCACCTGGCGCTGCGCACGGTCGAGACCCATCTGACCAACAGTTTCCGGAAGTTGGGCATCCGGCGCCGGGCCGAGCTGGCGGGGGTGCTGGAGGCGCCGGAGGGGTGAGCGGGCGCACGGACGTCCGGGGGAGGGGACCGTCGGCACCGGCGGATGCGGCGGGGCGGCGGTCACCTGGGGTGGTCCTCTCCGGTCGGCTGGTCGAGGTCCAGCCTGCGGGAGTGACGGGAGTGACAACAGGGCCGGACGGTCACCGTCGGGGGACGAACCAGGTGTCCGCGAGGGCAGCCGGAACGCCCGCCGGCCCGGACGCGGGTGCGTCAGGGCCGGGTTGACGGTGCCTCAGCCGGGGCCCGGGCACCGCGCGGGCAGCCGTCCGGGTGGCGTACCGGCGGTGCCGGCAGCCCTCCGGCCACGCTCCCGGCCGGGCATCGGGTCACGGCCCCGGCCGGGCTTCGGTGCGGGCCCGGGGTGCTGCCGGGAGCACCCCGGGGGTGTCGGGTCAGAGCAGGCTGCCGAGCCGCTCCAGCTCCGCCTTGAGGGCGGCGGCCGGGTCGACCTCGCCGGGCACCAGGGTCTCCCAGCTGCGAGCCCGCACGTAGCCGTCCAAGGCGAGCGGAAGCTCCCGGTCGAGGACCGCCCGGGCCTGCCCCTCCTCCGCCCGCTCCAGCGCCGCGAACAGTCCCTCCGCGTCCACCGAGCTCGGCAGCCCGATGGCCGCCGACCGCTCCCGGAGCTCCGCGAGCTCCGCCCGCAGTGCGGCGGGCAGCTTCCGGCGTGGTGGCGGGGGTGCCGGCGGCAGTACCGGCTCACCGGGCCGGCCGGCACCGATCGGGTCCGGTCCCTCGGGGCGCTCCCAGGGCCACCGATTCGGCCCGAGCAGCGCCCCCGCCCCGTACAGCCCGGCGATCACGGCCGGCCACCACGGGCCGGCCGCCCCCGCGAAGTACAGCGCGAGGCCCCCGGTGCCCGCCACGCAGCCGATCACGTTGCGCGGCGACTCCAGGTAGCCCCACAGCCGGTCACTGATACCCACGGATCTCCTCGAACGCCCCGTCCAGCGAGCCCCGTCCGTCGAACAGCTTCCCGCCGGTCAGGTCCGCGATGCCCTGGAGCTGCCCCTTCGCGGCGTCGCCGAACAGGATCGGGAAGACCGGCACCGCCCGTGCGCCTCCGGACAGCGAGCCGTACCAGGCGCGGAAGTCCTGGTCCTTGAGGCCCTCGTTGCTCTCCCCGTCCGTCATCACCACGATCGAGGTGAAGCGGTCGTCCCCGGCCGCCGCCTGCTGACGGCCCACCAGCTCGAAGGCGGCCTTCAGGCTGCTGTACACGGCCGTGCCGCCGTCCGCCCCCATCGCCTGCACCTCCTGCTGGATCCGGGCCAGCTCGGCGTCCGGCGGCCCGGCCGGGATGCGGTAGGTCCGCTCGGACTTCACCGACGAGGCGAACTCCACCACCGTCACCTCCTCGCGCTGGCGGAACCGCCGCTGGCCGCGCGGGTCCTGGGCCCCCGTCAGCCGGCCCATCGCCGCCTTCAGCGCGTCCAGCCGCTGCCCCTTCATGGAGCCCGAGGTGTCCAGCACGTAGACCGTCCGGGACGGCCGGCGCAGCTCGTTCTGGTACGCCGTCAGCAGCCCGTCCGCCACCGCCCGGTTGCCCGGGAAGGGCAGCTCCCTGCGCCGGTCGGCCGCCAGCCCGGCGGCCGGGGCGACCCCGGCGGTCACCGGCCGGCGCAGGGTCTCCTCGGTGATCCGCTGCTGGGTCTTCGCCTCCAGCAGGTAGCGGCCCAGCCGCTGGAAGGAGTCCTGGGCGGGCTTGCCGGCCGAGGCCAGCAGGGTGAGCGGGTAGTCCGCTGACACCACGCCGTCCACCGGCCGGACCACGGTCAGCCGGTCCTCGGCCGGCAGGGTGCGGTTCAGCGAGAGCAGCACCGACTCGTAGTTCACCAGGGCGCCGACCTTGCCCTCGTTCTGCTTGGCGGCCTTCTGGTACGCCTCCGCGAGCCAGCCGGAGGAGCCGGAGGTGAGCTTCTGGCCGGTGAAGAACTGCTTCAACTGCGGTGCGGCCTTGGCCACGTCGGCGTCGGTCAGCGCCGAGCCGGCCCCGGAGAACGCCGAGGCCACCGCGACCAGCGCGGAGAAGCCGGAGTTCGAGCGGGACGGGTCGGCCATCCCGTAGCTCAGCTTCCCGGCCGCCGCCGCCTCGCCGATCTTCTGCCAGGTGACCTGCGAGCCGTCCCCCCAGCCGAGCTCGCTCAGCATGGTGGCCCGCACCCCGACCGCCACCGGGGTGGTCATCACCGGCGTCTCGGAGAGCAGCTTGCCCTTGCCGGTGTCGTCCAGCCGGAGGTAGTGGTTGGACGGGAACCAGAGCGCGTCGTACTTCCCGTCCGCCTGCCCGGTGGCGACGGTGTCGGCGCCGTCCAGCGAGCCGGTCCAGGTGAACTCCACCCGGACCCCGGTGGCCGTCTTCGCGTCGGCCAGCACCGGTGCCATGTCCTGGAGTTCACTGCCCGCCAGCACCCGCAGCACGCCGTCCTTCGGCTGCTCCGGCCCGCCGCCCCCGCCGCCGCTCCCGCCGCCGCCCTCGCTCGTGCAGCCCGCCAGTGCCAGCGCCAGCGCCAGCACGCCGGGTGTGATCCTGCGCAGCACTCCTGCCCCCCTCGTCATGCCCGTCACGACTTCGCCTTGGCGGCGGTCACCAGCTCGTTCAGCACCTGGACCGTCGGCGGCTGCGCCTGGACGATCCCGGCCTCGGTCAGGCTCTTGGCGAACTGCGCCGTGCCCTGCTCCTTGAAGGCGTTGACGAACGCCTCCGGGCGGGCCTGCGGGCGGAACCCGTGGGTCGCCGCGAGCGCGGTCAACTTCGGATCGTCCCTGAGCAGTTCGGCGATCTTCCAGCCGTCCGACGTCAATCCGAGCGCGGTGTGGTCACTCGAAACGGTGGTGTCCGGGTAGAGCACCACCAGGTCCTTCACGGTGGTCCCCTGGATCGCCATGGCGGCGACCTGGGACTCGTACACCAGCACCAGCGGCCGGCCGACCCCGCTCAGGAAGTCCTTGAACGGGCCGTCCGAACTGGTCTTCTGGTCGCCCTGCTTGGCGGTCAGCTTGTTCAGCAGCGGGCCGACCTTCTGCTGCCCGGCGCTGTCCGCGACCACCCGGTCGCCGTTCTCCAGGTAGGCGGCGGCGGCCAGGTAGAGCGCGCCCGAGGAGGAGGTGGCCGGGTCGGTGCTGGTGGCGATCAGGTCGCCGCGCAGCTCCGGGCTGCCGTCCACGCCCTTCAGGTCGGTCCAGCGCCGGTCCGCCTTCACCGCGTTGAGGTAGCCGCGCATGTCCAGGGTCCAGACCCGGCCGTCCTTCCTGGTCGCCAGCTGGTTCTCCAGCAGCACCTGGGCGGTCCGCTCGTTCGCGATCATCACCAGCGGCGAGTAGAACGGCCGGACCGGTTCGGTGCTGATGCCGCGCTTCTGGGCCACCTCCTCGGCCGGCCCCCGGCTGGCCGGGAAGACCATCCCGTAGCCGTCCAGGTTCGTACTGGCCATCGACCAGGAACCGATGGTCTGGCTCCTCACGTCGAAGCCCTTGGCCCGGAACTCCTCGGCCACCGCCGGGTCGTTGAAGAACTCCGCCTTCTCCGACCCGATCAGGATCCGCACCTCGGTCAGCTTCGGCCCGCCCTCCGGCCGGAGCACCGCGTACGCCACCCCGCCCAGCAGCACCAGCGCCGCAAGCACGCCGATGACTCGTCTCATCGCCAACCCTTCCCCCACCAGCGGCACTTCAGGACCTTGAGATTCCCGCCCGGCCGGGTGTACTGCCCGAACCGGAGGTGAACCAGGGGTGAACAAGCCTTCACGGAACCGCATCGGCTCCGGGTGTCAGGACCAACTCGTCGCCACGGCAGGCGAACTAACGCCGTGTCACGTCGTTCACCGAATCGTTCGACAACTGCCACGACGGAGTCGGCCGGAAGGTCTAAGTTACGTACCGGTAATGCCTAGGCTCTCAGCCATGCGCCGAGCAAAAATCGTCTGTACCCTCGGGCCCGCCGCCGATTCGTACGAGCAGATCAAGGCCCTGGTCGACGCCGGTATGGACGTCGCCCGTTTCAATCTCAGTCATGGCTCCCAGTCCGAGCACGAGGAGCGCTACCGCCGGGTCCGCAAGGCGGCCCGGGAGACCGGCCGCAGCGTCGGGGTCCTGGTCGACCTCCAAGGTCCGAAGATCCGCCTGGGCACCTTCGCCGAAGGGCCCGTACTCCTCGAACGCGGCGACGAGTTCACCATCTCCGTCGAGGACGGGGTGGTCGGCGACCGCGACACCTGCGGCACCACCTACCCCGGGCTGGCCGACGACGTCCGGCCCGGTGAACGCGTCCTGGTCGACGACGGCCGGGTCTGCCTGGAGGTCGCCTCGGTCGACGGCCCCCGGATCCGCTGCACCGTCGTCGAGGGCGGTCTGATCTCCGACCACAAGGGTCTCAACCTCCCCGGCATCGCCGTGTCGGTCCCCGCGCTCAGCGACAAGGACGTCGCCGACCTGCGCTGGGCCCTGCGGACCGGGGCCGACATCATCGCCCTCTCCTTCGTGCGGAGCGGGGCCGACGCCGAGGACGTCCGGCGGATCATGGCGGAGGAGGGCCGGGTCGTGCCGGTCATCGCCAAGATCGAGAAGCCGCAGGCGGTGGAGAACCTCGAGTCCATCGTGGACGCCTTCGACGGCCTGATGGTCGCCCGCGGCGACCTCGGGGTCGAAATGCCGCTGGAGGACGTGCCGTTGGTCCAGAAGCGGGCCGTCAAGCTGGCCAAGCGGAACGCTAAGCCGGTGATCGTGGCGACCCAGATGCTGGACTCGATGATCAACGCCTCCCGGCCCACCCGGGCCGAGGCCTCCGACGTGGCCAACGCGGTGCTGGACGGCACCGACGCGGTGATGCTCTCCGGGGAGACCTCGGTCGGCAAGTACCCGGTGGAGACCGTCCGCACCATGGCCCGGATCATCAGCGCCGTCGAGGAGGACGTGCTGGCGGCCGGCCTGCCGCCGCTCACCGAGTCGAACAAGCCGCGCACCCAGGGCGGCGCCGTCGCCCGCGCGGCGGCCGAGATCGGTGACTTCCTCGGGGCCAAGTACCTGATCGCCTTCACCCAGTCCGGCGACACCGCGCGCCGGCTGACCCGCTACCGCTCGCCCATCCCGGTCATCGCCTTCACCTACGAGCCGGCCGTCCAGGGGCAGCTGGCCCTCACCTGGGGCGCCGAGAGCTTCCTCGGCCCGTTCGCCCCCACCACCGACGAGATGGTGGCCCAGGTGGACGCGGCGCTGCTCTCGCTCGGGCACTGCGCGAAGGGGGACATCGTGGTCATCACGGCGGGCTCCCCGCCCGGCCTGGCCGGCTCCACCAACCTCGTCCGGGTGCACCACGTGGGCGAGCTCGACAACTGACGACGGGAACGACAGCGGGGCGCGGCCGTCCGGCCGCGCCCCGCTGTCGTCACCCGAGGGGCCCGTCGGACGGGCCGTCAGCAGTGCCGGGTGCGGGATTCGAACCCGCAAGCCCTTTCGGGCAGATGTGTTTGAGACATCCGTGTATGCCATTCCACCAACCCGGCGAGGGTGAGCGCTCAGAAGGATACCCTGTGCGCGCCGTCCGGTGCAGCTAGGTAGGCTCGTGGGTGCAGCACCCCGCCGGAACGAGGAGCCCCGTGAGCACCGCCGACGAGCAGGCACAGCCGCTTGACACCGACTCGCCCCAGATCACCCGCATTGTCATCGCCGAGGACGAGGCGCTGATCCGCCTCGACCTCAAGGAGATGCTCGAGGAGGAGGGCTACACCGTCGTCGGTGAGGCCGGGGACGGCGCGACCGCCGTGAAGCTGGTCGAGGAGCTCAGGCCGGACCTGGCCATCCTGGACGTCAAGATGCCGGTGCTGGACGGGCTGTCCGCCGCCGAGCAGATCCACCAGGCGCACCTGGCGCCGGTGCTGATGCTGACCGCGTTCTCCCAGCGCGAGCTGGTGGACCGGGCCCGGGACGCCGGCGCTATGGCGTACATCGTGAAGCCGTTCAGCAAGAGCGACCTGGTGCCCGCGATCGAGATGGCCGTCTCGCGCTACACCGAGATGCGCACGCTGGAGGAGGAGATCGCCGACCTCACCCAGCGGCTGGAGACCCGCAAGCTGGTGGACCGGGCGAAGAGCGTCCTGCAGACCAAGTTCGGCCTCAACGAGCCGGCCGCGTTCCGCTGGATCCAGAAGACCTCGATGGACCGCCGGATGACCATGGCCGCGGTGGCCGAGGCGGTCATCGAGGAGGGCCACGCCCAGGACAAGAAGAAGGCCGAGGCGGCCGAGGACTGACCGGCGCGGCGGGGGGGGGGGGGGGGGCCCCCGGGGGGGCCCCCCCCCCCCCCCCCCCCCGGGGGGGGGGGGGGGCGGGCCCCCCCCCCCCCGCCCCCCCGCCCCCCCCCCGCCCCCCGGCCCCCCCCG
>NZ_JBIWFX010000005.1:385480-454336 GCF_044763225.1 Kitasatospora sp. NPDC096147 | reverse complement strand
GCCGGCGGGGGGGGGGGCGCCCGCCCGGGGGGGGGGGGGGGGGGGGGGGCCCCGGGGGGGGCCCCCCCCCCCCCACCGCTCAGAAGTTCCTGACGGTGCGTCGCGTCCAAGGCAGACCGGCCAGCCGAGCCGCCGCGCGGCGCCGGGCCAGCAGCGGGCCGGTGATCGCGGCGACTGCCGCCCCGAGCGCTGCCGACTGGGCGAACGGCCCGCCGGAGGCGAGCAGCCCGACCGCACCGAGGGCGGTGGCCAGCGCCGCGAGGACCAGGGCCGGTCGGTGCACCTCGCGGGCGGCGGTGCTGACGGCGAGTCGGCGGGTGGCGCGCAACCGGACCGGAGCGGCCGTCCGGCGGCCGAAGACCTCGGGCGGCTCCATCTCGGTGAGCTGCGCCCAGAGCACCAGGCCGTCGTCCGCGACCAGCACCACGGCGGGAGTGTCGGTGCGCCGCCAGCGCTCCGCGCAGAGCGCCCAGACCGTCCGCCCGGTCAGTGCCGAGGCGGCGGCGAAACCGTCCGGCGTGTACGGGATCCGGAGCCGGCAGCTGCGCTTGCCGCCCCGCACCGGCAGATCGGCGACGACGTAAGAGGAGACCGTTCCCGGCCGGCGGCCGGGGCTCTGGTGCTCGGTCCGCACCGGTCGGCCCACGGTGACCCGGACGGCCGGCAGCGGACGGCCGGCCCGCGCGTCGGCCCGGAGCACCCGGACCCCCGCCCCGCGTACCCAGTCGTGCCGACGCGCGGCGACCACGACGGACAGCCCGAGGGCGGCGAGCAGGCCGAAGCAGACGACCGGCAGCAGCGGGACCAACAGCTGGGGATCGGTGGGGAGTTGGAGGTGGATCAGGGCCTGCAGGCCGAGGCCGTACAGCAGGCCGAGGGTGTACGCGGCCGGCCGGGCCGGGCGGGGCAGCACCGCCGGCGGCGGCGGTGCGTCGGTGGCGGCTTCCGGTTCGGCCCCGGTGTCCGGGGGAGTGACGTCCTCGGGGGTCGGCAGCGCCGATGGGGCGCGCAGCCCGGCCCGGAGCCAGCCGGCCGCGCAGAGCAGGCCGGGCAGCGCGGTGGCCAGCGGCCACGGGTACGGCCGGGCGGCCGGGGCGGCCAGGGTGAGTGCCAGGGTGACGGTGAGCAGCAGGAGCGCGGCTGCGCCCCAGCAGCCGGTAGCCCGGGTCGCGAGGCGGAGCGGTGACGGATGGTCCACGGGGACAGTCAAGTCGGTGCGGCCCGGCCGGTACCAGCCTTCGAAGATCACGATTGGGCGCGGCACGCGCGGCACCAACAGCACGGCGGGCACGGCAGGCACGGCAGGCACGGTACGCCGAGGCCCTCCCGCGCCCGGGAGCGCGGGAGGGCCGGTGGCGGTGCTGACGAGGGGTCAGTCCTCGCCGAGGTAGGCCTTGCGGACCGAGTCGTTGCCGAGCAGGTCGCGGCCGGTGCCGGTGAGCACGATCTTGCCGATCTCCATCACGTAGCCCTGGTCGGAGAGCGAGAGCGCGGCCTGCGCGTTCTGCTCGACCAGCAGGATGGTGGTGCCGGCCGCCTTGAGCTCCACGATGGTGGCCATGATCTTCTGCATCATCAGCGGGGACAGGCCCATCGAGGGCTCGTCCAGCATCAGCAGCTTCGGACGGGACATCAGGGCCCGCCCCATGGCGAGCATCTGCTGCTCGCCGCCGGAGAGGGTGCCCGCCGCCTGCTTGCGGCGCTCGCCGAGGATCGGGAAGAGCGTGTAGGCGCGCTCCACGTCCTCGGCGATGCCGGCCGAGTCCTTGCGGAGGAACGCACCGAGCAGCAGGTTCTCCTCGATGGTCATCCGCGGGAAGATGTGCCGGCCCTCGGGGGAGTGGGCCAGCCCGAGCGCGACGATCTTGTGCGCCGGGACGGCGGACAGCGGCTTCCCGTCGAAGACCACGGTGCCGCCGGTCGGCTTGAGCAGACCGGAGAGGGTGCGCAGGGTGGTGGTCTTGCCGGCGCCGTTGGTGCCGATCAGGGTGGTGACCTCGCCCTGGTTCGCGGTGAAGCTGATGCCCTTGACGGCCTCGATCTTGCCGTAGGCGACGCGGAGGTCCTTGACCTCGAGCAGCGCGGTCATGCGGCGTCTCCCGCCTGCGAGTCGGTGCTGGTGGTGCTGTCGGTGCCGGTGGCCGTCTCCAGCGGTGCGCCGAGGTAGGCCGTGATGACCCGCTCGTCGCCCTGGACGGTCTCCTTGTCGCCTTCGACGATCTTCTGACCCTGCACCAGGACGGCCGTCCGGTCGCAGAGGTTGAAGATGAACTTCATGTCGTGCTCGATCACCAGGATCGCGATGCCCAGGTCGCGGATGGCGAACACCAACTCCTCGGCGGCGTTGGTCTCCTGGGGGTTCATGCCGGCGGTCGGCTCGTCCAGCAGCAGCAGGCCCGGGTCGCTGGCCAGCGCACGGGCGATCTCCAGCTTGCGCTGCTCGCCGTAGGGCAGGTTGCGGGCCAGGTGGTCGGCCTTGGCCGCCAGACCGGTGAACTCCAGGAGCTCCATGGCCCGTTGGCGGCTGGCCGCCTCGGCCCGGTGGTACCCGGGGCCGCGCAGGATGGCCGAGAACAGGCCCTCCTTGGTCCGGCTGTGCCGACCGACCAGCACGTTCTCCAGCACCGTCATGTTGGCGAACAGCCGGATGTTCTGGAAGGTGCGGGCGATGCCGGCCTGGGTGACCAGGTGCGGCTTGGGCGGCAGCACGGTGCCCTTGTAGCTGACGGTGCCCTCGGTCGGGACGTACAGCCCGGTCAGGCAGTTGAAGAAGGTGGTCTTGCCGGCGCCGTTGGGGCCGATCAGACCGACGATCTCTCCGGCGTTGACCGTGAGGTTCACGTTGTTGACGGCGGTCAGGCCGCCGAACCTCATGGTGACGCCACGGGCGTCCAGCACCGTCTCGGTCGTGGTCGTGGTGGTGCTCATCTGGGTGGTCACGCCCCTGCCTTGGTGAGGACGGTGTCGCCGGGCGCGGCCTGGACGGGGATGCCGGGGGTCTCGAACTCCAGCTGCTGGCGGCGGCCGGCCACCAGGCCGGCCGGGCGCACCCGCATCAGCACGATCAGCGCGACGCCGAAGGCGAGCAGCTGGAAGTCCTTCAGGAACTCCAGCTTGGCCGGGATCAGGTAGAGCAGGCTGGCGCCGAGCAGCGGGCCGCTGATGGTGCCCATGCCGCCGAGGATGACGGCGGCGAGCAGGAAGGCCGAGTTCGGCGGGACGGCCCCGGCGAAGACGTAGACCTCGGGGGTGACGGCGCTCTGCACGTGGGCCTGGACGGCGCCGGCCATGCCGGCCAGGGTGGCGCCGAGCGCGAACGCGATCAGCTTGACCCGGAAGCCGTTGATGCCCATCGCCTCGGCCGCGGTCTCGTCCTCGCGGATGGCGACCCAGGCGCGGCCGATCCGGGAGTCGGAGACCCGGCTGAAGACCAGCACCACGATGGCGGTGACGACCAGCATCAGCAGCATGTAGTTGGAGAACTTGCCGACGCTCAGGCCGAACAGGCTGTGGGTCTGGCCGAAGTCGAAGCCCAGGATGTTGACCTGGGGGATCGCGCCGATGCCGTTCGGGCCGTTGGTGATGCTCGGGCCGGAGGTGCCGTCCATGTTGTTCATGGCGATCCGGAAGATCTCGCCGAAGCCCAGGGTGACGATGGCCAGGTAGTCACCGCGCAGCCGCAGGGTCGGGGCACCGATGACGACGCCGAAGACCAGGGCGGCGACCGCGCCGATCAGCACGGCCAGCGGGAACGGCACCTGCCAGTCCCGGAAGACCGAGAACTGCGAGCCGGAGACCAGGGCGGCGGCGTAGGCGCCGACGCCGAGGAAGGCCACGTAGCCGAGGTCGAGCAGACCGGTCAGGCCGACCACGACGTTCAGGCCGAGCGCCACGGTGGCGAAGACCAGGATGTTGACCCCGACCAGGATGTAGAGCTCGCTGGACTGGGTGAACGGGAAGGCCGCGGCGGC
The DNA here is from genome assembly GCF_044763225.1 of Kitasatospora sp. NPDC096147. Taxonomy (NCBI): domain Bacteria; kingdom Bacillati; phylum Actinomycetota; class Actinomycetes; order Kitasatosporales; family Streptomycetaceae; genus Kitasatospora; species Kitasatospora sp. NPDC096147. The sequence goes on along the minus strand of NZ_JBIWFX010000005.1, from coordinate 450,365 downwards.
GGCGAAGGCACCGCCGGTGGCCACCGCACGGTGACGGGCCGTCAGGTCGCTGAAGCGGCGCACCAGTCCGGACTGGGAGAGCGCGATCGCGCTGGGCACCACGGCGAACAGGTAGCTGGAGAACAGCTCCTTCTCGGCGCCGATGCCGAAGGCGAAGAGCAGCAGGCCGACCGCGAAGACCGCGATGATGATCAGGATCTCGGCCCAGGAGCTCAGCTTGGGCGCCGGGCCGGCGGTGCGCCGGTCGTCCGGCAGCTGGTAGGCACCGATCGCGGTGGCCAGCGAGCCGACGCCGAGCACCCAGCCGCCGGGCTCCAGGTTGGCCAGGCCGCCGAGCTGGTAGGCGATCATCGCGATCGAGAGCCAGGAGCTGAGCAGGGCGCCGAGGCCGAGCAGCAGCAGCGGCCGGGAGCTGCCGGCCGGGGCGAGCCAGCGCAGGCCGCGCACGTCGTAGGAGGCGAGGACGTAGAGCAGGGTGACCAGGCCGGAGCCGAGGGCGACCCACTGCAGGCCGGCCGGTGAGAAGTCGTACGTGAGGTCGCCGGGGAACTCGTCGGTCCAGGTCCAGGCCAGCAGCGAGGAGGCGGCGGTGAGCACGGCGCCGGCGGCCGTGACGGCGCGGGCGGCGGAAGCGGGGAGGAAGGTGGTGGTCATAGCGGCCTCACGCCCGGTCTGCGACGCGCTCGCCCAGCAGACCTTGTGGTCTCACCAGGAGCACGACGATGAGGAGTACGAACGCCCAGACGTTGGCCCAGCTGGCGCCGCCGAGCTGGTCGAGGCCGGGGACGTGCTGGATGTAGGCGGTGGCGAGGGACTCGGCCACGCCGAGCACCAGACCGCCGAGCATGGCGCCGTAGATGTTGCCGATGCCGCCGAGCACGGCGGCGGTGAAGGCCTTCAGACCGGCGATGAAGCCCATGGTGAACTCGACCTGGCCGTACCGGAGTCCGTGCGCGACGGCCGCGATGGCGGCGAACGCGGCACCGATGGCGAACGCGACCACGATGATCCGGTCGGTGTTGATGCCCATCAGCTTGGCGGTGTCCGGGTCCTGCGAGGTCGCCTGCATGGCGCGGCCGGTGCGGGTCATCCGGACGAAGGCACCCAGGATGATCATGCAGAGCGGCGCGGCGACCAGCAGGAACAGGTCGTTGCGCTGGAGCGTGAAGGCGCCCAGGTCGATCGCGTCGCCCTGGAAGTGCGGGAAGGTGCGCGCCTTCTTGGCGTCGGGGTAGAACTGCCAGACCAGCTGCTGGAGCGTGATCGACAGGCCGATCGCGGTGATCAGCGGGGCGAGCCGTGGAGCGGTGCGCAGCGGCCGGTACGCCAGGCGCTCGGCGCCGGTCGCGACCAGGACGGAGACGATCACGCCGCCGACGATCATCAGGGGCAGGGCCAGCCAGAGCGAAGTGCCGGACGGCAGGAGAAGGTAGGCGGTCAGCGCGCCGAAGCCGCCGACCATGAAGATCTCGCCGTGGGCGAAGTTGATCAGCTGGACGATGCCGTAGACCATCGTGTAGCCGACGGCGATCAGGCCGTACATCAGCCCGAGCATCAGGCCGTTGGCCAGGTTTTGCGGCAGTTCGTGCACCGCAGCCTCCGTGGTGTGGGGTATGGGACGGGCGGGGGTGCTGTTGGCGCCCCCGCCCGGGTGCTGCTGGATGTGATCCGGCGTCAGGCGCCGGCCGGCCGGATCAGCCGGAGTAGGTGCCGCTCTTGACGGCCGCCCACTTGCCGTCCTTGACCTGGTAGACGGTGAGCTGCTTGTTGGTGGTGTCGCCGTACTGGTCGAAGGAGACCTTGCCGGTCGCACCCTCGAAGGAGACCTTGCCGAGCGCCTCGATCACCTTGGGGCGGGCGTCGGTCGGCAGCTTGCCGCCGTTCGCCGCCACCACGGCCTTGACGGCCTCGACGATCGACCAGGCGGCGTCGTAGGAGTAGCCGCCGTAGGCCGCGTACGGCTCCGGGTAGCCGGCCGCCTTGTAGCCCTCGATGAAGGCCTTGGCGGAGTCCAGCTGCTCGACCGGCGCGCCGACCGAGGTGGCGAGGTCGCCCTCGGCCTGGCCGTTGGCCAGCTTGATGAACTCGTCGTCGTAGATGCCGTCGCCGCCGAACACCGGGACGGTCGCGCCGGCCTTCTTGATCTGGCCGCTGAGCGGGCCGCCCTCGGGGTACTCGCCGCCGTAGTAGACCGAGTCCGCACCGGAGGACTTGACCTTCGTCGCGACCGCGGCGAAGTCCTTGTCGTCGGGGTTGATGTGCTCGGTGCCGACGACCTGGCCGCCCAGCTTCTTGAACTCCTCCAGGAAGATGTTCGCGAGGCCGGCGCCGTAGGTCTTCTTGTCGTCGATCACGAAGACCTTGGTCTTCTTGGCGTCGTTGTAGAGGTACTGGGCGGCGAACTTGCCCTGCACCACGTCGGTGGTGGCGGTGCGGAAGTACGAGGCGTACAGGCGCTTGAAGTCCTGCTTGCCCCAGTCGGCGCCGAGGCTCAGCTGCGGGTTGGTGTTCGCGGGGGAGACCTGGGCCAGCTTGGCGTCGTTGAAGACGCTCTGCATGGTCAGCGAGACACCGGAGTTGAGCGGGCCGACGACACCGAGCACGGCGGTGTTGCCCACCAGCTTGGTGGCGTTCTGCTGGCCCGAGGACGGGTTGGCCTGGTCGTCCAGCGCCTCCAGCTCGAAGGTCACGCCCGGGACGGTCTTGTCCTTGTTGGCCTTCTTCACCGCGAGGTCGGCCGAGTTCTTGATGCCGAGGCCGAGGGCGGAGAGCTTGCCGGTCAGGGGTGCGTCGACACCGATGACGACCTTGACGCTGCCGCCGGCGGCGCCGTCCTCGGTGGTCTTCTTCTCACCGCGCGAGCCGCAGGCGGAGACCGTGAGCGCTCCGGCGACCGCGATGCTCACGACAAGCAGTGAACGATTACGCACGAGGGTTCCCTTTCTGAGGAAAAGCACCGGGCCGGAAGTGGACGGGGTGCTCGTCGCGCGCTGGGGCCAGGCCCGATTGTGTGGCGCGGTGACTGGCCGTGACTCTAGAGCGCATTTCCCGGCTCGGGCAGGGGTGCGGGCAGGCTGTGATTCTCTTGTTATGAGGACACGGCCGATTAATCTCACATAGTGGTCGTTCGCCCGTGCTTACCGGGCCGTTGACAGGAGCTTGACCCGTCCGTGGACCTGAATTGCCGCCAGAAATGCAGGTGGTCGGCAATCCGTCCGACTATCGGACGCGTCCGTCCGGAGAGGTGGTTTCGGCCGGAGCCGTCCGGATATCGGAACTCGGGCAGGCCGAACCGAGCCAATGCGCCAGTGATTCGGCGTACACGGTCCCGGGGATCTGACTCACCGTCTGGATTGCGCGGGTGTTACGCAGCGTTACATCGATATAGGGCAGCCCCACTCCGACGGGTACGGTCGAACAGTCCGTCAGGTCGTACTCCAGCCGCAGGCGGACGGTCCGGTCGCCGGCCATTGTGAGCGGAAGTCCGCCCCGGACCGACAGGCTGATCCCCGGATAGGGCTGGGTGACCGCCAGCAGCTCCACCGGCTCGGCTCCCTCCACCCGGAAGTCGGCGGACAGCGAGAGGTGCCGGCCGTCGGCCGTCCCCCCGCCCGGCACCGTCAGCCGGGCCAGCTGGGCCGGGTACGGCACGGGTGCCGGCGCGGCCCGCGCGGGCGGGTCGCGTTCGAGGGCGTGGAACACCAGCAGGGCGGTGACGGCGACCGCCAGGCCGAGCAGTGCGTACCGCCGCCGGAGCCCCAACTCCCGCTGCGCACGCATCAGTCGACCGGTCGGACCGCCCTCGGTCCGTACCGTGCCGTCCCCGGCCTCCACCGGACCGAGCCCGTCCCCGGACATGCCGACGCCCCCTCGTTCGGCACCCTCCTGCCCGGTGCGGGCGGAGGCCAAACAAGGGGGCGCGGGGGGCACGCGGCCAGGGCGTGCGGAGGCGCCGGTGGGCTCAGAGGTCGCGCAGCATGCAGGTGAGCCGGCAGCTGGTGATCCGCTTGCCGGTGTCGTCCGTGATGGCGATCTCGTAGGTCGCGGCGGTCCTCCCCTTGAACACGGCGGTGGCCACCCCGGTCACCAAACCCGAAGTGGCGGACCGGTGGTGGGTCGCGTTCAGGTCCACCCCGACCGCGTACCGCCCGGGGCCGGCGTGCAGCATCGCGCCGATCGACCCGAGCGTCTCGGCCAGCGCGGCCGAGGCCCCGCCGTGCAGCAGTCCGTACGGCTGCTGGTTCCCCTCCACCGGCATGGTGCCGACCACCCGGTCCGCGCTGGCCTCGACCACCTTGATGCCCAGCCGGTCGCCGAGGTGGCCGCCGGTAAAGGTGGAGGGGTCGACGCCGAGCTTGGCGAAGTGGTCGAGCACGTCCTGCGGGACGTTCAGGATCGGGGCCGCGTCGGTCATGGTGCTCCTGCCGTTCGAGGGTCGCTGCGGATCGCTCCGTGCACCGCCGGGGGTGCTCCGGTGATCGTACGACCGCCCGCTCGCGGCGACACGGGGTTGTCCCCGGCGGGCCCTAGGATCGGTCAGTGGCAGAGCAATCGGCAGGAACGGACGTGGACGTGGCTACGCAGAGTACGGACAAGGCAGCGGCAGGCTCCGGGGGCCGTCCCCGGTTGATGCTGCTGGACGGGCATTCGATGGCCTACCGGGCCTGGTTCGCGCTGCCCGCCGAGAACTTCTCCACCGTCACCGGCCAGACCACCAACGCGATCTACGGCTTCGCCTCGATGCTCGCCAACACGGTGCGGGACGAGCAGCCCACCCACCTCGCGGTCGCCTTCGACCTCTCCCGGAAGACCTTCCGGTCCGAGGAGTTCCCCGACTACAAGGCGAACCGGGCCAAGACCCCGGACGAGTTCAAGAGCCAGATCGGCCTGATCCACGAGCTGCTCGACGCGATGCACGTCTCCCGGATGTCGGTCGAGGGCTTCGAGGCCGACGACATCATCGCCACCCTGGCCACCGCCGCCGAGGCGGCCGGCTACGACGTGCTGATCGTCACCGGCGACCGGGACTCGCTCCAGCTGGTCACCGAGCACGTCACCGTGCTCTACCCGACCAAGGGCGTCTCCGAGTTGACCCGCTACACCCCGGAGAAGGTCGCCGAGAAGTACGGCGTGACGCCCGCCCAGTACCCCGACCTGGCCGCGCTGCGCGGTGACCCGTCGGACAACCTGCCCGGCATCCCCGGCGTCGGCGAGAAGACCGCCGCCAAGTGGGTCAACCTCTATGGCTCCTTCGACGAGCTGGTCGCGCACGCCGACGAGGTCAAGGGCAAGATCGGCGAGAAGCTCCGCGAGCACCTCGACTCGGTGAAGCGCAACCGGGTGCTCACCGAGCTGGTCCGCACCGTCGAACTCCCGCTGGCGGTCGGCGACTTGGAGCGGCAGCCGTTCGACCGCGAGGCGGTCGGCCAGCTGCTGGAGTCGCTGGAGTTCCGCAACCCCAACTTCCGCGACCGGGTCTACGCGCTCGACCCGGCCCCGGCCGACGAGGCCGAGGCGGCCCCCGCCCCCGGCATCGCGGTCGAGGGCACCCTGCTCACCGAGGAGGGTGCGCTGGCCGCCTGGCTGGCCGAGCACACCGGGGGCACCGTCGGCCTCGCCGCCCTCTACACCTGGGCGCTGGGCTCCGGCGAGGTCGAGCAGATCGCGCTGGCCACCGGCGAGACGGCCGCCTGGTTCGACCCCACCGGGCTGGCCGAGGCCGACGAGCGGGCGCTGGCCGGCTGGCTGGCCGACCCGGACCGGCCCAAGGCCCTGCACATCGCCAAGCAGGTCATGCGGGCCTTCGCCGAGCGCAGTTGGCGGATCGAGGGCGTGGTCGCCGACACCGCGCTGGCCGCCTACCTGGACAAGCCGGGCCGCCGCACCTTCACCCTCGACGTGCTGGCCGAGGAGTACCTGGCCCGCTCGCTGGCCCCCGCCGAGGTGGCCGAGAGCGGCCAGCTCTCCTTCGACACCCCCGAGCACGACCCCACCGCCGGCGCCCAGGCCCTGATGGCCCAGGCCCGTGCGGTGCTCGACCTCGCCGGGTACTTCGACACCCGGCTCGCCGAGGTCGGCGCGGCGGAGCTGCTGCACGAGATGGAGCTGCCGATCGCCGAGTTGCTGGCCCGGATGGAGCGCACCGGCATCGCCGCCGACCGCGCGTGGCTGACCACCATCGAGTCGCAGTTCGCCGCCGAGATCCAGCGGGTGGTCGGGGAGGCGCACGCGGCGGCCGGCCACGAGTTCAACCTCGGCTCGCCCAAGCAGCTCCAGGAGATCCTGTTCGGCGAGCTGGCCCTGCCCAAGACCAAGAAGATCAAGACCGGCTACACCACCGACGCCGACGCGCTCGCCTGGCTGGCCACCCAGACCACCAACGAGCTGCCGGTCATCCTGCTCCGCCACCGCGACCAGGCCAAGCTGCGCACCACCGTCGAGGGCCTGCTGAAGACCGTCTCCCCGCAGGGTCGGATCCACACCACCTTCAACCAGATGGTGGCCGCCACCGGCCGGCTCTCCTCCCAGGACCCGAACCTGCAGAACATCCCGGTCCGCACCGAGGAGGGCCGGCAGATCCGCCGCGCCTTCGTGGTCGGCGAGGGCTACGAGGCGCTGCTCACCGCCGACTACTCGCAGATCGAGCTGCGCATCATGGCCCACCTCTCCGAGGACGCCGCGCTGATCGAGGCCTTCGAGTCCGGCGAGGACCTGCACACCACGGTCGCCTCCCAGGTCTTCGAGGTCGCCCCCGAGGCGGTCGACGCCGAGATGCGGCGCAAGATCAAGGCGATGTCCTACGGCCTGGCCTACGGCCTCTCCGCCTACGGCCTGTCCCAGCAGCTCGGCATCAAGCCGAACGAGGCCCAGGGCCTGATGGACACCTACTTCGAGCGCTTCGGCGGCGTCCGCGACTACCTGCACCGTGTGGTCGAGGAGGCCCGCGCTGTCGGCTACACCGAGACCCTGCTCGGCCGCCGCCGCTACCTGCCGGACCTCACCAGTGACAACCGGCAGCGCCGCGAGATGGCCGAGCGGATGGCGCTCAACGCCCCGATCCAGGGCACCGCCGCCGACATCGTCAAGATCGCCATGCTGAACGTGGACCGGGCGCTGACCGAGGCGAAGCTGTCCACCCGGATGCTGCTCCAGGTGCACGACGAGATCGTGCTCGAACTCGCCCCCGGGGAGCGGGAGCAGGTCGAGGCTCTGGTCCGCGCGCAGATGGCCGGCGCCTACCCGCTGCGCGCCCCGCTCGACGTCTCGGTCGGCATCGGCGCCAACTGGGAGGAAGCGGCGCACTGACGCCCGGGGCGCGGGGACCGCGCGATCCGGCAGGTGGCGGCGAGCCGCACTGCCGATCGCCCGGTCCCCGCGCCCCTGTGCGCTACCCGGTGAACGCCGCGAACAGCTTCGAGAACTGGTACGGCGTCTGCGGCACGTTGGTGCACTTCGGCAGCGACCCGGTGCACGCGTTGGCGTCCCGGGTCATCTCCCAGAACGCCAGCTCCCCGAGGTGGTTCTGCTGGGCGAACGCCACCACCTGCTGGGCGTCGGCGATCCCGAACACCTCCGAGGGCGTGTCGTTCTGCCCCAGCATCGGCGTCAGCCCGGTCTTCGCCCAGGCCTGAGCCGCCGTCAGCTCCGGCCAGACCTGCCGGACCTGGGCCTGGGTCGACTGCCCGGACTGGATCACGTAGGCGCCCATCCTCCCGGCCGGGCTCGGCGCGGCCCAGTCGCCGAAGTCCATCGCCATCGCGTTGACCACGTCCACCGCCAGGCCGGCGTTCTTCGCCGACTGCAGCACGTAGACCCCGTCCGCCGTCAGCCCGCTCGGCAGCACCGGCAGGGTCAGACTGACCTTCAGGTCACGGCCCTTGGCCCGCTGCGCCGCCTGCACCTGCGCGACGGCCGCCGAGCGGCGGTCCACCGAGGCCTTCTCGGTGACCGCGGTGCCCTCGATGTCGAAGTCGATCCGGTCGAGGCCGTAGACGTCCACCACCTTCTGGTACTGCGCGGCCAGTGCGGCCACCGTGGTGCAGGACTGGGCGAGTTCGGTCCCGTTCGCCCCGCCGAAGGACGGCCGGACGGTGCCGCCCGCGGCCCGGAAGGCGTCGATCTCCGGCTTGTACCAGCCACTGGCCGGGTCGAAGGCGCCGAACCAACTGGCCGTGCAGGGCTGGCTCCCGTTGATCAGGAAGGCCAGCGAGAACTGCTTCAGCCCGCTCGCCGCCGACAGCGCCGTCAGGCTCGGCGTCGGGTACGCCCCGAGGTCCACGTACGGGGCCGAGGCCCCGGGCGCGGTGCCGCTGCCGGCGACGGCCGACACGGTGGCCGAGGCGGCCGACTCGTTCCCGGCCGCGTCGAAGGCGGAGACCGAGAAGGTGTGGGTGCTGCCCGCGAGCAGACCGGTCACGGTGGCGGTGGTGCCGGTCGCGGTGGCCACCACCGCACCGCCCTCGCGCAGGTGGTAGCCGGCCACGCCCTGGTCGTCGGTGCTCGCGTTCCAGGAGAGCGCGACGCTGCCCGGGCCGGTGCCGGAGACCTTCAGACCGCCGGGCACGGTGGGCGCGGCGGTGTCGGCGGGGGAGCCCGCACAGGGCCGGTCGTTGACGGTGCAGTTGGCGGGCGGGGTCTGGGCCGCGCTGCCGTTGTTCACCCCGAAGCCGACCACGGCGGCGGTGGCACCGGGGGCCAGCGGTCCGGCCCAGGCCGGGGGAGTGACGGTGTAGCGGCGCCCGCCGGTGACGGCGACCGAGGTGAGCGTGCCGTTCCAGGCGCCGGTCACGGTCTCGGTCGCGGGCAGGTCGAAGGAGAGCGCCCAGGTGGAGACGGGCGCGTTGGTGCGGTTGGTGACGGTGTAGCTCGCCTCGAAGCCGGTCTGCCAGGTGGAGGTGACCGCGTAGGCGGCGGTCACGCCGGTCACGCCGGCCTCGGCGTGCGCTCCGACGGCGGAGAACGGGACGGTCAGGGCAGCGGCCGTGGCGGCTGCCAGGGGCAAGGCGACGCGCCTCATGGGCGGGTACTCCTCGGGGTGAGTGGGGGATGGCAGCCGCGCGGCCTCCACAAGATGGTCCAGACCAATGCGGGCCGTCAATGGATAGCCGGACGCTAGGCGAAAGCTTTGCCATCTGCGGTGGCGCACACCCGAGTTGAGCACCGATCGGCTTGACCTCCCGCTACGGCGGGCTTAAGGCCGGCTTGAGGTCCGCTCAGCGGCCGAGGGCCTCGGCCGACGGCTCTGCCACAGCGCCGCATTCAGCCCTTGCGCGGATTGGTGCGCTTGGTCGGCTCCGCCGTGCTCGGGTCCTCCGGCCACGGGTGGCGGGGGTAGCGGCCGCGCAGGTCGGCCCGGACGGCCTTGTAGCCCTCGCGCCAGAAGGTGGCCAGGTCGCCGGTCACGGCGGCCGGGCGGCCGGCGGGGGAGAGCAGATGGACCGTCAGCGGTACGCGCCCCCCGGCCAGCCGGGGCGCCGCCTGCCAGCCGAACAGCTCCTGGAGCTTGACCGCGAGCACCGGCCGGTCGCCCGCGTAGTCCACTCGGATCCGGGACCCGCTCGGCACGGTGATCCGCTCCGGCGCGAGCTCCTCCAGCCGCCCGGCCTGGCCGGAGGCCCAGGGCAGCAGGCGCTGCAACGCCGCCACCAGGTCGATCCGCTCCAGGTCCGCCCTCCGCCGGGCCCGGGACAGATCCGGCTCCAGCCACCCGCCCCCGGCCAGCGCCGCGTCGCCCACCTCAGGCCACGGCTCGCCCAACTCCCGCTCCAGGAATGCCAGTCGAGCCCGCAGTCCGACCGCCTCCGGGGTCCACCGGAGCAGCGCCCCGACCCCCTCCCGGGCCAGCCCGTCGAGCAGTGCGGCCCGTACCAGCTCCGGGTCGGGCTTCGTCAGCGGCGTGGTCTCCAGCTCCACCGCCCCCAGCGCCGACACCCGCCGGGCCGTCACCTCGCCCTGCCGTGCGGACCAGGCGACCTCCGCCCGGGAGGAGAGCAGCGCCGCCCCGGCCCGCCGCGCGGTCTCCTCGTCCAGCGCCGCCCCGAGCCGTACCCGGGCCGAGTGCGCCCCGGCGGGCCGGTCCGCACTCGCCACCGCCAGCCACTCCTCCCCGGCCAGCCGCGAGCCCGCCCCGAGCTCCGCCGCCGTCCCGGAGGCCATCAGGTACGGCCCGTCCACCGCCCGGGCCCGGGCGATCCGCTCCGGGTACGCCAAGGCCGCCACCAGGCCCGGCACCTGACGCTCCGTCACCGACGACGGGCCGCCGCCGCCCTCCACCAGCCGCCCGAGCCGCCGCACCTCGTCCTTCCACCGCCGCGCGTACGGGTCGTCCGACGACCCGGCCCGCACCCGCCGCCAGACCTCCGCGAGGTCGTCGCCGAAGGCCCGCGGCGGCTCCTCGGAGAGCAGTGCCACCACCTCCGCCGCCCGCCGGGCACCCACCAGCTCGGCACCGTCCAGCAGGGCCCGGGCCAGTCGCGGGTGCAGCCCGCTGCGGACGATCCGCTGCCCGCGCGCGGTGGCCCGCCCGTCCTCGTCCACCGCGCCCAGCCCGGCCAGCACCTGACGCGCCGCCAGCATCGCCCCGGCCGGCGGCCGGTCCGGCAGTGCCAGTCCGGCGGCCGTCGGATCGCCCCAGCAGGCCGCCTGGAGCGCGAACGAGGTGAGCTCCGCCTGGGCGATCTCCGGCGTCGGGAAGCGCGGCGCGAGCGCGTCCTCCGCCTCCGCCCAGCACCGGTAGACCACCCCGGGCGCCTCCCGCCCGGCCCGCCCGGCGCGCTGCCGGGCCGCCGCCAGCGAGGCCCGCACCGTCACCAGCCCGGACAGCCCGCGCGCGTGGTCGGTGCGCGGCTCCCGGGCCAGCCCGGAGTCGACCACCACCCGCACGCCCGGCACGGTCAGCGAGGACTCCGCCACCGAGGTCGCCAGGATCACCCGTCGCCCCGCACCCGTCCCGACCGCCAGCGCCGCGTCCTGCACCGCCGCCGGAGCCTGCCCGTGCAGCTGGAGCACCTCCACCCCCGGGGCGCCCAACTGCCCGGCGACCCTGGCGATCTCACCCACCCCCGGCAGGAAGCAGAGCACGTCCCCGCCCCGCTCGGCGAGGGCCCGCCGCACCGTCCCCGCGACGTGCTCCAGCAGCAGCGGGTCGACCCGCGTCCCCTGCGGCGGCTTCACCCCGCGCGGCGGCGGCGCCCAGACCCCCTCGACCGGGTACGAGACGCCGTGCGCCTCCACCACCGGTGCGCCGCCGAGCAGTTCGGCCCAGGCCTCGGTGTCCGAGGTGGCCGAGGCGCAGACGATCCCGAGCTCCGGCCGGAGCGTGCCCCGGACGTCCAGCAGGAAGGCCAGCGCGGTGTCCGCGTCCAGGTGCCGCTCGTGGCACTCGTCCAGCACCACCACGTCGACCCCGGTCAACTCCTGGTCCCGCTGCAGCCGTTGCAGCAGCACGCCGGTGGTGACCACCTCGACCACGGTGGCGGGCCCGGCCCGCCGCTCCCCACGCACCGTCAGGCCGACCGACTCGCCGACCTGCTGCCCCAGCAGCCAGGCCATCCGCCGGGCCGCCGCCCGCACCGCCAGCCGCCGGGGCTCGGCCACCAGCACCCGCCGCGCCGGTCCGGGCAGGCCTTCGGCCAGCCCGGCCAGCGCCAGCGGCACCAGGGTGGTCTTGCCCGTCCCGGGCGGCGCGGCGAACACCGCCACGCCCTCCTCCGCCAGGGCTCGCTGGAGTGCGGGCACGGCGGTGCGGACGGGCAGTTCGAGCCCGGCGGAGCGCACCCGTCAGCCCCGCTCGGTGACGAAGATCGCGGTGCCCGGGATCAGCCGGCCGCGCAGCGGGCTCCACCCGCCCCACTCCTGCTCCAGCCCCTCCGGCCACTCCGGCTCGACCAGGTCCAGCAGCCGGAAGCCCGCCCCGGTCAGCTCCCGCACCCGGTCGCCCAGCGTCCGGTGGTGCTCCACGTAGGTGGCCCGCCCCTCGGCGTCCTGCTCCACGTACGGTGTGCGGTCGAAGTACGAGGAGCCGGCCGTCAGCCCCTCCACCCCCGGCTCGTCGGGGAAGGCCCAGCGGATCGGGTGGGTCACCGAGAACACCCAGCGGGCCCCCGGCCGCAGCACCCGGTGCACCTCGCGCATCAGTGCGGCGGTGTCCGCGCTGAACGGCACCGCCCCGTAGGCCGAGCAGGCCAGGTCGAAGGAGCCGTCCGCGAACGGCAGCACCGCCGCGTCCGCCTGCACCACCGACAGCGGCTCGACGCCCCGGCCGAGGTCGATCCGGCGGGAGTGCTGGAGCTGCCGGTAGGAGATGTCCAGCGCCACCGGCACCGCCCCCTGGGCGGCCAGCCAGCGCGAGCACTGGGCCGCGCCGGCACCGAGCTCCAGCACCCGCAGCCCCTTCAGCCCGGCCGGGTCGCCGAGCAGCTGCGCCTGCGCCTCGTCCAGGCCCTCGGGGCACCAGGTGAAGCGGTCGTCGCCGAGGAACTCGCCGTGTTCGTCCTGGTACTCGTCCGCGTTCCGGTCCCACCAGTGGCGGCTGGCGCGGCTGGACTCGTCGGCCTCGGCGTCCCGCCGCAGTGCCTCGTCCTCGTCCTCCTCGGGGAGGTCGAGCGGGGCGAGGTCGTCCGGGTCGGGGGAGGAGGGGGTGGTGGCCAAGGTCGTGGAGCCCGTCGCGTAGGGTATGGGGTGCGGAAGCGCTGCTGTCACGACCGGTCCTGATCACGGGGCCGATTCGCGGCCGTGGCATCCGGGGAGAGGCCCCTGCGGCTGCCACCGGCTAGGTGCGCAATCGGAGGATATGGCCTGATCCATCCCGGCCTCCACCGTCTCGTCGTCTTCGACGTTGACCGTGCATGGCTGTCCCCGTATGCTACAAGTTGCGCTGCGGGCCTGCGCGCCTCGGACGGAGCAGGTCGCGCTCGCATCTGTCGAAGACCCCACGGTCGCAAGACGGACACCAGATCCTGGTGAGCCGTCGTCTTGGCTGTCCGGCTTTCGGTGGGAGCGATACGGGCCCTCCGCGTGGCATTACCTACGACTTCATGTCCGTACCGGAGCCCTTTTCCTAATGACGAGCCCCACCGACACCTCTGTCAGCACCACCCCGCAGGTTGCGGTCAACGACATCGGCGATGCCGAGGCCTTCCTCGCCGCCATTGACGAGACCATCAAGTACTTCAACGATGGCGACATCGTCGAGGGCATCATCGTGAAGGTCGACCGTGACGAGGTGCTCCTCGACATCGGTTACAAGACCGAGGGTGTCATCCCCTCCCGCGAGCTCTCGATCAAGCACGACGTTGACCCGCACGAGGTCGTCAAGGTCGGCGACGAGATCGAGGCCCTGGTTCTCCAGAAGGAGGACAAGGAGGGTCGTCTGATCCTGTCCAAGAAGCGCGCTCAGTACGAGCGTGCCTGGGGCACGATCGAGAAGATCAAGGAAGAGGACGGGATCGTCACCGGTACCGTCATCGAGGTCGTCAAGGGTGGTCTCATCCTCGACATCGGCCTCCGTGGCTTCCTCCCGGCCTCGCTGGTCGAGATGCGCCGCGTCCGCGACCTCCAGCCCTACGTGGGCAAGGAGCTCGAGGCCAAGATCATCGAGCTGGACAAGAACCGCAACAACGTGGTCCTGTCCCGCCGTGCCTGGCTGGAGCAGACCCAGAGCGAGGTCCGCCAGACCTTCCTCACCACCCTCCAGAAGGGTCAGGTGCGCTCCGGCGTCGTCTCCTCGATCGTCAACTTCGGTGCCTTCGTGGACCTGGGTGGCGTCGACGGTCTCGTCCACGTCTCCGAGCTGTCCTGGAAGCACATCGACCACCCGTCCGAGGTCGTCGAGGTCGGCCAGGAGGTCACCGTCGAGGTCCTCGACGTCGACATGGACCGCGAGCGCGTCTCCCTGTCGCTGAAGGCGACCCAGGAGGACCCGTGGCAGCAGTTCGCCCGGACCCACCAGATCGGTCAGGTCGTCCCGGGTAAGGTCACCAAGCTGGTTCCGTTCGGTGCGTTCGTCCGCGTGGACGAGGGCATCGAGGGTCTGGTCCACATCTCCGAGCTGGCCGAGCGCCACGTGGAGATCCCGGAGCAGGTCGTCCAGGTCGGCGACGAGATCTTCGTCAAGGTCATCGACATCGACCTCGAGCGTCGTCGCATCAGCCTCTCGCTGAAGCAGGCCAACGAGGCCCTCGGTGGCGACGCCGCCGCGGCCGAGTTCGACCCGACCCTCTACGGTATGGCTGCCTCGTACGACGACGCGGGCAACTACATCTACCCCGAGGGCTTCGACCCCGAGGCCAACGACTGGCTCGAGGGCTTCGAGAAGCAGCGTGAGGAGTGGGAGCGCCAGTACGCCGAGGCGCAGACCCGCTTCGAGGCCCACCAGGCCCAGGTCATCAAGAGCCGTGAGGCCGACGCCGAGGCCGCTGCCGAGGGTGGCGACGCCGTCGCCGCCGCCGCCGGTGGCTCCTACACCTCGGCCAGCGACGAGGGCTCCGGCGCCCTCGCTTCGGACGAGGCGCTCGCTGCGCTCCGCGAGAAGCTGGCCGGCGGCCAGAGCTGAACTGACTGGGCCTCAGTCGCTGACTGAGGGTCGGTAGTCGACGAACCCCCTGTCCCGGTTCCCGGGGCGGGGGGTTCGTTCGTGTGAGATGGAACTCCGTTCCGCGGTATAGGGAATCGGGTGGTTTACACCTAGCTTGGTGGGGAACCGCCCGAAAGGTCTACGCACCATGCGCACCACCCTCACTGCGGCACCCCCCTCCCGGCAGCCCGTCGACCAGCAGGTCGGCGGACGGCTCGCGGCCCTCGGCCGGTTCTGCTTCCAGCGGCGGCGCTGGGTGGTCGGTCTCTGGGTGGTGGTCCTCGCGCTCGGTGTGCTGATCGGCGGGAAGGTCTTCGAGGGCACCGTCTCGGCCACCGACGCCAAGGGTTCGGAGTCGGCGGCGGGCGCGGCCGTGCTGGCGGCGGCCGATCCCTCCCGGGGGACCGTCACCGCCGTGGTGGACGGGGCCCGGGTGAGCGATCCGGCGGTGAAGTCGGCGGTCACGGACGTGACCTCGGCCGTCGCCAAGCTGCCGGGAGTGATCGCGGTGGCCGACACCTACGCGGCCGACGGGGGGCTCAACTCCACTGACGGGACTGCCTCCTTGGTCTCCGTCCGGATGTCCGACGGGTCCACCGACGCGCAGTTCAAGGCGGTCGCCTCGGCGCTGAAGGGGATCGACGCACCGGGTGCGAAGGTCACCGTCGGCGGGGACCTGGTGACCCAGGCCGAGGTGGTCGCGCAGACCCAGGCGGACACCCGTTTCGGTGAGATCGTCACGCTGCCGTTGACGCTGCTGGTGATGGTGCTGGTCTTCGGCGGCTTCGCCGCTGCCAGCCTGCCGGTGATCGGGGCGGTCGCCTCGGTGGGCGGGGCGCTGCTGGCCATGTTCGGGTTCAGCCGGCTGATGGACATCGACACCAGCGTGCTGCCGATCGCCACCGTGCTCGGCCTCGGACTCTCCATCGACTACGCCCTCCTGATGGTCAACCGCTTCCGTGAGGAGCGCGGCCACGGGGCGGCGATCGCCGCCGCCGTGGAGCGGACGGCGGCCACCGCCGGACGGACCGTCATGTTCTCCGGCCTGACCGTGGCCGTGGCGCTCTCCGGCCTCTTCGTCTTCACCAGCCCGGTCTTCCGGGCCGTCGCGGTGGCCGGGGTGAGCGTGGTGGTGATCGCCGTCGCGGCGGCGCTCACCCTGATACCCGCGCTGCTCGGCTTCGTCGGGCACAGGGTCAAGACCCCCACCGGACCGGTGCCGGACGAGGGCTTCTTCACCCGGACGGTGCGGCGGGTGCAGCGCCGGGCGGTGCCGGTGGTGCTGATCTGCGTCGCGCTGCTGATGGCGGCCGGCGCCCCCTTCCTCGGCTCGGACTGGCGCAGCTCCGGGGCCGCCGTGCTGCCCTCCTCCTCGGCCGGCCGTCAGGTGGCCGAGACGATCGAGCAGCGCTTCCCGGCGCTGGCGCCCGCGCCGGTCACGGTGGTGGTCGAGGCGGACCGGGCGGCTGCCCAGCACTACGCCGATCAGGTGGTCTCCAAGCTCCCGGACGTGGCCGGGGTGCGGGCGGTGACGGCCGTCTCGCCGGGGGTCAGCACCGTGGAGGTGCTGGTGCACGGCGATCCGCAGGGCGCCGAGGCCAAGCGGGTGGTCGGTGAACTCCGCGAGCAGCGGGATGGGTTGACCACCCACGTGACCGGTGATGCGGCCTCGGTGGTGGACTTCCAGCACGAGATCGCCTCCCGGGGCCCCTGGGCGCTCGGCCTGGTGGCACTCGGCACCCTGGTCCTGCTGTTCCTGATGACCGGTTCGGTGGTGGTGCCGGTCAAGGCCCTGCTGATGAACGTCCTCTCGCTGGGGGCCTCGCTCGGTGCGCTGACCCTGGTCTTCCAGCACGGCTACTTCAGCGGCCTGCTCGGCTTCACGCCGACGGGCGGGCTGGAGACCTTCATACCCGTGCTGGTCTTCGCCTTCGCCTTCGGACTCTCGATGGACTACGAGGTCTTCCTGCTGGCCCGGATCAAGGAGCTCCGGGACCAGGGCCACAGCTGCTCGCGCGCGGTGGAGCTCGGACTCCAGCGCAGTGGGAAGATCATCACCTCGGCGGCCCTGCTGATGGTGATCGTCTTCGCGGGCTTCGCGGCCGGGCAGATGCTGATGGTCAAGGAGATGGGGATCGCGCTCGCGGTGGCCGTGGCGGTGGACGCCACGCTGGTGCGGTGCCTGCTGGTGCCGGCCGCGATGACGCTGTTCGGCGAGTTCAACTGGTGGGCGCCGGCGCCGTTGCGGCGGCTGCACCGGCGGTTCGGGCTGACCGAGCACGTCGCGCTGCCGCCGCTGCCGCAGGTGGTGCTGCCGGCCCAGGCGCCGCCGGTGGCTGAGGAGAAGGTGCCGGCCCCGGTCGCCTGAGGCGGGGTCAGCGCAGCACGCAGGAGTTGCCGAAGTCGCCGTTCAGGGCGGAGAGGCCGCCGAGTGCGTCGCAGGCGGCGGCTGGGCCGGCGGTGAGCAGCAGGCCGCCGACGGTGGTGGCGAGCAGCAGGACGAGCCGGGTGCGGGTGAGCTTCATGAGGGTTCCTTGCTCGGTGGGGCTTGGTTCGTACGGAGCTTCCTGCTCAACGCCGGTGCGGCGGCGAGGGCATGGCGCCTCACCCGGGCGGACGAGCGTACGCCGGGAGGCGGTAGCCTGGCGCGCATGCTGAGGATCGGACTGACCGGTGGTATCGGGGCGGGCAAGAGCGAGGTGTCCCGGCAGCTGGCCGCGCTCGGGGCGGTGATCGTCGACTCGGACCTGATCGCCCGTGAGGTGGTGGAGCCCGGGACCGACGGGCTGCGGGCGGTGGTGGCGGAGTTCGGCGAGGGCGTGCTGCGGGCGGACGGCTCGCTGGACCGGCCGGCGCTGGGGGCGCTGGTGTTCGCGGACCCGGAGCGGCTGGCCGCGTTGAACGCGATCGTGCACCCGCTGGTGCGCGCGCGGTCGGCGGAGCTGGAGTCGGCGGCCGGGGAGGAGGACGTGGTGGTGCACGACGTCCCGCTGCTGGCGGAGAACGGGCTGGCGCCGCTGTACGACCTGGTGGTCGTGGTGGACGCCGGGGACGAGGTGCGGCTGGACCGGCTGGTGCGGCTGCGCGGGATGGGCGCCGAGGAGGCCCGGGCCCGGATGGCGGCCCAGGCGACCCGGGAGGAGCGGCTGGCGGTGGCCGATCTGGTGATCGACAACGGTGGCACGCTGGCCGAACTCGCCCCGCAGGTACGGAAGGTGTGGGAGGAACTGCGCGAGCGGCACTGAGTGCCGGAGGCATCCGGGTGGTGCGGTGTGGTGCGGTGTGGTGCGGTGCGGTTGGTGCGGTGCGGGCGGGAGGTATTCCGAGCGGTGTGGCGGGGCGTTCGGCTAGGGTCTCGGTGATCTTGTCGAACGTCTGATCGTGCCCGTGCGGGCCACCGGGGGAGTCCCAGCACCATGACCGAGTACCAGCCGTCCTCCGACGTGCCGCCCGCCGCCGACCCCTGGGCGCCGCCCGCAGCCGTGCGGCCGTCCCGGAGTCGGGGCGCCTGGTGGATCGCGGGCGTGGTGGCGGCGGTGCTGGCGGCCGGGGGCGGGCTGACCGCGGTGGTGTTGGCGGCCACGGACGGCGGGCTCGTCGAGAGCATCGAGACGGTCGCGGGCCGCCCCGCGCTGGCGCCCGGGGACTGCTACCTGGTGGACCGCCGCTCGGACCGGGTGGATTCGGAGCTGCTCACCGGGCTGACCGAGATCCCGTGCGGCAAGGCCCACAACGGCGAGGTGGCCGGCACCGTCCGGCTGGCCGATCTGCCGGGTGGGGAGCCGACCGGCCGCCAGATCCGGCACGCCGCGGTGCTGGCCTGCGCTCCGCACTGGGACGCCTACGCGCCGGACGGCTGGGCGCTCCCCAAGCACGTGGGCGAGAACCACCTCTACCCGACGCCCCGTCAGTGGGCGCTCGGCGTGCGGGAGGTGACCTGCGTCTTCGACGCCGGGCACCTGACCTCCACCGGCTCGGTGCGGGTCGCGCCCGGCACCCTGAACGCGGCGCAGCTCGCCTACCTGGGCGCGGTCAACCCGTACAACCGCGCCATCGGGGAGTGCCCGGTCTACGACGACGACTACACGGACGCCGAACTGCGGGACTGGGCAGGGAAGATGGCCGAGGTCTCGGAGCAGGAGGCGAAGGGGCTGCGGGCGGTGGAGCTGCCCGAGGCGGCCAAGGGGCCGATGGGGCGCTTGCTGGCCGCCAAGGACGAGGAGACCGCCGCCTGGCGGTCCGCCGCCGCGCTGACCGACCCGGACGAGCTCGCCGACCGGGCGGCGGAGCTCGCGGAGGCGACGGACGGCTGGATGTACGCGGGGCGGGTGCGCAAGGCGCTGGGGCTGGCCGACGGCGCCTCCGGCGCTTCGGTGGGGACGCCACCGGGACCGGGCACCCAGGTCTGAGCCGGAGGGCTGCGGCCCCGGCCGGGAGACCGGCCGGGGCCTTCTTCGGTCGGCTTTTTAGGTCGAGTGACCTATATTGGGCTCATGACACTGGATCAGCTCTCCCACGACCCGTCCGGCCCGGTCCTGCTGCTCGGCGGCTACGGCACCGTCGGCGCCGAACTCGCCCGGGCCGCCGCCCCGTTCTGGCCGCTGATGTTGGCCGGCCGCACCCCGTCGCGGGCGGCGGAGCTCTGCCGGGAGACCGGGGCCGTGGCCCGGCGCTGGGACCTCGCCGACCCGGAGCCGTTCGCGGCCGGGGTGCGGGCGGTGGTGGCGCTGGTCAACGACCCGGCCGACCGGGCGCTTGAGGCGGCGCTGCGCGGCGGGGTGCCCTACGTGGACGTGACGCGGTGGACCGCGCGGCTCCAACGGGCCGTCGCCCGGGTCTCGTTGGAGAACGGCGCGGGTGCTGCGGCGCCGGTGCTGCTGTCCTCCGGATGGATGGGCGGGGTGGTGCCGCTGGTGGCCGCCGCGCTCGCGGAGCGGCTGGGCGGGCTGGAGTCGCTGGACACCGCGATCCGCTACGACCTGGCGGACCGGGCCGGGGCCGATTCGGTGGAGTTCATGGACCGGCTCGGCCTCGCCTACGAGGTGACGGAGGGCGGGCTGAGCCGGGCAGTGACCCCGCTGACCGCAGCACGGACGGTGGACGTGGGCGGGGAGCGCACCCGGGTGGCGCGGATCGACACCCCCGAGCAGTTCAGCCTCCCGCTCACCCTGGGGGCGTCCAGCGTGACGACCCGGATCGGCTTCAGCAGTGTGGGGGCGACGCGGGCGCTGATCGGCCTCGGCCGGGTCGGCTTCTTCCGCTGGGCCTCCGGCGAGCGCTGGCAGCCCGCCCGGCGCAAGCTGCTGTACGCGCCCGGCGAGGGCGGGACGGCACGGCTGCGGCTGGATGCGAGCGGGCCGCGCGGGCGGGCGAGCTGGACCGTCACCGATCCGGCCGGGCAGGCCCATCTCACGGCGGTGGGAGCGCTGTTGGGCCTGCGGCGGGTGCTCGGGGAGGACGGTGCGCCCGCTCCGGCGGGCCTGGTCTTCCCCGAGCAGCACCCGCGGGCGGGCGAGGTGGTCGGCGCGCTGGCCGACCTCGGCGTGGCGGTCGAGGCGACCGGTGGCGCGGGCGAGGTGGCGGCGTGAGCACGGCGAAGGGGAGCGCGCGGCGGACGGCGATCCTGGACGCGGCGGAGCGGACCCTGGTGACGAGTGGCCACGGCGCCCTGTCGCTGCGCGCGGTGGCGGAGGCGGCCGGCGTGCGGCTGGGGCACCTGCAGTACTACTTCCCCAGCCGGGAACGCCTGGTGGCCGAGCTGCTGGCCCGGGTGCTGCACCGGTCGTTGGAGCAGCTGGGCGCGGAGGCGACGGCGCCCGGGGCCGATCCGGAGCGGCTGGTGGAGGTGGTGCTCGCGCAGCAGCAGGACGCCGAACTGGTGCGGCTGTTCGTGGAGTTGTGGGCGCTGGCGGCCGGGGACGAGGCGGTGGCGGAAGCGGTCAGGGCGTTCTACGCGGACTACGCACGGCTGGTGGCCGGGCAGATCGGCGGCTACCGGCCGGAGCTGCCGTTCGCGGAGTGCCTGGCGCGGGCCGAGTCCTTCATCGCCCTGGTGGAGGGGGCTTCGCTGTTCCGCTCGGGGGTGGCTGGGCGGGTGTCGGAGGCGACGGACCGCCATCTGGTGCGGATGGCGCGGGCCCTGCTGACGGCTGACGGGGCCGGAGGGGGCTGTGCACTGTGTACCCGGGAGGTGCCGGCTGCGGTCCCGGCGGACTGAGCCGGGAGTCGGGTCCGGCCGAGGACCGCGTCGCTCTCCCGGTGCGGTGGGGCCACCGTCCCGACCTCGTCCGGTGGGGCGAATGCCCGGCGTTGGGCGGATATCCACCCCGCGGATACGTCCGGGCACTTGTGTGCGGGGCGGGGGGCGTGGAGACTGCCGGGCAATCGTTCGAGGTGCTCGGTGGAGGGGAGGGTGGGGCGGATGGCCGTGCGTCGGTACTGGTACGTGCTCGCGCTGTTCGGGGTGCTGATCGGCTGTTCGCTGCCGCTGTACCGGGTGCGGGTGGCGGGGTGTCGGCAGGTGGTGCCGGACGGGTTCTGTGCCGGGGTCGCGTTCCGGGCGCCCGGAGGGCTGCTGGGACCGCACGAGTTGGCCCGGCCCGGGTGGTTGGCGGTGTACTGGGCGGTGGCCGGGCTGCTGGCCTGCTGGCTGGTGCTGCGCCGGTACCGGCGGGCCGGGCGGCCGGTGCGGGTGCTGCCGGCGGTGGTCGGGATGGTGCTGGCCGGCGGGGCGGCGGCGGTGCTCACGGTGATCGGCTGGCAGGGCATCCGGCACCCGTCGGCCTGGGCCGCCTCGGCGCACCTGCTGGTCTTCAACGGGGCCACCCCGCTGCTGGTCGGGGCGGTCGCGCTGCTGCTGCTCGCGGTGGGGGAGCGGAGCTGGGTGCTGCTGCTCTTCGCGCTGGGCTTCGCCGCGATCGGGTACGGCTGCGCCACCTACGATCCGCTGTACCTGGCCGAGCGGCTCGGCTGGGTGGTCGAACTGCCGGAGGGGATGGTGGAGTTCCGGCCGGCCGTGCATCTGGCCATCCCGGCGGTGGTGCTGTTGCTGGGGGCGCTGGCGGCCGGGCTGACCGGGCGGTTCACCCGGGGCACGGGCGGCCGGCACGCCCGCGAGGAGGAGTGAGGCGGCGGCCCGCGCCCCCGGAGGGGTGCGGGCCGCCGTGACGGCGGGTCAGCCCAGGACGACGGTCGAGAGCTCGGCGACCGCCGTGGCGAGCGGGACGATCGGCACGGCGATGGCGGCGAGGCGGTCCAGGGCCCGGCGCAGCACGCCCGGCTGGGGCTCGGCCTCGTCCAGCTCCTCCCGGAGGCGGCGCAGCTCCACCTGCGGGGCGTCCGGGTCGGGCAGTTCGGCGGCGTGGGCGGTGAGCAACTGCTGGATCGTGGTGAGCAGTTGCTCGATCCGCTCGGCGGATCCGGCCGGGGCTGCGGACTGGAAGGCGATCTGGTGCGCGACGGCGCGGGCGTTCGGCCCGATGGCCTGGTTGCCGACCTGGCTGTGGCCGCCGGACTGCTGCACGCCGTAGTTGGCGTTGGCGTTGGCGTTGGCGTGGAGGTCGGGGTCGGGGTGGGTCAACTCGTGCTCCTCGGCTGCTTCTCGAAGGTCGGGGGCGGGGCAGGGGCGGCGGGCGGGACGGGGCCCGCGTGGGCGGCGGCGCCGGGCCCGATCGCCTGGTTGCCGACCTGGCTGATGCCGCCCTGCTGGATCACGCCGAAGTTCACCAGGCTGTGCTGTTGGGCGGTGAGCGGGTGGGTGTCCACGCCGTGCTCCTCCAGGAAGTCCCGGATCGCGGTCAGCGCGTGCTGGTACAGGGCGAAGCCGGCCTGGATGCCGTCGCTCTTCTGGTAGTAGTTCTGGTAGACCGGGTTGGTGGCGCTCTCCCGGATGCTGATGTGCGCCCCGTGGTCGAAGCCCGGGTCGTACGCCAGCGCGAGCAGGCCGCGGCCCCGTCGGTCCCGGTGCCGGGAGTCGTACCCGGCCGCGTCCAGGAAGGCACCCGGTGCCCGGCGCACGGCGGTGTACGCCCCGGCCAGGGCGGTCAGCCGGAGGGTGTCCAGGTGCTGCGGCGAGGGCGTCCGGGTGAGCAGGTCCAGCTCGTGGTAGCCGGACCGGACCGGGGGCAGGATGCGCAGGGCCGGGTCGATGTGCAGGGCCCCGCCGGTGACGGTGAGGCGGAGGAAGAGACTGGGCACCACGTCGTCGCCCCAGAGCGGCAGGTGGGCGAGCAGGTGGTGCCGGGCCACCCCGTCCGGGTCGAGGGCGATCTCCCGCACCGTCTCCTCGGGCAGCTCGGCGACGGGGGCGAGCCGGTCGGGCCGGAGCAGCCGGGGGTCCTCGACGGCCACCGTGCCGTGGACCGCGATCCGGTGCTCCAGCCGCAGGTCGGTCAGATCGGTGGTGGCGTCCGCCGGGGGCTCGGCGGCGTGCCGGGCGGAGGTCTCGCGGAGCCGCTCGTGCACCGCGCTGATGATCTCCCAGTTGTCGAACTCCCGGATCGGAGCGGACGGTTGGCCGGGCATCCGGTGCTCCGGGCGGAGCGGGACGACCAGCGGGGGGACGGCGGAGATCTCCGTACCGTGGCCGAGGTACGGCAGATAGGTGCTGTGCACGATGACGTTCCCGCGCTGCGCCTCGGCGATGGCGGCCAGCCGTGCGCCGGTCCAGGCCGGGCCGAGCGGTTCGACCGGGGCGTCCGGGGAGTACGCCTCGCGGCGGAGCTGGCCGCGCAGGCGGGCGTCCACGTCCTGGAGGTGACGGAAGGTCAGCCGGTGGGCGGCGGCGAGCGTGCCGAGCAGGACCAGGACGGAGGGGAGGCCGGCCAGGTAGGCGCCGGTCAGCCAGGCCAGTACGCCGGCGGGGGCGAGCACGGCGTTCAGGTACAGGGCGGCGGACACCAGGAGCGCCGCCATCAGCACGCTGACCAGCAGGCTCCGCACGGCGTGCGGAGGGACGCCCTCGTGCCGGCCGCGGTCCGGGCGGGTCGAGTACCGCCAGCGGGCGGCCCCGACCGGCCGGGTCGACCGGATCGACCTGGCGGTGCCGGAGAACAGGCCCAGCAGCAGGGCGGCGATCAGCAGCCAGAGCGGGCTGACCAGCAGCAGGCCGAGGGGGAGCAGGGCCAGCGCGCCGTCCCGCCGTCGGCGCAGCACCTGGGCGGCCAGGGCGTGCCGGGCCACCGCCACCAGGTCCACTCCGGGGGAGGTGGCGACCGCCCCGAGGTCGTCCGCCACGAGGTGCTCGGTGACCTGCCGGGCGAAGACCGGGTCGGTGTAGGTGGCAGCGCTCAAGTACCGGGTGACGTCGCCGGGTTCGCTGCCCAGCGGCACACCGGCGGAGGTCGGGACGGTCATCTGGGCGCTCCGATCGAGGGGCCGGCCGCCACGGCGTGCGGTGTCGGCGGTGGGCGCGGCAGGCACGGTGGACGCGGTGGGCAGCGGAGGGTTGGCGAAGCCGGTCAGCGTCAGGGCCAGGGCGAGCCCGAGGAGCAGGCCGAAGCCGGCCAGCCGGGGGACGCTCGGCTCCCACCCGACGGCGGACCGGCCGCGGTCGCTGAGCACCAGCAGGCGGGTGCCCGAGTCGGCCAGCGTGGTGCAGAGGGCGGCCAGCAGGCCGGTGCCGAGGCAGCCGCCCAGCAGCCGGCCCCGGCCGGCCCCGAACGGCACCAGCCGGGGGGTGAGCAGGAACAGTGCCGCGAGCAGGACGACGGCGGCGACCGCGTTGCTCCACCGGAAGACGGATTCGCCCACCAGCAGGTAGGAGTCGGGCAGTTCGTAGCCGGTGCTCCAGGCCAGGTAGGGGAGTTCGCTCAGCAGCCAGTCCGGCACCGCCTGGTCGGTGTACAGCCCGGCCGACCACTCCTGGACCCAGGGCGAGCCGAGGGTGACGAGGACCGCCGCCAGGCCGTAGAGCCGGTGCCGGAGCGGGCGCCGGACGGCCCGGCGGAGGCCGGGGTCGGCGGCCATCAGCCCCGGGCCTGCGGCGCGGGGGCGGGTGCGGGTACGGTCTGGGCGGTGGAGTTCGGGCCGACGGCCTGGTTGCCCACCACGCTGACGCCGCCCTGCTGGATCACCCCGTAGTTGAGGATGGTCTGCTGCTGGGTGCTGAACAGCGTGGTGTCCACGCCGTGGTCGTCCAGGAAGTCCCGGATGGCGGCCAGTGCGTGCCGGTAGAGGGTGGCCAACGCCCGGTCGGCGTCCACCTCCTGGAAGTAGTTCTGGTACTCCGGCCCGCTGGCCAGCTCGCGGACGCTGAACCGGGCGCCGTGGTCGAAGGTCGGGTCCTGCTTGATGGCGGTCAGCTCGTGCTTGAGCCGCTTGGCACGCCGCTTCTGGTAGCGGGCCTGGGCGGCCGCGGCGCCGGGGGCCCGGACCACCGTGCCGAAGGTCTCCGCCAGGGCCTCGAACCGGAGCACGCCCCGCCGGGCGGCGGTGAGCCGGGCCGGCAGCAGGTCGACGGAGTGGTAGCGGGCGTGCACCGGTTGGAGCAGGTGCGCTTCGGCCTGGATGTAGAGGGTCTTGCCGTTGGTGGACAGGTGCAGGAAGGTGCTGGCCACCACGTCGCCACCCCAGAGCGGCAGGTGGGCGGCCAGGTAGTGCCGGGCCACGCCGTCCGGGTGGAGCGCGATCTGCCGGACCGTCTCCCGGTCGAGTGCGGTGGGCGGTGTGTACCCGGCGGTCGGCAGCAGGCGCGGATCACCGTCCAGGGCTGCGCCGTTGGCGAAGACCCGGCTCTCCAGCAGCAGGCCCGTGAGGTTGGTCTCGGCCGCGTCCGGCGGGGTGGCGGAGTGCCGGACGGAGGTCTCCCGGAGCCGGTCGCGGATCGCGGTCATCGCCTCCCAGGCGTCGAACTCCTCCACCTCGGCGGCGGGTCGGGCGCCCGGTTGGTGGGCGGCCAGGATCGGGACGGCGAGCTGCCAGTTGTTGTACGCCTCGGCGAAGCCGACGAACGGCCGGTAGCCGCTGTAGACGGTGAGGTTGCCCCGCTGGGCGTCGGCGATGGTGGTGAGCCGGTCCCGCATCCAGCCCGGCCACTCGGCCTCGGCCGGCCCGGAGGGCTGCTCGGGGTCGAAGACCTCGCGGCGCAGCCGGTCACGCAGCAGCGCGTCGACGGCTCGGTGGTGATGGAGGATCAGCAGGTAGGCGGCCACCACGGCGGCCAACATGACCAGTTGGGCGGGCCACCCGCCGGCGTAGGTGCCACAGAACCAGGCCCAGAAGCCCTGCGGTTCGATCGGTGCCAGCGGCATCAGCGCCACTACCGACGCCAGGTAGGCGGCCGGCCCGGCGGCGGCCAGCTTCCACCAGGCCGAGGCCGGGACGCCGGGGCTGCGGCCCCGGTCCGGCCGGTCGGCGCCGGCCTTCCGGCCGGCCAGGCCGAACACCGCGAGGACCGCCAGGGCGGGCAGCAGCCAGTACGGTCCGGTGAGCACGATCGCGCCGAGCACCACGCAGAGCGCCAGGTCGCGCTGCTGGCGCAGGGCCCGGGCAGCCAGGGCGTGCCGGGCGACCGGCACGAGGTCGAGCCCGGGGGAGGTGGCCACGGCGCCGAAGTCGTCGGAGACCAGGTCCTCGGTGACCCGCCGGGCGAAGGCCGGGTCGGTGTAGGCGGCCGCGCTCAGGTACCTGGTCACGTCGCCCGGGACGCTGCCGAGCGGGGTGGCGGCGGTGGTCTTCGGGTCCTCGGCCATGGCGGTGCTCCGTTCTGGCGTACGGGCGGGCCGCCGGGCGGTCCGGTCGGCGTCCGGGACGAGGTACTGGGCGGCGCCGAACCGTTGCAGCAGCAGGGCCAGCACCAGTCCGAGCAGTACACCGAACCCGGCGGTCGCCGGCAGCGACTGGGGGAGGCCGTAGGTGGCGTGCCGCAGGTCCCCGGTGACGGCGAACATCGCGACCAGGGTGACCAGTTGGTCGAGCAGGGCGGCCAGCACGCCGACGCCCACGGCGCCGGCCGCCACCCGCCACCGGCCGCGCCCCAGGGGCAGCAGCCGGGGTGGCAGCAGGACCAGGGCGGCCAGCAGGACGCCGGTGCCGGCGATGCCGACCGTGCGGCGCCCGGTGTCGTCCAGCACCTGGTAGGTGAGGTCGGCGAAGTTCTCCGTCCACCAGGCGGGGAAGTGCAGCTGCCACTGGAGCCACTGGGTGAAGCCGGTCTCCGGGTCCCAGTCGTGCAGCGCCTCCTGGCCCGTGGCACTGCCCAGCACGGCCAGCACGGCGACCAGCAGGTACAGCCGCGGCCGTAACAACTTCCCCCGGGCGCCGTTCGGTTCCATCCGCCCCCCAGTGCGTCAGGTGGGCAGAACTCTACGTTTCCGAACGGCGCCTGTCAGGACAACGGACCACGCGTGGCAGGGCGAGCGGTGGTACGGGTGGCGGGGGAGCGTGGTGCGGGTCAGGGCTTGCGGGCCACGCCCGCCCAGATCGCGGTCTCGGCGTCGGTCGCCTGGGGGGCCTCGTCCGGGCGCCAGTTGGGGGCGGTGACCACTCCGGGCTCCAGCAGCTCCAGGCCGTCGAAGAAGCCGAGCACCTGCTCCCTGCTGCGCATGGTCAGCTGAGCGGAGGCAGCCCGGTAGACGGCCGGGCCCTTGGCCGCCTGGTCGGGGGCGGAGAAGTCGCCGGTGGCGTGCGAGACGGCCAGGAAGCTGCCGGAGGGCAGGGCGTCCAGCAGGGTGCGGACGATGCCCTTCGGGTCGTCGGAGTCGTCGATGAAGTGCAGCACCGCGAAGAGCAGCAGGCCGACCGGCTGGTCGAAGTCGATCACCTTGCGGACGTCCGGGTCGTCCAGGATGGCGGCCGGGTCGCGCAGGTCGGCCTGGACGACGGTGGCGTTGCCGGTGCCGGCCGCGGCCAGCAGGGCACGGCTGTGCACCAGCACGATCGGGTCGTTGTCCAGGTAGGCGACCTTGGCGTCGGGGTGCACCTGCTGGGCGATCTCGTGGGTGTTGCCTGCGGTGGGGATGCCGGTGCCGATGTCCAGGAACTGTCGGATGCCGTGCTCGGAGGCCAGCTCGCGCACCGCGCGCTGGAGGAACGCCCGGTTGGCCTGGGCGCTGATCCGCACCAGCGGGCCGAGGGCCAGCACCTTCTCGGCGGCCTCCCGGTCGGCCGGGAAGTTGTCCTTGCCGCCCAGGTAGTAGTCGTACATCCGGGCCGGGTGCGGGATCTCGGGGCGCAGGTCGGTGGGCGGCCGCAGGTTCTCCTGGTCGGTCGACATCCAGTCCAGCGAGACGTCCTGATGGTCGGTCATGTCGGTTCTCCCCCGTGGCTGTTCGAGACGGCCGTGTGCCGTGGTGCCGGGCTTCGCGAGAGCAGCATAGATGGCTCAGGGGGCTTCGGGGGCCTGCTCCGCGCCTCGGGACGGATCGGTGGTGAGCAGGTAGCGGGCACCGGGGCCGGTGGCGGCGGCGCGGTCGCCGGCGTTGTAGAGCGCGCAGCGGGAGAGCGAGAGGCAGCCGCAGCCGATGCAGCCGGTGAGCTTCTGCTTGAGGCGCTCCAGCTCGGCGATCTGCTCGTCGATCCGGGACTGCCAGGACTCGGCGACCCGGCTCCACTCGCCGGCGTTCGGGGCGCGCTCGGCGGGCAGCCGGTCCAGCGCGGTGCGGGCCTCGTCCAGCGAGAGGCCGACGCGCTGGGCGGCCCGGACGAAGGCGACCCGGCGCAGGGTGGCGCGGGCGTAGCGGCGCTGGCCGCCGGCCGTGCGTTCGGCGTGGATCAGGCCGAGCTTCTCGTAGTAGCGCAGCGCCGAGGTGGCCAGCCCGCTGCGGGCGGCGAGTTCGCCGATGGTGAGGAGGTCGTGCCGGGAGAGCGCCATGGGCGGAACACTAACGGTCCGCCGGGAGCCGCTCGGGGACGGCTGTCGAGCGGGCTGCGGCGTGGGCCGAGGTGTGGGCTTGACTTGAAGTCGGCTTCAACTTGCAGGCTGTGCCCATGACCTCCGCAGCGATCACCAAGCAGCAGTACGGCCACCGGGACCTGGCCCCGCTGATGGCCCTGATGACCGGCGCCGAGAAGCACGGCCCGGCCGCCACCTCGACCCTGGACGTGCTCTGGGTGCTCTACGACCGGGTGCTCCGGGTCTCCCCGGAGACCGCCGAAGACCCCGAGCGGGACCGCTTCCTGCTCTCCAAGGGCCACGGCCCGATGGCCTACTACGCGGTGCTGGCCGCCAAGGGCTTCCTCGACCCGGAGGTGCTGCGCAGCTTCGGCGCCTACGACTCCCCGCTCGGCCACCACCCCGACCGGCTGCTGGTGCCCGGTGCCGAGATCGGCTCCGGCTCGCTCGGCCACGGCCTGCCGCTGGCGGTCGGCACCGCGCTCGGCCTGCGGGCCCAGGGGCTGACCGACCCGGCGGTCTGGGTGCTGGTCGGCGACGCCGAGTTCGACGAGGGGAGCAACCACGAGGCGGTGGCCTTCGCCGGCGCGGCCGGTCTCGACCGGCTGCACACCGTGGTGATCGACAACTCCTCGGCCACTCACGGCTGGCGGGGCGGCCTGGCCTCCCGATTCGAGGCCGAGGGCTGGTCGGCGGTCACCGTGGACGGCCGGGACCACGAGGCGCTGTACCGGGCGTTCACCGCCCCGCACGACGGCCGGCCGCACGCGGTGGTCGCCCGGGTCGAGCCGAAGAACTGACAGCAGGGACAAGGGGAGAGAGACCGTGGAGACCACCGAGACCATGCGTGACCGCTTCATCGGCATCACCGGTGAACTGCTGGACCAGGACCCGAGGCTGGCCGTCGTGCTGGCCGACATCAGCGCCGCCAGCCTGGAGGCGGAGGCCGCCCGGCACCCGGACCGGGTGGTGAACGTCGGGATCCGGGAGCAGCTGCTGATCGGCGTGACGGGCGGCCTGGCGCTGACCGGGCTGCGCCCGATCGCCCACACCTTCGCCAGCTTCCTGGTCGAACGGCCCTTCGAGCAGGTCAAGTTGGACCTCGGCCACCAGGGCGTCGGCGCGGTGCTGGTCAGCGCGGCCGGCTCCTACGACTGGCCGGCCGGCGGCCGGACCCACATGGCCCCCGGGGACGTCGCCCTGCTGGACACCCTGCCGGGCTGGACGGTGCACGTGCCGGGGCACCCGGACGAGGCGGAGCGGCTGCTGCGGCACGCGGCGGCGGACGGCGACGAGAAGGTGTACGTCCGGCTGTCCGTGCACCAGAACGCCGAGGCCCGGCCGGTGGAGCCGGGACGCTTCCTGACGGTGCGGCAGGGGCGGCGCGGCGTGGTGCTGGCGGTCGGGCCGATGCTTGACGCGGTGCTGGCGGCCACCGAGGGCACGGACGTGACGGTGCTGTACGCGGCCACCGTGCGGCCCTTCGACGGGGCGGCGCTACGGGCCGCAGTCGGGGACGGACCGGCCGAGGTGGTGCTGGTGGAGCCGTACCTGGCGGGCACCTCGGTGGGCGAGGTGAACGCGGCACTGGCCGAACTGCCGCACCGGGTCCTGGGGTTGGGCGTGCCGAAGGAGGAGCACCGGCAGTACGGGACGATCCCGGAGCACCTGGCGGCGTACGGGCTGGACGTGGCGGGGCTGCGAGGGCGGATCACCGCGTTCCTACGCTGATCAGTCGATCTCCAGCAGGGCGGTGGAGTCCGGGCCGAGCAGCAGGCCGTCCGGGGTCTGCTCGGCGCTGCCGAAGACGGCGACCGGGGTGCCCGGGGGGACCGGGAGGTACTGCTCGGCGGGTGCGAGGTTGACCGCGAGGCGGTGCGGGCCGCGGTGCACCACCAGCCAGCGGGCGTGCTCGTCGAAATCCACCCGGACGGCGCCTAGGTCGGGGTCGGTGAGGGTGGGGTGAGTGCGCCGCAGGCGGATCAACCGGCGGTACCAGTCCAGCAGTTGGGCGTGCCCCGGGGCGGCGGGCTCGGTCCAGTCCAGGGTGGAGACCAGCACGGTGGCGGGGGCCTGCGGGTCGGGCACCGCCTCCGGGGCCCAGCCGTGCGAGGTGAACTCCCGGCGGCGGCCCTGCCGGACGGCCTCGGCCAGCTCCGGGTCCGGGTGGCTGGTGAAGTACTGCCACGGGGTGGCGGCGCCCCACTCCTCGCCCATGAAGAGCATCGGGGTGAACGGCGAGGTGAGCAGCAGCGCCGCCCCGGCCGCCAGCCGCCCGGGGGAGAGGGTGGCGGAGAGCCGGTCGCCGAGTGCCCGGTTCCCGATCTGGTCGTGGGTCTGGGTGTAGCCGAGCAGCCGGTGCCCGTAGGCGGCGGGGAACGGGCGGCCGTGGCTGCGCTCCCGGAAGGAGGACCAACTCCCGTCGTGGAAGAAGCCCTTGGTGAGCGTCTTGGCCACGGCGGCCAGCGGTGCGGCGGCGAAGTCGCCGTAGTAGGCCTGGGACTCGCCGGTCAGCGCGGCGTGCAGGGCGTGGTGGAAGTCGTCGCTCCACTGCGCGGTCAGGCCCAGGCCGCCGGCCTGCCGGGGGTTGGTGGTGCGCGGGTCGTTCAGGTCCGACTCGGCGACCAGGAACAGCGGACGGCCGGTGGCCGCCGCCAACTTCTCCACCTCGACGGCGAGTTCCTCCAGGAACGGGTACGCTCGGTCGTCGGCCAGTGCGTGCACCGCGTCCAGCCGCAGCCCGTCGATCCGGTAGTCCCGCAGCCAGGCCAGCGCGCTGCCGGTGAGGAAGGCACGGACCTCGTCGGAGCCCGGCGCGTCCAGGTTCACCGCCGCGCCCCAGGGGGTGTGGTGCCGGTCGGTGAAGTACGGACCGAAGGCGGGCAGGTAGTTCCCGGACGGGCCCAGGTGGTTGTGCACCACGTCGAGGATCACCCCGATCCCCTTGCGGTGCGCCGCGTCCACGAAGCGCTTCAACCCCTCCGGGCCGCCGTAGGGCTCGTGCACCGCCCAGAGCGAGACCCCGTCGTAGCCCCAGCCGTGCCGGCCGGGGAACGGGCAGACCGGGAGCAACTCCACGAAGTCCACCCCGAGTTCGACCAGGTGGTCGAGGCGCTCGGCGGCCGAGGCGAAGGTGCCGCCGGGGGTGAAGGTGCCCACGTGCAGCTCGTACACCACGGCCCCCGGCAGCGCCCGGCCCTGCCACGGGGTGTCGGACCAGTGGAAGGCGGCGTGGTCGACGGGCCGGCTCAGGCCGTCCGGCCCGTGCGGCTGGCGGGGCGAGCGCGGGTCGGGCAGCGCCCGGCCGCCGTCGAGGCGGAAGCCGTAGTCGCCCTCCGGCGCCTCGGCCCGCCACCAGCCGGGGCGGCCCGGCCAGGGCGTCATCGGGTGGTCGGTGCCGTCGACTTCGAGCTCGACCAGGGACGCCGCCGGCGCCCATACCTGGTAGTGCGTCACCGGGTGCTCCCTCGTGCTCGGGTCGGGCTCAAGTCTGGACCAGCAGGGCGACGGGCAGGGCGGCGAACAGCTCCGCCGCCGGTACTCGGCCGCCTTCGAAGCGACGTTGCGTCAGCTCCTCGCGCCAGTGCCCGGCCGGCAGCTCCAGGGCGGTGGAGCGCCAACCGCCGCCCCGCTCCAGCCCGTACGGGAGCCGGGTGACGGCGGTGACGGTGTGCTCGCCCCGGGCGAAGGCCAGCAGGTGGCCGGCGGCCGGCCCGGTGGCGGTGAGCGGCCGGTACGGGCCGGGCTCGGGCGTCTCTTGGCGCAGGTGCAGGGCGGTGGCGGTGAGGTGCAGCTTCTCCCGGGCCGGGTCGTCCGGGCGCGGCGCGGCGGAGTCGGTGAGGCGGACGGCGAGCGCGGAGAGGTCGACGGGTGCGCGGTTGTCCGGGTCGACCAGGGTGTGCAGCGGCTCCTCGCTGCCCTGGTAGAGGTCGGGCACGCCGGGGCCGGTGAGGTGCAGCAGGGCGGCGGCCAGCGAGTTGCTCCTGGCGTAGGGCGCGATGGAGCCGACGAAGCCCTCGATCCGGGGGTGCAGCGCGGGGTCGGCGAGGGCGGCCCGGGCGTAGGCCAGCACGGCCTGCTCGTACTCCTCGTCGGGGTCGGTCCAGGAGGTGCGGCGCTTGGCCTCGCGGACGGACTTGAGCAGGGTCGCGCCGAGCCGCTCGGGGGTGATCGGCCAGGCGGCGACCAGGGTCTGCCAGAGCAGCCAGGCGGTCGGCCGGTCCGGGCAGGGCCCGGCGGCGGTGGTCCAGGCGGCGCACTCGGCGGCCCAGCGCTCCGGCAGCTCGGCGAGCACGGTGAGGCGGGCCCGGGCATCGGCGCTGCGCTTGGTGTCGTGGGTGGAGAGCGCCGTCATGGAGTGCGGCCACTCCTCGGCCAGCGCGCCGTACCAGGCGTGGAACCGGGCCGGGCTCAGACCGGGGTGGGTGGGGCTGCCGCCGACCTCGTTCAGGCTGAGCAGCGCGTTGAAGCGGTAGAAGGCGGTGTCCTCGACACCCTTGGCGGCCACGGCGGCGGCGGTCTGCCCGAGCCGGGCGGCGAACTCGTCCTTGGCCGGACTGCTGCCCAGCTCACCGAGGGCCAGACCGCGGACCAGCCCGGCGGCGCCGCTCAGTCGCTCCGGCACCCCGGCCAGTGCGGTGGTCACCCCCGCGACGGCCTCCGGCGGGGCGGGCTCGCCGGGGACGACGTAGGGGCGGTAGACCGGATAGGCCGTCAGCAGCTCGGCCAGTACCTCCCGGACGGCCCAGGCGGGGTGGTCGGCGAGGCCGGGCTCGGCGGCGCAGATCCGGCCGACCAGGCGGACCAGCCGGCCCAGCTCGGCGGACAACTCGCCGTCAGGGGTGAGGAGTTCGGCCCGGCCGTGGCGGATTTCGGCCGCCATGTCGTCGGTGCCGGGCCGCGCGCTGCCGGACTCGTCGGTGCCGGGCCGGGGGAGGGGTGGGCGCCCGACACCGCCGGAGTGGGTGGAGCCGCCTGCGGCGGGCTCGCCGGCCGGGGCGCCGGCCGGCCGGTCGTCGGTGCCGGGTCGCGCGGCCGGGGCTCCGGTGGGCGGGGCGGACGGGTCGGGCGCAGCGGGTGCCCCTGCCGTCCGGTCGCCGTCCTGGAGACGTGCGGGGGACGGGGTGCCGCCCCCGTCCGGTCCCGGTGGCCGCGCCGAGTGCGACTCGGACCGGAGCGGGGCGGCGGGTGCTGCGGCGTCCCCGTGCCAGGGGGCCCCGGTCGGCCGGGCGGGCTCGAACCGGGCGGGGGTGTGCGGGGGCCGGGCCGGAGCCGGGGCGGCGCAGTCCGCGCGGTAGGCGGTGACGAGGCGTTCGGCGCCGAGGGGGTCGGTGAGGACGCCGTCGATGCGGCGCAGGGCGTCGTAGCCGGTGGTGCCGGCGCAGGGCCAGTCGGCGGGCAGGAGCTCGTCGCCGGTGAGGATCTTCTCGACCACGGTGTACGCGCCGCCGGTGGCCTCGGCCAGTCGCCGGAGGTAGCCGCGCGGGTCGGCCAGCCCGTCCGGGTGGTCGATCCGGAAGCCGTCCAGCACGCCCTCGGCGTGCAGCCGGAGCAGGGTGCGGTGGGTGGCCTCGAAGACCTCGGGCACCTCGACCCGGACCGCGATCAGCTGATTGACCGTGAAGAACCGGCGGTAGTTCAGCTCGCTGTCGGCCACCCGCCACCAGGCCGGCCGGTACCACTGGTGCCGCACCAACTCGGCGAGCGGCAGGTGCCCGGTGCCGGGCCGGATCGGCAGCGCGTGCTCGTGGTAGCGCAGCACCGGGCCGTCCACCGTCAGCTGGTCGAGCACCTCGCCGAGCCGTCCGCCGAGGACCGGCAGCAGCACCCGCCCGCGCTCCGGCGCGTCGGCCGGGCCGGTCTGGGCCGCCCAGTCGATGTCGAACCAGGCCGCGTACGGGGAGTCGGGGCCGTCCCGGAGCACCTGCCAGAGCGGCTGGTTGAGGTCCTCGGGGACGGGCAGCGCCATGTGGTTGGGCACCACGTCGGCGATCAGCCGCAGCCCGTGCCGCCGGGCCTCGGCGGCCAGCGCGCGCAGCGCCGTCTCGCCGCCGAGCTGCTCGCTGATCCGGGTGTGGTCCACCGTGTCGTAGCCGTGGGTGGAGCCGGGGGCGGCCTCCAGCAGCGGTGACAGGTGCAGGTGCGAGACGCCCAGGGCGGCCAGGTACGGCACCGCCGCGCGGGCGTCGTGCAGGGTGAAGGCGGGCTGGAGCTGGAGGCGGTAGCTGGCGGTGGGCGGGCGCGGCTGCGCTGACGTCATGGGGTTACGGGTACCCCCTGCCGGGCCCGTTATGGCGGTATTGGTGCGAACGGCGTAGCCGTGTCAGGTTGTGACGCGCCGTCAGCCGGCCCCGGGCCGTGGTCCGGCGCCGTGCAGCAGGGTGTCGACGATCCGGGTGGCCAGCGCGTCCGGATCGGGGTCGCCGGCCGTTGGGCCGCCGTGCAGGGCCTCGCCGATCAGGGCGTAGAAGACCCGCCGTACCCACTCCGGATCGGCGTCTGCGGCGAGCGCGCCCTCGTCCCGCATCCGGGTGAGCAGCGCCGTGCAGCGCTCGGCGATCTCCTGGTGCCGCCGGGCGGCCCGCTCGCTGCCCGCCACCGCCGGGCCGAGGGCGAAGCCCCAGGCGCCCTTGATCCGTAGCACGTTGGCGGTGGCCCGGTGCAGGGCGACCAGCGGCGGGGCGGTCTCCGGGTGGCTGTCCTCGATGGCCCGGGCCAGCTTGTCGGCGGCCTCGGTGGCCAGGGCGTCCAGCAGGGCCTGCCGGTTGGCGAAACGGCGGTGCACGGTGATCCGGGTGACCCCGGCCGCCTCGGCGATCTGCTCCATCGAGGCGGCCGGATGCTCCGTCAGCACCCGCTCCGCCGCCGCCAGGATCGCCCGGACGCTGCGCTCGGCGTCGGCCCGCAGCGGTCGTCCCGAGGTCGTGCTCATCCCTGCCTCCCAGGCCGGTCGTGGTCCTCCGAGAGGCTATCGCGGACTTACTGATCCACCACTGTTGCAGCTTTCGAGTTATCGGATACTCTCCTGTATCAGATGACTGAGTGTCAGTTCTCCAGCAGAAGGAGTGTCACCATGCCCGGAACAGCTCTGATCACAGGCGCGTCCTCCGGCCTCGGCGCGGAGTTCGCCGAGCAGCTCGCGGCCCGGGGCCAAGACCTGGTGCTGCTGGCCCGCTCCGCCGACCGGCTGGCCGAGCTGGCCGCCCGGCTCGGCCGGGCCCACGGGGTGCGGGCCGAGGTGCTGGTCCAGGACCTGGCCGAGCCGGACGCCGCCCGCCGGGTCGGGGCCGAACTGGCGGCCCGGGGGCTGGCGGTGGACCTGCTGGTGAACAACGCCGGCTTCGGCACCTGCGGGCGCTTCGAGGAGAACGGGGCCGGGCGGGACCACGACCAGCTGATGGTCAACGTGGTGGCGCTGGTCGGCCTCACCCACGAGGTGCTGCCCGGCATGCTGGCGCGCGGCGCGGGCGCGGTGCTGAACGTGGCCTCCACCGCGGCCTTCCAGCCCACCCCGTACTTCGCCGTCTACGGCGCGTCCAAGACCTTCGTGCTGGACTTCGGCCTCGCCCTGCGCCAGGAGTACCGGCGGCGCGGCATCAAGGTGCTGACGCTCTGTCCGGGCCCGGTGGAGACCGGCTTCTTCGAGGTGATCGGCACCCGGAAGGCGGCCGTCACGGGCTCGTTCGCCCAGCCCGGCCCGGTGGTGCGGGCCGCACTGCGGGCACTGGACCGGGACCGGGCCTACGTCACCCCGGGGCTGTCCAACCTGGTCGCCGCGCACCTCGCACCGCGCCGACCGCGCACCCTGGCCGCGGTGGTCGCCGAGCGGATCTCGCGCGGCGCCCGGGACGCCGAGAAGACGGCGCCGCCCGCCCCGCGCGCGGCGGAGCGGGCGGCGTAGCCGGGGCCCGGGTCAGGCCGGGCGCTGGAGCACCATCAGCGAACGGTCCGTCAGCCAGAGGGTGTCGCCGGCCTTCACCCGGGTGCCGGTGCCGGGCGCCGGCAGGGTGGCCAGCGTGGTGTCCACCACCACCTGCCACTCGTCGCCGTGGTCGGCCGGGACGGTGAACTCCAGCGGCTCGTGGTGGGCGTTGAAGAGCAGCAGGAAGGAGTCGTCCACGATCTTGCCGCCGCGCCGGTCCGGCTCCGAGATGGCGTGCCCGTTCAGGAAGACCGAGAGCGACTTGGCGTAGCAGGTCGACCAGTCCTCCTGGGTCATCTCGTCCCCGGCGGGGGTGAACCAGGCGATGTCGGTCAGGTCGTCGTGGGTGCCGGAGACCGGGCGGCCGTGGAAGAACCGGCGGCGCCGGAAGACCGGGTGGTCGCGCCGGAGCCAGATCATCCCCTGGGTGAACTCCAGCAGCTCCGACTCGGCGCCGGGGCGCTCGGGCCAGTGCACCCAGGAGAGCTCGTTGTCCTGGCAGTAGGCGTTGTTGTTGCCCAGCTGGGTGCGGCCGAACTCGTCGCCGTGCGAGAGCATCGGCACGCCCTGGGAGAGGAACAGCGTGGCGATGAAGTTCCGCTGCTGACGGGCCCTCAGCAGCTCCACCTCCGGGTCCTCGGTCGGGCCCTCGGCGCCGCAGTTCCACGAGCGGTTGAAGGACTCGCCGTCCCGGTTGTCCTCGCCGTTGGCCTGGTTGCGCTTCTCGTTGTAGGAGACCAGGTCCCGCAGGGTGAAGCCGTCGTGGCAGGTGACGAAGTTGATCGAGGCGATCGGGCGGCGCCCGTCGTTCTGGTACAGGTCGGAGGAGCCGGTCAGCCGGGAGCCGAACTCGGCCAGCGTGGCGTTCTCCCCGCGCCAGAGGTCGCGGACGGTGTCCCGGTACATCCCGTTCCACTCGGTCCACAGCGGCGGGAAGTTCCCCACCTGGTAGCCGCCCTCGCCCAGGTCCCAGGGCTCGGCGATCAGCTTGGCCTGGGAGACCACCGGGTCCTGCTGGCAGAGGTCGAAGAACGAGGACAGCCGGTCCACCTCGTGGAACTGCCGGGCCAGGGTGGCCGCCAGGTCGAAGCGGAAGCCGTCCACGTGCATCTCGGTGACCCAGTAGCGCAGCGAGTCCATGATCAGCTGGAGCACGTGCGGGCTGCGCATCAGCAGGCTGTTCCCGGTGCCGGTGGTGTCCTCGTAGAACCGCTGGTCCTTGGCCAGCCGGTAGTACGAGGCGTTGTCCAGGCCCCGGAAGGAGAGCGTCGGGCCGAGGTGGTTCCCCTCCGCCGTGTGGTTGTAGACCACGTCGAGGATCACCTCGATGCCGGCCGCGTGCAGCGCCTTCACCATCGACTTGAACTCCTGCACCTGCTGCCCCCGGTCCCCGCCGGAGGAGTAGGAGGAGTGCGGGGCGAAGAAGCCGATGGTGTTGTAGCCCCAGTAGTTGGAGAGCCCGAGGTCGGTCAGCCGGTGGTCGCGGACGAACTGGTGCACCGGCATCAGCTCGATCGCCGTCACCCCGAGCTTGGCCAGGTGCTCGATCACCGCCGGGTGGCCGATGCCCGCGTAGGTGCCCCGGATCTCGTCCGGGATGCCTGGGTGCAGCCGGGTCAGGCCCTTCACGTGCGCCTCGTAGAGCACCGTGCGGTGGTAGTCGGTGCGCGGCGGGCGGTCGTTCCCCCAGTCGAAGTAGGGGTTGATCACCACGGAGTGCATGGTGTGCGCGGCGGAGTCCAGGTCGTTGCGCCGCTCGGGAGCGCCGAAGTGGTAGCCGTAGACCGACTCGTCCCAGTCGATGTGGCCGCTCATCGCCTTGGCGTACGGGTCCAGCAGCAGCTTGGAGCTGTTGTGCCGCTGGCCGAGCCCGGGGTTGTGCGGGCCGTGCACCCGGAAGCCGTACCGCTGGCCGGGCTGGATCCCGGGCAGGTAGGCGTGCCGGACGAAGGCGTCCGTCTCGCGCAGCTCCACCGACTGCTCGGTGCCGTCCTCGGCGAGCAGACAGAGCTCGATCCGGTCGGCACCCTCGGAGAACACCGCGAAGTTGGTACCGGCCCCGTCGTAGGTGGCGCCGAGGGGGTACGGCTGCCCTGGCCAGACCTGCATGCTGCCTCAACTTCCTTGGGGCATGGCGGAATTGACGCTTCTCTAGCGGATGCCCCGGTCTGGCCGGAGCATGCCACTCATCGTCGTGCCGTGACGAACGGCACAGAACCGATCCTTCCCGGCGCCCCGCTCCCCGGACGAGCGAATGGCCGCCGGTTCGCCCGAACGAGTGTCCGCCACCGGAGCATTCCCGCGCACTTGACGGAGTGCGCGCCGACCGGGTGAGCCGGGGTTGTGCGGTGAAGGGGCTGCGCCCCCGTCCGTGCGGGCAGTACTCTTGATCGTCCGTCAGATCGCGGCCGGACCGATCGCGGCAGCCCCGGAAGCGGGCCTAGAGGTGTGAGGTAGCGCATGGTGGTCCCCGCCGACGGCCCGGGCCGCTCCGGCCGGAGCGAGGCGCCGACGGTGGTGATGGGCGGCGGCCCGCCGAGGCGCCCGACCGTCCCGGCCCAGGGCGGGCCGGTGGAGAGCATCCCGCTCGCCTGGACGGCCGAGCAGTGGGGCCTCGCCGACCACCGGGTCCGGCTCGCCGGGCGGGCGTACGTCTGGCTCAACCTGGTCGAGCAGCGGCTGCGCTCCCTGGTGGACGAGGTGCTCCGCCCGGTCTACGCCCCCGCGCACGGCGAGGACTGGGTGACGGCCGCGGCCGGCCCGGCCGGCGAGGAGTGGGTGCACCGGGCCGGTGCGGTCCGCGAGGTCAGCCGGCGCAAGGGCTACCTGCTGGACCCGGCCGACGACGACCCGCTGGTCTTCCTCACCCTGCCGCAGCTGCGCGAGCTGATGGTCCAGCACTGGCCGTGCTTCGAGCCGCACCTGATCGACCGCCGGGAGATCGAGCTCGCCCTGGACGAGCTGGAGGTCGCCCGCCACGTGGTCTCCCGCAACCGCAGCCTCTCCACCACCGTGCTCGCCCAGACCGAGCGGGCCGCCGCCCGGCTGCTCGGCCTGCTGGACGGCGGGGGCGGCGCCGGGGTGCCCGGCGACGTGGTCGAGGAGCTGGTCGGCGGCCGGTTCGCCGACGTGGTCTCGGTGCACCCCGACCGGGTCCGGCTCCAGCGCGACCTGCCGGTGGAGGACCTGCTGGACGGCGCCCGCCGGCTGGACGCGATCGGCATCGGCCTCGGCATGCTCTGCCAGAACTACACCGGCAAGCGGCTGGTCCGGCTGGCCTCCGACGGCTGCCGGGTGCGGCTGCTCTTCCTCAACCCGGCCGGCAGCGCCGTCCGCCGCCGCGAGCGCGAACTCGGCCTCGGGCGCGGCGAACTGGCCCGCTCGATCGAGATGAACATCATGCACGTCCGCCGGGTCCGGGCCCACCTGCGGGACCAGGCCTCCTTCGAGATCCGGGTCTTCGACGAGACCCCGCGCTTCACCGCCTACCTGGTCGACGGCCCGCGCCATCCGGGGCGGCGGCGGACCGGCGACATCGGCGTGGTCCAGCCCTACCTGCGGCGCACCCGGGGCATCGAGTCGCCGGCCATGGTGCTGCGCGGCGGGAGCGCCGAGCCGGGCCTGCTGGAGGTCTACCGGGAGGAGTTCGAGGACAGCTGGGGAGACTCCCGGGCGGTCTCGTGAAGACGCTGAGGTGACCCGGCGGGCCCGGCTGTCACTGGGGCAGGCGATGATGGACGGACTCTGACGGACCGACGGAAGGACATCTCGGATGAGCTGGTGGAAGGAGCCCCTGGTCGGCTTCGATCTGGAGACCACGGGCACCGACCCGGCCTCCTCCCGGATCGTCACCGCCGCGCTGGTCGACACCTTCGGGGGCCGCCCCGAGCGGGTACTCAACTGGCTGCTCGACCCCGGCGTCCCGGTCCCGGCCGACGCCACCGCGATCCACGGCATCACCGACGAGCAGGCCCGGCGGGACGGCCGCCCGGCCGTGCTCGCGGTCGAGGAGATCGCGCACGCCCTCTGCGAGCGGCTGGCCGCCGGCCGCCCCGTGGTCGCGTTCAACGCCCCGTTCGACCTCTCGCTGCTGGACGCCGAGCTGGCCCGGTACGGCCGGCCCTCGCTGGCCGCCCGGCTGGGCGGCGAGGTGCGGCCGGTCATCGACGCGCTGGTGGTCGACCGGGCGGTGGACCGCTACCGGCGCGGCTCGCGGACGCTGCAGAACGTCTGCGAGGTCTACGGCGTCGAGCTGACCGACGCCCACGAGGCCGGCAGCGACGCGCTCGCGGCGGTGCGGGTCGCGGTCGCCCTCGGCGAGCGCTACCCCGCCGAGGTCGGCGGCCTGACGCCGGACCAGCTGCACACCCGTCAGATCGGCTGGCACCGCACCTGGGCGGCCGACCTGCAGTCCTGGCTGCGCCGGGAGAAGGACCCGACGGCGGAGATAGACCCGACCTGGCCGCTGCGCTGACGCGGCGTTCAGGTGGGGTGAGCCCCGGGCGCGACGTCCGGTGGCAGCGGGCCGGGAGCGCGTGACCCTGCGTCCGGCCCCCGGCCGCAGGGTCACGCGCCCTGCGCCACGGTGGTCGCCTGCGTCGCGCCCGTGCCCGCCGGGATCACGTCGCGGGGAAGGTGCACGCGTAGCCGTTGGCCGTGAGCCAGGGGAGGAGCCCGGCGAGGGCCGTCACGGTCTGGGTGCGGTCGCCGCCGCCGTCGTGCAGCAGGACCACGCCACCGGGACGCAGGTCGTGCTGGACGCGGTGCAGGATGGCGTCGGCGCCCGGGCGGCTCCAGTCGCGGGGATCGACGGACCAGCCGAGCGGGCGGAGGCCGTTGCGGGCGGCGAGCGTGCGGTTGGCCTCGGTGAAGGCGCCGCCGGGGGCCCGGAACCATGGCACCTGGGTACCGGGGCCGCCGGCCTGGACGATCATGGCCTTGGCGTTGACGATCTCCTCCGCCGTCCGCTGCGGCGACAGGGCTGCGAACGGCTGCGGGTGGTTCACGCTGTGGTCGCAGAGCCGGTGCCCGTCCGCCCGGATGCGCCGGACCAGCTCCGGATGCGCGGCGGCGTTCTTCCCCGTCACGCAGAAGGTGGCCCGCACGCCGTACCGGGCCAGCAGGTCGAGGACCGGCCCGGTGGCCGGCCCGGGACCGTCGTCGAAGGTCAGCGCCACGCCTCGGCCGGTGCCGGTGGAGGACACCACCTCGACCGAAGTCCCTTGCGGGGGAGGCGGCTTGGGCGTGCTCGGTGCCGGGCTCGGGGTGGCCGTGCGGGTGGGTGTGGCGGTCGGGGTCGGCCTCGGCTTCGGGGCGGACGTCCGTGACGGCGACGGCGAGGGCGACTGCGAGGGCGACTGCGAGGGCGACGGCGGACGCGGGTCGGGGCTCGGCGGCCTCGGGACGGCCGAGGGCGTGCGGGTCCGCGCGGGCGTCGGCGAAGGGGTCGGCATCGCGGTCGGCGTCTGCGTCGGCGACGTGGTGGCCGAGGGCGTGGCGGTGCCCGGCCCTCCCGCCGCCACGGGTGCGGCGGTGGAGCAGCCGGCCAGCAGGGCGGCCAGCAGGGCGGGCAGGGCGAGGCGTGACCGGTGGCGTGGTGTCCGCATGGCGGGCGGCTCCTGGGGTCGGACCGGCGCGGGAGGCTGCCCGGGAGGACGAAGCGAACACCCGCGCGGTTCCGTGCGGCGCCCCGCACCGACGCGAACCGGCCACGGCCGGACGGCCCGTCAGAACGGGTACCAGCGCACCTCGGTGGCCCCGTCCCGGAGCGAGCCCACCCGGCGGGCGAACTCGGCCAGCGCCGCCGCGTTCCCCGCCGCCTGCTGCGCCACCCAGGAGGCGCTGGCGGTCTCCCGGGCGCCGCGCAGCACGGCGAAGCCGGGCCAGTCCCGGACGTCCCAGCCGTAGGCGGTGGTGAAGGCGAGGTACTCCTCGGCCGGGACGCCGTAGCGGTCGTGACTGAGCGCCAGCACCACCAGGTCGTGCTCCCGGAGGTCGGCCGAGGCGGTCTCCAGGTCGAGCAGCACCGGGCCGTCCGCACCGATGTGCACGTTGCGCGGCAGGGCGTCGCCGTGGATCACACCCGGCGGCAGGGCCGGCACCAGCGCGGTCAGCGCGGCCTGGTGGTCGGCCCGGCGGGCCCGGAGGAAGGCGACGTCCTCGGGGGCGACCACCTCGGCGGCGGTGGCCAGCCAGCGGTCCACCGGGGCCAGCAGATCGCGGCCGGGGAGCTCGAACGGCGGGGCGGGCAGCGCGTGCAGGGCGCGCAGCAGCGGAGCCAGGTCGGCGGGCCGGGCGGGCCGGACGGCCGGGGCGAGCCGGTGCCAGAAGGTGACGGGGTGTCCGTCCACCTCGAACGGGGCCGGTGCCCAGGGGCGGACCACCGGCAGGCCGTGGCCGTCCAGCCAGTCGGCGACCGCGAGTTCGCGGCCCGCCCGCTCCGCCACGGCCGGCCCCCGGCCGACCTTGGCGACCACGGCGGGGGAGCCGAGGTCGAAGACCGCGTTCTCGGCCAGCGCGAGCAGGCGGGCGCCGTCGGGTGCGGGCAGTCCGGCGGCGGCGCAGGCGCGGGCGAGCAGGGCGGTGGCACGGGAGGCGTCGAAGACGGTCATCCGAGCATCATCGCCCAGCGTGGCCACCGGCCTGCGCAGCGCGGTCGGAACGGCCGGAACCGAGGGCCCGTCAGGCCCCCGGTCCCCGGCTCGGGGTCGGATCTCCACCCTGAGGGGGAGGCGTCTCCGCCCGGAGCAGGAGGTGACGGACGCCGCATCCGGGTCAGGATGGGGCGGGGCCGTGCCACGGCCTCCGGGGGGTGCACCGATCGGGGACCCGCCCGTCCGGTCGGGCGGGGGCTCTCGTACGATGCTCACACTCACTTACCTGCCGACCGGCTAACGAAACGTCAGCCGGTCACTTGCCGTCGCCCGTGTCCCGTCCCCCAAGGGCTGCGGTGAACCATGCCCAGGAGGCACAGCGAGCATGTTCCACCGGATCGGACAATTCGTCGTCAAGCGCGCGTGGTGGGTGATCGCCGCGTGGCTGGTCGCCGCCGTGGCGATCATCGGCACCGCGCCCAAGCTGACCGCGCAGACGGACCAGAGCAGCTTCCTGCCGCACCACTACGAGTCCATCCGGGCCGGCAACGTGCAGCAGGGGGCCTTCCCGGCCAACTTCACCCCGGCCGCCTTCCTGATGGTCGAGCGCCTGGACGGCGGCCCGATCACCGAGTCCGACCAGCCCGCCGTCACCAAGGTGGTCCAGGGCCTGACGGACAAGAAGGTCAGGTTCGTCGAGCAC
Organism: Kitasatospora sp. NPDC096147; assembly: GCF_044763225.1. Taxonomy (NCBI): domain Bacteria; kingdom Bacillati; phylum Actinomycetota; class Actinomycetes; order Kitasatosporales; family Streptomycetaceae; genus Kitasatospora; species Kitasatospora sp. NPDC096147. Next base: position 406,745 of record NZ_JBIWFX010000005.1, on the reverse strand, counting down.
GTCGTGCCGCTGACCCCGGAGACCACCTCGAAGGACGGCCGGTACGGCCTGGTGCCGATCGGGATGGAGAAGGACGCGCTCTTCAAGCCCGAGGCGGCCGACTCCGCCAAGGAGCTGCGCGAGACCGCCAAGCAGCTGGCCGAGGGCAGCACCCTCAAGGTGCAGCTGGGCGGCCAGGTGGCCCAGGCGCTGGACCAGAAGGACTCCTCCGAGCTGGCCAACGCGCTGATCGGCCTCGGCACGATCGTGATCATCCTGCTCACGCTGGGGATCATCTTCCGCAGCCCGATCATCGCCTTCCTGCCGGTGGTCTCGGTCTTCGTCTACTCGATGGTGGCCAACGGCCTGATCGGCTACGCGGTGAAGGCGTTCGGCCTGAAGGCGGACAGCTCGGTCTCGGCGATCCTGATCATCGTGCTGTTCGGCGTCGGCACCGACTACTTCCTCTTCCTGATGTTCCGGTACCGCGAGCGCCTGCGGGCCGGTGACGACCGGAAGGAGGCCGTGGTCAACGCGGTCGGCCGGGTCGGCGAGGCGATCACCTCCGCCGCCGGCGCGGTGATCGTGGCCTTCAGCGTGCTGCTGCTCTCCAGCCTCGGCATGTTCAAGGCGATGGGCCCCTCGCTGGCCATCGCGGTCGCGGTCACCGCCGCCGCCTCGGTCACCCTGGTGCCCGCGATCCTCTCGCTGATCCCGGAGAAGGTGCTGTTCTGGCCCTCGAAGGCCTGGCAGCGCGAGCCCGAGGGCGCCAAGTTCGCGGCGTTCGGCCGGCTCGTCCAGCGCCGCCCGATGGCCGTCGCCATCGCCTCGGGCGCCCTGCTGCTGGCCTTCTCGGCGGCCGGGCTCGGCTACAAGGGCACCTTCGACCTGGCGGCCGGCTCGATGCCGAAGACCAAGGAGTCGATGGTCGTCCAGGACACCATGATGAAGGCGTTCGCGGCCGGCGCCGCCGACCCGAGCCACGTCTACGTGAAGGTCAAGGAGGGCGCCAAGCTGGACGAGTCCTCCTTCGCCGGGTACGCGGCCGAGCTCGGCAAGGTGCCCGGTGTCGCGATGGTCGGCCCGAAGCCGACGGTGAGCGCGGACGGCACGGTCGCCGACTTCACCGTGATGCTCAAGGACGGCCCGTCCACCAACGCGGCCATCGACACCATGGACGGCCTGCGGACGACCGCGCACGCCAAGACCCCGGCCGGCACCGACGCCCTGGTCGGCGGTCAGACCTCGGTGCTCAAGGACATCAACACCGCGATGGCCCGGGACTACTCGGTGGTCTTCCCGGTCGCCGCCATCCTGATCATGCTGATCCTCGGCCTGCTGCTGCGCAGCGTGGTCGCCCCCTGGTACCTGATGGCGGCCGTCGGCCTCGGCTTCACCGCCACCATCGGCGCGACCAGCCTGATGTTCCAGCACCTCCAGGGCGAGGCGGGCGTGATGTTCATGCTGCCGATGCTCATCTACCTGTTCGTGGTGGCCATCGGCACCGACTACAACATCCTGATGATCGCCCGCCTGCGCGAGGAGGCGGCCGAGGGCCACGACCCGCGCACCGCCGCCTCGTTGGCGATCCGGCACGGCGGTCCGACCATCGCGGCGGCCGGCTTCATCCTGGCGGCCACCTTCGGCACCATGCTGCTGGCGGGGAACATCTTCTTCAGCGAGATCGGCTTCTCGGTGGCCTTCGGCATCATCGTCTCGGCCTTCGTGATGTCGCTGTTCTTCACCCCGGCGCTGACCGCGCTGCTGGGCAAGTGGGCCTGGTGGCCGGGCCACGCCCTGCTGCCCGGGCACGGGGCCGAGCCCTCGCTCACCAAGACCCCGGAGCCGGCCGGTCGGCACTGACCCGGCCCTGACCCGGCCATGATCCGGCCCTGATCCGGCACCGGCCCGGCGCCGGGCCGAGCACCCCGTAGCACCCGGGAGGCGGCGGACCGTACCCACGGTCCGCCGCCTCCCGGCGCAGGTGAACGGAGTATGTCGGCGAAAATTTCTCGGATCATCCGGGCCCCACCGTGCTACAGTCGAAGCAGTTGCAGTTTTGGTTCCCATGAACGTATGTGTGCGCCTGCTGGTACCAACCAACAGGCGCATTTGTTTTGTCCGGTGTTTTGTCTCCGGATGGGGATCGCGGCTACTTGGAGCCTACGAGGTGTGGGTTCCTTGCCCCAGTTTTAGAGGAGACGGTTATGGCTACCGGCACCGTGAAGTGGTTCAACAGCGAAAAGGGCTTCGGCTTCATCGAGCAGCAGGGTGGCGGCCCGGACGTGTTCGCCCACTACTCGAACATCCAGGCCAACGGCTTCCGTGAGCTCGTCGAGGGCCAGCAGGTCGAGTTCGACGTGACGCAGGGCCAGAAGGGCCCGCAGGCCGAGAACATCCGCGTCATCGGCTGAAGCTGATCCACGCGAGAGCGAGGGCCCGTACCGCTCGGTGCGGGCCCTCCCTCATGCCGCCGAACGGCCGGGGCGGCACCACCTTCCTGACGGCCGATCACCAGGACGATCGCCCACGCGCAGCGCGTCGGCCATCGGACGTCCAGGACGGAGCACCACCCGTATGAGCACTCCCGCACGCCCGCCGCGCGCCCGTCGCGCCCCGCAGCAGTCCGCCGAGCGCGCCCAGTCCGGCGAGCGCGGCCAGCAGCCCCGTACCGGTGAGCGCGGTCAGCGCTCCGGCGGTGGCCGCGGCCAGCAGTCCGGCGGCTCCGGCCGCCCGCAGTCCGGTGCCGCCCGCCGCGCCCCGCGGGCCCGCACCGCGCCGCCGGCCCCCGCCGACTTCACCGTGGTCGAGGGCACCCCGGCCCGGCCGCCGGCCGCCACCTTCGCCGAGCTGGAGATGCCCAAGGGCCTGCTCTCCGCGCTCGGCCAGCAGGGCGTGATCGAGCCCTTCCCGATCCAGTCCGCCACCCTGCCGGACGCGCTGGCCGGGCGCGACGTGCTCGGCCGGGGCCGCACCGGCTCCGGCAAGACGCTGGCCTTCGGCCTGGCGCTGCTGGCCCGGACGGCCGGCAAGCGCGCCTCCGCGCGCAGCCCGCTGGCCCTGGTGCTGGTGCCGACCCGTGAGCTGGCCCAGCAGGTGACCGACGCGCTCACCCCCTACGCCACCGCCGTGAACCTGCGGATCGCCACCGTGGTCGGCGGCATGTCGATCAACCGCCAGGCGAACGCCGTCCGGCGCGGCGCCGAGGTGCTGGTCGCCACCCCCGGCCGGCTGGACGACCTGATCAACCGTCAGGACGTGCAGCTCGGCGACGTGCAGATCACCGTGCTCGACGAGGCCGACCAGATGGCCGACATGGGCTTCCTGCCGCAGGTCACCAAGCTGCTGGAGCAGGTCGCCGAGGGCGGGCAGCGGATGCTGTTCTCCGCCACCCTGGACCGGAACGTCGACCGGCTGGTGCAGCGCTTCCTGACCGACCCGGTGACCCACTCGGTGGACCCGTCGGCCGGCGCCGTCACCACCATGGACCACCACCTGCTGCAGCTGGAGGCGACCGACAAGGTCTCCGCCGCCGCGCACATCGCCTCCCGCGAGGGGCGCCTGATCATGTTCGTGCACACCAAGCACGGCGCCGACCGGCTGGCCAAGCAGCTGCTGGCCAGCGGCGTCCGGGCGGCTGCGCTGCACGGCGGCAAGTCGCAGCCTCAGCGCAACCGGGTGCTCGACCAGTTCCGGGACGGCCACGTCACCGCGCTGATCGCCACCAACGTGGCGGCCCGAGGCATCCACATCGACGGTCTCGACATGGTCGTGAACGTGGACCCGCCGATCGACCACAAGGACTACCTGCACCGTGGCGGTCGTACCGCCCGGGCCGGCGAGTCCGGCACCGTGGTGACCCTGGTGCTGCCCGAGCAGCGCCGCGAGGTCAGCCGCCTGATGACCACGGCCGGCATCCGGCCGACCGTCACCAAGGTCCGCCCCGGCGACGCCGAGCTGGCCAGGATCACCGGCGCCCGCACCCCGAGCGGCGTGGCCGTCACGCTGGCCCCGCCGGTCGCGGCCACCCCGCCGGCCGCCGAGGGCACGGGCTCCGGCCAGCCGCGCCGCCGCGCGCCCAAGCGCTCCGGCCTGCCGGCCGACGTGGACATGAACGGCAACGCCCGCCGTCCCCGCCCCAAGCAGCGGATCGGTGCCGGTGGTTCGGGCTCCGGCAGCGGCGGCACCGGTGGCTCCCGCACGGCGGCCGGCTTCATCGGCAAGTCGGCCGGTCGCAAGCCGGGCTCCGGCGCCAAGAGCGGCTCGAACTACGGCACCGGCCGCCAGCGCCGCAAGGCCGACTGAGCAGCAGACCGGGCTCCCCACGGGGGCGGTGGACCAGGACGGTCCACCGCCCCCGTGGCGTTTCCCGGACGCCCCGTCACGGGGCCGTGCCGGAAGGCGCGTTCGGGGGTGTGCTACGTTCTCCGCCGCCGCCGGACGGCGGCTGACCACGGGGCACGGGGGAAGGGAATCTGACATGGCGGGTGGGTACCAGGTCGATCCGGAGGCGATACGGCGGTTCGGCCGCACCTCCACGGAGCGTTCGGCCAAGCTGCGGGAGATCCGGGAGCGGCTGGGCGGCGGGTGGCTGCTGCCCGGCGCTTTCGGCAAGCTGCCGGAGTCCGACGAGATCGCCACGGACTACCAGGAGCGGCACGAGGCCGCCGTGGTCAACCTGATCTCGGCCGCCGACACGATGGACCGGATCGGTGACCACGCGCAGGACCTGGCCCGCTCCTACGAGGCGGTCGAGAGCTCGCTGTCCGAGCAGCTGGAGTCGGTCACCAGGGGGCTGGAGGCATGAGCGGTCCGGCGTCCGAGGCGGCCAACGCCTATGTGAAGATCGACAATTGGCTCAGCCCGATGGGCAGCGTGGTGGACGCGATCATGCGCCCGATCGTGGAGCCCTTCGCCGAGATGCTGGAGTTCGTCACCGGTGATCCGGAGGGCATCGAGGCGGCGGCCCGGCTCTGGAAGGAGCAGGCCGAGGCACTCCGCGAGGTGATCGCCGACCAGCGGCGTGACCGCGCCGCCCTGGCGAACGACTGGGAGGGCGAGGCCGCAGACCGGCTCCAGCGGGAACTCGCCGAGTACGAGACCGCCTTGGAGGAGGAGGCGGACGACATGGAGAACACCGCCGCCCACCTCCAGGAGGCCGCCGAGCAGTGCCGGATCGCCCAGGACCTGGTGGAGACGGTGATCCGCGAGCTGATCGAGTGGGCGATCATCACCTTCGCCGCCTCGCTCGCCTTCAGCGTGCTCACCGCCGGGATCTCGCTGGCCGCCGAGGCGGCGGCCGCAGCGGCGGAGGGGGCCATCGCCAGTGCCCGGATCGCCATGCTGGTGCGGAAGTTGGCGACCGCCCTGACGAAGGTCGCGGATGCCATGAAGGCCATCAAGCTCGCCTCGAAGCGGCCGCACCTGAACCCGAAGAAGCCGTGGACCTGGAACAAGCCCTTCGACCCCACCGCGCTCGGTGCCAGCATGGTCAAGAAGGGGGTGGGCAAGGCGGCGCTCGGTGCCGTCGGCTTCACCGGTGACCCGGTCGGGGAGACCGCCAAGACCGCGATCCAGGACGGCCTGGTGCTCGGAGCGGGCGAGCTGGACGACCGGGCGGGACCGCAGCACCCGCTGCCGACCGTAGAGTTGAGCCCCGAGGAGCGCAAGCGGCGCTTCGACCAGGCCTTCGGCTGACGGGCCGGGCGAGGAGAGGACGGGCACGCGATGCTCAACGCCCAACGGGACGCGGTCACAACGTCGTTGGAGCCCGGCGAGCGGCTCCTGGAGGCGGCGGCCGTCACGCTGGCCCCCGGCATCCCGCACCCGCCCGCCGAGCTCCTGGCGCCGCGTCGGGTCAGCCCGGTGGAAGAGGGCCTGGGGAGGTCCTTCGGGCTGCTCCGCCGGGCCTACGCGGTGGTCAATCCGGTCTCGGCGGCAGTCGGTGCGATCGAGAACCGGGTGGTCGCCGCCGAGCCCGAGCGGGTGCTGCACGGGGCCGGCATAGGCGGTGGCTGGCAGAGCGCGGCCGGCCGCCTGGTGATCCGGCTGCACGAGGGCGGGGCCAAGGGCGGCGGGCTGCTCGCCGTCACCGACCGGCGGCTGCTGGTGGTGGTGGACCGCGCGGCGCTCTGGCAGCTGTTCACCGAGGAGTACGCGCTGCACTGGGCCGTGCCCCGCGCCGAGGTCCGGGAGGTGCGGCGCCACGCGACCGGAGTGCTCCAGCGCGGACGGATCGACCTGCACTTCGCGGACGGCTCCTGGGTCGCCGTGACGGCCGATCTGCCACGCGCCGCCGACCCGGTGGTCGCGGCCTTCCACAGCTGACCTGGCGCCCCCAGTCGGTCCGGGCGGCCGGACCGACACCCGGTCGGTCCGGCCGCCCGGGCTGACCGGGTGTCATCCGCCGGCCAGCAGACGCAGCCGTGCGGTGGTCGGCTCGTCGCGCGGGGAGAAGACCACCAGCTGGAAGCCGTCTGGGGCCTGGAGCACCAGCTGGTCGATCCGCAGCAGGCCGGCCGTCTCGTGGGCCAGGTCCTTGGCGGTGCCTGTGCGTTCGCTCACCTGGTGCTCCTCCAGCCAGCGGCGGGCCTCCGGGAAGGCGTCCCGCAGCCGGGTCAGGGTGGCAGCCAGGGCCGGGCGGTCCCCGGCGGCGGCGCGGAGCTGGGCGAGCAGGCGGCGGGCGTGCTGCTCCCAGTCGACGGTGCGCTCGCGGTTGGGGCGGTGGGCGAAGGCCAGCCAGGCGAGGTTGCGGTCGGCGGGGGCCTGCCGGGAGAAGTCGAAGAGCGCGTCGGCCTCGGTGTTCCAGGCCCGCACCGCCCAGTCGGCGTCCATCAGGAAGGCCGGGGCGGGGGACTGCGCGGTGGTCAACCGCGTGAGGGCGGCCGGGAGTCGGTCCGGCGCCGGGTCCTGGGCCGCGACGGTGGGGTCGGCGGCCAGCCGGAACAGGTAGTCGGTCTCGGCGCGGTCCAGCCGCAGCGTGCGGGCCAGGCTGCCCAGCACCTCGGGGGACGGGTTGATCCGGCGCCCCTGTTCCAACCACGTGTACCAGGTGACCCCGACCCCGGCCAGCAGCGCCAGCTCCTCGCGGCGCAGCCCCGGGGTGCGGCGGCGCACGCCGGGAGCCAGGCCGACCTGCTCCGGGGTGATCCGGGCCCGGCGGGTGCGCAGGAAGTCGGACAGCTCGGTGCGCCGCAGCTCGGTGACGGCCATGTGGTCTCCCCCTCTGGTCGGGCGTGGTCCTGGTAGCCCGACTACCAGTATCACCACGCACTGCTGCGCCCCGGCGGCGGGCGGGAGGGTGGAGGTGTCGCAAGGACGCACCACCGCTCGTGAAGGAGTACCGAGATGACGTACCGTCCGATCCGCGCCGCCGCCGTGGCCGTGGTCGCCGCCGCCCTGCTGGGCGGGGCCGCGCTGCCCGCCGCCGCGCACCCTGCCGCCGTGCACTCCGCCCACCGGCCGCCCGCCACCGCCCCCGTACTGAACGGCCATGCGGCGAGCCTGCACCCCGAGGACGCCGTCTGGGACGCCGGGCACGGCCGCTTCCTGGTCGGCTCGATCCGGCACGGCACCGTCTCGGTGGTCCGCCCCGACGGTTCGGTCCGCACGCTGGTGGACGATCCGGCCAAGCTGGTCTCGGTGATCGGCATCCAGCTCGACCCGGCCCGCAACCGGGTGCTGGTCGCCAACGCCGACCCCGGCTTCGGCCTGCGGCACGACGCGGGGAAGGTGATCGCGGGCATCGGCGCGTACGACCTGGAGACCGGACGGCGGCTGTTCTACACCGACCTGGCGGCGGTGGCCGCCGACGGTGGGCGGCACTTCGCCAACGACCTGGTGCTGGGCCCGGACGGGGAGGCGTACGTGACCGACTCCTTCGCCCCGGTGCTGTACCGGGTGCGGCCGGACGGGCGGGCCTCGGTGATCCTGCGGGACGCCCGGCTGGCCGCGCCGGTGGGCGGCTTCGGGCTGAACGGCATCGTCCGGCACGGCCGGACCCTGCTGATCGGCAAGTACGACGACGGCACGCTGTGGCGGGTGCCGATCGACCGGCCGACCGACGTCCGGCAGGTCCGGCTGACCGGTCCGCGGGCGATCGGGCTGGACGGCCTGTACGGCGCCTCCGACGGTCGGCTGCTGGGCACCACCAACACCCTGGGCGGCGGCGGGGCCGACACGCTGGTCGACATCCGCTCCACGGACGGCTGGCGCAGTGCGGTCCTGACGGCCCGTCCGTCCGCCGACCCGGCGCCGACGGCGGTGGTGGCCGGGCCGCGCGGCGCGGTCTACACGCTGTCCGGCCGGATGGACCTGCTGTTCGGCGGCACCATGGACGACCGGTTCACCCTGCGTAGGCTGTGACCATGGAACTCGACGCGCGGGCCCTCGACGCCCAGGAACACTGCCTGGACGAGCTGCTCACCGCGCTCGGTCTGGGCTGGGACGAGCCCGCGGACCCGCGCGTCGAGGCCCTGGCGGTGCGCCAGCCGCTCTTCCCGCAGTACCACCGGGTGGGCCACAAGCGGCAGTTGGTGTACCGGACGCTGGAGGCGGGGTCGAGGCAGCAGGTGCTGGCGCACTACCCGGCGGTGCTGCGGACGGTGGCCGCCGACCCCGATCCGAACTCGCCGCGCTGGCTGGTCGCGGTGCTGGCCGGCGCGGTCGGCCCGCGCCGGGCCCGGGCCGACCTGGAAGCGGCCGGAGCCTCGGCGCACACGCTGCGCTGGGCGCTGCCGGACGGCGCCTAGCGCACCACCTCGGGGACGTGGCGGACGTACGGCAGGTCGGTGGGGTGCAGCGCCCCGGTCGGGCCGGCGGCGCGGAGCACCACGTCCAGGACGGCGTCCGGGGCACACGCGTAACCACCGCTGGCCCAGGCCGGGTTGGCCTCGACCACGGCCCAGGTGCCGTCGGCGAGCCGGCCGACGTCGAGCACCACGGCGGACGGGAGCCCGCCGTGGGCCAGCACCTCGGCGGCGAAGGCCAGGGCGGCGGGCGGCGCGTCCGGGGTGACGGCGAGCTCGCCGTCCAGCGCGTACCGGCTCGCGGTGCGGACGGTGCCGTCGAGGACGAAGAGCCGGTACTCGGCGGCGAACGTGACCACGTCGCTGACCAGGACCGGGGTGTCGTCCGCCAGTGCGTCGGGCCCGGGCAGCTCGGCGCCGTCCCGGTAGACCCGGGCGGCGAAGACCTTGTCGTTGGGCGGCTTGACGAAGGCCGGCCGGCGCAGGCGGCGGGCCTCGGCCAGGGTGGTGCAGGCGACCTGACGGCCCAGCAGCTCCGGGGGCAGCGTGCTCAGCCAGCCGTCCGGCGGCTCCAGCGGCGCGACCCCGAGCACCCCGGCCGCCACGTCGGCGAACAGCGGGCCGCCGTAGAGGTGGGCCGGCCGCAGCTCGGCCAGCCCGGCCGGGACCTCCCAGCGCACGGCGGTGTGCGCGGCGAGGCCGCGCCGGCGGGCCTGGGTGAGGAGCTGGAGGCCGGTCTCCGAGATCCGGGGGGCGAGCAGGAGGAGCGCCATGCGGCTCATGCTGGGGCAGGGCGGGCCTCCAGGGCGAGCGGATTATCCGTGTCCGGAGCGGGGCCTTCCATGATCGAATGGGGGTATGGCCGTGACGCGGAAGTCCCTGGGTCCCTTGGTGTTCACCGATGGCCGCTGGGTGCTGGGTGATCCAGAACGCAGGGGCGGCGCCGCCTGGTCCGAGTTCCGTCCGGACGGCCTGCTGACGCACGCTCGGGACGGCGGGGAGGAGCTGCTGCCCTGGGAGCGGCTGATGGACGGGGTCCGGCTGGTCGTGGGCGGGCACGTCACGCGGGCCGGATCGACGGTCTCGCCGTTCGGCCTGGTGGCCGGGCTGCCCGGTCCGTTCCGGGGTCGTGGCGGCGGCCGTCTGCACCTGAACGTGCGTCACCCCTACGACGAGATCACCCTGTTCTTCGACCGCCACCGGCGCTGGTACCCGCTGATGGAGCTGTCGATCCTGGAGGCGCTGCTCGGGCACCTGTCCTCGCGTCAGGAGTGGGAGCGCCTCGCCGACGAGGCCTGGCTGACCGAGGTGGTCGAGCGCCTCTCCCGCCGGAAGTGGCAGACCACCGGGCAGATGCACCGGTCGGTCACCGAGGCGCTGGACGCGGCCTCCGGTACGGCGGGGGCCGCCGCGTGAGTGACCAGGCGCCGGCCGATCCGGCGGTGACGGACGAGGCGCTGGCCTCCCAACCGGTCGGCTACTGGGCCGGGTTGGCGCACGAGGTGGTGACCGCGCACCTGCGGGACGCGATGGCCCGGATCGACGTGACCCAGCCGCAGTACTGGGTGCTGAACCGGGTGCACGGCGGGTCCGTGGCACCGGGCCGCGCGGAGGTGGTGGAGCAGCTCGCCCCGCTCGCGGCCGGCCCGGAGGAGATCGGCCGGACCGTCGACCAACTGCTGCACCGGGGGTGGCTGCGGGCCGATCGGGAGCAGCGGCTGCACCTCACCGGGGACGGCGAGGCGGCCCGGCTGCGGCTGCGGGCGCTGGTGACCGGGCTGCGGACGGTGGTGCACGAGGGGGTCGCGGACGAGGAGTACGCAGCCGCGCTGCGGGTGCTGCGCCGTATGGTGGCGAACGTCAGGGCGGCGCAGGAGTGAAGGGCGGCGGCAGTGGTGGGTCTTCCCGTTCCCGGTGAGCTCGACCAGCGTCCCCGGGCGCTGGTCGAGCAGGCGTGCGAGCGGCTGGGGCGGGGAGCCGTGGTTGCGTGGTGCGTGGCGCTGCTGGAGCAGCGGACCGCCCCGGACGACCCCGAGCAGCCTTCGCTGACCTGGATCGGTGGCCGGCACGCCGCCGCACTGCTGCGGGCGGGCGGGCTCGACCGGCCCGAGCAGGCGTACTGGCCACGGGTCTGGGCGGCCCGGGCGCTGCGCTACGCCTGGCTGCCCGAGGCCGGCCCGGCGGTCGTCCGGGCGCTGGCCGATCCCTCCTGGCGGGTCCGGGAGACGGCGGCGAAGCTGGCCGCGATCCACGAACTGGCCGGAGCGGTGGAGCTGTTGGAGGCTCTGACGGCGGACGGGGCGGCCCGGGTGCGGGCGGCCTCGGTGCGCGGGCTCGGCGCCGTGGGGGAGGGCGAGCACGCGGCCCCGATCCGCGTGGCCCTCGACGACCCGGAGCCGGCCGTGGCCCTGGCCGCCCGCCGGGCCTTGGCGGAGCTGTGCCGCCGCCTCGACCGGGAGCTGTGAACGCCCTCCTGCGGGTTCCGTACTGCTCACTGCTCACCGCTCACCGCGCTCGGCCGGACCGGAGGACATGGTGGGCGTCTGGCCGGAGGGCATCGCGGACCGGGTGACCGGGCTGGAGGGTCGTTGCCGCTGTGGTGACCTGGCTCGGGCCGGTCGCGGGGTCCCTGGCGGGGCGTCAGCCGACGAGGCCGGGCCGGCGGGCCGGAGGGCATCGCGGGCCGGGTGACCGGGCCGGAGGGTCGTTGCCGCCGTGGGGACCTGGCCCGGGCGGGCCGCAGGCCCCTGATGGAGGGTCAGTCGGTGCGGCCGGGCCGGTCCAGGGCGGCGGTGGCGAGGACGCGCCAGATCTCGGCGGCCAGGTCGGTGTGGTGGGACGCGTCGGTCTGTTCGGCCAGGTGCCTGAGGCGGCGGATGGCCTCCTCCGGATCGGTAGCCAACCGGAGGCGGTGGTAGAGGAGTTGGTGTCGGACCCGGTCACGGTGGGAGAGCAGCTGCGGGTCCTCGCCCAGCTCGGCGCAGAGCCGCTCGGCGGCGGCCGTGTCGCCCTGGAGGTGGGCCAGGTGGGCGCTGAGTGCGAGGTGCTCCTGCCGGTGCACCGGGAGGTTGAGCAGTTGGACGGCGGGGCCGGCCTCGGTGAGGTGGCGCAGCGCCTGGGCGGTGTCCGGCCGGGTGGCCCGCAGGTGCAGGGCGGCGGCGGCCAGCCGCAGCCGGGTCCAGAGCAGGAGCTCGTCGTTGCCGGTCCCCAGCAGGGTGATGGCCTGTTCGAGCAGGCCGGTGGCCTCGGGCAGCCGGCCCTGACGGGCCCGGATGCTGCCGGCCGTCCAGAGGGCCTCGGCCCGCAGGGTGTGCGGCAGGTGCTCGGCGGCGCGCAGCACCTGATCGGTGTGGGCGACGGCCTGGTCGAGGTGGTCGGTCTCGGCCTCGACGGAGATCAGCACCAGCAGCGCCCGGGTCAGGTCGCTCGGCGGGAGCCGGTGTTCGGCGGCGATCGCGTGGGCTTCGGCGGCGGTCAGGTGGGCCAGGTCGGAATCGCCGAACGCCCGCTGGCACCGGGCGAGTTGGACGCGGGAGCGGGCCTGGAAGCTGGGATGCCGGATCTGGTCGCTGAGCTCGGTGAGCGCCTCCAGGGTGGCCCGTTCGTCCTCCCGGTCACCCTCCTTGCGCTGCTGCTCGGCGAGCATCCAGAGCGCCTGCCAGCGCAGCGCCGGATTGGCCGTGACGGGCTGCCGGACGGTGTCCAGGAGCAGCCCGAGCGCCTCCTCGGTGTCGCCGGAGAGGGCCATGGCCAGGGCCTCCGCCGTGCGGTCGGTGCGCTCGGTCTGGAAGGAGGAGGCCGGCAGGCCGAGCTTCTCGCAGAGGTAGGCCACCACCCGCTCGGTCGGCGGTCGACTGCCGGACTCCAGGCGGGAGAGGTAGGCGGTGGACATCCCCGGGCCCGCCAGCTGCGCCTGCGAGATGCCCTTGTCCTGCCTGATCGTCCGCAGCCGGATGCCGAACTGCGGCTGGGGCAGGGTCTCGATGGCCGTGTCGAACATGGCGAGAACATTGCCACAGTGCTGCGGGGTCGTGTCAACATTCCGCCCCGATCCCGGACATCTCTGTCAACTCGGGCTCGGGGCGGAACGTCACACCGTCGGGATCACGGCCACTCGATGTCGCCACCGGGGACGTCCGGCGCCTTGGTGCTGGGGCCGCCGGCCTGGACGGCGTGCTGGTGACCGGCCTGAACGGGGGTCAACTGCTGGGCGGCGCCGAGCAGGAGGGCGACGGCGAGGGCGGCCAGCGCGAAGGTGCGGCGTGCTGCGTGCATCGGGAGGTTCCCCTTGGAGGATCGTGGGTGGATCGCTGTGGCCCGCTCGGATGTGGTGTCGGGCGCGCCGTCCTGAAACGTAGTCATTCTGATCACTGGCAACAAGCTCCTGACAGATGTTTGACAAATTTGGCAACTCCCCGAAAGCTGCATGTTCACGCACGTGAAGTGATCAGAGGGGGTGGGGGCGGTGACGGGGGATGTCGCGTCCGAGGTGGAGAGCGTGCCGGTGGAGCTGTTGCTCCCGGCGGATTCGCCGCGACTGACGGGGGAGGACCCCGGGCACGTCGAGGCACTGGCGCAGAGCGGACGGGCACTGGCCCCGATCCTGGTGCACCGGGCCAGCCGGAAGGTGGTGGACGGCAGGCACCGGCTCCGGGCCGCCGCGCTCCGGGGCGAGCAGGAGGTGCTGGTCCGCTACCTGGAGGGCCCGGAGGAGGAGATCTTCATCCGGGCGGTGGAGGCCAACGTCGCGCACGGACTGCCGCTCACCCTGGCGGACCGGCGGGCCGCAGCGCGCCGGATCCTGGCCTCCCATCCCGGCTGGTCGGACCGGGCGATCGCCCGGGTCACCGGGCTGTCCCCGAAGACGGTCGGGGCCGCCCGGCGGTGTTCGAGCGAGGAGAATCCTCAGTCGATCGCGGGGGTGGTCCCCACCGTGCGGGTCGGCCGGGACGGCCGGGTCCGGCCGCTGGACCCGGCCGAGGGGCGGCGGGCGGCGGCGAAGCTGTTCGCCGAACGCCCCGACGCCTCGCTCCGGGAGGTCTCCCGGGCGGTCGGCATCTCGGTCAGCACCGCGCACGACGTGCGGCGGATGCTCCAGCGCGGGGAGGGACTGCTGCGGTCCGGGCGGTCCGGCCCGGGTGGTCCGGGCGAGCAGGGCGGACGGTCCGGGCAGGGTGAGCAGGCCGGGCGGTACGCCGGTTCGGTGGACCCGGAGCGGGCCGAGGGCGGGTCGTTCGGGCCGGAGCACTTCGGATCGGAGCGGTTCGGTGCGGGGCTGCTCGTGGGTGGGCCGGTCGCGGCGGAGCAGCTGATGGTGGGTCGGGTCGCGGCGGGGCGGGGTGACGAAGGCCGGCCGCCGGCCGTCCCGCTCCCGCCCGCTCCGGTGGGGAGCCACCGGGCGGCAGCGGAGGGGACCGCCGGGACACCGGGCACCGTCGTGCCCGCCACCGGCCCCGACCCGGCCGCCGTCGCGCGGGTGGTGCGCCAGGCGCGGCCCGGGAGCGGCCCGGCCCGTTCGGCGGCCGGGGCGGTCCCGCCCCAGGGGGCGGGTGAACGCGCTCCGGGCGGAGCACAGCCGGCGGCGGCCATCCTGGAGCGGCTGGCCAAGGACCCCTCGCTGCGCTTCACCGAATCGGGGCGGCTGCTGCTGCGCTGGCTCGGCGCCCGTGATCTGGACGCGCGCACCAGGAGTGACCTGGTGGCGGCCGTGCCGCCGCACTGTGCCGTGGTGGTGGCCGATCTGGCCAGCAGCTACGCCCGGGAGTGGAGCAGCTTGGCCGAGGAGCTGGCCCGCGCCGCCGACCGCGCCTGAGCCGCCTTCGGCGGCTCGCATCCGGACAAGAGCTCTGCCCGGAAACGTCATTGACGCATCGTCAGACCCAGGGTGAGGATCATCGAATCCGGCCGCCGTTCCGCGCGCCCTGCCCGTCCGTACGCTCGCCCCGCCCTCCGTCGCGGGTGCCCGGCGCGGACCGCATCCGTACCAACTCCCCATCGCAGCATCACCCATGGCAAGACAACGAGGAGGCGGGCATGACCCGGCCGCTGCAGTACACCGTTGACCTGGCGATCGTCGGGGCCGGCCCCGCCGGGCTCTACGCCGCCTACTACGCCGGATTCCGAGGGCTGACCAGTGCGGTGATCGACGCGCTGCCGCAGTCCGGCGGGCAGGTGGCGGCGCTCTACCCGGAGAAGCGGCTGTACGACGTGGCCGGTCATGTCGCCGTCCGAGGGCGGGAGTTGATCGACAACCTGCTGGCCCAGTCGGCGCCGTTCGAGCCGAGGTACCTGCTCGGCCAGAGCGCGGTGACCCTGGAGCGGAGTGGTGAGCGCTGGCTGGTCGGCACCGATGCGGAGGCCGTGGTGGAGGCCGGTGCGGTGGTGATCGCGGCCGGGATCGGGCAGGTCCGGCCGCGTACCCTGGCCTGCTCACTGCCGTACGAGGGGCGCGGCGTGGCCTACCACGTGCCCCGGCTGGAGGAGCACCGCGACCGGGACGTGGTGATCGTCGGGGGCGGGGACAGTGCGGTGGACTGGGCGCTGGCGCTCGCGCCGATCGCCGCCTCGGTCACCGTGGTCCACCGGCGCGGCTCGTTCCGGGCGCACGAGTACAGCGTCCGGCAGCTGCGCGAGGCGCCGGTGCGGGTGCTCACCGACGCCCAGGTGACGGCCTGTCACGGGGCGGACCGGCTGGAGCGGGTGACCGTCCGAGCGGGCCGGGACGAACTCGACCTGCCCGCACAGGCGTTGGTCGCCGCGCTGGGCTTCTCCTCGCAGCTCGGCCCGATCGCCGACTGGGGTGTGGAGCTCGACGGGCGGCAGGTGCGGGTGGACGCGGCCATGCGCACCAGCCTGCCGGGGGTGTACGCGGTCGGCGACGGCTGCGGTTACCCGGGCCGGGTGCCGCTCATCTCGGTCGGCTTCGGCGAGGCCGCCACCGCCGTCAACCACGCGGCGGTCGCGCTGCGCCCCGGCGCGGAGCTCGCACCCGAGCACTCCTCCGACCGGCTCGCGCCGCACGGCACCCCTGGGCACGACACCTCGCAGCTCGACAGCGCGCCGCTCGCCGCCGCGCGCTGAGCACCCACCACCACGTCCTTCGAGAGGAACCCGACGATGACGCAGCTCCAGACCCAGAGCGACCGGACCCGTGAGCTGATCCCCGGGGTGGTGGACGGCTCGGTCAGCGTCTCCGCCGACGCCGAGGGGAACGTCTCGGTGCACGTGCTGGTCGGCGGCTACGGCCGGCAGTCCGACCGGTGCGACCGGATTGAGTTCGTGCTCAGCGGTGAGCACGCCCGGAGCCTGGGGGCGGTACTGGCCGCCGGCCGGCCCGAGCAAGCCGCCCCGGTGCCCTGCTCGGTCGGTGTCCAGCTGAACGCGCCCGCCCGCTGATCCCGGCCCGCCCGCCCGCCCCGCCCCACCGGTCCCGGACCGCTGCGCACCCCACGCCGCCGCGCGGTCCGGACACCCCCACCACGCCGCCGCACCCCCACCCGGGCGCGGCCCACACCGAAGGCAGCGGAGTTGAGCTACTCACTGACGGCACCTCAGGTGGCCCGGATGCTCGGCCACTGGCGGGCGCAGGGCCCGGCCTACCTCGACCTGGCAGGTGCCTTCGAGGTGCTGATCGCCGACGGACGGCTGCCGGCCGGGGCGCGCATCCCGGCCGAGCGGGCCCTCGCCACCCAGTGCGGGATCAGCCGGAACACCGTCACCGCCGCCTACCGCCTACTGCGCGAGCGGGGCCGGCTGGCCAGTGACCGGGGCGCCGGCTCCTTCGTCCGGGCACCCCGGGCCGCCCGGAGCGTGCAGGCTGCGGCTGCGTCCACCGTGGGCCGCCACCCGGGCACCGACGTCGACCTCACGGTGGACGCGCTGCCGATCCCGCAGGGCGTGCTGGTCCCGGCCGTCCGTGAGGTGTCGGCCGATCTCGGCCGCTACGCGGACGGGCTCCAGCCGGGCCATGACCTGATGGGCCTTCCGGAGCTCCGCCGGGAGATCGCGGCCGGCTTCACCCAGCGCGGGGTGCCGACCGGCCCGGAGGAGATCCTGGTGACGGGCGGGGCCGAGCACGGCCTCGGCCTGGTGCTGCGCCTGCTGTCGCGGCCCGGCGAGGCGGTGCTCACCGACAGCCCCACCCACCCCGCCGTGCTCGACCTGACCCGGGCGCTGAACCGCCGGCTGCTGACCGTCGGCCTGGCCCCGGACGGTTGGGACGCCGACGTCTGGGAGTCGGTGCTGCACCGGGAGCGGCCCCGACTCGCCTACCTGGCACCGGACTTCCACCATCCGACCGGGATGGTGATGCCGGCCGCGATCCGCGCCGCGATCGCCCGGGCGGCCGTCCGCTCCGGCACCCACCTGGTGGTGGACGAGTCGGTGCGCGATCTGGCCCTGGACGGCCCGCCGCTGCCGCCGCCGCTCGCCGGCCCGCAGGTGATCACCGTCGGCACGCTCAGCAGCTCCTGCTGGGCGGGTCTGCGGGTGGGCTGGATCCGGGCGGCCGAGCCGGTGGTCACCCGGTTGGCCGGCCTGCGGCACCTGGTGGACGGCGGGAACTCGCTGCTGACCCAGCTGGTCGGGCTGCGGGTCCTGGAGTCCTATCCGCCGCTGTTGGCCGAGCGCCGGCAGCTGCTGCTCCACCGTCGGTTGCTGCTCGCCGAGTTGCTGGCCGAGTACCTGCCCGACTGGCGCTACCGGCTGCCGCACGGCGGGCTGGCGCTCTGGGTGGATCTCGGCCACCGGGTCGGGCCGCCGCTCGCCCGGGCGGCGGCCGAGCGCGGGGTCCGGGTGCTGACCGGCGGACGGTTCGGGGTGGACGGCACCTTCGAGGACCACCTGCGGATCCCGTTCACCGCCGACGAGTCGGCCCTGGAGTCCGCCTGTGCCCGGCTGGCACGGGCCTGGCAGGACGTCGGCCGGGCCGGGACGGCACGGCACCGGGTGCACGCGGCCGCCTGACGGCGGCCGGGTGCGGCGCCCTCCGCAGCAGCGCACAGCGGGGCGGTGCGCAGGGGAGTGGTGCGCGGCGAGGCGGTGTGCGGCAGGGCCGTGCACCGCGGGGCGGTGTGCAGGGGAGCGGTGCGCGGCAGTACGGCGCGCGGCCGGTCGTCCGGGGGAGGTGGTGCGGGGGTCATGGCAGCCAAGACCACCATCCTCCGGGCCGCGCCGCCAGTGTTTCAGGCAGGGCTAAATCGTCGCGTCGCGGCGGCAGCCTGAGCGGAAGGAGGCGGGGACGTGGGGCAGTTGAGGTTCGGGGTGCTGGACGCGGTGAACGTGCGGTTCGCCGTCTCGCCGCTCTGGGAGACGGTGGGCGGCCTGCGGGCGCTGGCCGATCCCGGCCGGTACGTGGTGCACCTCCCGTGGATCAGGGAGGCGCTGACGCTCCCTCAGGAGCAGCTGCCCGGAGCGCCGCTGGCCGCGCTGCGCCTGCTGGCCCGGACGGCGGGGCGGCCCTCGCACTTCCTGACGCCGCCCGCCACCTGCCCGCTCTCCGAGATCGAGGAGGAGCTGGCGGTGGTGCTGGCCACCCCGCCCGAGCTGGTCCGGGAGGCGGTGCGCGGGGTCCGGCCCCGCCAGGGCCGGCCGGATCCGTTCCTGCACCGGCTCGCCGAGGAGCCCGAACGGGTGCTCCCGGAGCTGGCGGAGGCCGTGCTGGGCTGGTGGCGGGTGGCGGTCGCCCCGTCCTGGCCGAGGATCCGGGCCCTGCTGGAGGCGGACATCGCGCACCGCACCCGCCGGCTCGCCGAGGACGGCATCCAGCAGGTCTTCGGGGATCTGCACCCGACCCTGCGCTGGCGGGACGCGCAGCTGCTCTCGCCGGACTGGCCGGCCGCCGGGCCCGACCTGGACGGCTGCGGGATCACCCTGGTGCCGAGCGCCTTCGCCCACCAGTGCCACCTGCTGACGGGTCATCGGGCGGTGGCCCCGGCGGTGGTCTACCCGGCCCGGGGCGTCGGGACGCTGTGGCAGCGGCGGGGCGCGGCCGGGCCGGCCCTGGCCCGGCTGCTCGGGCGCAGCCGGGCCGAGCTGCTGGCGGGCACCAGCTCACCGGCCACCACCACCCAGCTGGCCGCCCGGACCGGCCTGACCCCCGGCGCGGTCTCCCAGCACCTGGCGGTGCTGCGCGACTCGGGCCTGGTGACCAGCCACCGCCACCGCCGCGAGGTGCACTACACGGTGAGCGACCTGGGGACGGCTCTGCTCACCCGGGTCTGATTCCCGGCGCTGTTCGGCAGGCGAATGCGGAATGCGTTGACAGCCGCTCGGGAATTCCCCGATGATCCCCGGGTGTCTGACAAGAGCCTGTTCTTCCACCGTGATTTCCGCCAGCTCTGGATAGGCGATTCCATCAGTCAGGTGGGATCGGCCGTGACCCTCCTGGCGCTGCCATTCCTGGCCATCAAGGTCCTGGACGCCACGCCGTTCGAGGCGGCGCTGCTGACGATGTTCCAGTACCTGGCCTTCCTGCTGCTCGGGCTGCCCGCCGGGGCCCTGGTGGACCGGATGCGGCACCGCCGGGTGATGATCGTCGGCGACCTCGGCCGGGCCCTGCTGCTGGGGTCCGTCCCGGTGGCGTACTGGCTGGACGTGCTGACCCTCGGTCAGCTCTACGCGGTGACCTTCGGGGTCTCCGTGCTGACGCTGTTCTTCGACGTCGCCTACCAGAGCCTGCTGCCCCAGCTGGTCGACGACGACCGGCTGATGGAGGGCAACGCCAAGCTGGAGGCCACCCGGAACGTGGCCGAGGTCGGCGGTCCTGGCCTGGGCGGAGCCATCATCGCCGCCGTCACCGCCCCGGCGGCGCTGGCCATCGACGCGGTCAGCTTCCTCGTCTCGGCGTTCTTCCTGGGCCGGATCCGCCGGCCGGAGCCGAAGCCCGAGCGCCGCCCGGACGCCCACCTGCGCCGGGAGATCGGCGAGGGCCTGCGGTTCGTGCTCCGCCACCCGGTGCTGCGGCCGATCGCCACCACCGCCGCGATCTCCAACCTGTTCGGCACCGTCGGCCTGTCGCTGCTGGTGGTGCTGCTGGCGGACACCCTGAAGCTGTCCGCGCTGCTGTGCGGCGTGGTGTTCAGCGCCGCCGCGCTCGGCGGCATCGGCGGCGCGCTGCTGGTCGAGCGGGTGGTCGGGTGGCTGGGCCAGGGCCGGGCGCTGTGGATGTGCATGCTCACCAGCACCGCCTGCTGGTTCCTGGCGCTGCCGCTCTACCAGGCCGACTGGCGGCTGGCGGGGGCCGTGCTGCTGCACGGGCTGGGCTGGATCACCCTGATCATCTTCAACATCACCCAGGTGAGCTTCCGTCAGCGGGTCACCCCCAAGCCGCTGATGGCCCGGATGAACGCCACCATCCGGTTCCTGGTCTGGGGCGCGATGCCGGTCGGGGCCTTCCTCGGCGGCGTGCTGGCGCAGACCCTCGGGGTGCGCAACGCGATGTGGCTCGGCGTCACCGGCGAGCTGCTGGCGGTGCTGCCGATCCTGCTCTCCCCGCTGCGCGGCATGCGCGAGCTGCCGGCCGCCCCGGCCGAGCAGGAGCAGGAGCAGGAGCAGGAGCAGCGGCCGGTGGCGGTCTGACGCCGCCCGCCCCCGCCCGCCCGTCGACCGGCCCGTGGCCGGGTCCCGAATTCCGGGACCCGGCCACGGGCCTTTTCCGTGCCGTTCGACCGGAAGGGGCCAAGCATCACGAATTGGCTCTGTCCGGCCCCGAGGGCGCTCAGTAGATTCTTTTTCAGCAGGGAACGCGCCGCTCGGCGCACATTCGAAAGCAGAGGAAATTCACCGTGGTAAACGCAACTCTCGACCGCGCCCGTCTCGAGGCGCTCGCCGCCGAGCTGCTCGAGAAGCAGTTCCAGCGCGTCCCCAAGATGCGCGAGCTGCACGCCGGCGAGTGGACCGACCGCGACTTCTACGTCCGGCACATCACCGAGACGGTGCTGCGCATCCGCCTGAACAACGAGGTCGACACCTACGCGCTGTTCAAGGTCGGGTCCAAGGACGACACCCTGGCCGCCCACCTGGCCAAGTACCTGGCCGAGGAGTTCGGCCACGAGGGCATGTTCACCCGTGACCTGATCAAGTTCGGCCTGACCCAGGAGCAGATCGAGGCGACCGATCCGTTCCCGTCCACCAAGAAGCTGATGGGCTACCTGCGCCTGGAGGCCGACTCGCGCGGTCCGGCCCCGACCACGGTCTGGGACTGGCTGGTCGAGTGGTACTCCGACCGCTACAACCCGGTCATCACCAACAAGGCGTCCGAGGAGTTCGGCCGCGAGTTCGTCCAGGGCACCGCGACCCACATCGAGTTCGACGAGTCGCACGACCACGACGAGCTGATGTTCCGCACGGTCGCCCGCGCGGTCGAGGTGTTCGGCACCCCGGAGCAGGCGTACTCGGACCTGGCCACCTTCGTGGAGCTGATCGGGGACTACTTCTTCGAGCTCCACGAGCAGACCGTCGGCAGCAAGCAGCCGGTCGCGGCCTGATCCCGGCCGGGGGCGGCGGCGGGGGGGGGGGGCGGCGCCCGCGCCCCCGCCCCC
>NZ_JBIWFX010000005.1:349407-385470 GCF_044763225.1 Kitasatospora sp. NPDC096147 | reverse complement strand
GGTAGGTCCTGCCCCCGGGGCTGGCCCGTCCGCGGGGGGGCGGGCTCGCGCCCGGGGGGGGGGGGCGGGGGGGGGGCCGCCCCCCCCCCCGCCGCCCCCCCCACCACCGCCGGACCACTCCACCCGTCACGCCGCGTCCCGAGGGATGATCACTGATGTCCGTACACCCGCCCGCTCCCGCCGGGCGCGTCCTGATCGTCGAGCCCAGCTCGTCGGGGCTCGCCCTGCTGGACAAGGCCCGCGCCCTCGGCTTCGAGGTCGTGGTGGCCACCGCCGACCGGGACGACCGGCGGCTGCCGGAGACCGCCCGGGCCTCGGCCGACCAGCTGCTGGTGGTCGACACCAACGACGAGGCCGCGCTGCTGGCGGCCGTCGCCGACCTGCACGCGGAGCGGCCGTTCACCGGCCTGGTCCCCGGCTTCGAGTTCTACGTCGACACCACCGCCCGGCTGGCCGCCGCGCTCGGCCTGCCCGGCCTGCGGGCGGAGATCGCCGACGGGCTCCGGAACAAGGCCCGGATGCGCACCCTGGTCGAGGCCGCCGGTCTGCGGGTGCCGCGCTTCGCCGAGGTCCGGGACGAGGACGGGCTGACGGCCGCCGCCGCGCACGTCGGCTTCCCGGCGGTGCTGAAGCCGACCGAGTCGGCCGGCAGCATCCACGTCAGCCGGGTCGAGGACCTCGGCCAACTCCTGGCGGCCTACCGGCACTTGAGGGCCGACACCCGTACCGACCTGGGCCGCGACCTGGCCGGGCCGGTGCTGCTGGAGGAGTACCTGGACGGTCCGGAGATCAGCGTCGAGGGCTACGTCGAGGACGGCTGGACGGTGGTCCTCGCGGTCACCACCAAGATGCTCGGCCCCGAGCCGTACTTCGTCGAGCTGGGCCAGGTCATGCCCCGGGACTGCGACCTGGTCACCCGGGCCGCGATCGAGAAGTACGTGGCCGGGGTCTGCAAGGCGCTCGGCGTGGTGCGCGGCCCGTTCCACTGCGAGCTGCGGCTGCCCGGCGGCGAGCCGGTGCTGATCGAGCTGGGCGCCCGGCTGGCCGGGCACCGCATCCCGACCCTGGTGGAGGCCGTCACCGGCGTCGACCAGGTCGGTGTGATGGTGGGCGCCTACACCGGGCTGGACAGCCGGCAGGTGGGGGCGCACGGGGCGCCGAGCGCCAAGTACGTCGGCATCGCCTGCTTCACCGAGTACGGGCTGACCCGCTACGACCGGATCGAGGGCATCGAGGAGCTGCGGGCCCACCCCGACACCCTGGACGTCCAGGTCTACCTCCCGGCCGGGGAGGAGATCCCCCCGGCGGAGGACTTCCGCTGCTTCCTCGGCCACGTGGTCTACCGGGCCGAGTCCTACGAAGAGGCCGTCGAGCGCTGGCACGCGGTACGGAACGAGGTGCGCTTTGTCCAGTCGTGAACTCCCGCGGTACCTGGTGGTCAACCGCTTCGACGACGAGTTCGGCGAGTACCACCGCTTCGTCGAGCCCGGCAGCTGCGAGCTGGTGCACATCACCCTGCCGGCCGGGCTGCCGGTGCTGGACGCCGAGGGCGCGCTGGACCTGGTGGTGACGGACGACCTGGAGTACGACACCCTGCTGCCGATCGCCCGTCGGCTCGCCGAGATCCACGGCGGCTTCGACGCGATCGTCGGCCCGTCCGAGTACGACGTGGTCACCACCGCCCGGCTGCGCGCCGCGCTCGGCGTGCCGGGCTGGTCGGTGGAGTTCGTCGAGGCGTTCCGCGACAAGGCCCGGATGAAGGACCTGATCGGCGCGGCCGGCCTGCGGGTGCCGCACTTCCGCCGGCTGGACGGGGGGAGCACCGCCGCCGCCGTGGCCGCCGAGGTCGGGCTGCCGCTGATCGTCAAGCCCCGGGCCGGCTGGTCCTCGCGCGGGGTGGAGCTGATCCGCGAGGAGGGGGCGCTGGCCGACTGGCTGGCCGTCAACTCCGGACAGCTGGACGGCTACGAGTGCGAGGAGTACGTCGAGGGCGAGGTCCTGCACGTCGACGGCGTCCGGCGCGGCTCGGCCTTCCACTTCGTCAGCGCCTCGCAGTACCTGAACACCTGCCTGGACTTCACCGAGGGCGTGCCGCTCGGCTCGGTCATGCTGGACGCCGGCGAGCGCCTCGACCGGATCACCGCCTTCACCGGCGGCTGCCTGGACGCGCTCGGCCTGGTCGACGGCCCGTTCCACCTGGAGCTGTTCGAGACCGCCTCGGGCGAGCTGGTCTTCCTGGAGGTCGGCCTGCGGCCGGGCGGCGCCGAGGTGCCGTTCGTCCACCGCGACCTGTTCGGCATCGACCTGTTCGCCGAGGCGTTCCGGGCCACCGTCGGCCTGCCGCCGACCGTGCCGGCCACCGAACTCCCGCAGCCCGCCGAGCGGGTGGGCTGGGTCAGCATCCCTGAGCCGAAGCCGTGGCCGAGCACGCTGACCGGCCGCACCTCGCTGCTGGGCGAGGTGCCCGAGGTCTACGCCGAGGTGCTGCCCGCGCTCGGCACGGTCTTCGACGGCAGCGGCGGCTACGAGCAGATCGGCGGCCGGTTCCGGCTGCGCGGCGCCGACCACGCGGCGGTGCGGCGCGCCGCCGAGCAGGTGATGGCCCGCTACCGGCTCACCACCGAGCCCGGCCGCCCGGCGCCTGCCGTTCCCTCCTCGGCCGAGCCGGTCCGGGTGGGTGCCTGATGCCCGCCCGCGCGATGACCTCGACCGACGTGCTGGTCTCCCAGGGCGGCCCGGACATCGAGGAGGTGAGGGTCCGTCAGGCCACCGCCGAGGACGCCGAGGTGCTGGCCGGTCTGATCCGGGCCCACCGGGGGACGGACGGCCTGCCGCCGGACGGCTCCTTCCCGGCGCGGGACGGCTCCCGCGCCGAGGACTTCTGCCTGGTCGAGCACCAAGGCGAGCCGGTGGCCTGCTGCGCGGCGGACCGCCGCGCCGACGGCACGGCGGAGCTGTACGACCTGGTGGTCGATCCGCGGTGGCGCGGCACCGGGACGGGCCGGCTGGCGCTGGCCGGGCTGTTCCTCGCGCTGCGCGCCGAGCAGGCCACCGGGGTGACCGTCACCCCGGGCCCGGCCCGGGCCTGGTTCACCGCCCTCGGCTTCACCGAGCACCCGGAGCACGGCCCCGAGGTGCTCGGCCGGGCCACCGTGGACGGCCACGACGAGGTGCACACCCTCGGACTGCTGGGCGGCCTGCGGATCGAGTTCGCCCGCTCCGGCCGCCAGGTCGAGTGGGACCCGTCCGCCACCGCGCTGCTCCAGTTCTCCCGGGGCGCCCAGGTGAAGACCGACTCGCGCTGCTGGGCCGGGGTGTGCGGCACCTGCGCGGTGAGGATCCGGCGCGGCACCGTCACCTACGACATGGAGCCCGGCTACGAGCCGCAGGACGGCGAGGTCCTGCTCTGCGTCTCCCGGCCCACCACCGATCTGGTCCTCGACCTCTGACCACCCCGCTCCTCCCCAGCACCCAGAGAGACGGAAGCACCATGACCAACCCCGTGACGGCGGCGTACAACGCGGCGTGCAAGGTCCCCGGCAACGGCCTGCTCGACGTGATGGCCGAACTGGCGGCCAATCCGGAGATCCCGACCTGGAAGCGCCCCTACCCGCCCCGCCCGAACTTCGTCGCGGAGCACGAACTGCGCGCCTTCGGCGCGGACCTGACGGAGCTGCTCGGCATGCTGGTCTCGCTGCCCGACCGGCTCTTCGACGGTGACCTGGACCGGTTCTGCGCGGCGGTCGGCGTGCACGGGGCCCGGGCCGAGCTGATGCTCCGTCACGCCCGCGAGACCCCGGTGCTGTTCGGCCGCGCCGACGCCTACCACGACGGCGAGGGCTTCAAGCTGCTGGAGTTCGGCATCGGCAGCGACCTCGGCGGCTGGGACTGGGCCGGTGAGGTGCCGCGCGGCCTGCTGGAGATCGGGGAGTTCGCCGCCTTCGCCCGCGAGCACGGCCTCGGCTACGTGCACACCGGCCGGGAGACCGTGCGCACGGTGAAGGCGGCCGGCGCCGCCTTCACCGGCGGCAGGGAGCCGGTGGTGGCGATCGTCGAAGCCCCGGGCGGGCTGGCCGAGTTCGGCGCCGCGACCTGGTACAACGTCCAGCGGGTGATGCGCTCGCTCGGCCTGGACCTGATGCTCGGCGAGCTCGGTGACCTGACCGAGAAGGACGGCCGGATCGTGCTGGACGGCCGCGAGGTCGACGTGATCTGGCGGGCCTTCGACACCGATCAGCTGCTCGCCGAGCCCTGGCACCTGGAGCTCGCCGAACCGGTGCTGCGCGCCCACGAGGAGGGCCGGGTGCTGCTCTGGCACACCCTGCAGAGCAACCTGTTCGGCGAGAAGGGCTGCATGGCGCTGCTCTCCGACCCGCGGCACGCCGCGCACTTCAGCGCCGCCGAACGCGCCGTCATCGACCGCGCCCTGCCCCGCACCCGCTCGTTGCAGAGCGCCGCCGACCTGGCCGAGCCCGGCCTGCTGGAGGAGCTCACCGAGCTGCGCGGGACGCTGATCCTCAAGCCCAACAACCTGTTCGGCGGCCACGGTGTGGTGGCCGGCTGGGAGACCTCCCCCGAGGAGTGGCGCCGCGCCCTGCGGGCCGGGGCCGAGGCCGGCTGCGTGCTCCAGCAGCGGGTCGTGCCGCGCACCGAGTACATGGTCGACCCGGCCACCGGGCTGGAGCAGCCCTGGCAGACCCTGTGGGGCGTCTTCTACCAGCCCGACGGCTACGCCGGGGCCCAGGCCCGGGTGATCCCGGCCGACTCCAGCCAGGTGATCGGCCACCGCTGCATCGACCTGGTCCACACCGGGGCCGTGCTCACCTACTGAGCCCGCATCCCACCACGCCCCTTCCGACCGCTCCCGCACCCCACCACGCCCCTTCCGACCGCTCCCGCACCCCACTGCGCACCAGAACGGACGACACGTTGAGCACCACCGCCGACCATGGCCTGTCCCACGTCATCGTGATGAACCGCTGGCAGGACCGGTATGCCGACTACGCGGCCTACCTCGACCACACCAGCTGCGCCGTCACCTACGTCACCAGCCCGCTGGGCCGGGGCGCCGTCCCGGCCGGCGCGGCCGAGGTGGTCACCCTCGACGACATCGAGGACCCGGCCCAGCTGCGCGCCGCCGTGCTCGGCCTGGCGGAGCGTCACGGCGCCCCCGACCTGCTGATCACGCTCAAGGAGGAGGACCTGGAGAACGCCGCCGCGCTCCGGGTCGAGCTCGGGCTGCCGGGGATGCGCCCGGAGACCGCCGAGACCTTCCGGGACAAGGTGGTGATGGGGGAGCGGATCGCGGCGGCCGGCCTGCCGATCCCGGCCTTCGCCCCGCTGACCGGCCCCGCCGACGCGCACGCCTTCGCGGCCGTCCACGGCTGGGACCTGATCGTCAAGCCCCGCTCCGGCTCCGGCAGCGCCGGCGTCCTGGCGGTCACCGGCCCCGAGGACCTGGTGCTGGTCGACTTCGACCGCACCGACCTGATGGTGCAGGCCCGCAACCCGCACCCGATCCTGCACGTCGACGGCGTCTTCGACGGCACCGGGCTGCTGGTCTGGCGTGCCTCACGGTACGTCAGGACCTGCCTGGACTTCGCCCACGGCAGCTACTACGGCTCGATCGAGGAGGCCGACCCCGAGCTGCACCGGGTGATCGGCGAGTACGCCGAGGGCTTCCTGCGGGCGCTCACCGACGAGGCCACCCCGTTCCACCTGGAGGTCTTCCTGGAGGAGGGCCCGGACGGTGCGAGCTGCTCCTTCCTGGAGGTCGGCGCCCGGGTCGGCGGCGCGGAGACCCCGTTCCTCTGGCGGGAGGTGCACGACTGGGACCTGATGGAGGCCGCCTTCCACCTCCAGCTCGGGCAGCCGCTGCGGGACGGGATCGACTGGGACACCCAGGAGGTGGCCGGCTTCATCGTGATCCCGGCCCCGGCCGAGCGCCCCTGCCGCTTCACCCGGGCCACCCCGATGACCGGGCGCACCCCCGGCCCGTACGCGGAGTGGGTGCCCGAGGCCGGCTACGTGCTGCCGCCGGCCCACGGCTACGAGCACGTCGGCGGCCGGTTCCGGTTCCGGGGCCCGGACGCCGCCGCCGTCCAGCGGGCGGTGGACGCCACCGCCCGGGACTACCGGGTGGCGGCCGACCACGTCCAGCCGGCCGGGGTCTGACGGTGAGTCACTCCGCCGAGGCCCGGCCCACCCTTCAGGCCGGGCCCACCCCTCCGGCCGGGCCCGACGACGTACAGCCCACCGAGGTGCAGCCCGTCGAGGTCCGGCTGTACAACTACGACCGGCCGCCGGTGCGCCCGCTGGTGCCGGGGGACACCGTCGAGCACTGCGGCACCCGCGTCCTGGGCCTGCTCTTCACCGGCCTGGTCGCCTACGACCCGGCCGACGGCAGCGCCCACGAGGCGGTGGCCCGTTCGATCACCAGTCAGGACGCCACCACCTTCACGGTCTCCCTGCACCCGGGCTGGACCTTCCACGACGGCACCCCCGTCACCGCCGCCTCCTTCGTCGACGCCTGGAACCACACCGCGCACGCCGCCAACCGGCAGGCCGGGGCCACCGCCTTCGAGAAGGTGCTCGGCTACCACGAGGTCCACCCGGCCACCGGGGAGCCCACCGCCGAGCGGATGCGCGGGCTGACCGTGCTGGACGAGCTGACCTTCACCGTCACGCTGGCCGAGCCGTTCGGGCTGTTCCCCGTGATGCTCGGCGCGGCGGCCTACCTGCCGCTGCCCGCCCGGTACTTCACCGACCGGGCGGGCTACCTGGCGAGCCCGGTCGGCAACGGCCCGTACCGGCTGGTCGAGGCCGGCCCGGCCGAGCTGCGGCTGACCAGGCACCAGCCCTACCCCGGCCCGTTCGTCCCGCTGGTCCGGGACCTCCGGCTGATCTCCTACCCGAACCGGGAGAGTGCCTACCGGGCGCTGCTGGCGGGTGAGTTGGACTACCTGGAGGCACTGCCGCACGCCCTGGTCGCGGACGGCGGCGCGGAGCGCGAGCTGGCCGGCCGGATCACCGGCCGGGACGGCCTGGAGCTCCAGGCGCTCGCCTTCCCGTCCTACCTGCCCGGCTACGACTCGCCGGAGCTGCGCAAGGCCGTCTCGCTGGCGATCGACCGCGAGCGGGTGGTCCGCCGCGCGCTCGGCGGCCGGCAGCGGATCGCGGACGGCTGGTCGGTGCCCGGCATCCCCGGCCACCTGCCCGGCCAGGCGGGCCCGTACTGCCGCCACGACCCGGAGGCCGCACGGGAGTTGCTGGCCCGCTCGGGCTTCACCGGCCCGCTGGAGTTCCACTCGCCGGCCAGCGCCGAGGGCTGGCTCGGCGAGATCGCCGCCTGTCTGACCGAGACCCTCGGCCTCGCCTGCGAGCTGGTCCTCTACGACACCGTCCGGGGCTACGCCGACGCGGTCGCCGACCGCACGGTGACCGGCATCGTCCGGGCCGACTGGGCGGCCGACTACCCGGCGCTGGAGAACTTCCTCCGCCCGCAGTTCCACAGCCGCAGCCCGTCCAACGAGAGCGGCTACCACCGCCCGGAGTTCGACGCACTGCTGGCCGAGGCCGACCGCACCCCCGACCCCGGGGCCGCCACCTTCCGCTACCAGCAGGCCGAACGCCTGCTGGCCGAGGACCTCCCGCACGTCCCGCTCTGGCAGGAGTGGGCGGTGGCCGGGTACTCGGCACGGCTGTCCCGGGTCGCGATGACCTGCCAGGGCGAACTCGACCTGCGCACCGTCCTGGTGACACCCTGACGGGTCCGCCCGCGCCACCACCCACCCGAAGGAGATCCACCCCATGCCCCAGCCTCCCGGCGCCCGCTCCGGCGTCTACGGCGCCGCCGGCCTCGCGGTCGCCGCGATGGTCAGCGTGCAGACCGGCGCGGCCGTCTCCACCTGGATGTTCCCGGTCGCCGGGCCGCTGGGGACGGCCTCGCTCCGGCTCGCCTTCGCCGCCGTGATCCTGCTGGTCTGGGCCCGCCCCCGGCTGCGCGGTCGCAGCCGCTCCGACCTGCTGGTGGCCGGGGCCTTCGGGGTCATCAGTGCGGTGATGACGCTGTCCTACTTCGCCGCGATCGACCGCATCCCGCTGGGCGTCTCCAGCGCGCTGGAGTTCCTCGGCCCGCTGGCCGTCGCGGTGTTCGGCCTGCGGCGGCGCCGTGACGTGGTCTGGCCGCTGCTCGCGCTCGGTGGCGTGCTCGCCCTGACCCAGCCCTGGAACGGCTCGCTCGACCCGGTCGGCCTGGCCTTCGGCGTGCTCTCCGGGGCGGCCCTCGGCGGTTACGTGATCTTCAGTCAGCGGGTCGGCGACCGCTTCTCCGGCGTCGACGGCCTGGCCTTCGCGGTGACGGTGGCGGCGCTCTGCACCGCGCCGTTCGGCCTGGTGCACGCGGTGCCGGTGCTCACGCCCGGGATGCTGCTCGGCGCGGCCGGGGCGGCGGTGCTGCTGCCGGTGCTGCCCTACGTGCTGGAGATGATGGCGCTGCGCCGCCTCACCACGGGTGCGCTCGGCACCCTGCTCAGCTTCGAGCCGGGCTTCGCCGCGCTGATCGGCTTCCTGCTGCTGCACCAGAGCCTGACGGTGGCCCAACTCGCGGGCCTGGTCTGCGTGGTGGCCGCCAGCCTGGGCGCCGTCCGGGGCGGGGAGCGCAAGCCGCAGGAGCAGGACCGGATGGAGGCCGAGGCGGAATCGGAGCGGGAGACGGAGCCGGAGACCGGCGTGGCGCAGCAGCCCGTGCGCTCCTGAGACGACGGGCCGTCAGGCCGCCAGCAGGCCCGAGCGGTGGGCG
The DNA here is from genome assembly GCF_044763225.1 of Kitasatospora sp. NPDC096147. Taxonomy (NCBI): domain Bacteria; kingdom Bacillati; phylum Actinomycetota; class Actinomycetes; order Kitasatosporales; family Streptomycetaceae; genus Kitasatospora; species Kitasatospora sp. NPDC096147. The sequence continues at coordinate 376,670 of NZ_JBIWFX010000005.1, read as the reverse complement.
GCCCGGTCGTAGCGCAGCAGGAGCAGCTCGGCGATCTCCGGGGCGGCGCCGAGGACCGGGGCGACCAGGTCGATGCCGGCCGTGCGGGCGGCTTCGGCGATCCGGTCGGGGAGCAGGCCGGGGGCCAGCAGGTAGGGGGCGACGGCCAGTTGGCGCAGGCCCCGGGCGCGCAGGGCGGCGATGGCGTCGGCGGGGTGCGGCGGGACGGCGGAGGCGTGCGCCACCTCGACGGCGGCGAAGCCCCGGGTGCGGCGGTACTCCTCGGCGACGGCCCGGGTGGCGGCGTTGGCCGCCTGGTCGGAGGAGCCGGCGGCGGCCAGCACCAGACCGGTGTGCGGGGCGTCCGCGAGGTCGAGGCCGGCCTCGGTGAGGCGGCGGTCCAGGGCGGCCAGCAGCAGTGGGGAGGGGCCGAGCACCTCGGCCAGCGGGAGGTCGGCCGCGCCGGCCTCGCGCAGCGCGGCAGGGATGTCGCTGCGGGCGTGGAAGGCCCGGTTGAGCAGCAGCGGGACGGCGACCGCGCCGCGCAGCCGGGGCGCGACCTGGCCGAGCCGGGGTGCGCAGTGGTCCAGGTAGGCGGTGCTGATCTCCACCTCCGGCCGCAGGGCGCGGAGCCGGCGGGTCAGCGCGTCCACCGTGGCGGCGTGGCGCGGATCGCGGCTGCCGTGCGCGATCAGGAGCAGGGCGGGCCCGCCCGCGCCACCGCCGTGGTGGCGGGGCGCGGGCGGGGTGCCGTGGTGCAGGAGCATCGGTGCGGCCCTACCGGGTGCCGTGCAGCAGGCCGCGGTTGCGGAGCACCCGGCGCTCCAGCGGGCTGAAGAACAGCAGGTCGATGGCGACGCCGACGATCAGGATCAGGATGATGCCGAGCAGCACGCCGGACATGTCGGCGAACTCCCGCTGGTTCTCCAGGTAGCGGCCCAGGCCGATGCCCAACTCGGGCGAGGCGGCGATCAGTTCGGCCGCCATCAGGGAGCGCCAGGAGAACGCCCAGCCCTGCTTGAGCCCGGCCAGGTAGCCCGGCAGGGCGCCCGGCAGCAGGATGTGCCGGGCCTGGACGAGGCCGCTGGCGCCCATGGTGCGGCCGGCCCGGAGCAGGATCGGCGGCACCTGGTCGATGCCGGCCACCAGGCCGTTGGCGACGGACGGCACGGCGCCGAGCAGGATCACCGCGTACATGGTCGAGTTGTTGACGCCCAGCCAGATGACGGCGGCGGGCACCCAGGCCACGGACGGCAGCGACTGGAGGCCGGAGAGGATCGGGCCGATGGCCGCCCGGACGGGCTTGACCTGGGCGACCAGCAGGCCGATCGGGGTGCCGATGACCACGGCGGCCACGAAGCCGGACAGACCGCGCCAGAGGCTGGTCCAGATGATGCTGAACAGCGTGCCCTGGCCCCAGAGGTCGACCAGTGAGGCCCAGACCATGCCGGGGCTCGGCAGCTTGTAGCTGTCGGTCAGCTCCAGGCTGAAGGCGGCCTGCCAGACCACCAGCACCAGGGCGATGGCGATGACCGGCGGCAGTGCCTTCTGGCGCAGCGTCACCAGCAGCGGGGTGCGGGTGGTGACGACGGCGTCCAGCGCGTCCAGGCCGGCCCCGACGTCGGCGGAGCTGGGGCTCGGGGTCTTGTCGAGCAGGGGGGTGGTGTCAGTGCTGGCCATGGCGGCGGATCTCCCCACGCAGCTCGTCGGTGATTTCGATGGACAGGTCGGCCACGCCGGCGGATTCGATCCGGCGGGGCTGCGGCAGGTCGATCCGCCACTCCTTGGCGACCCGGCCGGGCCGGGAGGAGAGCAGGACCACCCGCTGGGCGAGGCGGACGGCCTCGCGCACGTTGTGGGTGACGAACAGCACGGTGAGCTTGCGCTCGGCCCAGATCCGGGTCAGCTCGTCGTGCAGCACGTCACGGGTGATGGCGTCGAGCGCGGCGAACGGTTCGTCCATCAGCAGCACGTCGCTGCCCTGGGCCAACGCCCGTGCCAGCGCCACCCGCTGGCGCATGCCGCCGGAGAGCTCGTGCACCCGCTTGCCGTACGAGCCGTGCAGGCGGACGAGTTCGAGCAGCCGCTCGGCCTCGGCGCGCCGCTCGGCCTTCGGGGTGCCGCCGAGCCGCAGGGCCAGCTCGATGTTCTTGCCGGCCGTCAGCCAGGGGAAGAGCGCGTGCTCCTGGAACATCAACGCGGGCCGGTTGCCGCCCAGTTCGATGTCGCCGGCGGTGGGCTTGTCCAGCCCGGCCACCAGGTTGAGCAGGGTGGACTTACCGCAGCCCGAGGCGCCCAGCAGGGTGACGAACTCACCCGGGGCGACGTCGAGGGTGATGTCGTCCAGCACGTGGGTGGCCGCGCCGGGGCGGCCGAAGGACTTGTGGACGTGCGAGAGCCGGACGGCGGGAGCGCCGGTCGGGGCCTCGGCGCTCGGCGCGCTCTTCGAGGTGGTCAGTGCCGTGGTCATCTCCGGGCACCTCCTGGGTGACTGGTCTGGCGGCTGGCGAAGGGAGTGGGAGCCGGGGTCCGGCCCCGCCCGGCCCGTTGACTGGGCATCGACCGGGCTGGGCGGGGACACGGACCTCGGAGTCCGGTGGCGCTGCTTACTTGGTGCCGAGCCCGGCGTCCGCGACGGCGGCCTGGCTCTTCTCCTTGAGCACCTTGTTCAGCAGGGTCAGGTCGTAGATCCCGGCCAGGTTGGGCTTCTTGAGCAGGCCGGCGGTCACCGCGTTGTCGGCCTCCTTCTGCAGGGTGGAGGCCAGCGGGTCGTCGATGAAGTCGATGTCGGCCCAGGCCGGGTCGAGGATGGCGGCCTCCAGCGAGTTGCCGGCCGCCTCCTTGATGGCCTCGTTGGCAGCGGCCTTGGCCTTGTCCGGGTTTGCCTTGATGTAGGCGTTGGTGTTCACCGAGCCGCGCAGCACGGCCTCCACCACGTCCGGGTGCTCCTTGAGGAACTTCTGCGAGACGATGATGTTGGTGATCACGAACTTGTTGTCCGGCCAGAGCGACTTCTCGTTGAGCAGCTCCTTGGCGCCGAGCGTGACCAGCTTGGAGGCGGTCGGCTCGGGGACCCAGGCGCCGTCGATGGAGCCGGACTTGTAGGCGTCGGGGGTGACCTTGTTGTCCGAGCGGACGACCGAGACGTCGCCGGCGCCGGAGTTGGCGTCGACCTTCCAGCCCTTGCTGTTCAGGAACGAGAGCAGGGCGACGTCCTGGGTGTTGCCGATCTGCGGGGTGGCGATCTTCTTGCCCTTGAGGTCGTCCACCGACTTGATCTTCTCGGGGTTGACGACCAGTCGGACACCGCCGGAGGCCGAGCCGCCGATGATCTTCAGCGACTCACCGTTGGACTTGGTGAAGCCGTTGATGGCGGGGGAGGGGCCGATCCAGCCGATGTCGATCGAGCCGGCGTTCAGCGCCTCGATCTCGGCCGGGCCGGCGTTGAAGATCTGGGTCTTGACCTGGGTGGAGCCCAGCTCCTTCTGGATCAGGCCCTCCTTCAGGCCGACCAGCGGGGTGCCGTGGGTCAGGTTGGCGAAGTAGCCGATCTTCACCGTGTCGGCGGAGAGCTTCTTGGCCTCGCCGCCGGCCGAGGAGGAGGCCGCAGCCGGCGCGGCGGCGGGCTTGTCCTCGTTCTTGGAGCCGTAGCCGCAGGCCGAGAGCAGGCCGATCGCGGTCAGGCCGGCCACGGTGGCGGTGGCGGTCCGTCTGAAGCGGGCGGAGGTGCTGTGCGCGGTCATCGTTTCGTCCTCTGGCAAGTTCATGGAAGAAAGAAAGAAAGTCGGGCGTGGGTGCCTGCGGATCCGGAGCGACCGCCGCTGTGGGAAGCGGCCGCCCCGGTGACAGGGGCTCAGAGCCCCTGTCCGCCTGCACATCGCGTCAGCCCGCCCTGGCCACTGCCGAGGACGCCGCTGCCGATGCGGCCGCCTTCCTTGTCCATGCCCGAGAACGCCTCGCTGGGCATCAGACCTAGTCCTCCTCGTCGGGTTGCTCTGCTGCGGAAGTGGTGTCGAAGGCCTCGCCCGCCATGCCGGCGGTGAGGGTGGTGCCGTCGGCCGGGTCGATCAGCAGGAAGGACCCGGTGTGACGGTTCGCGCTGTAGGGGTCGAGGGCGAGCGGCTCGGCGGTGCGCAGCACCACGTGGCCGATCTCGTTGACCTCCAACCCGCTTGCGCCGGAGCGCTGTTCGAGGGTGTCGATGTCGATGCGGTAGCTGATCTCCTTGACCAGCGCGCGCACCGTGCGGGTGGTGTGCTTGAGCAGCACCTTGGCGCCGACGGTCAGCGGGCGCTCGTTCAGGTGGCAGACGGTGGCCTCGACGTCCTTGGTGGGGACCGGAGCCGCACCGCCGGCGATCAGGTCGCCGCGCGAGATGTCGATGTCGTCGGCGAGCCGGACGGTCACCGACTGGGGGGCCCAGGCGATGTCGGTCTCGGTGCCGAGCGCGTCGATCCCGCTCACGGTGGTGGTGCGGCCGGCCGGCAGCACCGTCACGGTGTCGCCGACCCGCAGCACGCCGGAGGCCAACTGGCCCGCGTAGCCACGGTAGTCGGGGTGCTCGGCGGTCTGCGGACGGATCACGTACTGGACCGGGAAGCGGGCCGGCTCCTCGCTGGGGTCGGTGCCGACGGGCACGTTCTCCAGGTGCTCCAGCAGGGTCGGGCCACCGTACCAGTCCATGTGGGCGGACGGCTCGACCACGTTGTCACCGGCCAGCGCCGAGATCGGGATCGCCACCACGTCGGCCACCCCGAGCGAGGCGGCGTAGGCGGTGAACTCGGCGGCGATGGCGGCGAAGACGGGCTCGTCGTACTCGACGAGGTCCATCTTGTTGACCGCGAGCACCACGTGCGGGACGCGCAGCAGGGCGGCCACGGCGGCGTGCCGGCGGGTCTGCTCGACCACGCCGTTGCGGGCGTCGACCAGCACCACGGCCAGCTCGGCGGTGGAGGCGCCGGTCACCATGTTCCGGGTGTACTGCACGTGCCCCGGGGTGTCGGCGAGGATGAACCGCCGCCGGGCGGTGGCGAAGTAGCGGTACGCCACGTCGATGGTGATGCCCTGCTCGCGCTCGGCCCGCAGGCCGTCGGTGAGCAGCGCCAGGTCCGGGGTGTCCTGGCCGCGGTTGCGGGAGGCGTGCTCGACGGCCTCCAACTGGTCGGCCAGCACGGACTTGGAGTCGTGCAGCAGCCGGCCGACCAGGGTGGACTTGCCGTCGTCGACGGAGCCGGCGGTGGCGAAGCGCAGCAGCGAGGTGGCGGTTGCTTCCTGGGTGGTGCTCATGGTCTAGAAGTACCCTTCGCGCTTGCGGTCTTCCATCGCGGCCTCGGACAGCTTGTCGTCGGCGCGGGTGGCGCCGCGCTCGGTGAGGCGGCTGGCGGCGATCTCGGTGATGATGTCCGCGTTGGTGGCGGCGTCGGAGTCGACGGCGCCGGTGCAGGACATGTCGCCGACGGTGCGGTAGCGGATGAGACGGGTCTCGACCGTCTCGCTCTCCTTGGGGCCGCCCCACTCCCCGGCGGTCAGCCACATCCCGTCGCGCTTGAACACCGGGCGCTGGTGGGCGTAGTAGATCTCCGGGAGCTCGATCTTCTCCCGCTCGATGTACTGCCAGACGTCCAGCTCGGTCCAGTTGGAGAGCGGGAACACCCGGACGTGCTCGCCGACCGCGTGCCGGCCGTTGTAGAGCGACCAGAGCTCGGGGCGCTGGCGGCGCGGGTCCCAGGCGCCGAACTCGTCGCGGAGCGAGAACACCCGCTCCTTGGCCCGGGCCTTCTCCTCGTCGCGACGGCCGCCGCCGAAGACGGCGTCGAACTTGTGGGACTCGATGGCGTCCAGCAGCGGCACGGTCTGCAGCGGGTTGCGGGTGCCGTCCGGGCGCTCGCGCAGCCGGCCGTCGTCGATGAAGTCCTGGACGTTGGCCACGTGCAGGCGCAGGTTGTGCTGCGCCGCCACCCGGTCCCGGTAGTCGATGACCTCGGGGAAGTTGTGGCCGGTGTCCACGTGCAGCAGCGAGAACGGGATGGCCGCCGGGGCGAACGCCTTCAGCGCCAGGTGGAGCATCACGATGGAGTCCTTGCCGCCGGAGAACAGGATCACCGGCCGCTCGAACTCACCCGCCACCTCGCGGAAGATGTGCACCGACTCCGCCTCCAGGGCGTCCAGGTGCGAGAGCGCGAAGGGGGACTCGGCGGTCTCCAGCGGGCTGTGCGTCACGGTGGCGGTCATGCGAGGCCCCTCTCGGTCAGGAAGGCGTACAGCTCGGCGGCGGACTCGGTCACCTGGCGGCCCTGCGTCTGGATCCTCAACTCCGGTGCGGCCGGAGCCTCGTACGGGTCGTCCACACCGGTGAGACCGGAGATCTCGCCGGCCGCCTGCTTGGCGTAGAGGCCCTTGACGTCCCGCTCCGAGCAGAGCTCGACCGGAGTGGCGACGTGCACCTCGAGGAACTCGGTGCCGAGCCCGGCGTGCCGCTCGCGGACGGCGGCCCGGGAGTCGGCGTAGGGGGCGATCACCGGGGCGAGCACCTTCACGCCGTTCCGGGCCAGCTTCTCGGCCACGAAGCCGATCCGGGCCACGTTGGTGTGCCGGTCCTCCTTGCTGAACCCCAGCCCCTTGGACAGGAATTCACGGATCTCGTCACCGTCCAGGACCTCGACCCTGTGGCCCTCGGCGCGCAGCCGCTCGGCCAGGGCGAAGGCGAGCGTGGTCTTGCCCGCGCTGGGCAGCCCGGTCAGCCACACCGTGGCGCCGCGCTCGCAGGGGGCGGCCAGCGGGGCCGCCTCTGCGGCTCCGTCGGCGGCCGGGGTGATGGCTGTGCTCACGGTTCGTTCTCCTCAAGGGGTGTGACGGTCGGTCGGCCGGTCAGAGGTGGATGCCGCACTCGGTCTTGCCCGAGCCGGCCCAGCGGCCGGAGCGGCCCTCCTCGCCCTCGCCGGGCTTGGCGGTGCAGGAGAGCGGCGCGCAGCCGATCGAGGTGTAGCCCTCCCACAGCAGCGGGTTGAGCAGCACCCCGTTGGCGGCGACGTAGGCGTCCACGTCGTCCTGGGTCCAGCGGGCGATCGGGGCGATCTTCACCTTGCGGCGCTTGGCGTCCCAGGCCACCACCGGGGTGTTGGCCCGGGACGGCGACTCGTCCCGGCGCAGGCCGGTGGCCCAGGCGTCGTAGGCGGCCAGGCCGCGGTTGAGCGGTTCCACCTTGCGCAGCGCGCAGCACAGGTCGTTGTCGCGATCGTGCAGGTTCGGGCCGTACTGGGCGTCCTGCTCGGCCACCGTCTGAAGCGGCTTGAGGGTGATGACGTTGACCGGCATCACCGCCGCCACCGCGTCCCGGGTGCCGATGGTCTCGGCGAAGTGGTAGCCGGTGTCCAGGAAGACCACGTCCACGCCGGGGAAGACCGAGGAGGCCAGGTGGGCCACCACGGCGTCCTCCATCGAGGAGGTGACGCAGAACCGCGGGCCGAAGGTCTCGGCGGCCCAGCGCAGGACCTCCTGCGCCGGAGCCTCCTCCAGCTCGACGGCCGCCTTCGCGGCTATCGCCTCGTAGTCAGTCACGCTGCTCATGTGCCGTTCCCCCGTGGGTGGTTGACAGCAGGCCCAGGTACTTCAGCTGGAACGCCCGGCGGCAGGAGTGGCACTCCCAGGAGCCGTGGCCGGCCTCCGAGGGCCGGAGGTCCTCGTCGCCGCAGTACGGGCAGTGGAACGGCGCGGCGCGTTCGCTCACGACAGCTGCTCCTCACTGGCCCGGGCCGTCCACTGGGCGAAGCGCTCGCCCTCGGTGCGGTCCTCCTGGTAGCGGGTCAGGACCCGCTCCACGTAGTCCGGCAGGCCGTCCTTGGTGACCTTGAGGCCGCGGACCTTGCGGCCGAAGCCGGCCTCCAGCCCGAGCGCGCCGCCCAGGTGCACCTGGTAGCCCTCGACCTGCTCGCCGTTCTCGTCGGTCACCAGCTGGCCCTTGAGGCCGATGTCGGCGACCTGGATGCGGGCGCAGGCGTTCGGGCAGCCGTTGATGTTGATGGTCAGCGGCTCGGCGAACTCCGGGAGGCGGGCCTCCAGTTCGTCGATCAGGGTGCGACCGCGCTCCTTGGTCTCGACGATCGCCAGCTTGCAGTACTCGATGCCGGTGCAGGCCATCGTGCCGCGCCGGAACGGCGACGGGGTGACCCGCAGGTCCAGCGCCTCCAGGCCGGCCACCAGCGACTCGACCCGGTCCTCGGCGACGTCCAGCACCAGCATCTTCTGCTCGGCGGTGGTGCGCAGGCGGTCGGAGCCGTGCTCGGCGGCCAGCTCGGCGATCTGGCCGAGCAGCTTGCCGTTCACCCGGCCGACCCGGGGGGCGAAGCCGACGTAGTAGTTGCCGTCCTTCTGCCGGTGCACGCCGACGTGGTCGCGCCAGCGGCCGGAGGGCTCCTTCGGCGCCGGGCCGTCCACCAGCTTGTACTTGAGGTACTCGTCCTCCAGCACTTGGCGGAACTTCTCCGGGCCCCAGTCGGCGACCAGGAACTTCAACCGGGCGCGGTTGCGCAGGCGGCGGTAGCCGTAGTCGCGGAAGATGCCGATCACACCGCCGTAGACGTCGGCCACCTCGTCCAGCGGCACCCAGGCGTTCAGCCGGACGCCCAGCTTGGGGTTGGTGGAGAGGCCGCCGCCGACCCAGAGGTCGAAGCCCGGGCCGTGCTCGGGGTGCTCGACGCCGACGAAGGCGATGTCGTTGATCTCGTGGGCCACGTCCAGCAGCGGCGAGCCGGAGATCGCCGACTTGAACTTGCGCGGCAGGTTGGAGAAGTCCGGGTTGCCGATGAAGCGCTGCATGATCTCGTCGATGGCGGGGGTGCCGTCGATGATCTCGTCCTCGGCGATGCCGGCCACCGGGGAGCCCAGGATGACGCGCGGGGTGTCGCCGCAGGCCTCGGTGGTGGAGAGGCCGACCGCCTCCAGGGTCCGCCAGATCGCCGGGACGTCCTCGATCCGGATCCAGTGGTACTGCACGTTCTGCCGGTCCGTCAGGTCGGCGGTGCCGCGCCCGTACTTCTCCGAGACCTCGGCGACGGCCTTCAGCTGGGCCACCGTCAGCCGGCCGCCGTCGATCCGGACCCTGAGCATGAAGTACTCGGCGTCCAGCTCGTGCGGCTCCAGGATCGCGGTCTTGCCGCCGTCGATCCCCTCCTTGCGCTGGGTGTACAGACCCCACCAGCGCATCCGGCCGCGCAGGTCGGCCGGGTCGATCGAGTCGAAGCCGCGCTGGGCGTAGATCGTCTCAATGCGCGTCCGCACGTTGAGACCGTCGTCGTCCTTCTTGAACTGCTCGTTCGGGTTCAGCGGCGTGCGGTGTCCGAGACCCCACTGGCCCTCGCCACGGTGGCGGGTCACCTTGCGGGCGGCCGCGGGGCGGCGCGCGGGCGCGCCGGCGGCCTGGGGCTCGACCGGGTCGGGGGTGCTGGCCATGGTGAAGTCCTTAAGGCAGTGGCTCTGGTGGCGGCTGCGGGCTTCCGGGCACGGACCTGCTACGACCTGCGGGTTCTCCACGAGGTACGGGGGAGCAGTGACCTTGCCGGGGGCTCGCACATCCGCTGCGGCGGGGACGGCGAATCGGGTTCGCGCCGGGTGCGGTGGGAGACGGCGGGTGGGCTCAGGTCACCGGACAGATGGCGCTGGACACGCGAAGGAGATCGACGTGGAGTCGACCTACTAGGGTGGTTCCGGCGCTCGGCATGGCAAGAGATTCGCACGCCGCACGACCCCCGGTCCACCATCGTCCGGATGGTGGACTCGTGAGTTTCGATGGGTGAGACCACGATCGTTGCGCCGCAGCCCGGACGGCTGGTGAGACCTCGTCAGGTTGCTCGTCCGTCCGCCGCCCGGGGACCGATAGGTTAGGGGCGTGCAAGCAGCAGGGGAAACCAGCAGGACGGGGGCCGAGCGCCCCTCCCGGCGCAGGCGTCGCGGACGCCGCCGCCGTGAGTCGACGTGGCGCCGGACCGCCTGGACCTTGGTCAAGGACACCACCAACACCTGCGTCGAGTACCGGGTCACCGGACTCGCGGCGGAGGCGGCTTTCTTCACGCTGCTCTCCATCCCGCCGCTGCTGCTCTGCCTGGCCGGCACCCTCGGCTACCTGGACGACATCCTGGGCGCCGGCACCATCGAGAAGCTGGAGCAGGACATCCTGCAGGCCAGTGCCACCGTGCTGGCCCCGAGCTCGATCCAGCAGATCGTCCAGCCGCTGCTGAACAGCGTCTTCGACGAGGGCGGCCGGCCGGACCTGATCTCGATCGGCTTCCTGCTCTCGCTCTGGTCCGGCTCGCGGGCGCTCTACATCTTCATCGACACCATCACCGTGATGTACGGCCTGGACGGCAAGCGCGGGATCGTGAAGACCCGGCTGATGTCGCTCGGCCTCTACCTCGGCGCCCTGGTGATCGGCTCCCTGGTGCTGCCGCTGCTGCTGGCCGGGCCCGGCCTGGTGCGCAACGCGCTCGGCCCCGACTCGGCCGGTGCGATCAGCGCGCTCTCCTGGCCGGCCGCCATCGTCCTGCTGGTCATCTTCCTCACCACCCTCTACCACGTGGCCGTGCCGGTCTCCACGCCCTGGCGGGAGGACATCCCCGGCGCCCTGGTGGCGCTGGTGGTGCTGGTGGTGTGCAGCGTGCTGCTCCGCCTCTACCTGGTCTCCTCGATCGAGGGCCGCTCGGTCTACGGACAGCTGGCCGCCCCGGTCGCGGTGCTGCTGTGGATCGGCGTGGTGGCGCTCGCGGTGCTGATCGGTGCCGCGATGAACGCCGCGCTGGACCGCCGCTGGCCGACCACCGAGACCGCCGACGCCCGCGCCGAGAACGAGCGGGCCAGCGAGGAGGCCGCCGCCGCCGTGGTCCGCGAGGCCACCGCCCGGCGGGCCGTGGAGCGGGCCCGGCTGGCCCGCGAGCTGGGCCTCGGCGAGGGCCACGAGGAGGACCTGGACGAGGAGGAGGACGACGACCCGCCCTCCGAGTACCCCGAGCGCTGGGCCGACTTCCTGCCGCCGGGGAACGTCCGCGGCCGGCTCGCCTCCGGCGGGACCCACCGGCGCCGCCGTCCGCCGCCCCCGCCCCCGGAGACCGACCGGCCCGGCGGTTGGCACGTCTGACGGTGCGCCAGGGCACGCCGTCGGACGGGGGTGGGCCGGCACACCGTCGTATATGGGGTGCGCGGACGGCCCGGGGTTCGCTAGGGTCGCCTGCGACGGGAGCGTGCCGCTCCCGGTGCAGCCGTTGAGCGAGAAGGAGGTGACGACCGTGGTGACTGTCGTCATTGCGGACGCCGTCCGCGCCCAGAAGGTCCTCCCCACCTCCGTGGTCTCCGGCTGACACCCCTTCACGATCCGCGCGCGGCGCGGACTGCCGGGGCCACCCCTCGAAGGGTTCCCCGAAGTTGAATCTCTCCACCACCGACCGCTCGCTGTCCGCCTACGGCTGGAACGACGAGTGGTCCGCCAAGTTCGCCTTCTTCGCCCACGCCGGCCTGCGGCCGGGCCGGGTCACCCGGGTCGACCGGGGGATGTGCGACGTCCTGCTCGACGACGACGGCTCCGGCGCGCCCGGCACCGTCCGGGCCGACCTGCGCCCGGTGCGCATCTCCGACCCGGCCGAGTGGGTCTGCACCGGCGACTGGGTCGGCGTCGACCTGACCACCGCACCGATGCCCAGCGTCGCGGCCGTCCTGCCCCGGACCACCGCGATCATCCGCTCCACCGCCGGCAAGCGCTCCGAGGGCCAGGTGCTGGCGGCCAACGTGGACACCGTGATGATCGCGGTCTCGCTGGCCGCCGACCCCGACCTCGGGCGGATCGAGCGCTTCGTCGCGCTCGCCTGGGAGTCCGGTGCCGAGCCGCTGGTGGTGCTGACCAAGTGCGACCTGGTCGGTGACGCCGCGTTCGTCCGGGACGACGTCGAGGGCGTGGCCCCCGGCGTCACGGTGCTCGCGGTGAGCGCCGAGACCGGCGAGGGCATCGACGTGCTCCGCGCCTGCCTGGGCACCACCAGCGTGCTGATCGGCCAGTCCGGCGCCGGCAAGTCCACCCTGACCAACGCGCTCAGCTCCTCCGAGGCGATGGTCGTCCAGTCCACCCGCTCGGTGGACGAGAAGGGCCGGCACACCACCACCACCCGCGAGATGATCCCGCTGCCGGGCGGCGGCGTGGTGATCGACACCCCCGGCCTGCGCGGCGCCGGCCTGTTCGGCGGCGAGGGCCTGGACATGGCCTTCGCCGAGATCGACGAGCTGTCCGCCGACTGCCGCTTCCACGACTGCGGCCACTCCGGTGAGCCGGGGTGCGCGGTGCTGGCGGCGCTGGAGGAGGGCTCGCTGCCGGTGCGCCGCTGGGAGAGCTACCAGAAGCTCCAGAAGGAGAACGCCTGGATCGCCTCCCGGACGGACGCCCGGCTGGCCGCCGAGCGGCTGAAGAAGTGGAAGACCATCACCAAGTCGGTCCGGGCCCAGGGTTCGCCGAAGAAGTAGTGGTGCCGCACGGCCGAGGGCCGCACCCCGACCACCGGGGTGCGGCCCTCGGCCGTCTCACCGTCTCACCGTCTCACCGGCGCGCCACGGCGTCTCACTCCTCGGGCAGCCGCCCGGTCCGGATCACCTCGGCGTACCAGCGGGCACTGTCCTTCGGCGTGCGCCGCTGGCTGGCGAAGTCCACGTGCACCATGCCGAAGCGCTTGCCGTACCCGAAGGACCACTCGAAGTTGTCCAGCAGCGACCAGAGGAAGTAACCCCCCACCGGCACCCCGTCGGCCGCCGCCCGGCGCACCGCGTCCAGGTGCGCGTGCAGGTAGGCCACCCGCTCCGGGTCGTGCACCGCCCCGCTCGGGTCGCTGTAGTCGTCGTACGCGGCGCCGTTCTCGGTCACCAGCAGCGGCAGGCCCGGCAGTTCGTCCCGCAGCCGGGTGAGCAGCTCGTACAGCCCCTCGGCGTCCACCGGCCAGCCCATCGCGGTGCGGCTGCCCTCGGCGGGCAGGAAGCGCACGCCCCGGTCGGCCGGCCAGGGGGAGATCTCCCCGGCGTGGCCGTCCTGGCGCGGGGCCGGGGCGTCCGGGTCGTCGGCGCCGACCACGGTCGGGGTGTAGTAGTTGATGCCCAGGGAGTCGATCGGGCGGGAGATCTCGGCCAGGTCGCCGTCGTGGACGAAACCCCAGTCGGTGACGTGCGCGGTGTCGGCCAGCACGTCGGCCGGGTAGGCGCCCTTGAACACCGGGTCGAGGAAGATCCGGTTCGCCAGCCCGTCGATCCGGCGGGCCGCGTCCAGGTCGGCGGGGGCCCGGCCGGCCGGGCGGACGGCCGCCAGGTTGAGGGTGAGCGAGACCTGCGCGGTGGCCGGCAGCTCGGCGCGGAGCGCCGCCGTGCCCAGGCCGTGCGCCAGCAGCAGGTGGTGATGGGCGGTCAGCGACTCCACCGGGCTGGTCCGGCCGGGGGCGTGCACCCCGGAGCCGTAGCCGAGGAAGGCCGAGCACCAGGGCTCGTTCAGCGTGGTCCAGGTCGGGATGCGGTCGCCGAGCCGGCGGGCCGCGAGGGTGGCGTACTCGGCGAACCGGTACGCCGTCTCGCGGTTCAGCCAGCCGCCCGCGTCCTCCAGCTCCTGCGGCAGGTCCCAGTGGTAGAGCGTGACCACGGGCGTGATGCCCCGGCCCAGCAGCTCGTCCACCAGCCGGTCGTAGAAGTCCAGCCCGGCCTCGTTCGCCGGGCCGCTGCCGCCCGGCCGGATGCGCGGCCAGGAGAGCGAGAACCGGTAGGCGTTCAGGCCGAGTTCGGCCATCAGCGCGACGTCCTCGCGGTAGCGGTGGTAATGGTCGGTGGCGATGTCGCCGGTGTCGCCGTTGCGCACCTTCCCGGGGGTGCGGCTGAAGGTGTCCCAGATGGACGGGGTGCGCCCGTCCTCGGCGGCGGCGCCTTCGATCTGGTACGCGGCGGTGGCCGCGCCCCAGACGAAGCCGGCCGGGAAGCCGGTGGACTCGGAGCGGACGGGGGCCGGTAGGGCTGCTACGGACATGTCGCCTTCCATGGATGACTACGGTAGAGGGCTCAGCCCTTGACGGCGCCCTGCATGATGCCGCCGACTATCTGACGGCCCAGCAGGGCGAAGACCAGGAGCACGGGGAGGGTGCCGATCAGGGTGCCGGCCATCACGATCGACTGGTCCGGGACGTAGCCCTGGCCCAGTGACTTCAGGGCCACCTGCACGGTCGGGTTCTGCGAGCTCAGCGCCACCACCGGCCAGAAGAAGTCGTTCCAGGTGGCCATGAAGGTGAGCATCGCCAGCACCGCCATGCCGGGGCGGGCCACCGGCAGCACGATCGAGCGGAAGATCCGGAGGGCCGAGGCGCCGTCCATCCGGCCGGCCTCGATCAGCTCGTCCGGCAGCGCCTGGACCAGGAACTGGCGCATGAAGAAGACGCCGAAGGCGGAGACCAGCGAAGGCAGGATCACCGAGGGCAGCTTGTTCTGCAGGTCCAGCTTCACGATCACCATGAACAGCGGGATCACCCCGAGCTGCGGCGGGATCATCATGGTGCCCACGGTGATCGCCAGCAGCAACCCCCGCCCCCGGAACCGGAGTTTAGCGAAGGCGAAGCCGGCCAGGGTGGAGGAGAGCACCACGCCCACGGTCACCGCGACCGAGACGATCAGCGAGTTGAGCAGGGCGGTGCCGATCGCGGCCTGCTCCAGCGCCGCGCCGATGTTGTGGAACAGGTTGGGGCCCGGGGTGAGCGCCGGAGTCGCCGAGCTCAGCTCGGAGTTGGAGCGGCTGGCGGCCACCAGGGTCCAGTAGAACGGGAAGACGAAGAGCAGGGTGGCGAAGCCCAGCACCGCGTAGGCCAGTGGCCCGCCGTGCAGCGGGGAGCGCCGGCCGGCCGCCTTGCGGCCGGTCTGCTTCAGGGCAATGGTCGTGGAGGCCATGGGAGTTCACCCGTCCGTACGGTTGCGCCGGGCGGCGATGGCCGCGTTGATCAGGGCCAGCACCACGATCAGCAGGAACATCACCCAGGCCACGGCGGCGGCCCGGCCGAGGTGGAAGAAGGTCCAGCCCTGCTCGTAGAGGTAGAGCCCGAGGGTCTGGTACTGGTGCGAGATGCCCCCGCCCGAGTTCCCCTCGTAGAGCAGCGGCTCGCCGAACAGCTGGGTGGCGCCGATGGTGGAGACCACCACGGTGAAGACGATGGTCGGCCGCAGCCCGGGGACGGTGATGTGCCGGAACTGCTGCCAGCGGGAGGCGCCGTCCACCGCCGCCGACTCGTAGAGCTCGTTCGGGATGGACTGCATGCCGGCCAGGTAGATCAGCGCGTTGTAGCCCGTCCAGCGCCAGGTGACGATCGCCGAGACCCCGAACTGCGAGGCCCAGGTGCTCGCCTGCCAGTCGACCGGGCTCAACCCCACGGTCTGCAGCGCCCAGTTGATCAGCCCGTAGTCCCGCCCGAAGAGCTGGGCGAAGACCAGGGTGGCGGCGGCCACCGAGGTGGCGTAGGGCATCAGCATCGCGACCCGGAAGAAGGTCCGGCCGCGCAGCTTGTAGTTGAGCAGGTGGGCCAGCCCCAGCGCCATCAGCAGCTGCGGGACGGTGGAGAGCACGCCGATGGTGAAGGTGTTGCCGAGCGCGTTCCAGAAGAACGGGTCCTCGAACAGCCGGGTGTAGTTCTGCCACCCCAGCCAGTCCATCTGCTCCGAGGTCTGCAGCTCGACCCGGTGCAGCGAGACGTACGCGGTGTACAGCAGCGGGAACAGGCCGAAGGCGGCGAACAGCACGAAGAACGGGGCGAGGAAGCCGTACGGGGCCAGCCGCCCGGCGAGCCGGCGCGGGCGCGGGGAGGCGGGCCGGGTCGAGGGGCGGGGGGCGGTGAGCGTGGCCATGGGGGTCCTTTCCCGGCCCGGAGCCGCAGAGCGGCGCGGCCCCGGGCCGGGGTGGTCGGTCGTCGGAGGGGCCGTCAGTTGCCGGAGGCCTTCTTGACGTTGTCCAGGGCGTGCTGCCAGGCGGTGGCCGGGGCGGTGTTGGTCCGCTCGACCTCGCCGAGGGCGTCGGTGAACGCCTTGGTGACCACGCCGTCCTGGATGCCGAGCACCTGGGCGGGCATGTTGACGGCCGACTCGCTGAAGATCTCGCCGATCGGGGCGTCGTTGAAGTACGGGTCCTTGACCGTCTTGATCTCGGCCTGGGCGGCGGTGGAGGACGGGAAGGAGCCCTGCTTGGTGAAGAGCTTGACCTGCTGCTCCTTGGCGTTCAGCCACTTGATCAGCTCGGCCGCCTCCTTGGGGTGCTTGGCGGCCTTCGGGATCGCCAGGTAGGAGCCGCCCCAGTTGCCGGTCTTGCCGGGGCCGGGGGCGATGTCCCACTTGCCGGCGAAGGCGTCGCCGGCCTGGCCCTTGATGTAGCCGGCCATCCAGGCCGGGCAGCTGAGGGTGGCGAACTTGCCGGTGGAGAAGGCCTTGTTCCACTCCGGGGTCCACTGCGGGAGCTTGGCCGAGAGGCCGTCGGCGACCAGCTTGGTGGCGTCCGCCCAGGCGGTCTGCACGGCCGGGCTGCTCTCGTGCACCGCCTTGCCGCTCTCGTCGGTGAAGCGCACCTTCTGCTGGCCGACCTCGGCGGTGAACATCCCGGCGGCGCTGTCCGTCCAGGCGTTGCCCGGCTTGGCCTTGGCCACGTACTCCTTGCCGAGCTCCAGGTAGCCCGCCCAAGTGGACCACTTGGCGGCCAGCTCGGTGCGGTCGGTCGGCAGGCCGGCCTCCTTGAACAGGTCGGCGCGGAAGCAGATCGCCTCCGGGCCGATGTCGGTGCCGGCCCCGAGCACCTTGCCGTCGGCGGTCTTCACGGCGGCGGCCTTCCACGGCACCAGCCCGTCGTTCACGTCCCCGGCGCCGAGCGAGCGCAGGTCCTGGAACTTGTCGGCCTGCTTCTGCATCACGCTGGCGATCCGGCCGACCTCCAGGCCCTGCACGTCGGCCACCCCGCCGCCGCCGGCCAGCTTGGTCTGCAGCGCCTGCCAGTACTGGGCCTCGTCCTGGGTGTCGCTCTGCTTCACGGTGACGTTCGGGTGCAGCTTCATGTACTCGTCGTAGAGGCCGGCCTCCTTGAACCCGAAGGTGCCGAACAGGTCGACGGTCAGGGTGACCTTGCCGTCGCCGCTGCCGCCGTCGGCCGAGCCGGAGGAGCCGGAGCCGCAGGCGGTCAGCAGCAGGGCGGCGGCGAGGGCGGCGCTGCCGACGGTGACGGCCCGGGCAGCGGCGGTGCGGCCTGCGGCGGTGCGGCGGGTGGCGGCGGCTCTGGACGGGCGCATGGGGGTGCCTCCTGGTCGAGTTCTGAGAGCGCTCTCAAGCGCTGGGAGGAGCGTGCCGGGGGGTGCCCCCGGCCGTCAAGAGGTCGAAACATGAACGTGATCTGGGGAGTTCGGTGCACGCTGGTTTCACGGCCCGAAGTCGGCGAGGTTTCGTCCGAGTCGTTGACACCGCTCCGGGGCCACCCCTACCGTCCGGGGTCGAGAGAACTCTGAGAGCGCTCTCAACTTCCCCCACTCCCACCCGAGGTGACTCATCGTGAAGCCGCCCCGTACTTCAGGACCTGGAAGAGCCGGCCGCCGCCCGGCCGCCGTCCTGACCGCCCTCGCGCTGGCCGCCGCCGCGCTCACCGCCACCGTCGGCGCCCCGTCCGCCTCCGCCGCCACCGTCCGGGTCGGCCTCGGCGGCTACGCCGACAGCCGCCCGGCCGGCACCGTCGGCCCGAGCAACTCGGACGGCGCCCCGGTCGCCCCGAAGCTCACCGCCAAGGCGGCCGGCAAGGCCGCGCCCACCAACGACTGGTGGTCCTCGCTGGTCTTCCAGCGCTACGCGGGCAATCCGTACTCCGAGAACATGTACGCCCACCCCTTCACCTTCAAGGCCGTCAACTCCGGCCTGGAGGTGGGCTACCCGACCACGCCGACGGTCACCCCCGACGGCCGCCAGTACGACTTCACTCACACCCGCGACCTCACCCTCGGGGTGGCCGGGCTCAACTCGCCGGACACCAAGGTGGACGGCTGGACGGACTGGACCGTCACCCCCGCCTGGGCCGACGCCGGGCACGCCTTCACCGCCACCATCGGCCACGGCCTGCCCTACGTCTACGCCCGGGCCACCGGCGGCGCCGCCCAGATCACCACGGCCGGCACCCCGACGGTCTTCGCCAACCAGGGGAACGTGCTCGGCGTCACCGTCGGCGGCCACCACTACGGCCTGTTCGCCCCCACCGGCACGTCCTGGAACGTCAACGGCAGCACCGTCTCGGCCGCGCTCGGCGGCAAGGACTACTACTCGGTGGCCGTCCTGCCCTCGCCCGGCGACCTGGCGCTCTACCGCACCTACGCCTACAGCTTCGTCACCGACACCAAGGTCTCCTGGGCCTACGACGGCGGCACGGTCACCACGAACTACACCGCCACCACCACCCCCGTCGAGGGCAGCCAGACCGGCACCCTGCTGGCGCTCTACCGCCACCAGTGGCTGGCCACCACCGACCCGCTGACCGCGCTGACGTACACCTCGCCGCGCGGCCAGATGAAGGTCCGTCAGGGCAGCGGCTTCTCCACCACCATGAAGGCCGACGCCATCCTGCCCTCGCTGCCGGACGTCGGCGGCGCCGACCGGGCCGCGCTCGGCGCGCTGGTCCGCGAGGCGGCCGACGCGGCCGACCCGTTCGCCGGGGCCACCGACACCTACTGGACCGGCAAGGCGCTCGGGCGGCTCGCCCAACTGGTGCCGATCGCCGACCAGTTGGGCGACACCGCGACCAGGGACAAGCTGCTCGGCCTGCTCAAGGGCAAGCTCCAGCAGTGGTTCGCCGGCACCGGCTCCACCGTCTTCGCCTACGACAGCCTGTGGAAGACCCTGATCGGCTACCCGGCCTCCTACGGCACCGACGGCGAGCTGAACGACCACCACTTCCACTACGGCTACTACATCCAGGCCGCCGCCACCGTGGCCCGCTACGACGCCGCCTGGGCCGCCGACTCGGCCTGGGGCGGGATGGTCAAGCTGCTCGCCAAGGACGCCGCCAACACCGACCGGGCCGACGCCCGCTTCCCCTGGCTGCGCAGCTTCGACCCGTACGCGGGCATGGGCTGGGCCTCCGGCCACGCCGGCTTCGCGGCGGGCAACAACGAGGAGTCCTCCTCGGAGTCGCTCAACTTCAGCGCCGGGCTCATCCTCTACGGCTCCGCCACCGGTGACACCGCGCTGCGCGACCTGGGCGTCTACCTCTACACCACCGAGTCGCGGGCGGTCGAGCAGTACTGGTTCGACGCCGACAAGGCGGTCTTCCCGTCCTCCTTCGGCCACCGCACGGTCGGCATGGTCTGGGGCAGCGGCGCGGCCTACTCCACCTGGTGGACCGCCAGCCCCGGCATGATCCACGGCATCAACTACCTGCCGAT
This sequence comes from Kitasatospora sp. NPDC096147, assembly GCF_044763225.1. Lineage (NCBI taxonomy): Bacteria > Bacillati > Actinomycetota > Actinomycetes > Kitasatosporales > Streptomycetaceae > Kitasatospora > Kitasatospora sp. NPDC096147. Next base: position 357,258 of record NZ_JBIWFX010000005.1, on the reverse strand, counting down.
CACCGGTGGTTCGCTCTACCTGGCGCGGCGGCAGGCGGACCTGCTGGACAACCTGGCCGAGCACAGGGCCAACAACGGCGGTGCGCTGACCGACTGGCGGGACCTGGCCTGGGAGTTCCAGGCGCTCGCCGACCCGGCCGGGGCGAAGGCCAACTGGCAGGCGGGCAAGGACTCGTACACCCCGGAGGAGGGGGAGTCCAAGGCGCACGTGCAGCACTGGATCGGCAACCTCGCGGTGCTCGGCACCCTGGACCCGGCGGTCAGCGCCGACCTGCCGACGGCGGCGGTCTTCGTCAACGGCGGCACCCGCACCCACGTCGCGCACAACTTCTCGACCGCGGCGCGGACGGTGCGGTTCTCGGACGGGGCGGTGCTGACCGTGCCGGCCAGGTCGACCGCGAGCGAGCGGGGCAGCTTCCAGGACGGCGGCACGGGCGGGGTCACGCCGTCGCCGTCCCCCTCGCCGTCCCCCTCGCCGTCCCCCTCTCCCTCGCCGTCTCCCTCCTCCTCGCCGTCGCCCTCGCCTTCGGTGCCGCCGGTGGGCGGGAACACCTTCTACCTCCAGCCGGGCGGGAAGCTGACCGGGGGCTACGGCACCGGGGCCTCCTCCGACCCGGTCGCGTCGGCGGGCGGCACCAACCACGACGGCACGCCGTACCAGCCGACCGTCTACGAGGTGCGCAACGTCACCGCCACCCTGCGGGCGGGCGCCGCGACGGACTTCGACCTCTACCTGGACGCCGGCTCGGCCGTCGGCCTGGGCCAGCAGGTGCGGATCTCCTACGACCTGACCGGGAACGGCAGCTTCGACCGGACCGAGACCTACCGGTACTTCGCCACCGACCCGGTGACCGGCTGGGAGCGCTACTCGGCCACCGCCGGGCTGTCCGCCGCCACCGGCGCGCTGGGCAACCTGAGCAACGGCACCGTGCGGATCGAGGTCTGGTCCGCGATCGGCAACGCCCCGGCCGCACTGCGGGTGGGTGCCACCCAGGCCCAGGGCAACGCCTCGGTGGTCCGCCTGCCGTTCAACTGACGGAACGGCAGGTCCGACGGCCTGCCGGGTGTCCTCCCTGACGCACCGCCGGCCCTGACGGAGCGGCGGTGACGGGCCGGGCTCCCGTGGTGGAGGGTGACCACCACGGGAGCCCGCGCGGCGCCCGGGGAAGGGCCGTAGGACTGTCCTATCATCGCCCGGTGGCTCTCGATGCGGCCTTGGCCGACTTCGTCGCCCGGGGCGGCCCCGAGGAGCAGGTGCCCCGCGTGGTCGGTGCCGTCATCGACCAGGGGCTGTACGTCCCGGTCCGGGAGGACGGGGACCCGGTGCTGGTCCAGCAGGCCGGGGACGGCGTGCCCGCACTGCCCGGCTTCGGCTCCGGACCCGACTGCGCCGTCCACCTCCCGACCGCCGCCGGCACTGTCTACTGCGACGCGCTCCGGCTGGCGGAGCTGATCCGGGAGTACGGTGCGGCTCGGCTGGTGCTGTTCGGCCCCGACGGCTCGACCGTGCTGCTGCCGGTGGAGACGCTCTTCGAGGCGATGGCCGGACGGGGCGTCAGGGGAGCCGGCCAACGGCTCCGGCTGTCCAGGTCCACCCACCCGCTGGCCCGGGCGCTGCGCAGCGCGGCGGCCCGCCGGGTGCGGGACTTCCCGGAGATCCACGGCGTCTGGATCTCCCGGGCGCGGTGGCTGGACACCGGGGCCGAGCACCTGCTGGTGCACCTCGCGGTGGACGCCGACCCGCCGGGCAGCACCGGCCACCCCTTCCTACAGGCGCTGCTCTCCGAGCCCGCGGTGACCGCCGCCGACGACGGCCCGATGGTCTCCGCCCTCGCCTTCGACCGCACCACCCACGCGGGCCAGCTCGCCGACCTGGACCGGATGGGTCTGGACACCATCCGGGTGGATCGCGCCACCGGCCGGGTCGAGGTGCTCCCCCCGGAGTAGGCTGCGCCCGTCCGGTCAGGGCCGATGGAGAGTCAGGAGACGTCCGTGGTCGAGGAGTTCGCCGAGCTTGCCGCATCAGGGCTGTCCACCCCGGAGCTGGCCGACGCGGCCGTCCGGCTCGGTCTGCCGGTCCGCGTCGCGCCACCGGGGATCGCGGCGGTGGTGCCCGGGCAGCGGGTGGCCGGGCGGGTGCTCCCGGTGCGGCACTACGGGAGCGTGGACGTCTTCCTGGAGGCGTACGGCGGGGCCCGCCCCGGTGACGTCCTGGTGATCGACAACGGCGGGCGGACGGACGAGGCCTGCGCCGGTGACCTCGCCGTCCTGGAGGCCGCCTCCGCCGGGGTGGCGGGCGTGGTGATCTGGGGCCTGCACCGCGACACCCCGCAACTCGCCGAGATCGGCCTGCCGGTCTTCAGCTACGGCAGCAACCCGCTCGGCCCGCTCCGGGTCGATCCGCGCGAGGCGACCGCCCTGACCTCCGCCCGCTTCGGCCCGCACCTGGTCACCGCCGAGGACCTGGTGGTCGCCGACCGGGACGGCGTGCTCTTCCTCCCCGCCGCCCGCACCGCCGAGTTGACCGCCACCGCCGCCGCCATCCACGCCACCGAGCGCGCCCAGGCCGACCGCATCCGGGCCGGCCACACCCTGCGCCGGCAGACCGCCTTCGACGACTACCTGACCCGCCGGGCCGCCGACCCCTCCTACACCTTCCGCGAGCACCTGCGGCAGGTCGGCGGCGCGATCGAGGTCTGAGGCGCCGTCCGGGAGCCGCCGTGGCCCGCGGTTCAGGGCGACTCGGGGACCAGGACGGCGCGTAGTTCGGCGAGGACGCGGGTGAGCAGCCGGGAGACGTGCATCTGGGAGACGCCGAGCCGCTCGCCTATCTGGGACTGGGTCAGCTCCTCGCCGAACCGCAGGGCCAGCAGCAGCCGGTCGCGCTCGGGGAGCGCGGCGATGGTGGGCTTCAACGCCTCGATGGCGTCGATCCGTTCGAAGCGCGGGTCCTCGGCGCCGAGCTGCGCCTCCAGGCCCGGGCCCTCACCCTCGGCGCCGTCGTCGAGCCGGGCCTCCAGGGAGTTGGCGGTCCGGGCCTCGGCGGCACCGAGGCCCTCCAGCACCTCCGCCGGGGTGAAGCCGAGGTGCTCGGCCAACTCGGCGACGGTGGGGCTGCGGTCGAGCCGCTGCTCCAGCTCGTCGCTGCCCTTCACCACCGCCAGCCGGGCCTCCTGGAGCCGGCGCGGGACGTGCACCGCCCAGGTGCCGTCGCGGAAGTAGCGCTTCACCTCGCCCACGATGGTGGGCACCGCGAAGGTGGTGAACTCCAGGCCGCGCTCCGGCTCGAAGCGGTCGATCGCCTTGATCAGGCCGACCGTCCCGGCCTGCACGATGTCGTCGTGCGGCTCGCGGCTGCCGGAGAACCGGCGCACCGCGAAGCGGACCAGTGAGACGTTCAGCTCGATCAGGGTGCCGCGGACGTAGGAGTACTCGGGCGTGCCCTCCTCCAGTTCGCGCAGCCGGACGAAGAGCGCGCGGGACAGCTCGCGGGCGTCCGGTGCGGGCACCTCGCGGGGCCGGTCCAGCTCGGCCCGTTCCTGGAGTTCGGGCAGGCCGGCCAGGGCGGTCCGGCGCAGCCCCGAGGGGGTGGGCGGGACGGGGGCGGTGTCCGCCAGGGCGCTGGTCAGGGTCGCCATGTCGTTCCTCTCCTCGGGTTTCCGCTTCGGGGACGCGGTTACCCGGGCCGCTCGGGGACATGTCCGCCCGCACACGATCGCCACAGGGTCGCCACCCGGCGCCCCGATCCCGGTGCCGGCTCTTCACCGGGGCAACGGAGCTGCGGGGAAAGGGCGGTGCGTGTGCGGAAGGTGGGTTTCGCCCTGCCCATCGGGGTGAGGCGCACGCCGGGCCGTACCACCGGAACGAGCGAAGGAGTACCCATGACCGTCGTCTCGCGCCTGCCCGGCGCCTTGGAGCACGAGTGGGACTGGCAGCTGCGCGCCGCCTGCCGCACCGTCAACACCGACCTCTTCTTCACCCCGCTCGGCGAGCGGGGTGCCGAGCGCGAGGCCCGCGAGGCGAGCGCCAAGGAGATATGCGCCCGCTGTCCGGTCCGGGAGGCGTGCCTGCGGCACTCCCTGCTGGCCCACGAGACGTACGGCGTGTGGGGCGGGCTGACCGAGGAGGAGCGGGAGCGGATGTTCCGCGCCGAGCGGCGTCGGACCGGCGCCCGGCGGAGGCAGGCGGCCTGACGGGCGCGCCCCGTGCCGCGTCGTGCCTCGCGCGGCCGGGCGGTGCCGTGCGGTGCCGTGCGGTGCCGTGTCGTCAAGTCCCTTCTCCTTCCGTCCCGTTCGTCCCTGTCGTAGAGAGAGTCGAGGAGCCCAGGCGTGCAGATCTGGACCGTCCTGCGTCCCGTCCTGACGGTGGCCGCCGTCGTGGTGGTGCTGCTGGTACTGGACCGAGTGGTGAGCCGTGTCCTGCGGCGGCTCACCACCGCCCACCCCGAGGCGGCGGCCTGGCCGGTGCTGCGGCGCTGCCGGGTGCCGTTCCTGACGGCGGCCGGATCGGCCCTGCTGCTGGCCGGCGGGCGGTTGGCGGTGCCCGGTGCCGGGGTGGTCCGGCACGTGCTGCTGGTGGCGGTGCTGGTCAGCTGCGGCTGGCTGGCGGCCCGGATGGTCGCCCTGCTGCTGGACACCTGGCTGAGCCGCTACTCGACCGGGCCGAGGGACCCGGCCCGGGTGCGGCGGGTCCGGACGCAGGCGAGCCTGCTCGGGCGGGTCTGCGGGGCGGGCATCGCGGTGGTCACGCTGGCCGCCGTGCTGATGACCTTCCCGGCCGTCCGCTCGGTCGGCACCAGCCTGCTGGCCTCGGCCGGCATCGTCGGGCTGGTGCTCGGCGTGGCCGCCCAGAGCACCCTGGGGAACCTCTTCGCCGGACTCCAGCTCGCCTTCAGTGACATGGTCGGCATCGACGACGTGGTGGTGGTCGCGGGGGAGTGGGGCAAGGTCGAGGAGATCACCCTGACGTACGTGGCGATCGCCACCTGGGACCAGCGACGGATCGTCATGCCGGTCTCGTACTTCGTCGGCAAGCCCTTCGAGAACTGGTCCCGCCGGGGCCCCGGCATCACCGGCACGGCCGTGCTCCACCTCGACCACAGCACCCCCGTCGGCGAGTTGCGCGCCGAGTTCGAGCGGCGCCTCGACACCCACCCGCTCTGGGACGGCACCGGCCGCGCCCTCCAGGTGGTGGACACCACCCCCAGCACCATCGTGGTCCGCGCCCTGATGACCGCCCGGAACGCCGACGACGCCTTCGAACTCCGCTGCTGGGCACGGGAGGAGCTGATCCGCTACCTCCGCCACCACCACCCCGCCGCCCTGCCCCGGCTGTCCTTCACCGAGGCTCCGGCCACGCCCGAGGACCAGGTCGCCCCGATGGTCGCGGTGGCCACCCGGAGCTGATTGGCCGTCAGCAGCCGTGCCCCGTAGGCTGCCAGTCGTTCGCGGGGGAACCGATCCGTCGCGGGCGCCGTGACCGCCGGGGGGCGGGCCGGCCGATCGGGGGAGAGCAGCCGTGTGCGGGAAGAACGATGTCCGATGATCGAGGCGATCCTGTCGGCCGTGCCGTCCCTGTTCCCGATCCTCGGGGTGCTCGTACTGGGCGCGGTGCCGCTCGCCGTGCTCCTGGCCCGGCGCCGGGGCCGCCCGGTGGGGCCGGCCGTGCTGCTGGCCCTCGCGCTGGCCGTCGAGGTGGCGGCCACCGTCAGCCCGACGGGGGCGGGCGGGGTCGGGGCGGCGGGCTGTGCGGTCGGTGGCGGGGCGTGGACGCCGGCCGTCGGTCAGCAGGGTCTGATGAACGTCGCGCTGTACGTGCCGCTCGCCTTCTTCGGGGTGCTGGTCCTCCGTCGGCCGCTGACCGTCCTGGCGGGCGGCGCGCTGCTTTCCGCCCTGACCGAGACGGGGCAGGCGCTGCTCCCCACCGGTCGGTCCTGCGACGTGGCGGATCTCGCGGACAACGTGCTCGGTACGGTGCTGGGAGTGGCGCTCGCCTGCGGACTGCAACTGCTCCGCCGCCGAACGCCGGTGACGCGGTGGCGGTCCGATCTCCCGGGGGCGGCGGTGCTCGGCATCGGCGGACTCGGGGCCGTCCTCGCCGTGTTCTGGCTGACGGTGCCGCTCCACCGTGACGTGCCCGGGTTCGCGCGCATGGCGGAGCCGAACCGCCAGGTGGAGACCGGACAGCAGACCGCCGACCGGCTCTTCGGTCCGGGCACCCTGGTCCGACTGTCGACCATCGCCACCGATGCGGGCCGGTCCCGGATGGAGGTGGAGACCGACCGGGGCGGCTTCCGGCTGGACTGGCCGTCCGGACGGCTGCTCGCGATGACGGCGGCGGGGGGCGAACCGGCGGCGGGCGATGCGGCGGGAGGCGATGTGGCGGGGGCGGGCGCCCTCACCGAGGACCAGCTGCTCGGAGTCGGAGGGGAGTTCGTCGCCGCCTGGTATCCGGAGGCGCGGTTGACCGCGGCGGAGCCGACCGGCCCGGGCGGCGCGGGCCGCCTGCTCGACTACCGCCGCGACGGCGGACCGGCGCCGCTCCGGGTGGTCATCACGGTCTCCGGCTCGGGCCGGATCCTGTCGGTCTCCGCAGCCCCACTCTGAGGGCCGCTCAAACTCGCTGCGCACGGGGGGACTTGCCACTTCCGGTGGTGCACCTGCCAACCTCCTGAGCGTTCTGCCTATCGTGGAGGTGAGTGCGGGTCGTACCTGCGGGCGGGCAGGCAGGACCGGCAGGCCTTCGGACGAGGGGAGAGTCGAGTGGAGCGTGGGCGTGGACCGGACGGTGGGTCGGGGCAGCACGTCGCGGTCTCCGACGTCGGTGGGTTGCGGCGGGTCACCCGTCCCCTGCATCCCGGCCTGCGGCCCCATCTGTGCGGGCGCACCGCGTTCTCCCACCTGGCCCCGCCGTACCAGGTCCGGATGGTGCCGACCGGGCACGTCACGCTGACGGTGAGTCTGGCGGAGCCGTTCAGCCGGGTCCGCCGCCTCGGGGCGCCGGGGGCGGACACCGACCGGGTCGGTTCGGCGGTGGTCGGCATGGAGGACCGGCCCGCGTGGTGCGTCCATCCCGGTGGGCGGCAGGAGGTGGTGCGCCTGGAGGTCACGCCGCTCGGCGCCTACCGCCTACTCGGCCTGCCCATGCGGGAGTTGACCAATCTCGTGGTCGACCTGCCGGACGTCCTCGGCCCCGAGGCCGGGGTGCTGGTGGAGCGGATGGCGGCCACTCCCGACTGGGCGGCCCGGTTCGACCTGCTGGACGCCGCGCTGCTGGTCAGGCTGGAGCGCAGCCCGGAGCCGGCTCCCGAGGTCGAGCACGCGTGGAGCCTGATCGACGCCTCGGCCGGGGCGGTGCCGGTCGCCCGGCTGGCCGAGGAGGTCGGATGGAGCCGCGGACACCTCGTCCGCCGCTACACCGAACAGGTCGGGCTCAGCCCGAAGACCACGTCCCGGGTCCTGCGGTTCCGCCGCGCGGTGGAACTGCTCCCACGGCGGACCGGGGACCTCGCCGCCCTCGCAGCCGAGTGCGGCTACTACGACCAGGCCCATCTGACACGGGAGTTCAGGGACCTCGCCGGTCTCACCCCCGGGCGGATGGCGACGGCCGGGCGGCCGGTGGAGGAGGCGCTCGACCGGTAGGGCAGGTCACATTCGTCCAAGCGGAGCCGGCTCCCCGGGCCTAACGTTGGTGACCGGGGGACGGAGGAGGTACGGGGCCGGGGGGGGCCCCAAGGGGGCCCGGGGGGCCCCCCCCCCCCCCCCCGGGGGGGGGGGGGGCCGGGGCCCCCGCCCCCCCGCCCCCCCCCCGGGTTTGGGGCCAACAGGGGGAACGGGCGAGGGCAAACCACCA
>NZ_JBIWFX010000005.1:269583-349397 GCF_044763225.1 Kitasatospora sp. NPDC096147 | reverse complement strand
TGTGGGCTGCTGGGGGGGGCGCGCGGGGCGGGGCCCCCGGGGCCCGGGGGGGGGGGCGGGGGGGCGGGGGGGGGGGGGGGGGGGGGGCCCCCCGGGGGGGCGGGGGGGGCCCCCCCGGCCCCGTCCGGTCGGTCGTGACCACGGGAGCACGCGGACCACGGGAGCACGCGATGGATGTGGCACAGACGGTGGAAGCGGCGATGCCGTCCCTGCTCGCGGTCGCCGGTCCGGTCCTGGCGGGGGTCGGGGAGGCGGCGACGCGGACCAGTGCCGCTCTGGGGAGGAGGCTGCTGGAGCGGCTGTTCGGGCTGAGCTCCGGCGGGGTGGTGCCGCCCTGGGCCGAACCGTTGCCGGCGGAGTCGGAGGCCCTGGTGAGGGCGGCCGTCCGGCAGGCCGTCGAGGGTGATCCCCTGCTGCGCGGGAGGCTGGAGTCGCTGGTGCGGGGCGGCCACGTGTCGGGCGTCGGACAGGGGATGGCGATGGCCGTCGGCACCGGCACCTCCGACCACCCGGGGAGGGGTTGAACCGGCTCTGGGGCGGGCGGGCCCGGGCGTGCGGGACGGCAGCGGCGACCACGGGACCGTGCGGGCGGCTGCCGACGTCGAGGAGGGCACGGTCCTCCGCAGCTTCGTCACCGTCAGGACCGTGGCGGCGCGCGTGGTCGGTGCACCGGGGCAGGCCGCCGGGAGGCGTGGCCAGGGGGAGCGGCCAAGGGCAGCCCGGGGTCAGCCCGGCGGAGGGGCGAAGCGGGCGACGTAGCGGCGCTGCCAGGGTGTCTCGACCGCGTGGGGTGAGTAGTGCGCGCGGACGTACCCGACGGCCTCGTCGGCCGGGACGCCGTCCAGCACCGCCAGGCAGGCCAGCGCGGTGCCGGTGCGGCCCCGGCCGCCCGCGCAGGCGACCTCGACGCGTTCGGTGCCGGCGCGCCGCCAGGCGGTGCGCAGCGCCTCGGTGGCGGCGGCCGGGTCGGCGGGGAGGCGGAAGTCCGGCCACCGGACCCACTGGAACTCCCAGTCCACGGGCCGGGGTTGACGCCCCAGCAGGTACAGGGCGAACTGCGGCGGCGGTCCGGAGGGCAGCGGACGGCTGAGGCCCCGGCCCCGGATCAGGCGGCCCGAGGGGAGCCGGAGGACACCCGTGGCGGTCGGGTCCCAGGTCATCGCGGGCCCACCACCGGGGCGAGGGCGGTGGTGGCGCCGTCGGTCGCGCCCTCGGCGGCGTCGGTGGTCGGGGGGTCCCAGCTCGCCGGTGGGCCCACGATGCCGGTGAAGGCGCCGTCGGTCAGCACCGGGACGACGGTGGAGGCGTCCGCCTCGACGGCGACGGCCACGTCCTGCGGCCAACCGCCGTCGGTGAGTTCACGGCCGGAGGCGGAGGCCGCCACGGCGGCGGCCAGACCGGTGCTGGTCGCCGAGACGCCCGCCGTGGCGGCGGCGAAGGCGGCCTCCGGGGAGCGGTGGGCGGCCGGCAGGGCGGCGATCACCGCGCCCGCTCCGAGCAGGTCCTCGACGGCCGGGCGCAGCGAGCCGTCCGGCCAGCGCTCGCCCGCCGCGATCACCGCGACCGGCCGGGCCGGGGTCCCGTAGCCCTCGGCGCGCAGGTGGCGGGCGACGGCGGTCGCGTTGCGCAGGCAGGCGGCGTACACCGGCACCCGCTCGGCCGCGGCTGCCGCGATGGCGGAGCCGTTCGGTGAGGGCAGCACCAGCCGCGGTGTGAAGGGCGCCACGCGCAGTGCCGCAGGGGAGAGCGACCAGGGCGAGCGGTCCGAGACCTCGCGCCGTCCGACCGCCGGCTCCGCTCCGTGCCGGGCCGCGAACTCCCGTACCCCGTCGTCCTTCCACGGGTACGGGTACACCCGGATGCCGCGCTCCACCGCCACGCTCACCGTGGTGGTGAACGACAGCACGTCCACCACCACCAGGGCCGCCACCGCCCCGGCCAGCCGCCCCGCCCCGGTGGGCCCCCACTCGAACCGCACCCCGTACCCGCTCTGGGTGCTCCACGCGTCCTGGTCCATGACGGGGCATCATGCCACCGCGTGGGCGGGCCCTCCAGGGCACCCGGCCGGACCTGCTGCTCCACCGGTCCGGAGGGGCGGCCGAATTCTGTTGATCACGGGCGCGCCCGGGGCGCAGGCTGGCCGCTTCTGACCGTGGGCGGATGTGGGGGAGCGGGGCGCGATGGGTGGCTGGGCGGCGGAGGTCGGGCTGGGTGTGGTGGTGCTGCTCGGTTCGACGGTGCAGCGGATGGCCGGGATGGGGCTCGCGCTGGTCGCGGTGCCGGTGCTGGCCCTGCTGATCGGTCCGGCCGAGGGTGTGGCGCTGGCCAACTGCGCCTCGGGGGTGGTCAGTCTGATCGGCCTGGCGGGGAGCTGGCGGGAGGTCAGGCCGAGGGCGATGGTCGCGCTGGTGCTGGCCGCCGGGGCCACCGTCCCGGCCGGGGCATGGGTGGCCGACCGGCTGTCCGCCCCCGCCCTGCTGATCGGGGTCGGACTGGTGGTGACCGGTGCCGTGGTGGTGGTGCTGGCCGGCGCCCGGGCCGCCGCGCTGCGCGGGACCGGCGGTGCGGTGGTGGCGGGGGCGGCCAGCGGCTTCCTCAACACCGCGGCGGGCATCGGCGGTCCGCCGCTCTCCCTCTACGCCGTCAACGCGGGCTGGACGGTCCGCGAGTTCCTCCCCAACGCCCTCTGCTACGGCTTCCTGGTCAACGTCCTCTCCGTCTCGGCCAAGGGTCTCCCCCACCTCACCCCGGCCGGCTGGTCGTTCGCCGCCGTCGGCATCGCTGGCGGCGCGCTCGCCGGTGCCGCGCTGGCCGGCCGCGTCCCGGAGCGCTGGGCCCGGCGGGTGGTCCTGGGCATCGCCATGGCGGGCGGGCTCAGCACGCTGACGAAGGGCCTGCTGGGCCTCTGATGCCGCGTCGGTGAACGGGGGAGCTTCCGCCGAGGGCCGAAGCACGGGGGTGCCCCTGGTGGGCGAGTACCTCGACCACGCCGGCCACTGCGGTCTCCACGGTCTCGTGCTCCCGGATCCGCAGCGGGATCCAGCCCAGCCTGACGAGGTGCGCGTCGGTGTCCTGGTCACGCAGGACGTTCTGCCTGAGCTTCTCCCACCACCACTCGGCGTTGTGCCGGGGGGCGTGTAGGTGCCGGGGGCACGCGTGCCGGAAGCAGCCCTGCACGAAGACCGCGGTCCGCCAGGGCACGAAGGTGAGGTCCGCGCGGCTTCGGCGCATCCCGTGGAGGGGCAGGTTCACCCGGTACCGGAACCCCAGCGAGTGCAGCGCCCGGCGCAGTGCGAGTTCGGGGCGGGTGTCGACGCTGCGCTGCGCGCGCATCACGCGAAGCGCGTTGGCGTCCCCGGGTGTCGGCGCGCCGGTGCGGCGGGTCGGATCTTCCACTTCCTGCCGACTGCCCGGCGGGCCCCGGGACACGACCGGACGGTGGTGCGGGGTGTGCTGCGTGCGCCGCTCAGGCCGAGCCCCGGAGGATCAGGCGGGTGGGGGTGATGACGGAGCTGGGGGTGTGCGGCTGGGCGGGGGTGTTGAGGCGGCGGAGCAGGAGGCGGGCCATCAGGCGGCCCATCTCCTCGATGTCCTGACGGATGGTGGTGAGCGGGGGCTCGGTCCAGGCGGCGATGGACTCGACGTCGTCGAAGCCGACGACGGCGACGTCCTCGGGGACGGAGCGGCCGTGGGCGCGCAGGACGTGCAGGGCGCCGGAGGCCATCTGGTCGGAGGCGGCGAAGACCGCGTCCAGGTCGGGGCGCCGGTCGAGGAGTTCGGCCATCGCGCGGCGGCCACCCTCGGGGGTGAAGTCGCCGACGGCGATCAGGGCCGGGTCACCGTCGGGGAGCAGGTCGCGGTAGCCGTCGAGGCGGTCCATCGAGGAGGTCTGGTCGAGCGGGCCGGTGATGGTGGCGATCCTGGTGCGGCCGAGGGAACGGAGGTGCTGGACGGCGGTGCGGGCGCCGCCCCGGTTGTCGCTGTCGACGTAGACCAGCTCGCGGTCGGACTCGGCGCCGGGCCAGCCCGGCCGGCCGCCGATGACGGTGGGGAGGCCGACCCGGCGGGCCATCTCGGGGAGCGGGTCGCTCTGGTGCAGGGAGAACAGCAGGGCGCCGTCCACGTGGCCGCCGGCCAGGTAGCGGCCGACCCGCTGGTAGTCCTGCTGGTCCTCGATGAAGAGCAGCACCATCTGGTTGTCGGCGGCGGAGAGCTCGCGGCTGATGCCGCGCAGGTGCTGGGCGAAGAAGGGGTCGGAGAAGAGGCGGCTCTCCGGTTCGGCGACCACCACGGCGATCGCCTGGTTCCGCCGGGTGACCAGGGTGCGGGCGGCCAGGTTGGGGACGTAGCCGAGCTCCTCGACCGCGCGCTGGACCTTCTCCCGCAGCGGCTCCCGGACGCCGGTGCCGCCGTTGATCACCCGGGAGGCGGTGGCGCGGGACACGCCCGCGCGCTCCGCGACCGACTCCAGGGTCGGGCGGGAGAGCGGACCGGCCGACTCGGCCTCGGACTGCGGCTGGGCCACCTCGGAACTCCTCGGGAGAGCGGTGCGGGCAGGAACGGGGGGGATGTGTCGGTACAGAGCATACTCATGGTGCGGGACAAGCGTGAGAGCGCTCTCACGAAGCCCGGCGGACGGTGGCCACGGTGGTGTCCGATTCCCGCCAGTCGCACCCCGCGGGGTGGCGCAGACTGGAGGACGTGACCGAGAACCTGACCGACGACACCCGCTACCGGGCGGTGGACAGCAGGGACGCCCGCTTCGACGGGGTGTTCTTCACCGCCGTCCGCAGCACCGGCATCTACTGCCGCCCGAGCTGCCCCGCGGTGACGCCCAAGCGCGTCAACTGCACCTTCTACCCGACGGCGGCCGCCGCCCAGGGCGCCGGCTTCCGGGCCTGCCGCCGCTGCCGTCCGGATTCGGTGCCCGGCTCGCCGGAGTGGAACCACCGGGCGGATCTGGTCGGCCGGGCGGTGCGGTTGATCGGTGACGGTGTGGTGGACCGCGAGGGTGTCTCCGGCCTGGCGGACCGACTCGGCTACAGCGCACGGCAGTTGCAGCGCCAGCTGAGCGCCGAGCTGGGCGCCGGGCCGATCGCGCTGGCCCGCGCCCAGCGGGCGCAGACCGCCCGGCTGCTGCTCCAGACCACCGAACTCCCGGTCACCGAGATCGCGTTCGCGGCCGGCTTCTCCTCGGTCCGTCAGTTCAACGACACCGTCCGGGAGGTGTACGACCGCACCCCGAGCGGCCTGCGCGCGGAGGCCAACGGCCACCGGCCCGGCGCCGTCACCGCCGGGCAGATCGGGCTCCGGCTGGCCTACCGGGGCGCGCTGGACGCCGACCACCTGCTGGACTTCCTGGCGCTGCGCGCCGTCCCCGGAGTGGAGGAGGTGGTGGACGGCGGACGCCCGGGCGTGCGGACCTACCGCCGCACCCTCGCGCTCCCGTACGGGAACGCCGTCGCCGAGGTGGACGGTCTGGCTCCGGGTGACCGGTCGGACCGGGGCTGGCTGGACTGCCGGCTCCAGCTCACCGACCTGCGCGATCTGACCACCGCCGTGCACCGGCTGCGCGCGCTCTTCGACCTGGACGCCGACCCGGACGCGGTGGACGGCCAGCTCGGCGCCGACCCGGTGCTCGGCCAGCTGGTCCGGGCCCGCCCCGGGGTGCGCTCCCCGGGGCACGTGGACCCGCACGAGCTCGCCGTGCGCGCGGTGCTCGGCCAGCAGGTGACGGTGGCCGCCGCCCGCACGCTGGCCGGCCGGCTGGCCGAGAAGTACGGCCGGCCGCTGGCCGAGCCGAACGGCGGGCTGCGGCTGCTCTTCCCGACGGCGGCGGCGCTGGCGCAGGCGGCGCCGGAGGACCTGGCCATGCCGGAGGCCCGCAAGCGGGCGCTGCGCGGTCTGTGCGCGGCGCTGGCCGAGGGCGCCGTCCGGCTGGACGCCGGGGTGGACCGGGAGGTGGCCGCCGCCGAACTGCTCGCACTGCCCGGCATCGGCCCCTGGACGGTCGGCTACCTGCGGATGCGGGCGCTGGCCGACCCGGATGTCTTCCTGCCCAGCGACATCGGCGTCAAGCACGGCCTGCTCCGGCTCGGCCACCCCGGCGACCCGAAGGCGGCGGCGGTGGCAGGCGCGGCCTGGGCGCCCTGGCGCTCGTACGCGGTGCACCGGCTGTGGGCCTCGCTCACCCCGGCGGGGCGGGAGAATGGTCCGGAGGCCTTGCGGGGCACGGTGGTTGACGGTGAGTCAGGGAGTGAGCGGGCGTGACGGTGGCGACGGTGTACACGACGATGGAGAGCCCGCTCGGCCGGCTGCTGCTCAGCGGGGTGCCGGACGGCGCGGGCGGGGTCGCGCTCCGCTCGGTCACCGCACCCGGCCAGAAGGGCGCCCCGGAGGGTCCGGCCGACGGATGGGTGGCGGACGACGCGGCCTTCGGTGAGGTGGTCGTGCAGCTCGACGCGTACTTCGCGGGGGAGCGGACCGACTTCGAGCTCGCGCTCGACCCCGAGGGCAGCGACTTCCGGCGGGCGATCTGGGCCGCGCTGGCCGAGATCCCGTACGGCGAGACCGTCACCTACGGCGAGCTCGGTGCGATGGCCGGCCAGCCGCCGACGGCGGTGCGGGCGGTGGGAGGTGCGGTCGGGGCCAATCCGCTGCTGGTGATCCTGCCCTGCCACCGGGTGCTGGGGGCCAACGGCGCGATGACCGGCTTCGCGGCGGGTGTGGAGCGCAAGCGGCAGTTGCTGGCGCTGGAGCGGGGCTCGCTGTTCTGAGCGGCGGTCCGGCGTTCGGGGGCGTACGGCTCGGGTGAACCGTGCTGCTCCCCCCGGGGGGCGAACCGATCAGTGCGAGCGGTCCTCCGGCGGGGTGGTGCTGAGGGCGCGGGCCAGCAGCTCCAGGCCGGGGAGGGCGTTCATCACGGCCTGGCAGTCGGCCTCGCCGAGACCGCGCAGGGCGTCGGCGAGACGGCGTTCGTGGGCCTGCTGCCAGTCGTTGAGCTGGCGCCGGCCGGCCTCGGTGAGGGCGATCCGGGCGGTCCGGCGGTCGCCCGGGTCGGGCTGGCGGTCGACGAAGCCGGCGTCCAGGAGCTTGCCGACCAGGCCGCTGACGGTGTTCGGGGCGAGCCGCTGACGGGTCGCCAACTCGCCGACCCGGAGCGGGGCGGCGGCCAGGGTCTGGAGCAGCTCGACCTGGGCCATCGGCAGCGACTCCCACGGATAGTCGGTGCGGATGCTGCTGCGCAGGGCCCGGCGGAGCCGGGTGATCACGTCCGTCAGCTGCTGGGCCTGCTCCAGCGTGCGCTCGCTCTCCGGGGAGTCGGTGCGGGCGGGCGGGACGGCGCTGGGCTGGGAGGACATGGGCGACAGCGTAGCGGGCGGCAGGGACGGCGATCCGGTCCCGCCACGGGGTGGGACGGTAGCTCTGTGGACCGATTGTGTCGGTAGCAGATATATTTTCTCCATGGCCACCGTGCGAGAGCTCACCGAACGCCTGCTGGTCGAACGCCCCCGGCCCCGGGTGATCGCCACCCGCCCGTACGCGCACTGGCTGGCCGTCGGCGCGGTCTGCCTGGGCGCCTTCCTGGGGCAGCTCACCGCCAGCGTCACCGCGTTGGTCTTCCCCGCGCTGGAGCGGACCTTCGACGCGGGCTTCGCGGCCGTCGCCTGGGTCTCGCTGGCGTACCTGCTGGTGCTGGTGGTGCTGCTGGCCCCCGTCGGCCGGCTGTCGGACCTGATCGGCCGCAAGACCGTCTACCTGGGCGGCTTCGCGGTCTTCGCGCTGGCCTCGTTCGGGGCGGGGGCGGCCGGGAGCCTCTGGATCCTGGTCGCCTGCCGGGCCGTGCAGGCGGTCGGCGGCGCGATGATGCAGGCCAACAGCGTCGCACTGGTCGCCCGGGGCGTGCCCGAGCGGGCGATGCGGACCGCGCTCGGGGTGCAGGCGGCGGCGCAGGCGCTCGGCCTGGCGCTCGGGCCGACCCTCGGCGGCCTGCTGGTCCAGCACGCCTCCTGGCGTTGGGCGTTCTGGGTCAACGTGCCGATCGGGCTGATCGGCCTGGTGGCCGGCTGGTTCCTGCTGCCGCGCACCGACCCCGACCGGGCCGGCCGGCGGCTGCCGCGCCCGGAGGGCAGGTTCGACCTGGCCGGGCTGCTCCTGCTGGCCGGCGCCGGCACCGCCGCGCTGCTCGGACTCTCGGCCGCCTCCGGACTGCCGCTCCCCGCCTGGGCGGTGGCCGTCCTGCTGCTCCTCGCCGCCGGGCTGGGGCTGGCCCTGACCCGCCAGGAGCGCCGGGCCGACCGTCCGCTGATCCCGCCCGGCCTGGTGAACACCCCCGGCATCCGGACCGGCCTGCTGATCGCGCTGGTCGGCTACCTGCTGCTGTTCTGCCCGCTGGTGCTCGGCCCGGTGGTGCTGGCCGGAGCGGGCGTGCCGGTGGCGGTCGCCGGGCTGGTGATCACCGCACTGCCCGCCGCCTTCGCGGTGGCCGCCACCGTCGGCGGCGCGCTGCTGCCCGGTGGGTGGAGTGACGCGGCCCGTTCCCGCTGCGGGGCGCTGGTCGCGGCGCTCGGCCTGGCCGGGGCCGCGCTGCTGCCGGCCGCCGGGGCGGCGACGGTGCCCACCACGGCGGGGTCGCTGGCGGTCGCGGGGTACGGGCTGGGGCTGCTGCTCCCGGCCAACAACGCGCTGGTGATGCGGGCCATACCGCCCGCCAGTTCGGCGGTCGGCGGCGGGCTGCTCAGCATGGTGCGCAGCCTGGGCACCGCGCTCGGCACCGCCCTGCCGGTGCTCGGCGTGCACCTGGCCGGACCGACCGCCGGGGGGCGGGCGGTGCTCGGACTGCTGGTGCTGGTCGCCCTGACGGCGGCCTGGGCGGCGGGGCGGACGCGGAACCGCGCGGCCCGCACCGCTCCGACCGCCTCGCAGGTCCCGTCCGCCCGGTCCGTCCTGCCGGGGCAGGGCCGCAAGGGCTGACGGAGACCTCCCCGGCACCGCCGACGGGGCGCGGCGCGGACGGCGTACCCGTCCTTGCCGCGCCCCGTCGTTCGGGCCGTGCCGTGCCTCGCCGTGCTTACGCCAGTGGCTTGGCGCCGCGCTCGGCCAGCATCGAGGTCATCAGGTCGATCTCGGCGCTCTGCCCGTTCACCATGGTCTGGGCGAGGCGCTTCTCCACCGGGTCGGTGCCGATGTCCAGGAAGCCCTGGGCCATCGACACCCCGCCCTTGTGGTGCTCGATCATCAGCTGGAGGTAGAGCACCTCGGCGTCCCGGCCGCTGAGCGAACGCAGCTTGTCCAGGTCGGTGTTGGTGGCCATCCCCGGCATCAACGCCCCGTCGTGCGCGGTGAACTGATGGTCCATCTTCATCCAGGCCATCGGGGTGGCACCGGAGTGCTGGGTCAGCCCCCACTGGTCCAGCCAGCCGGTCATCATGCCGCGCTGGTTGGCCTGGGTGTTGATGATGTCGAACGCCAGCGTCCGGACGTCCTGGGCCTGGGTCCGGTCCCGGACGATGAACGACATGTCCACCGCCTGCTGGTGATGGGTCGACATGTCCCGGGCGAAGCCGGCCTCCGCCGACTCCTGCGCGGGCACCGCCACGGCGGTGCCGCCGGAGGTGCTGCCGACCAGCGCGGGCACGCCGAGGCCGAGGGCCACGGCGGCGGCCAGCGCGGCCGGCCACCAGACCCGGCGCCGTCCGCCCCGTGCCCGGGCGGCGGGCTCCTGACCCTCCGTCACGGCCTCGTCCAGGAGCGCGCCGTCCTTGACCGTCACGGTCACATCACCGCCGCGCTGCAGGAGGCGCCGGGCTCCTGGGTCTGCGGGCCGTTCACGTACTTGGTGAAGAAGGTGCCCACGCGCGGGTCGGCGGCGCTGTCGACCTTGAGCTGGGTGCCCCAGGCGGTGAGGGTGATGACGCCCTCCTCCTCCGGGTAGGGGCTGATGAAGGAGTACGGGGTGTTCTTGACCTTGCTGGACAGGGTGCTGATGTCCTCGGCCGAGGCCTTGGCGTTGTACGTCACCCAGACCGCGCCGTGCTCCAGGGCGTGGACGGCCTTCTCGTTCTCGACCGGCTTGTCGTAGACGGTGCCCATGCAGTTCAGCCACTGCGGGTTGTGGTCGCCGCCGACCGGCGGGGTCTGCGGGTAGGTCACGGTGGTGGTGACGTGGTTGCGCGAGAGCTTGTCGAAGGTCTGGACGCCGTCGATCGGGGCCTTGGCGGCTGCCGTCTCCTTGTCCTTCTTCGCCTTGGCGTCGAGCGCGATCCACGCGCCGCCGCCGACCATGCCGGCGACCAGCACGGTGCCGAGGGTGATGGCGAGGATCTTGTTGCGGCGGTCGCGGCGCTGCTCCTCGGCGCGCAGCTCGGCGATCCGGGCCCGCCGGTCGGCGGTGCTGCCCTTCACGTTGCCCTTGCCCTTGGCGGGCTGCTGCGGCTTGGTCGGCTGCTTGGAAGCGGAACCCATGGAAGTGTTTCCTTGTCCCCGCCGGGCGGTGTCCGGCCGGCGGTATGCGGATTGGCAGGGGAAGCGGAGCCGCCCGGACCGGCCGGACGGCCGGGGTGGTTCGGGCGGTGGGTTCCGCTCAGCTCAGCTGGACCTGGAGGACGTGCAGGTCGGGCGCCAGGTCGAGGTCACCCGGGGGCGACGGGCGGGCGGGCGCGGGCAGCGCCTGAGGCGCGACCAGGCGGGCCGGAACGGCCGGCACGGGCTGCGGGGGCGCGTTCGGCAGCTGGGCCTCCGGCCCGCAGAACGCGTGGCCGGAGCAGCCGCTGCCCGGGTACTGCCGCTCGCCGTCGATCGAGCACAGGGTCCGGTCCGACGGCAGGTCGGCCCGGCCCGGCTGGTGGTGCGGGGCACGGTGCCGGTCGGCCCGCGGGCCCGGTCCCTCCGTGCTCGCGCCGGCCAGCGTGGTCAGCGTGGTCACGGCGTTCACGGGCACCGGGGCGGCGGCCGCCCGGGCCACCGCGTGGGCCGGACCCGCACAGGGCAGGGCCAGCAGCAGACCGCCCAGCAGGAGCGCCCACAGCGCGGCGACGGGGTCGAGGCCCGCGCGGGCCCTCCCCGGCTGCGGTCTGGTACCCCCGGGCGCGGTCATGCGCACATATTAATCAGCCGAACGGGTGAGGGTAGAGCCCCTTTGTCGGTCTGCTCACCACCTCCTTCCCGGTCCGGCACCGGGAATCGGCCCTGCTGGGCACCGCCCCGCCGCCGCCGGAGGGCGCGGCGCGGCCGTCGCAGGGCCGTTCGGGCCGCTGAGCCCATGGAGTGACCGGTTGTCGCCGAAAGCCGGACAGCGTCGTTCTCCGTTCGGAAGAATGACGTCGAGCCCGGGAGCAGGCCAGCTCGGCAGACGGCGTCGGCAGACGGCGGAAGACGGACGAGGAGCAGCCGGATGAGCAACCAGGGCGCACCGTCGCAGCGCGGCGACGGCTGGTGGCACGAGGTGTACATCGGACCGGCCGCCACGCTGCCGGAGGCCCTGGCGGTGCCGGATCCGGCGGCCACGGGCGCGACGGTGGACGAGTGGTTCGACTCGGCGGCCGGGATGATCGGGGCGCAGCGGACGGCCGAGGTCGAAGTCGAGAGCGGGGCCGAGGTCGAGGCCGGAAGTGCTGAGCCCACGGTGGACGAGTGGTTCGACTCGGCGCTCGGGATGATCGGGGCGCAGCGGACGGCCGAGGCTCCGTCAGGTACCGGGGAGGCCGAGCCGGTTAAGGAGCCGGCGCCTGAGACCGTGCCCGTGGATCTGGCGAAGGTCGAGCCGGAGCCGGAGCCGGAGCCGGAGCCGGAGCCCGTGGTCGACGTCGAGCCTGTGGTCGATGTCGAGCCTGAGGTCGAGGCCGCGTCGGAGGGCCTGACGGTGCCTCAGTCGGAGGAGGGTGCCGGGCCGGAGCTGCTGGAGCGGCCGGTGGAACCGGTGGAGGCCGAGGTGGTCGCCGAGCCGTCGGCCGAGCTGTCCGTCCCGCCGTTGACCCCGCCCGCGCGGCGGGCGTACGCGCAGCAGCCGGTGCCGCACGTGGGCGACCGTCCACCGACGTACGGGCCGGAGCCGACCGCCGTCACGGCCGTCGAGCCGGAGGAGCTGACCCTGCTGACCCCGGACACGGTGGTGGACGGTGCGCAGTACGGCGGATCGACGCTCCGGGCGGTGTCGGTCCGGGGGGACTCGGCGCGCTACCGGGGGGAGATCCGCCGGGATGCGCTGCTGCTGGCCCGCTTCGGAGAGGGGGAGGACGGACTGCTGCTGGCAGTGGTCGGGACGACGCCCGAGCCCTCGCCGCTGGCGGTGGAGGCGTGCCGGCAGCTGGCCGCAGCGGTCGGGCGGAGCCGGGCGGAGTTGGCCGCCGATCTGCGCGCGGGTGCGCGGGACCGGCTGCGCTACGGGCTCCAGCGCCTCAGCACCGGCGCGTTCGGCCCGCTCCGCGCCCCCGAGATGCCCCTGGTGCTCTCGGAACCCCCGGTGTCGTCCGCGTCGGCCTCCGCGCCGACGTCCGTGCCGGCTGCGCCTGCTGACGGTCCGTCGGAGGCGTCCCTGCACTGCCTGATGATCTCGCTCGACCCGACCGCCACCCACCGGGCGGCCTTCGGCCTCGGGCCGGGCGGCCTCTACCTGCTGCGCTCCGGTCACTGGATCGACGCCTACGCCGCCCGTCTGCTGCACCATCCCGACGGCCAGGCCCCGCACCCGGTGGGGTCGCAGCCCCGCTCGTTCCGCTTCCGCCTGGTCCCGGCCACCCCCGGCGACATCCTGCTGCTCTGCACCCCGGGCCTGGCCGGCCCGCTCGCCGAGGAGCCCTCGGTGGCGCACTTCCTGGCCAACCACTGGGCCCATCCGCACCCGCCCGGCACGGTGGACTTCCTCCGCCAGATCCAGGTCCGCGCCAAGGGCTACGCCGCCGACCGCACCGCCGTCGCCCTCTGGACGGAGTGACGGCGCCCCGTCCCTGAAAGCGGGCCCTGTACGCGGGCCCTCCACTCCGGTCCTCCCACCGGGATGCTCCGACCGGGACGCCCTGACGGTGACGCCCTGACGGGGCGTCAGCCGCGCTGGGTCTCCAGCCAGCGGGCGAAGGTGGTCGGGGCGATCCGGGCGCCCGGCCCGGGGAGCAGCACCTCGCCGGCCATCGCGGTGGAGAACGGGCCGGACCAGGTCGGCACCAGCCGGACCGTACGGCCCTGCGCCTGGTGGGTGCGGCGGGCCATGTCCACCAGGTCCTGGGTCTCCGGGCCGGCCACGTCTGCGTACCGGCCCTGCGGGGCGCCGACCGCGATCTCGGCGAGCACGTCCGCGACGTCGTCCGGGGCGATCGGCTGCACCAGCAGCGGGGCGATGGCGGCGACGCCGTCCTGCTCGGTCCAGCCCGCGACCATCGCGGCGAAGTCGTGGAACTGGGTGACCGGGACGACCGTCCACGGCACCGGGCCCGCCGCGATCAGCCGCTCCTGCTCGCGCTTGCCGGCGTAGTGCGCGTTCCCGTCCACGCCGTGGATGCCGACGATCGACAGCAGCACGTGGTGCCGGACCCCGGCGCGGGCCTCGGCGGCGAGCAACCGCGCGGTGGTGGTGCCGAAGTAGGCGACCGCCTCGTCCCGTTCGGCGGCGGCCGAGTTGCTGGCGTCGACCACGGCGTCCACCCCGGCCAGGGCGGCGTCCAGACCGGTGCCGGTGGTCAGGTCGACGCCGAGCGAGCGGCTGATCCGGACCACCTGGTGGCCGTCCCGCTCCAGGGCGGCGGCGGTGCGGGCCCCGATGTTCCCGGTGGCTCCGGCGACGGCGATGCGCATGGCGTACTCCCCAGGTGACTGCTCTGCTGTGTGGTGGCGCGAACGGGACCGACGCTATCCCGGACTAAATGGATCCGCAATGTCTTGGATACACTCATGGGTGTGAAGCTGCCTGTGAGCACCGAGTGGGTCCTGCACTGCGCCACCACGCTGGCCCAGCTCGAACCGGGATCCAGTGCCTCGGGGGCGCAGCTCGCGCAGTACTTCGACCTGCCCGCGCCCTACCTGGCCAAGCAGCTCCAGTCGCTCACCCGGGCCGGCCTGCTCGCCGCCACCACTGGGCCGCGCGGCGGCTTCCGGCTGGCCCGTCCGGCGGGGGAGATCACGCTGCTCCAACTGGTGGAGGCGGTGGACGGGGTGGCGCCGCCGTACGAGTGCCGGGAGATCCGGCAGCAGGGGCGTGGCGCGCTGGCGCCCGAGGACTGCCGGCACACCTGCGTGCTGGCGGCCAGGATGGCCGACGCGCACCAGGCGTGGCGGGACAGCCTCGCCGGGGTCACCCTGGCGGACGTGCTCGGTGAGATCCCGGCCACCGCCCCGGCCCGGACCCGTCGGCTGCTGAACGGCTCCTGACCGGCCGGCCCGTCGGCCCGTCGCCCCCCGGGGGCTTCCAGCCTGATTCGCCCGGCTCCGAGTCCGGTCGGCGGATCAGCTGCGCAGCAGCGCCCGGGCGGCCGAATCGAACCGGCCGACGGCCGTCGCCCGCTCGGCACCCGGCAGACCGATGGCGACCGGTACGGCCAGCCCGTCCAGCAGGGCCCGCAACTGCGCGGCCCGCTCGGTGACTTCGGCCCCGCTCACCCCGAAATCCCCACCAGCGACGCCCTCTTCGAGGAGCGCGACCAGATCCGCCTGCCAAGGGGCCTCAATCTCCAACTGCCCCTGCCGGATCTCCGCGCTGCCGGGGGAGCGGCCCCAGACCTCCAGCCAGAGCACCCAGCGCGGATCGCCCGGGCCCTCCGGCAGGTAGAGCCCGGCGTACGCGGCCAGCCGCTGCCGGACCGTCAGCCCGTGGTCGGCGAGGGCCGCCCGTCGGCGTTCACCGAGCTGGTCCTCGCTCCAGCGCAGGGTCTCCAGCAGGAGCTGGTCCTTGCTCCCGAAGTAGTAGAGCAGGTGGCCGGCACTCATCTGGAGCTGCTTGCCGAGGCCCGCCATGGTCAGCTTGGCCAGCCCGTGCTCGGCGATGGCGGCCCGCGCGGCGGCGAAGACCTCCTCGCGCGGCCGGGCCGGCCGCCGGGTGCGTGGCTCGGCCATCGGGCTGTCCTCCCTGCTGGAACTGGGCCCGGTCAGCCTCTCACGGACGGCCGCCCGGTGTTGATCCGGTGCTTCGCCGATGACTGGAGACACCCCGGCGGAAGGTCCGCGAAGCACTGCGGACCGGCCCGAATCGACCTGGTCGGCTCGGCCGGGTCTGGTGTGAGCAGGTAGTGGTCGGCCGGGTAGGTGCCCCGCCTGCGGGCAATGGAGTGGATGTGCTGCGCGGGACACGCCCGGTGATAGAGGCCGGCTGCGGCCGGGCGGCGGTCCGGTCAGAGGGTCCCGGCGATGACGGTCCCGGTGTGGTTCCGGGAACGCCCGTCAAGTCAAGAGGCTGGACAGCGCTCCAATTGCCGTCGGCGCGACGGGAGGTGACGAGCACGCGGTTGTCGGTGGTGGTCACCGCGATCCGGGCCTCGCCGTCGGTGGGGGTGGCGCTGACCGAGGTGGCGCTGATCCGGCCGAGCACGCCGGCGAGCGGGCTGACGGGCTGCCAGGTGCCGTCCTGGTGGCGGATGGTGTGGAGCTGGGCGCCGGTGTCGGTGACGACGACGAGGTTCATGTCGCCGCCCTGGTCGACGGCGCCTCAGGGGGCCCAGTGGCCGTCGGCGTAGCGGGTGGTGTGGAGGAGCTGCCCGCCGGCGAGGACGACGACCTGGAGCCGGATACCGGAGGTGGCGTTGCCGTTGGGGTAGGCGAAGTCCTCGACCGCGTGCGGCGCGGCGGAGTTGTCGCCTGCCGGGGGTGTGTCCGCCGAGGCGAGGTAGCCCGCCCCCAGGGCGCCGGCCATCGCCAGTGCCCCCACGACCAGCGTGATGCGTGTGCGGTGCTTCATGCGGATGTCCTTCTCGCTGCTGGGGGTCAGCCGGTGATGCGGAGCTCGACCAGGACGTCCGGGCTTCCGTTGTTGGCCACGCCGACCGAGACGGACTGGTCCTTGGCGATGTCCTTGGTCTCGGTCGCGGTCGGGCCCGTCAGCGTGGCCTTGACCGCGCGGCCGCGCGTCTCGATGTAGAAGGTTCCCGGCAGCTCCAGCGTCAGGTTGCCGCTTGCGGACTTCGCCTTGAAGCGGGCCCGGGTGTTGGAGGTGTTCCGTCCGTCGGTCATCGCACCGAGCGCGGGACTGTCCACCACGATCTGGGCCGGACCACTGGCACAGTCGATCAGCTCGATGCCCCCGTCACCCTCCACCAGTGTCAGGTTCTTGAACGGCGAAACGGCGGGGTGGGCGAAGTCCTCCACCACGAACGGCGCTGCCGAATTGTCCCCCGAAGGCTTCGTATCAGCCTGCGCCAGCGCCCCCGCACCGAGGCTCGCCGTCAGAGCGAAGTGGCCGACGGTTATCCACCGGCGTGGCCTGTTGTTCATGGGGTGTGGGGTAGGGTTTACGGGACATACAATGGCAGGGAGTATGTACTAGGGTTCGGTGAAAATGCGGTTGGAATGTTTTATCCGGTTCCGCTCTAGTTGCGCCGAGACTTCTGAGCTAGGATACCTCGATTGAATCTCGAAACCTTGATCCTGGAGGATGGGGCCGCGCCGGTTCCCCTTGTGGATTTCGAGGGGGGCTTCTCTCGCTGGGCCTATCTTCAGGGTGCCATATTGATCGAAATCGACGGTCGGACCGTACTGGATTCGATGGAGAGCGATACGATCGATGCCCTCTGGTCGCTCGTGATCGGAGATATTGCTGAACTGCTCCGGTCTGGACGGTCTCTTGTCCGATTTCCGGATCGTCCGTATGCCGTAGGGCTCTCGCTCCTGCAGGATGGCAGGATTTTCATAGATGTCAATGGAAACAGTCGAACGGCGGCGCTCGAGGTGCAGGCCGGAGCTTTTCTTCGATTGATTTTGAAGGGCGCTTGTGAATTCTTTGGAGTGGCTTCCGCTAAAGCCCTGACGGACGAATCGGGATACCAGCGGGATCTCAGGTCCTCGCTCGCTCTCCTTGGGGAGGTCGAGGCTCGGTGGGGCGCTTGATTTCCGGGCTGCCACTATAGGTTCAGGGCTCGCGGGCCGGAGGGCCGTGCATCGGCCCTCCGGCCCGCGAGCGCACTCGGATTCATCGGAAATCTGATGATGGATGGTGCCGCCCGAGAGTGGAGTCGGGACCGCACGCGTACGGTGAGCAGGTTGGGTGCGGGCGGATGCTGCCGGTCATGACTGCCTGTGCTGCTCGCCAGCCCGGTGTGCGGGCGAAAAGGCCCCAGGTGTCCGTGCGGCCCTCGTCGCTGGAGAGTCCGACCGCTGGCGCCGAGTCGCGGCCCCCGTGTGAGGTCCGCCCGTGCAGGCGGGCGCGAGGCCTGTTTCCCTTGCTGCGGACTTCGAGGTAGGGGAAATCTGGGCGGCCGGGAGCTGGGTGCGCATCATGCTCCGCCGGTCCTCTTGAGATTCCATGGGGCCGAGGTTGTTGCGGGTGTCCTGGGGGTCGGATGGTTCCGGTGGCGCATTCCGGCGAGGCGGCAGCCGAGACAGCCGGGGTGCGGGGCGGTGTCCCGGACCCGCCAGGGCCACTGGCTCTCGGGGCGGGGGCCGCTGGGCTTGCCCCAGCCGGTGAGGTGGAGCACCCAGGTGGCGAGGGCGCCGAGCAGGACGACGGCTCCGCCCGCCCAGAGCAGGGGAGTCGTGCCGGTGCACATCCCCGTGCCCGTCAGGGCGGTGCCGGCGGTCACCATGGCGGTGCCGGTCCAGCCGGCCAGGGTGTGGCCCATGTCGTGGTGGCCGTGGATGCCGCTCATGGTGGTGCTCCCTCGTCATGATGGAAGGCTGGTGGGGAGGCCCGTGAGCATCTCGGGCCAGTTGTCTTAGTTGCTAAGTATCTTAGACTCTAAGGAGAATCCTGGTGGAGGGCAAGCCGCGTCCCGAGGCGTCCCCGGCGCAGGCCCTGGCGGCGATGGACCAGCTGATCGCGCTGAGCCTGACCGGTCAGCAGGACATCGCCCAGCGCCTCGGGCTGGGGGTCACCGACCTCACCTGCCTCGGCCACGTGCTGGGTGCCGGTGCCGAGCCGATCACGGCGGGCGAGCTGGCCGAGCGGGCCAACCTCACCACCGGTGCCGTCACCGGGGTGGTCAACCGGCTGGAGAAGGCCGGCTACGCCCGCCGGCAGGCCGACCCGGCCGACCGCCGCCGGGTGCGGGTCGTCGCCGACGAGTCGGCGGCGGTGCGGCTGTACGAGGTCTACGAGCCGTTCTACCTCCGGCTGAACGAGCTGTTCGCCGACTACACGGCGGACGAAGTCGCCGTGCTGGCGGACTGGTTCACCCGCGCGGCCGGGCTGATGCGCACCCGGCAGGAGGAGCTCCGGCGGCCCGCCGGGGAGTGAGGGCCGGTCGGGCGTGCGGGTGTCGGTGGCCTGTCGGCAGCATGTCAGCGATCGGTCACCCGGCTGTCGGCGAGTCGTGGGTGGACTCTGTGACTCTGGACTCCCGGTGAACGAGAGGGAGTTGATGATGGATCAGGCACTGGTGGACCGGATGTGGCAGTACCTGCACGCAGGGTTGGCGATGGACCTGGAGGCCCTGGAGGAGCTCTACGACCCGGAGTTCGAGAACCTCCGGGTCGATCGGGCGGGTCTCAGTGTCCGGCTGGTCAAGGAGCAGTTCATGCGGCGGTTCCGTGCGCTGCGGGCCGAGGGGCGACCGATCGGCGACTCGCTGGCGGACGTCTCCTTCGTCGCCACCACGGTGTACCCGGACCACGGCTCGATCGTGATGCGGCGTGAGGAGGAGGACGGCCTGCCGGTGCTCTACGACTTCACCTGGCGGCGGGAGGACGGTCGCTGGACCAGCCTGCTGAGGGAGCTGACGGTGGAACAGGACCTGCGCCCGCTGCTCGCCGTCATCGCTGCGGGCACTACCGCTGCCGCCGGTGCCGCGGGCGAGGCCGGTGCGGGGCGGTAGTCGGGTGGTGGCCGGAACGGTCCGGTGGCCGGCCGGTGGCCGGACCTTCACGGGGGCGCAAGGAGGGCGCAATGCGGGCCGGGTACGATCCGATCGAGGTGGAGGGAACGCCACCGACTGATCCATGGGGGATTCTTTCATGCGCATACGCGCCAAGGGCCTGCTGGCCCTCGCCTTCAGCACGGCCCTGGCCCTGACCGCCGCGGGCACCACGGGTGCCGGCGGAGCGGCGGCGGCCGGGAGCCGGGGCCTGGAGATCGCGGTACCGGCGTACGTCTGGCCGGGCGACCCGATGCTCACCGCCCTGCAGGGCACCTCGCCCGCCGCCTCGGTCGTCGTGCTCAACCCGGGCAACGGCGACAGCCCGTTCACCACCACCTGGCAGGCCCAGGCCGACGCGCTGCGCGCGGGGGTGCCGGCCACCGGCGGGCACACCAAGGTGCTCGGCTACGTCCACACCGGCAACGGCACCCGGCCGATCGCCGAGGTCAAGGCGTCGGTGGACAACTACCTGAAGACCGCCGACGGCAAGCTGCACGTGGACGGCATCTTCTTCGACGTGGTCAGCCGGGACTACGGCGCGGGCAACGCCACCCGCGACCACTACCTGGCGCTGCGTCAGTACGTGCAGAGCACCGTCGAGTCGGTCGCGCCCGGCACCGAGGAACTGGTGATCGACAACCCCGGGACCGCGATCGCGGACTGCTACCTGGAGCCCGGCCACCGCACCGCCGACACCTTCGTCACCTACGAGGGCAGCTACGCGAACTACACCGGAGCCGGCTGGCTGGGCGGGAACGTCTTCAACCTGACGGCGGGTTACTACTCCGGCGCGGGCTTCGACCCGGACGGCACCTCGTTCTGGCACCTGGTCTACGGCACCTCCGGCCAGATCCAGCTGAAGTCCGCCCTGGACACCGCCTTCGCCCGGGGCGCGGGCTATGCCTACGCCACCGACGACACGCTGCCCAACCCCTGGGACGCGGCGCCGGGCTACGGCTTCGGAGCGCAGACCTCGTACGCCGCGACCCTTGGCTGACGGCCCTTCCCGGTCGGACCGGGGCGCCGGGGAGCACGATCCCAGGCGCCCCGGCGCCGTGCCGACCGCCGGGGGCGTGCGTCCCGCCGTCGGGCGCCGGCTGCGTTCCCCCGTTCGTCGGATTGTCCGGCGGTATTCGGGGTGGCGGACCGTCGGAGGGGTCATCACTGGACCCATGGCCCGATCCGCAGGACGTACCGGCACCCTGTTGCTGTCCGCGCTGCTGGCACTCGCAGCAGCCTTCCCCATCTCCTCCGAGGTGGTGCTCGCGGTCTCCTCCGACTCGGCGGAGACCACCGAACGGGCCGCCCCCTGCCCCCGGATCGCGGTGGTCGGACACCGGGGCGCGCCCGGCCTGGCACCCGAGAACACCCTGGCCTCGTTCGACGCCGCGCTCCGTGCGGGCGCGGACTGGCTGGAGGCCGACGTGCTGGTCAGCAAGGACGGGGTACCGGTGGTCATCCACGACCCGACCGTCGACCGGGTCACCGGCGGCACCGGCCGGGGTCGGGTCGCCGACCTCAGGATCGCGGAGCTGGACCGGCTGAGCGTCAGGGTCGGCCCCGGCGGGCCGCAGCCGATCCCCCGGCTGACCCAGCTGCTGGACCGGCTGCGCGGCAGCCGGGCCCGGCTGCTGCTGGAGATCAAGGACGTCGGCCGGGCCGAGGACGCCGCCGAGATCGGCCGGCTCGCCGCCGCCAGCGGCGCCCGGGTGGAGCTCTACTCCTTCTACCCCCAGCACCTGCGGGCCGCCCGCAGCGCGGCACCCGGCCTGCCGGCCACGCTGCTCCAGGCGTCCTGGTACGCCCGCGATCCGGAGGGCCTGCCGCTGCGCGCCGTCTCGCTGGAGAACGTGCTGGTCACCCCCGAACGCATCCGGGCCGAACGCGCCGCCGGGCGCCGGGTCTACGCCTGGACGGTGGACGACCCGGCCGCCTGGGACCGGCTGGCCGAGATCGGTGCGGACGCGGTGATCACCGACGACCCGGGTGCGGCCCGGGCCCGGTTCGACCGCGCCTGTCCACAGCGCGGTGAGGGCCACCGCTGGCGGCACCTGACGACTGGTCGGCCGTAGCCGGGGTGACCGTGCCGGCCCGCGTCCCCGGTGGCGCCTGACGGCCGGTCACCTCGGCTCCCGGGAGTGGGCGAGCTCCTTGCGGTGGACGGTCGAGCTGCGCCGGACGTGCATGCCGACGTGCAGGTAGAGGTCGAGGGCGCCGGTCGCGGAGTGGGTGCCGAGGGTGGTGACCGGGCGGCCGAGGGCGTGGAAGGCCCGGAAGGTGCGGTGCAGGAGGTGGCGGGCCAGGCCCCGGCGGCGGTGGGCGGGGTGGACGGCGAGCTGCTCGATCCATCCCTCGTCGGGGGACTGGGAGTGCAGGGAGACGGTGGCGCCGAGGAGCCGTCCCCCGGTGAGCGCCAGCAGGGTGGCGGCCGGGGCGAAGCCGGGGTGGCCGACGGTGTGCGCGGCCCACTCGGGGTAGGCGTGGCGGCGCTGCTGCCACTCGTCGAAGGCGTCCTGGACCAGAGCGTGGAGGGCCGGGCCGTCGCCCTCCCGGTACGGCCGGACGGTGACGCCGGGCAGCCCGGCCGGTGCGCCCGACGGGCCATCGGTCGGCGCTCCGTCGGCCGGCGGGCCATCGGTCGGCGGCTCGTCGGTCGGCGGTCCGTCGGCCGTCCGGTACTCCAACAGCCATTCGGTGACCCGGGGTCGGTATCCGCGCGAGCGGAGCAGGACACCGGCCGCCGCGTCGGCGTCCGGCACCACCTGGGTGATCTGCTCCGCGCCGACCTGCCGGGCCCGGGTCTCGGCCCAGTCCAGCAGCGCCGCCCCCAGGCCCCGCCCCCGGTGCCCGGGGCGCACCCGTACCACCGACCGCCGGTCCACCCAGGCCCAGCCCGCCACCACCCCGGCCGGGTCCCGCACCACCACCGTGTCCAGCTCGGGGACCAGCCCCGGCCGCGCCAGATCGGCGGCGACCCGACCGGCCCCGGCCTCCGGGCGGCCGGTCAACTCCCGCTCGCAGTCGGCCAGTAGGGCCTCGATCTCGGGGAGGTCGGCGGGCCGGACCGGGGCGCTCCGGTATCCGGTGGGCAGGCGTGGCACGTTCGGTCCCGGCATCGGGCTGTCCCTGTGGTGGGGTCGGTCAGTCGCCGACGTAGATCTGCTGCTGCGGGTCGAGGTGCTCAGCGGCGGGCGTCGCGTAGTTGGCGTACGGAGTCGGACCGCTGAGCACCTGGGCCGCCGACGTGGCGGTGGCGGTGGTCAGGCCGGTGCCCAGGGCGACGGCTGCGGCTGCGGCGGCGATGCTGCGGATGTTCATGCTTCCCCCGGTGCGGTGGCGCTCCCGGCCGGGCCGGCCGGGGCAGTGATCCTCGCAGGACAAGATCGTTCGCACAAGGGACCGCCGCCGGGCCGGGCGGCTGCGGGAGGATGGGCGCATGACCGACGATCTGCCGGGTTTCCTCGGCGCCCGCTTCGCCGAGGACCGAAGGGCCGCCACGGCGGCTGCGCCGCAGGCCGCCCAGGGCTGGTGGAGTCCCGACGCCGGGACGCCGGCCGAGCGCTACCTGGCACACTGGAAGCCGGCCCGGGTGCTGGCCGAACTCGCCGCCAAGCAGCACCTGTTGGACGTCTCCAACGCCCACTGCCCGTCCGCCTGCCGGATCGAGCACGCCTTCGCCGACGGGTGCACGCTGCGCTGGATGGGCCCGCTGCACGAGGCGGACGGCACCCGCTGGCTGCTCGACGACACCGGTGCCCGCTTCGCCCCGCCCCCGGCCACCACCGACTGGACCCTGCGGCTGCTCGCCCTGCCCTACGCCACCCACCCGGACTACCGCCCGGAGTGGGCCCCCGGCCGCTGACGGCCGTGGGCGGTCCGCCTCCGGCAGAGCCTGCGGGGCAGTGATAACGTCTTGGCAACTCCCGTGCCCGGCAAGCATGTTGTGCGCAAGTATCTCCGGAACCCGATCCTCCTGGAGAGAACATGCGCACCCTCCCCGTCGCACTTGTCGGCGCCGGCCTGCTGCTTGGCCTCACAGCCTGTGTCCTTCCCGCGTCCACCACCGCAAGGACCCCGAACACCGCCGCTCCCGTCCCGGCCGTGACGGGTGGTCAGCAGCCGGCCGCGTCCGGCCCCGCCGGGTCGTCCCCGGCTGCGGCGCCCGCGCCGGCGAAGGCCGGTGACGGCGACAAGCTGAAGGATGCGGAGATCACCGGCTGCAAGGTGGACAGCGTGCTGGGCTGGCCGTCGGCGGACGTGAAGGTCACCAACCACTCCAGCAAGGCCAGCAACTACATCGTCAACGTCGAGTTCGTCGACGAGTCCAACACCCGGGTCGCCGAGGGCATTGCGGCGACGAACAACCTTGCGCCGAACCAGGCCGCGCAGTTGAAGGCCCAGGGAGCGAGCGAGACGAAGGGCAAGAAGATCAGCTGCAGGGTGTCGGACGTGACTCGGTACGCCTCGCCCTGATCGGTTGGAGAACGGAACCGCTCGTGCCCTCCGGGAGGAGTGCACGAGCGGTTCCGGTGCCCGCAGGTGCGGGGGGCGGCGTCAGGGCCGGGGCTGCTGCTGCGTGATGCAGTGGATGCCGCCGCCGTTCGCGAAGATCTCGCGGGCGTCGACCAGTTCGACCGTCCGGCCGGGGTAGGCCTCGGCCAGCAGGTCGGCGGCGACCTGGTCGCGCGGGTCGTCGAAGGAGCAGAGGATGACGGCGCCGTTGGCGACGTAGTGGTTGATGTAGGAGTAGTCGACCGGCTCGCCGTCCTCGTCCAGCAGGACGGTGGGGGCGGGGAGTTCGATGACCTCCAGCGGGCGGCCCTGGGCGTCGGTGGCGGCGCGCAGGATGGCGACCAGCTCCTGGCAGACCTCGTGGTCGGGGTGGGCCGGGTCGGGCTGGACGTGGGCGACGACCACGCCCGGGCGGACGAAGGAGGCGACGATGTCGATGTGGCCCCGGGTGCCGAACTCGTCGTAGTCGCGGGTGAGCCCGCGCGGCAGCCAGATGGCCTTGGTGGTGCCGAGCTGGGCGTGCAGCTCGGCCTCGACCTGCTCCTTGGTCCAGTCGAAGTTGCGGCCCTCGCCGAGCTGGACGGTCTCGGTCACCAGCACGGTGCCCTCGCCGTCCACGTGGATGCCGCCGCCCTCGTTGATCAGGCGGGAGGCGAAGCGCTGCACCTCGGTGAGCTTGGTGATCTCCTCGGCGATGTGCTGGTCGTGCTCCCAGCGGGCCCAGGACTGCGCCCCCCAGCCGTTGAACACCCAGTCGGTGGCGGCCAGTTCGCCGGAGTCGTCGATCAGGAAGGTGGGACCGATGTCCCGCATCCAGGCGTCGTCCAGCGGGCGCTCGACCAGCTCGACCCCGGCCGCGACGTAGCGGCGGGCATCGTCCAGTTCGCCGGTGTTGACGATCATCGTGACCGGCTCGTAGCGGACGATGGTGTTGGCCACCCTGGCCCACGCCTCGCGGGCGGCGTGCAGGTGGTCGGGGGTGTCGAAGGTCGGGTTGTCGGTGGGGAAGGCCATCCAGGTGCGGTCGTGCGGGTGCCATTCGGCGGGCATCCGGAAGCCGAGCGAGGCGGGGGTGGCGGTCATCGGTGTGAAGTCCTCAGCGGGTGACGGGGGTTGGACGGGGCAAGGTGCGGTGGAGCGGTCAGAGGAAGTAGAGGCGGCTGAGCGGGACGGCCTCGGCCGGGGCCGGGGTCGGCGAGGTGTGGTCCGGCTGGGCGTGGTCGGGCGGGGTGTGGTCCAGCAGGGTGCCGTCCAGTGAGACGGCTCCGGTGGTGGGCGCGACCCGGACGGTGCCGGTGCGGGTATTGCGCACCAGGTCGGCCGGGCCGATGCCCCGGGTGCCGTGGACGGCGACCCGGCGGCGGCGGGTGCGCGGGGCGTCTCCGCCCTCCACCGCCGCCCGGGCCGTGAAGGCGACCGAGAGCTCGGCGGCGGCGATCGGGTCGCCCGTCACGCCGTGGGCGGGGAAGCCGGCCTTGAGCACCAGCTCCGGTACGGCACCGAAGTGGTCCGGGCGCCAGAGCACCAGGTCGGCGAGCTTGCCGACCTCGATCGAGCCGACCTCGTGGGCCAGGCCGTGGGCGATGGCCGGGTTGACGGTGAGCTTGGCGAGGTAGCGGAGCACCCGGAGGTTGTCGTCGCCGCTCTCCGTCGTACCGAATCCACCCTCCAGCGGCCCGAGTTGGCGCTTCATCAGGCCGGCCAGCGCGAAGGTGCGGCGCACTGTCTCGCCGGCCCGGCCGGTGCTCTGGGCGCCGGAGGCGGTGATCCCGATGACGCCCAGGTCGTGCAGCACGCCCTCGGCGCCGAGGACGCCCGCCCGGACCCGTTCACGCACCGTCGCGGCGCCACCGGTCGACTCGGCCCGGGCACCGTGGCCGGCGGCGACCGTTCCGAGGTGCTCGGCGAGGGAGTCCCGGCCGTGGGAGAGGGCGGAGGAGCCGATCACGTTGGGTGCCCCGGCCAGCTCCAGGGCGCCCGGCAGATGGCCGCTGCCGCAGCCCTCGCCGTGCGAGGCGAACACGGTCCGGCCGTCCAGGACCCGCAGGGTGTCCTCGGTCGCGAGGCACTCGTGCAGCCCGTCGGGGTGCAGTGCGACCTGGACGTCGTACTCCTCGGCCGCCCGCAGGGCGGTGTCCAGCACCCGGGGGTGCGTGCCGGTCCGCCCGTGCACGCTGAGGCCGCAGGCGCCGCCCTCGGTCAACGCCTCGGAAGACGCCTGAGCAGAGGACGAACTCCGGGCCAGGAAGCCGATGTTGACCGGCCAGGCATCGAAGGCGCCGTAGGCGTTCCGCAGGGCCCGGGGCGGGGTGGGGCCGGTGCCCCCGACCGGGCCGGGGTCCTGGCCGATGACGGTGGTGACGCCCGAGGCCAGTGCGGCCTCCAGGACCCGGGGCGCGAGCAGGTGGACGTGGGTGTCCACCGCTCCGGCGGTGGCGATCAGGCCCTCGCCGGGGACGATCGTGGTGCCGGTGCCGACCACCACCTCGACGCCGTCCAGCGTGTCCGGGTTGCCCGCCCGGCCGATGCTCGCGATCCGGCCGCCGGTCACGCCGATCGAGGCCTTCCGGACGCCCTGGACGGCGTCGATCACCAGCACGTTGGAGATGACCAGGTCGCAGGTGTCACGGACGGGGGCGGGCCGCAGGTGCTGGCCGTCGCGGGCGGTCCGGCCGGGGCCGGCCAGGAACTCGTCACCGGGGGCCTGGGCGTCGGACTCCACCCGGACGATCAGCCCGGTGTCGCCGAGCCTGATCCGGTCACCGGCCCGGGGGCCGTGCGCCGAGACGTAGTCGCGCGCTGTCATCACGCTCATCAGGCCTCCTCGGTACGGGAGTCGACGCCGCTCACGAGTCCGGCTCCGCACCGTCGAAGCCGGTCAGGTAGCCGGTGGCGCGGGCCTTGGCGAGTGCGGCCTCGCGGGCGCCGGGGGCGTCCAGCGGGCCGTCCACCAGACCGGCGAAGCCGATCGCCACCCGGGCCCCGCCGATCGGCACCAGGCCGACCTCCACGGTCGCACCGGGGTCGAAGCGGACCGAGGTGCCGGCCGGGACGGCCAGCCGGGTGCCGTAGGCGGCGGAGCGGTCGAAGGCCAGGCGCGGGTTGGCCTCGAAGAAGTGGAAGTGCGAGGTGACCGTGATCGGGACCGCCGCGGTGTTGTGCACCGGCAGCAGCAGGGTCTCCTCGACCGGGTCGTACCCCGCGCCGGTACCCGGCAGCACGGCGCCGGGGGCCTCGTCGCCGAGCGAGCCGCCGCCCCGGAACGGGTCGTCGACCACCGCGAGCCGGGTGCCGTCCTCGAAGACCGCCTCCACCCGCACCACCGTCACCAGGTCGGCCACCCCGGGCAGCAGGTCCTCGGCGGTCAGCACCGAGCGGCCGGCCTCGACCGCCTCGGCGAGCCGCCGGCCGTCCCGGGCCGCCTCGCAGACGGCGTCCGCGATCAGCGCGGTGGCCTCGGGCACGTTGAGCTTCACGCCCCGGGCCCGGCGGGCCCGGGCGAGTTCGGCGGCGGTGAAGAGCAGCAGCCGGTCGCGGTCGGTCGGTGTCAGTCGCACGGTGCCTCGCTCTCGGTCCGGGGCGGCGGGTCGATCAACTTAGAACGACGTTCAAACTCTGCGTCCGGCCATTGAACCCGGACGCCGCCGCCATGTCCAGCCTTGTCCGTTCCGGGGTGTTCTGCGCGCCGGGAGTCGCACCCGTGTATTCGGTAGCGACGAGATAGCAGGATCCTGATATACATACGGCAGCGACTACGAGAAGAGGAGCGCAACCGTGCGCGCAGTCCGTTACACCCGCACCGGCGGCCCCGAGGTGCTGGAGACCGTCGAGATCGACGCCCCCGAGCCCGGGCCGGGCGAGCTGGCGATCGCCGTCAGCCACGCCGGGGTGCACTTCGCCGACGTGATGTTCCGACGCGGGCAGTTCCCGATCGGGCTGCCCGCCGTGCCCGGCATCGAGGTGGCCGGCACGGTGGCCGCGCTCGGGGAGGGGGTGACGGGGTACCGGATCGGCGAGCCGGTGGCCGCCGTCGCCACCGCCTTCGGAGGCTGCGCCGAGCGCGTCGTGGTCCCGGCCGGCACCACCCTTCCGCTGGACGGCCTCGATCCCGAGCTGGCCGCCGCCACCGCCTGCAACGCGGCCACCGCCGTCGGCACCCTGCGCGCCGCAGCCCGGATCACCGGGGGCGACCGGGTCCTGGTGCTCGGCGCGGCCGGCGGCCTCGGCACCCTGCTCGGCCGGCTCGCCCGCCACTACGGCGCGGCCCTGGTGGTCGGCGCCGCCGCCACCCCCGAGCGCGCCGCCCGGGCGCGGCGGGACGGCGGCTTCGACGCCGCGCTGCCCTACGGCGAACTCGCCGGACAGCGGGACGCCCTGACGGAGGGTCACGGCTTCGACGTGGTGGTGGACTCGGTCGGCGGCGACCCGCGCGCGCAGGTGCGGGGGCTGCTCGCGCTGTTCGGCCGGCACGTGGTGATCGGCGACGCGGCCGACAGCGACCTGGCCCTGATGGCGGACGAGGTCTGGTTCGAGAGCTTCACGCTGGCCGGCTACAACCTCGGCGGGGTGCTCTCCCGCGCCCCGGAGGTCTTCCGCGAGCACCTGGCCGAGGGCCTGCGGCTGGTCGCGGAGGGCGTGCTCACCACCGAGGTCGAGCCGATCGGCTGGGACGGCGTCGTGGCGGCCCACGCCGCGCTGGAGAACCGGACCGCCCCCGCGAAGTACGTGCTGCGCACGGCGTAGCGGCGCCGCCGGCCGGTGGACGGGGCACACCCGCCCCCGCGGTCGGGGGACGACGGGACAGGCCGGGTGCCACTGGTCGATACTGGGGCCGTCCGTGCACCGCCGAGTGCGATCCGGACACCGCTCAGTGACGTCCGTGCACCGCCCGCGAATGGAGCCCCGGCTGATGAGTGCCGCCACCGACCCCGCCGTCCTGCTGGCCGGCCCGCAGGGGGCGCAGCTGCGTCTCGGCCTGGCGATCAAGCAGGCCGAGCAGGCCATGATGGCGGCCAAGGTCGAGGCGCTGCGCGGGCTCGACCTGACGGTGCCGCAGTACGCCGTGCTGCTCCAGCTCGCCGAGAAGGCGGACCGCTCCGGTGCGCAGCTGGCCCGGGGCGCGGCCGTCACCCCGCAGACCATGGCCGGGGTGCTGGCCAACCTGGAGGCCAAGGGCCTGATCGGGCGTCAGCAGTCCGAGGTGCACGGCAAGGTGATGCTGGCCCGGCTGACCACTGCCGGGGAGCGCCTGGTGGCGGAGGCCGACGGCCGGGCGGTCGGGGTGGAGGCCGCGCTCTGGTCGGCCTTCGAGCCGGAGGAGCGGGAGCAGCTGCGCACCCTGCTGCACCGCGCGGCGGCGGCCCTCCAGCGCTGAGCCCGCCCGCAGGTGCGGCGGCCGCCTTGCGGCGCTGAGCCCGTCCGCACGGCGCGCCGGAGCCGGTCCAAACCTCCCGACCGCCCCGGAGAGGATCACTTCGAGCCCCCTGAGCCCCGTTTCACCCCAGGTGACCATCCGCACACTGTTGCGTATCCCCACCAATGGGCATGAGGATGGTCGTCAGCAACGGGACGGTCCGCCGGTGGGGGACACGGCGCGGCACCGTCCGGGAGAAGGGCTGTGGGGGGCGTCAGGTGATGGAAGGCCAGGCCAGGTTCCCGCGTCAGCGGACGGCTTCGAGCGGTACGACATCCGGCGGTGACACGGTCCGGGCCCAGGGGTACGACCCCCGCACGCACGAGGAGCGGACCCGCCCGCCCCAGGAGCCGGGCTGCGCCCTGCACCGCAGGCTGCACGCCGCCCTCGGCCCGGCCGACCTGACCGGGGTCGGCGCCGTCCGGCGCCGGCTGCGGGCCGCGCTCGACCTCTGGGGTGTGCCCGAACTCGCGGACACCGCAGAGCTGTTGACCTCCGAGCTGGTGACGAACGCGCTGCTGCACACCGAGCGCGGCGCCGTGCTGGACGCGGTGCTCAGCCCCGAGCAGCGGCTGCGGATCGAGGTTCAGGACGGTGCCACCCGGCTGCCGGGCCGCCGGGTCGCGAGCGAGACGGCCACCTCGGGGCGCGGCCTCCAGTTGGTCGAGGCACTGGCCGACGACTGGGGGGTCCAGCTGCGCGGTGACGGCAAGGTGACCTGGTTCGAGCTCGCCGCCGCCTGAGCCGCGCCGGCCGCACCACCTGAGCCGCACCACCTGAGCCGCACCACCTGAGCCGCACCGCTTGGGCCGCACCGGCCGAGCCGCGTCGCCGAGGCTGCTGCGGAACGCCCGGGGTGCATATGCCGCGTCACCACCGGGTCACGAAATGCGCCCCGCTCATTGCCCGCGCCGCCGGTGTGTGCTCCTCTGGTGCTGGTCTTTCGGGTACGTTCCGCGCCGCAGTCCCGGTACGTCACCCGAAAGCCCGCTGGTGAGGCGGTACTAGTAATCTTTCGGCAGGATAGTGAGAATGTGTGCCCGGGAAGGCAGCGGGGAGAACCGATCCTCGACTGACCGCCCTCGACCCGAGCACCGCCCACCCACTCGGCACACGGCCGTCACGGATCCACCCGGCGGCACGGCAGCGGCAGGAGAAGCATGGCGACTGAGCCCGAGTCGACGGGGCCCGCGCGCCGCACCCCGCCCGCCCAGTCGTCCCGCGGCACCGCCGCCCACGGCCGGGCGGCGGTGAACGCGCTGCGCCCGCCCGCCACCGGTCCGGGCCCCGCCGCCGCCGGTCTGGCGGCCGGCCGGATCTCCCCGGTGGTCCCGCGCGGCCTGCCGACCAGGACGGGGGACTCCACCCCCGACTGGCTGGAGCCCGCGATGGCCGCCAACGGGATCGGCTCCTTCGACTGGGACATCCGCCGTGACGTGCTGGAGGGCGATCCGCGCGCCTGCGCGATCCTCGGCCTCGACCCCGGCCGCTTCGACCGCAGCTCCGCCGCCTTCCTGGCGATGCTGCACCCCGAGGACGCCCCGGTGGTCCGCCGCCGGGTCGAGCGGGCGGTCGCCGAGCTGGGCCAGTGCGGCGCCTACTACCGCACCGTCTTCCCCGGCGGGCAGCTGCACGCCGCCCGCTTCCGGGGCCGGGTGCTGGCGGACGCCTTCGGCCGGCCGTCCCGGATGGTCGGCTTCGTCTGGGACGCCACCGTCGAGCTGCACAAGCGCGAGCGGGCCGGGGCGATGGCCGCGCTGCGCGAGGACCGCTCGCGGTTCATCAAGGAGGCCGCCCGGGCGCTCTCCGAGGCCGTCACGGTCCGCGACGTGGCCCGGGTCTTCACCGAGCTGCCGCTGCCCGGCCTGCCGCCGGACGGCCTGATCCTGGCCTCGCTGGAGGCCGGCCGGTTCCAGGTGCTCGGCGCCAGTGGCTACCTCGACGGCGACCTGCGGCAGTACGACCGCACGCCCGTGCCGGCCGGCCACCCGGCC
Organism: Kitasatospora sp. NPDC096147; assembly: GCF_044763225.1. Lineage (NCBI taxonomy): Bacteria > Bacillati > Actinomycetota > Actinomycetes > Kitasatosporales > Streptomycetaceae > Kitasatospora > Kitasatospora sp. NPDC096147. Next base: position 318,492 of record NZ_JBIWFX010000005.1, on the reverse strand, counting down.
GCCGAGGCGATCCGCAACCGCGCCCCGGTCTTCATCTCCAGCCGCGACGAGTACCGCGAGCGCTACCCGGACGCCTACCCGCAGATGGCCGAGACCGGCCCGCGCAGCGCCTGGGGCTTCCTCCCGCTGGTGGCCAGCGGCCGGGTGACGGGCATCTGCGTGGTCGGCTTCGACGACGACCGCGAGCTGGACGCCGACGAGCGCACCCTGCTCTCCACCCTGGGCGGCCTGGTCGCCCAGTCGCTGGCCCGGGCCCGGCTGCACGACGCCGAGCACGAGCTGGCGGCCGGTCTCCAGCGGGTGATGCTGCCGCGCACCGTGCCCTCGGTGCCGGGCGTGACCACCGCCGTCCGCTACCTGGCGGCCGGCTCCGGCCTGCAGATCGGCGGCGACTGGTACGACGTGGTGCCGCTGCCCGGCGGGCACGTCGGCCTGGTGATCGGCGACGTCCAGGGCCACGACGTGCACGCGGCCGGGATCATGGGCCAGCTCCGGATCGCCCTGCGCGCCTACGCGGCCGAGGGCCACCCGCCGGCCGCCGTGATGGCCCGGGCCTCCCGCTTCCTGGCCGACCTGGACACCGACCACTTCGCCACCTGCACCTACGCCGAGGTGAACGTGGACTACGGCGTGGTCTACGCGGTCCGGGCCGGCCACCTGGACCCGGTGGTCCGGCGGGCCGACGGCACCGCCACCGCCGTCCCGGTGGCCGGCGGGCTGCCGCTGGGCGTCGCCCCGGACGAGGAGTACCGGGTCACCCGGTTCTCGCTGGACCCGGGGGAGACGGTGGTGCTCTGCACCGACGGCCTGGTCGAGGCCCGGGACATGGACCTGGACACCGGGTACGAGCGGCTCTGCTCCACGGTGGCCCGGGAGCTGCCCGGCCGGGGCGAGGGGCCGCGCGATCCGCTGGACGAGCTCGCCGACCGGATCGCCTCGTTGGCCGCCGACTCGAGCGAGCGCGAGGACGACATAGCGCTGCTGCTGCTCCGCTGGGACGGCCCGGCCGGTGGGCTGGCGGCGCAGCAGCTGCGCCGCCGGATCGGGCAGGCCGACCTGGCCCGGATCTCCGAGCTGCGCGGTGAGCTGCGGGACGCGCTGCGCCGCTGGGGCGTGGCGGATCTGGTCGACTCGGCCGAGCTGCTCGCCTCCGAGCTGGTCACCAACGCGATCCGGCACACCGACCGGGACGCGATGTTCACCGCCCGGCTCTACCGGGAGGGCGCCGGGGACGGCCGGGCCAGGCTGCGGGTCGAGGTGGAGGACGAGTCCGACCTCTGGCCGACCCGCCGCACCCCGGGCGAGCAGGCGTCCTCCGGGCGCGGGCTGATGCTGGTGGAGGCGCTGGCCGATGCCTGGGGCGTCGAGCCGCGGGGCAGCGGCAAGCGGATGTGGTTCGAGCTCTCGGCGGACTGATCCCGGCGGCGGTCGGCGGCGTCCGGCGGCGCGGGAGGCCGCCCGGCCGCCGCCGGCTGACCGAAAACTGTCGGACCGTCAGGCGGCGCTCCGGGGCACCGGTTCGCCGCCTGACCGTTCCTGTCCGGGGTGCGCCGGGGGCGCGGGACGCCCGAGGCGCGCTGGGGGCTCAGGGGCCGGCACCCGCGTGGAGGGTTGGCCCTGGCGCCTGGCGCCTGGCGCGGGCCGTCACGCAGGCTGCCCGGAGGCGGCACCCGCCGGGATGGCCCCCCCGGGCGCCCGGCCAGGGCGAGCACGGCCGTGGCGCCCCGGCTATCCCAGCGGGGTCGGCTCGGGGTCCGGCGCGGGCAGCGCCGTCAGCCGAACTGCTGCTCCAGGTCCTTGAGTTTCTGCTCCAGGGAGTCCAAGCGGGGCAGCGGCATGGTCTCCTCCTCCGGCGTCAGGTCGATGCTGCGGCGCACCGGCAGCGCGCCCTCGGTGGCCGGAGCGGCGGGGGCTGTCGCCCCGGAGTTCGGCGACGGTTCTATGACGGGCTCCGAACTTCCCGGCGTCAGCTGCCGGTTGGCACCCCGGGCCCGCCAGGTGCTGCCGGGCTGCCGGCCGATGGCGCGGATCTCGGCCCGCTCCCGACGGCTGGCCATCCGCTGGCGCTCGCGGTCCAGTGCGGCCTGCCGCTTGTCGTCCCGGACCTCCTCGACCGCCTCGTCCAGGCTGCGCACACCCTCCAGCAGCATCAACGACCAGGCGGCGTAAGTCTCCAGAGGGGCCCTCAGCCACCGCACCACCCGGATCTGCGGCAGCGGGCGGGGCACCAGACCCTGCTCGCGCAGCGCGGACACCCGGGTCTGCTTGAGCGCCCGGTCGAACAGGATCGCGGCCGAGATGGACATCCCGGCGAAGAACTGCGGGGCGCCGATGTGGCCCAACCCCCGCGGCGCGTGCACCCAGTTGAACCAGGCCGAGGCGCCGGCGAACAGCCAGACCAGCAGGCGGGAGCCGAGCGCGGCGTCACCGTGGCTGGCCTCGCGGACCGCGAGCACCGAGCAGAACATCGCGGCGCCGTCCAGGCCGAACGGCACCAGGTACTCCCAGCCGCCGGAGAGCCCGAGGTTCTGCACCCCGAAGCCGACCAGGCCGTGGAAGGACAGGGCCGCCGCGACGCCCGCGCAGCAGAACAGCAGGGCGTACGCGGAGAACCCGTACATCGACTCCTTGCGGCGACGGCGCTCCTCACTGCGCTCCCAGGAGTCGGTCGCACCGGTGGCTGCCGCGGCGGCTGCCGACCTGGTGCGCAGGAAGGTCACCAGGACGGCGACCGCCACCAGACCGGCCACGCCGGTGATGGCCCAGCCCAGTGGAATGTCGGACAGTTTCATGGCCGGAACCAGCCTCGCTTTCCCGCCTCGTGATGGCGAGTCACCACTATGGCCGATGACCGGGGTCCTTTCGGCCGATTCCGGGCCAATGCACCAGGGAGAGGGAATTCCGAAGACGGTGAATCTGTATGGTCATATGAAAGGACCGTGTCGATTCGGACCCGGAATGCACTATTCCGGACAGCTCCGCGGACAGGTGAGACAGGTTTCTTCCGGACGCACCGTGTAGAACAGGCAGCAGCTCACCCGGGTCCTGGTCCGGGCGGTCGGGCCTTCCGTCAACAGCCTGAAGTCCGCCCCGCCGACGAACGGGCGCTCGGACGGACCGGGCAGCAGTTCGGCCGCCTCGGCGGCGGCCCGCTCCTCCTCGCCGAGCAGGCCGCCGAGGAACCACAGGCCCTCGATCACGTCGTCGGTGGCCATGCCCCACTGGGTGCGCGGCCCGCGCCGCATCGCCGGGCGGAAGGCGGCCAGCACGGGGGTGAGCAACTCGGCCAGCGCCGAACGGAGTTCGGCACGCAGGGCGGCCTCGTCGGGCACCACCCGGACGCCGGGCAGGCCGGCCGCCGGATCGTCCGGCAGGCAGGCGAAGCCGTCCGGGTCGACCGCCAGCTCGCCGGCCACCCGGTCGATCGCCACCCGGTCGGCGGGCAGCCGGGGCACCCGGCGCTCCAGGAACCACGGCAGGGTGAAGGCCAGGGCGACCGGCCACACGTACCGGTGCAGGCAGAAGCCGGCCGCCACGTCCGGCCGGAGCAGCTGCCCGTAGTCGGCCAGCGCCAGCGACTGGTCGTGGGCGATCAGCTCCTGGCGGGCCGCCTCGTCATCGACCAGCGCGGTGCTGAGCACCCAGCGCGGATCGGCGGGCAGTGGGCCGGCGGTGATCCGCAGGCTCGGGAAGACCTCGTGCTGGCGGGCGTAACTGCCCAGCAGCGGTGGCACCTCGGTGAGGAGACCGGGCGGGCCGGGGCGGCCGGGGCCGGTGGGGCGGGCCTCGGTGCTGCTGACGGTCATGCGGGCCCCCGGGGGTGGGCCCGGCGCTCGGGGAGCCCGGGACGGCGGTACGGACCGACCGCGCGCGGGCGGGCCGGAACCTGCCCGGAGTGGGTCCCCCCGGGCAGGTTAGGCTCACCTTAGCTGATGGCCCTCCCGACGTCCCGTCAGCTACCGCCGTCCGGGGGAGCGGCCTGCGCGGGCACGCTCCCCAGCCGCCGCGCGAGCCAGACCGGCACCCCGCCGAGCGCCTGCACCAGCCGGGCCGCCTCCGCCCGCAGCCGGGCAGCCTCGGCCGGTTCGGAGACCTCGGCCAGTGCGGCCAGGGCCGGCGCCACCCCCACGGTGAAGCCGAGCTCCTCACGGATCGTCAGCGAGGCCCGGAATCCCTCCAGGGCCCGCTCGGTGTCACCGGCGGCCAGCGCCAGCGAGGCCAGGTGGCGCCAGGTGTAGGAGCGCAGCAGCTCGTCCCCCCGCTCGGCCGCTCCGTCGTGCGCGCGCCGGTACGCGATCCAGGCCGCCTGCCGGTCGTGCAGCAGGTTCTCCGCCACCAGGCCGCGCCGGAAGTCCAGCAGCGGGCGCCCCGGTGCGTCCGGCGGGAGCAGGGCGGAGGTCCGCCCGAGGGCCGCCTGCGCCTCGTCCAGCCGGTCACGCGGGCCCAGCACGCTGGCCACGTAGGCCAGGAAGCCGCGCGCGCAGGCGGCGGCGGCGCGTTGGTCGGACGAGGCGGCCAGGGCCTCGGCCGAGCGTAGTGCCTCCTCGCCCTGCTCCCAGTGCGCGGCGGTGAACATGCACTGTTCGATGAGGAGTTCGGCCCGCGCGAGGGCCGCCGAGGGGTCGTCCCGGGCCGCCGGTTGGAGCAGTTCGGCGGCCTCCTGCCAACAACCCCGGGACCGTAGCCGCCAGACCGCGTCCGTCTTGCTGCCCCCCAGGGCCGTTCCGTGCTCCGACAACGCCACCTCCTTGTGTGCGGTGTCCAGCGAGCGGACATGGCCGCCGTGGCGGCAATTCAACACGGGGGTGAGCTTGTGCACCAGATCACGAGCGCGAGATGATCCGGAATCCACCGCTCCTGATCGTCTGGTCCAGACCGGTGCGGCAGGGCGGCGGGGCGGGGCGAAGAGGGCCGGTCAGGAGGTCCAGCCCGTCTCCAGCAGGGCCTCGGCGGCCCCGTTGGCCGGCTGCGGGATGCCGGACTGGTCCAGCCGGAAGAGGGCCACCAGCAGTTGCTCGCCCCGGACCAGGGCCTGCTGGGAGAAGCCGGAGCGGCTGAACAGTGCCGCCGCGATCTCCTCCGCGTGCAGTGTGCGCAGCCAGAGGCACTCCACCGTGCGCAGGTCGGCCGGCGCCCCGGTGCCGTCCACCTGGGCCACCATCCGGCCTCCCAACAGGGTCACCACGGAGGCGTCCTGATCCTCCGTCAGCTCCAGGTCGTCGAAGCCCAGCCAGCGCAGGTAGCGGGCGGCCGTGAGCACCGCGTCGTCCTCGGAGCGCACCGGGTGCGGCCGGAACGGCGCGCGGTACTCCCAGGCCGCCGCCCCGCCCTGCGCCGGGACGGTCGGACGCCCCTCGGCGGGCAGGCCGTCCGACTGCGAGCGGTCCGAGTGCGGGCCGGTGCCCTCGGTGAGGCCGTGGCGGTCGAACGCGCGTGGCGCGGCGGGCCGTTGCTGCCGGGGGCCGGCGTGCTGCGGGCCGGTGCTCTGCAGGCGCGGGGCACGGTCGACCGGCAGGCGGACGGTGGCGCCGCAGTTGCAGGTGAACTCGGGCTGCGGCCACTGGTCGTTCCGGCCGCAGTGCGGGCAGCGCATGCTGAGCCAGGAGTCCTCCCAGGAGCGGAACCGGATCTGCACCGGTATGCCGCCGCGCAGCAGCGGGACCCGCAGCTGGGCCCCGCACGGGCACGGCAGGCTGGGCGGCTCGTACAGGTGCTCGCGCCGGCAGGCAGGGCAGCGGATCGGGCTCGCGCCGTGCGGCCGGTCCGCCGCCGGCTCGTCGAAGTCGTCGGGCAGCGGTGCTCCGGGCATCGTGCACACCGTCCGTTCTGATCGCCTGGCCAGGTCGGTCCCATCGTCCCCGATCCGACCGGCCGACGGTCCTGATATCGGCAATCCTCAGGGACGGACCAGGGGGCACATCAGGGGCGCACGGTCCCACGGGAGGAGGCACTCGGGGAGGAAGGCGTCCGGAGACGGGCGGTCCGTGGTGCCGGAGGCTCAGCCGGCCTGCCAGCGGGTCAGGTCGGCGGGGGTGTCGAGGTCGTCCGGGACGGCCACGTCGCCGCACTCGACCAACTCGACGGGGTGGGCCGTCAGCAGGGCCCGGGCCCCGGCGTCGCCGACCGCCCCGGCCGCCGCCTCGGCGAAGTGCCGGGCGCCGATCAGCACCGGGTGGCCGCGCCGGCCGTGGTAGCCGGCGGCGGCCAGCTCGGCCCCGGCCGCGTGCGCCGCCAGCAGCCGGGCCACGGCGGCCGGGGTGACGCCCGGGGTGTCGACCAGCATCACCAGCACGGCACCGGCCCCCGGGGGGAGGGCGGCCAGCCCGGCCCGCAGGGAGGAGCCCATGCCGCTCTCCCAGTCCGGGTTGTCCACCAGGACGCTCGGGCCGGTGTCGACGGTGGCCCGGACCTGGTCGGCCGCCGCGCCGAGGACCACGACGGCGCCGGTGCAGCCACCGGCCCGGACCACCTCCAGGGCATGGGCGAGCAGCGGGCGCCCCTGACGGGTGATCAGCGCCTTGGGGCGCCCGCCGAGGCGGCGGCCACCGCCCGCCGCGAGGACCAGGGCCGGGACGTTCACGCTGCTCATACCGCTCCGCTCGTCGTACCGCCGGGCCACCGTACCGCCGGTGCCGGGTGTCCCCGGCCTGCCGTGCCGCCCGGTCGGGGGGTTCCGTCGAGGACGCTGCTGCGATCCCTCCCGGGCCTTCGGGCCCGCCCGTGCCACCCCGGCCCGCCGTCCGGCCTCGCCGGTGCCGTCAGTCTGGGGCCGGTGGGAGGGGAGAGGCAGTTGTGCGATCGCACAGGGTGCCGTCGCAGGTCAGCGGGGTGGGCCGGTGCTTCCACCGCTGGTGCTTCGCGGGGCCGGGCCCTGTACTGGGCGGATGGACACCGCACCAAGCCCGCTGGTGGACCGCTTCGGCCGGGTCCACACCGATCTGCGGGTCTCGCTGACCGACCGCTGCAACCTGCGCTGCACCTACTGCATGCCGGCCGAGGGCCTGAACTGGCTGCCCCGGGCCGAGGTGCTGACCGACGACGAGGTGGTCCGGCTGGCCCGGATCGCCGTCACCCGGCTCGGCATCACCGCCCTGCGCCTGACGGGTGGTGAGCCGCTGCTGCGGCGCGGCCTGCCCGGCCTGGTCGGACGGCTCAGTCCGCTCGGCGCCGAGGTCTCGGTGACCACCAACGGGATCGGGCTGGCCCGGATCGCGGGCGAGTTGAAGGCCGCCGGACTGCACCGGGTGAACGTCAGCCTGGACACCCTGCGGCCCGAGCGCTACGCGGAGATCACCCGGCGGGACCGGATCGCCGACGTGTTCGCCGGGCTGGCCGCCGCCCAGGCGGCCGGGCTGGCGCCGGTGAAGGTGAACGCGGTGCCGGTGCGGGGGGTGAACGACGACGAGATCGTGGAGCTGGTCGAGTTCGCGGCGGAGCACGGGTACCGGATGCGGTTCATCGAGTCGATGCCGCTGGACGCCCAGGGCGCCTGGGAACGGGACCGGATGATCACCGCCGACGAACTGCTCGCGGTCCTGACGGAGCGTTGGGAGCTGGTGCCGGTGGGGCGGCACGGCAACGCCCCGGCGGAGGAGTGGCGGATCGCCGGGACGGAGACGGTGGTCGGGGTGATCGCCTCGGTCACCCGGCCGTTCTGCGGCGGCTGCGACCGGGTCCGGCTGACGGCCGACGGGCAGCTGCGGAACTGCCTGTTCGCGACCGAGGAGTCGGACCTGCGGGCGCTGCTGCGCGACGGCGCGGACGACGCGGCGGTCGAACGGGCCTGGCGCAACACCATCGCTCGCAAGGGGCCGGGCCACGACATCAGCTCGGCGGACTTCGTGCAGCCGGCCCGGCCGATGTCGGCGATCGGCGGCTGACGGACCGGCAGCGCGAGCAGGGCGCCGGGGGACGGGGCGCGGCAGCGGGGGAATCGGCTCGCCTGCCCCGGTCCGACCCCGGCGGCCTCCCGCATCGCGTGGTTCCGCGCACCCACACCCCCGACCCGGCCGTCTGCCCCGCCGGGTGCCGCGCTGCCCTGGTGGGGTGGGCGGCACCCGGCGGCGTGGGTGTCACTCCTTGCAGCGGGTGCCCGGGGGCGGCAGGGTGCCGGTGGTGAGGAAGGTGTTCACGGCGGCGGCGGTGCACTTGCTCCGGCCGTAGCCGGTGTGGCCCTCGCCCTCGAAGGTGAGCAGGGTGGCGTTGCCGAGCTGGGCGGTGAGCTGCTCGGCCCAGGCGTAGGGGGTGGCGGGGTCGCCGGTGGTGCCGACGACCAGGACCGGGGGAGCGCCGGCGGCCTTCGCGGGGCCGGGCTGCTCGGTGGTCCGGTACGGCCAGGTGCGGCAGTCCGGGTCGAACAGGTCCTCGTCGGCGTAGTGGGCCGAGATCAGCGGGGCCTCGTCGTGCAACTTCTGCTTGGCCGCCGCGAACTGGGCCTCGGTGGGGACGTCGGCGCCCGGGTCCGCGCAGTGGATGGCGGTGTAGGCGTCGAGCATGTTGTCGTGCTTGCCGTCCTCGTCGCGGGAGTAGTAGTCGTCGGCCATCGCCAGCAGGTAGTCTCCCTTGCCGCGGACCATCGCCCAGGCGACCGAGTTGCGCAGGTACTCCCAGCTGGTGGCGTTCCCGTAGAGCATGCTCAGGGTGCCGGTCCAGGCGTAGCCGGAGGTGAGCTTGCGGCCGTCGGAGGTGGTGAGCGGATTCTTCTTCAGACCGTCCAGGAAGGCGGCCAGCTTCCCGGCGGCCTGCTCCGGGTCCTTGCCGAGGCTGCACCCCTTCTGCTTCACGCAGTCGGCGGCGAAGGCGCGCAGGGCCTTCTCGAAGCTGACGTTCTGCTGGACGGCGTGGTCGAGCTGACTGAGCGTCGAGTCCACCGCGCCGTCCAGGACCACCCGGCCGGCCTTGTCGGGGAACTGCTCCAGGTAGCGGGAGCCGAGGTAGGTGCCGTAGGAGAAGCCGAGGTAGTTCAGCTTGGGCTCGCCGAGCGCACCGCGCAGCACGTCCAGGTCGCGGGCGGCGTCCCGGGTGCCGACGTGCGGGAGGAGCTTGCCGGAGTTGGCGGCGCACGCGTCGGCGAGCCGCTTGCCCCGGGTGCCGTCGCGGACGTCGGAGTTGTCGAACTCGTCCCGGGCCCGGTCGTCCATGCAGTGCACGGCGGTGCTGGCACCGACGCCGCGGGGGTCGAAGCCGACCAGGTCGTAGCTCTCCCGCAGGCCGTCCTTGCCGAACTCCGTCCCGTGCGTGACCATGCCGACGCCGGAGCCGCCCGGGCCGCCCGGGTTGAGCAGCAGGGAGCCGATCCGCTTGCCCTGCTGGGCGGTCTGACGCCGCGCCAGGGCGAGTTCGATGGTCTCGCCGGCGGGGGCCGCGTAGTCGAGCGGGACGCGGAGCCTGGCGCACTGCGCGGTGGACTCGTCGAGCTTCTCGGTCTTCGGGTCGTCCGCGCAGGCGGCCCAGGCGATCTGCTGGCCGTAGAACTGCCTGAGCTCCGGATCGGCCTCGCCGGTCGGCTTCGGGGTCGGGGTGGGGCTGGGGCTCGGCTCCGGTGTGGGGCTCGCGCTCGGGGTGGCGCTGGGGGAGGGGGCGGCGGCCTCGGTGGAGGTGCCGGAGGTGCACCCTGCGAGCAGGGTGGCCGCCAGGACGGCGGGCAGGAGTCGACCGGTGAGCCGGACGGTGTTCGCGATCACCGCATATGGCTATCACCCGACGGTCACATTGATCATCTCGTTATCGGTGTCCCACGGTGGTGGCCGACCCTGCTGCCACGCGTCAGCCCAGGGCGGGCCGGAGCCGGTGGAGCTGGTCGAGACTCTCCAGGCCCTGCTGGACGTAGCTGGGAAGGCGCAGTTCGTGGGCGACGTCGACGACGGCCTGGAGGATGTCGGCGGAATCGTTCCAGTCGCCGAAGTGGAGGTGGATCTGGCCCCTGACCAGCAGGCAGTCTGTGGTGCCGATCGGGTCACCGATCTGCTCGTAGGTCCGCCGGGCCTCGTCGATGGTGGTCAGCGCCTCGTCCCGGCGGTTCAGTCCCCGGAGGGAGTCGGCGAGGTTGGTCAGGGCCACGGCCGTGTTGTACAGGGAACCGCGCCGGCGCCAGGTCTCGACCGACCGACGGAGTTCGACTTCGGCGGATGCGTAGTCGCCGAGCTGTAGGTGGGCTGAGGCCCGCAAGGTCCGCAGGTGGTCGTCGTCCTCCGGCACGCCGTGCTCGACGACACGCTGGGCGTAGGCCAGCCCGGTGGCGCAGTCGTTCATGCCCATGTGGAGGGTGGCCAGGTTGCGCAGGACGGTCACCGTGATGTCGTTCTGCCCGGAGCGCTCGGCCCGGGCGAGGGCGTCCGTCAGTGCCTCGGACGCCTCCGGGTAGCGGTCGGCCATCCCGTGGAGGAGGCCGATCCGTTGGAGCATCAGTGCTTGGCCGTACAGGTCGTCGTGGCGCTCGGCGGTGCGCAGCGCCAGCTGGCGGCACTCGTCGGCGGCGTCGGTCCACCATCCGACGGTCATGTAACCGCTCAGGTTGCAGGCGATCCGCCACGCGAGGTCCGGACGGGAGGAGGTGGTGGCCTCGCGGACCACGGTGGTGATGTTGCCCAACTCCTGGGTGCACCACGTCCTGACCTGTGGTCCGTCGGTGAAATCGGGCGGTGTCGAAGCAGGTTGGTCCACCAGCGTCGGGAGGTTCCGCATGCTGTGGAAGACGGTGTTGCGGGCCTGCTCCAGTGCGGCGCAGTACCAAACCATCAGCCGCACCCGGGCGGCCTCGCGGTCCGCCAGGCTCTCCTCCGCGCCGGCGATCTCGGCTGCGTACTCGCCGAGCAGGTCGTGGAAGCGGTACCGGAGCGGCTCGGGGCTCTGCAGCAGCTGGAAGTCGACCAGGGTCTCCAGGAGTTCGGCGGCGACGCGCTCGGGGCATGCGGCGAGTGCCGCAGCGTGCTTGATCCCGAAATCCAGACCGGGCCAGAGACCGAGCAAGCGGAAGAGCCGGGCCGCGTCGCGCTCCACCGGGTCGTCGCCGTCGCGCAGGGCGAGGTAGCTGGAGGCCAGGGTGGTGCGGACGGAGAGGTGACCGGCGGTCAGGGAGCGCAGCCGGGTGCCGTCGTGGGTGAGCAGGTCGGCCAGGACGCCGAGTGGCCAGGTGGGCCGCGCGGCGAGGCGGGCGGAGGTGACTCGCAGGGCCAGGGGGAGTCCGCCACAGGCGGCGAGCAGGCGGAGGGCGTCGTCGGGTTCGGCGGCGACTCGTGCGGGGCCGCAGACCCGGGCCAGCAGGTCGCGTTGCTCGTCGACGTCCAGTGGCTCCAGGTGGATCTGGACGGCGCCCGGGAGGTCGGCCAGTGGGATGCGGCTGGTGACGAGCACGGCGCAGCGGCCGTCACCGGGGAGCAGGGGGAGCACCTGTGCGGCATCGCGGGCGTTGTCCAGGAGCAGGAGGACGCGGCGGCCGGTGAGGGCGCTGCGCAGATGTGCGGAGCGGTCGGCGGTGTGGTCGGGCAGTGGTGTGCCCGACTGTTCGGGGTCGAGGCCGCCCACCAGTCGTGCCACCACCTCGCGCGGGGCGCGGGGTTCGGCGTGGCCGAAGCCGTGCAGGTCGACGTAGAGCTGACCGTCCGGAAAGAGGTTCCGTACCCGGTGCGCGGAGTGAACGGCGAGTGCGGTCTTGCCCACGCCGCCCATTCCGGAGAGGGCGAGCACGCGGGTGCCGTTGCCGGATGAGGCTGCCTCCAGTCGGGTGGTCAGCGTGGTCAGAGCTTCGGAGCGGCCGGTGAAGTCGACTGCGTCCGCCGGAAGTTGAGCAGGCGGCGGCGGCGGTGCAGGTGCGGCCGCGGGGGCGGTGGGCGCGGAGGCCGGAGTCGGGGGCGGTGGTGTGCGGAGGTCCGGGTCCGCCCGCAGTACCTGTTGGTGGACGGTGCGCAGGGCCGGGCCGGGGTCGATGCCGAGTTCTTCGGCGAGGTGGGTCCGGACGGTGTCGAAGGTGGTGAGTGCCTCCGCCTGCCGGCCGCTGCGGTAGAGCGCGGTGATCAGGTGGACGTGGAGCGCCTCGTGCAGCGGGTGCTGGGCGGCCCAGCGGGTGAGTTCGACGAGTGCGGGCTCGTGGCGGCCGAGCTGCAGCTCGGCCTCGAAGTACCACTCGGCGGCCTGGAGTCGGGCCTCCTCGAAGGACCGGACGGCCGGGAGTTCCTGGTCGGCCAGCTGGGGGAGGTCGGCGAGCGGTGTGCCCCGCCACAGGTCGAGTGCGGTCCGGGCGGCGCTGCTGACGTTCCGCCAGTCCTCCGCGCGGCGGGCCTCGGTGGCGTCGGCCATCGCCCGGGCCAGCTCGTCGGTGTCCAGCTCGGCCGGGCCGATCCGCAGCTGGTAGCCGGCCGGGACGGTGCGGAGCCGGTCGGTGCCGTCCGGGCCGAGCAGTCGGCGCAGCCGGGTGACGTGGTTGATGAGCGAGGCGGCGGCGCTGGGCGGCGGATGGGCACCCCAGAGGGCATCGGTCAGCCGTTCGCGGGAGACCGGGCGGTTCGGGGTGAGCAGCAGGGTGGCCAGCAGGGCCCGGCCGTGCGGGGAGTGGAGCGGGAGCACCGCGCCGGCGTCGTCCTCGACCAGCAGGTCACCCAACAGACCGAACCGCACGCAACGCCCTCTCGTCCGCCTCGACCGGTGCTCACCAGCGCGCCCGTGGACGCGCCGGCGACCGGTCCGGCCCGATTATCGCTCCGCCGCCGGGCGGTTGTCGCGCGAGTAACGGATCGTGGACAGGCGACGGCCGGACGCCGGGTCCTGAGTCGCCGTCAGCCGCCGCAGAGGCCCAGCATGGTCTTCTTGTCGGCCGGGACGACCGGGAGTTGGTACTTGAGGGAGACCTGGGCGAAGCGCACCGCGTAGGAGCAGCGGACGGCCTCGTTGGCCGGCAGCCAGGCGGAGGGGCCGGAGTCGCCCTTGGAGGCGTTCTGCGAGCCGTCGGCGGGGATCAGGTTGAGCGGGTCGTTGGCGATCTGCACACGCTTGGCCTTGGGCCAGGCGGCGGCGCCCTGCTTCCAGTCGTAGGAGAGCGGCATCACGTGGTCGATCTGGATCTTCGTGGCCTGCTGCTTGGTCCACTGCACGGTCTGCCCGGTGTACGGGTCGTAGATGGTCATGCCGGAGACCACGCAGGCGGAGCCGTCCTTGCGGACCACCGCCCGGCCGTCCCGGGCCAGCAGGTCGTCCCGGGTGCCGCAGTCGTTGTGGCCGAACGCGACGCCGTCCACGTTGTCCGTCCACGGCGGGCCGAACTGGTCGCGGTCGTAGCCGGCCTGGGAGCCGGGCTCGGCGGTGGTGACCTTGGCGATCAGCTCGCGGGCGGCCTTCCGGTCCGCGTCGGAGGTGATCGGGGCCAGGCCGGGCTTGGTGCCGTCCGGGTTCTGCAGCGGGCTGGTGCCGAGGTCGGCGGCGTCGGAGGAGCCCGCCCGGTCCTGCGAGGTGCCGGTGGTGCCGCAGGCGCCGAGGGCCGGGGTGAGCAGCAGGAGCAGGGCGGTGGCGGTCAGAGTGGTCCTGCGGGCGCGCACGGTTTCCCCCGGTCGGTGGTGCGGTCGGTGACGGTGCACCAGCAGAGCAGCCGCCCGGCGGACGGTCAAGGCGGCGCGACGGCGCGCGGCCGGGGAGTGGGGAAGCGCACACGTGCCCCCGGCGGAGGAGCCGCCGGGGGCACGCGGTCTGGTGGGGCGTCAGCCCTTGGGCTGGGCCGTCAGGTCGTACAGGGTGGTACCGCCGACGGTCTTGGCGGTGTAGGTCTCGGCCACCCAGGAGGCGATCTCGGAGGACCAGTTGGAGCCGCCCATGCCACCGCCGCCCATCCCGCCGCCACCGATGAACCAGTGCACCTTCCCGTCGGCCACGTACTGCTTGAACTGCTCCAGCGAGAGCGAGGGGTCCGAGCCGTTGAAGCCGCCGAGGGCCATCACCGGTGCACCGGAGGCGAGTTGGTAGCTGGCCTGGTTCTGCGAGCCGACCGCGGCGGCCGTCCAGGTGTACCGGTCGGCGTCCTGCTTCAGCAGCGCGGCCACCTCGTCGCCGACCCGGGCGCCGTTGATCAGCCCGCCCATGCCGCCGAAGCCGCCACGGCCCTCGCCGCCGTCGGTGCCGCCAGGGAGCTGGCCACCCTGCGGGAACTGGCCGGTCCCACCCGGGAACTGACCGCCGTTCGGAGCCTGGCCACCACTGCCTTGGGGGGCCTGGCCACCGCCCTGCGGGAACTGCCCGCCACCCGGGAACCGGGCGTTGCCCCCCGGGGCCTGGCCGCCGTTCTGGCCGAAGGTGCGCCCGCCGCCGGGCGGCATGCCGCCACCGTCGCCCATCCGCATGCCGCGCCCGCCACCGCCCCCGGGGCCGAAGCCGGCCCCGGTCACCTGCGGGCCGGCCGTCACGATGGAGCCGGTGTGCGGGGTGGCCACGGTGTCGACCGCGTACGCGGCCGGTCCGCCGAGCGCAGCCGCCAGGGCGGCGAAGCCGGTCAGCGCGCCGATCCGGGCGGCGGTGCGGCCGGGCAGCTTCACCACGGGCAGCACGGCCAGCACGAGCGCCGCCAGCAGGCCGCCGACCAGCACCGTCCAGCGCAGCCAGGGCAGGAAGGTGGCGCTGCGGCCGAGCAGCACGTACGCCCACACCGCCGTGACGCCGGTCACCACGGCCAGCAGGGTGGCGTACGGCACCCTGGCCCGGGCCCGCCACAGGCCGTCCACGCCCATGCCGACCAGGGCGGCGACCGCCGGGGCGAGGGCCACGGTGTAGTACTGGTGGAAGATCCCCGACATGTAACTGAACGTCAGGCCGGTGCAGAGCAGCCAGCCGCCCCAGACCAGGAAGCCGACCCGGGCGCCGTCGGTGCGCGGGGCCCGGCGGGTGGCCCAGAGGCCGAGCAGCAGCAGGATCAGGGCGGCGGGCAGCAGCCAGGCGATCTGGCCGCCGATGTCGCCGTCGAACAGCCGGGTGAGGCCGGTGCTGCCCCACATGCCGCCGCCGTTGCCGCCGCGCGGGGCGCCGCCGCCGACGCTGCCGGTCTCGTCGCCGGTGAGCCGGCCGAAGCCGTTGTAGCCGAAGGTGACGGAGAGGAAGTCGTTGTCCTGCGAGCCGCCGATGTACGGGCGGGCAGAGGCCGGGACGAGCTCCACGATCGCCACCCACCAGCCGGCCGAGACCAGCATCGCCAGGGCGCCGTACAGGAGTTGGAGCAGTCGGCGGCCGAGGCCGGTGGGGGCGGCCAGCAGGTACACCAGGGCGAAGGCCGGCAGCACCAGGAAGGCCTGCAGGGTCTTGGTGAGGAAGCCGAAGCCGAGCATCACGCCGACGAACAGCAGCCAGCGGGTGCTCGCGGTCTCGGTGGCCCGGACGGTGCCGTAGGCGGCCAGGGCGAGCAGCAGCACCAGTAGCGCGTCCGGGTTGTTGAAGCGGAACATCAGCGCGGCCACCGGGGTGAGCGCCAGCACCGCCCCGGCCACCAGGCCGCCGAGCGGCGAGGACCGGCGGCGCACCGTCGCGTACACGGTCGCCACGGTGGCCACGCCCATCAGCACCTGGGGCATCAGCAGGCTGAAGGAGCCGAGGCCGAACACCCGGGCGGCGAGCGCCATCGGCCAGAGCGACATCGGCGCCTTGTCGACGGTGATGAAGTTCGCCGCGTCCGAGGAGCCGTAGAAGAACGCCTTCCAGCTCTGCGAACCCGCCTGCACGGCGGCCGAGTAGAAGGAGTTGGCCCAGCCGGAGGCGGTGAGGTTCCAGAAGTAGAGGACCGCCGTCAGGACCAGCAGACCGAGCAGCGCCGGACGGGCCCAGGCCGGGTCCTCCGGGCGTCCCCGCCAGCTGCGGGCCGGCAGGGTGGAGAGCCGGGCGGCCCAGGTGGCCGGGCCCTTGGGGCCGGCGGCCGGCAGCGGGGCGGAGGGGAACAGCGGGGGGACCTCGGCCCGGGCCGGCGACGTCGGTGCGGGCGGCTCCGGCGGCGGGTAGTTCGCAGCCTCGGGCCACGGTTCGCTGGTCGGAGGAGGGGAACTGGTCGTGGTCATGGGGCTACGCTCGGGCGCCCCGCTGAGAAACTCGTGAAGCCCGGCTGTGAGCCGGTTCAATCTCTCCCCGACCGGCTCCCGCTCCCCCTCCGGGCCCAGATCAGGCGGGCCGGACCTGCTGGAGCTGCTTGCCGAGCCACTCCAGGGCCGGCGGGATCTCCCGGGTCCAGGTGTGGAAGTTGTGGCCGCCGCTGTCCAGGGTGATGGTGGACAGCTTGGTCGGTGACCTGAATGCCCCCACCATCTCCTGGGTGGCCTGGTAGTTGTACTCGTTGTAGCTGGTGGCCAGGAGCAGCGAGACCGGCTGGGCGGGCCGGTTCTTCAGCAGCCAGAGCAGGTCGTTCTCCTTCTTCAGCTGCTCGTCGCCCTCGAACAGGTCGCCCGTGGTGACGTCGATCGCGGTGGTGTAGTAGCCGGAGAGCGAGATCGCCGTGCGGTACGAATCCGGCTTGCGCAGCGCGAACTTGAGGGCGCAGTAGCCGCCGGTCGAGTTGCCGATCGCGGCCCGCTGCTCGGGCTGGTCGGAGACCCGGTAGGCGGCGGACACCGCGGCCGGCACGTCCTCGGTGAAGAAGGTCTCCACCTGCGGGCCCCTGGGGACGTCCACGCACTCGGTGTCGCGGTTGCCGGTCACGGCCGGACGCATCATCACCAGGACGGTGGGCGGGAGCTTGCCCTCGTCGATCGCCTCCAGGGTGGAGGAGGGGTAGTTGAGCAGGGTGACGAGCTTCTCGATCGAGCCGGGGTAGCCGGAGAGCACCAGCAGCATCGGGAACTTCTGGTGCTGGTAGGCGGGCTGGAAGTACTGCGGCGGCAGGTAGACGGTGGCGTCGCTGAAGATGCCCGACTTGGCGCCGGTCAGGCTGACCTGCTGGAGCACCCCGGACCGCTCCCGGGCCGAGCCCTGGGAGGAGAACACCTTCTCCTCCCAGCGGAGCGAGAGCGAGCCCTTGCCCGGCTGCTGGTCGACCACCTTGCCCGGCGAGTCGTTGGTCCCGAGCAGGTCGGTCCAGCTGGTGTAGAAGCCGAAGTAGGAGTTGGCGACCAGGCCCATCGCGGCCAGCATCGCCACCTGGGCCACCAGGAAGGCACCGATCCGTCCGGTCCACGCCTTCCAGTTCTTCCCGGCCAGTCTCGGCCAGAGCCACATGGTGAGCGCGAAGGCCGTCGCCGCGAGGACGACGGCGACGATCTGGATCGGAGTTCCGGTCAAGCTGGGCACTTGCTGATCGTAGATGAGAGATTCCTGGACGCGGTGCTCCGGGGTGCGGCTCCGCCCCGCTCCGGACCGGATCTGCCCTCCCGAACCCGCCGGAGCTGCCCTCGCAGTCGTGCTATAAACGGCCGCATGAGCGAAGCCCTGGCGCGGCGGCCCGCGACGCTGGAGGACGTGGCCCGGGCGGCGGGGGTGTCCCGGTCGACCGTCTCACGGGTCATCAACAACATCCGGAACGTGGACCCGGAGATCCAGCAGGTGGTGCGCGACGCGGTCGCCGCCACCGGCTACGTGCCGAACGCGGCGGCCCGGGCCCTGGTGACCAGGCGGGCCGGGTCGGTCGCGCTGGTGGTCTCGGGCACGCCCGGTCAGGGCGGGATCTTCACCGACCCGTTCTTCGGACGGGTGGTCAGCGGCGTGATCGGCGCGCTGCGCCCGCTCGGCGTGCACCCCGTGCTGATGCTGGCGGACGACGCGGCGGCCCGCGAGGAGGTGCTCTCCTACCTCCGGCAGGGGAACGCCGACGGCGCGATGCTGGTCTCCACCCGGGCCGGGGACCCGCTGCCCGGACGGCTGGTGGAGGCCGGGCTGCCCGTGGTGCTGTTCGGCGGCCCGCCGGAGGGCCTCGCCGACCGGCTGAGCTGGGTGGACCTGGCCAACGTGGAAGGCGGCCGGCTGGCCGCCGGGCACCTGCGCGGGCGCGGGAGCCGACGGGTGGTCAGCATCGCCGGGCCGGCCGCGCTCTCCGCCGGGCGGGACCGGCAGGCGGGGGTGCGCGAGGTGCTCGGTGACCTGCCGACGGCCGAGGGCGACTTCGGCCAGGCCAGTGGTGCGGTCGCGATGGCGGAGCTGCTGGCCGCCCACCCGGACCTGGACGGGGTGGTGGCCGCCAACGACCTGATGGCCCGTGGGGCGGTCGCGGTGCTGGCCGAGCACGGCCGCCGGGTGCCGGAGGACGTGGCGGTGGTCGGCTTCGACGACAGCAGCGCGGCCACCGGGGGGCTCCCGCTGCTCACGACGGTGCGTCAGCCGGTGGAGCGGATGGCCGCCGAGATGGCCCGGATCCTGCTGGAGCGGATCGACGATCCGCTGCTGGGGCCGGCCTCGGTGGTCTTCGAACCGGAGCTGGTGGTCCGCGAGTCCGCTTGAGCGCCGTCGGCGGGCCGACGGCACGGACGGAGCTGACGGGGTGTGAAGCGGTGCGGGGCAGTGCGGGCAGGTGAGCGCCCGGTCTCCGGCCCGGCCGCCTGCGGCTCCCCGCGCCGCTGATCGTCTCCGATGACCGGGCCGTAGGGTGGTGGCATGGACCTGGGGGACGAGTACGGGCTGGTCGAGGTGCCGGCAGGCACGGTGACGCTGTCGGACCGTAGGACGCAGCGGAGTTGGGACGTCGGGGTGGCGTCGTTCGCGCTGTCGGCGGTGCCGGTCACCCAGGAGTCCTACGCCCGGGTGACCGGGCTGCGACCGGCCGCGGGAGTGGGGGAGCGGCTGCCGGTCGAGGGGGTCTCCTGGTTCGACGCGGTCGGCTTCTGCAACGCGCTGTCCGAGCGGGCCGGGCTGGAGCCGGTGTACCGGATCGACGGCGAGGCGGTGGCCTGGGAGGCCGGGGCCGACGGCTACCGGCTGCCGACCGAGGCGGAGTGGGAGCACGCCTGCCGGGCCGGTGGCACCGGGCCGCGCTACGGCGAGCTGGACGAGATCGCCTGGTACGCGGGGAACTCCGAGGGCCGGGTCCGGCCGGTCGGTGGCCGGCGGCCGAACGCCTGGGGCCTGTACGACATGCTCGGCAACGTCTGGGACTGGTGCTGGGACCTCTACGACGCCGAGGTGTACGGGAGTTACCGGGTGCTGCGCGGCGGCGGCTGGTCGGACGAGCAGTGGAGCTGCCGGGCCTCGGTGCGCCGCCGCAGCCACCCGACCTACCGGATCGACGACGTGGGCTTCCGGATCGCCCGGTCGGGCCCGCAGGGGCAGGTGACGCAGAAGTAGTACGGGGAGGCGCCGGGCTCGCGGCCGTCCCGGGGCCCGACGTAGAGGTCCGGGCCGGGCCGGCCGCTCTCCTGAGTACGCCGCCCGTGGCCGGCGCCGTGCGGATTCCCGTGCGATTCCCGTTCGGACGGGTGTGAGCATCAATGCCTTCCTCCCCGTTGACGGCCACCACGGCGGGCCGGCGGAAGCATAGGAGAATTCCCCTGGGGTAGCCGGGAATTACCGCGCGGAATGGCGCGGTCCGGAGCGCGACTTCCGGCATTCCGGACGAGATGCGAGACTCTGGGCATATCCGCACGGGCGTCGCCGCCCCGACGAGAGGAATCACGATGGGATTCAAGCGACTGCTGGCCGGTCTCGGCGCCGGGGGAGCTTCGGTGGAGACGGTGCTCACCGACCCGAACGTGCTGCCCGGCGGCACGCTGCACGGTGAGGTGCGGATCCAAGGCGGCAAGGTGGACCAGCGGATCGAGGGGCTGACCCTCAGCCTGCAGGCCCGGGTCGAGGTGGAGAGCGGGGAGGGCGAGCACCACCAGGACATCCGCTTCCAACCGACCCGGCTGGGCGGGGAGTTCGAGCTGAAGGAGGGCGCGCTGCACGCGGTGCCGTTCGCCGTCCCGGTGCCGTGGGAGACGCCGGTGACGGCGGTCGGCGGGCAGCAGCTGCGCGGCATGGTGCTCGGCGTGCACACCGAGCTGGCGATCGACCGGGCGGTGGACGCGGGTGATCTGGACCCGATCGTGGTCCACCCGCTGCCGGTGCAGCAGGCGATCCTGGACGCCTTCGGCCGGCTCGGCTTCGGCTTCCGGAGCGCCGATCTGGAGCGCGGCCACATCCGCAACACCCGGCAGCGGCTGCCGTTCTACCAGGAGATCGAGTTCTTCGCGCCGCAGCAGCAGTACCCGGGCCTGAACCAGGTCGAGCTCAGCTTCGTGGCGGACGAGCACGCGGTGGACGTGGTGCTGGAGATGGACAAGAAGGGCGGCCTCTTCACCGAGGGCTCCGACACCTTCCGCTCCTTCACCGTGGCGCACGGGGACGTGAACGCCACCGACTGGGCGGCCTACCTGCACCAGTGGCTCCACTCGGTGGGCGGTCAGCGCGGCTGGCTCTGAGCCGGCCCGCCCCGCGCCGCGCGTCCTGCGCCCACGGTGACGGGGCCGCCGCCGGCTCCGCGACCACCCGGTCCGGAGCCGGCGGCGGCCGGTCGGAGGTTCGTACGCCTCTCGAATGGTGTAGACCACCTGGCTCACCCGCTAGGGTGCCGGTCAACCACCGGGAGGGCCAGCCATGACCAGTACCACGACCACCACCGAACGCGTCCGCACCGTACGGGCCGGGACGGCCACCGGCGCGGTGATCCGCTGCGGGGTCTCCGACGCGATGCTGGCCGAACTGGCCGTCTCGGTCGTCTTCTTCTACGACCACCCGCTGGACGAGGAGCGGCTGGCGGCCGGTCTGGCGGTGGCGCTCGACCGGATCCCGATGTTCGGCGGACGGCTGCGCGGTGGCGCTGACGGGCTGGAGATCGTCTGCTCGGACGCGGGCGTGCCGCTGGTCTCGGCCGATGCCCCGGAGACCCTCGGCGAGGCGCTCGGCCGGATGACCCTGGCGGCCTCGGGGTACGTCGACCACGTCGCCGCCCAGGCCGTGCACGAGGGCGAACTTCCGCTGTTCACCGTGCGGTTGAGCCGCCTGGCGGACGGTGGGACGGCGCTCGGCTGCTCCTGGCACCACGTGCTCGGGGACGTGCAGACCTTCATGACCCTGATGTGGGCCTGGTCGGCGGCGGTGGCGGGGGAGGAGCTGCCGGAGGTGCTGGAGATCGTGGACCGGGAGGCGTACCTGGAGTCGGTGCTGCCCGCGCGGGACTCCGGGAGGCTGGGCTTCCGGATCCCGGAGCCGGCCGAGGCGGAGCTGCTGGCGAAGGAGTTCGCCGTCGCCTCCCGGGCCAACCGGACCGTGCAGGTCTACTTCACCGATGCCGAAGTCGCCGGGCTGCGGGCCGAGTTCGAGGAGGCGGCGGGCCGCCGGCTGTCGGTCAACGACGTGCTCTGCGCCCATGTGGTGAGTGCCGTGCGCCGGCTGGACGAGGACCACGAGGGCCGGACCCTGGTGCTGCCGGTGAACGTGCGCCGCCATCTCGGCCTGCCGGACGGCGGCCTGGGGAACGTGCTGGGCGAGATCGTGCTGAGCTGCCCGGCCGACGCCGAGCCGGCCGCGCTGGCCGCGCTGATCCGGGCCGGAGTGGAGGGCTTCCTGACCGAACACCTCAGCCTGCGCACCAACCGCGACTTCCTGGCCGGCCTGGGCCGGGACCGGCTGCGCGAGTGCGTCCCGCTGGGCTTCGACCCGGCGGCCAAGACCTTCACCCTCTCCACCTGGTCCCGGGCCGGGGTCTACGAGCTGGCCTTCGACGGGCACCGGCCGATCGCGTTCAGTCCGGCCGCCAGCGTCCAACTGCCGTGGGTGTCCTGGTTGGTGGAGGGCTTCGAGGGGCGTGGGCACCTGCTCACGATCTCGCTCCCGGTCCGGCTGGCCGGCCGGCTGCGCGGTGAGGCCGGCCAGGCGCTGCTGCACCCGCACCGTGCGGTGGACGAGCAACTCCCGGAGATCGCGCGGCAGATGAAGAAGCTGGCCTGAGCGCGGCCGGTCGGCCCCACCTCCGCCGAGGTGGGGCCGACCGGGCTCAGTGCCGCGCCGGGCTCAGTGCCGCGCCGGGCTCAGTGCGGCGCCGGGCTCAGTGCCGACCGGGGTCACGGGAAGGAGACCACGGTGGACGGGACGGTGCTGGTGCCCGAGGTGGCACCACCGGTGGAGTTGATCACGTGGTTGTACTGGCCGTTGCCGCCCAGCGAGACCACCGAGAGGTCGTGGAACTTCACGCCCGCCCGGACCGGAGCCTCGAAGCCGTGCTCCTGGCGGATGCTCGGGTCCACGTTGTAGTAGCAGTAGCTGCCCAGGCCCCAGGCCTCGTGGGTCTGGACGTCCGGGCCGACCCGGTAGGCGGCGTAGCCCTGGGTCGAACCGTTCTGCACCGCGGCCTGGTTGGGCGCGTCGTAGGCCTTCTCGTTCTGGAAGAACACGGTCTTGCCGCGCTCGCCGAACCACTGCACGTCGTACTTGTTGAAGTGCTCGACGAACAGACCGGTGGTCAGCACGTCATCGCCGTTCACGATCAGGCCGTAGTCGGAGCGGTTGGTCTCCCAGCCGACGCCGTCGCCGTGGTCGGCCCGCCAGAGCCAGGTGTGGTCGACGATCACGTCGTCGCTGTTCACCACGACGGCCGCGGTGGCCTTGCCGGCGCCCGCGCCGCCGACCCGGACGAAGACGTCCTGGACGGTGGTGGGGTTGGCGGCGTGGTCGGCGGAGGCGTTGGCCGGGCCAACCTCCAGCAGGGAGGGGGAGTTGACCGGGCCGGCGTCGATCAGGAAGCCGGCCAGCTTGACGCCGTCCACGTCGGCGACCTTCATGGCCGTCACGCCGTTGTCCGGGATCACGGTGGCCAGGCCGAGGCCGAGCACCACGGTGTCCGGGCGGGTCACGTTGATGGTCTGGTCGACGTGGTAGACCCCGGGCGTGAAGAGCAGGTTGAGGCCCTGGGCGAGCGCCGCGTTGATGGTGGCGGCGGTGGCGCCGGCCTTCACCACGTAGAACTGGGAGAGCGGGATCGAGCTGCCCTGCGGTGCGCCGTTGCCCCAGCTGGTGCCGCGCGCGTCGGTGCGCTTGGCCGGGACGAAGACCTTGTAGTCGTTGCCGTCCAGGTAGAGGAAGGGCTTCTCCCGGGAGACCGGGGTGGTGTCCAGGGTGGTGTACGGCGGGTTCGGGAAGCCCTGCGGGGGCGCGCCCTGGACGCCGGAGAAGACCTGGTTCCAGACCCCGTTGGAGAAGCCGCCGATCGAGCTGTCCCGGGTGTACCACTGCTGCTGCGAGTAGTTGCCGATCTGGCCGTCGATCTTGCTGTCGGCGATGTAGCCGCCGCTGGCCCAACCGTAGCCGTTGGGCGCCAGGTTGAGGCTGCCCTTGATGTGCATCCGGCGGAACGGCGCGGCCTGCGAGACCGCCCAGCGGTCGGTGCCGCTGACCGGGCTGACCGCCAGGTTCTCGGTGGAGCGCCAGAAGTTCTGGGTGGCGTTGCCGTTGAACCAGCCGGCGTCCACGGTGATGTCGCCGTTGATCTGGGTGTCGTCGGGGGACAGGCCGAGGCCGTTCACCGAGGTGTAGAAGCCGACCTGGGCGTTGAGGTTGTTGTACGTCCCGG
Organism: Kitasatospora sp. NPDC096147; assembly: GCF_044763225.1. Classification (NCBI taxonomy): domain Bacteria; kingdom Bacillati; phylum Actinomycetota; class Actinomycetes; order Kitasatosporales; family Streptomycetaceae; genus Kitasatospora; species Kitasatospora sp. NPDC096147. The sequence goes on along the minus strand of NZ_JBIWFX010000005.1, from coordinate 295,010 downwards.
GCTTGAACAGGAACTGGTAACGCCCGGTGCCGAACTGGGCCGACTCCTGCTGCTGGAAGACCTGGTCCAGCTTGGCCTGGATGTTCGGGGTGGACGGATCGAAGACGATCACGTTGGGCCCGAGGTCGCCACCGCCCTGGATCGGGGGCAGGCCGGTGCCGGTGTTGACCTTGAAGTCCCACAGAGAGTAGCCCCAACCGGTGCCCCGGGTCAGGCCGTTGACCCGGACGTAGCGGCCGGAGCCGGCCACGTCCAGGCTCTCGGTGCCACCGGTGCCGTTGGTGGTGGTCTTGACCGTGGTCCAGCTCGCACCGTCGGCGGAGGTCTGGATCTGGTACGACTTCCCGTACGCCGCCTCCCAGTTGAGCACGACCCGGCAGAGCTGCTGGACCGAGCCCAGGTCCACCTGGATCCACTGCGGGTCACTGGCGGCCGAGGCCCAGCGGGTGCCGGAGTTGCCGTCGGTGGCGGCGGAGGCCGGGGTGCCCGCGTTCTCGGTGGAGGAGGCGGTGGTCGGGCGGCCCTGGGCGGCGTCGGCGGTGGAGCAGCTGGAGCCGCCGCTCACCGACCCGAAGACCTGGAACTCCCAGAGCGAGTAGCCGTACCCGGTGCCCCGGGTCAGGCCGTTCATCCGGACGTAGCGGCCGGTGCCGGTGACGTTCAGGGTCTCCTGGCCGCCGGTGCCGTTGGTGGTGGTGTGGATGGTGGTCCAGCTCGCACCGTCGGCGGAGGTCTGGATCTGGTACGACTTCCCGTACGCAGCCTCCCAGTTGAGCACCACCTTGCTGATGGTGGCGGTGGCGCCGAGGTCGACCTGGAGCCACTGCTGGTCGCTCGCGGCCGAGGACCAGCGGGTGGCGGTGTTGCCGTCCACGGCGAGGCCGGCGGCGGTGCCGCCGTTCTCGGCCGAGGAGGCGGTGACCGTCTTGCCCTGGGAGATCAGGGTGTCGGCGGCCTGGGCGGTGGTACCGGGCAGGGCGAACAGTGCTCCGGAGAGCACTGCCAGCGTGGTGGCGGTCGCGGCCGTGCCGCGTGCCGAGGTGAGCCTCACGGGCTTCTCCTGCGGTGGGTGGGGGGTGGGGGTGGGAGGCGCGGGCGGTGGACACGGACACACCGGCGGATCTTTGGAGAGCGCTCCCCGGTGGGAGTCTGGAGGGCCCAACTCGTGGCTGTCAAGCACTTGGTGACGACCTGATGGATTCCCGGTGATCCAGACGTGTACGGCCAAGTGTGCGGTCCGAAAGGGGAGTTCGCGCAGGTGGGGGACCCTGCGCGGCACCCCTGCGGGGAGCTTCGGGAGGTGCTGCGGCCGGTGGGGGGTGTCCGGCCGGGTCGTCTCCTGGGGGTGGGCCCGCCGGCGGTCGCCGGGATCGGGGTCTAGCCGGGTCCGACGGATCGGGCCCTCGGGCGGCACCCTGTGGGGTGGTGGGATGCCCGCCGTCGGAGTCCCCGGCCGGGCCCGCGCGGGGCGCGCTCCGACGGTGAAGGCCCGGCTCCGGAGTCGGATCGCGCGGTGCGGCCCTGGTGGGAGCCACTGGAGCGGCGGCGGCCTGACGGAGCGTCCGCCTGCCCGGTGTGCCCCGCTGTCGCCGGGCGGCAGCCGCCGTCGGTGCCGGCGGGAGACCCGGCCGACCGGCGGCCGATCCCGGCCCGCAGCGTGCCGCAGGCCCGCCCCGGTGCCCCGGCGGGAGCCGCTACGCCGGGGCGAGCCGGCGCAGCTCGCCGCCCGAGGTGAGGAAGTGGGTCAGCGGCAGGGTCGCCGCGCCCACCGTGACGGCGTCCGGCCCGAGCCGGCCGAGGGTGATGGTGGTCTGCGCCCGAGGGAAGCGCAGGGCGTACTCGGTGGCGGCGGCCTCGATGCCGGGCAGCAGGCGCGGGCCGAGCAGCAGGCCGGCCCAGCCGCCGATCACGATCCGTTCGGGGTTGAAGAGGTTGACCAGGTCGGCGATGGCCGCGCCCAGGTACTCGGCGGCCTCCACGAGCAGCGCCGAGGCGTCCGGATCACCGTCCTCGGCGGCGGTCAGCAGGGCGGCCAGGCCCTCCTTCTCCGAGCTGCCGGGCGGCGCCGCGCCCCAGCGCTCGACCAGCGCCTCGGCCCCGACGTACGCCTCCAGGCAGCCCTTGGAGCCGCACCGGCAGCGCCGTCCGCCGACGTGCACCTTGGTGTGCCCCCACTCGCCCGCGCTGCTGGTGGCCCCCCGGAAGCGGGAGCCGTCGGCGATCACGCAGGCGCCCACCCCGGAGCCGAACAGCGCCACCACCGCGTGCCGCGCGCCCTGCCCGGCGCCGAACCACATCTCGGCCTGGCCCAGCGTCTTGGCGCCGTTGTCCACGTAGAGCGGCAGGTCGGTGCCGGCCCGCAGCAGGCGGCCCAGCGGTACGGCGTCCCAGCCGACGGTCTGGCTGTGCACCACCACGCCGTACCCGTCCGAGCCGGGCTCGCCCTGCTCGACGATGCCGGGCACGCCGATGCCGACGCCGAGCACGGTGGCCCGGTCCACGCCGGTCCGGTCCAGCACGTCGGTGATGCCGGTGAGCATCAACTCGACCACGTGGTCGACGTCGTGGCCGTGGTCGGAGAGCGGGTGGTCGCTGGCGGCCAGCTCGGTCAGGGCCAGGTCGAAGAGCGCCACCCGCACCTGGGTCTCGCCCACGTCCACCCCGATCAGGTGGGCCCGGTCCGGGGTGACCTGGAGCAGGATCCGGGGTCGGCCGCCGTCGGAGTCGACCGAGCCGCACTCCTCGACCAGCCCGTCGGCGATCAGTTCGCCCACCACGTTGCTGACCGAGCCGGCGCTCAGGCCGCTGATCCGCCCCAACTCCTGTCTGCTCAGCGGACCTTCGAAGTACAGCCGGTGCAACAGGGTGGAACGGCTGCCCCGTCGCAGGTCACGGACGGTCTGCTTGCCTCGCTCTGCCATCTGATCTCCCTCCTGGACTGAATCTATCGCTGCGCGGACTCTTGACGCCAGCTTTTCTCACACGTTAAATCACGGTCCGAAGTAAGCATCTGAGCTCGCGGTTCCACGGCGGGCTCACACTTCCCCCGAATCCCATCACCCACTCGTCCGAGAGGGACACGGTCATGCGCTTCCACCGTCTCGCCGCAGCCACCGCCCTGGTCTCCGTCCTCACCCTGACCGCCTCCGCCTGCGGCGGCGGATCCTCCTCCGAGGGCGGCGACAACAGCGCCCCGAAGGAGCTCGTCTACTGGGCCAGCAACCAGGGCACCAGCCTGGAGAACGACAAGGAGGTCCTGGAGCCCGAGCTGAGAAAGTTCGAGCAGCAGACCGGGATCAAGGTCAAGCTCGAGGTGGTCCCCTGGTCCGACCTGCTGAACCGGATCCTGGCCGCCACTGCGTCCGGCCAGGGTCCTGACGTGCTGAACATCGGCAACACCTGGTCTGCCTCGCTCCAGGCCACCGGCGCCCTGCTGCCGTTCGACGAGGCCGCCTTCGGCAAGATCGGCGGCAAGGACCGGTTCACGCCGTCCACCATCGCCTCGGCCGGCGCGGCGGGCAAGGATCCGGCGGCCGTGCCGCTGTACTCCATGGCCTACGGCCTGTACTACAACAAGAAGCTCTTCCAGCAGGCCGGCATCACCCAGCCGCCCGCCACCTGGGACGAGCTGGTGGCGAACGCCCAGAAGCTCACCAAGGACGGCAAGTTCGGCCTCGCCATCGAGGGCGGCAACGTCTCGGAGAACGTCCACCACGCCTTCGCCTTCGGCAAGCAGCACGGCGCCGACTGGTTCGACGCCTCGGGCAAGCCCGCCTTCGACACCCCGGAGGCGGTCGCGGCGGTCAAGCAGTACGTCGACTTCATCGCCAAGGACAAGATCGCCGCGCCGGGCAACGCCGAGTACGCCGCCAACCAGTCGGTGACCGACTTCGCCTCCGGCAAGGCCGCGATGCTGATGTGGCAGGCGGCGGGCGCCTCGCTGAAGTCGCACGGCATGGCCCCCGAGGACTACGCGGTGGCGCCGATCCCGATCCCGGCGGGCGCGACCGGTGCCAAGGCCACCAGCTCGATGGTGGCCGGCATCAACCTGGCGGTCTTCAAGAACACCAAGAACACCGACGGTGCACTCCAGTTCGTGAAGTTCATGACCGGCAAGGAGGAGCAGGTCCAGCTCAACAAGACCTACGGCTCGATCCCGCCGGTCAAGGACGCCCAGGCCGATCCCGCCTTCTCCACCCCGGAGTTGAAGACCCTGGCCACGGTGCTCCAGACCAGCGCCGCCCCGCTGCCGCAGGTGGCGAACGAGAGTCAGTTCGAGACCCTGGTCGGCACGGCGGTGAAGAACCTGCTGGCCGCCGCCGCCTCCGGCAAGCCGGTCACGGACGAGTCGGTGAAGGCCGAGCTCACCAAGGCCCAGCAGCAGATGCCGGCGAACTGACCTGATGCGACAGCGATTCGGCCGACGTGCCCTGCCCTACCTGCTCCTGCTCCCGGCACTCGCCCTGGAGCTGCTGATCCACCTGGTCCCGATGGTGGTCGGCATCGTGATGAGCTTCAAGCAGCTCACCCAGTTCTTCATCCGGGACTGGTCGGCCGCGCCGTGGTCCGGCCTCGCCAACTACCGCGTGGCGGTGGACTTCGACGCACCGATCGGCCGGTCGCTGCTGCACTCGTTCTGGGTCACCTGCACCTTCACCCTGCTGGCGGTCGGGCTGTCCTGGCTGCTCGGGACGGCGGCGGCGATCTTCCTCCAGGAGGAGTTCCGCGGCCGGGCCGTGCTGCGCACGCTCTTCCTGGTGCCCTACGCACTGCCGGTCTACGCGGCGGTGATCACCTGGTCCTTCATGTTCCAGCGGGACACCGGGCTGGTGAACCACATCCTGGTGGACCAGCTCCACCTGCTGGACGAGAAGCCGTTCTGGCTGATCGGCGAGAACAGCTTCTGGGCCCTGGTGGTGGTCGCGGTCTGGAAGACCTGGCCGTTCGCCTTCCTCACCCTGATGGCCGGCCTGCAGAACATCCCGCGCGAGCTCTACGAGGCGTCCGCGATCGACGGGGCGAGCGTCTGGCAGCAGATCCGCCGGATCACGCTGCCGTCGCTGCGGCCGGTGAACCAGGTGCTGGTGCTGGTGCTCTTCCTCTGGACCTTCAACGACTTCAACACGCCCTACGTGCTGTTCGGCAAGTCCGCCCCCGAGCAGGCCGACCTGATCTCCATCCACATCTACCAATCCTCCTTCGTCACCTGGAACTTCGGCTCCGGCTCGGCCATGTCGGTCCTGCTGCTGCTGTTCCTGCTGCTGGTGACGGCGGTCTACCTGTTCGTCGGCTCGCGTCGGAAGGACGCCGATGCTTAAGCCTCCTGCCTCCTTCCGCTGGGCCCGGGTGGTGTTCCTGACCCTGCTCACCGCCTTCGTGCTCGGGCCGGTGCTGGTGATGCTCAGCTCCTCGCTCAAGCCGCTGCGCGACGTGCAGGGCCCGTTCCGCTGGATCCCCAGCGAGCTGACGCTCCGTCCGTACGTGGACATCTGGACCACCGTCCCGCTGGCCGACTACTTCGTGAACTCGCTGATCGTCTCGGTCAGCGCCACGGTCTGCTCGGTGGCCATCGCGGTCTTCGCGGCCTACGGGGTGAGCCGGTACCGGTTCCGGGGGCGCAAGCTCTTCACCGTCACCGTGCTCTCCACCCAGATGTTCCCCGGCATCCTCTTCCTGCTGCCGTTGTTCCTGATCTTCGTCAACCTCGGCAACGCCACCGGCGTCGCGCTCTACGGCAGCCGGGGCGGCCTGATCCTCACCTACCTCACCTTCTCGCTCCCGTTCTCGATCTGGATGCTGGTCGGCTACTTCGACTCCATCCCGAAGGACCTGGACGAGGCGGCTGCGGTGGACGGCTGCGGTCCGCTGCGCACCCTGCTGCGGATCGTCATCCCCGCCGCCACCCCCGGCATCATCGCGGTCTCGGTCTACGCCTTCATGACCGCCTGGGGCGAGGTGCTGTTCGCCTCGGTGATGACCAACCGGACCACCCGCACGCTCTCCGTCGGCCTCCAGGGCTACGCCACCCAGACCGACGTGTACTGGAACCAGGTGATGGCCGCCTCGCTGGTGGTCAGCGTCCCGGTGGTGGCCGGCTTCCTCCTGCTGCAGCGTTACCTGGTCGCCGGCCTCACCGCCGGGGCCGTCAAGTGACCCTCTCCGAAAGGCTTTCTGACATGGAACTCCGTTCTCTCCCCGACGACTTCGTCTGGGGCGCGGCCACCGCCGCGTACCAGATCGAGGGCGCCGTCGCCGAGGACGGCCGGGCCCCGTCGATCTGGGACACCTTCTCCCACACCCCGGGGAAGGTCGACAACGGCGACACCGGTGACGTGGCGTGCGACCACTACCACCGCTGGCCGGAGGACCTCGGCCTGGCCACCGGCCTCGGCCTGGACGCCTACCGCTTCTCGATCGCCTGGCCCCGGGTGGTGCCGCAGGCCGACGGCGTGGTCAACCCGGCCGGGCTGGACTTCTACGACCGGCTGGTGGACGCCCAGTTGGCGGCCGGCCTGACGCCCTTCCCGACCCTCTACCACTGGGACCTCCCGCAGGCCCAGCAGGACCGGGGCGGCTGGGCCGAGCGGGCCACCGCCGAGCGGTTCGGCGAGTACGCGGCCGTGGTCGCCGAGCGCCTCGGCGACCGGGTGAAGAACTGGGCAACCCTGAACGAGCCGCTCTGCTCGGCCTGGATCGGCCACCTGGACGGGAACATGGCGCCGGGCATCCGCGACCTGACCACCGCCGTCCGGGCCTCCTACCACCTGCACCTGGGCCACGGCCTGGCCGTGCAGGCGCTGCGGGCCGCCGTCCCGGGCGCGCGGATCGGCATCGTCAACAACCTCAGCCCGATCCTGCCCGCCTCCTCCTCGGAGGCCGACCTGGCGGCGGCCGTCCGGGCCGACGGTCACATCAACCGGTGGTGGCTGGACCCGGTCTTCGGACGCGGCTACCCCGAGGACATGGTCAAGCTCTACGGCGTCGAACTCCCGGTCCGGGAGGGCGATCTGGAGCAGATCGGGGCGCCGCTGGACTGGATCGGCCTGAACTACTACTTCCGTCAGATCGTGGCCGACGACCCCTCCGGCCCGGCCCCCGGCTTCCGCCAGGTGCCCGGCCCGAACGCCGAACACACCGCGATGGACTGGGAGGTGCACGCCCCCGGTCTGGAGGAGCTGATTCTCCGGCTGCACCGGGAGTACGGCGCGGAGCGGATCTACGTCACCGAGAACGGCTCGGCCTACGCCGACACCGTCGAGGCGGACGGCGCCGTCCACGACCCGGGCCGCACCGCCTACCTGGAGCAGCACCTGGCCGCCTGCGACCGCGCGGTGGCCCAAGGCGCCCCGCTGGCCGGGTACTTCGCCTGGTCGCTGCTGGACAACTTCGAGTGGGCGTACGGCTACGACAAGCGCTTCGGCCTCGTGCACGTCGACTACGAGACCCAGCGGCGGACGGTCAAGAGCAGCGGCCGGCGCTACGCTGAGATCATCGCGGCCCACCGCAGCCGCTGACGGTCACCACCAGTACGCCGGCAGGGCGTCGTACAGCTCGCGCAGCCAGGGACGGCGGACGGCGGGCAGCCGGGCCAGGGTCTGCCGCAGGGTGACCGGGTCGGCCCGGAACGGGTACCTCGGCGGTCGCCGGGGCGGTTCGTCCCGGAGCAGGCCGGGCGGCAGATGGCCGCTCGGCCGGACCTCCAACTCGGTTGCCGGATGAGCCAGATGGGCCCACAGAGATGCGTCGAGCGGGACGGTCGGGGCACCGTTCGGAGGTGCCCACGGTTCGGCGGTGACGGGGTGCCGGGGCACCAGGGCGATGTCCGGATCGGGGCTGTGCAGCCCGGGGCCGGCCAGGGTGAGCACCCTGGCCGGCCGTTCGGCGTGCGCCGCGGGCAGCAGGCGGGCGAGTCCGTCGGAGAACACGGTGGTGGCGCCGCCGGGCGGCAGCCGGACCGGGGCGCCGTCGCAGGCGGCCAGCAGGTGGGCCAGTGCCGCCCCGGCGGCGAACTGCCACTCGGGCTGCCAGTGGCCCTCCCGGTCGGTCGGCGGGGTGGCCGGACCGGTGGCGATGCTCTCCCACCCCTGGTCCGGCCGGTCGTCGCCGATGCTCCGGCGGAGCACGGCGGCGGGTTCCAGCCAGACCCCCTGCCAGCGGTCGCAGTCGTCCACCCGGCAGGCCACCAGCTCGCCGCAGCCGGTGCAGGCCAGGTTCGGCCCGCTCCGGCGGTCCGTCCCGCAGCACCCGCCGTCGCAGCGGTCCGGCCGCAGCTCCATGCCCCGCCCGTCGCCCGGCGCGATCACCACCGCCCCGGCTGCCCCGTAGGAGAGCGCCGCCAGCGGCGCGTACACCCCGCGCGCCTCGGCCGCCGCCTCCCCGACCTCCTCCCAGCGCCGCCAGGGCGGTCCGCTCGGCTCGGGGTCCACGGCGTAGCTCCCCGGCTCCAGCAGCACGGGCAGCCCGGCGAAGGCGTTCCCCCAGGTGCGGTGCGCGTGGACGGGCAGGGCCACCCGGTCGAGCGGGGCGGTCAGCACGGTCTCGCACCGTGCGCAGACGAACGTGTCCGGCAATCGAACTCCTCGGTCCTAACATCCGGATTCTGCGGGCTCGTTAGGGGGTTGCCAAACGGTTTTCGGGACGTCAAGACTCGACCCAGGGCGGAGCGGAGGAGGGGCTGTGGAGGCTTGGATCTCGGTGCAGGGCGGCGACCCGGCACACGAACTGCGGCGGCTCGACACGTGGTTGAACGGCGAACCGGCCCTGCGCGGCCGGATCCGGCCCAGGCCGGCCCGCCACCGCGACCACGGCTGCCTGGGGTCGCCCTACGACGTGCTGGTGACCGCCGTCGGCGGCGACGAGGCGATCGAGGCACTGGCCGGCTCGCTGCACGCCTTCCTGACCAGGCCGCGGGTGCCCGGTGTCCGGATCTCGGTCTCCTGCCCGGAGGGCCGCAGCGTCGACCTGGAGCCCCAGCGGGCCGAGGACGTCGAGGCGCTGGTGCACGGCGTGTTCAACCCGCCGGAGGAGGAAGAGGTCGGGGCAGCCGCCTGACCAGCCGTCAGCCGTCGGCCGTCAGCCGTCCGTCCGGGTGCGTAGGATCGGGCGGACCGGCAGTCGGGGGAGTGGGGCGTGGTGACCGAGCAGCGTGTGGTGATCGTGACCGGGGGCGGGACGGGCATCGGGGCGGCCACCGCCCGGGTGCTGCGGGCCGGTGGACACCAGGTGGTGGTGTCCGGGCGCCGGGCCGGACCGCTGGCGGCGGTGGCGGCGGAGACCGGGGCGGTCGCGCAGGTGGCGGACACCACCGACGAGACGCAGGTCGCCGGGTTGGTCGCGGCAGCGGTGGAGCGGTTCGGGCGGCTCGACGGACTGGTGCTGAACGCCGGGACCGGGCGGCCCGGGGCGGTCGGGGAGGTCACCGTCGAGGACTGGGAGGCGGTGCTGCGGACCAATGTCACGGGGCCGTTCCTGACGCTGCGGGCGGCGCTGCCGCACCTGCTGGCGACCGGCGGCGGCGCCGTGGTCGGTGTGGCCTCGGTCTCCGCGCTGCGCAACGGCCACGGCAACGCGGCCTACGCCACCTCCAAGGCCGCGCTGCTCCAGCTCTGCCGCTCGCTCGCCGTCGACTACGGCCGGCAGGGCCTGCGGTCCAACGTGGTCTGCCCGAGCTGGGTGCGGACCGAGATGGCCGACCGCCCGATGGGCCGGCTGGCGGCCCTCGGCGGCCACGACGAACTGGGCGCGGCGTACGGGGAGGCGACCCGGCTCAACCCGCAGGCGCGGGCCGGGGAGGCGGCCGAAGTCGCCGAGGCGGTGGCCTGGTTGCTCTCCCCGGCGGCGAGCCTGGTGAACGGTGCGGTGCTCACCGTGGACGGCGGCATCAGCGCGGTGGACCCGGGCACGGTGCCGTTCGGCTTCCGGGTGGAGCGCCGGGAGGACTGAAAGGCCGTCAGGAGGCGGCGCGATCTGCTTGCATGAGGATCATGGACGCCATACTCACCAGCCTGATCGCCGTGCTGGGCACCCTGTTGGGCTCCCTGCTCACTCACGTGTTCCAAGTGCGCTCCAACCGGCGGGCCGAGTGGAGCGCCCGGGCCGAGCAGCACCGGCAGGAGCGGATCGAGGCCTTCGGGGCCTACGCCGGGGTCCTGGTGGAGTTCCGGCAGGCGGCGCTGCACCACTGGCACTGCATCCACCAGGGCACCGACGCCGCCGAGGAGCCCGTCCTGCGCGGCCGGTCGTACGAGGCGCGCTCGCGTGCCCAACATGCTTTGTTCCGAGTTCAGTTGACCGCTCGGACGCCCGAGATCGGCGAGCTGGCGGCCGGGGCCTTCGAGGAGATCGGTCGGATCGACCAGGCCGCCGACCTGGCCGGGTTGATCGACCGCCGGGACGCCACCCGGGTGCGGATCGACGAGTTCGTGACGGCGGCCCGGGAGCAGCTGTGATCCCCTGACGGATCTTCAGGGGATAATCACAACCGTGACAGAGCACCGCGAAACGACCACCGACGCCACCGCACTCGCCTGGCTGACGGCCTCGCTCGGCCGGCCGCAGCCGGGGCCCGGGCACCTGGTGTCCGAGCTGCTGCCGGCCGGGTACCAGGCGTACGTCCGGATCTTCCACCGCTTCGAGAGCTGGGACCGCGCCACCGCCGGCCCGAGCTGGCGGGAGTGGGCGGAGCGCTCGGGCGTGCCGTACGTCGGGGAGCTGTCGCACCGCTGGCTCAAGGACGGCCTGGAGACGGTGGACGAGGACGGGGTCGAGCTCACCACCGTGCGCTGGGTGGCGGAGGACGGGGCGCTGGACGCGGCGAGCCGCCGCGCGCTGGTGGCGCTGCTCGGCCCGGTGACGCGCGATCAGCCGGTGCACTACGCCTACCGCCACGCCGCCGCCGTCAACGGCCTGCCCGGCCCCCTGCTGCGTACCGCCCCGCTGGCCGCCCTGGAGGCCCTGCGGGAGGAACTCACCGCCGCCGTCGGCGAATCCGGCCCGGAGCACTGGTGGCCCGAGGACCGCAGCTGGGTGGTCGCCACCGACTACGACCTGCTCTCCAGTTACGTCGCCTGCACCGCCGCCACCGCCGCCCTGCTGCTGGCCGACCCCACCCTGGAGGCCATCGAGGTCACCCCGCACACCCGGATCGACTGGGACACCGAGGTCCCGGCCGCTCAGGCCCCGTAGCCGTCGTCGGGCGTGCCCGGCGGGATCGGCGGGCACGCGTGCGCGGGGGCGGCACTGCCGGCCTTGGCCAGGACCGGGCCGTCCGGCGGCGCCACGTTCTGGTCGGTGACGAAGACGAACCAGGCGGCGGCCGTGGTGACGTCGATCTGACCGGACACCCGCCCGTCCCGCTGCCAGGCCACCCCGGCGGTGTCGAACGAGCGGAGCAGCGCGTCCAGGGGCACCGCCGAGTCGAAGGCGCCGACGGCCGGGTACTCGACCGGGGCCGGGAGCCGGGCGGGGACGGTCAGCCGGGTGACCAGGCGGCAGCGGCACACCACCAGGTGGAGGTCGCCGAAGCCGAACCAGTGCGGCCACCGGTGCCGGGCCGAGACCCGGTTGCCGGTCCACGGCGGCCCGAGGACGGCGGTCGGCTCCGGCAGCGAGGCCCCGCAGTCACCGGGCCGAGGTGCAGTGCACCGGGCCGAGGTGGCCGGTGCGGGCGAAGGCGGTGAGCAGGTCCAGGACGTCGGGGGTGTTCGGTGAGTCGGTCGTCGCCGTCCAGGTTCGCAGGGCGGCGCAGGCCGGTTTCAGCTCGCCGTCCGGGGGATGCGGCGCTCCCAGTCGCGTTCGAACAGGACCTCGGTGCCCTCCAGCGCCGTGACGTGGTTGTGGACGGTGAAGTACCGGGCGTCGCAGGTGATCTCGGAGCGGGTGCGGACGGTGGTGTCCCAGCCGATGTCCGGGCGTTGCAGGCGGACGGTCCAGTCGGAGCGGGTGGTGGCGGAGAGCGGGGAGTCGGCCAGGATGCGGTAGGACTCCACGGCCTGCTCGTCGAAGACCAGGCCGTCGGGGTAGATCCGGGTGCCGCCGTAGGCCGGATCCACCTCCAGGCGGTGCTCGCCGGTGGCCACGTCGCGCACCACCAGGCGTTCGGGCCGGGCGGTGAGCGGTTCGGGGTAGCTGACGTCCAGGCCCTCGGACTGCTCGGGCGGTTCGAAGGTGACGGGCGGTGAGCCCGCGTCGGCGGCGAGGTGGCGGACGGGGAGGGTGAGGGTGCTGTGGCCCGGGTCCAGTTCGAAGCCGCCCGGGTCCGGCTGGGGCCAGATCCACGGCCAGTAGGCGGACGAGAGGGCGAGCCGCAGGCGGTGGCCGGCCGGGAAGGCGTGGGCGATCGAGACCAGCTCGAAGGTGACGTCCTCGGTCTCGCCGGGAGTCCACTCCACCACCCGGTCCCGGCCCTGACGGGAGCTCAGGTTGAGCACGCCCCGGGTGACCAGGGTGGAGGAGCCGTCGGGGGCGACGTCGCAGAGCCGGGCGATCACCTGGCCGCGCCGGGCCCGGCTGCGCACCCGCAGCCGGACCGTGGCCCGCCCCAGGATCTCCACCGGCTCGGGCAGCGGCTGCGAGTCGAAGCAGACCGAGCGCCCGTCCTCCTCGCGCTGGTCCGGCGGCAGGTCGGCCGCGTTGCCGAACGGGAAGAACCGCCCGGCGTCGATCCCGGTGTGCTGCGGGGAGCGCACCTGCACGTGGCGGTCGGTCGAGGTGCCGGCGGTGCGCAGCGCGTCGTCCAGGCCGTGCACCACCTCGCGCACGTCCGGCGAGGGCCAGGTGTCGGAGGCGACCCAGCGGCCCGGCCGGTTGGCGTACACCGTCGCGGGCGGCACCGACTCGTTCATCCAACTGCGCAGCGCGGGCTCGGACATGACGCCGTTGTCGGCGTCCTTGAGCCAGTGGTCCCACCAGCGCAGGGTCTCCTGGAGGAAGCCGACCGCCGGGCCGGGCGGCAGGCCGCGATCGGGGTACTGGTGCGACCAGGGGCCGATGATGCCGCGCACCGGGGCGTCCAGGTGCTCCAGCAGCCGCAGCACGGTGTCCCGGTACGGGTCGGCCCAGCCGCCGACCGCGAGCACCGCCGCCCGGATCGCGCCGTAGTCCTCGCAGACGCTGCCGTGCCGCCAGTAGTCGTCCCGCACCTGGTGGGTGAGCCAGGGGTGGACGAAGGGCTCCAGCGCCTCCAGCCGCTCCCGCCACATCCGGCGCCAGTCGTCGCCGGCGTACTTCGGGTCCGGCGGGCGGGCGGTGAACGCCAGCATGGTGGCGGACCAGGCGTGCATGTCCACCGCGAGCAGCGAACCGCCCATGTAGTGCACGTCGTTGTCGTAGCGGTCGTCGGTGGAGCAGACGGTCACCACGGCCTTCAGCGGCTCGGGGGCCAGCGCGGCGATCTGCAGGCTGTTGAAGCCGCCCCAGGAGATGCCGAACATGCCGACCCTCCCGCTGCACCACGGCCGGGCCGCCAGCCACTCCACCACCTCGACGCCGTCGGCCAGCTCCTGCGCGGAGTACTCGTCGCCGGGCAGGCCGCCGGAGTTGCCGTGCCCGCGGACGTCCACCCGGACCGAGGCGTAGCCGTGGCCGGCGTACCAGGGGTGGCGCTGGGCGTCGCGCGGGGCGGTCCAGTCGGTCAGCCGGTAGGGGAGGTACTCCAGCAGGGCGGGCACCGGCTCCCCGGTGACGGGACGCCAGATCCGGGCGTACAGCTCGGTGCCGTCGGAGAGCGGGATGCGCAGGTCCTCGCGGGTGATCCCGTACGGGTAGCGCTCGGGGTGCTGCATCGGGACTCCTCCGGGAGGGATCAGCGGACGGGGTGCATGGTGCGGCGCATCCAGGGCAGGGCCAGGTACAGCGCGATGCCGGCCGCCACCGCGAGGGCGCCCAGCCAGCCGTAGTAGGCGGCGTCGGAGACCTCGCCGTAGAGCTTGGTCAGCTGGGCCGCGATGCCCTGGGAGAGGGCCAGCGAGAGGAACCAGACGGCCATGGTCTGGCTGGCGAAGTGACGGGGCGCCAGCTTGCTGGTGGCGGACATCCCGGTGGTCTCCAGCAGGACGTCGCCGAGGCCCATGAAGAGGTAGCAGCCGAGCAGCCAGAGCCCGGCGATCTGGTAGCCGCCGCTCTTCCCCGCCGTGGCCGGGACGAGCACCAGGAAGGCGGCGCCGGCCGCGAACAGCGAGTAGGCGATCTTGCGGGAGGCGTGCGGCTGGCGGTGGTCGAGCCGGGCCCAGACGGCGGCCACCACTGGGGCCAGCAGCACCTCGATGGCGCCCAGGATCGAGGTCCACCAGCTGGACGGGAAGTGCCAGCCGAAGATCGAGTTGTCCACGTGGTCCACCGCCAGCAGGGCCAGCGTGGTGTAGGACGAGAACAGCACCAGGTTGAAGACCACCGAGGCCAGGAAGAGCACCACGTACGGGCGCAGCCGCCCGCGCTCGGCCGGGCTGACCTCGGGGGAGCGGAACATGACGGCGAAGTAGGCGATCGGGGCCAGCACCGAGACCAGGGTGACCAGGTCCACCGTGCGGTCCATGGTGAGCCAGCCGACCGCCCAGGCCGCCAGGCCGAGGGCGGCGAGCACCGCGACCGCGAGCAGGGCCAGCCGCCCCCAGCGGGTGCGTTCGGCGGCCGAGAGCGGGTGCACCGGGCCCCGGTCGCGGTGCAGGGTGGTGCGGCCCAGCACGTACTGGACCACGCCGAAGGTCATGCCGACGGCGGCGGCCGAGAAGCCCCAGTGCCAGCCGACGTTCTGCCCGAGCCAGCCGGAGACCAGCGGTCCGGCGAAGGCGCCGATGTTGATGGCCATGTAGTAGAGCGCGAAGCCGGCGTCCCGGCGGTCGTCGTCGGTGGCGTAGAGGCCGCCGACCAGGGTGGCCGCGTTCGGCTTGAGGAAGCCGGTGCCGATCACGATCAGGCCCAGGCCCGCCCAGGTCATCGCGGCGGAGGGCACCGCCATCGTGTAGTGGCCGCAGCCGATCAGCACCCCGCCGTAGAGCACGGACCGGTAGGAGCCGAGCATCCGGTCGGCCACCCAGCCGCCGACCACCGAGGTCAGGTAGACCAGCGTGCCGTAGGCCGACACCACCGAGGCGGCGGTGCCCTGCGCCATCCCGAGGCCGCCGTCGGCCACCGCGTCGGCGAAGTAGAGCACCAGGATGGCCTGCATGCCCAGGAAGGAGAACCGCTCCCAGACCTCCAGCCCGGAGAGGGTGAGCAGGCCCCGGGGGTGGCCGAAGAAGGAGTGGTCCTGCCGGGAAGTGTCCTCGGTCTCGGTCTCGGTGGTCACGAAAGACGACAATAGGTGAGATTACGGGTGATTTCCTGAGCGGACGTCAGCTGGTGGGCCGTCAGGGCGAGCCGAATGCTCCCGTGCGCCGGGGTGGCGCAGTTGCGCATGGGTTGCACCTGCGGCCGGGCAGGGGGAAGGATGGCCCGGCTCAGCGCTCTGGGCATCTCGTACGACTTACCTGCGACCTACCTGGAGGACCGCCGAATGGCTGCGCCTGCGAGACTGCGCGAACGGCTCACCCGTGAGGAGTGGATCCGGCTGGCCGGGATGGGCGGCTTCGTGCTCGCCCTGCACGTCGTCGGCTGGTTCACCCTGATCGCCCTGGTCGCCCCGGAGAAGTACGACGTCGGCGGCCAGGTGTTCGGCGTCGGCATGGGCCTCACCGCCTACACCCTCGGCATGCGGCACGCCTTCGACGCCGACCACATCGCGGCCATCGACAACACCACCCGCAAGCTGATGGGCCAGGGCCAGCGCCCGCTCTCGGTCGGCTTCTGGTTCTCGCTCGGCCACTCCTCGATCGTCTTCGGGCTGTGCGCCCTGCTCGCCTTCGGCATCCAGTCGCTGGCCGGCCAGGTCGAGTCGGACGACTCCACCCTGCACGACGTCACCGGGCTGATCGGGGTGAGCGTCTCCGGTGTCTTCCTGGTGCTGATCGGCCTGATCAACCTGGGGGCCTTCAACGGCATCCTCAAGGTCTTCCGCCGGATGAAGCAGGGCGAGTACGACGAGGCCGAGCTGGAGCGCCAGCTCGACAAGCGCGGCTTCCTCAACCGGATCCTCGGCAAGGTCACCAAGGCCGTCACCAAGCCCTGGCACATGTACCCCGTCGGCCTGCTCTTCGGCCTGGGCTTCGACACCGCCACCGAGGTCTCGCTGCTGGTGCTGGCCGGCGGCGCCGCCGCCTTCCAACTGCCTTGGTACGCCCTGCTGGTGCTGCCGGTGCTGTTCGCCGCCGGGATGTGCCTGCTGGACACCATCGACGGCTCGTTCATGAACTTCGCCTACGAGTGGGCGCTCTCCAAGCCGGTCCGCAAGATCTACTACAACCTCACCGTCACCGGCCTCTCGGTGCTGGTCGCGCTGGTGATCGGCGGCATCGAGCTGATCGGGCTGCTCGGCGAGAAGCTGGAGATCGGCTCCGGCCCGGTGGCCTGGATCGGGGAGATCGACCTGGACCTGGTCGGCTACGCCATCGTCGGCCTGTTCGTGCTGACCTGGGCCGCCGCCTACGGCTACTGGAAGCTGGCCAGGGTCGAGGAGCGCTGGACCGAGGCGATGGCCAAGGGCGCCGCCGCCCGGGACTGACCCGGCGTCACACCACGCTCAGGAGGGGCCCGGCAGCCGCCGGGCCCCTCCTCGTGTCCGGGGCGAGGCCGGACCGGCCGCGACTCTCCGTCGTCCGGGCCGTTTCCGATTGTTAACTGACGGAGTCTTGTCGTGTCATTTTCTACGCGCGTATCTTGGGGCCGCCGGTCCTGGCCGGTAGTCGATCTACACGGGTAGCGGCCCTGCCGCCGCGACCTGACCCACCCTCAGCTCCCGGCGACCCCACGACCGCCGGAGCATCCGACCGAGGAGTCCTGCCCGGTGACCAAGCCCACCGCCCCCCGTTCGCGTCGCGCCCTGCTGCGCGCCACCCTGTTGCCCGCGGGTGTCGCGGTCTCGCTCGTGCTCGTCCCGCTGCCCGGCGCGTTCGCCGCGCCCTCGGCCGACGCGGTCATCTCGGAGGTGTACGGCGGCGGCGGCAACTCCGGTGCCACGCTGAAGAACGACTTCGTCGAGCTGGCCAACAAGGGCGCCGCCGCGCTGGACCTGGCCGGCTACAGCGTGCAGTACCTGCCCGGCACCCCGAGCGCCGGCTCGCAGTGGGGCGTCACCCCGCTGACCGGCTCGATCCCCAAGGGCGGTCGCTACCTGATCGCCGAGGCGGCCGGCACCGGCGGCACCGTCGCGCTGCCCACCCCGGACGCCACCGGCACCCTGGCGCTCTCCGGCACCAGCGGCACCGTCGCGCTGGTCCAGGGCACCGCCCCGCTGACCTGCAAGACCGCCGCCGACTGCGCGGCCGAGCCGCGGATCAAGGACCTGGTGGGCTTCGGCACCGCCGTGGTCCGCGAGGGCTCCGGCCCGGTCACCGGCGCGAGCAACACCGCCTCGGTCTCCCGCAAGGCCGGCCTACCGGACACCGACGACAACGCGGCCGACCTGGTGGCCGGCCCGACCAGCCCGGTGAACAGCAAGGGCGAGGTGCCGGACGGCGACACCCCGCCGGAGCCGACCGAGCCCGGCACCGTGCGCATCCACGACATCCAGGGCACCACCCGACTCTCCCCGCTGACCGGCAAGAACGTCGCGGGCGTCCCCGGTGTGGTCACCGCCGTGCGCACCTACGGCTCCAAGGGCTTCTGGTTCCAGGACCCGAACCCGGACGCCGACCCGGCCACCAGCGAGGGCCTGTTCGTCTACACCGGCAGCGCCGACCCGACCGTCAAGGTGGGCGACTCGGTGCTGGTGACCGGCAAGGTCGCCGAGTACTACCCGGCCTTCAGCGCCGGTGGCCAGTCGCTCACCCAGCTCTCCGGCCCCTCGATCGCCGTGGTCTCCTCGAACAACCCGGTGCCCGCGCCGTTCGTGCTGAACGACCGCTCGATCCCGGCGGCCTACACCCCGGACGCGGCCGGCGGCTCGATCGAGGCGCTGCCGCTCAAGCCGGCCGACTTCGCGCTCGACCGCTACGAGTCGCTGGAGGGCATGAACGTCCAGATCAAGGACGTCCGGGTGGTCCAGGCGACCGACGAGTACCACGAGCTCTGGGTGGAGGCCCGCCGCAAGGACGAGAAGTCCAAGCGCGGCGGGGTGATCTACCTCGGCTACGACAACCCCAACTCCGGCCGCCTGATGGTGCAGTCGGCGCTCCCGGAGGCTACCCGGCCGTTCCCGGTGGCCAACGTCGGGGACCGCCTGGAGGGCGTCTCGGCCGGCCCGCTGGACTACAACCGCTTCGGCGGCTACACCCTGGTGGCCAACACCATCGGCGCCCGGGTGGACAACGGCCTGGAGCGCGAGGTCACCAAGGACGCCGCGCCGGGCGAGCTCACCGTGGCCACCTACAACGTGGAGAACCTCGACCCGTCCGACCCGGCCGAGAAGTTCGCCCAGCTCGCCCAGGGCATCGTCACCAACCTCCGGGCCCCCGACGTGGTCACCCTGGAGGAGGTGCAGGACGACAACGGCGCCACCAACGACGGCACCGTGGACTCCGGCGCGACCCTGAAGAAGTTCACCGACGCGATCAAGGCGGCGGGCGGCCCGGCCTACGACTGGCGCACCGTCAACCCGGAGAACAACAAGGACGGCGGCGAGCCCGGCGGCAACATCCGCCAGGTCTTCCTGTTCAACCCGGCCCGGGTCTCCTTCACCGACATCGCGGGCGGCACCGCCACCACCGCGGTGGACGTCAAGGGCACCGGCAAGACCACCTCGCTGACCGCCTCGCCCGGCCGGATCGACCCGGCCAACGAGGCGTGGGCCAGCAGCCGCAAGCCGCTGGTCGGCCAGTTCGTCTTCAAGGGCAAGACGGTCTTCGTGATCGCCAACCACTTCAACAGCAAGGGCGGCGACCAGGGCCTGGACAGCCGCTTCCAGCAGCCCACCCGCTCCTCCGAGGTGCAGCGGATCAAGCAGGCCCAGGTCGAGCAGGCCTTCGTGGCCAAGCTGATCGCCGCCGACCCGCAGGCCAAGGTGGTCTCGCTCGGCGACTTCAACGACTACCAGTTCTCCCCGGCGCTGACCGCGCTGACCAAGGACGGCGTGCTCCGCGACCTGGTCAACGAGCTCCCGGAGAAGCAGCGCTACTCCTACGTCTTCCAGGGCAACTCGCAGGTGCTGGACCACATCCTGGTCAGCCCGGCACTGAAGCACGCCAAGTACGACATCGTGCACATCAACGCCGAGTTCGCCCAGCAGGCCAGCGACCACGACCCGCAGATCGTCCGGGTCAAGCCGTAGTCTCCGGCGACACGCGGGGCGCGGACCGGTCCTCCGGTCCGCGCCCCGCGCGCTTTCCCGGGGGTGCTACCGGCCCAGGGCCTTCAGCACCGCACCGGCCATCGCCCGCTCGCCGGCCGCGTTCGGGTGGAACGGCACCGCCGGGGAGCCCGGCAGCGCGCCCTCCACCCAGCGGTCGGCGGAGCAGGCGTCGTGGCCCCTGGTGGGGGTCAGGGTGTCCACGTAGGTGGCGCCGTTCGCGGCGGCGGTCCGGGCCAGCATGGCGTTCAACTCGCCCAGCACGCCCCGGAGGTAGTCCACGTCGCCCGGGGTGACGGGCTGGCGGCCGAGGCAGCTGCGGCCGTCCTCGGGCAGCACGGACGGGTAACCGACCAGCAGCACCTTGGCGTTGGGCGACTTGGCGTGGATCTTCCGCAGCATGTCGGCGAGTTGCGGCGCGGCCCCGGCGATCCGGGCGCGGAGCGAGTCCTCGCCGTAGACCCACTGGAAGGACCAGTCGCGCCACTCCCAGTGCCCGTCGGCGTAGACGTCCTTGCACGGGGTGCCGAACGGGTTGACCACCGCCCCGGCGATGCAGACGCCGATCACGTCCCCGACGCCGAGGTCGGTGACCCCGAGGTCGTTGCCGCCGATGCCGAGGGTGACCAGGCCGGTGTCCGGGCGGAGTGCGTCCAGTTGGGGGTCGTTGACCCGGAGGAAGGCGTCGTACTGGGCCGTGGTGAGGTGCTTGACCTTGGCGGCGGCGCAGGTGACGTCGGTGTAGCGGGGGCTGCCCAGCGCGGCGGCGACCAGGTGGCCGTAGTTGCGGTCCGAGCGCAGGCAGAGGCCGGCGGACTGGCTGGGCACGCCGGCGCCGGCGGCGTAGGAGTCGCCGAGCGCGACGTAGGGGCCGAAGCCGCTCTGGGCCTGGGCGCCGGTGGTGGGGGCGGCGAACGCGACCAGCGCGGCGGCGGCGACCAAGAATTTCCGGGCATGGCGGAGCACGGTTCCTCCTGAGGGGTGGAGAGAAACGCATGGTGGGGGAATTCGCTTTACCGGCAAGTAAGTTACTGGCAGGTTAATGGCGCTGTCCAGGGGTGTTGCGGAAATCCGTCGCCTCGTCAACTCCATTGGCCTTTACGATCCTTGGCGGATCGTTTATCGACGGAATTCCGCTACCGGGCGGATCGGAATTCCCCGGCGGGGTGGTTGACCGGGCGCCGCCAGGACCGGAGAATCCGGACACCACCCCCGCACAGCCCCGCACCCCTGGAGGACCCTCGTGGCACTGGACGCCGACGTCATCGTGATCGGAGCGGGGCTGGCCGGCCTGGTCGCCACCGCCGAACTCGCCGACGCCGGACGGAAGGTGATCCTCCTCGACCAGGAGCCGGCCGCCTCGCTGGGCGGTCAGGCGCACTGGTCCTTCGGCGGCCTCTTCCTGGTCGACTCGCCCGAGCAGCGCCGGATGCGGATCAAGGACTCGCACGAACTCGCCTGGCAGGACTGGCTCGGCACGGCCGGCTTCGACCGCCCCGAGGACGCCTGGCCGCGCCGCTGGGCCGAGGCCTACGTCGCCTTCGCGGCGGGCGAGAAGCGCTCCTGGCTGCACCGGCAGGGCGTCCGGTTCTTCCCGGTGGTCGGCTGGGCCGAGCGCGGCGGCCTGACCGCCACCGGGCCGGGCAACTCGGTGCCGCGCTTCCACATCACCTGGGGCACCGGCCCCGGCCTGGTCGCGCCGTTCGCCGCCCGGGTCCGGGCCGCCGCCGCGCGCGGGCAGGTGGAGCTGCGCTTCCGGCACCGGGTGACCGGCCTGGGTGCCACGGCCGGGGCGGTGGACACCGTCACCGGCGAGGTGCTGGTGCCCAGTCAGGTGGCCCGGGGCGAGGGCAGCTCGCGCGAGGTGGCCGGCTCCTTCGAGCTGCGCGCCCAGGCGGTGATCGTCACCTCCGGCGGCATCGGCGGCAACCACGAGCTGGTCCGCAAGGCCTGGCCGGCCCGGCTCGGCACCCCGCCGCAGAAGCTGCTCAGCGGCGTGCCCGCGCACGTGGACGGGCTGATGCTGGACATCGCGGGCGCGGCCGGCGGCCACCTGATCAACGGCGACCGGATGTGGCACTACACCGAGGGCATCGAGAACTGGGACCCGATCTGGGCCCGGCACGGCATCCGGATCCTGCCCGGCCCGTCCTCGCTCTGGCTGGACGCGCGCGGGCGGCGGCTGCCGGTGCCGCTCTTCCCGGGCTTCGACACCCTGGGCACGCTGGAGCACATCATGACGACCGGTCACGAGTACACCTGGTTCGTGCTCACCCAGAAGATCATCGAGAAGGAGTTCGCGCTCTCCGGCTCGGAGCAGAATCCGGACCTCACCGGGAAGTCGGTGCGCGGGGTGCTCGGCCGGGCGCTGCCCGGGGCGACCGGGCCGGTGGAGGCGTTCAAGCGGCACGGCGCGGACTTCGTGGTGGCCGACTCGCTGGCGGAGCTGGTGCGCGGCATGAACGCGAAGACGGGGGAGGCGCTGATCGACGAGGTCGAGCTGCGCCGGGAGATCGAGGCCCGGGACCGCGAGCTGGCCAACCCGTTCTCCAAGGACCTCCAGGTGACGGCGATCCACGGCGCCCGTCGCTACCTGGGCGACAAGCTGATCCGCACCGCCACCCCGCACCGGCTGCTCGACCCGAAGGCGGGCCCGCTGATCGCGGTCCGGCTGAACATCCTCACCCGCAAGTCGCTCGGCGGCCTGGAGACCGACCTGGACTCCCGGGTGCTGCGGGCCGACGGCGAACCGCTGCCGGGCGTCTACGCGGCCGGCGAGGCGGCCGGCTTCGGCGGCGGCGGGGTGCACGGCTACCGCTCGTTGGAGGGGACCTTCCTCGGCGGCTGCCTCTTCTCCGGCCGGGCGGCGGGGCGGGCGGCGGCGCGGGCCACCGCCTGAGGCCCGCGCGGGGGTCGTCGGCGACGGTCCGTCAGCCGGGCGGCCGGGGCCGGGACGGGCGGCGGTCCGATCCCGGTGGCGGTCGGGGCCGGTGGCGGTCGGAGCCTTCGAGGGGTGGCCGGGGCCTGGGCGGGCAGCAGTCCGACTCCGGTGGCGGTCGGGTCCGGGGGTGGGCGGAGCCTTCGGCGGGGTGGCCGGGATCACCATCGGGCGCGCCGGGCCACCGGCTTCGGGGTGCGGGGCGTGGGGCAGAATTCAGGTGATCACGGGGGTGGCGATGGTCCTCCCCGGTGCCCGCAGCCCGGTCCCGGCGGACGCCGCCGGACCTCCGTCGGAAGGAAACTGATGGCTCGTCGCCCCCGCAAGGAGGCTGCTCCGGCGGCCTCGGCCAAGGCTCCCGTCACCGTCACGGTCTGCCGGGGCTGCTGCTGCGGGACCGAGCGGCGGCACCCCGAGGTCGACCACGCCGCCCAGCTGGTCCGGCTCCGGGAGGGCATCGGCGAGGCCGGCCGGGTCCGCGCGGTCCCCTGCCTGGACGCCTGCGACCACTCCAACGTGGTGGTGGTCAGCCCGTCCGCCGAGGGCCGGGCGGCCGGCGGGCGCCCGGTCTGGCTGGGGTGGGTGCTGGCCGACGACATGCTGGACGAGATCACCGACTGGGTGAAGGCGGGCGGCCCCGGTGTCGCCGACTCGCCGGGCACCCTGGACCTCCAGGAGTTCGCCGTCTCCCGCCGGGTCCGCGAGGGCCTGCCGGGCTGAACCCGGCAGGGGGCCGGTGTTTGCGGCCGTTCCGGCAGGGTGTCGCCGACCGGGGCCGGGTGTTTGCCGGTCAGGGGCGGGTGTCGTCGACCGGGGTCGGGTCAGGTGTCCGGCGGCGGGGGTCCGGAGCCGTGGGCTCGGTCGTCGCTGCCGGAGCCGGGCCGAGGCTGATCCCGCGTCAGTGAGCGTGGCTGCGTGCCCGTCCCGGAGGCGGGCGTGCCCCCCGGCCGGAGCCGCGTCGGCTGTGCCCCGGCGGGGCCGGGCTGGCATGCTGCCGGGCATGAGTGCGACCGAACTGAACGGCAGGCCGGTACGGCCCGAGGAGCTCCAGGCCCTGGCCCTCACCAACTACGGCCACTTCACCACGCTGCGGGTCTCCGACGGCCGGGTGCGCGGTCTCGCCCTGCACCTGGAGCGGCTGCGCCGGGACTGCCGGGAGCTGTTCGGCGCCGAGCCGGACCCGGACCGGGTGCGGCAGTACGCCCGGCGGGCGGTCCCGGCGACCGGGGACGTGATGGTCCGGATCACCCTCTTCGACCCGTCCCTCGACCTCACCGGTCTGGCCGGGAAGGCCGACCCGGCCGTGCTGGTGACGACCCGTCCGGCCGGGCCCGCCGGGCCGTTGCCGCCGCTACGAGTCCGGACGGTGACCTATGCGCGGGACCTGCCGGAGGTGAAGTCGGTCGGTCTGTTCGGTGCCCTGCGCCACCGCCGGGAGGCCCAACTGGCCGGGTACGACGACGCGTTGTTCGTCACGCCGGACGGCGTGGTGGCAGAGGGCGGCACCTGGAACCTCGGGCTGGTGCGCGACGGCGAGGTGGTCTGGCCGGAGGCCCCGTACCTGCCCGGCGTCACCCAGGAGCTGCTGGCCGGGCTGCACCCGGCCCGCCGCGAGCGGGTCACGCCGGCCGGGCTGCCCGGCTTCGAGGCGGCCTTCGCCGTCAACGCGGCCATGCCGCTCGGCCTGCGGCCGGTCGGCGCGGTCGACGCGGTGGCGTACCCGGAGGCCCACCCGGTCCTGACCGCGCTCGCCGCCGCGTACGCCGCCCTGGAGGGTGAGCGGATCTGACCGTCAGGGCCCGTGCGTCAGGGTCCGGCACCCGGGCGGGGGCCGGACCCTGACGGTGGCTCAGTAGCCCCGGGCGCCCCGGCCCGGGTCAGCCTGCTGGACCTTGGAGGCCAGGTCGTGGCCGTCCTTGGAGACGTGGTACCGGTCCATCACGTAGTTCATCGCGGCGGCGCAGCTGGCGATCGGATCGTAGATGTTGGTGGAGGTCCCCGGCTGGTGGTGGGCGGCGAAGGTGCTCGGGATGGTCTGCCACGGGCCGCGCGAGCAGTTCTGCGGGTAGCCGTCGCCGACCCGGGGGCCGTGCGCGTTGCTGTCCCAGTCGTTGACCAGCGGCATCGCGTTGTACGAGGACTCGCGGCCGGTCATGGTGAGCAGGCCGCGCATCCAGTTGGCCCGGGCCTGCGGGTCGGTGATGCCCATCAGGTCGAGGGTCTTGTTGATGTAGTCCTCGCAGGCGGCCCGGCCGCTCTTCCAGGACCCCCGGCCGCCGTACTCGACCTCGGAGACCTTGATGGCCGAGGCGGTGGACGGCGTGGCGGAGGCGTCGCCGCCGCCGTCGCCCGAGCCACCGTCGTTGCCGCCGTCACCGGAGCCGTGCCCGCTGCCGCTGCCGTGCCCGGAGCCGCTGCCGGTCCCGTGGCCGCTGCCCCGGCCGGTCCCGTGGCCACTGCCGTCGCCGACCTGCTTGGGCCGGTCCGGCGTCTCGCGGTCCTTCTCCTGCTTCCGGTGCTCCTCGGCGACCCGCCGCTCCGCCTCCTGGTACTCCTGGATCACGGACTGGAGCTTCAGCGCGTCGGAGGCCATCGCCTCGGTGAGCTTCTCCTTCGTCGCCATCAGGTGCCGGGCGCGAGCCTCCACGTCCTTGGCGTCGTTCAGCACGTCGTAGGCGATGGCGAAGCCGGCGATCCCGGCCAGCGGGCTGACGGCCAGGTCGACCGCGACCGCCTTGGCCAGGGTGGACTGGATCCTGCCGAGCTTGGCCTGTAGCTCCGCCATCCGCTGACTGGTCTGCTCCCAGTCCCGCTGGAGCTTGCCCAGCTCCGCCGTCGAGACGCCGAACCCGTTCCCGCCGCTCATACCGCTGCCCCCTGCCTACTCGCTCCGCTGCCGCGCGGGCCGTCGCGAACGGCTGCCCGCTCTCCGTCTGGTGACGGCCCCTCACACCTGGTGGTTCCCCGGCATCCTGCCACGACCGGGCGACGGGTACCGCAGGCGGCGGGTGCGGAAGGCGCCCTCGGGGGGCGTGCGGACGGGAGCGGGGCCCCCCGGGGGGGGGCCCCCCCCCCGGGGGGCGGGGCGGCCCCGCCCCCCCCCCCCCCCGCCCCGGCCCCCCCGGCCGCCGCCCCGGCTCCGGTCGAGGCCGCGCCCGCCGCTGCCGCTCCGGC
>NZ_JBIWFX010000005.1:122658-269573 GCF_044763225.1 Kitasatospora sp. NPDC096147 | reverse complement strand
GTCCCCCGCCAGCCTGCAACGCCGGGGGGGGGGGGCCCGCCGGGGGGGGGGGGGGGGGGCGCCCGGGGGGGGGGGGGGGGGGGGGGGGGCCCGCCGGGGGGGGCGCCCCGCTCCCGGTGCTGCGGGTTCAGCCGGCGTTCTCCGCCTGGGCCATCCAGGAGTACTTCTCCAGATCGGCGGTCAGGCCGATCAGGATGTCCTGGCTGACCGGGTCGGCCTCGGCGGTGGCCTCGATCCGGTCGCGCATCCTGGTGATCACGGCCGCCAGGCCGTCCACCAGCACGCCGATCGCCGCGCCGTCGGTCACCACGCCCTCCGGCGCGAGCGAGATCGCGCTGCTGCCGGCCACCGTCTTGGCCCGGCCGTCCGGCGAGACGCCGATCGCGGCGGCCCGCTCGGCGACGGTGTCGGCGTGCAGCCGGGCCAGTGCGACCACCTCGTCCAGCTGGAGGTGGACCGACCGGAACCTCGGACCCACCACGTTCCAGTGCAACTGCTTGGCCACCAGCGAGAGATCGACCAGATCGACCAGCGCCCCCTGCAGGGCCTCGCCCACCACCTTGCGGTCGGCGTCCGGCAGCGGGCTCTTGATGGCGTTCATCGACATGCCTCCTGTGCTCTCGACTCCGACGGCCAGCATGCCACAACAAATCGTATGAATAGGACATATCGCGTCACCCTGGCCGTCCCCCGACCCGCCTGCCCGGTCGGCCGCCTTCCATGCCTCCCCGTGTCCGGCGGTAAACCAGTTGCCCTGGTCGCGGGCTGACCTAGCATCGGCAGGGTGGCTACCGAACTCCAGCGCAGCATCGCCTTCCGGACCTCCTTCGCCCGCCGACAGGCGACCTCGGTGCGGGAGGTGGACGGCGGCTTCGTGGTGCGCAACGACGAGTTCCCGCTCTCCTACGAGCACAACCAGCTGCACCTGGACGGCACCGGCTTCGACCCGGCGGGGATCGTCGCCCTGGCCGACGACGCGCTGTCCTACGCCGACCACCGGCTGGTCACGGTCTACGACGACGCGCTAGGCGCGGCCTGCGTGCCGCTGCTCGTCGCGGCCGGCTACCAGCACGGCACCGAGCTGGTGATGCACCACGCCGGCCCGGCGCCCGCCGAGCCGCCCGCCGTACCGGCCGGGCCGGTGGAGGTGGCGGAGCTGGCCGCTCCGTACGGGGCGCGGCTGCGCGAGTGGATGCCGGAGCTGGGCGAGGAGGGCGTGCGACAGCTGGTGGAGCGCCGGGACGCCCGGCTGCGCGGTGCGGAGCAGGTGCTCTTCCTGGCGGCCCGCACCCCGGCGGGCGAGGTGGCCGCCTGGGCGGACCTCTACCTGGACCCGCCGACCGGCACCGCGCAGATCGAGGACCTGATCACGGCGCTGGAGCACACCCGGCACGGCTACGCGGACACCGTGCTGGCCACCGCGCTGCACCGGGCGGCCGGCGTGGAGCTGCGCTTCCTGATCGCCGACGGTGAGGACTGGCCGCAGTACTGGTACGGCCGCCGTGGCTTCACCGTGATCGGGCGGGGCCACTCCTTCACCCGCAACTGAGCTCCCTGGCCGGTTCGTTCCACCTGCTGACCAGTCCGTTCCGCCTGCTTCCGGTCCGGGGCGGGACATGATCGTATGGGGTGGAACGGCTGCCCTGACGGGGGGCTGACCGACCATCAGGAGAGCACGTGCGCAAGCTGGTCTACTTCATCGCCGCCACCCTCGACGGCCACATCGCCGCCCCGACCGGGGGTGACCCGACCGGGCCCGACGGTTTCTGGCCGATCGGTCAGGACTACGTCGAGCACCTGGTCGCCGAGTACCCGGAGACCCTCCCCGGTCCGGCCAGGGCCGCCCTCGGCCTGACCGGGCCGGGCGCTCGCTTCGACACCGTGTTGGAGGGCACCCACACCTACCGGATCGGCCTGGACGCGGGGGTCGCCAACGCCTACCCCCACCTGCGGCACCTGGTCTTCTCCCGCAGCCTGACCGAACTCCCGGACCCCGCAGTCGAGTTGGTTGCCACCGATCCGGTCGCCAAGGTGCGCGAGCTGAAGGCCGAGGAGGGCAGGGACATCTGGCTGTGCGGCGGCGGCGAGCTGGCGGGCACGCTCTACGGTGAGATCGACCGCCTGGTCCTCAAGCTCTCCCCGCTGAGCACCGGCTCCGGCATCCCGCTGTTCGGCCGCTCCACCCCGTTCGAGCCGCGCAGTTGGCGGCTCAGCGACCAGACCGCCCTCGGGAGCGGCGTCCTCTTCCTCACCTACGACCGGGTCTGAGTCCTGACCGGCCGGTCGGGTCAGCGCTCGTTCAGGCCAGTGCCCGGCGCAGCACGTCGCACAGCTCGGCGAGCTGACGCTGTGACACCTCGGCCGACAGGATGGCCTGCGAGCCGTGGAAGGTCCCGGGCCACTGGTGGAGTTCGACCGCTACGCCCGCCTGCATCAGCTGGAGGGCGTAGACGACCTCCTCGTCCCGCAGCGGGTCGAACTCGGCGGTCGAGATGTAGGCGGGCGGCAGGCCGGCCAGTTCGGTGGCCCGGGCGGGTGCGGCGTAGTGGTCGGCGGTGAGGCCGCCGAGGTAGTGCGCCCACATGGCGGTCAGCTTCTCCCGGTGGTGCCAGGGGGTGGCGGTGAAGTGCCGCTGGGACCAGGTCTCCTGACGGTCGTCCAGCATCGGCTGGTTGAGCAGTTGGAAGCAGACCGGCGGGCCGCTCCGGTCCCGGGTGCGCAGTGCCAGCCCGGCGGCCAGCCCGCCGCCCGCACTGTGCCCGCCGACCGCGATCCGCTCCGGGTCCACGCCCAGCTCGGCCGCGTGCGCGGCCAGCCAGCCGAGCACCGTCCAGGCGTCGTCCAGCGCCGCCGGGTAGCGGTGCTCCGGTGAGCGCCGGTAGTCCACCGAGACCACCAACGCGCCGGAGCCGTGGGCGAGTCGGGCCGCCCACGGGTGCTCGGTCTCCAGGTCGCCGAAGACGAACCCGCCGCCGTGCAGCCAGACGATCGCGGCCCGGGCACCGGCGGGCCGGTAGAGCCGGACCCGGACGTCCGGTCCGCCCGGCCCGCCCGGTGCGGTGCGGTCCTCGATCTCCAGCAGGTCGGCCTCGGGGGCGGGCCGGGCGGTCGCCCGTTCGGCGAAGTTGCGCCGGGCGGTCGGCGGGTCGGTCACGTCGGTGTCGGGCAGGAAGGGCACGAAGGCCTCGAGTTCGGGATCCATGGCCACCATCCTGCTCCGCCGCTCGGCGCCCGGTCAGCCGCCGTCCGTCGCGGTTCCGGTGCCGCCCGCGCGCCGTCCGGCGCGGGACCGGGCGGTGCCGGCCGGGCTAGGGTGCGGCCATGGAGGCACTGGCCGTCCGGCTCTCCGGACTCGATCCGTACCTGGATGGTGCGATCCGCATCATCGGCTTCTACGACACCCTGATGCGCCGCCGGGTCGACCTCCCGGCCCTCGCCCGGACCTCGGCCGGGCTGGCCGAGTGCGTGACGGGCATCCGCCTGCACGGGACGGGCCGGGCGGTCCGGTACTCGCCGCAGGGGGTGGAGGCGCCCGGGCCGGCCGGGGCGGTCTCGGCGCGGGCGGTGGTGACCCTCGACGAGGAGGAGATCGGCGAGGTCTGGCTGGAGCGGTCCGGCCGGTCCGGCCCGCTCGACGGGGTGCTGCTGGAACGGCTGGCCATCGCCGTCGCGGCGGTGGCCGAGCGGTACGGCCCGGCCCGGACCACGATGGCCGATCCGGCGCTGGTCGAGCTGGTCATCGGCTCGGACAGCGAAGAGGCCGCCCGGGCACGGGCGTTGCGGCTGCTCGGCTTCCGACCGGAGCGGCCCCTGTGGGTGGTGGCCGTTCGCGCCGCCGGTGTGCCGCTGGACCGGATCGGTGCGCTGATCTGCCCGGGGCAGCCGGTGAAGGCGGCGGTGGTGGGCGGGGTCGGGGTGCTGCTGTCGGCTGCCGTGGACCGTGCGGCCTTCCCGCCCGGGGTCCGGGCCGGGCTGAGCGACGACGCCGGGCCCGGCGGGGACGGGAGCGGGGGCCCGGCGCGCTCCTGGCAGCGGGCCCGGATCGCGCTGCGCTTCAGCTCGCCACGCGAACCGGTCGTGCACCACGGCGAGTTGGGGGCGCTCGCGCTGCTGGCCGCGATCCCGCCGGAGCTGGCCCGGGCCGACCCGGACGTGCTGGCCGTCGCCCGGATCGCCGCAGTCCCGGAGGACCTGGACACCCTGGACGCCTACGCCCGGACCGGCTCGCTGCGCCGGGCCGCCGAACTGCTGCACCGTCACCACAGCAGCGTGGCCCGCCGGATCGACCAGCTGGGCCGCGCCCTCGGGCTGGACCTCGCCGACCCGGCCGCCCTGGCCCGGGCCCGGCTCGCCCTCACCGTCTGGCGGCTGCTGGACGGGTCGGCCGGCGGGTGAAGCGGGAGCGTCGGTGCCAACTCTCTGCCCTTGCTGCTGTCTTGGTCGAAGAGCACCGGCCGGGCGGTGTCGTCCGGCCGGTGCCGGGGTGCACTGCTCAGGGGCGGGCGGTGAGGACCGCGAGCAGGGCCGCGAGGTCGGAGCGCCAGGGCTCGCCGTACTCGGTCTCGTCCCAGAGCTCGGCCAGTTCGGAGTCCGCACCGAGCACCCGGCCCAGTGCCGCCGCGGCCAGCTCCCGCAGGTCCGGGGCGAACGGCGGCAGCGGCTTCTTGGGTCCGTAGGCGACCGACACCGCCGTGCCGCCGGGGAGTTGGGCCGCTATCAGGGCGGCGGCGGCGACCGCCTCGGCGCCCTCGTCGCTCTCCAGGTAGTCCGAACTGTCCGCGACGGCGACCAGCACCCGGCGCAGGATCTCACCGCGCTCGGACTGCTCGGCCTCGTCCAGGAAGGCGGCGAAGTCGGCCGCGTTGTCGTTCTCGAACGGGCCGATGTCCCAGGCGCCCATGGCGTGCTCCCCAGTTCGGGTGGTGGTGTCCGGAGGATCATCGCAGCGTGGGGTGACATGCCGTTGGAGCGGGGTGGTCCACCGGCCGCACGGCCGGGGACCGTCCCGCCGCCGGTGCCGTGGCGGGGGTGCGGCTCAGCAGGGTGCGGTGGGCGTCCGGCACGGTCTGGACCAGGGAGGTGCCGCCGAGGTCGGTCAGCTCCGCGCGCAGGCCCACCCCCGTGGCCCGGCGGTGGCCGGGACGGTCGCCACGTCCCGGACCAGCGGCAGGCGCTGCCGGGTCGCCCCGCCGTCCACCGAGGGGGAGACGGCCGGCGAACGGTACCGGCCGTCGGCCGCCGTACCCCGGACGGTGACCGGCAGCCGCAGGGCCGGGTCGTCGCGGCGCAGCGCGGGGGAGAACCGGACCACGCTGAGCAGCAGCGGTGCCGGGCCGACCGGTGCGGTTCGGGTGGTGAAGGTCCAGTCGGCCGTCACCGTGGTCGCGGTGCCGGGCGCACCGCCGCGCCGCACCTTCGACCGCACCACCCACGTCCACCTCGGCGAACGCGCCGCGCTCACTCGTCCCGCCGACGCCTGGCCCACGGGCACCGTTCTCGGCACCTCGGCCGTCCTCCGCCGGGCCGTCGTCGACCATGCCGGAGACCTTCCGGCCCCCTCTGCGGCCTGCTTTCCCCCACCTCGTGGAATTCGTGGAATTCGTGCCTTCGCCGGCCCGCTGGAAGGCCCCGCAGTGGCCTTCGGCGGGGGTGGTTGCGGACTGTGGGGGTGCCCCGGGGGTGGTGGCCGAGGGGCCTCTCCGAGAGGCCGGCAGCCGACATCCTGAGGGTTCGTCAAACCTGCTCTGAACTGGTGTTTTTACGAATCTCCCCTAGGCTGGGGCTCGATTCGAAGGACCTTCGGGAGGGGTACCGTGTCTACGGAGAACCACGGCTACGAGGCCAGCGCGATCCAGGTGCTGGACGGTCGGGAGGTGGTCCGGAAACGGCCCGCGATGTACATCGGAACGACCGGCGAGCGGGGCCTGCACCGCCTGGCGTTCGAGGTCGCCGAGCACGCGGCGGGCATGGTCCTGGCCGGGGCGGCGAGCCGTGTCGACGTGACCCTGCTGCCCGACGACGGCCTGCGGGTCACGGTCGACGGTGGCACCGACCCGGCCGAGCTCCGCACGGCGCTGACCGTCACGGCCGGCGGCTGCGGGAGGCTGGGCCGCAACGGGCTCTCGCTCGGCTTCGGCCCCCTGCTGTACGTCGTGAACGCCCTCTCCGTCCGGTTGGAGGTCGAGGTCCGGCAGGCCGGTACGCGCTGGAACGCGCAGTACTCCCGGGGGTACGAGGTCAGTTCGACCACCGGAGCCGACCCGGCCGGGGGGAGCGAGCTGACCATGGTCTTCCGGCCCGACAGCGAGATCTTCGAGACCACGGAGTTCAGCCACCGGACCCTGGCCGACCGGTTTCGTGAACTCTCCTTCCTCTACCGGGACCTGGAGATCACCATCACCGACGAGCGCGGGCCGTCCGCGCCCGAGCGGCTGCGCTTCAGGGGCGAGCTCCGGGACTTCGTCGTCCTCCTGGACGGCGAACGGCACCCGGAGGTGATCGCCTTCCACCACGAAGACCCGAGAATGGCGGGCGAGTTGGACGTGGCCCTGCGCTGGCGACGGGACGGCGGCGAGGCCCGGGTCCGGAGCTTCGCCAACGGCTACCGCACCGAGGCGGGCGGCACCCACGAGGAGGGCCTGCTACGCGGACTGCGCTCGGCGCTCAAGGCCCACGCCCGGCCGGGGGAGCCGTCGCCGGCCGACGGGCCGGACGTGGGATGGGCGCAGCTCGCCCCCGGGCTGACGGCGGTGGTGTCGGTGAAGCTCGACGGGGAGCTCCGCCTCGAGGGCTGCACCCGGGACGCCCTGGGCAACGTCGAGGTCGCCGCCTGTGTCGAGGAGGCCGTCCACGCGCACGTCGCCGCCTGGCTGTCGGCCCATCCGGCCGAGGCCGAGGCCCTCGTCGGCCGGATGCTCCCGAGCCTCGGCGGTCCTGACGGGGCGTGACCCGCTGCCGGGACCGCCGGGATGGCCGTGACCGTGGCAGGATCGGAGCTGATCCGGGAGGGCGGTGGCCGGGGTGGTCGAGGGCTGGACGTGGGACGAGAGCCTGTTCGCGGGGGCGGCGGCGTACTACCGGCGGGGTCGACTCCCGTACGCGCCGGGGCTGGCGGCGGCGCTGGCCGAGGAGCTGGGGCTGGACGGGCGGGGGCGGCTGCTGGACGTCGGATGCGGGCCGGGCACGCTGGCGGTGCTGCTGGGCGGGTCGTTCGCGGAGGTGGTCGGGGTCGATCCGGACGCCGGGATGATCGCCGAGGCGCAGCGGGCGGCGGAGGCCGCCGGGCCGGCCGGGCGGGTCCGGTGGGTCCGGGCCCGCGCCGAGCAACTCCCTTCGGATCTCGGGGAGTTCGACGCGGTGACGTTCGGCCACTCGTTCCACTGGATGGATCAGGAGCGGGTGGCCGTCGCCGTCCGCGAGCTGCTCCGGCCCGGGGGTGCCTTCGTGCACGTCGCGGACTGGAAGGCGGAGCGCCGTTCGGTGGCGGGCCTGCCCCACCCGGTGCCGCCGCAGCCTGCCGTCGACGGGCTCGTCCGCCGCTACCTCGGCCCGCTGCGCCGGGCCGGCCAGGGCGTGCTGCCGCACGGCACCCCGGGCGGTGAGGCCGAGGTGCTGGCCCGGGCCGGGTACGCGGGGCCGAGCCGGCTCGTCGTCCCGGGCGGTCAGGTGCTGGAGCTCGACGCGGGCGACCTGGTGGCCCGGACCTTCTCGACCTCCTCCTCCGCCCCGCACCTCTTCGGCCCGCACCTGCCCGCCTTCGAGGCCGACCTGCGGGCCCTGTTGCAAGCGGCCTCGCCGTCCGGGCTGTTCGCCGAACGCCTCCCCGGCACCGAGGTCCGGATCTGGCGCACCGCCGGGCCCCGTTAGCGGCCTCAGTCGGTGGTGGCCGCATCCTACGGCGCGGAGCCTTCCGGAGGTATGGGAACGGAGTGGTCCGGCCCCGGGCGGACGGCTAGCGTGGCGGGTGTGACGGATCGTGAGACGTTCGTGGGCGGGGTCAACCGGGTGGTCCGGGAGGGCGGGGTGGTGCGGCGCCCGGCCGGGGCCTGGAGCCCGACCGTGCAACGGCTGTTGGCGCACCTGGCGGCGGTCGGGTTCACCGGGGCGCCGCGTCCGTACGGGCTGGGCGAGGGTGGTGCGGAGGAGTTCGTCGAGTACCTGCCGGGGGAGGTCGGGCACGACTTCGGCGCACCGCAGGTGCGGAGCGAGGCGTCGCTGGTGGCGGGTGCCCGGCTGCTCCGGGGGCTGCACGACGCCACCGTCGGGTTCGTC
Organism: Kitasatospora sp. NPDC096147; assembly: GCF_044763225.1. Taxonomy (NCBI): domain Bacteria; kingdom Bacillati; phylum Actinomycetota; class Actinomycetes; order Kitasatosporales; family Streptomycetaceae; genus Kitasatospora; species Kitasatospora sp. NPDC096147. The sequence goes on along the minus strand of NZ_JBIWFX010000005.1, from coordinate 261,302 downwards.
CAGGAGCCCTCGGACGTCTGGCAGTTGGATCCGAGGGAGCCGGCCGAGGTGATCTGCCACGGGGACGCGGCCACCTACAACACCGTCTTCCGTGACCAACTCCCGGTGGCCTTCATCGACTTCGACACCGCTCACCCCGGTCCCCGGCTCTGGGACGTCGCCTACACCGCCTACCGCTTCGTCCCGCTCTACGCCCCGGACGAGGCCGCGCACACCCGGCCGCTCCCGGAGGCGCGCCGCCGCCTGGCGCTCTTCGCCGAGGCGTACGGCCTCCCGGCGGCCGACCGGGTGGCCCTGCCGACGGTGGCGGCGGAGCGGTTGCGCGCGCTGGTGGCGTTCATGCACCGGCAGGCGGACGCGGGCCAGGCCGCCTTCGCCCGGCACATCGAGGAGGGCCACGACCGCCGCTACCTCACCGACGCCCGGTGGATCGAGGAGCACTTCTGATCCCTCGGACGCTCGGTGACGGTCCGTCATCCGGACGGCAGGTAGGTCCGTGCCGTGCGCCCGGACGAGCGTCGGGCAGGGCCGACCGGATGAAGAATCCCGGCACCGGGGGCGGCAGTCGGGGTGAACGGGGGCCGTCTGCCTAGCGTTGTGCGGTGACTCCGCCCGTGCGCCCCGCCACCCGTCCCCGTGTCGTCCGCCGACTGCTCGCGACGACCGTCGTGCTCCTGGCCACCGGCCTGGCCGCACCCGGCGTCGGCCGGGCCGACCAGATCCCCGACCGGTCGGGAGCGAGAGCGGGCGGGGGGTCGGTGCTGCTGAACGAGACGTTCACCGGCAGTTCGATCGCCGACCCCGGGTTCGTCCCGCTGGACTCGGTCTGCCTGACCGGGGCGGCCGGAGCGCCGCCGGCCGGCGAGTCGACCACCGGCCCCTGCACCGATGCCTCCCAGACCACCCCGTCGGTACCGACCCCGGGGGTCACCCCCGGCTGGCTCCAGCTCACCGACGGCGGGAACTACCGGGTCGGCGGGCTGCTCTACAACCGCCCGCTGCCCGGCAACGGCGGACTGATGGTCTCCTTCGACCAGTACCAGTACGGCGGCAACGGTGCCGACGGCATCGGCTTCTTCCTGGTGGACGGCGGCGTCGACCTGAAGACGGCGGGTGCGGACGGCGGCTCGCTCGGCTACGCCCAGCGCAATCTGGTGCCCGGGGTCGAGGGCGGCTACCTGGGCATCGGGCTCGACGCCTACGGGAACTTCGCCAACGACGCCGAGCAGCGCGGGCTGAACTGCCCCGCCGGGCAGAAGTCCCCGGTGAACGGCGGCAACCAGGTGACCGACTCGGTGACCCTGCGCGGGCCGGGGGAGGGGCTGGACGGCTACTGCTTCCTGGTCTCGACCATGAAGCCGGACGCGAGCCGGCCGGCCGGCCAGGTCACCACGCTGCCCGGCAACCTCCGGGCGGACACCACCGACCCCGAACAGGCCGTCCGGTCGGTCCGGCTGACGGTCAGTCCGGATGCCCGGCCGCTGGTGGTGGTCACCATCGACTTCCACGACGGGAAGGGCTTCCAGGAGGTGCTCCGGTACCAGATGGACACCCCCGCGCCGAAGACCTACAAGTTCGGCTTCTCCGGCTCCACCGGCGGCCTGACCGACACCCACCTGATCCGGAACCTGGAGGAGTCCTCGGTCGTCCCGCTGACCCAGCTGAACCTGGTCAAGTCGGTCGCCGGGGAGCGGACCGGGCGGCTGGCCAGGACGTACGCGGTGGGCGACACCGTCCGGTACGAGTTCCTGGTCACCAACACCGGCACCGCCGTCCTCGACCCGGTCACCGTGACGGACCCCCAGGTCACCGACATCTCCTGCCCCCGGACGGCGCTGGGCCCGATGGGCACCCCGACCGCCTCGATGGTCTGCACCGGCAGCCACGTGATCACGGTGAACGACTCGTTCACCGGCGAGTTCAGCAACACCGCGACCGCGCACGGCACCGCGCCGGACGGCGAGGACGTGCCGTCCAACCCGTCCACCGCGACCGTCCCGGTGCGCAAGCTGACGCCCGGCATGGAGCTCTCCAAGACCGCCTCGGCCGCCGAGGCCGCGCCCGGCGACACCGTGGCCTACACGGTGACCGCCACCAACACCGGCAAGGTCCCGATCGACCCGGCCTCCTTCGCCGATGACCTGACCGGTGTGCTGGACGACGCCCGCTACAACGGGGACGCCACCGCCACCTCCGGGACGGTCACCCGGGACGGCTCCGTGCTGCGCTGGACCGGTCCCCTCCCGGTCGGGGCGACGGTCACCGTGCGGTACACCGTCACCGTCGACTCCCCGGACGAGGGCGACCTGCTGCTGCGGAACACGGTGGACACCACCGTCCCCGGCGCCACCTGCGCCGACCCGGCCCGCACCGTGCGGGCGGGTGCGCTGCCGTGCGCGGTGCAGCTCCCCGTCGCCCAGCCGACGCCGAGCCCGACCCCGACGCCGAGCCCCAGCCCGACCCCCACGCCGACGCCGACCCCCGAACCGAGCCCGAGCCCGAGCGTCGGGCCCACGCCCAGTCCGGTGCCGACGCCGAGCCCCGACCTCCCGCCGCCGGGTGAGCTGCCCGAGACCGGCGCGCCGGTCACGGCGCTGGTCGGCGCGGCAGCCGGTTTGACGGCGGCCGGGGCGTTGCTGCTCCTGCGACGCGGCGGGCGCCTGCGGCGGCGCTGAGACCGTCGACGGTGCGTCAGGTCCGGCCGCCGGCCGGCCTGACCACCGGGCCGGAGCGGCTGCGGCGGGGGAGGCGCAGCAGGTCCGTGAGGGCGGCGCCGTCCTCGGCCCACCGCCGGAGCGGGGCCTCGCGTGACCGTGAACTGCGCCTGGTGGACGGCGAGTTGCTGGTCGGGCCGACCGGGGACGCCGGGCACGACCCGCTGCGGCACTACGCGGCGGCGACCCTGGCCGACGACTGACTGGTGCTCGGCAACGGCGAGCAGGTCGGACAGGTGGCGGAGCGGCTGCGGGGCGGGGCCGCGCCGGTGGTCGCACTGAGCGGGCTGGAGTACGAGCCGGATCCGCCGATCCGGACCTCCCGGATCACCGCGCTGATCAGCCGGGACGGCGAGCGGGCGGTGCTGGGTGCGGCGCGCCCGAGCCGGGCGGCCGGGCGCGGGGCGGGGCGGCTGAGCAGCAACGTGATGACGCTCGCGGTGGACGAGCTGCAGCCGGGGGAGGGCGTGCTGCTCACCACCTACCGCTCCGACGGGCGGGAGGTGGCGGTGGCCGCGCCGTACGACGAGGTGGCGGTGACGGCCGGGGACGCGGCTGAGCTGCTGGCCGGGATCTGGGCCGCGCTGAGCCCCGAGTACCGGGTGGCCGCCGTGGTGATCGACCCGGCGGAGGGGCCCGGCTCGCTGCTGCGGGTGGCGGCCTGAGGGACGGTCAGGCGCCGCGGAGGGTCTCCAGCTGGGCGGCCAGGGTGTCCGCGTGCTGGAAGGTGAGGCCGGCCAGGGCGACGTGACGCCAGGTCACGGTGGAGCCGCCGTCCAGGATGAAGACCGAGCGGCGCAGGCCCAGGCCGGGGACGGTGATGCCGTAGGCCCGGGCCACCGCGCGGTCCGGGTCGGCGAGCAGCGGGAAGCCGAGGCGGTGCTTGCGGGCGAAGCGCTCGTGGCTGTCCAGGTCCTGCGGGCTGATGCCCCAGACCGTCGCGCCGAGGTCACGGAAGCGGTCCAGGTCCGAGGTGTAGGAGCACAGCTGCTTCGTGCAGACGGGCGTGTCGTCCCCGGGGTAGAAGACCAGCACCAGTGGCTTCCCCTTGGCCTCCTCCAGGCGGTACTCCCGGCGCTCCGCCAGGTCCTCCACCAGGAGCACCCCGGGCAGCGAGAACGAGGGCGCCGAGGCCCCGACGACGGGTGGCTTGGCCATGGGGAGTGCCCTCCGGTGAAGACGCTGCCGGGACGTGCGGTTCACGGCCCTGGGCCTTACGGACGAGGTAGTACGGTGGCACTGTACTGGGTCAGCGCTGGTTGCCGGAGCACCGCCGGACTGCGGAAGGGGTCACGATGACCGCCATGGCCACCGATCGGCCGCAGATGCGGGTCGAGGAGTTCGAGCAGATCGCCGCAGCGGCGCCGGAGACGGTCACCCTGGAGTTCGTCGACGGAAGGCTGGGGGTCAAGGCCGTGCCCGATGGCGACCACGGAGCGATCGTCATGTGGCTGCTCCGGCAGTGCATGCAGCACCTGCCCGAGTGCGACCTGCACGTGGAGCAGGGACTCGCGGTCGAGCGGTACCGCACGGGGCGGGCCCGTCCTGATGGGGTGCTCGCTCCGGTCGCCCATTTCGCGGGTCAGGGTGAGTGGGCGGACCCCGACGGGGTGCTGATGGCAGTGGAGGTGACCTCCTACGACCAGGACACCGACCGTCGGGACCGGATCGAGAAGCCGGTGGCCTACGCCTGGACCGGCATCCCGGTCTACCTCCTGATCGACCGTGAACGTGGTGAGGTGACGGTCCACAGCGAGCCGGAGGACGGCCGCTACCGGACCACGGTGACCCGGGCCTACGGCAGCGAGCTGGAGCTTCCCGGGCCGGTCGGGTTCACCCTGGAGACGGAGATCCTCAAGCGCTACGCACGATGAGCGGACGTCAGCGGCGCGGGCCGTACATGATGACGGCGACGCCGGCCAGGCAGACCAGCGCGCCGAGCACGTCGGTGCGGGTGGGGCGGAAGCCGTCCAGGGCCATCGCCCAGAGCAGCGAGCCGGCCACGAAGACACCGCCGTAGGCGGCGAGGACGCGGCCGAAGTTCGCGTCGGGCTGGAGGGCGGCGACGAAGCCGTAGGCGCCCAGGGCGACGATGCCGAGGCCGGCCAGCCACCACGGGCGGGACTCCCTGACGCTCTGCCAGATCAGCCAGCAGCCGCCGATCTCGGCGACGGCGGCGAGCAGGAAGAGCAGGACGGAGCGCAGGACGGTCATGATCAGAGCCTAGGCGGCCGGGCCGAAACCGGGTTGTGGCGGGGCGCGCGGCTTGGTCGAATCGGGGGTGTGGAGAGACTTCTGGAGACCGGGCGGCTGGTACTGCGGCGATTCGGTGGTGCGGATCTGGACGCACTGGCGGAGCTGCACGGGGATCCGCTGGTGATGCGGTACATCGACACCGGGCGCCCGCAGCCGAGGGAGGCCGTGGAGCGCGAGGTGCTGCCGGCGATCCTCCGGGGGTACCGCGAACTCCCGGACGGGCTGGGCACGTTCGCGGTCCTGGCGAAGGCGGACGGCGCGTTCCTGGGCTGGGTCGCGCTGCAGCCGGCCGACAGCGTCGGCCTGGCGGCGGGCGGCACCGAGCTGGGCTACCGCTTCCGCCCGGCGGCCTGGGGCCACGGCTACGCCACCGAGGCGGCCCGGGCGCTGGTGGGGCACGCCTTCGCGCACACCGCCACGCCCGCCGTGGTGGCGACCACGATGACGGTGAACGCGGGCTCCCGGCGGGTGATGGAGAAGACCGGGCTGCGCCACGTCCGCACCTTCCACGAGGAGTGGCCGGACTACATCGAGGGCGCCGAGCACGGCGACGTGGAGTACCTGATCACCCGCCGGGAGTGGGAGCGGGCGGCTGTGGGCTGAGCCGCCGCGCGCCTACTGGCGGTAGGTGGTGAGGAAGCGGCCGATCCGGCTGATCGCGGTCTCCAGGTCGTCGGCCCGGGGGAGGGTGACGAAGCGGAAGTGGTCGGGGCGGGGCCAGTTGAAGCCGGTGCCCTGGACGATGTGGATCTTCTCGCGGAGCAGCAGGTCGAGGACGAAGCGCTCGTCGTCGACGATCCGGTGCACGGCCGGGTCGAGCTTCGCGAAGGCGTAGAGCGCGCCCTTGGGCTTGACGCAGCTGACGCCGGGGAGTTCGTTGAGCGCCCGGTGGACCACGTCGCGCTGCTCGGTGAGGCGGCCGTTCGGCAGCGTCAGGTCGTGGATCGACTGGTGGCCGCCGAGGGCGGCCTGCACGGCGTACTGGGCCGGGACGTTGGGGCACAGCCGCATCCCGGCGAGCATGGTGAGCCCCTCCAGGTAGTCCTTGGCATGCTGCTTGGGGCCGGAGACCACCAGCCAGCCGCTGCGGAAGCCGGCCACCCGGTAGGCCTTGGAGAGGCCGTTGAAGGTGAGGGTGACCACGTCGTCGGAGAGGGCGGCCAGGCAGTGGTGCTCGACGCCGTCGTAGAGGATCTTGTCGTAGATCTCGTCGGCCAGCACCATCAGGCCGTGGCGGCGGGCGAGTTCGAGGATCCCGAGGAGGAGCTCCTTCGGGTAGACCGCGCCGGTCGGGTTGTTCGGGTTGATGACGACGATGGCCTTGGTGCGGTGGGTGATCTTCGAGGCGATGTCGTCCAGGTCCGGGTACCACTCCGCCTCCTCGTCGCAGAGGTAGTGCACGGCCTTGCCGCCGGCCAGCCGGACCACGGCCGTCCAGAGCGGGAAGTCCGGTGCGGGGACGAGGACTTCGTCGCCGTCGTCGACCAGCGCCTGGACCGCCATCTGGATCAGCTCGGAGGCGCCGTTGCCCAGGTAGACGTCATTGACCGTCACCCCGGGGACGCCGCGCTGCTGGTAGTACTGCACCACCGCGCGGCGGGCCGGCAGGATGCCGCGCGAGTCGCTGTAGCCGTGGGCGTTCGGCAGGTTGCGGATGATGTCCTGGAGGATCTCCTCCGGTGCCTCGAAGCCGAACGGGGCGGGGTTGCCGGTGTTCAGCCGGAGCACGCTGTGGCCGGCCTCCTCCAGCGCGTTGGCCTGCTCGACCACCGGGCCGCGGATCTCGTAACACACGCCAGCCAGCTTGCTGGACTGCCGAAACTCCATCTGCGGCCTCCCGACCGTGGTACCCGTACCCCGTGACGCGCCGTCATCCGTCATCCGGTTGCTTTGTTCTACCAAGTACCCACTTGGAAAGTCCAACCTTTTGGCTATGCTGATCCGCATGTCACGCCGAAGCTACGACCAGTACTGCGCCGTCGCCCGCGCCCTGGACGCGGTGGGAGAGCGCTGGAGCCTCCTGATCGTCCGTGAACTGCTGCGCGGCCCGCGCCGGTACACCGACCTGCACGCCGACCTGCCGGGCGTGTCGACCGACATCCTGGCGGCTCGGCTCAAGCAGCTGGAGGCGGAGGCCCTGGTCGAGCGCCGCAAGCTGGAGCGGCCGGCCAATGCCACGGTCTACGAGCTCACCGAGCGCGGCCTGGCGCTGCGCCACGTGGTGGACGCGCTGGGTGCCTGGGGGCTGGACGCGCTGGGGGAGCAGCGGCCGACGGATGCGGTGCGCGGGCACTGGGTGACGGCGGCGACGGCGACGAACCCGGTCTGAATCGACCTGAGGCGGCCTCAAGGAGGTTCGGCGGTACGGGACTTCGCGGTGCACGGGGATGGTGCCCGGCCCGGGTGGCGCGCGAGGATGGGCGTTGCGCGTCTGTCCTGTCCACGCCAGAAACCGGAGCCCAGCATGAGCCGACCGAGCCCGAGCCGACCGAGCCCGAGCCGTCGCGAGGTCCTGAGGTGGGGAGCCGGAGCCGGTGGTACGGCCGTGCTGGCCACCCTGGGCATCGCGGTGGCGGCACCCGCGAGCGCCGTCGGCCCCTCCGGCTCGGACTGGATGGCCGCGCTGGACGGCGGCCTGCCGCTCACCCGGCTGACCATCCCCGGCACCCACGACTCCTGGTGCACCGACCCGGCCAACGGCACCGAGTGGTCGCACACCCAGAACTGGGGCCTGCCACAGCAGTTGGAGAAGGGCATCCGGTTCTTCGACATCCGGCTGAATGGGCTCCAGGGGACCGCCAGTGAGCTGGGTGTCTACCACGACCGCTTCTACCAGTACCACCGCTTCCAGGATGTGCTGAACGCCTGCCGCGACCACCTGCGGCGCTTCCCCGGCGAGGTGCTGGTGATGCGGGTGCGGAACGAGCGGGCGGGCGGACAGGCGCTGGGCGACGAGGAGTTCGCCCGCCGGATCGGGTACTACCTGGACGATCCGGCAATGAATTACCGCAGCCTGTTCTGGACCGAGCCCCGCTGGCCCCGGCTAGGCGAGGCCCGGGGCCGGATCGTCTTCGTGGCGGACTTCGGCAACTCCTGGCCGGTGATCCAGTGGTCCAGCGGGAGCAACGGCTTCTTCCGCACCCAGGACACCTGGCAGGGGGTGTCGACCGGGCAGAAGTCCACCCTGGTGGAGCAGTGGTTCGACCGGGCCTTCTACGACCAGGGCGCGGCCGAGATGTACGTGAACTTCACCAGCTACGCCAACGGCCTCTGGCCGAAGACCCAGGCGGGTGCCATCCTGCCCCGGGTCTTCCGCTACCTGGACGCCCGGAAGACCGAGCGGATCCACCTCGGCATCGTGCCGATGGACTTCCCGGACTTCGACGAACGGATCGTCGGCCTGCTGATCGGGAAGAACTTCCTCTGACGGCGCCGGGTCCGGCCGCGTGCCCGGTCGCGCCCGGCCGGGTGCGGCGGGCGTCCGGGCGGATCAGCGCCGGGCGGCCGTCCGGGCGACGAGCAGGTCGTGGCGGGCCCGGTGGTCCACCCGTTCGGCGGCCCGGGCGAGGACGGCCGCCCGGGCCCCGGCCGAGTCGGCGGGTGCCGGGGCGAACAGACCGGCGGAGGCGCGGACCTGCCGCCGCCAGTCGTCCCGCCAGAACTCCACCGTCCAGCCCGGCCAGAGCGCGGGGACCAGGTCCGCCTCCGGGGTGAAGTACGCGCACCACCAGCCCAGCCGGTGACGCTTCGGGTCGAGGTGGAGGCCCGAGGCGGCGGGCAGCCGGACCACCCCGTGCCGGGGGGCGTCCGCCAACCGGGCCAGCAGCGCCGGACCCTCGCGCACCGGGTGGTCGGCGACGGCGGAGGTGACGTGCGACCGGCCGCCCGGCAGGGTGATCACCACGGTGTTCGGGTCCTCGTCGGCCAGCTCCTCGTCGTCCGGGGCCAGCAGTTCCTCGGGGTGGATCCGCCGGACGCCGGCACGGGCGCCGGTCGGGTCACGGCCCACCAGGGCCAGCAGGTCGGCCTGGCCCTGGTGGAGCCAGCGCACCCGCCAGCCCGGCCAGACCTCGGCCAGCAGGGCCAACGTGGCCTCCCGGTGCCGGAGTTCGACGCTCGGTCCCTCCCCGACGAAGTAGGCCAGCACCCGCCGGGCCAGGTCCACCACCACCCCGGCCTGCGCGTGGAGGTCGTCCAGCCACCAGCCGTCCCGCTTGAGTCCGGGCAGCGAGGCGAGCAGCGCGTCCGGCCCGGCCAGCAGGTCCAGGTCGAGCTCGACCGCCCAGCCCGACCGGTACAGCTCCTTGGTGCCGTCCTCCCGCACCACGACGATGTTCGCCCTGTCTCCCACCGCACCAGGATGACAGCGGGCCGGCCGGTGGCGCCACGAGGTTCCGGCGGCGGCGTCCGAGGGGCGGAAAGAAGGTGAGCGCCGCAGGTGGGAGGGGCTATGTTCCGCGGATGACGGTCACTCACCAACTTGCCCAGGTCAACCTCGCCCGCCTGCTCTACCCGCTCGACGGCCCCGAACTCGCCGACTTCGTCCGTGCGCTGGACCCGGTCAACCAGCTCGCCGAGGAGGCGAACGGCTTCGTCTGGCGGTACACCGAACCGGCCACCGCCGGGGAGAAGGTGGTCTTCGACGACGAGTGGCTGATCGTCAACATGTCGGTCTGGCGCGACCCGGACGCGCTGGAGGCGTACGTCTACAGCCCGGGCCACATAGCCGTGCTGCGCCGGCGGCGGGAGTGGTTCGCCCGGGTGGGGGAGGTGATGACCGCGCTCTGGTGGGTGCCGGCCGGGCACCGGCCGACCGTGGCGGAGGCGGAGGAGAAGCTGCTGAAGCTGCGGGCGGAGGGGCCGGGGCCGCAGGTGTTCACGCTGCGGGAGGGGTTCCCGCCGCCCGGTGCCTGAGCGGTTGCCCGGTGCCTGAGCGGCCGGGCGGGCCGGACGGCGGGGGTGGCCCGGGAGGGGCGGGGGCGGGCCCGGTGGAAGTGGTCCGGCCGGAGCCGCTGGGGGGGTGGTGCGCCGGGAGGCCGTCCGGCTCGTCGGCGCCCACCCGGCGGAGTTCGGCGGACTCGGTGGAGCTGGCCGGTCCGCCGCCCGGCACCCGGACGGTGAGCGCGGGTGCCGGCCAGAGCGGTGATCTCCACGGCCGGGCCGGTCTCCTACCGGACCTCCCGCGTCTCCCGGACGGCCGCGCCGGGCAGCGACCCGCCGAGGTCCGTGCCGCCGGGGAGCGCGTCCAGCGGCCGCCGGCCGCCCGCCCGACGGTGCGGCAGGACGCGTCCGGTGAGGTCGGTGACCACGGCCCGTGGTGGCGACCACCGGACGGGCGGGCCCGGGGCGGCCGGGGCGTGGTTGCCCTCGGTGCGGGCGGTGCGGACCCCTTGGCGGGCGGGGGCCGCACCCGCCGTCGAGTCCGGCCCCCGGGGCGGGCGGGCTACGCCTAGGCGATCAGGGCGGTGCCGACGGTGCGGAAGCCGACCCGGCCGTAGATCCGGGCCACGTCGTCGTCGCCGGCCGAGAGGAAGACCGTCCGGACGCCCCGGGCCCGGGCGTCGGTGACCAGGGCGGCGGTGACGGCGTGACCGAGGCCCTGGCGGCGGGCGCTGGGGAGGGTGCCGATCCCGACCAACTCGGTGACCTCGCCGACGGGTTGGTGCTGGCCGCCGCAGAGGGCGGTGCCGTCCGGGCCGAAGGCGGCGGCGACCACGGTCAGGCCGTCGCGGATCCGCCGGGCGATCCGCTCGGCCGTCCCGTCCTCGGCCAACCGGGCGGTGAAGGCGGCCAGTTCGTCGCTCCCCGCAGTGCCGATCGCGGTCCCGGGCTCGCCGAAGGAGAGGTAGGCCACCGCGATCGCCTCGGCCAGTGACGGGTCGTCCGCGCCGACCAGCCGGACGGTGACCTCGGCCGGGGGTGCGGGGGCCGGTGCGTCCGCGGAGTCGGAGAGCACCATCAACGGGTGGCCGTGGACGGCCAGTCCGGTCGCCTCGACGGCCGCCCGCAGGCCGGGGGTGGTCTCGGCCACCCACTCGAAGGCCTCGGCCACCCCCTCCTCGCGCTGCCGGGCCCGGACCCGCTCGACGTCCTCGGCGGTGGCGCCGGGGCCGGTCCAGCCGAGGGTCGGGCGGGCGTAGTAGGGGAAGCCGGGCCCGTTGCGCAGGAACAGCGAGAGCGGGCCGAAGTCCTCGGCCCGGGCGGCGCTGCGCGGGACGGCGTCGTAGTACCGCTCCAGGCGGTCGAGCAGCCCGGCGGTGCCCGCAGCGGCGGTGCCCGGGGAAGTGGGGTTCGGGGAGGCGGAGTGCCGGTCGGCAGCGGTGTCATCGGTCACGGGCGAATGAAAGCAGCAGGCCGCCCGGGGCGCCACCCGATTGTCCGGGCGGCCCGCCCGGCAGCCCGATGGGGGCCCGCCGGATGCGCCGGGGCCCTGCGCGTACGATCGTGCTGCCATGACGAACCAGACCGCCACCACCACGTACCGCAGTTACGTCGCGCTCGGGGACTCCTTCACCGAGGGCATGTGCGACGACCTGCTCCCCGACGGCCACTACAGGGGCTGGGCCGACCGCGTCGCCGAGGCGCTGGCGGCCGAGGTCGCGGCGGCCGGGCCCGGCCCGGCCTTCCGCTACGCCAATCTGGCGGTGCGGGGGAAGCTGATCGGCCAGATCCGGGACGAGCAGGTGGACGCAGGCGCCGCGATGGCGGCCGAACTCGTCACCCTGGCCGGCGGGTTGAACGACGTGCTGCGGCCTGGCTGCGACATCGAGCTGGTCGAGCGGCTGCTCGGCGAGTCGGCGGAGAAGCTGCTCGCGGGCGGTTCCACCGTGGTGATGTTCACCAGCACCGACCCCACCCGGCGGCTCGGCGGCAGCGCGCGGCTGCTCCCGGCGATCCTGCGGATGAAGGCGTACGTCGAGGGCCTGACCCGGCGTCACCCGAACCTGCGGGTGGTGGACCTGTTCTCCGCGCCCTGCTTCGACGACCGCCGGCTCTGGGACGAGGACCGGCTGCACCTCTCCCCGGAGGGCCACCGCCGGGTGGCCGTCGCGGTGCTGGAGGCGCTCGGCCGCCCCGCGCCGTTCGACTGGCGCGCCCCGCTGCCGCCCGCCGCGCCGCGCAGCCGGACCGCCGAGGCCGGGGCCGACCTGAGGTGGCTGCGCGCCCACCTGGGCCCGTGGATCGGCCGCCGTCTCACCGGCCGCTCCTCCGGCGACGGCCGGCCCCCGAAGCGGGCCGAGCTGCTGCCGTACGGGGACTGACGTGCGGTCAGGCCGGCCCCGCCCACTCCTCCCCGGAATCCGGAGCGCCCGATGAGCTCGCCCAGCCCGGCAGCCCCGGCAGCCCCGGCAGCCCCGGCAGCCCTGGCCGGCCCGCCCGGCCCGGCCCGGCGGCTCCCCGCCGTCGTGCGGCTGGCCGCCCTCCCGACGGTGCTGGCCGCGATCTGCGGGGCCGTCTTGCTGGCGCCCGCCGAGGACCCGGAACCGCCGTTGGAGCCGGGGCACCCGCAGGGCCGGGCGGCCGGGCACTGCGACGCGCTGATGGCGGCGTTGCAGGCCGTCAGCGTGCGGGGGTACGGCCCGGCGCCGGACAGCCGGCCGGACCGGTACGTGCTGGCCTGGCAGAGCAGCCCGAGGACGGTGCTGCGCTGCGGGGTCGACCGGCCGGCCTCGCTGGAGTCGTTGGAGAACCGGCGGAAGCCCTCGCCGGCCGTCTCGGGCGTGGTCTGGTACGACGAGCCGGACGGCCGGGGTGGGCACCGGCTCACCACCACCCGGCGGGGCGTGTACGTGGAGGTCACCGTGCCGGCCGGGGCCCATCCCAGCCCGCTGGACCCGCTGGCCGACCTCTCTCCCCGGGTCCGGGCCTGGATCCCCGACCTCGCCGGGGACACCGGGGTGGACGACGAACCGCCGCTCCCGGGCGAGGACGCCACCGGGTGATGCGTCCGAGCAGGTGAGTCCCGACGGCTCGTCAGTTCTGCCGCTCTGTCATCCGTCGTACTGCTGGCCCTCCAAGCCGGGCGACACCATCACCTACAGCGTCCTGGTCACCGACACCGGGAGTGTGACGCTGCGTGACATCGTGCCCGGCGAGGGCGAGTTCACCGGCGCCGGCCCGATGGGTCCGGTCAGCTGCCCGGAGCAGCGCCCGCTGCTCCCCGGACAGCGGACCACCTGCACGGCCAAGTACACCGTCCGGGCGGCCGACCTGACCGGCAGGCCGCTGCGCAACACGGCCACCGCGGGCGGCCGTACCCCGGACGGCGCCTCGACGCTCTCGCCGCCCGCCACCGCGACGGTGGACAGCGTGGCCCCGGCCGCACCGCTGCCGCTGCCGCACACCGGCTCCGATGGCGTGTGGCTGGAGGCGGGCCTCGCGCTCGGTCTGGTGGCCGTCGGTGGTTCGGCCCTGCTGATCGCGCGCCGGAGGCGCCGTGAGCCGTAACGGCAGACCGCTCCGCTGAGCAGTCGAGGGCCCCCGCCGAAGCAGTCGCGGGGGCCCTCGGCATTGGTCAAGTGGCTTGTCCAACTGGTCAGTTCGCTTGACCATTCGGTGAAGGGGACTGGCAGACTTCCGGTATGAGCGAGCCCGAGTCCATCGCCCAGAGCCTCCCGCCCCTGCTGATCGCCCTCGCCTCCGAGTTGGTGCACGCCATCGACACCGGAGTCCGCGACCGGGGCTTCACCGACCTCCGCCCCGCGCACGGCTTCGCCTTCGCCCGGCTGGCCCGGGACGGTGCCACCGTGAACGAGCTGGCCGGCCACCTCGGCGTCAGCAAACAGGCCGCCAGCCAGATGGTCGATGACCTGGTCCGCAAGGGCTACGTCGAGCGCCATCCGCACCCCAGCGACGCCCGCGCCAAGCTGATCGTGCTGACCGAGCTGGGCCGGCAGTGCACCCGCGCCGCCGAGGCCGCCGCCGCCGACGCCGTCCGCCCCTGGGCGACCGCGCTGGGCCGGCGCCGCCTGCACGAGCTGCACGAGGACCTCAACCTGCTCGCCCCGGTCGGCCAGCTCCGGCCCACCTGGTGACACTTCCCACCCCCCGGGGTGGCGCCCGCACCTGACGAGGTGTGGGTCCGTTGTCCGGCCCCTCGGGGGAGCCGGGCCGGCACCGGGGGAGGCGACGGAGCGTAATCCGATTGCGAGCCCGCCGTCGGTCCGGGCAGGCTCCCGGGATGACGACGGAGGATGCGGCGCAGGCCGCCCCGGAGCTGCGGCCCGAGGTGCTGGCGTACTACGAGCGCGGCGAGGAGGACGGCCGGCTCGACCGGGGCGCCAACCGCCTGGAGGAGCTGCGCACCAGGGACCTGCTGCTGCGACTGCTCCCGCCCGCCCCGGCCCGGGTGCTGGACGTGGGCGGCGGCAGCGGCCGGTACGCCGGCTGGCTGGCCGGACTCGGGTACCGGGTCGAGCTGCTGGACCCGGTGCCGCTGCACGTGGAGCAGGCCCGACGGCGGCCGGGCGTGACGGCCCGGGTCGGCGACGCCCGGGCGCTGGACGTGCCGGACGCCTCGGTGGACGCGGTGCTGCTGCTCGGCCCGCTCTACCACCTGACGGAGCGGCCGGACCGGGTGCGGGCACTGGCCGAGGCCCGGCGGGTGGTCCGGCCCGGCGGCCCGGTGGTGGCCGCCACCATCAACCGCTTCGCCGGGCTGCACGACACCCTGTACAAGGAGAACTACTTCGACCCCGCGCGCCGCCCGCACGTCGATGCCGTGACGGTCGACGGCCACCTGCGGCCGTCCGCCGAACAGCCCGGCTTCACCACCGCCTACTTCCACCAGCCCGGCGAGGTGCCGGGGGAGTTCGAGGCGGCCGGGCTGGCGGCCACCGGGCAGTACGGGGTCGAGGGCGCGGCCTGGCTGATGGGCGGTCTGGACGCCTGGTTGGCGGACGAGGGGCGGCGGGCCACCGTGCTGCACGCGATGCGGCTGACCGAGACGGACCCCGCCCTGCTCGGGGTCAGCGGCCACCTGCTGACGGCGGGCCGCCGCCCGGAGCCGCTCGGCTGACGCTGCTTGCGGGTGACTGCCGTGGCGAGGGGCGGCGGGAGCTGCGGGTGGCGGCGGGTGGGGCGCCGTACCGTCCGGACGTTCGGGGGCCTACGATCTCCCGGTCGGACGGTGTGAGGGGGAGAACGTGGGCCGAGGGCGGGCGGCGGCGGTGCCGCAGCGGGACGGCGTGCCGGTGCTGATGGCGGCGGCGGTGGCCTCGGTGCTGGCGGTGTCGCTCGCGGTCAGCTGGCTGTCCCGCCAACTGGTGCTGCTCGCCCTGCTGTTGGTGGTGGGGGCACTGATCGGGACGGTCACCGGCCGGGCCCGGGTGCTGGCCCGGCGGCGCGAATTCGCCGCCCGGGTGGCCCAGTTGCGGCACGGTGGGCGTTTCCTCGCGATGACCCCCGAGGCGTTCTGCCGGGCCCTGGCCGAGCTCTGCCGCCGGGACGGCTGCACCGCCGTCACCGTGCTCGGGCCCGCCGGGGTGCTCGCCACCGTCCCGGACGGCCGCCGCCTGCTGCTCCGGGCCGCCTGGCCGGACGCCCGCACCCGGGTCGGGCCGGCCGAGCTGCCGGAGCCGGCCGGCTCCGCACGCTCGGACCTGACCGCCCTGGTGACACCGGGCCGCTTCACCGAGGCCGCCAGCGCCCGCTGCGCGGAGGAGGGCCTGCGCCCGGTCGACCAGCGGGCCCTGTCGCTCTGGGCCGACGACGCGGGCGCCCCGCCCTGGGCCTGACCGGTGGCCGCCGGCGGCCTCGGTGAAGCGGCCCGGACGACCGGCCGGCTGAGGACCGGCCACCTGAGGACCGCGAGCGCCCGAGCGCTGCGGCCGCCCCGGAATCGCGGCCGACCGGCCGTCGCGGCCGTCCGGCACCGGACCTGACGGGCAGTCAGCTCAGGGTGATCCGGATCGCCACCGTCCCGGTGTGGCCCCGGCGCAGCCGGCTGCCCAGCAGGGTGATCCGGCCGAGCAGGCCGTACTTGCGGCCCAGCAGGGCCCGGTACTCGTGGGCCTTGGCGGCGTCCAGGATCTCGGCGGTGCCGGGCACCTGCTTCCCGCTCGGATTGCCCCGGACGTCGCAGGGACCGACCAGGACGTCCGCGCGGTTGCGGATCCGCTTGACCTTCCAGGAGTCGGCCACCGTCCAGATGCCCAGCGCGTCGCCGTCCCGGACCACCCAGACCGGGGTCGGCACACCCGAGCCGTCCCGCTTGAAGGTGGTCACCAACAGGTACTTGCCACGGGCGAGTTGGTCGATCGACTGGGGGCTCATGCCAGGAGTCTAGGCGGGGCCGCCGAGCTGGGGTATACCGGGACGACCCGCCGGACGGCGGACGGGTGAACGGGGGTGGTGGTGACGTACGCCAGAGCGACCACGGCGGCGGAGGGCGACACGGCCCTCGCGTTCGCCACCGGGGTGGTCGGGGCCGGGCTGGTGGCGCTGGGTGCGGCGGCCGGGCGGGCCGGGCCGGGTTACCTGGTGTACGGGTGCTCGCTGGCGGTGCCGGGGCTGCTCTGGTCCTCGCTCCAGGTGCTGCGGCCGGGCCGCCTCACCGCGACCGAGGCCGGGCTCTCCGTGCGCTTCGCCTTCCTACCCCGTGAGGTCGGGCTGCCCTGGCCGGCGGTCTCGATGGTGACCGAGCTGGGCGTGCGGATCGCCGGGGCCCCGGTGCCGGTGGTGGCCTTCGACCTGGAGGTGCTGCCGTCGCGCGCCGTCCGGCTGACCTCCGCCTGGTCGCTCTACCGCCGGCTCGCCGAACGCCTCGGCCGGGGCCCCGAGGCCCCCGGGCTGGCCTTCCTGGCCCGCCACCGGGAGGAGGAGTTCGCCGCCCTGCTGGAGACCGCCCGCGCCTGCGGCCTGCGCCACCGGGACCGCAGGCCGGACCCGTTCGTCCTCTGAGCGGGGGCGCAGGGCAGACTGTGCGGATGAGAACGGCAACCGCGCGGGACTACGCCTGGATCGGGGCGACGCCCTGGTACGCGTACGGCATGGCGTACGGCTTCAGTCTGCTGCTGGCCCGGGGCGTCACCCCGGCGGACCTCCGGCGGGTGACCGCCGCCGAGCCGCAGGGCACCTGCACCGGCACGGCCGGGCTGATCGAGCGTCAGGAGGAGCTCCTCGACGAGCTCGACCATGCGGACGAGGACTTCGTCTCGGGCCTGCTCACCCTGCCCGGGGACGACGGCGCGAGCTGGCTGCTGGCCCTGCAGTTCGACAGCGGCTCGGGGATGACGCCGGACTTCGCCCGGGCGCTGTCGGCGGGTGGCCGCGCGGTGCTGCACTCCCGCAATGGCGGCAAGCCGATGGACCTCTTCCACTGGTACGAGGACGGCGAGCTGCGGACCGCCTTCGAGGCGGCCGGGACCCGGGAGGGCAGCACCCCCGACACCCTGCTCCGGCAGCTCCGCGAGGTCGGGTACCCGTTCACGGACGAGGAGCACCTGGCCACCCCCGTCCTCGACGCCAAGGCGGCGGCCTTCGCCCTGGCCGAGCGGCTGACCGGCGTGCGGATCACCGAGGAGCTGCTCCGGGACGCCGGGTTCGAGCTGGTGCAGGTGCCGGACGGCTACACCGGGGACGAGTAGCCGTCAGCCGACGGCGACGGCCACCCGGCGCGGACGGTCCACCAGCTCGCCGCCGCAGTTCGGGCAGACCTGGTCCATCGAGTCCGCGCACGGCACGCAGTAGCTGCACTCGTAGGAGCAGATCCGGGCGGGGCCGTCCGCCGCCAGGGCGGCGGTGCCGCACCGCTCGCAGAGCTCGCGCATCTCCAGGGCCACGGTCTTCTCCTTCGCTCCGTCAGGTGGGGGCGGCACCATTGTGGGGGCAAGGAAAACCGCAGGTGAAGGGGTGTCAGTGCCACCCTCCGGCGAGATCCTGCCAGAATGCGGACGGTACTCAAGCGTTGGACCAGGAGAAGGTGACCGGCTTCGTGACCATGCCAGTCGAACGGAAGATCGCCGAAGAGCTGGGTGTACGGGAGGGGCAGGTGAGAGCGGCCGTCGAGCTGCTCGACGGCGGCTCGACCGTCCCCTTCATCGCGCGCTACCGCAAGGAGGTCACCGGCGAGCTCGACGACGCCCAGCTGCGCACGCTGGAGGAGCGCCTGCGCTACCTGCGCGAGCTGGAGGAGCGCCGGGCCGCCGTGCTGGAGTCGGTCGAGGGCCAGGGCAAGCTGGACGACGCGCTCAAGGCGCGCATCCTGGCCGCCGACTCCAAGGCGCGGCTGGAGGACATCTACCTCCCGTACAAGCCCAAGCGGCGCACCAAGGCGCAGATCGCCCGTGAGGCCGGCCTCGAACCGCTGGCCGACGCCCTGCTCGCCGACCCGGGCCTGACGCCCGATCAGGCTGCCTCGGCCTACCTGAACGAGGCGGTGGCCGACGCCCCGGCCGCCCTGGAGGGCGCCCGGGCCATCCTGGTCGAGCGCTTCGGCGAGGACGCCGACCTGGTCGGCTCACTGCGCGAGCGGATGTGGGGCCGGGGCCGCCTGGTCGCCACCGTCCGGGAGGGCAAGGAGCAGGACGGCGCCAAGTTCGCCGACTACTTCGACTTCGCCGAGCCCTACACCAAGCTCCCCTCGCACCGCATCCTGGCGATGCTGCGCGGCGAGAAGGAGGAGGTGCTCGACCTCGACCTCTCCCCGTACGACGGCGCGGACGGCGACCTGCCGGGGGAGAACGACTACGAGCAGCGGATCGCGGCCCGCTTCGGCATCGCCGACCGGGGCCGCCCGGCCGACCGGTGGCTCGGCGACACGGTGCGCTGGGCCTGGCGCACCCGCATCCAGGTCCGGCTGGGCATCGACCTGCGCACCCGGCTGCGCCAGGAGGCCGAGGACGAGGCCGTCCGGGTCTTCGCCGCCAACCTGCGCGACCTGCTGCTGGCCGCCCCGGCCGGCACCCGGGCCACCATGGGCCTGGACCCGGGCTTCCGCACCGGCGTCAAGGTCGCCGTGGTGGACGCCACCGGCAAGGTGGTCGCGCACGAGACCATCTACCCGCACCAGCCCGCCAACAAGTGGGACGCCTCGATCGCCACCCTGGCCGCGCTGGCCGCGAAGCACGGCGTCGAGCTGGTCGCGATCGGCAACGGCACGGCCTCCCGGGAGACCGACAAGCTGGCCGAGGACCTGATCAAGCGTCACCCCGAGCTGAAGCTGACCAAGGCGATGGTCTCCGAGGCGGGCGCCTCGGTCTACTCCGCTTCGGCCTTCGCCTCGCAGGAGCTGCCGGACCTCAACGTCTCGATCCGCGGTGCGGTCTCGATCGCCCGCCGGCTCCAGGACCCGCTGGCCGAGCTGGTGAAGATCGACCCCAAGTCGATCGGCGTCGGCCAGTACCAGCACGACCTGAGCGAGCTGAAGCTGTCCCGCTCGCTGGACGCGGTGGTCGAGGACTGCGTGAACGCGGTCGGGGTGGACGTCAACACCGCCTCCGCCCCGCTGCTCACCCGGGTCTCCGGGGTGACCGGCACGCTGGCCGACAACATCGTGGCGCACCGCGACGCCAACGGCCCGTTCCGCACCCGCAGGGCGCTCAAGGACGTGGCCCGGCTCGGGCCGAAGGCCTTCGAGCAGTGCGCGGGCTTCCTGCGGATCGCCGACGGTGACGACCCGTTGGACGGCTCGGCGGTGCACCCCGAGGCGTACCCCGTGGTGCGGAAGATCCTGGCCGCCACCGGGGGTGACCTGCGGGCGCTGATCGGCAACGGGGCCGCGCTGCGCGCCCTGCGGCCCTCGGACTTCGCCGACGACACCTTCGGCGTGCCGACCGTCACCGACATCCTCGGCGAGCTGGACAAGCCCGGCCGCGACCCGCGCCCGGCCTTCCGGACCGCCACCTTCAAGGAGGGCGTCGACAAGATCGGCGACCTGGAGGTCGGCATGGTCTTGGAGGGCGTAGTCACCAACGTGGCCGCGTTCGGCGCCTTCGTCGACGTGGGCGTGCACCAGGACGGCCTGGTGCACGTCTCGGCGCTGTCGAAGACCTTCGTCAAGGACCCGCGCGAGGTGGTCAAGCCCGGCGACATCGTCAAGGTCCGGGTGGTCACGGTGGACGTGCCGCGCAAGCGGATCGGCCTCACCCTGCGGCTGGACGACGAGGCCCCGCGCGGCGGGCCGGGCCAGGGCGGCGGTGGCCAGGAGCGCGACCGTGGCCCGCGTCCGCCCCGCCAGGGCGGTGGCCGGGACCAGGGCGGCCGGAATCAGGGCGGCCGGGACCAGGGCGGCCGGGACCGGGGTGGCCGGGGCAACGCCGCCTCGGCGCCGGCGCCCGCCAACAGCGCGATGGCCGACGCCCTGCGCCGGGCGGGCCTGACCGGCAAGTGACACCGCGCCGCTGACGCACCGTCGGGCCGTACCTCTCCGCGGGGTGCGGCCCGACCCGTGTCCGCCGCCGCTGCCGTGCGGGCCTCCGGGGCCCGTCCGGGCCGGGTGGGGCCCTCGGGGGCGGGCGGTGTCCGGGCGGGGCCGTGAGGGGGCGTCAGCCGGTGGCGGCGGTGCGGGAGTCGACGGCGAGGGCGATCAGGTCGTGCCACCACGGATCGCGGTGGTGGGTGAGCAGGTGCTGCGCCTCGGCGGGCGGCACCGCCCGCACCTCGACCACCTGCTCGCCGTCCTCCGGGTTCAGCGGCTCGGAGTCGACGGTGACCTCGGCCCAGCCCCAGAGCCAGGCCTTCTCGGGGTGCGGCTGCCAGGGGCGGTAGGGCACGGGGTGGTCGGTGACGCAGCGGTGGGCGCCGATCCAGACCGGCTCGCCGAGCAGCCGGGCGCCGGCCTCCTCGCGCAGCTCGCGGGCCAGGCAGCTCTCGATGCTCTCGGCCGCCTCCCGGGTGCCGCCGGGCAGGAACCAGTGGTCCCGGGCGTCCCGGCAGAGCACCACCCGGTCGCCGGAGAAGCCCACCAGGTGGATGTTGGTGATCAGCCCGTCCGGCGGCAGCTCCGCCGCGAACTGGGCGTCGATGCCGCCCCAGGCCCAGCGCTGGGGCGCGTACAGGTGCGGGTAGCGGGCGGCCTGCTCAGCTGTTCTGTCCGAAGTGTCCGTCATTCGAAGATCCTAGTACCGGCCGGGGGGTGCCTGTGGGGCATCCGTGACACCCGGTCAGGTGCCGCCCCGCCGGTGCCGCGTAGGGTGGGCCGGAACCACCCCGGAGGGAGCCGTCGTGCCCACTGTCCTCTACGTCACCGACCTGACCTACCAGGCCAAGGGCCGTCGCTACTGCGACGAGGACATCGCGCTCTCCGCCGCGCTGCGCGGGGAGTTCGAGACCGTGCTCTGCCACCCGCTGGACGCCGCCGCGCTGATGGGCCGCTTCGACCTCACCGTGGTCCGCAACAGCGGCCCGGTGCTGCACCACCGCGAGGCGCACGAGGCGTTCCGGGAGCGCGCGGCGGCGGAGGGGGTGAAGGTCTTCAACCCCTTGCACGGCCGGGGCGACATGGCGGGCAAGCAGTACCTGCTCGACCTGACCGCCGCCGGGTACCCGGTGATCCCCACGGTCGCCTCACGGGACGCGCTCGACCGGCTGCCGGCCTCCGCCGAGTACCTCAGCAAGCCGCTGCTGGGCGCGGACTCGATCGGGATAGCGCTGCACCGACCGGAGGAGCTGGCGGAGTTGGAGCTGGACGGCACGGTGCTGCTCCAGCCCCGGATCGACTTCCGGTACGAGGTCTCCTTCTACTTCGTCGGCCGCGCGTACCAGTACGCGCTGTACGCCCCGGACCCGGCCGCCCGCTGGCGGTTGGAGCCCTACGACCCCTCGCCCGCCGACCTGGTCTTCGCCCACCGCTTCGTGGAGTGGAACACGCTGGACCACGGCATCCAGCGGGTGGACGCCTGCCGCACGGCCGAGGGCGAGCTGCTGCTGGTGGAGTTGGAGGACCTCAACCCCTACCTCTCGCTGGACCTGGTGGACGCGGGGACCCGGGACCGCTTCGCGACCGCGATGGCCGCCTCGATGCGGAGCCTGCTGGAGTCCTGAGCCTGCTGGAGTCCTGAGCCTGCCGGAGCGCTGGGCCGGTCTGGGTCCCGAGCCGGTCGGGGTCCTGAGCCGGTCGGCGGGTGTCAGTGCCGGAGCAGGTACGGCAGCGAGCTGTCGTTGTTCAGCAGCCAGGCCAGGTAGGAGGGGTTGGTCCGGGCCAGCTCCAGGTAGGCCGCGCGCAGGTCGCCGTAGAGCCCTTCCAGCGCGCAGCCGTTGAGCACCCGGTCCCGCCAGACCAGCAGCAGCCGGACGCTGAACGGGTCTCCGTGCACCGGGCGGATGACCGTGCCGGGGCCCGGCACCGAGGTGGGCTGGCAGGGGCGGACGGCCTCGCCGGAGGCGACCAGTTCGGCGGCGGTGGCGTTGTCCCGTACCTGCACCACCCGGGGGTTGAGCCCGGCCTCGGAGAGCACCCGGCGCAGCGCCGCGTACTCGTGGTCGGCCGTCGGGTCCACCATCCAGGCGTCGGCGGCCAGGTCCTGGAGGTGCACCACGGGGGAGCCGGCCGCCGGGTGGGTGAGCGCCAGCGCGACGAACTGCGGCTCACGCGCGACCAGCACCCGGTGCCCGGTGCCCTCGGGCAGCCGGAGCGGGAAGCCCTCGCTCTCGTGCACGAAGGCCACCTCCAGCTGCTCGGCGCCGACCAGTTGGAGCAGGGCGTTGGCCGAGACGTCGATCCGGATGGTGGTGTCGGTGTCCGGCAGCCGGTCGTGCACCCGGCGCAGCCAGCCGGCCGTGGCCCGGCTGCCGACACTGCCGATCCGCAGCCGGGCCTGGGCCGCGCCGTCCGCCTCCAGTCGGGCGGCGGCGACCAGTTCGGCCATGTCGGCGACGATGCCCCGGGCCCGGGAGAGCACCGAGTGGCCGAGCGGGGTGAGCCGGCTGCCGGTCCGCTCGCGGGTGAACAGCCTTCCGCCGACGGCCCGTTCGATCCGGTGCAGCTGGGTGGTGACGGAGGGCTGGGTGGTGCCGAGCTGCAGGGCGGCCTTGCGCACGCTGCCGGTGTCGGCGACGGCGCACAGCACGCGTAGGTGCCTGACTTCGAGCTCCACAGCCGGAGCATAAGCGGTCGTTGACCTGCACGCCAGGGACATGACACCTGCTGTCAGGCCGGGTGATAGCCCGGTGCTATCTCCGGCTGCCATCATCCGCAGCCCCGGGGTGGTGGCCGAAGCTCTTGGGCACAGCGCCGTCCACGGCACTGTCCCCCACGCCAAGTCGGCTGCCCCACAGGCGATTTGGCCCCACGAGGTTGGAGTCCCCCGCATGCAGCGCTCCGTGCTCTCGCTCGCCGCAGCCGCCGCCCTGGCCCTCACCGGTCTGGCGGCCCCGGCCGCAGTGGCCGCGCCTGCTCAGCCCTCCGTCGCCCAGTACGCCGGCTCGGCCGCCGAGCAGGCCGACGTCAAGGCGTTCCACGAGGCCGTGATGAAGTCGGCACTGGCCCGGCAGGCGGCCAACCCGTACCTGCTCGCGGTCACCGTCACCTACAACGCCGCCTCGGCACCGACCTTCCGCACCCAGATCGCCAACTCCACCGCGATCTGGAACGGCGCCGTCACCAAGGTCCAGCTGCGCTCCGTCACCGGCACCGCCGACTTCAAGTACTACGAGGGCAACGACTCGCGCGGCTCCTACGCCTCCACCAACGGCCACGGCAGCGGCTACATCTTCCTGGACTACCGGCAGAACCAGCAGTACAACTCCACCCGGGTCACCGCCCACGAGACCGGCCACGTGCTCGGCCTGCCGGACCACTACTCCGGCCCGTGCAGCGAGCTGATGTCCGGTGGCGGCCCCGGCACCTCCTGCACCAACCCCAACCCGAACGCCGCCGAGCGGAACCGGGTGAACCAGCTGTGGGCCAACGGCCTCACCGCCTTCAAGGCCCAGCTGGCGGCCAAGTCCGGCCAGTAACAGGCCGGTTGGACTCCGGGAGCCCGGCCCTCGTGCGGAGCGGCCGGGCTCCCGGCATGCCCGGGGGAGGCCCGGTGGAGAGCCGGGGCGGCGTCAGCTCCGGGAGGCCAGCAGCAGGGCCACGTCGTCCGCCCGGTGGGCGGAGTGCCGTGCCTCGCCCAGCAGCCGGTCCGCCAGCCGGTCCAGATCGGCGGCCGGGCGGTGGGCCAGATCGCTGCGCAGCCGGTCCAGCCCCTCGTCCAGCGAGGCGCCCGGGCGCTCCACCAGCCCGTCGGTGTACATCGCCAGCACCGCGCCCGGGGGCAACTCCAGCTCGGTGCACGGGTACTCGGCCCCCGGGTCGACCCCGAGCAGCGGGCCGCCGGCCAGCTCCAGCAGCTCGGTGCGGCCGTCCGGGCACCGCAGCAGCGGCGGCACGTGACCGGCCCGGACGGCCCGTGCCCGGCCGGTCGCCGGATCGAGCCGCAGCAGCAGGCAGCTGGCCAGCAGACCCGGATCGAGCTCCAGCAGCAGCCGGTTGGTCCGGCTCAGCACCTCGTCCGGCGAGCCGGCGCTCCCCACGAACGCCCGTACCGCACTGCGGAGCTGACCCATCGTCGCGGCGGCCCCGACGCTGTGGCCCTCGACGTCCCCGATCACCAGCGAGACGCCGCCGTCGCCGCCCGCGATCACGTCGTACCAGTCGCCGCCGATCTCCATCCCCCGGGTGCCCGGCAGGTAGCGCGCCACCACCGCCAGGCCCGGCACCTCGGGCAGCCGGTGCGGCAGCAGCGCCTGCTGGAGCCCCCGGGCCAGCGCGAACTCCGCGTCGTACAGCCGGGCCCGGTCCAGCGCCTGCGCGATCAGCCCGCCGAGCGCCGTCAGCACCGCCCGCTCCTCGGCCCCGAACGCCCGGGAGCGCGGGAACCCCAGGATGCAGCTGCCCACCGGGGACCCGGAGGCGATCAGCGGCAGGAAGGCCCACGCCCCCATCTCGTCCTGGGCGATCCCCGGGTAGGCCGCCTGGAGCTCACCGGCCGATTCGAAGAACACCGGCGTCCCGCTGCTGAACACCTCCGTCCCGGGCAGGCGGCTGCGGACCGGGACGCCCTCGAACGCGTCCAGGAAGCCGTCCGGGTACCCCGACTGCGCGATCAGGTGCATCCGCCCCGCCCGGGCCAGGTAGATCGCCAGCTCCTGGCCGCCGAAGCCCGGCAGGATCTGCTCGATCACGCAGTCGCAGACCTCGCGCACCGTCACCGCCTCGGTCAGCGCACTGGCCAGCTGGAGCAGGTGGTACGTCGCCCCCAGGGTGGCCGGGGCGGCGGGCGGGGCCTCGGGCAGTGCGGCCCCGGGCCCGGCCGGGGGCCCGGCCGGGACGATCCGCACTGTCAGGCCGTCCGGGTCCGGGTAGAGCGAGAAGGCCAGCCAGTGCCCCGGGGGCCGGCAGGCCAGGAACGCGGTCGGCTGCTGGGCCAGCATCGCGGCCCGGTACCGGTCCTCGTAGGCCGGCTCCGCCAGCCAGGTCAGCACCGACCAGGGCTGACGGCCGATCAGCTCCTCCCGGTCGGTGCGCAGCAGCAGTTCGGCACTCCGGTTGAGGTAGGTCACCCGGGCGTCCGTACCGAGCGCCACCACCCCGTCGCGCAGCCGCTCCACCGCTGCCGCCGCCGGGTGGGAGGGCTCTTCGGGGGTGACGGTCAGCGGATCCTCGGGCGGCTCCGGCGGGTGGGCGGCGAGGGCCGTCGCGAGGCGGTTGGCCGTGGTCCTCAGCTGGCGGCGGGCGCTCGGCGGCGGGTGGTACCCGGCCGGCCAGACCACGGCGAGGACGCCGAGCGGGTGACCGTCGGCGGGCGCCGGGCCGTCCGGCCCGGTGCTCGCTTGTGCGCTCACCGGCACGCTCACCGGCGTGCAGGCGAGGGCGTGCAGGTGCGGCAGCCCCAGTGCCAGCCTGGGGTAGCGCCGCATGGTCTCCTCCGGATCGGCGAGCAGCACCGTCCGCCCCGTCCGGAACGCCTCCGAGGCCGGCAGCGGGGCGGCCACCGAGAGGTGCCGGAACCCGCTCAGCAGCTCCACCGGCACCCCGGCCACCGCACTCAGCACCAGCCCCCGGCGGTCGGCCGACGGCAGGTAGAGCACACTCCCGTACGCCGAGGTGGTGCGGACCGCCCGCCGCAACGCCTCGGCGACCACGGCCTCGTCGGCCGGACCCTGGCGCATGCTCCCTTCTGTACGCCGCCCCCCAAGGGGTGTCAAACCGGGAGCAACCACTCCGGCCCTGCCCTCCGGGTGCTCCGGCTGCCCTTCGTGATGACCCTCCGGGGTGGCCGCCGCCTGGGTCGCCCGCAGGGCGACCCAGGGGCGCGGGGAACTGCGCGGGGGCGGAAGGCACGGACCCGTGTGCCGGGTACGGAGGCTCACGTGCACGTGGCTGTCCGTGCCCGGGACCCGGGTCGTCGTGTTCCCCTGCGCGCAGTTCCTCGCGCCCCTGGGTCGCTGCATGGTCCCGGCCCTGGGTGAGCTCGCGTGGTCCCGGCCCTGGGTGAGCTCGCGTGGTTCCGGCCCTGGGTGGCGCCGCCGGTCAGGCCGGGTGGGTGAGGGCGCGGGCCGCGTCGAGTTCGGTGAGGGCGGACTCCTCGGCGTGGGTGATGGCGGCGAAGGAGTCGGAGCCGATCGGGACCCGGACGGGGGGCTGTTCGGCGTTGACGACCCGGAGGACGGCGGCGGCGAAGTCGGTCGGGCGGCCGATCTCCGGGAGGTCCTCCATTCCCCGCATGGCGGTGAGCATCGGATCGACCGTCTCCCGGTAGGCGTCGATCCGGTGCGCGGCCTCGTTGACGGCGGTGCCGTAGTGGGTGGCGAAGCCGCCCGGCTCGACGGCGGTGACCTTGATGCCGAAGGCGGCCACCTCGGCGGCCAGCACCTGGCTCATGCCCTCCAGCGCGTACTTGCCGGTGACGTACGCCCCCAGGCCCGGCAGGCCCATCCGCCCGGCCAGCGAGGAGACGTTGACGATGTGTCCGGAGCGCCGGGCCCGCATGCCGGGCAGCACCTCGCGGACCAGCCGCCAGGGGCCGACCACCAGGGTCTCCAGCTGGTCGCGGAGCTCCTGGTCGCCGACCTCCTCGACCGCGCCGAACAGCCCGTAGCCGGCGTTGTTGACCAGCACGTCGAGGCCGCCGAGGCGGTCCTCGGCGAGGGCCACGGCCTCCGAGACCTGGAGCTGGTCGCGGACGTCCAGGGCGGCGGTGACCACCCGGTCGGGGTGACGCTCCCTCAGCTCCTCCAGGGTGGCGGGCTTGCGGGCGGTGGCCAGGACGGTGTCACCCGCCGCCGCGACCGCCTCGGCCAGGGCCAGGCCCAGGCCCGACGAACATCCGGTGATCAGCCAACGCCGTGCCATGAGCTCCCCCTGAGTCTGTGGTGACCGGGTCACGGTCCCAGATCAGGAGCCGGAGCGCTCCGGTCCGGACCGGTCGGGCGGATGCGAAGGGGAGCGCACCAGGGCGCACGCCACTCCCGCCCCGAGCGCCCCCGACCCGAACGACCACCCACCGGCCCGGGTGGTCCGTCTCCGGCCCGTCTCCGGTCCGTCGTCGGTCCGCCGGACGCACCGTCAGGGTCCACCCGGGGCCGTGACGTGAGCCGCTCGGCCCGTGTGGGCACGAATGGCGTGGCAAAAAGGGCAAATCGGATATTCCTCGTGTTGGATGAGGCTGTCCGACCGAGCGACGCAGCAGGAGACATGACAGACGATCAGCGACCGCCGGTGCGCGAACCGTCCCTGTCCGACGCGATCGTCCCCCTGGTGACCCTGGCCCTGCTGGTGGCGGGTGCGCTTGCGCTGTTCGGACTGGACGCCCTGGACGGGCCGGTGCAGGCGGCCCTGATCCTGTGCGCCATGGTGGCGGCACTGATCGCGGTGAAGAACGGGCACTCCTGGGAGGCGGTGCAGAAGGCCGGGCAGGGTGCGCTCTCCTCGATCACCAGCGCGCTGTTCATCCTGCTGGCGGTCGGTGCCCTGATCGGCGTCTGGAACCTCTCCGGGACGATCCCGACCCTGGTCTACTACGGGATCCAGGTGCTCTCGCCGTCCTGGTACTACGCCGCCACCGCGCTGATCTGCGCGGTCATCGCGATGAGCATCGGCAGTTCCTGGACCACCGCCGGGACCATCGGGGTCGGCCTGGTCGGGGTGGCCTCGATGCTCGGGGTGTCCACCGCGATCACGGCGGGTGCGGTGATCTCCGGGGCCTACCTGGGAGACAAGCTCTCCCCGCTGTCGGAGACCACGATCCTCACCGCCCAGATGGTGAAGGTGGACGTCCACCAGCACATCCGCCGTCAGGCGTGGACCTCCGTACCGGCGTTCACCCTCGCCTTCCTGGTGCTGCTGGTGATCGGGCTGGTCAAGGGCCCCGACGTGCGCAACCCGGTGGGCGAGGACGTCGAGCTCGCCAGCCTGAGCGGCATCTACCACATCACCCCGCTGAACCTGCTGCCGCTGGTCCTGCTGGCGGTGCTGTCGGTCCGCAAGTGCCCGGCCTCGCTCGCGCTGATGTTCTCGGCCCTGTTCGCCGGTCTGCTGGGCGCGTTCCTCCAGGCGCCGGTGATGCGGGAGTTCGCCGG
The DNA here is from genome assembly GCF_044763225.1 of Kitasatospora sp. NPDC096147. NCBI lineage: Bacteria > Bacillati > Actinomycetota > Actinomycetes > Kitasatosporales > Streptomycetaceae > Kitasatospora > Kitasatospora sp. NPDC096147. Next base: position 232,827 of record NZ_JBIWFX010000005.1, on the reverse strand, counting down.
AGACGAGCACGGCGCGCTGCTGGGGTCGGTCAAGGGCGTCTGGTCGGCGATGGCGAACGGCTTCTCGATCGAGTCCGGCATCCCGGACATCGACCGGCTGCTCTCCCGGGGCGGGATGGACAGCATGCTGCCCACCCTCTGGCTGATCATCGGCGCGGTGACCTTCGGCGTGCTGCTGGAGGAGTTCGGCCTGATCCGGCGTCTGGTCGACCCGCTGATCGCCTCGGCCCGCAGCACCGGGCGGCTGTTCGTCACGGTGTTCGCCTGCGGCTTCGGGCTGAACGTGATCGCCGGCGACCAGTACATCGCGCTGATCCTGCCCACCCGGGTGTTCCGGCTGGAGTTCGCCCGGCGCGGCCTCGCCCCGACCAACCTGTCCCGGCTCGCGGCCGACAGCGGCACCGTCACCTCGGCCCTGGTGCCGTGGAACTCCTGCGGCGCCTTCATGGGCGCCGTGCTCGGCGTGCCGGTGCTCAGCTACCTGCCCTACGCGATCTTCAACTACGCCAGCCCGGCGCTCTCCGTCCTGTACGGCATCACCGGATTCAAGATCGAGAAGACCGAGCCGGTGGACGACGGACCGGACTCCGACGAAAGGGGACCCACAGGATGACGCAGGACGAGGCCGCCGCCGGCGGGGCCGGGGCCGGAAGTGGGAGCGCGTCGGCGGCGGCGAAGCTGACCCTGCCGACGCTCACCATGATGGTGGTCGGCTCGATGGTCGGGGCCGGCGTCTTCTCGCTGCCGAGGAGGTTCGCCCAGGAGACCGGGGTGGCCGGTGCGCTGATCGCCTGGCTGGTCGCGGGCACCGGCATGCTGATGCTCGCCTTCGTCTTCCAGCGGCTGGCGATCCGCAAGCCGGACCTGGACGCCGGTGTCTACGCCTACGCCAAGGCCGGCTTCGGCGAGTACCTCGGCTTCTTCTCCGCCTTCGGGTACTGGGCCAGCGCCTGCGTCGGCAACGTCACCTACTGGGTGCTGATCATGTCGACCGTCGGCGCGATCGCCCCGGCCCTCGGCGACGGCGACACCGTGCTGGCGGTGGTGCTCTCCTCGGTCGGCCTCTGGGCCTTCTTCCTGCTGATCCGACGGGGCGTCAAGGAGGCCGCCGCGATCAACCGGATCGTCACCGTCGCCAAGATCGTGCCGATCCTGTTCTTCGTCGTGCTGGCCCTCTTCTACCTGGACCTCGACGTCTTCGCGGACAACTTCGCCGGCGAGGACTACGCGGGCTCGCTGTTCGAGCAGGTCCGGGGCACCATGCTGGCCACCGTCTTCGTCTTCCTCGGCGTGGAGGGCGCGAGCGTCTACTCCCGGCACGCCAAGCGCCGCGAGGACGTCGGCCGGGCCACCGTGCTCGGCTTCCTCAGCGTCTTCGCCATCTTCGCCTCGGTCACCATCGTCTCCTACGGCCTGATGCCGATGGGCGAGATCGCGGAGCTGCGCCAGCCCTCGATGGCCGGGGTGCTGGAGCACGCGGTCGGCACCTGGGGCCAGGTCTTCGTCAGCGTCGGCCTGATCGTCTCGGTGCTCGGGGCCTACCTCGCCTGGACGCTGATGGCGGCCGAGGTGCTGTTCGTCGCCGCGAAGGACGACGACATGCCGAGGTTCCTCCGGAAGGCGACCGCGCAGGACGTGCCGGTGCCGGCCCTGCTGATGACCACGGTGCTCTCCCAACTCGTCCTGGTCGTCACGCTGTTCTCCGACGACGCGTTCAACTTCGCGCTCGACCTGACCAGTGCGCTCAGCCTGATCCCGTTCCTGCTGGCGGCCGGCTACGCGCTCAAGCTCGCGCTCGGTGCCGAGGACCGCACGGGCGCCGCCCGGCCGCCGGTGCGCGGCGGGGACCTCACGGTGGCCGCGCTCGCCACCGTCTACACCGCGTTCCTGCTCTACGCGGCGGGCCTGAAGTTCGTCCTGGTCTCGTTCCTGGTCTACGCCCCGGCGTCGGTGCTGTTCGTGATGGCGCGCCGGGAGCAGAACCGACGGCTGTTCAGCTCCGGCGAGCTGGTGATCCTGGCCGTCTCGATCGCCGGCGCCGTACTGGGCGTGGTCGCCCTGGCGCTCGGCTGGATCAGCCTCTGACCCGCTCCTCCGTCCCCCGCTCCACGGAAGGCAACTGCGATGGCAAGCCCGAACCCCGGCCGCCCGGCCCACGGTGTCCACTCCGAGGTCGGCCGGCTCCACAAGGTCCTGGTCTGCCGGCCCGGCCTCGCCCACCGCCGGCTCACCCCGACCAACTCCGACGACCTGCTGTTCGACGACGTGATGTGGGTGGAGAACGCCCAGCGCGACCACGCCGACTTCGTCAACAAACTCACCCAACGCGGCGTCGAAGTGGTCGAGTTGCACGAGCTGCTGGCCCGGACGATGGCCATCCCGCAGGCCCGGGACTGGCTGCTCGACCGCAAGATCGTCCCCAACGAGGTCGGCCTCGGCCTGGTCGACGGAACCCGCGCCTACCTGGAGTCGCTGGCCCCCCGCGAGCTCGCCGAGTACCTGATCGGCGGTCTGGCCACGTCCGACCTGCCCGAGGACTTCCGCACCGGCTACGTCGCGCTCGCCCGGGAGTCCACCGGCGTGCGGGAGTACCTGATGCCCCCGCTGCCCAACACCCTCTACACCCGCGACACCACCTGCTGGCTCTACGGCGGCCTGACGCTCAATCCGCTCTACTGGCCGGCCCGCCACGACGAGACCCTGCTGATGAAGGCCGTCTACACCTTCCACCCCGACTACGCGGACTCCACCGTCTGGTGGGGCGACCCCGAACTCGACTGGGGCCAGGCGACGTTCGAGGGCGGCGACATCATGCCGGTCGGCAACGGCGTGGTGCTGATGGGCATGAGCGAGCGCACCTCCCGGCAGGCCGTCACCCAGGTCGCCGCGGCGCTGTTCGCCCAGGGCGCCGCCGAGCACGTGATCGTGGCCGGCATGCCCAAGCTCCGGGCCGCGATGCACCTGGACACCGTCTTCACCTTCGCCGACCGCGACATCGTCACCCTCTACCCGACCATCATGGACGCGGTGCACACCTTCTCGCTGCGCCCGAGCGACAAGGCCCCCGGGGTCGAGATCGTCGACGAGGCGCCGAAGGCCTTCACCGACGTGGTGGCCAAGGCGCTCGGCCTGCCGGCTCTGCGGGTGATCGAGACCGGCGGCGACGTCTACGCCTCCGAGCGCCAGCAGTGGGACAGCGGCAACAACGCCGTCGCGCTCGAACCCGGCGTGGTCTTCACCTACGACCGCAACACCCTGACCAACACCCTGCTGCGCAAGGCCGGGGTCGAGGTCATCACCATCGTCGGCGCCGAGCTCGGCCGGGGCCGGGGTGGCGGCCACTGCATGACCTGCCCGATCGTCCGCGAGCCGGTCGACTTCTGACGGACCGGCCCCTGACGGCCGTTCAGCCGCCCGAGGGCGGCCGGGCGGCCGTCAGCCGTGCTCGGCGAGGTACCCGGCCAGCCGCCGGGTGTCGGCCGGCCCCCAGCCCGCCGGCGGGGCGATCTCGGCCCAGGCGGTGGTGGGGAAGGTGCCGAAGCGGTGGCCGTGGCCGGCCGGTACGTCGTTCGCGGCGGCCAGGTCGCAGGTGACCTGCCAGAACGTCACCAGCGGGTACCAGCGCATGGCGGCCGAGACGTCCGCCGCCCGGGGCCGCTCCAGCCAGGCGGGCCGCTGCCAGAGCAGCTCCGGCTCCCACCAGGTGACCGGGTCGCTGCCGTTCTGCAGGTAGCCGATCCGGGGCTCCGTCCACGGCCCGGCCGGGACGGCGAAGTCCGCGGCGACCTGGGCGAACCGCACGGTGCCGCCACCCTGGTAGACCGGCCGCCAGACCGGGCTGCCGGGCTCCCGGTCGTCGGTCACCTGACGGCGGATCGGATTGTCCGGCGTGGGCCCCACCAGCAGCGCGCCGTCCACCTGCCGGGCCAGCTCCGCCACCCCCGCCGGATAGGCCCGCTCGGTGGCGTAGGAGCCGAGGCTCTCGCCCGCCACCAGCAGCCGGGGCCGTGCGTCGGCCGGCAGCCGGGCCCAGCGCTCGTGCACCGCGTCGATCAGCGCGGTGCCCGCGTCGGCGGCCTCCGCCTCGGTCAGGAAGGAGATCCAGCTCGGCAGGTAGGAGTACTGCATGGCGACCACCGCACTGTCGCCGTCGTACATGAACTCCGGTGGCTTGGCGATCTGTTCGTTCACCCAGCCGCTGCCGGTGGTGCTCGCCACCACCAGCACCCGCCGGGAGAAGCCGCCGGTGCGCTCCAGCTCGGCCACCGCCAGCCCGGCCCGCTCGCGCAGGGTGTCCGCCGATCCCAGGCCGACGTACACCCGGACCGGATCCTTGGCCGGGCGGCCGGAGACGGCGGCGATCTCGGCGGCGGTCGGGGCCCGGCCGATGAAGTCGCGGCCCTTGGCGCCGAGGCCGTCCCAGCTCTCGGCCGAGGCCGGGCTGCCGGACAGGGTGGGCAGTTCGGGGCGGACGATGCCGGGCGAGGTCGACCGGTCGGTCAGCGAGGCCGCGCCCTCCGCCGCGTCCAGCAGCCCACGCAGCAGGAAGCCCTGGACCAGCCCGACCACCACCACGGCCGCCACCGCCACCGCCACCCCCGCCGCGACGGCCGGGTGCACCCAACGGCGCAGCGGCCGGGCCAGCGCCCTCGTCCCCAACCGGACCAGCCGGGCCAGCAGGACCAGCACCGCGCACAGCAGCACCGCGAGCGGGAGCACCAACGCCCACTGCCACCAGACCACTTGGGGCGCCATGCCGACGGCCCGCCGCAGGTCGCCCTGCCACCGCACGCTCCGCGCCGTCACGCCCAGCACCGCTGCCGTGCCCAGCACCGCGAGCAGCAGCCACCCGGCCCGCCGCCACCGGGGCCCGGGCCGGGCGCCGCACCGGCGCGCCACGGCTCCGAGGAAGGCGCCGATCGCGTAACCGAAGGCCGCGGTGATCGCCGCCGCAGCGGCCTGCAGCCACCACGGCCGGGGGATCAGCGACGGGGTGAAGGACAGGCAGTAGCAGAGCACCGCACCGACCAGCGCGCTCCACGACGGTGCGCCGCGCACGATGCGGCGCCGCACGACCCGCAGGCCCGGTCCGCCCCGGGGCAGGCCGGGCTGCCGGGCCTCGGCGTCGGCCGGGCCCGCCACCTCAGTAGCGTTCGGCCTTGACGACCACCGGGGTCAGCGGCGGATCGGACGGCTGGCGGCTGAAGGCGACGGGCGCGGCCTTCGCCTGCGGGGCGAGGCTCTCGGTGCCGAGCACCGTCGAGTCGACCGTCTTGCCGGAGGCGTCGCGGAAGTCGACCTGCACGGCGTAGGACGCGGGCGCGCTGGTGCTGTTGACGATGGTGACCACGGCCGCGTTGAGCCCGCCCGTGGTGGCGGTCGGAACGCCGGTGAGCGTGACGTCCGAGGTCGCGTTGCCGCTGCCCTGGACGGACGTGAGGACCTCGGTCGCCTTGGCCCGGTTGCGCTCGGTCTGCGCGTTCACCGACGCCTCGAAGGCCGAGGCCCGGGCCGAGGCGGAGGCCAGCGCCTCGGAGGCCGAGGCCACGGCGGACGCGGCGGCGGAGGCCAGCGGCGAGGCCGGCTGGCCCGAGAAGTTCGACGGGTCGGGGGCCGCCGTCAGGCTGCGGAAGGGCGACGGGCTCGCGGTCCCGGAGGACGAGCTCCCGCAGGACACCAGGAGGGCGGCGGCACCGACCACCGCCCCGATCGAGGCGAGCCGCCACCGTGCTCGCGTTCCGGCCGTCCGGCCGTCGCACTCCCTGCCCATCGCGTACTCCTCAGCAGCTGTCGTCGGCCGTCGGCCGTCCTTGCTTCCCCATCCTTCGGGGCGGACGGGTTGGGTGACCACCGAGGTTGGGCTGTCCGGGACGGGGTGGGCCTGAAGGCTGGGGTGCGGGGTGTGTGGGTGAGGGTGGTCGGGTTGGGTGGCCACCGAGGTTGGGCTGTCTGGGAGGGGGTGGGTCTGAAGGCTGGGGTGCGGTGGGCGGGGGTGGGGTGTGTGGGCGGGGGTGGGGTGTGTGGGTGGGGGTGGTCGGGTTGGGTGGCCAGCGAGGTTGGGCTGTCCGGGGCGTGGTGGGTCTGAAGGCTGGGTGTGGTGGGCGGGGGTGGACGGGTCGGGTGATCACCGAGGCTGGGCGTCTGGGACGTGGTAGGTCCGGCGGGGTGCGCGGGGGCGTTCGTTCCCGGCCGCAGTGCCCCAGCGGGTGTGCCCGTTCGCCCGCCCGGCCGTGCTTCGCGGCCGGGCGGGGGAGCGGCGTCACTCTTCGGCGGTGAACACCGTCGAAGCCCGGTCCCGGACGTCCGGGACCGGGTGGCGCCGCAGCCCGAGCAGCAGCTCCCGCCAGTCGGCCGGCCAGCCGTACCGGTGGCCGAAGCGCTGCGCCAGCGCGACCGCGAACAGACCCGTGGCGTACCCGCCGTGTCCGGCCAGCTCCTCGGCCACCCGCCGGAGCGGGGCCGGGTCCTCCGGGAGCCGCTCGGCACCGTCCGGGCGGGCGAGCCGGTCCGCACACCGCAGGGCCAGCGCGGGGCGGTCTTCACAGCTCTCCGCGACGTCGGCCAACTGCGCCGCCAGCAGGGACGGTTCGGAAGCCGGATCGACCAGCCCGAGCAGGAGCCCAGCCCGCAGGGCAGGCTCCGCTCCGCCCGCCCGGGGGTGGGCTTCGCCGAACTGTCGCGCTGCGCTCGGCACTTCCGGCCGGGAGGGGTCGAACCGGAACGTTGTACTTGCTGCACCGGGGTCGTCCGCATCGAACAGCGTTGCCGCGCTTGCTGCTTCGGGGTCGGCGTCACCGAACTGCGGCGTTGCACTTCGCACTTCGGTGTGGGCTCGGCTGAACCGGTCGGCTTCGCCCGCCGCTTCGGGGTTGGTCGAGCCCAACCGGGGTGCTGCGCTCGCCGCTTCAGTGGGGGCTTCGCCGGCCCGAGGGTCGGTGCCGGTCGGCGCCTGCTCCGCGCCGAGCAGACCGGCCAGCTCCGTCGTCAGCTCGCGCTGCCACCCCTGCTCGGGGGCGGGCAGTGAGTGGACCAGGACCCCGAGCCGCTGCCGGGCCGGCCGGTCCCGCTCCCTCTGGGCCTCGAACTCCCCGGCCGGGTCGGCCGCGAGCAGCCCCAGCACCGTACGGTGCAGCAGACTGCCCGGGGCCGCGCCGCCGAGCGGGTGCGGCAGTTCGCCGCCGGCCAGCGCGACCAGCGCCTGGACGGCGGGGCGCCAGACCGCGCGGGCGTCCAGGTCGGTGACCAGGGCCGGCAGCACGTCGGCCGCCTCGGGGGAGTACCGGGCCCACGGCGGCAGCCGGTCCAGCGCGGCGGCGGCCACCTCCGGGTCGGAGCTGCGGCAGACCCGCCCGACCACGGCCGCGTACCGGGCGCGGTGCGGCTCGGCCAGCTGCCAGGGGTGCAGGCGCACCAGCGCCCGCCGTACCTGGTCCGGGCCCTCGGCAGCGTGGTCGAACAGCTCCCAGACCTCCGGACGCTCCGTCAGCTCGGTCGCGACCCCGATCGCGGCGGCCACCACGTCGGGGTGCTGACCGGGTGTCAGGACGACGCCGCGCAGCAGGACGGCGGCCCGGGCCGGCGGCAGGTGGCGGGCGAGCAGCCGGACCGCCTCCTTGCGGACCGTCACCCGGCCCTCGACGGCCAGCGGGGCGAGCTGCCGCTCCAGCTCGGCCGGGCGGACGTACCGGGCGGCTCGGGAGGCGGAGTACATCGCCACCCGGGCCCGGTCGCCGGACACCCGGGCGAGCAGCGGGGCCAGCGCCGCGGCCGGATCGCCCGTCCAGGGCAGCGCACCGAGCGCGGCCTCGGCCAGCACCACCTCCGCGGAGTCCAGGTACTCCAGGGCGAGCCGGGCGCCGTGCTCCGGGAGGCCCTGGGCGGCGCCGAGCGCCGCGGCCCGCTGGTGCACCGGCTGGGTGGTGTCGGCGACCGCGGCGGCGGCCAGCCGGGCGGCGGCGAGCTGCTGCCGGGGCGCCCAGCGGCGGGCCCCGTGCAGCGGGGGCAGCGGGGCCCGGGTGCCGCGCGGCAGGAAGCGCCCGTACGGCGGAGTGCCGGCCAGCACCGGATCGAGCAGGTCGGTCCGACGCAGCGTCAGCACCGCCAGCACGGGCGGCAGGACGGCTGCCGACGGGTCCAGCCGCAGGACCTGCGCCACCCGGTCGTCCCGGGTGGCCGGGTCGGCCAGCCAGTACCGGACGGCGGTCCGGAAGGCGTCGTCGTCCGAGCGTCGGAGCGCGTCGGCCAGCAGCGCCTGTAGCTCTGGCACCCGGTATGCCCGGCGGCCGAGCGCCCCGGCCAGTGCGAACAGCAGGCGGTGGCGCGGGCCCGGGGCCTCGGCCAGCAGCCACGGGCGGAGCGCCGCGAACACCTGGTGCTCCTGGCCCCGGCGCAGGGTGCGCTCCAACGGGCCGAGGTCGGCGCTGCCGAAGGTCCCGGCCAGCTCCTGAAGGGTGGTCAGCGACCACTCCAGCAGCGGTGAGCCGGCCTCGGTGGCGTGCTCCCCGAGGACGCCGACGGCCAGCCGGCGCAGCGCGGTCCTGGTCGAGTAGGAGCAGTCCCGGGCGGTGAGCGCGTCGATGACCAGCCGGCCCAGCACCGCCGCGTGCTCCGGGGCGAAGTGCCGGGGGTGCAGCGCGGCCAGCGCCGTGAGTGCGGCGGAGCGCACCGGGTCCTGCTCGTTGCGCAGCCGCTCCAGCAGGGTCAGCAGCCGGGTCAGCACCGCCGGATCGGCGTCGCGCCCCGCGTTGGCCACCAGCAGCGGCCAGGCCCGGGCCCGGTCCGCCGCGTCCGGGCGACGGGTGGCGGCCAGCAGTTCCTCGGCGACCTCGGCAGCCGGCAGGTGGGCGCGCAGCTCCAGCACCTGGTGCCAGGGCTCCCCGGCAGCCTCCCGCCGGGCCGACTCGGCCCGGGCGAGGTCCCGGCGGTGGCCGTGCGGCAGCAGGTCCGGGGCGTGGAAGCGGCTGGTGTCCAGGCCCTTGGTGGCGGCGTCGAAGAACGCGCCGCGCCGGCCGGGCGGCAGCCCGCGCAGCAGGGCGCCGAACAGCTGCGGCTGCCCGTACCAGCGGCGGCCGAGCTCGGTCAGCGAGGGCGGCTCGGCCCTGGCCAGCCGACGCACCGGGGCGTGCGGCACCCGGTGGCCGAGCGGCCGGTCGGCCCGGGCCGGATCGAGCAGCCAGCGGGTCACCCGCTCGGGGTCCACCGCGACCAGCCGGCCCAGCCGCCGGATCAGCGGGGAGGGCAGCGCGCGCGGTCCGTGGCGCTCCAGCAGGCCGAGTACCCGGGCCGGATCGGCCGACAGTGCGGCGGCCATCGAGTCCGACTCCCGGTACCACCAGCCGTCACGCAAGTCCTGGGTGAGGAGCGGCAGTTCGGCTTCTGCGTAGTCCATCAGCAGGGCCGGGTGGCGGCGGCCGACCGGAGCCAGCCGGCCGGTGTGGGCCAGCTCGGGCAGCAGCCGGGCGACGACCTCGGGCGAGCAGGCGGTGAGCAGCCGGGCCGCCTCGTGGTCGCCCCACCGCTCGCGGACCCGTTCCACCATCCGGTCGGCCGCCGCCGTGCGCCGCCCGGCCGTCACTGCCAGGGCCAACTGCCGTCGCTCGGCGTCCGAGCCGTCCGGGTAGGCGGCCTCCACCACCGCGTCCGGCACCAGCCCCTGGCGGACCGCGCGGAAGGCGTACCCGCGCACCGCCGCGTCCGGGTCGGCCAGCCGTCCGGCCAGCCGGTCGCCCCGCCGGGTGGCCAGGGCGGCCAAGGCGCCGAGCCGCCGCTCGTAGGGCGAACCGGCGTCCAAGTCGTCCAGCAGCCCGGTGAGTTCACGCTCGGTCAGGGCGCGGGCGAAGCGGGCCACGTACGGGTCCACCCGGGGTGCGGGCAGCGGATCGACGGTGCGGAGCAGGTGCTGGGCGAGGTGCGGCATGCGGCCGATTCTGCCCCGGCCGGCCCCGGCCGGGCCAACGGAAAAACCAGGCGCCTCCCGGGCCCTGCCGGTGCCATCATGACCGGTCATCCGGCCGGAGCGCCGGTCTGCACAGCAACTCCGGACGCCGGCCCCGGCCGGTCCGGCCGACAGCGGGAGACGAGATGGTGAGCGGCACGGCACTGGCGGGCATTGCCCTGGTGGCACTGGGGATGGCTCTGACGCCCGGCCCCAATCTGGTCTACCTGGTGTCCCGTTCGGTGCTCCAGGGCCGCCGGGCCGGGCTGGTCTCACTGGCCGGGGTCGGCCTCGGCTTCCTGGTCTACCTGGCGGCGGCGGTGGCCGGGATCGCCACCGTCTTCGCCCTGGTGCCCGGCATCTACCTGACGCTGAAGCTGCTCGGCGCCGGCTACCTGGCCTGGCTGGCCTGGCAGATGCTCCGGCCCGGTGGCCACTCCCCGTTCGCCACCCGGGAGTTGACGCCGGACCGGCCGCGCAGGCTGTTCCTGATGGGCTTCGTCACCTGCCTGCTCAACCCCAAGATCGCCATCCTCTACGTCTCGCTGCTCCCGCAGTTCGTCGACCCGTCCCGCGGCGGGGTGGCCGCGCAGAGCTTCGCCCTCGGCCTGACCCAGATCCTGGTCTGCCTGGCCAGCGACGCCGCCTTCGTGGTCACCGCCGGCTCGGTCGCCGCCTTCCTGACCCGCCGTCCGGGCTGGCAGCGCGCACACCGCTACCTGATGGGCACCGCCCTCGCCGCCTTCGCCCTCCGGCTGGCCGCCGACCGCTCGCGCGCCGTGGTGGCGACGCCGTGACGGGGCGTCCTGCGGGCCGCCCGGGGATCGACGCGGTCACCGCCGAGACCCTTCGGTACCTGCTGACCCTGGCGCCCGCCGAGATCCGCCCGGAGGTGTCCGCCCTGCTGCGGCTCGACCCGGATGACGGGGCGTCCGAGCCGGTGCCGCCGCACGGTGACGGCGGATACCGGCTGCCGGTCCTCGCCGGGCTCACTCCGCTGCTCCCGAGGTCCGCCGGCTGGTGGATGCTGCGGGAGGACCAGCCGGAGGTCAACCGGTTCCTGCTGGAACGCGGTTGGCTGCCGCCCGGCCTGGCCACCGACGTCCTGGCCGGGGTGCCGTTCGGTCCGGGCCGCACCGAACCGGTGCCGGTGCTCCCGGCCCGGTACGGCGTGTGGGTCCCGGCCCCGGTCGCACCGGATCCCGTCGAGGAACTGCTCGCGCGGCTACGTGCGGCCGTCGGGCCCCGGAAGCTGCGCTCGGCCCGTGTCATGGCGGGGCAAGTCCGTCATGCAGACTGGCAGTTGGTGTCCGAGGCGCACGCCGCCGCTCCGCTGCCCGGCCTGGCCCGGTGGGCACTGGCCGAGCGGATCGACTGCCCGGCCGAGCTGCGGGCCGCGTTCGGCAGCCACCCCAAGTTCGAGCACCGGCTCCGGCAGGCGACCGTGACGGTGGAGTGCCGGGAGCTGCTGGACCGCGCCGGGGCCACACGTGTCACCCTGCGGATGTTCGACGTCGGCCGGTGGGCCTTCCCGACCGCGCTGGCCCCGGTGGAGGACGCCCTGCGGCCCCTGGTGGCGGAGCACCTGGGCGGTCGGCCGGAAGCCTGGGTGGCGCTGGCCCGGCTGCTCCCGACCCACGGGGGGACGGTGCGGGCGCTGCTGACCAGGGCCGGTCGGGCCGGACCGGGCGACGAGGCGGAGCTGCCGGAGCCCCCGGTACAGCCCGAGGCCACCGGTCAGCCGACGGCTGATCACGTCCTCACCGTCCTGGCCTCGCCGCTGCACTCGGAGCCGGTGGACGGCCCGCTGACGGAGCACCGCCGGCGGATGGCCGAACTCCGCGCCCGGGGTGAACTCCCTGGCGGCCGTCCCGAGCAGCCGGAGCGCGGCGGCGGACTGCTGGGCTGGCTCCGCCGTCGCCTGGGCTGACGGCCGACCGGGCGGTAGGAGGGTCGGGTACGGGGGAGCCGGTGCAGCCTGCTCCCCCGTACCCGACGGTCCGCTTCGGGGGCGCGCGGCGCCCACGACCTGACGGTTCTTCGGAACCTTCGAGACCGGGCCGGTCAGCAGGCCGTCGGTGCCCGGCAACAGGTGCCGCACCGGCCCGGGGCCGCTCCGGCGCACCGATCGCTCCCGCAGTGCCTCGGCCACCGACTCGGCACCGTCCGGGCCGAGTTGCCGCTCGCGCAGGCCGAGCCGGCCGTCCGGCAGCGCGCTCCCGACCGGGACGTCGATCCGCTCGGCGGTGGCCGGCCCGGTGCGCGGTCCGCCCGGTGCGCGGTCAGTCCGCCAGCGGTCCCGGCCCTTGAGGGTGCGCCGCCGTACCGGTCGACTCGGAGGCCGCGCCGGTCACCAGGCGGCTTCCCGGTAGTCCTTCAGGAAGACGCCCGAGTACGGCTCCCCGGCCTCGCCGCGGACGATCGGGTGGTAGACCCGGGCCGCGCCGTCGACCACGTCCAGCGGGGTCCGGAAGCCGTGACCGGCGATCCGGGACTTCTTCGGGGCCGGGTTCTCGTCGGTGATCCAGCCGGTGTCCACCGCGCACATGTGCACGCCCTGGTCGGCGAGTTCGGCCGCGCTGGTGCGGGTGAGCATGTTGAGCGCGGCCTTGGCCATGTTGGTGTGCGGGTGGCCGCCGGTCTTGTTGCGGACCTCGAAGCGGCCTTCCACGGCGGTGACGTTGACCACGTACCGGTGCGGGTGCGGCGAGGCCAGCAGCAGGGGCAGCAGACGGTCACAGAGCAGCGCGGGGGCCAGCGAGTTGACCAGCTGGGTCTCCAGCACCTCGGCCGGGTCCAGCTCACCGAGCCGGGCCGACCAGGAGTTGGCGGGGGCGGTGTCCGGGAGCAGCCCGGCCTCGTCCGCCTCGGGGAGCACCTCGCCCGTCCGCGGGCGCGCGGTCAGCTCGGCGGCCGGCCAGGCGGCGGTCAGCGCCGGCATCGGCAGGAAGCCGGGCGCGCTCCGCACCGGTGCGCCGGGCGGCAGGGCCTCGGCCTCCCCGGCGGCCAGCAGCGCGTACGCCTCGGGCGGGCGGCGCAGGGTCTGCGCCGCGTTGTTCACCAGGATGTCCAGCGGGCGCCCGTCCTGGCGCAGCTCCTCGCACAGGCCCAGCACCTGGCGCGGGTCGCGCAGGTCGATGCCGACCACCGAGAGCCGGTCGAGCCAGGCCGCGCTGCCCTCGGCGGCCCGGAAGCGGCGCAGGGTGTCGTGCGGGAAGCGGCTGGTGACGATCAGTTCGGCGCCGTCCCGCAGCAGCATCAGGGCGAGCTGGAAGCCGATCTTCACCCGGCCGCCGGTGAGCAGCGCGCGGCGGCCCCGCAGATCGGTGGAGAGGCTGCGGTAGGCCGTGTTGTCGGCGGCGCAGGCCGGGCAGAGCAGGTGGTAGAAGCCGTCCAACTGCCGGTAGGCGGCCTTGCAGACGTAGCAGTGCCGGGCTCGGAACAACTGCCCGGCGGGCGTGCCGTCGCGCTCCGGCAGCGGGGCGTCCTCACGCCGGGTCAGCCCGCCGGTGGCGGTGGAGGCGATCAGTGCGGCGTCGGCCGCGATCCGGTCGCGGTGGCGGAGCTTGCGGCTCTCCCGGAGGAAGGAGTCGCTGTTGCGCTCGGCCCGCAGCCGCACCGGGTGGTTCACCGGCAGCTTGCGCAGGCGGCCCATGGTCCGCTCGAAGGCGGCCAGCTCCTGCTCCGTCAACTCGTCCTGCTGCACGGTCCCCCCACCTCTTTTCGCACCGTCCGGCCCCGGTCGGATTCGAACCGACGTGACCCTCCCTGCGAAGGAGGTGCGTCTGCCTCTGCGCTACGGGACCGTCCGGGCCGTCCGGTGGCCGGATTCGAACCGGCGTGTCTGCCTGAGCAAGGCATGCGCCTGCCTCTGCGCTACGCCCGGACGTCCGCACATGCTAGCGGGCGGGGGTGCGCGGGATCATCCGAATATGCGGGGTGGGTGTGCGTACTGACAGAACCCGCGCGGCGCTCTTGACCTGGGGTGGACCCCAGGGGGCAGGGTGGGCCGACGCACGATCGGTCGGACCGGAGGAGAGACAAGCATGCGCAACACCACCCTGGGCACCGGCGGCCCCGAGGTCGGCGTGATCGGGCTCGGCTGCATGGGCATGACCTGGGCCTACGACCCCAAGGGGCGGGACGACGCGGCCTCGGTGCGGGTGCTGCGCGAGGCGCTGGACCTCGGGGTCACCCTGATCGACACGGCGGACGTCTACGGGCCGTTCGACAACGAGGAGTTGGTCGGGCAGGGTCTCGCCGGCGAGTACCGCGAGCGGGCGGTGCTGGCCACCAAGGTCGGCCTGGTGGCCGGCCTCGGCGGGGCCCGGGTCGGCAACGACGGGCGGCCCGAGCACGTCCGGGCCTCGATCGACGACAGCCTGCGCCGACTGGGCACCGAGTACGTCGACCTCTACCAGCTGCACCGGATCGACCCGGCGGTGCCGGTCGAGGAGACCTGGGGCGCGATGGCCGAGCTGGTCGCGGCGGGCAAGGTCCGCCGGCTCGGGCTCTCCGAGGTGACGGTGGACCAGATCCGGCGGGCGCAGGCCGTCCACCCGGTGGCCTCCGTGCAGTCCGAGCTCTCGCTCTGGACCCGGGACGCGCTGGCCGAGGTGCTCCCGTACACCGAGGCCAACGGCATCGCCTTCCTGCCGTTCTCCCCGCTCGGCCGGGGCTTCCTGGCCGGCCGCTTCGGCTCCACCGCCGACCTGCCGGCCGACGATTGGCGCGCCACCCTGCCGCGCTTCCAGGCCGACGCGCTGGCCGCCAACCAGGCCTTGGTCGACACCGTCCGCCGGATCGCCGAGCGGCACGGCGCGACCCCCGCCCAGGTGGCGCTGGCCTGGGTGGTCGCCCAGGGCAGCCTGGTGATCCCGATCCCCGGCACCAAGACCCCCAAGTACCTGGCCGACAACGCCGGAGCCGCCTCGCTGGCCCTCACCCCCGAGGACCTGGCCGAGCTGGACGCCCTCCCGGCCCCGGTCGGCGACCGCTACTGACACCCCCTCACCGGCCCGGCCGCACCCCCTGAACGGCCCGGTCCCGCCGCCCCACCGGCCCGGCCCCGCTGACACGCGGGGCCGGGCTTGCCCATGCCGCCCTCCGCGCGCTTGCATGGCCCGATGCCCCCGCCGCCGCCCGCCCCCCGCGTCCTGTACCTCTTCGGCACCGCCGCCTTCCCGGTGCTCGGCATCCGCACCGTCATCGAGCAGGCCCAGGCAGCCGGCTGGGACGTCTGCCTCGGCCTCACCTCCACCGCCGCCGACTGGCTGGCCCCGGACATCCCGGCCCTCACCGAGCTCACCGGCCACCTGGTGAAGGCCCGCTACCGCCGCCCCGGCGAGCCCGACCTGCTCCCCGCACCGGACGCGATCCTGTTCGGCCCGGCCACCTTCAACTCGATCAACTCCCTCGCCCAGGGCCTGACTTCCTCCTGGGTGGTCGGCTACACCGCCGAGGCCCTGGGCAAGGGCGTCCCGGTCGCCGTGCTGCCGTGCGTGAACGACGCGCTGGCCGCCCACCCGCAGTACCCGCGCAGCCTCGCCACCCTCCGCGAGGCGGGCGCCCGGGTGCTGCTCCCCACCCCGGACCTGCCATGGTCACAGGCCCTTGTGGAGGTCGGTGGCCCGTAGCGGGCCGGTTCTCTCATATGCTCTCGGGGGTACGACATCCCCATCACGAGGAGCAGAGCAATGAGCGAGAACGTCTACTTCGACGTCACCGCCGACGGCGAGGACCTGGGCCGCATCGTCTTCAAGCTGTACGACGACGTGGTCCCGAAGACCGCCCAGAACTTCCGCGAGCTGGCGACCGGTCAGCACGGTTTCGGCTACAAGGAGTCCACCTTCCACCGGGTCATCCCGGCCTTCATGCTGCAGGGTGGCGACTTCACCCGTGGCGACGGCACCGGCGGCAAGAGCATCTACGGCGAGAAGTTCGCGGACGAGAACTTCACCGCGAAGCACGACCGCCCGGGCCTGCTGTCGATGGCCAACGCCGGCCGCAACACCAACGGCTCGCAGTTCTTCGTCACCACCATCGTGACCGACTGGCTCGACGGCAAGCACGTCGTCTTCGGTGAGGTCGTCGAGGGCATGGACGTCGTCAAGGCGATCGAGGGCTTCGGCAGCCAGTCCGGCCGCACCTCGAAGAAGATCGTCATCAAGGACTCCGGCACCGTCTGAGCCCGATGACACCCACGTCCCGGGGCCGCACCGACGTCCGGCCCCGGGACGGGATTCACCGCTTGGCGGCTCACTGCCCGCCTGCAAACCGATGGCGCGTCAGCGGCCCGTCCCCGTACGGTCCCGGGCATGACCAGGACCACGCCGCCCCGACCGGTCTCCGTGGAGACCGTGCTCCCGGGGCTCGCGCCGTACCGGGCCCGGAGCACCCGGCTGCACCCGCGTCCAGGGGAGCCCGGCGCGCACGACAGCCATGTCGGCGGGCCGCTGCTCTGGCCGGCCGACGAGCCGTGGCCGCGCTGCCACGAGCCGCACCAGCGCGAGACCGAGGGCTACACCCCCGAGGCGATCCGCGCCGCCCGGGCGTCCGGGGCCTGGCCGTCGAGCGGTCCCTGGCCCCCACCGGGCACCCCGGGGTTGGACGGCCCGGTGCCCTTCACCGCACTGGCCCAGCTCTTCCGCCGTGACGTCCCGGGCCTGGCCGCCGGACCGGGGGACGCCGACCTGGTGCAGCTCTTCCGCTGTCCCCTCACCCACGGCCCGCACCTGGAGCGCCGCTACCACCTGCGGTGGCGACGGGCCGACCGCACGGAGCGGGCCGGGAGCCTCCTCACCGACCCGCCCCAGGTGCCGGTGCTCCCCTGGGAGCACGAACTGCCCGAGCCCTGCGTGCTGCACCCGGAGGAGGTGGACACCTACCCGTGGGCGGAGGACGACACGCTGCCGGCCGCGCTGATCGCGGACATCGACGCCTGGGACGACGCCCGGCTCGCCGAGCACGGTCCCGACGCCCCCTGCTACCAGTACGACCTCTCGATCCCGCCCGGCTGGCGGGTCGGCGGGTACCCCAGCTGGGCCTCGACCGGCCCGCTGACCGTCGACTGCGAGCGCTGCGCGGCCCCGATGCGGCTGCTGCTGACGGCCGAGGGCTCCGAGGCGGACGGCGGCTCGCACAGCTGGGTGCCGCTGGAGGACCGCGACCCGGCGTTCAGCGGCAAGGAGTCGGTCCGGCACGGGACCTTCCTCGCCCAGCCCACCCGCCTGCGCTTCGGCCGGGACCGCGACCTGCACGTCTTCACCTGCCCGGCCGACCCGGCACACCCGCCCCGCTGGCAGCTGTCCTGACCGGCCGTCAGGTGAGGGCGGCCACCACGGTGGAGTGGAAGCGCTCCACCGCCGTGTCGACGCTGCGGATGAAGCCGGTCTCGGCGTTGCCCCGGGTGTTGCCGACGGTCTTCAGCAGGGAGAGCCGGAAGGCGGTCGGGCGGGAGCCGTCCTTGGGGAGCAGGCCGCCGGGCTCCGGGCGCAGGCGCTCCAGGGTGCCGCGCGGGCCCTGGGCGGTGCCGTCGGTGAGGGTCTCGACGTGCAGGTCGGCCGGGGCGTCGGCGAGTTGCTTCATCAGGCGCTTGGCCCAGCTCAGCGGGTAGCCCTGCTCGGGGGCGGGGATCTCGATCGAGGTGCGGAGCTTGCCGGCCCGCAGGTCGGCGGTGAGGGCGAGGGTGCTGGGGGCACCGTCGATCCGGAGCTCGGCGACCAGCCGGCCCTCCGCGGCGAGGCGGTCGGCGGAGGCGGTGAGACGGCTGAGCGCGTCCTCGTCGCGGCGGGCCCGCTTCACCACGGGCAGGACCCGGACGCCGAGTTCGCCGCCGAGTTCCAGGCAGACCCGGCGGGTGAGGCGTTCCCAGCTCTCGGCCACCTGGACGGCGCGCGGGTCGCCGGGGGCGAGCAGGTCGGCCTCGATCTCCTTGCGCACCGGTACCCAGGCCGGGCCCATGTTCTGGAAGCCGTGGCAGCCCGAGTTCTCGTGCTGGAGGTAGTGCAGCAACTCCTGGAGCAGCCAGGCGTGCGCCTGGTCCTTGACGCCCTCGTGCCGGATCAGCATCTTCGCCTGGTGGGTGACCTCGGCCCAGGAGAGGTGCCAGAGCCCGACCTTGTGCTTGCGGCGGCGGTCTATCTTGACGTCGACCAGCGGCCGGCCCTCCAGGGCCACGTCGTTGGAGACGGTGATGACGGCCTCGTAGGCGCGGCGGGCCGCGATGTCCATGTAGTCCTGGACCTGATCGGTCTTCAGCGGATTGCCGTTGGTCTTGCACTCGACCAGGGCCGTCCACAGCCGCCCGGCCCGCTCGACCCGGATCACCCCGTCCGGGCGCTTCGGGGTCTCGCCGTGCGGGAGTCGGACCTCGGTGAAGGTCTCCATCCGCCCGGCCGGGGCACCGAAGGCGGCCGTCAGCCGGCGGCCGAACTCCGGCACCTGGGCCATCACCGAGAGCAGCACCGAGGTGGCCCGGGTCTCGCGCTCGTGGTCGTTCTTGAGCGAGGTGGCGGGGAACAGCCGGGCGGTGTGCCAGGAGTCGTTCTCGGCCAGCGACTTCTTGGCCTCCCTGGGCAGGACCACCTTCTTGCGGGCGGTGCGCAGCCGCTTGGCGGCCGGCGGCGGCACGGCCACGGCGGTGGTCACGGGCGCGGGCACCGGCTCTGCGGCGGCCGGCTCCACGGCAGCCGGCTCCTCGGTGGCCGGCGCCGGGATGGTCGCGGCCGTCTCCTCGGCGAGCGGGGTCGCGGGCAGCTCCCCGGCGCCGTCGTCCTCCTCGATGTCGATGCCGAAGTCGGTGGCCAGCCCGGCCAGACCGGTGTCGTAACCCTGCCCCACCGCACGGAACTTCCACTCCCCGGCCCGCCGGTAGACCTCGCCGAAGACGAAGGCGCTCTCGGTGTCGGCGTCCTCGATCGCGAAGGTGAGCAGCTGCTCCCCGGAGGCGTCGGCCAGGCCCAGCCGGAGATCCTCCAGCTGACCGAAGGCGGCCCGCTGGTGACGGCTCGCCGCGATCACGATCCGCTCGACCTCGGCCGGTACCACCGAGAGGTCGAGCTGGATGCGGTCCTCGGTGCCGCCCTCGGCCAGGTGCTGGCCGAGGAGCTGGACGCTGCCGTCGGCGGCGGCCGGGTTGTTGTAGAAGAAGAAGTCGGCGTTGCTCCGGACCTTGCCCTCCGGGGTGAGGAGCAGCACGGAGACGTCGGCGTCGCCCTCACCGGTGGGGCTGCTCCACCCGAGACTCACGATGAGCGAATCGGGCTCGGTCGTGAGGGCGCTCAGACCGACGTTGGCGCCTTTGAGCATGTCGTGCACGCTGGGTCCCCCCGGGGAGCCGGGCCACCTCGGGGCACGGGGGTGGCCTGTGAAGAGTGGGTGTGCCGATGGCATGTGACGGATCGGCAGCTGGAGCCTACTCTTGTGCGGCTTCGGTGAAGAGCGGAACGACGGGATCGGTGCGTGGGCCATCCGTCGCAGGTGGGAGCGGCCCCGCCCGGCGGACGGCGGGCCGCTCCGCCTGACGTGAGCTCAGGACTCCTTGACCCAGATGAGCTTGCGGCCGGTCTCGGCCGGGGCGGTGGGGGTGAAGTCGTCGGTGCGGTCGAGGCGGTAGCCGAGGCGGCGGGGGATGGCCGCGCTGAGGTGGTTGGCCTCGTCGCAGCGGATCTCGACCCGGGTGATGCCGGGGAGGGCGAGGGCGGCCTCGGTGAGGGCGGCGGCGGATTCGGTGGCGATCCGGCGGCCGGTGTGGGAGGCGGAGACCCAGTAGCCGATCTCCAGGGCGCCGGGGCCGATCCGGCCGTGCAGGCCGAAGGCGCCGACCACGCTGCCCGGGTCCTCGTCGAGGCCGGCCAGGTACATGAAGTCGGTGCCGTCCTCCCAGGCGGTGACGCCGGCCACCGCGAGCTCCCGGGTCTGGGCCAGGGTGGGGGCGGTGGCCGCCCACTCCATCCAGGGGCGCAGGTGGTCGAGGTTGCCCACGGTGGCCGCGTTCAGTCTCTCCGAGTCCGCCAGGCTGCGGCGGCGCAGGTGCACGCCGTTCGGGAGGGCGATCAGCTCCGGCGGGCGGCCGGTGCTGATCGGAGGGTGGGTGGGGGCGGCTTCTGGGTTGGTCTCGCTCATGCGCGGATTATGCCTTCCCTTTACCGCTCCCACCACGGGTTTCCCGCCGAGCGGAGTCCGGCTCCGGGAGCTCGGGCTCCGGCGTGCGGACGGTCCGTCAGAGCCGGACCAGGACCTCGTCCAACGGCTTGCGCTCGAGGTCCGGCACCCTGGCGCCCTCGGCCGGGTAGCCGACCGGGATGACGTACGCGGCGCGCTCCTCCTGCGGGCGGTCGCAGACCTCGTTGAGGAACTTCATCGGGCTCGGGGTGTGGGTCAGGGTGGCCAGGCCGGCCTGGTGGAGCGAGGCGAGCAGGAAGCCGACGGCGATGCCCACCGACTCCTTGGTGTAGTAGGGCCGGGGCGAGTCCGGGCCCTTGTGGACCTCGAAGACCACGATCACGGCCGGGGCGTCCTCCAGGAACGGCTTCCGCCAGTCGGTGCCGATCGGGGCCAGGGCGGCCAGCCACTCCTCGGAGGCCCGGTGGTCGTAGAACTCGCGCTCCTCGGCCTCGGCGGCCTCGCGCAGGCGGCGCTTGCGCTCCGGGTCGGTGATCACCACGAAGCGCCAGGGCTGGACGTGTGCGCCGCTGGGCGCGGTGGAGGCGGTGCGGATGGCCCAGTCGATCACCTCCTCGGGGATCGGCCGGGTCGAGTAGTCGCGGACGGTCCGGCGCTGGTCCATCACCTGGTGGAAGGCCTGGGTGCGGGCCGCCGCCTCGTGGGCGGGGACGGTCATCGGACGGAGCGGCACGGTGGGGTGGGTGGCCGCCGGTGCGGTGGTGTCAACCATGGCGCACAGCACAGCACATGACGGCCCGTCGGGGGAAGGTCTGGACCACGCCCGGTCCGGCCCGGTTCAGCCGGTGCGGCCACCGCCCTCGGCGGGGCGGGCCCGGACGTGCATCCGCTCGCCCTGGGCGCCGAACAGGCTGAGGAACTCCACCGGCTGGTCCCCCGCGTTGCCGAAGGCGTGCGGGGTGCGGGTGTCGAACTCGGCGGCCTCGCCGGCCTTGAGCTCCAGGTCGTGCTCGCCGAGGTGCAGCCGCAGCTGGCCGGACAGCACGTACAGCCACTCGTGGCCTTCGTGGGTGCCCTGCTCGACCGGCACCCCGTCGGGCACCCGGCCGGGCGGGATGACCATCTTGTAGGCGTGCATCCCGCCGAGGTTCCTGGTCAGCGGGATGAAGGTGCGCCCGTGCCGGGTGAACGGGCGGGCGTGGATCCGCGGGTCGCCGGTGGGCGGGGCGCCGACCAGCTCGTCCAGCGGCACCCCGTAGGCCCGGGCCAGCGGCAGCAGCAGCTCCAGGGTGGGCTTGCGCTGGCCGGACTCCAGCCGGGAGAGGGTGCTCACCGAGATGCCGGTGGTCTCGGCGAGCCGGCTGAGGGTGAGGTCGCGGGACTGCCGCAGGGTCCGCAGGCGGGGGCCGACGGCGGTCAGTACGGGTTCGAAGTCCATCCGTCCATTTGCTGCTTCGGCAAGGTTCTTTGTCAATCGCGGGGGGCCGGGTGCAGGCTCGGGGACGTGGAAGGGAGGCCGTGGTGGAACGGTACGACGTGGTGGTGGTCGGTGGCGGAGCGGCCGGCCTGAGCGGTGCGGTGACGCTGGCCCGGGCCCGGCGCTCGGTGCTGGTGGTGGACGAGGGGCGGCCGAGGAACGCCCCGGCGGACGGGGTGCACGGCTACCTCGGCCGGGAGGGCACCCAGCCCGGCGAGCTGCTGGCGGCCGGGCGGGAGGAGCTGCGCGGCTACGGCGGCCTGCTGCGGCAGGGCACGGCGGTGGCGGCGGAGCGCGGGGCCGACGGCTTCACCGTCCGGTTGGCCGACGGCGGGGAGGTGGCGGCGGCCCGGCTGCTGGTGACCACCGGCCTGGCCGACGGGCTGCCGGAGCTGCCCGGGCTGGCCGCGCAGTGGGGGCGGGGCGTGCTGCACTGCCCGTACTGCCACGGCTGGGAGGTCCGTGACCAGGAGATCGGCGTGCTCTCCACCGGGCCGTTCGCGGTGCACCAGGCGCTGATGTGGCGTCAGTGGAGCGAGCGGATCACGCTCTTCCTGCACACCGGGCCCGAGCCCGGTGCGGAGCAGCGGGAGCAGCTGGCGGCCCGGGGCGTGACGCTGGTGGAGGGCGCGGTGGCCGAGGTGGCGGCCGGCCCGGACGGCCGGCTCGACGGACTGCGGCTGGCGGACGGCCGGCTCGTCCCGTGCCGGGCGCTGGCCGTCACCACCGGGCTGACCGCCCGGGGCTCGGCGCTGCTGGACTCGCTCGGCCTGGTGCCGGCCGAGCAGGAGCGGGACGGGCACGTCTTCGGCGTCCACTACCCGGCCGACCCGTTCGGCGCGAGCGCGGTGCCCGGGGTCTGGCTGGCGGGGAACGTGACCGGCCTGATGGACCAGGTGGTCGCGGCAGCGGCGGCCGGGGTCCGGGCCGGTGCGGCGGTCAACGCCGACCTGACCGCCGAGGACACCCGCCGGGCGGTCGAGGCGTACCGGGCCCCGGCGGCCTGACGGACCTTCGGATTCCCACGGGATCGCACCGGAGCAGGCGGGATCCCACGATCATTCACTCAGAGGAGAAGCAGGGCATGGGCGAGCACGAGCACGGTCACCAGCACGGCCACGGTCACCAGCACGGCCACGGGGGTGGCGGCGCGGCGGCGGTCGAGGAGTTCTGGGACGGCCGGTACAGCGAGAGCGAGCGGATCTGGAGCGGGAACCCGAACCCGACGCTGGTCCGGGAGGTGGCTGAGCTGGCCCCCGGCCGGGCGCTGGACCTCGGCTGCGGCGAGGGCGCGGACGCCATCTGGCTGGCCGAGCGGGGCTGGACGGTGACCGGGGTCGACGTCTCCAAGGTGGCCCTGGAGCGCGCGGTGGCCCATGCGGCCCAGGCCGGCCCCGAGGTGGCGGCCCGGATCGACTGGCAGCGGCACGACTTCGGCGTCTCCTTCCCGGCGGGCGAGTACGAGCTGGTCTCGGCGCACTTCCTGCACTCGCCGCCGGAGGTGGAGCTGGACCGGAACGTGATCCTGCGCGCGGCGGCGTCCGCCGTGGCGGTCGGCGGCACGCTGCTGGTCGTCGGTCACTTCGGCCACCCGTCCTGGGCCCCGGACATGCACCCCGGGATGGTCTTCCCGAGCACCGACGACGTGCTCGCCGCGCTCCGGCTCCCGGAGGGCGCCTGGACGGTGGAGCGCAGCCAGCTGGAGCCCCGGGACTTCCCGGCGCCGGACGGCACGCCGGGCACCCGGACCGACAACCTGCTCCGCCTGCGCCGGGACCGCTGACCGCGGACGGCGCACGGCGGATCGCACCCGGGTCAGGCCACCGACCGGCGGCGGGTGACCAGATTGCCGATGACCACGTAGACCACGGCCGGGATGCCGTAGTCGAGCAGGGTCTGGCCGGTGTGGTTGTTCACCGTGAAGAGTCCGCGGGACCAGGCGGACAGCCAGTCGGCGGCGTGGTGGAACCAGTTGACCACCGGATTGCCGGTGTTGGCGCCGAAGAGGTCCAGCAGGATCCAGAGGACGAGGATGGCGGCCAGGACGTGGGCCACCAGCGAGATGATCGAGGTCGGATGTCTCATGGACCGCGTCTGGCCCGCCTGCGGGATCCCAAACCCGTTGCTCCCGAGGGGAGTTCGTCGGGCGGGATCCCGCAGGCGGCGGGTCGTCAGAGCTCGGTGACCCTGCCGTCGGCGACCTGGAGGCGGCGGTTGACCGAGACCGCGTCGAGCATCCGGCGGTCGTGGGTGACCAGCAGCAGGGTGCCGGTGTAGGACTCCAGGGCCGACTCCAACTGCTCGATGGCGGGCAGGTCGAGGTGGTTGGTCGGCTCGTCCAGGACCAGCAGGTTGACGCCCCGGCCCTGGAGCAGGGCGAGGGCGGCCCGGGTACGCTCGCCGGGGGAGAGGGTGTCGGCCGGGCGCAGCACGTGGGCCGCCTTCAGGCCGAACTTGGCCAGCAGGGTGCGGACGTCCTCCGGGTTGGCGTCCGGGGCGGCGGCCTGGAAGGCGTCCAGCAGCGGCTCGTCACCGAGGAACAGGCCGCGCGCCTGGTCCACCTCGCCGACCAGCACGCCGGAGCCCAACACCGCGCTGCCCCCGGTGAGTTCGAGCCGCCCGAGCAGGGCGGCCAGCAGGGTGGACTTGCCCGCGCCGTTGGCGCCGGTGATGGCCACCCGGTCCGCCCAGTCGATCTGCAGGTCGACCGGGCCGAAGGAGAAGTCCCCCCGGGTCACCTCGGCCCCGCGCAGGGTGGCCACCACCGAGCCGGAGCGCGGGGCGGCGGCGATCTCCATCCGCAGCTCCCACTCCTTGCGCGGCTCCTCGACCACCTCCAGCCGCTCGATCATCCGCTGGGTCTGCCGGGCCTTGGCGGCCTGCTTCTCGGTGGACTCGGTGCGCATCGCGCGCCCGATCTTGTCGTTGTCGCTGGACTTGCGGCGGGCGTTGCGGACGCCGTTCTCCATCCAGCCGCGCTGCATCCGGGCCCGGGCCTCCAGCCCGGCCTTGGTGTCGGCGTACTCCTCGTAGTCCTCGCGGGCGTGCCGGCGGGCCACCGCCCGCTCCTCCAGGTAGGCGTCGTAGCCGCCGCCGAAGTGGTTCACCTGCTGCTGGGCCAGGTCCAGCTCCAGCACCCTGGTCACCGTCCGGGTGAGGAACTCGCGGTCGTGGCTGATCAGCACGGTGCCCGCGCGCAGGCCCTTGACGAAGGACTCCAGCCGCTCCAGGCCGTCCAGGTCCAGGTCGTTGGTGGGCTCGTCGAGCAGGAAGACGTCGTAGCGGGAGAGCAGCAGCGAGGCCAGCCCGGCCCGGGCGGCCTGGCCGCCGGAGAGCGCCGTCATCGGCAGGTCCAGGCTGACCGCCAGGCCGAGCGAGGCGGCGACCTCCTCGGCCCGCTCCTCCAGGTCCGCGCCGCCCAGGTCGAGCCAGCGGTCCAGGCTGACGGAGTAGGCGTCGTCGGCGCCGGGGCGGCCCTCGACCAGGCCCTCGGTGGCCTCGTCCAGCGCGGTCTGGGCGGCGGCCACACCGGTGCGGCGGGCCAGGAAGTCGCGGACCGACTCGCCCTCGCGGCGCTCCGGCTCCTGCGGGAGGTGGCCGACGTTGGCGGTCGGCGGGCTGAGCTTCAGCGAGCCGCCCTCCGGGGTGGTCAGCCCGGCCAGCAGCTTGAGCAGGGTCGACTTGCCCGCACCGTTGACCCCGACCAGCCCGACCACGTCGCCGGGGGCGACGACCAGGTCCAGGCCGGAGAAGAGGATGCGGTCGCCGTGGCCGGCGCTCAGGTCCTTGACTACGAGAGTGGCACTCATGATGCGGCCGATTTTACGGGCCCCGGCGGCGGCCTCCGAATAATCCGTTGCGGGCCGCGCCGGGCTCCGCCTACCGTGGTCCACGGCTCGCAAGCAATCCCAAGACTGGAGAAGGCCGTTGCTCTACTGAGGTCCTGAGACACCGTTCCCGCCGTGATGACGACCACTCCGGCGGTGCGCGTGCACGACCTCGGTGCAGAGCCCTGATCTCTCCTGCCGCCGTGTGCCCGTATCGGTGTCCTCCGTGTGCCCATCCACCACGGCGACCAACCGGGAGGCCAACCATGGCGCAACCCACCACCGTTTCCATCCGCTGCACCGACCTCGCCTTCGAGTGGCCCGACGGCCGCAGCGTGCTGCACGACTTCCAGCTCGTGGTCGGCCCCGGCCGCACCGGGCTGATCGGCCTGAACGGGGCCGGCAAGTCCACCCTGCTGAAGCTGCTCGCCGGGCAGCTCACCCCGACCTCCGGATCCGTCCGGATCGGCGGCGAACTCGGCTACCTGCCCCAGGACTTGACCCTGGAAACCACCCAGCGGGTGGACCAGGCCCTGGGCATCCGGGAGACCAGGGAGGCGCTGCACGCGATCGAGGCGGGCTCCGTCGAGGAGCGCCACTTCACCGCGGTCGGCGACGACTGGGACGTCGAGGAGCGCGCCCACGCGACCCTCGCCGGGCTCGGCCTCGGCCGGCTCGACCTGGACCGCACCGTCGGCGGGCTCTCCGGCGGCGAGGCGGTGCTGCTGCACCTGGCCGCGCTGCTGCTGCGCCGACCGGACGTGCTGCTGCTCGACGAGCCCACCAACAACCTGGACCGGCGCGCCCGTTCACTGCTCTACCAGGCGGTGGAGCGCTGGCACGGGGTGCTGGTGGTGGTCAGCCACGACCGCGAGCTGCTCCGGTACGTGGACCAGATCGCCGACCTGCGGGACGGCTCGGTCACCTGGTACGGGGGCAACTTCGCCGACTACGAGCGGACGGTGGCCGCCCAGCAGGAGACCGCCGAGCGGCTGGTGCGGGTGGCCGAGGCCGACGTCCAGCGGCAGAAGCGGGACCTGGCCGAGGCCCGGATCAAGCTCGACCGCGGCGCCAGCTACGGCCGGAAGAAGACCTTCGAGCGGAACGACCCGAAGATCATCCGAGGGGCGCTCAAGCGCAAGGCCGAGGTCACGGCGGGCAAGGTCACCGGCCTGCACACCGAGAAGCTGGCCGAGGCGAAGGAGCGGCTCACCCAGGCCGAGGAGGCCGTCCGGGACGATGCCGAGATCCGGATCGACCTGCCCCGCACCGCCGTCCCGGCCGGGCGGACGGTGCTGGGCATGGAGCGGGTGCGGATGGTCTGCGGGCCGGCCGTACCGGTCTCGCTGGAGCTGCGCGGCCCCGAGCGGATCGCGCTGCTCGGGGCCAACGGGGCGGGGAAGTCCACCCTGCTGCGCACCATCACCGGGGAACTGCCGTTCGCGGAGGGCCTGTTGGACACCCCCGTGCCGGCCCGGTACCTGCCGCAGCGGCTCGACCTGCTGGATCCGAAGCTCTCGGTGGCGGAGAACGTGAAGGCCTTCGCCCCGGGGGTGGGGGACAACGCGGTCCGGGCCCGGCTGGCCCGGTTCCAGTTCCGGGGTGCCCGGGCCGAGCAGCCGGCCGGCACGCTGTCCGGCGGCGAACGCTTCCGGGCCACCCTGGCCGCGCTGCTGCTGGCCGACCCGCCGCCGCAGCTGCTGCTGCTCGACGAGCCGACCAACAACCTCGACCTGGCGAGCGCGCGGCAGCTCACCCAGGCGCTCTCGGGGTACCAGGGCGCACTCGTGGTGGCCAGCCACGACGTGCCGTTCCTGCGCGGACTCGGCATCACCCGCTGGCTGTTGCTGGACGAGCGGGGGCTGCACACCGTCGATCCGATGTGACGCCGACCGGCGTGACGTCGACTGGCGTGACGCCGACCTGGTGTGACGTCGATCCGGTGTGACGTCGATCCGATGAGGCGGTGAGCCGGGTACCGGAGGGGTACCGGGGGTCTGTCGGCCTCCGGTACCCCTTCGGTACCATCGGGCCATGCCAGCGCTCAACATCGAGTACACGGAGCACGAACTCGCCGCCATCCGCGAGGCGGCGGCGGCCGACGGCAAGAGTGTGAAGGCGTACGTGCACGACCTGAGCGTCCGTGAGCAGCAGCGCCGGGTGTTCGTGAACCGCGCGGTGGCGTTCTGGAACGAGCACCTGGAGGAGTTCGACGCGGCGTTCCCCGATGACGCCCCGGCTCCGGACCAGGCACCGGACCAGGTGTCGGCCCCGGCCTCGGGGAGTTCGGTGGCGTGAGGACGACCGTGCTGCACGTCGACATCCGGTGGCTGCTCGACGTCCAGGAGCAGGCCTACCCCGAGGACCTGACGGTGAGTGACTACTCCGCCCTCCAGGCGGCGGTGGCCCGGCACCGGGTGAACACCGGCCGGCTCGGCCACGACGCCGACTCGGCCTGGCGGGCGGCCGCGCTGATGCACACCATCGTCCAGCTGCGCCCGCTGCCGGTGCGCAACAACCTCTACGCCTGCATGGCCACCGCCGCCTACATGCACGCCGCCGAGGAGGGCATCGACCCGCCCTACGGCGCGCTGGTCGAACTCGCCCGCGACGTGGCCGAATCCCGGGCCGACATCTTCGCCGCCGCCGACCGGATCAGGTCCTGGCGGATCTGACCGGCCGTGGTCGTCCGCAGTCGTCCCCGGTCCTCCCCGGTCGAGCGTGCTCATCGGGCACGAGCAGCGGCGGTGCCGCCCCACAGGGGAGCGGGAGTTGGGCCGTGACGGCCCGATCCACCGTCGTGCGGACGGCGGTCCGCAGCACCACCTGGTCTCACCCTCCGCCCCTGACGGGGAAGCCCACGGGCCCGCCCGCCGGGGTGCGGCGGACGGGCCTGGTGCGGCGGGGTACGGGGTCAGAGCGGGAGGACGGTGATGTCGTCGCACCAGCCGTAGCCGGTGCCGCTGCGGGCGTAGCAGTAGACCTTGGCGCTGGTGGCGGTCGGTCCGGTGGTGAAGGTGGTGCTGCCCTGGGTGTAGGCGGTGGTGGTGAAGGCGGCCCGGGTGGTGGAGCCGGCGGCGTCGTACTGCTTGACGCCGAGGGAGAGTTCGGTGCCGGTGGCGGAGACCCGGCCCCAGCCGGAGAGTCGGTACGTGGTGTTCGGGGCGAGGGCGATCACCTGCTCGGCGGCGGCCTGGGCCGGGCCGACCTTGACCGCGCGGGCGCCGCTGCGGGCGCCCGTGGCGTCGAGGGTGACGCCGCCGTAGGAGGTCCAGGGGGAGAGGGTGGCGTCCTCGAAGCCGGGGTTGCGGACGGCGTTGACGGCGGGCGGGGTGCAGGCGGTGTCGTCGAAGGCGGAGAGCTGGGCGAAGCCCCGGTCCGGGCGGCAGACGGCCGGGACGGCGGCGCCGAAGTAGTCCCGGCCGCCGTTGCCGGCGACCGGCGAACCGGTCCTCAGCGCAGGGGAGCCGGCGGTGAGCCGGTAGTCGGCCGGGGTGCTGCCGCCGGGGTTGGCGAACAGCGGGTCGGCGGTGGACTTCTCGGGGTCGGCGGGCTCGTTGGCCGGGTGGTTGCCGTGCAGGGTGTTGGCCAGCCAGGTGTAGTCGGCGGCGGTGTAGTTGGTGAAGCCGCCGGTGCCGAGGTTCTGGAAGACGTTGCCGGTCAGCCGGGTGACGGTCGAGCCGGAGCCGTCCTGGATGATCGCGGCGGTCGAACCGGCGGGCAGGTAGGCGGTGTTCTGGTAGATCCGGGCGTTCTTCTCGCCGACCGCGTAGAGCCAGCGGCTGCGGTCGTCCACGCTGAGGTTGTACCGGACCACGGTGCCGGTGGAGCTGGAGCCGGCTCCGCAGGCGCCGCAGAACAGCATGAAGCCGCCCTCGTTGTGGTGGCTGTAGTTGTACTGGAAGAGCGCGTCGTTGTTGCCGTAGTCGGAGTCGAAGGCCATCCCGTCGTTGTTGTCGGAGAGGCGGCGGACGTGGTGCACCTCGTTGAACTGGACGGTGGTGGCATCGGAGTTGATGGTCCAGATGCCGGCGTTGGAGCCCATCGGGCGCATCGCGATGTCGTAGGCGGTGTTGTGCTCGACCAGCGCGTGGTCGGCCGCCCGGACCACGATGCCGTCGCCGCCGGTGTCGTTGACCGTGTTCCCCCGGAACACGATCCGGGTGGAGGCCCGCCAGTTGACGGTGGTGCCGCAGCCGTCGCCGGTGCCGTAGCTCGGGCGGCACATCCAGGTGGAGCGGTTGGTCAGGCCCTCGCGGTCGACCCGGGAGATCCGGGAGTTCTGCACCAGGACGTCGTCGAAGTTGGTGGGGGTGGTCAGGCCGGAGACCCGGAACTGGATGCCGTTGGACCACTTGGTGGCGTCGCCGTTGACGTCGTGCACCGAGACGTCGTCCACCAGGTAGTGGGTGCCGACGCCGTCCGGCAGGTCGGCGATCTCCACCAGCAGGCCGTTCCGCTCGCGCTTGGTGGCGGCCGGGTCGGGGAAGGTGATCTCCAGTTCGCGCAGCTCCCACTGCTCGACGTTGAAGAGGTGGACGGCGGCCTTCTCGGCGGTGGCCGGGTCGCCCTTGACCACCGGGCGGGTGGTGGAGCTGCCGTAGCCGGCCAGGGTGACGGGGGAGCCGGGTGCACCGGAGCCCTGCGGCCTGAGGGTGCCGAGGCAGGTGGTGCCGCGCTTGAGCAGGAGTTGGTCACCGGGGCCGAAGAGGTGGGCGTTGGCGGCGGCCAGGTTGTTCCAGGGGGCGGCGGCCGTGCCGGTACCGTTGGTGGGCGCGGAGCAGTCGAGGTAGTGGGCCCCCGAGGCGGCCTCGGCCGCCGGGGCGGGGAGGACGGCGGCGGTGACCGCGAGGAGGGTGAGGGCGATGCGAGGCAGGAGCATGAGTGGGGTGGACTCCTTGAGCGGTGAACGGATCACTGCAGACCGTTAGATCAAACGGCGATCGAATGATACAAAGTGATCAGACGATCGCGACAGACTCGTGCACCGCAGACTTTCCATCCGGACACCTTGGAGAAGGACGCCCATGACCATCTCGGCCGACGACCGGCGGACCCGCATCACCGAGGTGGTCCGCGAACTCGGCACGGTCCGGGTGGCGGACCTGGCCACCCGCCTCGGCATCCCCGCCGTGACCGTCCGCCGCGACGTCGCCGCCCTCGCCGAGAGCGGCGCCCTGCACCGCTCGCACGGCTCGGTCTCGCTGGCCGCCACCCCCTCGACCGCGGCATCCGGCACCCCCGCCGGGGAGCGGGTGGTCGGCATGCTGGTGCCCACCGTCGGCTCCTACTTCGACGAGGTGATCGCCGGCGCCCGGGCCGCCGCCTCGGCCGCCGGGGCCCGGCTGGTGCTCGGCATCGCGCCCTACGAGGCCCGCGACGACCAGGAGCAGGCCTCCCGCCTGCTGGACTCCGGCGTGGACGGCCTGCTGCTCACCCCCAACTGGCAGCCCGGCGGCCGGGCCGAGGACTCCGCCTGGCTCGGCCGGCTCCCCGTCCCCGCCGTGCTGGTCGAGCGCCGCGCCGCCCCCGAGAGCCCCGGCGCCGAACTCGACTCGGTGGTCTCCGACCACCGCCACGGCGCCCTGCTGGCACTCCGTCACCTCGCCGCCCTCGGCCACGACTCGGTGCTGCTGGCCGCCCGCGAGGACACCTGGACCGCCCACCAGGTCCGCACCGGCTACACCGAGGGCGCCAAGCTGCTCGGCCTTACCACCCACCCGGTGATCGACCTGCACCGCCCCGGCGGCGGCCCGGCCGATCCGGCCCTGGTCGCCGAGAAGATCGCCGCCGCCGCCCGGAAGGGCACCCGCGCGGTGCTGGTCCACAACGACCAGGACGCCATCCAACTCCCGCCGATGCTCCGGTCGTTGGGCCTCGACGTGCCCACCGACATCGCGCTGATCTCCTACGACGACGTGTTCGCCGCCCTGGCCGCACCGCCGCTCACCGCCGTGGCCCCGCCGAAGCGGGCGGTCGGCGCCACCGCCCTCACCCTGCTGCTCCGCCGCCTCGGCGGCGAGCCCGACCTGCCGGCCCACCACATCGAGCTGCTGCCGGGCCTCAAGGTCCGGACCTCCTGCGGAGGCACGGCCTGACGGTCCGTGCCGCCCGACGGCGCGGGTCTGCCGGTCCCATCCCGAAAACGGTCGGCACGCCCCACGCCGCAAGCCCTACGCTGCACGCGTGACCGATCACCCGAACGCCCGTCTCGCCGAGCTCCTGGACTCGCGCGCACCGGGCCACGAGCCCGCACCGGAGGCGGTGCTCACCGCGCTGTTCGAGGGCGGGGCGTTCGTCCCCCTCACCCCGGTCGGCACGGTGCTGTTCCTCCCGGACGACCAACAGCCGCCCACCCTGCTCGGGTTCACCGACGCGGCGCTCGGCGCGCGACTGCTGCCGGAGGCGGCCGGCCTGGTGCACTGCGACGCGGACCGGCTGAGGGACATCCTGGAGAAGACCGGAGTCGCCGTGCTCGGCATCCGCTCCGGGGACGGGCAGGCGATCTTCCCCGAGCACGTCCTGCGGGACTGGGCGAACTACGGCCCCGGGGCTGAGGTGACGCTCGACCGCTCCACCGACCCGGTGGCCGTCGCCCTCCGGGACGCCCTGGTCCGGCGGGTCCGGGAGTTCCCCGCCGTCCGCTCGGTCTGGGTGGCCCGGTCCCGGTGGCGGACCACCGGCGAAGAGCACCTGATGCTGCACGTCGCGGTGGACGAGGACCTGCCCTCGGCCTCCGCCGACCGCCTGATGCGGGTGCTGCTCGGCGAGGAGGTCGAGCTCGGCCCGGAGCATCCCAAGGTGTCGATGCTCCCCCTGCACACCGCCACCCACGCCGAGTCCATCGCCCGGCTGGACCGGATGGGCCTGGACACGGTGCGCCACGATCCCCGGTCGGGCCGGGTCGAGGTGGTCTCCCGCGAGTACGACGAGACCCCACCCGCTCCGCCCGCTCCGCCCGCGCCGGAGGCCGGTGCCGAGGCCCGGCCCCGGCGCCGTTGGTTCGGCCGTTCCTGACGCCCCGTCCGGTGCCCGGCCCGGGGGTCAGGGCTTGAGGCGGCCGAGGGTGAGTCCGCCGCTGGCCTGCTTGAAGAGGTACTCGGCGCGTTCGTACGAGAGCCGGGAGCGGCCGGTGTCCGGGCAGAGGTCGGCGGTGGCCTGGCGTTTCGGGCCGGGGCGGCGGTCGGTCAGGAAGAGCGGGCCCCGGGTGCGGCCGGCCAGGAGTTCGGGGAGCAGCCCGGCGGTGCCGGAGCGCCAGCCGATGCCGTTCCGGGCGCGGCGGTCGGCCAGGTCGAGGTCCTCGACGTTCAGCGCCAGCACGGCCTTCACCCCGGCGCCGGACTCGTGCAGCAGCCGCCACAGGGTGCGCTCACGGACCGTCAGTCCGGGCAGCGCGCAGAGGGCGTCCAGCCGGGCCGTGCCGATCGCGTCGGCGGCCCGGGCCCCGGGCTCGGCCCGGCGCTCCAGCCCGTCCGCCAGCCCGGGCAGCCCGGCCCAGGCGGCGAACGACCGGACGGCCGCCCGGTGCCGGTTCCAGGTCCGCCCGGCCGCCGTGCCCCAGGCGGTGGCGAACACCCCGGCCACCTGACCGGCCGTCAGCCCGGCCAGCGGCTGCCCCTCGCCGAGGGCCAGGCAGAGCCGCCGGACGGTCTGCCCGTAGGAGCGGACAGTGGCCGGGTCGAGCTCCGGCCGGGCCAGGAAGGCGCGGGTGGCCGGGCCGAGGGCCGGCCCTTCGGCGGGGGCGGCGCCGTCGTCGGCGAGGGCGTCGGCCCGGCCGAGCAGGAAGGCCCGCTCGGCGGCGTTGCGGGTGAGCTCGGCCGCCCGACGGAATTCGAGCCGTGCCTCGGCCGGCCGGTGCAGCCGGGCCAGCAGGTCCCCCCGGACGCCGGGCAGCAGGTGGTAGTCGCGCAGCGCGGGCTCGGTGGTCAGCTCGTCGACCAGGTCCAGCCCGGCCTGCGGGCCGCGAGCCATGCCGACCGCGACGGCCCGGTTCAGCCGGACCACCGGGGTGGGCAGCAGGCGGACCAGGGCTCCGTACAGGGCGGCGATCTGGGCCCAGTCGGTGGCCTCGGCGGTCGGTGCCTGGGCGTGGCAGACCGCGATCGCCGCCTGGAGCACGTACGGGCCGGGCGGCCCGCCGAGCTCGCGGGCCCGGAGCATCGCGGTGAAGCCGCGCCGGATCAGCAACCGGTCCCAGCGGCCCCGGTTCTGCAGGTGCAGCAGCACCGGCTCGCCGTCCGGTCCGGTGCGGGCGGCGGAGCGGGACGCCTGGATCTCCATCAGCGCGACCAGCCCGTGCACCTCGGCCTCGCGCGGGGCCAGTACGGCCAGCAGGCGGCCGAGGCGGAGGGCCTCCTGGCAGAGCCCGGGGCGCATCAGGTCGTCGCCGGAGGTGGCCGAGTACCCCTCGTTGAAGATCAGGTAGATCACCTCCCGCGCCGATGCCAGTCGCTCGGCCAGCTCGTCCGCCTCCGGGAGGTCGAGCGAGATCCGCTGCTCGGCCAGGGTCCGCTTGGCTGCCGCGATCCGCCGGGTCACCTCGGGGGTGGTGGTCAGGAAGGCACGGGCGATCTCGGCCGGGTCGAGGCCGCCGAGCAGACGGAGCGTCAGGGCGGCCCGCTGCGCGGCGGGCAGCACCGGGTGGCAGGAGACCAGCACCAGCCGCAGCAGGTCCTCCGACTCGCCGTCCCCCGGCGGCGGGTCGTGCTCCGCCGCGTGGGTCTGCGTCTGCTCCTGCGTCAGCTCGTGGGCCATCCGCCCCTGGTGGCGCTCCTGAAGCTGGGCACGGCGGATGTGGTCCACGGCCCGGCGCCTGGCGATGGTGGTCAGCCAGGCGCCGGGGTTCTCCGGGACGCCGGTGCGCGGCCACTGCTCCAGCGCCGCCACCAGGGCGTCCTGGGCCAACTCCTCGGCGAGCCCGACATCGCGCACCGTCCGGACCAGGGCGGCGATGATCTTCGCCGACTCCAACTTCCAGACCGCGTCGACCGTTCGGCGGGTATCCAGCACGGTGCTCATCTCAGCACGGCCGCCCCGGTGCGCGGGAAGCGCACCGGGGCCGGCGGGGTGGGTCGGGTGGTGCGGGGTGATGCGGGGCCTGCGGGGTGGCGCGGGCTGACGGAGCCTCAGCCGGTGAACACCTGCTGGAGGCGGCTCCGACCGTCGCCGACGATCCGGCGGAAGCGGCGGGCCAGCTCGATCGCCTCCTCCTGCGAGCGGACCTCGACCAGCGCGAAGCCGGCCACCGCCTCCTTGGCCTCCGCGAACGGGCCGTCGGTCACGCTGATGTCCTCGCCGGCGGAGGTGATCACGATGGTGGCCGGGTCCAGCCCGCCGGTGGCCAGCAGGACGCCGGAGGCGGTCAGTTCCTCGATGAACGCGCCCATCTCGGCGAACAGCTTCTCGTCCGGGACGGAGCCGTTGGCGTCGGTGGTCATCAGGTAGCGCATGGTGTTCCTCCGGTGGGTGGCGGGCGGCTCGGGCCGCTCGTTCCTGTGCTTCTGCCGGTACGTCGAACGGGGTGATGTGACAGGGAACGGTAGGCGTTCCCTGTCACACGGGCCGGACGACGTGTCAGCGAGGAACCACTCACCACCCCGGAAGGAACCACCCACCATGACCACCACCCTCGCCACTGCCACCCCCACCTCCTCCACCGTCGGCGCCCGCCGTCCGCAGACCCGCACGCTGCTCGCCCTCGGTGCGGCGGCCATGCCGGTCTGGACGGTGGTCGCGATGACCCAGGCCCTCACCCGGGAGGGGTTCTCGCTGCTCCGGCACCCGTTCAGCATCCTCAGCAACGGCCCGCTCGGGTGGGTGCAGATCACCAACTTCCTGCTGGTGGGCGCGCTGACGGTCGCCGGGGCGGCCGGTCTGCGGCACGCCCTGCGGGGCCGGACCGGTGGCACCTGGGCGCCCCGGCTGGTCCGCCTCGGCGGCCTCGGCATGATGGCGGCCGGAGTCTTCGTGATGGACCCCGCCGACGGCTTCCCGGTCGGGACTCCGGTCGGCCCGTCCACCACCCTGAGCTGGCACGGCTACGCCCACATGGCGGCCGGTTCGATCACCTTCCTCTCCTTCATCGCGGCCTGCTTCGTCCTCGCGCGCCTCTTCCGGCAGTCCGGTGACCGCACCGCCGCCGTGCTCTCCCGGGTGGCCGGCACCGTGCTGCTGCTCGGCAACGGCTGGGCGATGAGCGGGCGCGCGGCCGGTTCGCTGACCCTGGCGGTCGGCGTGATGACGGCGATGGCCTGGATCTCCCTGGTCTCCGCCCGCCTGCGCCGCACCGCCGCCTGACGCACCGTCCGCCCCTTGCTGCCCGGAGCCGCCACGCGCCGCCCGGACGCCCGGTACGAAACCGGTGTCCGGGCCTGCGGCGTTCCGGGATGATCCCGGCATGGCCCTGACCCAGCAGCTCGCCCGGGTGAGCACCGAGTACCTCGACGGCTGCCGCCGTGCGGCCACCGCCGCTCCGGACGGCGACCCCGGATTCGATCCGCCGCCCGGTGATGCCCTCGATCTGGGCTGGGCCGCTTGGGAGTTGGCCCACTACCTGCGGTGGGCCGAGGACGGGAGCGAACTGCTCCGCACCCTGGAGCGCGGTCTCGGCGGCGACGGCGTGGCGGAGGTCGCGTTCCTGGACCACGCGGAGGTCCACGACGGCTTCGGCGGTCCGCCGGCCCTGCTCGCCCCGTCGGCGGTCGCCGAACTCTCCGCCCGGCTCGGTGCAGTGGACCCGGAGGCGATGCTGGCCCGGTTCCCGGCCGACCCGGTACTGGCCGAGGAGGTC
This sequence comes from Kitasatospora sp. NPDC096147, assembly GCF_044763225.1. Taxonomy (NCBI): domain Bacteria; kingdom Bacillati; phylum Actinomycetota; class Actinomycetes; order Kitasatosporales; family Streptomycetaceae; genus Kitasatospora; species Kitasatospora sp. NPDC096147. The sequence continues at coordinate 196,675 of NZ_JBIWFX010000005.1, read as the reverse complement.
TGCGGGTTCGGCGGGTTCGACGGGGATCGCCGTGCCTCGCTGGCCGACTGCTTCGCGGCCTTGCGGGACTTCTACCGGGGAGCGGCCCTGCGTGGCCTGGCCGTGGTGGTCTGGGTGGACTGACCCGGCGGACGCCGCCGTATCCTGCCCGGGGGCGCACGACCGGCCCCCGGGCCGTGCGCTGATGCGCCGTCACCCGTGTGGGTGTCACGGGCCCTGAAAGTGTCAGACGGTGACAGGGCGGGCCGCAGAATCGGCCGGATGGATGACGCCCCAGACTGTCCGCCGTCACCGCCCCCGCCCCCGTGCCCACCGCCGGCCGGGCCGCCGTGGCACTGGCCCCCGCACTGGCTGTGGTCCTGCCACACGCCGCCCTCCCCGTCCGCCTCCCCGTCCACCTCGCCGCCCCCTTCACCGTCAGCGACCGCCCCGCCGTCGCCCACGCCGGGTCCCTCGCCCTCGGGGTGGCCGACACCTCCGGCCACCCCGACGGCGATCCCGTCGCCCCTGCACTCCGCGAGCGCTGCGCCCGTTCCGCCGGCGGCCGCCGCTCCCACCTTCGGGAAGGCCGCACCGACGCCGCCTCCGGCCGTCGGCGGCCCGCGCCCGGCGCCGCTGCTGCCCGCGCCGCCGTCGCCCTCGCAGTCGGAGCGCCCGGTCCCGGTCCCGTCCGACTCCCCGTCCCTGACGCCCTCGCCGCTCTCGTCGCCGTCCCCGCCCCATGCCGTGGTCGCGGTCGGGCTGCCGACGCCGCCCGTACTGCCGCCCCCGGCAGGGGAGTTGGACCCGATGACGTGGTCCACCGTGCTGTTGATGGTGGTCCTCCTGCCGGCCGCCGTGGCGGCCCTGCTGCAACCAGTCCTGCGTAACCACCGGAGCCGCTCGTGAATCTGCACTCCCTGTTCGGCGCCCTCGCGGCCGTCACCATCGCGATGATCGGGCTGGCGGTCGGTCACCGCTTCCGCCCGCAGCCCGTCGAGGACGGGCCGGAACCGGAGCCGCACTCGGTGCTGCTCACCATCGGCTCCGGCATCCTCTCCGGCTTCGTGCTGCTCACCGGCTTCCTGGTGGCCACCGGCTGGGCCGCCCGCACCACCCACGTGCTGCCGCCGCTCGGGCTGTACGCGGCGGACGTGTGCGCCGGGATCGCGGTGCTGCTCTACCCGGCGCTCGCCGGGCTGCCGGTGACACCCCGTCACGTCACGGCCGTCGCGTTCTTCAGCGCCCTGGTCGGCTACACCCTCACCACCGCCTTCCAGCTCCGGCCCTGACCAGCCCCTGATCAACCTCGGGAGGGCGTCCAGGTGCACCGCGCGCACCTCGGCCGCTGCGGTCGTTCCCCGGGCCCTTCCGTCGGCTTCCCCGACGTCCCGGGCTTCCCGGGACGCGGCTTCGCGGCGGGCGGGCGGAGGACGGAGCGCCAGGCGGGGCGGTCGGCGCCACCGTCCGGGACGGCGGCGGAGGCTTCGGAGCGGCCCACGCCCGGCCGCCCGGCGGAGCCTTCGGCGAAGGCGGACGGTGCGACCGGGCCGAGCGCCAGAACGGCGGCGGCGACGGTGGCGACGACGGCGGACCAGGACGGTGTCCGGCACTGCGCGGCGTGGTGCAACGGGGCCTCCCCTGAGCTGTCGTCAGGAGCCGTTCGTGCCCCCGCCCTTCTCCACGGGGTGAGCCCGGGGGTGGGTGACGGATCCGTCCCGAGATCTGCCCGTCCGGCCCCGGGCCGGTGCCCCCGCGGTCGTTGGTGGCCGTCGGGGCGGTGCGCGGAGGGCCACCGACGACCGGGTCTGCTGCTTCGCTGTCCCCGTCCCCTCACCCTCGGCGACCTGCGCCGACGTCCGGGCGGTGCCCGCCCCGGTGCCCCGCCCGGTGTCCGGGCAGGCAACGGCCCGGGGGCTCAAGGGCAGTGTTGCCCCCGGGTGGTTGACGCCCGGTCACCGGCCCACGGAGGCTGAGTGCAGCCCGTCCGCCGGGCTTGTCGCCCGGCCCCGTGCCGACGTCCCCCCAAGAACCAGTCGGTCCCGGCCCGGTCACTGCTCGACCGGGCCGGGCCGGGCGACGCATCTCCCCGACCGCCGTGCCCCGCCCCGGAGCGGGAGGACCGGTCGCCGCCGCCCTGACGCGGTGTCACCACCGCCGCAGTCGGCCCGGCCCCGGTCGGGGTGAGGCAGCCCACAGGGCCCTGGTACCGGCGTTCCGACCGGCGGGTCCCTAAGCTGCGGGTATGCCGAGCAGAGTGCGCCTTGCCGAGATCACCCCCGACAACCTGGATGCCGCGATCGCCGTCAGCGTCCACCCGGCGCAGGAGCACGTCGTGTCACCGGTGGTGAAGTCGCTCGCCGAGGCGTACGTCCACCCGGGCGTGGCCTGGCCCCGGCTGATCCTGGACGGCGACCGGGTGGTCGGCTTCCTGATGGCCTTCCTGGACATCGACTGGTTCGGCGACGGCAGCGGGGACATCCGTTCCGGCCTCTGGCGGCTGAACATCGCGGCGGCCGAACAGGGCCGTGGGTACGGGAAGTTCGCGGTGCAGGAGGTGTCGGCCGAGATCCGGCGCCGGGGCGGGCGGCGGCTGTTCGTCACCTGGCACCAGGGGGAGGCCAGCCCGGAGAAGTTCTACCTCCGGCTCGGCTTCCGGCCGACCGGCGAGCTGAGCGACGGCGAGATCGTGGGCGTGCTCGAACTCGTCTGAGCCGTCTGAGTCTGAGCCGTCCGAGCCAGGGTCAGGTCAGGAGCCGTCGCCGCCGACGTACGGCGGGTCGGAGCGACGGCGGCCACGGGTGGAGTCCCCGAAGACCTTGGCGGTGGCGGCCAGCACCCGCATCGCGGTGACCACCCCGTGGGTCCAGCGCGGACCGCCCCGGTCGGCCCAGAGGATGCAGACGCAGCCGAAGGCGACGAAGGCGAGCAGGCCGACGAGCAGCAGACCGATCATGTTCTCCACCCCGGGTGGTTGGTGCACTGGAGGGGATCATCGCAGATCGGAGCGGGTGCGGGAAGTACTCGGCGGAGTGACGCGGGGTCAGCGCGACGGCCCGTCGGGCCCGGGGCGGGGGCGGGCGAGCAGCGGGGCGAAGGGGGCGGCGGCGGGGTGCCAGGGCGCCTCGTACTCCCAGGAGACCCAGGCGTCCGGGCCGAGCCCGCTCAGGCAGGCGGCGATCGGGAGGATGCCGCTGCCGAGCGGGACCGGGGTGAGGTCCTCGGTGGAGGCGACGTCCTTGACCTGGGTGTAGCCGAGCCAGGGAGCCAGGGCGGCCAGGGACTCGGCGGGCGTCTCGCCGGCCAGGTGGGTGTGCAGCAGGTCCCAGAGTCCGCCGACGGCGGGGGAGTCCACGGCGGCGGCGAGCCGGGCCACGGCGCGGGCGGAGCGGTGGGTGTCGTGGGTCTCGACCAGCACGCGGACGCCGAGTGCACCGGCCACCGGGGCGACGGCGCGCAGGCGGCGGACGGCGGTGGCGTCCTCGCCGCGCGGGAAGACCCGGACGTACGGGGCACCCAGGTCGGTGGCCAGCCGCAGGTGCTCGGTGAGCTCGGTGAGCACCGGGCCGTCCTCGCCCGGTGCGGCGATGCCGACGTAGGAGCAGACCGCCAGCGGGAGCACCCCGGCCGAGCCGAACTGCCGTGCCAGGGCGGCGCGTTCGGCTGCTCCCAGACCGAGGTGGACCGGTTCGCCGGGGGCGCAGCGCAGCTCGACGCCGTCCCAGCCGTGCTCGCCGGCCAGCCGGAGCACCGAGGGCAGCGGGAGGCCGGGCAGGCCGAGGGTGGAGAAGGCCCACTTCACGGCTGACCCACCGCCCCCGGGACCGACGCCGTGCCTGCCGCTCCCACGGCCCCCGAGGGCGCTGTCACGGCCACCGCGCCGTCGCCCAGCTCGGCCCGGTGGGAGGTCCCGTCGGGCCACCGCACGTGCAGCGCGTACCCGGTGACGGTGACCGAGGGCGGCGGGCCATCGGCGGCGGCGCCGAGCCGGGCCGTGCAGACGAACAGGCCGTCGGTGACCGTGCCGTCCAGCACCGGCAGGGTGGCCGCCGGGCCGTACGCGGTGCCCCCGGGGAGGTGGTGGTGCGTCAGCGCGGCGTAGCCGTGCACCGGGTGGAGCACGGAGTGCAGGTCAGGGGTGGTGACCGCCCAGCCGGTCTGCCGGGCGGGGGTGCCGGGGGTGGCGCCGCCGACCAGGTGGGCCCGGACCTCGTCGGGGCCGTGGGCCAGGGTGAGCGAGGTGATCCGCAGGCCCTCGGCCGGGGTGGAGACGGAGGCGGCCCAGCCGGGGCCGGTGCCCAGCGGGGTGATCCGGCCGCGCGCGGTGGGGGTGCCGTCCAGGGTCAGCGCGAAGTGGTTGTCCGGCAGTTCGGGGGTGAAGGACGGCCCGGTGGCGGTGGAGTGGGCGCAGCGGGCGTACAGCGGGTCGTCGGGCAGCGGCTCGCCGGTGGCGGGCTGGTCGTCGCTGCCGTGGTTGTGCACCCGGACCAGGCCGTCGGCGGCGGTGGACTGCACCAGCCACCCGGGGGCGGCCAACGGGACCACCGCGTCGGCGCGTTCGGCCGGGGCGGGCTGCTCGGTGGCGGTCCAGACGGGGTGGTCGGCGGGGAGCAGCAGGCCGAGGAAGCCCTTGCTCGACCAGTAGGGCGAGGCCGGGCCGGAGTAGTGCTGCACCATCGGCGGGTGCGCGCCGTACCAGCCGAGCGGGAGCAGGCCCTCGGCGTCGACGGCGCCGCGGTCGAGGAAGTGCCGCAGGGCGCCGGAGGCCAGCCGGCGGGTGGTGCCCGGGTCGAGCGGGGTGTGGCCGGTGAGCGCGCCGAGCCAGAGCGGGGCGGCTGCGGCGTGACGGTAGATCAGCGAGCGGCCCTGGTGCAGCGGGGCGCCGTCGCCGCCGAAGGTGCGGGCGTAGCCGTCCAGGTGCTGGGCCAGGCGCGGGCCGTAGCGGGCCAGCAGGGCGGCGTCGCCGGACAGGTGGGCGTGCAGCACCGGGTAGAGGTGCAGGGCCCAGCCGTTGTAGTGGTCGACGGCGCGTGGGCGGCCGTCGGTGTACCAGCCTTCGCCGAGGTACCAGCCGTCCAGCTTGGCCAGGCCCCGGGCGACGGCCGCCGCGCAGGTGGCCGGGTCGGCGCCCGCGGCCTCCGGCAGGCCGGGGTCGGTGGTGGCGAGCTCGGCCAGGAAGCCGGCCACGGTGAGCGGGAAGAGGTGCCAGTTGTTGTCCACCGGCTCGCGGTGCAGGGCGGCGGCCAGCCAGCGGGCGGCGCGCAGGCGGACGGGCTGGTCCAGCCGCTCCCAGAGCCAGCGGCGGGTCAGCCGCAGGGCCAGGGCGATCGAGGCGGCCTCCACCATCGGCTGGCCCCGGTCGGTGATCTCCGGCCAGCCCTCCCCGGAGGCCGGGTCGGTGCCGGCGGCCAGTCCGGCGGCGTAGCGCTCCAGCAGCCCGGCCGGGTCGGCGCCCCGGGCGCCGGCGGTTCGGAAGGCGGCGAGCAGGAAGGTGCGGGCGTAGCCCTCCAGGCCGTCCGAGGCGGGGCCGGACCAGCTCGGGCGCGGGCCGGGCAGGTCGATCCGGGCCTGGCCGGGGGAGGCGTACGGGCGGACGGCGGCGAGCAGGCCGTCGGCGGCGGCCTCCCAGTGCGCCCTGGTCCAGCCGGTGTGCGGGCTGAGGGCGCGGTCCTCGGCGGGCAGCGGGAAGGGGAGTGGGAAGGGGAGCGCGGGGGTGGGCATGGCGGGGGGTCCTCACGTCCGGGGCTACCCGGCCGAATCTAGGAGCCGGCTGATCACCCGTCAAGGTCCGGCGATCGAATGATCGATCAGCGGATCAGATCAGATCATTCGATCCAGATCCCTTGACTCCGATCGGAGGGCGGCCCAAGATGGCGTCACACCTCGTCAGATCGTCGTAAGAGCGGTGATCCGGCGTCAAAGCGGTGCAATCCCCCCTCACTGCCAGGAGCCGAGCCATGCCCACTTCCCCCACCCGCCCCCGCAGAGCCCTCCTGCTCGGCGCCTGCGCCCTCTCGCTCACCCTGATCACCGCCTGCGGCAGCGGCGGCTCCGGCACCACTGCGGCGGCACCGGGGGAGCAGGCCGCCGACGGGAAGCCGGTCTCGCTGACCTTCTGGGGCTGGGCCAAGGGCACCAAGGACGTGGTGGCCGCCTTCAACGCCTCGCACCCGAACGTCCAGATCACCTTCGAGGAGATCCCGTCCGGGAACGCCGGCGGCTATGCCAAGATCGCCAATGCGGTGAAGGCGGGCAACGCCCCGGACGTCTTCAACGTCGAGTACCCGCAGCTCCCCGACTTCGTCAGCCAGGGCGCCGTGCAGGACATCTCCAAGCTGGTCACCGCCGACCTCAAGGCCAAGTACCTGCCGCAGGCCGTCGAGCTGACCACCCTCGGCGGCAAGAACTGGGCGCTGCCGCTGGACGCCGCGCCGCAGTCCTTCTACTACCGCAAGGACCTCTTCGACAAGGCCGGCATCACCGCCCCGCCCGCCACCTGGGACGAGTTCCGCACCGCCGCCCAGAAGCTCAAGCAGGCCGACCCGAACACCCGGATCGCCACCTTCTTCCCCGACGACCCGAGCACCTTCGAGGCGCTGGCCTGGCAGGCGGGGGCGAGCTGGTTCGGCACCAAGGGCGACTCCTGGCAGGTCGCCCTGACGTCCCCGCAGACCGCCAAGGTCGCCGACTACTGGCAGGGGATGATCGGCGAGGACCTGGTGCGCTCGATGCCGTCCTTCAGCCAGCAGTGGACCGCCTCGCTGCAGAAGGGCGAGACGGCCGGCTACCTCGGCGCCTCCTGGGGCGGCGGCGTGCTGAAGTCCTCGGTGCCCGACGGCAGCGGCAAGTGGGCCGTGGCCCCGATCCCGACCTGGGACGGCAGCCCCGCCAGCGGCATGCTCGGCGGCACCACCTTCGCCGTCTCCAAGGACAGCAAGAAGGCCAAGGCCGCCGTCGAGTTCGCCACCTGGGCCACCACCACCCCCGAGGGCATCAAGGCCCGGATCGCCTCCGGCACCTCCTCCGCCTACCCGGCCGCGCCCGAGCTGGTGCCGGTCGCCAAGGCCGCCTTCGACACCGGCTTCTACGGCGGCCAGGACATCTACGCGATCTACCAGGACGCCGCCAAGTCCATCAAGCCGAACTGGAGCTGGGGCCCGGCGATGGGCACCACCAACACCTCGCTGAAGGACTCCTTCGGCAAGCTCACCGGCGGCACCACCCTCGGCCAGGCGGTCGACACCGCCCAGAAGGCCACCGTCGCCGAGCTGAAGAACCGCGGCCTCAAGGTCGCCGAGTGACCAGCTCCGCCACCCGTTCCTCCGGCGTGCGGCGGAAGGGCAGGAACGGGGCGATCGCCACCCTGCTGGCCCCGTTCCTGCTGCTCTTCGCCGCCTGCACCCTGGTCCCGATCGGCTACGCGCTCTGGCTCAGCCTGCACAGCGAGCGCAGCTCCGGCCTCGGCTTCGGCGGTGCGGAGACGGTCTTCACCGGGATCGGCAACTACACCCGGGCGCTGGGCGACCAGGCGTTCCGCGAGGGCTTCCTGACGACGGCCCAGTACTGCCTGCTCTACATCCCGCTGATGACCGGCCTGGCGCTCGGCCTGGCCCTGCTGCTGGACTCCGCGCTGGCCCGGGCCCGCCGGTTCTTCCAACTGGCGCTGTTCCTGCCGCACGCGGTCCCCGGCATCATCGCCGCGCTGATCTGGATGTACCTCTACACCCCCGGCATCAGCCCGGTGATCGAGGCCCTGGAAGGGCTCGGCACCCGGCCCGACCTGCTCGGCCACCCGCTCCCCGCCGTGGTGAACATCGCGCTCTGGGAGTGGACCGGCTACAACATGGTGATCTTCTACGCCGCGCTCCAGGCCATCCCGCGCGAGGTGCTGGAGGCCGCCGTGGTGGACGGCGCCGGGCCGCTGCGCACCGCACTGAGCGTCAAGATCCCGCTGATCCGGGCCTCGATCACCATGGTCGGCCTGTTCACCGTGATCGGCTCGCTCCAGCTGTTCACCGAACCGGTGATCCTGCACGGCGTCTCACCCGGCGTCAGCTCCACCTGGACGCCGAACATGTACGCCTACACCGCCGCCTTCGAGAAGGGCGACTACGGACTGGCCGCCGCCGCCTCGGTGCTGCTGGCCCTGACCGCCGCCGCCCTCTCCTTCCTGGTCACCCGCTTCGGCCGGGGCCGCAAGGAAGTGACCACCGGATGAGCACCACCCTGACCCCCGCCCCGCCGAAGGCCGCCCCGGCCGCCACCCGTACCGCCGGGCGCCCGCGCCGCCCCTGGTCGCTGTCGAAGACCGCCGTCAACGGCGCCCTGCTGCTGGCCACCGCCTACACCCTGCTCCCGCTCGGCTGGCTGCTCACCGCCGCCGCCAAGGACACCGGCGACCTGATCGGCGGCCGGGCCCTCACCGCCGACACCTGGCACCTGGGGGCCAACCTCCAGGCGCTGGCCACCACCGGCGACGGCATCTACTTCCGCTGGTACCTCAACTCCCTGCTCTACGCCGGGATCGGGGCGCTGCTCTGCGCCCTGGTCTGCGTCGCGGCCGGCTACGCCTTCCAGGTCTTCGACTTCCCCGGCAAGGAGAAGCTGTTCGGCCTGGTGCTGCTCGGCGTGCTGGTGCCCACCACCGCGCTCGCCCTGCCGATGTACCTGCTCGCCTCCGAACTCGGGGTGGTGAACACCTTCTGGTCGGTCTTCATCCCCTCCCTGGTCAACCCCTTCGGGGTCTACCTGGCCCGGGTGTTCGTGGCCGGCTACGTGCCCGGCGAGGTGCTGGAGGCCGCCCGGATGGACGGCGCCGGGGAGCTGCGCACCTTCTGGTCGATCGGCCTGAAGATGGTGATGCCCGGCTTCGTGACGGTGTTCCTGTTCCAGTTCACCGCGATCTGGAACAACTTCTTCCTCCCGCTGGTGATGCTCTCCGACAGCCGGCTCTTCCCGGTCAGCCTCGGCCTGTACAGCTGGAACGCGCAGACCCGCGCCTTCCCCGAGTACTACCCGCTGGTGGTCACCGGCTCGCTGCTCGCCGTGCTCCCGCTGGTGATCGCCTTCGTGGTCCTCCAGCGCCACTGGAAGGCCGGACTGACCGCAGGGAGCGTCAAGTGACCCTCTACCAGGAGACCTTCGTGACCGACTCCGCCCCCCTGGCCCCACCGGCCCCGCCCCGGCAGCGCCGGCCGCGCGCCCTGCTCGCCATGGAGCGCGGCCTCGCCGAGCGGCTGATCGACCCGGCCACCCTGGCCCGGATCGCCGAACTCGCCGACCTCGACCCGTCGTTGGTGGTGGACGACTTCACCACCCCGGCCGCCCGGGCCGCCCTGGCCGAGGCCGAGGTGATCGTCAGCAGCTGGGGCTGCCCCCCGCTGGACGAGACGGTGCTGGCCGCCGCACCCCGGCTGCGCGCGGTGATCCACGCGGCCGGTTCGGTCAAGCACCACGTCACCGACGCCTGCTGGGAGCGCGGCCTGACGGTCACCTCGGCCGCTTGGGCCAACGCGCTGCCGGTGGCCGAGTACACCGTCGCCGCCGTGCTGCTGGCCAACAAGCAGCTGCTCCGGCTCGCCGCCGACTACCGCGACCGGCGCGACCGCCACGACTGGCAGGCAGCCTACGCCGCCACCGGCAACTACCGCCGCACCGTCGGCGTGGTCGGTGCCTCCCGGATCGGGCGCCGGGTGCTGGAGCTGCTCCGCCCGTACGACCTGGAGCTGCTGCTCCACGACCCGTGGGTGAGTGCCGAGGAGGCCCGCGAACTCGGGGCCAGGGCAGTCGAGTTGGACGAGCTCTGCGCCGCCTCGGACGTGGTGACGGTGCACGCCCCCGAGCTGCCCGCCACCCACCACCTGATCGACGCCCGCCGCCTCGCCCTGATGCCGGACGGCGCCACCCTGGTCAACACCTCGCGCGGCTCGCTGCTCGACCAGGACGCGCTGACCGCCGAGCTGGTCGCCGGCCGGCTGAGTGCGGTGCTGGACGTCACCGTGCCCGAGGTGCTGCCCGCCGACTCCCCGCTCTACGACCTGCCGAACGTGCTGCTCACCCCGCACGTGGCCGGCTCGCTCGGTGGCGAGCTGCACCGGATGGCCGCCGCCGCGGCCGACGAACTGGCCCGCTACGCCGCCGGACTGCCGTTCGCCCACCCGGTGCTGCCGCAGGACATCGCGCGCAGCGCCTGACGCCACCCGCCCGTGGCGCACTGCCGGCCGCCTGCCCGAGGCCCGCCGCGTGCCGCCGCCCGCCGCCGTCCGCCTCCGGTCGGCCGCTTCCCCGAACTCCCCCCCTTCGCTAGGAGAACTCCCATGCCCCGCAGGGTGATCGGCATCGTGATGAACGGTGTCACCGGCCGGATGGGCTACCGCCAGCACCTGGTCCGCTCGATCCTCGCCATCCGCGAGCAGGGCGGCCTCCCGCTGGACGGCGGCGACGTGCTCTGGCCGGAGCCGATCCTGGTCGGCCGCAGCGAGCTCAAGCTCAAGGAGCTGGCCGACCGGCACGGCCTCACCCACTGGACCACCTCGCTGGACGAGGCGCTGGCCCACCCGCTGGCCGAGATCTACTTCGACGCCCAGGTCACCCCGGCCCGGGAGCCCGCCCTGCGGGCCGCCATCGCGGCCGGCAAGCACGTCTACACCGAGAAGCCGACCGCCGAATCCCTGGACGCGGCACTGGAGTTGGCCCGGCTCGCGACGGCCGCCGGGGTGTGCAACGGTGCCGTGCAGGACAAGCTCTTCCTCCCCGGCCTGCGCAAGCTGGCCCGCCTGGTGGACGGCGGCTTCTTCGGCCGGATCCTCTCGGTGCGCGGCGAGTTCGGCTACTGGGTCTTCGAGGGCGACTGGCAGAGCGCCCAGCGCCCGTCCTGGAACTACCGGGCCGAGGACGGCGGCGGGATGATCCTGGACATGTTCCCGCACTGGCGGTACGTGCTGGACAACATCGTCGCCCCGGTCCGCTCGGTGTACGCGCACACCGCCACCCACATCCCGGAGCGGGTCGACGAGCAGGGCCGGGCCTACCGGGCCACCGCCGACGACGCGGCGTACGGCGTCTTCGAGCTGGCGGGCGGGATCACCGCGCAGATCAACTCCTCCTGGGCGGTACGGGTGGACCGGGACGAGCTGGTCGAGTTCCAGATCGACGGCACCGAGGGCAGCGCCGTCGCCGGGCTGCGCAACTGCCGTATCCAGCACCGGGCTTCGACCCCCAAGCCGGTCTGGAACCCGGACCTGCCGGCCACCGAGTCGTTCCGCGCGCAGTGGCAGCAGGTGCCGGACAACGAGGAGTTCGACAACGGCTTCAAGATCCAGTGGGAGCTGTTCCTGCGCCACGTGGTGACCGGCTCGGACTACCACTGGGACCTGCTGGAGGGCGCCAAGGGCGTCCAACTCGCCGAGCTCGGGCTGCGGTCCGCCCGCGAGGGCCGCCGCCTCGACGTCCCGGAGCTGTCGCTGTGACCCTCTCCCTCGACCTCCCGGGCCTCGGCCGCCACACCCTGCGCGAGCCCCTCCTCCTCCCGGCCGGGCCCGCCCCGGCGAGCCGCACCGTCTTCGCCGCCGCCCACGTCGTCGCCGACCCGCTCGGGGGGAACGCACCCGGCGCCCCGGCCGCGGTGGACTGGGAGAGCACCCTCGCCTTCCGCCGCCACCTCTGGTCGCTGGGCCTCGGCGTGGCCGACGCGATGGACACCGCACAGCGCGGGATGGGCCTCGACTGGGCCGCCACCGCCGAGCTGATCCGCCGCTCGGGTGCGGAGGCGCGGGCGGTCGGGGGCCGGCTGGCCTGCGGGGTCGGCACCGACCAACTGACCGCGCCCGCCTCGCTGGACGAGGTCCGGGCCGCGTACGCCGAGCAGCTCGGGGTCGTCGAGGAGGCGGGCGCGCAGCCGATCCTGATGGCCAGCCGGGCGCTGGCCGCCGTGGCGCGCGGGCCGGAGGACTACCTCGACGTCTACGGCTCGCTGATCGGGCAGGCCGGCCGCCCGGTGATCCTGCACTGGCTGGGCGAGATGTTCGACCCGGCGCTGGCCGGGTACTGGGGCTCCACCGACCTGGACGCCGCCACCGCCACGGTGCTGGCGCTGATCGAGGAGCACGCCGACCGGATCGACGGCATCAAGGTCTCGCTGCTGGACGCCGACCGGGAGATCGCCCTGCGCCGGGCCCTGCCGGAGCAGGTCAGGCTCTACACCGGGGACGACTTCCACTACCCGGAGCTGATCCTCGGCGACGGACTCGGGTACAGCGACGCGCTGTTGGGCGTCTTCGACCCGATCGCCGCCGTGGCCGCCGCGGCCCTGCGGGCCCTGGACGCGGGGGACCGGGACCGGTACGAGGAGCTGTTCGCCCCGACCCTGCCGCTGGCCCGGCACCTGTTCGCCGCGCCGACCTTCCACTACAAGACCGGCATCGTCTTCCTGGCCTGGCTGGCCGGGCACCAGTCGCACTTCACCATGGTCGCGGGCGCGCAGGGCGGGCGGTCCGTCCCGCACCTGATCCGGCTCTTCCAACTCGCCGACCGGGCAGGGGTGCTGCCCGATCCCGAGCTGGCCGCCCGGCGCATGCGGGAGTACCTGGCGGTGTCCCTGTGACGCGCGGGCTCTCGCTCAACCAGATCACCACCAAGGGCTGGACCCTGCCCGAGGCCGTCCGGGGCTGCGCCGAGGCCGGCCTCCCGGCCATCGGCCTCTGGCGCGACAAGGTCGCCGAGACCGGCCTGGCCCGCTCCGCCAAGCTCTGCCGGGACGCCGGACTCGCCGTCAGCTCGCTCTGCCGGGGCGGCTTCCTGACCGCCGCCACCCCCGAGGGCCGCCGCGCCGCGCTGGCCGACAACCTCCAGGCCGTCGAGGAGGCGGCCGAACTCGGCACCGACACCCTGGTGCTGGTGGTGGGCGGCCTCCCCGACGGCTCCCGGGACCTGCCCGGCGCCCGGGCCGCCGTCGCCGACCTGCTGGCCGAACTCGCGCCGCACGCGGGCGACTTCGGCGTGCGGCTGGCCATCGAGCCGCTGCACCCGATGTTCTGTGCGGACCGTGCCGTGGTCTCCACCCTCGGGCAGGCGCTCGACCTGGCCGAGCCCTTCCCGGCCGCCCAGGTCGGGGTGGTCGTGGACAGCTACCACGTCTGGTGGGACCCGCAGCTGGCGGGGCAGATCGCCCGGGCCGGGGAGCGCATCGCCGCCTACCAGCTCTGCGACTGGACCCTGCCGCTGCCCGCCGACGCCCTGCTCGGCCGGGGCCACGTCGGCGACGGCTGCATCGACTTCCGGGCGCTGGACGCGATGGTGACGGCCGCCGGGTACACCGGCTGGGTGGAGGTGGAGATCTTCAACCAGCAGGTCTGGGACACCCCCGGGGCCGAGACCGTCCGGACCCTGATCGAGCGTCACCGGGCCCACGTCACCGGGCCGCGCCCGTGAAGGTGGTCATCGCGCCGGACTCCTTCAAGGGGACCGCCACCGCCGCCGAGGCGGCCACCGCACTGGCGGCGGGCTGGCGCTCCGTCCGGCCCGGTGACCACCTGGTGCTGCTCCCGATGGCCGACGGCGGCGAGGGCACCCTCGCCGCCGTCGCGGGTGGCACCGCGTCCGTCCACCGGGTGCCGGGCTGCACCGGCCCCGACGGGCGGCCGGTCACCGGCCTCTTCGCCCTCCTCCCGGACGGCACCGCCGTGGTCGAACTCGCCACCGCAGGCGGCCTCCCGCTGATGTCCGCCCCCGCGCCGCTCACCGCCACCACCCGGGGCACCGGCCAGACCGTCGCCGCCGCGCTCGACCACGGCGCCACCCGCGTGCTGCTCGGCCTCGGCGGCTCCGCCTCCACCGACGGCGGCGCCGGGCTGCTGGCCGCCCTCGGCCTGCGTCTGTACGACTCCGGCGGCCGTCAACTGCCGGACGGCGGCGGTCCACTGGCCTCCCTCGCGGCCGTCGACCGCAGCACCCTGCGGCGACCCCCGCCCGGTGGGGTCCGGCTGCTCACCGACGTCACCAACCCGCTGCTCGGCCCACGCGGTGCCGCCGCCGTCTATGGCCCGCAGAAGGGTGCCACCTCCGCCGACATCGCACTCCTCGACCACGGCCTGGCCCGGCTGGCCGCCCTGCTCGGCGGCGACCCCACCCACCCCGGCGCGGGCGCGGCCGGCGGCACCGCGTACGGCCTGCACGCCGCCTGGTCCGCCACCATCACCCCGGGGGCCGCGGCCGTCGCCGACCTGCTCGGCCTCTCCCGGGCCGTCGCCGACGCCGATCTGGTGATCACCGGTGAGGGCCGCTACGACGCGACCTCGCACCAGGGCAAGGCCGTCGGAGAGGTGCTGCACCGGGCCGCCGGCACCCGCACCGCCGTGGTGGCCGGTGCCTCCGACCGGCCCGTCCTCACCCTCACCGCCCTGGCCGGCTCGGCCCGGGCGGCCCTGGCCGACCCGCTGCACTGGCTGGAGCGGGCGGGTGCGAAGCTGGCGGCCGGTGAGCCGACCCCGTCCGGCGGGTAGGTCCCGGGACGACGAGGGAGCAGCCATGACCGAGGCCCAGGACAGCGGGGTGGTCGTTTACTGGCGGCCGATGTGCACCTACTGCATGAAGCTGATGGCCCAACTCCGGTTCACCGACCTCGAGTACACCACCGTCAACATCTGGAAGGACCCGGAGGCCGCCGCCTACGTCCGCTCCGTCGCCGACGGCAACGAGACCGTCCCCACCGTCTCGGTCGCCGGTCACCCCCTGGTCAATCCCTCCCGCAAGGCCCTCCTCGCCGCCGTCGACACCTACGCCCCGCACCTGCGCAGGCGGGCCTGACCGTCCGCTCCCAGCGGCCCCGGGGGTCAGGGGGAGGGGAAGAGGCTGGCGGTGACCAGGAGGAGCAGGGGCGGCAGCGCCAGGAAGGTCAAGGAGGCGACCAGGCAGACGAGTTCGGCCAGGGCGTGGCCGGTCGACTGGAAGCGGACGGGGGTCTGGTGCCCTGCCGCGGTGGTGCGCCACTTGCCCGGGGTCTGGTTCACCGGTGGTCCTCCCTGTGCGTGGTCCGGTCTGCTGCTCGGCTGTGCCCAAGTCTCGGCGTCCGGGTGGGTCGGTGGCTTGAGTACCGGTACTCAATCTCCTGGTGGGGCCCGCAGCATTGATTGAAAGTGCTCGTAGCAGCTATAAAGCAAGCACTAACGAGCAATGGAGTGCGCCGTGATCCTGACCGTCACCCTCAATGCCGCCCTCGACGTCACCTACCACCTCCCCCGGGTGGCCCGGTTCGGGAGCAACCGGGTGCCGGAGGTGGCCGAGCAGGCGGGCGGCAAGGGCGTGAACGTGGCCCGGGTGCTGCGGGCGCTCGGGGCCGAGGTGGCGGTCACCGGCCTGGCCGGCGGTGCCACCGGGCTGGCGATCCGTCAGGAGCTGGGGCGGGCCGGGCTGCGGGACGAACTGGTGGCGGTGGGCGGGGAGAGCCGCCGGACCATCGCTGTGGTGGAGCAGGAGGACGGCGACGCCACCATGTACCTGGAGCCGGGGCCGGTGGTGACGGAGCAGGAGTGGCGGGCGTTCCGGTCGCGGTTCGCCGGGCTGCTGGCCGGGGCGGGGGCGGTGGTGCTCTCGGGCAGCCTGCCCCGCGGGCTGCCGGTGGACGCGTACCGGGAGCTGGTCGAGCTGGCCCGCGCCGGCGGGGTGCCGGCGGTGCTCGACGCGGACGGCCCGGCCCTGGCCGCCGGTCTGACGGCCCGTCCGGCCCTGGTGAAGCCGAACCGCAAGGAGCTGGCGGCGGTGGCCGGCATCGACGACCCGGTGGCCGGCGCGCGGGTGCTGCTGGCGGCCGGAGCCGAGGCGGTGGCCGCCTCGCTGGGCCCGGACGGCCTGCTGGTGGTGACGGAGCGGGGCGGCTGGCTGGCCACCCCGCCGGAGCCGGTGCCCGGCAATCCGACCGGCGCGGGTGACGCGGCGGTGGCCGCGCTCACCCTCGGCCTGGTCCGGGACGAGCCCTGGCCGGACCGGCTGCGCCGCGCGGTGGCGCTGTCGGCGGCGACCGTCCTGGCGCCCCGGGCCGGCGAGTTCGACGGGGCGGCCTACCGGCGGTGGCTCGACCGGGTGCGGGTCGAGCCGCTGCCGGTGCGGACGGTCAGCTCTTGAGCTGGTAGGCCTTCAGGTTCTTGAGCAGCAGGTAGGTGTCGCGCAGCGAGCCGGAGGTGTCCTCGACCGAGCGGTAGATCCCCCACTTCGGCCGGACCCGGTCGGCCAGGAAGGTGTCCACGCCGTTCTTGGTGGCGTCGATCACGGTCTTGCCGCCGCTCTTGAGCGCCCAGCGGACCGAACCGTTCTTGCCGTCGCCGATCTTGATCTCGTACTCGACGTCGATCCACTTGTCCTGGAGCGGTTCGAGGTCGGTCCGGCCGACCAGCACGTTGCCGTCGAACACCTTGTGCTCGATGGTCTGCTTGCCGTCCACCCGGCGCAGCGAGGTGACGGTGATCGGGGAGGTGCCGTTGCCCGGCTGCTTGGTCTGCATGACGTGGGTGAAGGTGGTGGTCGCCATCAGCGACTTGGGGATGTACATCGAGTACGTCACCCGCCAGGTCTGGCCGAGCTTCCACTCCAGGAAGTCCGAAGGGGAGGTGCGGTTGCCGGTCACCTCGTGGCGCTGGCGGTCGCTGTAGGAGTCGCGGTCCACCTTGTGCATGTCGAAGCGGTAGGCGTCGCCGGCCACCTTGATGTGCGGCCCGCCCTTCGGGTGCGATCCGGCGCGGTCGTCCTCGACCGTCTCGAAGGCGTCGTCCGGCCCCTGCCGGGTCGGGTCGGGGGACCAGCGCAGTGTCCAAGCCGGCGCTGCTCCGGCGGAGTTCGCGGGGACGGCCAGGGCGGGGAGGGTCAGGACGAGGGCGGTCAGGGCGGTGCTGAGCATGCGGGGACGCATCGGTGCCAACTCCTGCGGTCGGGTCAGGGCGGGACGGTGTGGTGTGCCATCCTGCCGCTTTGACAATGGACAGTAAAGGTTCCTGACGGTCTTCGGAGTGTCGGCCGGGCCGGTCGCACCGGTGCCCGACCTGGCCGAACGTACGTACTGGTCATGCCGGTTGGGTCGGTGTCGGTTGACTGCGGCGCGATCCGCCGGGTTATGGTCACCCTGTGCGTGCATCCCCGTACCGAGCGCTGCTGGCGCTGGTCGCCGTGGTGCTGGCCGCGCTGACCTGCTCGGCGGCCGGCTCCACCGCGCACACCCATCTGGCCGCGCCCGCAGGGGTGTTGACGG
This sequence comes from Kitasatospora sp. NPDC096147, assembly GCF_044763225.1. NCBI lineage: Bacteria > Bacillati > Actinomycetota > Actinomycetes > Kitasatosporales > Streptomycetaceae > Kitasatospora > Kitasatospora sp. NPDC096147. The sequence goes on along the minus strand of NZ_JBIWFX010000005.1, from coordinate 179,463 downwards.
TCTTCGAGGCGGGGGCGCCGGACAGCTGCCCGGACGGCCCGGCCCCGGCACCGGCACCGGCCGCGCCGGTCGCGGACCACTGCGCGGAGGAGTCCGCCCCGTGGCTGGCCGACCTCGCCCCGCTGCTCCCGGTCCTGGTCCTGCTGGCCACCGTCCGCCCGACGGTGGCCGGAGCCCCGGGCCCGGCGACCGCCGGGGGCGGCCCCGCCCGGCCGGGACACGGCCGCACCCTGCTCAACCGGCTCTGCGTCCAGCGGACCTGACGGAACCCCACGCCCGCCCCCACCGACCGGTGGGGTGCGCGGGCGTGCCCGCCGTCAGACCATCCGTCCGCAGGACACCGACAGGAAGCAGAGACCGTGCGTCACCTCGACACGGCGGTGCTGACCCCCGCCACCCTCACCCGTCCCGGGCCGACCGCGAGCGGCGGCGGCACCGGCCGCTCGCTCGCCGCCGCCGTCGGCCGGACGCCGGTGGTCTGGATCGGCGAGCCGTTCACCGGCACCGACCGGGGCTTCTGGGCCAAGCTGGAGGGCTTCAACCCCGGCGGCATCAAGGACCGCCCCGCGCTCCACATGGTGGCGCGGGCCCGCGAACGCGGCGAACTCCGGCCCGGCGCCAGGATCGTGGAGTCCACCAGCGGCACCCTCGGCCTCGGCCTGGCACTGGCCGGGCAGATCCACGGCCACCCCGTCACCGTGGTCACCGACCCGGGCCTGGAGCCCGACGTGCACCGGCTGCTCACCGCCCAGGGCACCACCGTCGACCTGGTCGCCGAGCCGCACCCCACCGGCGGCTGGCAGGAGGCCCGCCGGCTGCGGGTGGCCGAGCTGCTCGCCGCCGACCCCACCGCCTGGTGCCCGGACCAGTACGCCAACCCCGACAACGTGGCCGCCTACGAACCGCTGGCCGAGGAGCTGATCGCCCAACTCGGCCGGGTGGACGTGCTGGTGGCCAGCGTCGGCACCGGAGGCCACTCCGCCGGGGTGAGCCGGGTGCTGCGCGAGTACTGCCCCGAGCTGCGGGTGATCGGGGTGGACACCACCGGCTCCACCATCTTCGGCCAGCCCGCCCGCACCCGGCTGATGCGCGGCCTGGGCAGCTCGATCCACCCGCGCAACGTCGCCTACGAGCAGTTCGCCGAGGTGCACTGGGTGGCCGCGCCCGAGGCCGTCCGGGCCTGCCGGGCGCTGGCCCGCTCGGCGTACGCCTCCGGCGGCTGGAGCGTCGGCGCGGTCGCCCTGGTCGCCGCCTGGGCGGCCCGGACGGAGCCGCCCGGCACCCGGATCGCCGCGATCTTCCCCGACGGCCCGCACCGCTACCTCTCCACCGTCTACCACGACGACTACTGCCGCCCGCACGGCCTGCTGGCCGGCGAGACGGCGGAGCACCCCGACGAGATCGCCGACCCGGCCGAGCGCGAAGTCACCCGCTGGACCCGCTGCCGCACCGTCACCGACCCGCTGGGCACGGCCCGGTGAGCGGCGGCTACCGCTCGTTCGAGCGGAGCGTGCGGCTGCTGATGGTCAACCAGTTCACCATCAACCTCGGCTTCTACATGCTGATGCCCTACCTGGCCCAGCACCTGTCCGGCACCCTCGGCCTGGCCGGCTGGACGGTCGGCCTGGTGCTCGGCGTGCGCAACCTCAGCCAGCAGGGCATGTTCCTGGCCGGCGGCGCGCTGGCCGACCGGTTCGGCTACAAGCCGCTGATCGTGGCCGGCCTGGCGCTGCGCACCGTCGGCTTCGCGGTGCTCGGCCTGGTCGAGTCCGTCCCCGCGCTGCTCGCCGCCTCGGCGGCCACCGGGCTGGCCGGTGCGCTCTTCAACCCGGCGGTCCGGGCGTACCTGGCGGTGGACGCGGGGGAGCGGCGGATCGAGGCGTTCGCCCTGTTCAACGTCTTCTACCAGGCAGGCATCCTGCTCGGCCCGCTGGTCGGACTCGCCCTCACCCGGCTGGACTTCCGGCTCACCTGCCTGACGGCGGCGGGGGTCTTCGCGGTGCTCGGCGCGGTCCAACTGCGCAGCCTGCCGCACCGCCGCGCGGACGGGGCCGACAGGCCCGAAGGAGCCTGCGGGCCGGCTGGCGCCTGCGGGCCAGCCGGCGCCTGCGGAGCCGACGGGCCGAACGGCCTGACCGGTCCGGCCGGAGCGGTCCGAGCAGCCGGAGCGGACGGCGTGGACGGAGTGGACGGGTGTGGGGGCGGGCCGGTGTCGGGGAGGCGGCGCCGGCTGCCGGGCGACCGGCGGTTCCTGCTGTTCGCCGTCGCGATGACCGGCTCGTACGTGCTCTCCTTCCAGGTCTACCTGGCGCTGCCGCTGGAGGTTCGGCGGACCGGCGGCGAGACCGCCGCCCCGGCGGTGGCGGCGCTGTTCGTGATCTCCGGGCTGGCCACCGTGCTCGGTCAGACCCGGCTCACCGCGTGGTGCCGCCGACACTGGCCGCCCGGGCGGTCCCTGACGGTGGGTCTGCTGGTGATGGCCTCGGCCTACCTGCCACTGGCCGCAGCCGCCGTCCTCGCTCCACCGGACCACGGCCCGGTCTCGCCGGTGCCGGCCCTCGTGCCACCGCTGTTGGCGGCCGCCTTGCTCACGCTGGGCACCATGCTGGCCCACCCCTTCGAGATGGACACCATCGTGACGCTGGCCCGGGGCCGCCGGGTCGCCACCCACTACGGGCTCTACAACACCGTCTGCGGAGTGGGCGTCACCCTCGGCAACCTGCTGGTCGGCGCCGCCCTGGGCCGGGCCCCCGCCGCCACCTGGCTCGGCCTGACCGCCCTCGGTCTCACCGCCGCCCTCGGGCTGACCGCCCTCCACCGCACGGGTCGGCTCGCTCCGGCCCCGGAACCCCGTCGGTCGGGGGCCCCGGTGGGTTGATGCCGGGTCAGTGGCGGTTCGGCGGATGCCCGCTGTGGCTCGGACGGGTGCGCTGGCCGGCTTGTCTCGGTCCCTGGATCTTGCCTGTGGCGAGGCTCCGGTGGGCTGAGTCCGAGGTTGATGCCGGGTCAGCGCTGGGCCAGTGGGCGCCCGCTGTGGCCCGGACGGGTGCGCTGGCCGGCTCGCCCCGCTCCCGGAACTCCGTCGGTCCGAGGCTTCGGTGGGTTGATGCCGGGTCAGTGGCGGTTCGGCGGATACCCGCTGTGGCCCGGACGGTGCACTGGCCGGCTTGTCTCGGTCCCTGGATCTCGCCTGTGGCGAGGCTCCGGTGGGCTGAGTCCGAGGTTGATGCCGGGTCAGCGCTGGGACAGCGGTTGTCCGCTGCGGCCCGGACGGGTGCGCCGGCCTCGTCCGCCCCCCAGCCCTCCGGCATTCCCACCCTCCTGCCTTCGTCGGGCCCGGCCGGGCCGGCGCGGGGCGGGCCGGGACAGCGTCAGAACGGGGCGGCCCGAGCCGACGGCGTCCGCTCCGGTCCTCGTCAGCTGGTGTCCGCCGACCGGTCCACACCTCGGACCGGTCGGCGGACGGCTGCGGCGCCGGGAGAGGATGGGGGTGTCCTCCGGACCGCCCCGGGACGCCGGACGGCCGAGCCGCGTGTGCCGTCGGGGTCGACGGGCCGGAGGACGCCGCATCCGGGCCCAGCCCGCCCGGTGGACCCAACCCGCGCTCATGGAGGACGTCGTGACGGTAGTCGAGATTCCCGGATCGAAGTCGGTGACGGCGCGCGCGCTGTTCCTGGCCGCCGCCGCCGACGGCAGCACCAGGCTGCGCCGCCCGCTGCACTCCGACGACACCGAGGGCTTCGCGGCCGGCCTGGACGCGCTCGGCTACCAGGTCACCGAGGATGGTGCCGACTGGGTCATCGAGGGCCGCCCGCAGGGACCGGCCAACGACGCCGACGTCTACTGCCGGGACGGCGCCACCACCGCCCGCTTCCTGCCGGCGCTGGCCGCCGCCGGGCACGGCGAGTTCCGCTTCGACGCCTCGGCGCAGATGCGCCGCCGCCCGGTCGGCCCGCTGACCGAGGCGCTGCGCGAGCTCGGCGTGGAGCTGGTGCACGAGGAGAACGAGGGCCACCACCCGCTGCGGATCAGCGCGCGCGGGGTCAAGGGCGGCGAACTCACGCTGGACGCCGGGCTCTCCTCGCAGTACCTGACCGCGCTGCTGCTGCTCGGGCCGCTGACCGAGCAGGGCCTGCGGATCACCGTCACCGACCTGGTCTCGGTGCCGTACGTCGAGATCACCCTGGCCATGATGCGCAGCTTCGGCGTCGAGGTGACCCGGGAGGGCGACGGCAAGGTCTTCGTGGTGCCGCCGGGTGGCTACACCGCCACCGACTACCCGGTGGAGCCGGACGCCTCCACCGCCAGCTACGTCTTCGCCGCCGCCGCCCTGACGGGCCGTGAGGTGACGGTGCCGGGCCTCGGGCGGGGCGCCCTCCAGGGTGACCTGGCGTTCGTCGAGGTGCTGGAGCGGATGGGCGCCGAGGTGACGGTCGGGGCCGAGGAGGTGACGGTGAAGGGCGCGCCCGGTGGCCGGCTGCGCGGGATCACCGTCAACATGCGGGACATCTCCGACACCATGCCGACGCTGGCCGCCATCGCGCCGTTCGCCGACGGGCCGGTGCGGATCGAGGACGTCTACAACACCCGGGTCAAGGAGTGCGACCGGCTGGAGGCCTGCGCGCAGAACCTCCGGGCCCAGGGCATCGAGGTGGAGACCGGGCGGGACTGGATCGAGATCAAGCCGGGCACCCCGGCCCCGGTGGAGATCGCCACCTTCGGCGACCACCGGATCGTGATGTCCTTCGCGGTGGCCGGGCTGCGCACCCCGGGCGTCACCTTCGACGACCCGGGGTGCGTGCGGAAGACCTTCCCGGCCTTCCACGAGGAGTTCGCGAAGCTGCGCGCCTCCTGGGGGATCTGACCCCGGCTCAGTCGGTGCCCTCGGCCCCGGCCGGCTTCAGCTTGCGCGCGAGCAGCGTGCCGAGCCGGTCGAGGCCGACCACCAGGGCGGCCAGCGCGACGAACTCGAAGGTCAGCTGGACGATCTGGAGCGACACCCAGCCGTAGCCCTTCTCGGCCGGGTCCAGGAAGAAGTACGGGTACTTGTTGGGGAAGTCCGGGAAGAGCGCGGCCCGGGTGAGGGTGACGGCGGCGTAGCCGAGCGGGAAGGACAGCCAGAGCGGCAGGTCCTTCCAACGGGAGGCGTTGCGCGGCTTGAGGCAGAGCCAGTCGCCCAGCACCAGCACGGGCGTGACGTAGTGCAGGAAGAAGCTGGACCACTCCTGCACCAGGTCGTCGCCGTTCACCAGGCCCGGCAGCGGGTTGGCGCCCTTGTTCAGCAGCACGTGCGCGACCAGGCCGGTGATGGTGATGTACAGCGTCACCGCCCCGCGCAGCCGGGGCGCGGGCGCCTCGACGGTGTCGCGCTTCACCATCCAGTAGACGGCCCCGAGGAAGTACCCCAGCACGATCACGTTGCTCTCGATGGTGAAGTACACCAGGGAGCTGTTGCTGAGGATCAGCCCGAGCCCGGCCGAGAGCGCGATGGCGGATCGCCACCAGAGGGCGGGGCGGGTCCAGACCGACATGTCGTTCACCAGTCCGTCGTCGAGGGTTGGCAGGAACGCCGCACTCTACCTGCGGGTAGCCGGACCACGGAAGGATCACCGTCACCGCGTACCATCGCCGGATGGCCCGACGCCCGCACGCACCGCGCCGCCTGACCGTCGACGGTACCGATCACCTCTGGACCCTCCGGCACCGGCACCCGGAGGGCGGCGGCTGCGTGGAGACCCTGACGCTGCGTCCGCAGCCGCCCGGCCGGGGCGGCCCGCTGCGGATCGTCTTCGCCGACGGCCCGGGCCGGTACGTGCCCGGCGGGGCGCCGCTCGGCTCCGGGGACGTGGGCGAGGTCCGCGGGGCCGGGTTGAACCTGCACGAGCCGGGAGCGGTCCGGGCGCTGCTGGACACGGCCCGGGCGCGCGGCTGGGAGCCGGACGGGCCGGCCGTCGAGCTCGACGGCTGGGGGCTGCTGGCGGAGGCCGCCGCCCGGCGTTGACGGCCGGTCAGCCGGTCAGCCGGGCTGGACGAAGCCCTCCTGGTAGGCGGTGATGACGGCCTGGGTGCGGTCGCGGGCGCCGAGTTTGGCGAGCACACCGCCGACGTGGGTCTTCACGGTCTCGGGGCTGACCACCAGGCGGGTGGCGATCTCGGCGTTGTTGAGGCCGACCGCCATCAGGCGCAGCACCTGGGCCTCGCGTTCGGTGAGGCGGCGGGTGCGGCCGTCGGTGCGCTCCGGGCGGCGGCCGGCCGCCAGGTCGCGGATGGCGGCCGGGAAGAGCAGGGAGTCTCCCCGGGCGACCAGCCGGACGGCCTGGACCATCTCGTCCGCGCTGGCCCGCTTGAGCAGGAAACCGGCCGCGCCGACCCGCAGGGCGTCGTAGACGTGGTCGTCGTTCTCGAAGGTGGTCACCACCAGGATCCGGGGCGCCGGGTCCAGGGTGGTGACCAGTTGCTCGGTGGCCCGGATGCCGTCGACCTGCGGCATCCGGACGTCCATCAGCACCACGTCCGGCCGCAACTCGCGGACCAGCGGCACCACTTCGGCCCCGCTCGCGGCCTCGCCGACCACCTCCAGGTCCGGCTCGGCGTTCAGGATGGCCCGCAGGCCCAGCCGCACCAGCCGCTCGTCGTCGGCGATCACCACCCGGAGCCGCTCCGCCGTCCCGTGCGGCACTGCCCCGCTCGTCCCTGTCCGGTCCATGGCCGTCCCCCTGCGTCGTGTGGTCAACTGCTCAGCGGCAGGCTGGCGGTGAGCCGCCAGCCGCCGTCCCCGTCCGGGCCCGCCGTGCACGAGCCCCGCAGTACGGCGGCCCGCTCGGCCATCCCGTGCAGCCCGCGGCCACCGCCGGGGCGGCTCGGACGGCCGTCGCCGACCGGATTGGTCAGCTCCAACTCCAGTGCCCCGGAGGCGATGTCGATCCGCAGCTCGGCGCTCACCCGGCCGGCGTGCCGGAGCACGTTGGTCAGCCCCTCCTGGATGATCCGGTAGGCCGCCCGGGAGACCTCCGCCGGCAGCTCGCCGGTGCCGGGGCCGACCCGGGCGGCCACCGCGACCCCGGCCAGCTCCACCTGCCGCAGCAGGGGTCTGAGCCCGGTCAGCGTGGGCGTGGTGGTCGAGGAGGCGGGCTCCGGGTCGTCGCGGAGCAGGCCGAGCACGGTGTCGAGCTCGGCCACCGCGGCCCGGGCGGTCTCCTCGATCGCCTTGAGCGCCTCGGCGGCGAACTCCGGATCGCTGCGCAGCACCCGCCCGGCGGCGGCTGCCTGGATCCCGACGGCACTCAGCGCGTGGCCCACCGAGTCGTGCAACTCCCGTGCCAACATGTTCCGTTGTGCCAGCTCCAGAGCGCGCTGCTCGGCCGCCGCCAGCCGCTCGCCCGGGGTCGGGCCGAGCAGCAGCGGCGCCGTCCGGGCCAGCCAGGCGCCGGCGCCGGCGCTGACCAGCGTCAGCAGGGCCGACAGCAGCAGGCCGATCGACCAGGGCGGCAGCGGCAGCCAGCCGAACAGCCGCTCCACTCCCTCGAATCCGGGGTCGAACAGCAGTACCCAGACGGCCGGCGGGATGGAGAGCGACATCCCGGAGACCACCCCGCCGCAGAACAGGTGCTGGACGAACCAGAGGGCGGTGCGCCGCCTGGCTCCCCAACTGCGGGACGGGGTGCCCGCCAACTCCTGCTCGCCGGCCAGGCCGAGGGCCCGCGCGGCGGTGGCCTCCAGCACCCGGACGGTCGGCAGCAGGGCCGCCACCGAGCTGAGCAGCAGGGCCAGCGCGAACGCCTGGAACTGTGCGAGCACGTCGCCCTGGGGGTTGCCGTCGTTCCGGACGGTGCCCACCAGGACCAGGCCGACCAGCCAGAACGGCATCAGCAGCGCCCCGCCGAGCACCAGGTGCACCCAGCGCCGGGCCGCCGTCCGTCCGATCAGCCAGCCCCACCGGCTCCCGCCACCCTGAGCGCCCTGAGCGCCCTGAGCGCCCCGGGCACCCCGGCCGCCCCGCCCGCCCCGTCGGTTCATCCGGCTGACTGTACGTCAGCGGCGGCGTGCGCACGTTCGATCAGGATCAGGGCCCCGAGCACCAGCAACAGCAGGCCCACCCCCGCCTGGGCCGCCTCGGCCAGCTGCCCGGCGGGCGGCACGACGTCGGCCTGCTCGGGGACCTCGGGCGTGAGCAGCCAGGCGAAGACCGTCCAGCTGCCCCAGGCGAAGACCGCGCCGCCGGCCACCCATCCGGTCACCAACGCGGGGGCGAGCGGGCGCTCCGGGGTGCGGCGCAGCACCACGTGCAGGAAGGCGCCGCAGGCGGCCAGCAGCAGGGCGGCGGTGACGGCGTCGATGATCCGGGCCGGCCGGTGACCCTCCGTCAGCCGGAGCGGGCGGGCCAGGTCGCCGCCGAGCGCCCAGTAGAGCCGGGTGGCGGCGAGCGGCACGGCCAGCCCGGCGGCGGTCACCGCCAGCACCCGCTGGAGGCCGAGGGTGGCGGTGCGCGGCAGGTCGCCGATCCGGTCCGCCAGCAGCCCGGCCCAGCGTTCCCGGGCGTGCAGGCCGAAGCCGGCCAGCAGGGTCAGGCCCTGGACGGCGAAGCCGCCGTAGACCACCGCGAACACCCAGGGCCGGAGCCAGCTCTGCGCGTCGATCGAGGGCTCGGTGCCGAACAGCAGCTCGGTGCCGAAGACCAGCGGGAGTTCGAGCAGCAGCGCGCCGAGCATCCCGCTGCCGACCCAGGCCGGGAAGAGCAGCAGGCCGGACGGGATCCGCCGCCCCCACGGGCGGATCAGGGCCAGCGCCAGCAGCACCGCCACCGCGTCCATCACGAAGGTGACCAGATTGCCGGCCCACAGCGCGCCGGAGTCGGCGATCTCGGCACCGGGGGCGAAGCCGACCGTACTGCCGCACAGCCAGAGGGACTTGAGGGTCAGGTAGGGCACGGTGGCCGCGACGGTGAGCGCGCAGATGCCCCGGCGCAGGGCGCCGGACGGGGTGAGGTCCATGACTCCACCCTCGCGTCCGGCGCCCCGCCCCACGTCCTCCGTGGTCAGGAAGCGGCTCCCCCCGGAGGGGGAAGTCCGGCTACTCCTGAGGGAGGGTCACCCCGCTGGCGCGGAGCATCTCCTCGCGCTCCACCACCTTGACCCGCTCGCGCTGCTGCGGCTCGCCGAGCGCCTTCTCGTGGGCGTCGAGCAGCTTCCAGCCGTCCCAGGTGGTGTAGGCGACCCGGTTCTCCGTCAGGTGGGCGAGCACCGCGTCCTCCTCCGGGGCGTCCGGGGTGCGCAGCGCGCCGGCCCGGAAGTCCTCGATCAGGCAGGCCACGGTCTCGTTGGCGTCGCCCTTGGTGTGGCCGATCAGGCCGACCGGGCCGCGCTTGATCCAGCCGGTGACGTAGGTGGAGGGCAGGTGGTGCCCGGCCTCCAGCACCCGGCCGGCCTCGTGCGGCACGGTCCCGGAGACGGCGTCCCAGGGCAGCTTGGGCAGTTCCTCGGAGAGGTAGCCGACGGCGCGGTAGATCGCGCCGAGGTCCCAGTCGGTGTGCTTGCCGGTGCCCTTGACGTTCCCGGTGCCGTCCAACTCGGTGCGCTCGGTGCGCAGGCCGGTGACCTTGCCGTCCTCGCCGAGCACCTCGACCGGGGACTCGAAGAAGTGCAGGAAGAGCTTGTGCGGGCGCTCGCCGATGTCGCGGATCGCCCAGTTCTCCAGGGTGGAGGCGACCATGTCGGCCTGCTTGTTGCCCCGGCGGGTGGCGATCGAGCCGTCGTCGTAGTCGATGTCCTCGGGGTTGACGATGACCTCGATGTTCGGCGAGTGGTCCAGCTCGCGCAGCTCCATCGGGCTGAACTTGGCCTGGGCCGGGCCGCGCCGCCCGAAGACGTGCACCTCCAGGGCCTTGTTGGCCTTGAGGCCCTCGTGGACGTTGGCCGGGATCTCGGTGGGCAGCAGCTCGTCGGCGGTCTTGGCCAGGATGCGGGCCACGTCCAGCGCGACGTTCCCGACGCCGAGCACCGCGACCTTCTCGGCCTCCAGCGGCCAGGTCCGGGGGACGTCCGGGTGGCCGTCGTACCAGGAGACGAAGTCGGCCGCGCCGTAGGAGCCGTCCAGCTCGATGCCGGGGATCTGCAGCTCGCGGTCGGCCATCGCGCCGGTCGAGAAGATCACCGCGTCGTAGAACCGGTGCAGGTCGTCCAGGCTGAGGTCGGTCGGGTAGTCCACGTTGCCGAACAGCCGGATCTGCGGCTTCTCCAGCACCTGGTGCAGCGCGGTGATGATGCCCTTGATCCGGGGGTGGTCGGGTGCCACGCCGTAGCGGATGAGGCCGAAGGGCGCGGGCATGCGCTCGAACAGGTCGATCGAGACGCCGGGCTCGGCGGCGACCTCGGACTTCATCAACGCGTCGGCGGCGTAGATGCCGGCCGGACCGGCTCCGACTATGGCTACTCGGATGGGGCGGGGCATACGGGCATCCTTCGACTCGGGCGGCGTTGACCGCCAGGGTCTCGGGCGGTTCCTGGTTAGGGTACCCTTTCCCGATCTATGGCCCCATAAGGACAAGCTATGTCTGTCAGGTGCAGAGGTCTGGACCGCGCCCCGTCCGAGCCCGCCGGGTCACGCTAGCGCAGTGGCCGGGGGTGGCAGGTGGTGGTCCCGTAGGGCTGCGGCGCGACCGCCGGGGCGGGGGTGCCGACGGTGCCCGGTGACCAGGTCGATGACGGAGTGGGCGACGGACTGGGGCTCGGGCTCGGCGGCCAGGGGCCGGTCGGGGTGAAGCAGACGTCGGGGTACCGGGGGCCGGTCAGCGAGACCCGGTCGATCCGGAAGGGCCCCTGGCCGTACCAGCCGTGGAAGGTGAGGGTGACTCCGTCGGTGGCGCCGACCTCCACGCTGCCGGACAACGTGGTCCGGTCCGGGCCGTCGGCCCACAGGGTCACCGCGCCGGAGCCCGTGCCGGTGCCCGAGACGGTGACGAAGGCGTAGGCGCCGGACACCACGGCCGAGAGGTCGTAGCGGGCGTTCGACGGCACGGGCACCCGTTGCGAGCAGCCCGCGAGGTCGTGACTGCCGGGGCGCCCCTCGGCCGACCCGTCGGTGACCGTCACCTCGCCGGTGCAGGACCAGTGGTCGGACAGCGGGGAGTCGAACTCACCGCCCGCCACCCACTCGCGCGGTGGCGGCTGGGCCGCGGCGGAACCGCCGGCCAGCAGGGCGGCGGTGGCGGGGGCGGTCAGTGCGAGCGCGCCGAGCAGCGCGGCGGATGCCCGGGACGGGCGGTGGGGTGCACGCATTGCCTTCTCCGGATGGGGAGTTGGGTGTGGATGGGCAGCGGTGCGAGGGAGTGCACACCACCCTGGGGGAGGGGGTGGTCGCTGTCAAGGATGCGGAGTTCGCGCCCCCCTCGGAGCGGTGGGTGAGACTCGCGGCTGTGTCAGGTCACCTGACGGATCGTTCGACGGAGGAGACGGCACTGCTCCTGCTCGCTGTGGTCGTGACCGTCGCGCGGGGCGGCCGATGCTGCCGGACTGCCGCCTGTCCGCCGGGAGCCGTTGGACCCTACGACCCGCCGATGCCGAGGGCCCCACCGATCACGGTGGGGCCCTCGGCGTGCTGAAGGGTCGTCAGAACAGCAGGCGGGCCTGCCGGTGGGTGTGGGCCTCGATGCCGTCGGCCGCCTTGAGGACGAGCTCGTGGGCCAGGTTGGAGCAGGCCCGGGCGGCGGCCAGCTCCTCGCCGACGGTGGAGTCGGGGGCGTCGTCGGGATTGCGCCGGGCGATGCCGAGACCGCGGACGCCGGGGGCGCTGAAGCCCTCCAGTGAGGCGGTGCAGGTGGTGCGGTTCTCGTCCTCCTCGAAGACGAGGGCGACGTTCCACTGGTTGCGCACGGTCGATCACCTCATTCCGGGTGGATCGTTCAAGCTCCAGCCTCCGCCTGCGCGGGGCGGCTTTCAAGGGGAACGGGTGGGCGGTCGGACCGGTGCCGCGACCCGGGCGCGGAAGCCTTGTTACCGCCGGGTCACTTGTCTATCATCACGACTGTGACAGCCCCACTGTCAAACACGAGAGGACGGCCGGTGGCCGAGACGACCAACCGGGGACCGCTCGCCGGGGTGCGGGTGGTGGAGCTGGCCGGGATCGGCCCGGGTCCGTTCGCCGCGATGCTGCTCGCCGACCTCGGCGCGGACGTGGTGCGGGTGGACCGCCCGGGCCCCTCCCCGCTCGGCCCGGCCCCGGGCCACGACCTGACCAACCGGAACAAGCGCTCGGTGCTGGTGGACCTCAAGCACCCGGACGGGCCCGGGCAGGTGCTCGACCTCGCCGAGCGCGCGCACCTGCTGATCGAGGGCTACCGCCCGGGCGTCGCCGAGCGCCTCGGCGTCGGCCCGGACGCCTGCCTGGCCCGCAACCCCGCGCTGGTCTACGGCCGGATGACCGGCTGGGGCCAGGACGGGCCGCTCGCCCAGCGGGCCGGGCACGACCTCGGCTACACCGCCACCGCCGGGGTGCTCGGTCTGGCCGGCCTCGCCGACGGCCCGCCCGCCTGGGCGGCCAACCTGCTGGGCGACTACGCGGGCGGCTCGCTCTACCTGGTGGTCGGCCTGCTGGCCGCCCTGCGGCACGCCGAACGCACCGGCACCGGCCAGGTGGTGGACGCCGCCATCGTGGACGGCGCGGCCCACCTGGGCACCATGCTCTGGGGCCTGATGGACGCCGGGCTCTGGCAGGACCGACGCGGCGTCAACCTGCTGGACGGCGGCGCCCCGTGCTACGCCACCTACCGCACCGCCGACGACCGGTACATGGCGGTCGGTGCCCTGGAGCCGCAGTTCTGGGCCGAGTTCACCCGGCTGCTGGAGCTGCCGGACGAGGCCCCCGGGCAGTTCGACCTGGAGCGCTGGCCCGAGCTGCGGGCCGTGATCGCGGCCCGCTTCGCCACCCGCACCCAGGCCGAGTGGACCGAGGTCTTCGAGGGCACCGACGCCTGCACCAGCCCGGTGCTGACCCTCGGTCAGTCCGCCGCCCACCCGCACCTGGTGGCCCGGGGCACCTACCTCACCGAGGGCGGCGTCACCCAGCCCGCCCCCGCCCCCCGGTTCTCCGTCACCCCCGGCGCGGTGCACCGCCCGCCCGCGACGCCCGGTGCGCACACCGAGCAGGTGGCGCGCGACTGGGACGTCAAGAGCCTCCACCATCCCTCCAGTTGAGAGCAGGAGCCGTGCAGCGCGAGATCTACACCGAGGAGCACGAGGCCTTCCGCGAGACCGTCCGCGCCTTCCTGGCCAAGGAGGTGCTGCCGCACCACGAGCGCTGGGAGCAGGCCGGCATCGTGGACCGCTCGGCCTGGCTGGCGGCCGGCCGGCAGGGCCTGCTCGGCCTGGCCGTCGAGGAGGAGTACGGCGGGGGCGGCGAGCCCGACTTCCGCTACCCGGCGGTGCTGGCCGAGGAGTTCACCCGGGCCGGGGCCAGCGGACTGGCGATCGGCCTGCACAACGACATCATCGGCCCCTACCTCACCCAGCTGGCCACCGAGGAGCAGAAGCGCCGCTGGCTGCCCGGCTTCTGCTCCGGCGAGCTGATCACCGCCATCGCGATGACCGAGCCCGGCACCGGCTCCGACCTCCAGGGCATCACCACCCGGGCCGAGGACCGGGGTGGCCACTACCTGCTGAACGGTGCCAAGACCTTCATCTCCAACGGCATCCTGGCCGATCTGGTGGTGGTGGTCGCCAGGACCACCGAGGAGGGCGGCGCGCACGGCCTCAGCCTGTTCGCGGTGGAGCGCGGGATGCCCGGCTTCGAGCGCGGGCGCAATCTCGACAAGATCGGCCAGAAGGCCCAGGACACCGCCGAGTTGTTCTTCCAGGACGTCCGGGTCCCGAAGGAGAACCTGCTGGGCGAGCTGCACCAGGGCTTCTTCTACCTGATGCGCAACCTCGCCCAGGAGCGCCTCGCCATCGCGGTGGCCGCCATCGCCGCGGCCGAGTACCTGGTGGAGATCACCACCGAGTACGTCAAGCAGCGCACCGCCTTCGGCCGCCCGCTGGCCAAGCTCCAGCACGTCCGCTTCGAGATCGCCGAATTGGCCACCGAGTGCGCGGTGACCCGGACCTTCGTGGACCGCTGCATCACCGAGCACAACCGCTGGGCGCTCACCCCGGTGGACGCCTCGATGGCCAAGTGGTGGGCCACCGAACTGCAGAAGCGCACCGCCGACCGCTGCCTCCAACTGCACGGCGGCTACGGCTACATGACGGAGTACCCGGTCGCCAAGGCGTTCACCGACGGCCGGATCCAGACCATCTACGGCGGCACGACCGAGATCATGAAAGAGATCATCGGCCGCTCCCTCCTCGGCTGAAAGGCACTCACACCGTGACCACCGAAGCGTACGTCTACGAGGCGATCCGCACCCCGCGCGGCCGGGGGAAGGCCAACGGCTCGCTGCACGCCACCAAGCCGATCGACCTGGTGGTCGGCCTGATCCACGAGATCCAGCGCCGACTGCCCGGTCTGGACCCGGCCGCGATCGACGACATCGTGCTCGGCGTGGTCAGCCCGATCGGCGACCAGGGCTCCGACATCGCCCGGGTCTCGGCCATCGCGGCCGGCCTGCCGGACACCGTGGCCGGCGTGCAGGAGAACCGCTTCTGCGCCTCCGGCCTGGAGGCGGTCAACCTGGCCGCCGCCAAGGTCCGTTCGGGCTGGGAGGACCTGATCCTGGCCGGCGGCGTGGAGTCGATGAGCCGGGTCAAGATGGGCTCCGACGGCGGCGCCTGGTTCGCCGACCCGATGACCGCCTACGAGACCTCCTTCATCCCGCAGGGCATCGGCGCCGACCTGATCGCCACCATCGAGGGCTACTCCCGGGCCGACGTGGACGCCTTCGCCGCCGAGTCGCAGGCCCGGGCCGCCAAGGCGCAGGCCGACGGCCTGTTCGACCGCTCGGTGGTGCCGGTCCGGGACCGGAACGGGCTGGTGGTGCTGGAGCGCGACGAGTTCATCCGCCCGGGCACCACGGTGGAGACCCTGGCCGGGCTCAAGCCCTCGTTCGCCGGGATCGGCGAGCTGGGCGGCTTCGACGCCGTCGCGCTGCAGAAGTACCACTGGGTGGAGGCGATCGACCACGTCCACCACGCGGGCAACTCCTCCGGCATCGTGGACGGCGCGGCGCTGGTCGCGATCGGCTCCAAGGAGGTCGGCGAGCGCTACGGGCTGCGCCCGCGCGGCCGGATCGTCTCGGCCGCCGTCTCCGGCTCCGAGCCGACCATCATGCTCACCGGCCCCGCCCCGGCCACCCGCAAGGCCCTGGCCAAGGCCGGGCTGACCGCCGCCGACATCGACCTGGTGGAGATCAACGAGGCGTTCGCCGCCGTCGCGCTCCGCTTCGTCCGCGAGCTCGGCTTCCGCCCGGACCAGGTGAACGTCAACGGCGGCTCGATCGCGCTCGGCCACCCGCTCGGCGCCACCGGCGCCATGCTGATCGGCACCGTGCTGGACGAGCTGGAGCGCCGCGAGCAGCGCTACGGCCTGGTGACCCTGTGCGTCGGCGGCGGCATGGGCATCGCCACCGTCATCGAGCGCATCTGACCACCCGACACTTCTGGAGACTCCACTCATGACTTCCGCCACCCCCATCCGCTGGGAGCAGGACCAGGCCGGTGTGGTCACCCTGGTGCTCGACGACCCGGAGCAGTCCGCCAACACCATGAACGCCGCCTTCACCGAGGCGTTCGAGCAGACCGTCCAGCGCCTGAAGGACCTCGCCGACCAGGGCGGCCTGCGCGGCGTGATCATCACCTCCGCCAAGAAGACCTTCTTCGCCGGCGGCGACCTGCGGCTGATCTCGGCCGCCCGACCCGCCGACGCCCAGCGGGTGTTCGACAACTCGATGCGGATCAAGCGCTCGCTGCGCACCCTGGAGACGCTGGGCCGCCCGGTGGTCGCGGCGATCAACGGCGCGGCCCTCGGCGGTGGCCTGGAGCTGGCGCTGGCCTGCCACCACCGGATCGCGCTGGACGCACCCGGCAGCAAGATCGGCCTGCCCGAGGTGACCCTCGGCCTGCTGCCCGGTGGCGGCGGGGTGGTGCGGACGGTGCGGATGTTCGGCATCACCGACGCGCTGCTGAAGGTGCTGCTCCAGGGCCGCCAGTACCGCCCGGCCCAGGCGCTGGAGATCGGCCTGGTGGACGAACTGGTCGGCTCGGGCGAGGAGTTGCTGGAGAAGGCGCGGGCCTGGGTGGACGCCCACGAGAGCGCCGTGCAGCCCTGGGACGTCCAGGGGTACAAGATCCCCGGCGGCACCCCCAGCATCCCCGCGTTCGCGGCCAACCTGCCCGCCTTCCCGGCCAACCTGCGCAAGCAGATCAACGGCGCCCCCTACCCGGCCCCGCGCAACGTGCTGGCGGCCGCGGTGGAGAGCGCCCAGGTCGACGTGGACAACGCCTTCGTGATCGAGGCCCGGTACTTCACCGAGCTGGCCTGCGGGCAGACCTCGAAGAACATGATCAAGGCGTTGTTCTTCGACATGCAGGCCGTCAACTCCGGTGCCAGCCGCCCGGCTTCGCCGCCGAAGCGGAAGGCGGAGCGGGTCGCGGTGCTGGGCGCCGGGATGATGGGCGCGGGCATCGCCTTCTCCTGCGCCAAGGCCGGGCTCACCGTCTTCCTCAAGGACGTCACGGTGGAGGCCGCCGAGCGCGGCAAGGCGTACTCCGCCCAGCTGCTGGAGAAGCAGGTGGGGCGCGGCCGGATGACCGCCGAGGAGCGGGACGCCTTCCTGGCCCGGATCACCCCGACCGCCGAGGCGGCCGACCTGGCCGGCTGCGACACGGTGATCGAGGCCGTCTTCGAGAACACCGAGCTGAAGCACAAGGTGTTCCAGGAGGTGCAGGGCGTGGTGGCACCCGACGCGCTGCTCTGCTCCAACACCTCCACCCTGCCGATCGGCCTGCTGGCCGAGGGGGTCGAGCGCCCGGCCGACTTCATCGGGCTGCACTTCTTCTCGCCGGTCGACAAGATGCCGCTGGTCGAGATCATCCGGGGCCCGCAGACCGGGGACGAGGCGCTGGCCGCCGCCTTCGACCTGGTGCAGCAGATCCGGAAGACCCCGATCGTGGTGAACGACTCGCGCGGCTTCTTCACCTCCCGGGTGATCGGACAGTTCATCAGCGAGGGCGTGGCGATGGTCGGCGAGGGCCTGGAGCCCGCCTCGATCGAGCAGGCCGCCGCCCAGGCCGGCTACCCGGCCAAGGTGCTCTCGCTGCTGGACGAGCTGACCCTGACCCTGCCGCGCAAGATCCGCGACGAGGCCCGCCGGGCGGTCGAGGAGGCCGGCGGCGAGTGGCCGGCGCACCCGTCCGACGAGGTCTTCGACCGGATGGTCACCGAGTTCGACCGCCCCGGCCGCAGCGGCGGCGCCGGCTTCTACGAGTACCAGGACGGCAAGCGCACCCGGCTCTGGCCGGGCCTGCGCGAGCACTTCACCCGGCCGGGCGCGGAGATCCCGTTCCGCGACATGCAGGAGCGGATGCTGTTCGCCGAGGCGATCGACTCGGTGCGCTGCCTGGAGGAGAACGTGCTGACCACCGTGCCGGACGCCAACGTCGGCTCGATCCTCGGCATCGGCTTCCCGGCCTGGACCGGCGGCGTGCTCCAGTACATCAACGGCTACCAGGGCGGGGTCGGCGGATTCGCCGCCCGGGCCCGGGAGTTGGCGGCTGCCTACGGGCCGCGCTTCGAGCCGCCGGCCGTGCTGGACGTCATGGCGGCGGAGGGCCGCACCTTCTGACGCCCCCTCGGGCCCGGCGCCGGCTACGGCCGGTCGCCGGGCCCGTCCGTACTCCGCAGCGCGCTGGGGGAGCGGCCGGACCACTGCCGGACGGCGCGGCGCAGGGCCCGGGCGTCCGCGTAGCCGGTGCGCGCGGCGATCGCCTCCAGGCTCAGCTCGGTGCTGCGCAGCAGGTCCAGCACCCGGGCGCAGCGCGCGGACTGCAACTCGGCCCGCCAGCTGGTGCCGTGCTCGTCCAGGCGGCGCTGCAGGGTGCGCGGGCCGATCGCCAGCCGCTGCGCCACGGCGGCCAGCGTCGGGCCGCCCTCGCGCAGCACCGCGCCGACCGCGATCCGGAACACGTCCAGCCAGCCGTGCAGCGGCACGGCCTCGGTCACGCTGCGCTCCGCGTGGGCCCGGAGCAGGGCCGAAAGGCCGGGCTGGGTACGGGGGTTGACGGCCCGCAGGTCGGCGGCGGCGAAGCTGATCGAGGAGATCGGGGCCTCGAACTCGACCGCGGTGGTGCCGTAGAGCCCGTGCAGCGCGCGGTGGCTGCGGGGAGCACGGGTGGCCAGCGCCACCCGGAGCGGCACCAGGTCCCGCTGGGCGGCCTCGGAGAGCCGGCGGCGCAGCAGGCCGGCCGCGAAGGCGCGGATGGCGGCGGCGGTCTCGTCGGTCAGATCCGCCTCGTTGGCGTGGCTGATCACGATCCGGTCGTCCTGCTCGGTGATCCGGAGCGCCTCCGACCCCACGTCCGCGATGGCACCCACGTGCTCGGCGGCGTCCCGCAGGCCGTCCAGCGGGGTCGCGGCCGAGGTGAGCAGATAGTCCCAGACGCCGAAGGCCCCGGGGCGCGAGTGCTCCGTCATGGCCGAGGCGGCCTCGGTCCAGTGCACCTGAGTGGCCATCAGCTGCCAGATCCGGATGTTGGTGGCGGAGGGCGTCCGGTACCGATCGCCGGCCAGGTGCTCCGGGGCCATGCCCAACTGCCGGGCGTACTGCTCGCGGTCGACGCCGAGCAGCGCGGCGCAGCCCGCGTTCACCCGGGTGAACGCCGAGGGGGTGGTCCCGGCGTGCGGTGGTGACGGCATGGGAGTCGAGCATAGCCAGCCGGGAGTCGGCACGGGAGGTCCGGTGGCTGACGCGTTCCGTCCTCGGCGCCGCCGCCGTGATCACCTACCGTCGTGCCGAGCGGTCCCCAAGCCGCCCGCCACGGTGGGGCGCTCCTCCCGACCCGTCCCCCACCGGGCCCGGAGGACGGCCCCACCGCCGGCGTCAGCGCCCGTCGTGCGCGGCGCGGGCCGCCAGGATCTCGGGGACGTGCAGGTCGGCCCAGTCCTTGAGGGTGCGCAGGACGGGGAGCAGGGTGCGGCCGAGGTCGGTGAGGGCGTAGTCGACCCGGGGCGGGACGGCCGGGGTGACGGTGCGGTTGAGCAGCCCGTCGCGTTCGAGCCGGCGCAGCGTCTGGGTGAGCATCTTCTCGCTGACGCCCGCCAGCCGGGCCCGGAGCTCGCTGTACCGCAGCGGGCCGTCGGCCAGCGCGTTGACGGTCAGGCTGACCCACTTGTCGCCGATCCGCTCCAGCAGCTCGCGGGCCGGGCAGGCGGCCAGGTAGGCGTCGTAGCGGGCCCGCTCGACGGCCCGGCGCTGAGCGGCGGTCATGGTGGGCACTGGCTCTCCTCCCGGTGCGGTACGCACCTCGGGGTGCGTCCTTACCCGGAGAGCCTAACCACTCGTAGCGTCACGGGTGTTGGCGACCGGCTCCGGGCCGGTCCGAGCCGGTGGAGAGGGGAGCGGCCGTGCGTGCCGTGGTGGTCCGTGAGTACGGGGGGCCCGAGCAGTTGCGGGTGGAGGAGGTGGCGCCGCCCGAGCCGGGGCCGGGGCAGCTGCTGATCCGGATGGAGGCGGCCGGTGTGCACCCGGTGGACGCGGTGACCCGGGCCGGGGTGCTGGCCGGGGCCGGACTGATGGCGCCGCGCGAGGTCACCGGGATCGGCTGGGACGTGGCCGGGGTGGTGGAGCGGCTCGGCCCCGGAGCTGCGGGCTTCGCGGTGGGGGAGCGGGTGATCGGCCTGCGGGACCGGCTGGACCTGCCGCTCGGGACGCACGCCGAGCTGGTGGTGCTCGACCTGGACGCGGTGGCCCCGGCCCCGGCCGGGGTGCCGTCGGTGGAGGCGGCCACCCTGCCGCTGGACGGCCTGACGGCCGGTCAGGCCCTGGACCTGCTGGACCTGCCGCCGGGTGCGACCCTGCTGGTCACCGGCGCGGCGGGCGGGGTCGGCGGCCTGGCCGTGCAGCTCGCGGTGCGGCGCGGACTGCGGGTGGTGGCGCAGGGCGGAGCGGCGGACGAGGCGCCGCTGCGGGCGCTGGGCGCGGAGTGGTTCGTGGCCCGGGGTGCCGGCGAACTCGCCCAGCAGGTGCGGGAGTCGGTCCCCGGCGGGGTGGACGGCGCGCTGGACGCCGCCCTGCTCGGCGTGGAGGCCCTCGGGGCGGTCCGGAACCGGGGCGCCTTCGCCGCCCTGTCGGCCGGCCGGGCCCCACTGCCGCTGCGCGGCATCCGGGTGGCCCAGGTCTGGGTGGCCGCCGACCCCGGGGCCTTGGCCCGCTTGAGCGCGCTGGCCGCCGGTGGCGCCCTGGTGCTCCGGGCCGGGCCGGTCCTCCCGCTCGCCGAGGCGGCCGAGGCCCACCGCCTACTGGCCCGCCCGGGCCGGCGGGGCACCCCGGTCCTGGTGCCCTGAGGGCCCGCGCGGTACCGCCCACCTCGTGCTCGGGCCCGGTTGGGGCCGGAGCCCGGGCTCGGGGGTGATGGCCTCTGCGGTGCCGCCGGACTGATGGTCGGTCAGGATGCTCGCCGCGCGCTGCCGGGAGCAGCAGACCCAGGAGCTGGGCCCCGGGGGCCTCGGCGTGCTGGTGCCGACGGAGGAGGGTTGGCGGAACGGGAGCAGGACCGGTCCCTACTACGTGGCCCGCCCCCGCTGAACCCGCCTGCCGGGCCGTCAGGGGTCGCTGCGGGTCAGCTCCTCGGCCAGCGAGCGCTGGAAGGCGGTCACCAGGGCCTGCACCACCATGGGCTGGATCCGCTCGGTCAGGCCCTTCATCCGCTCCAGCTCCTCCTCGGTCGGCTCGCTCTCCCGGTATGGGCGCCAGACCGTGTCGCGGAACAGCCGGTGCAGATCGTGCGCGGTGGCCTGGCTGTGCAGGCGGACCACGGCGCGGGCGGCCAGCAGGGTCTCCAGCGGGATCGGGACGTCCAGCACCCGGACCCCGAGCGGCAGCAGTCCGGGCTCGATCTTGAAGCGCTCCGGGTCCTCGGTGCGGTGCAGTGCCCCCATCGCGGCCAGCCGGTCGACGTCCTCCTCGGACAGCTCCCGCCCGACCCGGCGGCCGAGCTGCTCCCGGGTCGCCTCCTCGGCCGCCTCCGGGGTCCAGGAGGCGACCAGGCCCCGGTGGAAGGCCAGGTCCAGGGAGCCGATGTCCGCCGGGAGTTGGGCCAGGTAGCGTTCGATCGCGGCCAGTGTCAGCCCCTGCCGCTGGAGCTCCTCGATCAGCTCCAGCCGCCCCAGGTGCTCGGCCCCGTACCACCCCACCCGCCGGGGTCCCAGCTCCGGCGGTGGCAGCAGGCCCTTGGCGCTGTAGAAGCGCAGCGTCCGCACCGTCACCCCGGCCCGGGCCGCCAGCTCGTCGACGGTCATCTGCGAGGGCGCCGGCGCTGCCATGGGACCTCCTGCTCGGATCGGGACGCGGCACTACCGCTGTGACAGCAGTAGTGTCCCATCCGGGCCCGGCTCAGGCGTCGCCGCGTGGGGCGACGAGGCCGCTCTCGTAGGCCAGCACCACCGCCTGGACCCGGTCCCGCAGCCCGAGCTTGGTGAGGATCCGGCCGACGTGGGTCTTCACGGTGGTGGGGCTGAGCACCAGCAGGTCGGCCAGTTCGGCGTTGCTCAGGCCGGTGGCCAGCAGGCGGAGCACCTCCAGCTCACGGGGCGTCAGCCCGTCCAGTGAGCGCGGCGGCACGGGGGCCGGGCGCTCGGGGCGGGCGAAGCGTTCGACCAGGCGGCGGGTGATCGCGGGGGCGAGCAGGGCGTCTCCGGACCGCACCAGCCGGACGGCGGCCACCAGGTGCTCGGGGGTGACGTCCTTGAGGAGGAAGCCGCTGGCCCCGGCGGTGAGGGCGGCGTAGACGTAGTGGTCGAGGTCGTAGGTGGTGAGGATGACCACCTTGGGGCCGCTCGGCTGCTCGGCGATCCGGCGGGTGGCCTCGATGCCGTCCGTCCCCGGCATCCGGATGTCCATCAGCACGACGTCCGGCCGGGTCCGGCGGACCGCCGATACCGCCTCCGCCCCGTCGGCCGCCTCGGCCACCACCTCGATCCCGTCGGCGGCCAGGATCATCCGGAAGCCGGTGCGCACCAGCGCCTGGTCGTCCGCCAGCACCACCCGCAGCGGGGCGTCGGCCGGGTTCACCGGGTGGTCCGGGGGAGCGGGAGCCGAGCCGTGACCCGGAAGCCGCCGTCCGGGGTCGGGGAGGCCGCCAACTCCCCGTCGTAGAGGGCGATCCGCTCGCGCAGGCCGATCAGCCCGCGGCCGCTGCCCTCGGTGGCGGCCGGGCCCGCCGGGGCGGCCGTACCGCCGGGCCGGCCGGTGTCGGTGACCTCGACCGCCAGCCACCCGCCGTCGGCCCGATCGGTCTGCTGAGCCCGGTCGGCCCGGTCGGCCCGGTCGGCCTGCTCGGGTCGGTCGGCCCCGGTGGTCGACACCGACACCCGGGCCCGGGAGCCGGGCGCGTGCCGGAGGGCGTTGGTGAGGCCCTCCTGCACCACCCGGTAGACCGTCAGCTCCAGTCCCGGTGGCAGCGGTTCGGCGGGCAGGTCCACGGTGATCCGCACCGGCAGCCCGGCCGCCGCCACCCGCTCGGTCAGCGCCCCGAGCTGGGCCAGCCCGGGCTGCGGCTCCAGGCCCTCCGCCCGTTCGTGCTCGGGGGCGGCCAACAGGCCCATCACATGGCGGAGTTCGGCCAGCGCCGAGCGCCCGCCGGACTCCACCGCGAGCAGCGCCTCACGAGCCTGCTCGGGAGCCCGGCCCAGCACGGTACGGGCCGCGCCCGCCTGGATGACCATCACGCTGACATGGTGCGCCACCACGTCGTGCAGTTCGGCCGCGATCCGGGCCCGCTCCTCGGCCACCGCCCGCCGGGTGGCCTCCTGCTGGGCCCGCCGCAGCTCGGCCTCGCGCAGCCGCCCGGCCGCCAGCCGCCGCTGCCAGTACCGCACCAGCGAGGCCGCCACCCCGGCCGCCAGCAGCACCACTGCCGGGCTCGACCACCCCGGCAGCACCGGCTCCGCCTCCCGCAGCACCACCCCCGACACCACCGCCCCGGCGAGCAGCACCGCCACCGCCGGCACCCGGTGGCGGCTGTGCCGGACGGCGCCGTAGGCGGCCAGCACGCAGCAGAGCACGTTCACCCAGGACGTCTGACTGCCCAGCAGCAGCACCGCCAGCAGCACCAGGGCGAAGACGCTCAACGGCCACCGGCGGCGCTCCGCCAGCGGCAGCGCGGAGAGCACGGGCAGCAGCCAGCGGGTGGCGGGCGTGGGCTGCTCGGGCTCCCAGCCGGGCGGCAGCTCCGGTGGGCCGGGCACACCGAAGGCGTCGTGCGGCCCGATCCGGATCGGGCCGTCGACCGGGAAGTGGGTGGCCGCCACCAGGGCGATCGCGGTGAGCACCAGGGCCAGGGCCAGATCGAGCCGGCGCGACCGGGCCGAGGGCACGGCGACCGGGCCCTCCTCCGGGCGCAGCATCCGCCACACCTGCCGCCAACGCCCCGTCGTCGTCGCCCCGTTCACGTCCCCGCTCCGCTCCTCGTCCACATCCCCGGCCCGGCCCGGCCCGGCCCGGCCCGGCCCGGCCAAGGTCACGTCCCCGACCCTGTCCCGGCCCCTGTCTCTCCTCGTGCTGCTGCGCCATTGTGCCGTCGGGCCGGTCCCGCCCGCCTCCTCCCCGCCGACGAGCACCGCCCTCCGCCCGGCGTACTCCGCAGGGAGGACTCCGGGCCGACTCCTCCGCACGGAGGGCCGCAGACCCTCACCGGGGCTGACGCGCCGTCAGCGCGGGCCTCCGTACCTTCGTCCCGTTCCGACCGGAGCAGCCCCCCGCGCCGTCGGGCCGGGGTCGCAGAGAAACGGACGCACCCATGACCCATGTGATCGAACTGACCGGTGCGGCACGGCGCTACGCCGCTGCCGGAGCACCGGCGCTCGGCCCGCTGGACCTCACCGTCGCCGAGGGCGAGGCGCTGGCGGTGACCGGGCCCTCGGGCAGCGGCAAGTCCACCCTGCTCAACCTGGTGGCCGGGCTGGACCGCCCGAGCGAGGGCGGCGTCACCGTCGCCGGCACCCGGCTGGACGGGCTCGGCGAGCACGCGCTGGCCCGCTTCCGCCGGGAGCGGATCGGCATGGTCTTCCAGTTCTTCAACCTGCTGGACGACCTCACGGTGGCCGACAACATCCGCCTCCCCGCCCAGCTCGGCGGCACCGGTCGGCGGGCGGCGACCGCCCGGGCCGAGGAGCTGATGGAGCGGCTCGGCATCGCCCGGCACGCCCGTGCGCACCCCGGGCAGCTCTCCGGCGGCGAACGTCAACGCGTCGCGGTGGCAAGGGCCTTGGTGAACCGTCCGGCCCTGCTGCTGGCCGACGAGCCGACCGGTGCGCTGGACCGGGCGGCCGGGGAGCAGGTGCGGGAGCTGCTCACCGAGCTGCACCGCGACGGTCAGACGCTGGTGCTGGTCACCCACGACCTGGAGCTGGCCCGGGCCTGCGCGAGCCGCACCGTGGTGCTGATCGACGGCCGGCTCGCGCAGGACACCCAGGGCACGCGGTCGGAGGCGGTCCGATGAGCCGCCGCACCACACGCGTGCTCTGGCCGGTGGTCCGGGCGGGGGTGGCCCGGCGCCGGGTGCAGAGCCTGGTGGTGGCGCTGGCCACCCTGCTCTCGGTCGCCTCCGCCGTGGTGGCCGGAGCCCTGCTGGTCGCGGTGGACGCACCCTTCGACCATGCCTTCGCGCGCGGCCACGGGGCGCACCTCACCGTCCAGGTGGACCCGGCCCGCGCCTCGGCCGACCAACTCGCGGCCGCTGCAAGGGCGATGGGAGCGACCGAGACCGGCGGCCCGTACCACTCGCTGGTGCTCGGCCTCACCGATCAGGAAGGCCGCCGACTCCCGGCCCTCACCGTCGTCGGCCGTCCGGGCCCCGGGGAGCCGGGAGGTGCGGACGGCCCCGTGGACCGGCTCGAACTCAGCGCCGGCCGCTGGGCCACCGCGCCGGGCGAGGTGGTGCTCTCCCGCACCTTCGCGGGCCCCGGCTTCCGGCTCGGCGGTGTCCTGCGCACCGCCGACCAGGCCTCCGGGGGGAGCAGTGGGACCTCCCTCACCGTGGTCGGCCTGGCGTTCTCGGCCGGGCGCAGCGCCGACGCCTGGCTGACGCCCGGTCAGCTCGACGCGCTGGCCACCCCGGAGCAGCCCGCCACGGTCCAGCTGCTCCACCGGCTCCCGGCCGCCGGCAGCGCGGAGCAACTCGCCTCCGCCCGGCGCTCCTTCACCTCGGCACTGCCCGAGGGCGCGGTGCTCGGCGCGGTCTCCTGGCTCGACACCAAGCGGGCCGCCGAGCAGGGGGCCGCGCCCACCGTCCCGTTCCTGGTGGCCTTCGGCCTGCTCGGCCTGGTGATGTCCGTCATCACGGTGGCCGGGGCGGTCAGCGGAGCGGTCGCCACCGGCCTCCACCGGATCGGCATCCTCAAGGCGCTCGGCTTCACCCCCGGCGAGGTGGTCCGGGCGTACCTGGCCCAGGCCCTGGTGCCGGCCGGCGCGGGCGTCCTGCTCGGCGTGCCGCTGGGCAATCTGCTGGCCCTCCCGCTGCTCTCCGACACCGAGGCGGTCTACGGCACCGTCTCGCTCGCCGTCGCCTGGTGGGTCGACCTGCTGGTGCCGGCCGCAGTCCTGCTGGTGGTCTCGCTCGCCGCGCTGCTCCCGGCCCTGCGGGCCGGCCGGCTGCCCGCCGTCGAGGCGCTCGCCGTCGGCCGCACCCCGCGCGGTGGCCGGGGCGGCCGGGCACACCGGCTGACCGCCCGGCTGCCGCTGCCCAGGGCCGTCGGCTACGGCCTGGCGCTGCCCTTCGCACACCCCGTCCGGGCCCTGGCGATGCTGCTCGCGGTCGCCTTCGGCACCCTCACCACCGTCTTCGCGGTCGGCCTGACGGACTCGATCGGTGTGGTGACGGCGGCCCAGGACCCGGGCGGGCAGGCCCAGGTGACGGTCTTCACCGGAGCCGAGGGCGGCTCCGGAGGGCCCGGTACGCCGGCCCCGGGTCAGCGGACCGACTCCCCGGGGGCCGATCCGGCTGCGGTGCGGGCCGCCATCGAGGCGCAGCCGGGCACTGCGGGGTACTACGGCCGGAGTTGGGCGGAGGTCACCGTGGCGGGCGTCGCGGGTGCCTCCCGGGCGGTGCTCTACGAGGGCGACTCCCGGCGCGGCGCGCTGGAGTTGATCGAGGGTCACTGGCTGGACGGCCCCGGCCAGGTGGTGGCCCCGAGTGGCTTCCTGACCCGCACCGGGCACCGGCTCGGCGACACCGTCCGGGTCACCCACCAGGGCCGGGCCCGGGAGCTCCGGATCGTCGGCGAGGGCTTCGAGACGGCGGACGACGGGATGCACCTGCACGCCTCGCTCGCCGACTTCCCCACCGCCCGGGCCGGCAGCTACCTGGTCACCCTGGCGGACGGCGTCTCCGCCACCGACTACGCCGGGCAACTCGCGTCCGTGCTCCGGCCGTTGGGCGGCGACGCGATCGTGGAGGCGCCGGACGGCCAGGAGGGGCTGTCGGTGGTGCTGACCGGGATGGCCGTGCTGCTCACCCTGCTGGTGGTCGGGGTGGCCGGGCTGGGGGTGCTGGACGCGGTGCTGCTCGACACCCACGAGCGGACCCGCGAGCTCGGCATCGCCAAGGCCCTCGGCATGAGCCCCCGGCAGACCGTCGCCCTGGTGCTCTCCTCGGTCGGCCTGATCGGCCTGCTCGGCGCGGCCCTCGGTGTCCCGGCCGGTACCGCCCTGCACGCCCTGGTCCTCCCCGCCATGGGCCGGGCCGCCGGCACCGGCCTCCCGCACGCGGTCCTCGACGTCTACCACCCGGCCCAGCTCGCCCTGCTCGCTCCGGCCGGTCTGCTGATCGCCCTGCTCGGCGCGCTGCTCCCGGCCGTCCGGGCGGCCCGCGCCGCCACGGCCGCGGCGCTGCGCGCGGAGTGACCCGGCCGCCCGGTCGTCCGTCCGGTCGGGTACGCTCGCGCAGCCGCCCGGACGATGGCGGCACGCACCAGGGGGAGCACAGCAGTGGAGACGCCAGCACCCGCCCGCCCGGGCACGCCCGGTGACGGTCCGTCGGCCGCGCCCGATCCGTTCGCGGCGCCCTCGTACCCGGCGGCCCCGGGGCCGTACGGGCAGCCCGGGGCGTCGGCCCGGCCCCGGCGGCGGTTCGGCACGGGAGCCGTGATCGGCGTGGTGGCTGCGGTCGGCGTGCTCACCGTCACGGCTGTGCTGTTGGCGACCAAGGGGCCGGCTGCCGTCCGCGAGGCGGGCGACCGGCTCCAGCAGGCAGAGCGGGCCGGGCGGCCGTGGGAGCCCGGGCAGTGCTTCCGCAGCGCGGACGGCGAGCTGCTGTCGGCCGAGGAGGTGCCCTGTGCCGAGCCGCACCAGGGGGAGGTCTTCGCCGGCTTCTCGCTCGGCGGGGACGCCTATCCGGGCGAGCAGGTGGCGCACACGCTGGCGCTGGCCGGCTGCCGGCGCCAGCAGTACGGATACCTGGGCGACCGGATGGCCGTGCCGACGGGTGTCCGGATCGGCTGGGTGATGCCGACCGCGGCCAGTTGGGCGCTCGGTGCGCGCCAGGTCGACTGCTACTACACCGAGGCCGAGCCCCGGACCGGGCCGATCGCCAAGCGGATCAGCCAGTACCCGCCGGAGCAGTACGACTATCTGGCGGCCGAGCTCGGGGTCAACCAGGTGATCTCCCAGTGGCCGACCCAGCAGCCCGAACAACTCCCGGACGGTTACCGGGAGTTCGCCCGAGACCTGGCCAAGGCGCTACGGGTGGAGTCGAGTCTGCTGGACGGCGTGAAGTGGAGCGACCGGCCGAAGCGTGAACTGTCTTCCCTGAAGCAGGAATTGGAGGCCGCCGCCGCCCAGGCAGACCAGGTGGCGGCGGCCCCCGACACCGCCCGGCTGACCACCGAGCTGGAGCGGCTGCGCCCCCGACTGCGGGGCGCGGCCGACCTCCGCTTCCGCTCCGCCCTCGGTCTGCCGGTGGCCCAGCCGGAGACCCGCGCCGCCTGATCGGACCGTCGGCAGCTCCGGGTGGTGGCACCCCGCTGCCCGGTCTGTGTCAATCGTCAGCGCGGCACAGCGGACCGTTGGCAGGGACGAGCTGGAAGTCCTCCTTGCGGATGGTTGTGAGGGTTTCGGATTCGGGCTGCCAGAGACGGACCCAGTCACCGCTCGAAGGGAAGTAGAGGTACGGCCGGGTGAGATCGATCGCCGTGCCCTGGAGCGGAGCCGGATCAGTGCTCAACGGACGCGGGCAGCTCAGTTTCGGGGCGATTCCGAAATACGGATCGGGTTGCTCGCCCTTGTGTGCGGCGACCGCCGCCCGGTCTGCCGCCCGGTAGGCGGGAATTGCGACCTGAGTCCAGAGAGAGGTGATGGTGACCATGAGGGCGACGGACACGATCCCGAGGCCGATGATCGCGCCGCCAAATGTCGAGAAGGCGTGCAGGTGGCGGGCGTAGCCGACCAGCGAAGCCACGACGGACGGTACTGCCGCGAAGATCCACGCCTTGACCCCGGCTGCGCCGAGCCAGATGGTGGGAACGAAGACGTCCTCCCGGCTCAGGTCGAATCTGTCCAGGTACATGACCTGGAGAATCAGGCCGGGGAGGGGGAGCAGGAGGATGAGCAGCGGGAAGAGCGTGGGGACCAGCCAAGCCAAGGTGGCACGCCAACCCAGGCCACGGAAGAGCAACCGGAAGCCGTTCACCGTCATCAGGACAGCGCCCAGCACCAAGGTGACGGGAAGCGCTTGGCGGGACGGCGCGGACCATCCGAGGGCGGCGCCCGCGAACAGTGGAAGGCAGGAGACCGGCCAGGCCACGAAGAGGCCGCGCCGGTAGTCGACGTTGGTTGAACGGGCGTTTCCCTCGGCGATGACCGCACCGGCGGGCAGGCCGAGCAGGAGCACTGTCGGCCCAGCCACGGTCAGCCACGTGATGACCGACGAGTCCAACGAGCCGAGGGTGATCCCCAGGACGAACAGAAGCATCGCGGCTGCGAGAAGGAACGGCAGCTGCAGGTGACGCGGGATCAGGGTCTGTCGTCCGCTGGTGTCGTGGGACTGTGCGGAGATGCCCCGCACGTTTGTGTGGGGCGGCGGTGTGACGCGTGGGTCCAGCTGTCTGCCGGCCAGGGAGGCCGCCTCAGCCAGTGGATCAGGACCGGGCTCGGTGAACACTTCCCGGCCGACGTCGAAGTAGCCGATCGTCGTCAGGAGACGGCCGAGGGCACCTCCTCCGAGCGGGCCGTGCGGCGCCGCGTGGACGATGCCGCGCTGGCGTTGCGGAGGGTCGGTCGGGATCCTCTCGATGACGCGGATGTCCACCTGCACAGGTGCGTTCCGGCAGATACGGTGCAGCTTGATCTGTGCTTCCACGAGTGCGCCGAGGCGCGCACCGGGAATTCCCACCTCGCAGATCCAGGTCTCGTCCGACGGGCGGGCAGCCGGCCCCGTAAAGGGAGTGACGGTCCATCTGTTCACTTCGAACAGTTTGCGGAGTTCGCCGATTCCGGAAAGGCTTCCGGTGACGCCTAGTTCCACGCGGAACCATTGGCTGTAAGAAACGTCCGAAGTTGACACAAGCCCCCCCTGGTTAGGGAGGTGACGATACATTGTCAATGTTTGGGTGGCAATCGATTTTCTATGCCGCCAGCAGCTCCGGGTGGTGGCGCTTCGTCACCTCGGGGTGGGCCCGGGCGTAGCCCTTCAGTTCGTTGCGGCCGAACTCGGCGAACAGCGGGTTGGCCGGGTCCTGGGTGGCGCCGGGGGCGTGGTGGGCCTGCGGGAAGTCGAGGGGCTCGATGTGGGCGTCCAGGCGGGGGTTGTAGAAGAACGGGACGGAGAAGCGCTCGCGGGCTCCGGTCGGGCTGACCACGCGGTGGCGGGTGGCCTTGAGGTAGCCGTCGGTGGCCACTTCGAGCAGCTCGCCGAGGTTGACCACGAAGGCACCGGGGAGCGGGGGGACGGCGAGGAAGGTGCCGTCGGGGAGCAGCACCTCCAGGCCGCCGACGGTGTCCTGGAGCAGCAGGGTGATGAAGCCGTAGTCCTTGTGGGCGCCGACGCCCTGGCCGGCGCCGTCGGGGGCGGTGCCCGGGTAGCGGACCAGCTTGAGCCGCAGGTGGGGGTGGCCGGCGAAGGCGTAGTCGTAGAAGTCGGGCCGGGCGCCGATCGAGGTGAGCAGCTCGTGCAGCAGCTTCGCGGCGACGGCGCCGAGGCGGTCGATCCAGTTGAGCGCGGCGGGGCGTAGTGCGGGGAGGGCGGTCGGCCACTGGTTCGGGCCCTCCAGCCACCAGTAGGGCTGCTCGCCCGGCCCGGGTACGTGCGGGGCCAGCTCGGCGCCGATGTCGAGCTGGTCGCGCCAGTCCTGGCTGCCGCCGGTCCGCTCGGTGCCGGTGCGGGTGTAGCCGCGGTAGTGCGGGGAGTTGAGGTTGCTGACGGCCAGGCGGTCGGCCTCCGGGAGGGCGAAGAAGTCGTGCATCGCGTCCGTCAGCCGGGTGGTCTCCTCGGGCGTCACGCCGTGGCCGGTGAGCTGGAAGAAGCCGACCTCGGTGGCGGCGGAGCGGAGGGCGTCGTGCAGTCGGGCGCGGTCGGCCGCGGAGCCGTCGGCGAGGGAAAGGTCGATGACCGGGAGGCTGGTGAGGTGCGCTGTCATGGCCGCCGTCCGTGGTGAGTGCCGCTGATGATCCGATGAACGGACACAGCACCAGGCTAGTGCCGGTTTGTTCCGCTCAGGGGGTTGACCCGTCCGGAATCCGGAGGAGACTGGACGTACACCCCGGGAACACCGGACGGGTCGCCCCCGCAGGCCGAGACGTCAGCCACGCCGCGCGATCAGGTCCAAGCCCCCCGGTCAGGCCCCCGGCAACTCCTCCGGGCGCGGCTCCGCGAGCGACGGCCACGGAACCGGCGGACGGACGGAAGTACCGGGGACTGCGCTGTCCGGGCCCGGTACCGTCCGGGCCCTGCGCACGGAGGGACGACGGGGCATGGGGGGTGAAGGGGCACGGAGGGGTGAAGGGGCTCAGTGCGGGAACGGGCACTTCGCGGCGGGGGCATCGGGCTCGAAGGTGCCCAGCTCGCCCAGCCGGTAGCCGTTCGGGTAACCCCGGACCTGGCGGCCGTCCCGGGCGAAGTGCGGCTTGCGGCGGGCGGGCAGCAGCTGGACGAAGCGACCGCGCAGTCGTATGCCGGTCCGGACGGCTGCGCGCAGGGCGGCCGGCGGGGCGGGGTAGCCGAACGCCTCCCGCAGCGGGTCGTCCAGCAGGCAGAGGGCGGAGAGCCGCATCTGCCCGCCGAGCGGGCGCGGGTACCAGCTCTCGGTGAGGTCCAGGGTCGCGTCCGAGACGGCCCGGCCGCCCGGGTCGTAGCCGAAGTGCGCGCGCTCGTAGTCGTCCAGCAGGGTCTCGAACTCCCGGTAGGTCTCCGGGATCTCGCGCAGGCCCATGTGCCGACCGAGCTCGCGGTAGTAGTTGACCGAGGCGCGGATCTCGTGCGGGGAGAACCGGCGCCAGCCGTAGTCGTCCATCCAGCGCTTGGGCACCACCACGAAGGTGGCCAGCACGTAGCGGAAGTCCTCGTCGGAGATCGCGTAGCGGCGGTGCATCTGGTTCATCCGCCGGATCGCCTCGCGGCCCGGCGCGGAGTCGAAGCCGTGCTCGACCACCGCCTCCAGGATCAGCACGGTGTCGTCGTAGCGCTTCTGCGCCCGCTCGGTGAACTCCCGGGTCTCGGCCAGCAGGCGGCCGATGGAGGGGACCGCGTACGTGCGGTAGAGGGCGAACCCGAGCGCCTGGTTGGTGTCCCAGGGGAACTCGTACTGGCCCATGATCCGGTAGATCTCCAGGTACTGGGTCTCCGGGTCGAGCCGGCGGATCCGCCGCAGCCACTCGTAGCGGTTCATTCGGGGGGTCCTTCCGGTGCGGACGGCTGGCTGCCGCGACCCTAGGGCGGCGGCAACCAGCCGGTCAACACGGCGATCTGACGCCCGATCAGCGGGGCTCGCCGGGGTAGGTGCCGAAGGACCAGAGGTTGCCCTCGGGGTCGCGGAGGGTGAAGTCCCGGGAGCCGTCCTTGCCGTAGTCGACGTCGTGCGGTGCGGTGACCACCTCGGCACCGGCCTCCACCGCCCGGGCGAACAGGGCGTCCGGGTCGCCGGTGACCACCACGTAGGCCCCGAAGCTGCCGGGGCGCAGCGGCCAGGGGTCGTCCTCGCCGCCCCGGACCGAGCCGAGCATGATGCCGCCGCCGGCCGGCCAGGAGAGCTGGGCGTGGTGCACGGTGTCGCCCTCGGCGTAGACGGCCGTCGCCTCGAAGCCGAAGGCGTCCACCAGGAAGCGGATCAGGGCGGGTGCGTCGGTGGCGCGCAGGCTCGGCCAGACCTGGGGCGGGGGCGGTTGGGTCATCTGACGTCTCCTCGGGGCGGCGGGTGGAGCACCGGTCGAGGAGAGCGTAGGACGGGGTGTCGTGCGGGGGGCGGATGTCGGCTCGGCGCGTCCGACCCCCGCACGACGGTCCGTCAGGAGCGCTTCCGTCAGCAGGCGTTCCGTCAGGAGGTGGTCCGACGGGTGGTGGTCCGACGGGTGGTGCGGCCCGTCAGGCGGTGTGGTCCGGTTCCGCGTCGGGGGCGAAGCTCGCGTAGTAGGCGGCGGCCATGTCCTGCTCGCCGTGGCCCTGGGCGGCGGCCCGCTCGAAGCGCTCGGCCGAGGCGGCGGCCACGTCCAGCCGGACGCCGTGCCGGGCGCCGGCCTCGACGATCAGGCGGGCGTCCTTGGCGGCGGTGGAGACGGCGAAGCTGGCCGGGCTGAGGCCGTCGCCGAGGATCAGCGCGGACTTGGCGTGCAGGTAGCCCATGTCCAGCGGGCCGCCGGCGATCAGGTCCAGGAAGGACTGCGGGTCCAGGCCCAGGCCGTGCGAGAGCGCGAGCGCCTCGCCGGCCGCGTTGGTGGCGGCCAGCACCCAGCTGTTGGCCACCAGCTTGAGCCGGGTGGCGGTGCCGGCCGCCGCGTCCTCGCCGGTCCACACCGTGCGGGCGCCGACCGCGTCCAGGGCGGGGGCCAGGGCGGCGCGGTGGGCGGTGGGGCCCGCCGCGAGCACGGTGAGCTGGCCGGCCTCGGCGGGGGCGCGGGTGCCGAGCACGGGCGCGTCGAAGAGCACCAGGCCGTGCGCGTCGGCGAGTCCGGCCAGTGCGGCGACGTCCTCCAGGCCGACGGTGGTGGACTGCAGCCAGAGTGCCCCGGGACGCAGGCCGGGCGCAGCCTGGCCGATCGCGGCCAGCACGGCCGGGCCGTCGTGCAGCATGGTCAGCACCAGGTCAGCGCCCTCGACGGCCTCGGCGGCGGTCTCCGCGATCCGGACGCCGTCGGCGGCCAGCGGTTCGGCCTTGGCCCGGGTGCGGTTCCAGGCGGTGACGGTGTGTCCGGCCCGGGCCAGGTTGCGGGCCATCGCCGCACCCATGATCCCGGTGCCGAGCACACCGACGGTGAGCCGGTCCGACATGACGTTCCCCTCTCGGTCATGGTTCCCCGGTGGTGAGCATACGTCTGACGGGTCGTCATGATCGGTCGGGGTGGCGCACAGGCCCCGGCCCGGCCGGGCCGGGGCGTGCGGGTCCAGGTCAGACCCGGGCCTTCGCCGGGGCGGCCGGGGCCGTGACCGGCGCGGGTCGGGCGGCCGGGATGGCGGCGGCCACCGCGGCGGCGGCCAGCGCGACGGCGGAGCCGATCAGCAGGGCGATCCGGAAGCCGTGCTCGGAGGGGAGCGCGCGGCCGTGGAAGTCGATGGTCAGCTGGGCCAGCACCACGCCCATCACGGCGGCCGAGACGGAGCTGCCGATCGAGCGCATCAGGGTGTTGAAGCTGTTCGCCGAGGCGGTCTCCTGCGGCGGCACCGCGCCCATGATCAGGGCGGGCATCGCCCCGTAGGCCAGGCCGACGCCGGTGTTGCAGACCAGCGAGGCCAGCAGCAGGCCCCAGGTGGAGCCGAGCAGCAGCTGCGCGGAGCCGTAGCCGAGCGCGATCACCAGGCTGCCGACGGCCAGCGTGACCTTGGGGCCCTTGGCGGCGGAGAGCTTGGCGCCGAGCGGGGCGAGCACCATCATGGCGAGCCCGGCCGGGGCCATCCACAGGCCCATCGCCATCATCGACTGGCCGAGGCCGTAGCCGGTGGCCTCGGGCAGCTGGAGGAGTTGCGGGACCACCAGGGACTGGGCGTACATCGCGAAGCCGACCAGCACCGAGGCCGCGTTGGTGAGCAGCACCTGCGGCCGGGCGGTGACCCGCAGGTCGACCAGCGGGTCGGTGGTGCGCAGCTCCCAGACGCCCCAGAGCAGCAGCAGGGCGAGCGCGGCACCGAGCAGGCCGAGCGTGGTGGCGCTGCCCCAGCCCCAGTCCGAGCCCTTGGAGACGGCGAGCAGGAGCGAGACCAGGGCGGCGCCGAGGCCGAGCGCGCCGGGCAGGTCGAAGCGGCCGGCGGGCGCGGAGCCGACGGACCGTCCGACGGGGACGACCCGGGCCACCAGTACGGCGACCAGCAGGCTGAGCCCGGCGGCCACCCAGAACAGCACCCGCCAGCTGGCGTGCTCCGCCACGGCGGCCGAGAACGGCAGGCCGAGCGCACCGCCGACGCCCATCGAGGCGCTCATCACGGCGATCGCCGAGCCGAGCCGCTCGGCCGGCAGCAGATCGCGCAGCAGGCTGATGCCGAGCGGCACGATGCCCATGCCGACGCCCTGCAGGCCGCGCCCGACGATCATCGGCAGCACCGAGGAGGAGAGCGCGCAGACCACCGAACCGGCGATCAGCGGCACGGTCGAGACCAGCAGCATCCGGCGCTTGCCGTACATGTCGCCGAGCCGGCCGGCCACCGGGGTGGCCACGGCGGCCGAGAGCAGGGTGGCGGTGATCACCCAGGAGGCGTTCGAGGCGGAGGTGGAGAGCAGCGCGGGCAGGTCGCCGATCAGCGGCACGACCAGCGTCTGCATGATCGCGGCGACGATGCCGGCCAGCGCGAGGACGCCCGTGACGGCTCCGGCGCGGGGGTGGTGTTCGGGCGGGTTGTCGGGCACGGGGGCTCCTCGCGGGTGCGGCAGGCAGGCGTCGGTACCCGTGCACCGTACATCTGATGTGCATCATGCACAACGCATGTATGGTGCACAGTGTCGTGGTATACCTGCTGGTGGGAGAGGTGCCGCCGCAGGGAAGGACACGTGTGATGGAGAGGCCCACCCAGCAGGTCGAGTTCGAGACCATGCTGCTCGGCCGGCACAGCCACCTGAGCCCGCGCGGCCGGCGGGAGGGCGGGCTGGACCGCAGTGCCTACATCCTGCTCAGCCGCCTCGGGGTGGAGGGGCCGATGACGATCGGTCAGCTGAGCGAGGCGTTCGGGCTGGACGCCTCCACGCTGAACCGGCAGACCGCCGCGATGACCAAGGCCGGTCTGCTCGAGCGGATCCCGGACGAGGGCGGCGGCATCGCCCGCAAGTTCCGGGTCACCGCTGAGGGCGGGCGGGCGCTGGAGCACGAGCGGGCCGAGATCGTCGGCGGGCTGGAGACGGTGCTGGCCGACTGGAGCGAGGAGGACGTGGCCGCCTTCGCCGGGTACCTGCAGCGCTTCAACGGCTCGATCGAGCGGATCTCCGGTCGGCCCTGGCCCCGGCCCTGACGGGCCGTCGGCGTCGTGACGTGCCGGAGGGCCGGACACCCCCCGTACGGGTGTCCGGCCCTCCGTGGTCCCTCGGTCAGAACTGCAGCGACCAGGCGTTGACGTAGCCGGTGTCGTTCACCGCGTTGTCGGTGACCCGGAGCTTCCAGGTGCCGTTGGCCGCCTCGGAGGAGGCGTTCACGGTGTAGGTGGCCTGCACGTTGTCCGCGCTGTCGTTGGCGTTGTAGTCCTTCAGCAGGTACGCGCTGCCGTCGGGGGCGATCAGCTGGAGCCGGAGGTCACCCCGGAAGGTGTGCCGGACGTCCACGGCGACGGAGAGGTTGGCCGGGGCGTTGCCGGTCACGCTGGTGACGGAGACCGGGGACTCCACGGTGGTGTTGTCCTTGATCTGGTAGTCGGCGGTGTTCTCGAACTTCTTGCCGGTGGGCGGCGGGGTGGTGCCCCCGCCGCCCACCTTCAGCAGCCGGTTCGGCGAGCCGCTGCCGGCGTTGGTGACCTTGCCGGTGGTGGCGTCCGCGACCAGCTGGTCCCGCACCTGCTGCGGCGTCCAGGACGGATTGGCCGCGAGCAGCAGCGCGGCGGCCCCTGCGGTGTGCGGGGAGGCCATCGAGGTGCCGTTCATGCTGGTGCTCGCCGAGTCCCCGCTGTTGGAGGCGGAGACGATGGCCGACCCGGGGGCGAACAGGTCCAGGCAGGTGCCGTAGTTGGAGTACGAGGCGCGGGAGTCCGAGGAGTCGGTGGCGCCGACGGTGATCGCCGCACCGAGCGAGGCGGGCGAGGAGGTGCAGGCGTCCTTGGAGCTGTTGCCCGCCGCGACGGCGTAGGTGACGCCGGAGGCGATCGACTTGGCGACCGCGTCGTTCAGGGTCTGGTCGGTGTCACCGCCGATGCTCATGTTCGCCACGGCGGGCTTGGCCGCGTTCGCGGTCACCCAGTCCACGCCCTTGATGACGGTGGACCAGGGCGCCGAGCCCTGGCAGTCCAGCACCCGGACGGAGACCAGCTTCACGCCCTTGGCCACGCCGTAGGAGGAGCCGCCGACGGTGCCCGCGACGTGGGTGCCGTGGCCCTGGCAGTCCGAGGCGTTGGAGTCGTTGTCCACGAAGTCGTAGCCGCTGACGGCCCGGCCGCCGAAGTCCTGGTGGGTCAGCCGGACGCCGGTGTCGATCACGTAGGCGGTGACGTTGGACGCGGTGGAGGGGTAGGTGTAGGACTTGTCCAGCGGCAGCGCCGTCTGGTCGATCCGGTCCAGGCCCCAGGACGGCGGGTTGGACTGGGTGCCGGTGACGTGCGCCAGCCCGTCCGCCTCGACCCGGCGCACGCCCGGCTCGGCGGCCAGCCGGCGGGCGGCGGCCGGGGAGAGCTTCACCGCGAAGCCGTTCAGTGCGGCGGTGTAGAGCTGGGTGGTGCTGCCGCCGTGACGGCCCGCCAACTGCTGCGCCCGGGAGGCGACTTCGGTGCTGCCGACGGAGTCGGCGAAGGTCACGATGTACGAGCCCTCGATCACGCCGGGGCGGTCGGTGCCGAGCACGGTGCCCTCGGCGGCGACGGCCGGGGCGGCGGAGAGCAGGGGGGCGGCGAAGGTGGCGAGCAGGACGGCTGCCGCCGTGGCTGTGCTTCGGAGCTTCATGTGGGGGTCTCCAGGAGCGGGGGTGAGGGGGATGGTGGGCGGCGGTGCGCCGACCGGTACGCCGGGCGCGGGCCGCCCACCGGGCCGCGGCCGCACCGGAGTCGGGTGGGGCGGTGCGGGTGCCGTTCGGCCGTTGGGCTAGAGCATCGGGCCCGGCGGCGCACGGCAGCCAGGGGCGGGCGCACCCAGAGAAGGGCTGCGGGGCACCCAGAAAACCGGCTGCGGCGCGAGTGGCACCGGGGGTGATGTGGGTGGGGCGCCGTACTGTCGAAGTCCGTTGTGGAGGAGGACTTCTGATGCGCAAGGTGACCTACTCGCTGGGCCTGTCGCTGGACGGCTACGTGATGGACCAGGGCGGTGGCATCGACTGGGCGGCCCCGGACGAGGAGGTGTTCCGCTTCTGCATCGAGGAGGTGCGGGGCGTGGGCACGCACCTGATGGGGCGTCGGCTGTACGAGACGATGCTCTACTGGGAGGACCCGGCGGTGGTCAACGACGACGCCGAGCGGGAGTGGGTGGGCGTGTGGTGCCCGCTGCCCAAGGTGGTCTTCTCGCGCACCCTGACCGAGGTCCGGGGCACCGCCACCCGGCTGGCGCGGGGCGGCCTGGCCGAGGAGATCGCCCGGCTGCGCGCGGAGCCGGGGGAGGGCGACATCGCGATCGGCGGCGCGGAGCTGGCCGTCCAGGCGGCCGACCTGGACCTGATCGACGAGTACCGGGCCCGGGTCTACCCGGTGCTGCTCGGCGGCGGCACGCCGTTCTTCGCCCACGCCGGCCGGCACGTGGACCTCGACCTGGTGGAGACCCGGACCTTCGCGTCGTCGAGGGTGGTCTACCTGGGCTACCGGGTGGTGCGGTAGCCGGGGTGTCGGCCCTCCTCCCTAGGGTGCGGGGGGAACGGACGACGAGGAGGACACCGTGGGAGCGAAGACCGCGCTGGTGGTGTACGCGGACGGGGACGTACCGGAGCTGCTGAAGGCGGTCGGGGCGCCCGACCCTGAGCGGACGGCCGAACTGGTCCGGCGGCTGTACCCGGGGCAGGTGGTCGAGGAGGCCGGGGAGTCGACCCTCTGGGTGGAGGCACGGCCGCCGGAGGGTCTGGTGTACGCGGGCTGTTGGCCGGGCGTCGAGGTGGTCTGCGACCGTCGGGTGATGGTGGACCGGCCGACGTCGGAGCTGCCGCCGGAGGTGCTGGCGGCGGGGGCCGGGCGGCGGCGGATGGTGCTGCACGCGATGCACAGCGTGGTCGACTGGCTGGCCTTCGCGGTCTGGGAGGACGGGCGGCTGGTCCGGGCGCTGAGCGTCTCTCCGGATGACGGTGTGATCGAGGACGTGGGCGAGCCCTTCGCCTTCGAGCTGCCCTACCGGGCGGGCGAGCGGGCTCTGGAGGACGACGAGGACGACGGGCCGTACCCGCTGCCGTACCACCCGCTGGAGCTGGCGGAGGACGCCCTGCGCGGGTTGGTCGGCTTCGTGATGGAGGACTGGCCGAAGCCCGGTGACCTGGACGCCGGACAGGTCCGCCTGCTCGGCTTCCGGGTCCGTGCGTGAAGCCGACGGGCACTCAGCTCCCGGTCTGGGGAACGGCGTCGGCCGTCGCGCCCGCCTCGCGCAGGCGGTGGACGAGCTTCAGCACGTCGCTCTCGGGGAGCCCCAGCACGAAGGTGACCGGCGGGGTGGCCGTCACGGCCTGCTTGGCGCGCCACAGCCCGAGGGAGGCGATCGCGGCGTACGCCCTGGTCACCGCCAGCGGGTCGGGGCCGATGTCGGTCAGGACCAGGTCGTGCGGGACGTAGTGACAGTCGAGCGTGGCGTACCGGGTCTCCTCGGTCATGCCGTCAGCCTAGTGGCGGTCCTGAGCACACATCAGGTGTCGGTGTCCGGTGGGGTGAGGGCCGGGGCGAGGGCGGTGCGGGAGGGGACGGCGAGCTTGCGCATGGCGTTGGCGATGTGGTGTTCGACGGTGCGGTGGGAGAGGACCAAGCGGTCGGCGATCTCGGCGTTGCGCAGGCCGGTGGCGGCGAGTTCGGCGATCTCCCGCTCGCGGGGGGAGAGGGCGTCGCCGTAGGGGCGGCGCCCGCCCCGGGTGGGCGGGGTGATGCCGTGGTCGCGGAGCAGGGTGCGGGTGCGGGTGGCGTCCCAGGTGGCGCCGAGGGTGGTGAGGAGGTCGAGGGCGGCGAGCAGGTCGGGGGCGGCGTCCTGAGGGGTGGTCAGCGTGTGGCGGCCACGGGCCAGGCGGGCGCGGGCGCGTTCGTAGGGGCGGTCGGCGGCGGCCCAGGCGGCCTCGGCCTCGGTCCACGGCTCGGGGTGGTCGGCGAGCAGGGCCCGGCAGGTGGCGAGGGCGGCCAGGGCGCCGGGGGCGTCGCGGCCGGCCAGGCCGTCGGCGAACTCGCTGGTGAGCGCAGCGGCGGAGGGGTGGTCGCCGAGGACGGTGAGGGTCCGGACGGCGGCGGGGACCAGTTCGGAGGCCCAGACCCAGGCCTCGATCCGGCGGAGCGCGTCGAGGGCGGGGCGGGTGTGCTCCCAGGCCCGGGCGGGCCGGCCGGCGGTGAGTTCGAGGCGGGCCAGGGCGCCGGCGGAGGCGGCGGTGACCATGCCGGTGTCCTGCCGGACGGTCTGCCGGGCCTGGACCAGGTGCTGCCGGGCGGTGCCGGTGCGGCCGGTGGCCAGCGCGTGCAGGCCGCGCAGCAGGGTGGCCTCGGCAGCCAGGTCGGGGAGGTCGGCGTAGTCGGCGGCGGCTGCGGCGGCCCGGTCGTCCAGCTGCTCCCAGCGGCCGCCGGTCCAGTCCAGCAGCAGCCGGGCGGTGTGCGCCAGGCCGCAGTAGTAGGGGCTGTCGGCGCCGGCGAGGAGCTCGTCCACCCGGGCCAGGAAGCGGGCGGCGGCCTGCGGGTGGCCGAGCACCACGCAGGCGTGCGCGAGGTTGGCGTGCGCCCGGGTGAGGTGGAGCCGGCCGACCGGCGAGCCGGCTTCGGCGGGTAGTGCGCGGACGGCGGCCCAGGCGGCCGGGTCGGCGATGAACATCAGGGTGCTCACCCGGTTCGCCTGGACCGCGAGCCGGGTGTCGGCGTCACCGATCTCGGCCGCCAACTCCTGGGCCCGGCCGAGCCATTGCAGGTGACGGTGGAACGGCCAGCCGCTCACCGAGGGGATCGCCAGTGCGGACATCGCCCGGGCCGCCAGCTCCGGTCGGGCGGTCAGATCGGTGATCGCCTCGGCGATCTCCTCCCGGCCGGCCACCCCGGCCCCGGCCTGGTTGCGCAGCAACATGCCGGTGTTGAGCCGGAGTTCGCCCCGGAGCAGGGTGGGCAGCGGCTCACGGGCCAGCACCTCGCGGAGGAACGGCACGGTGCCCGGGCCGGGCCGGCCGGTGAGCGCGGCCCGGCTGAGCTTGAGCGCGAGCCGGGCCTGCCGTCCGCCGCTGGAGGCCCGGGCGGCTCCGTCCAGCAGCTCGACCGCCTCCGGCCCGTGCCCGGCCCGGGCCGCCTCGTCGGCCGCAGCCTCGGCGTACTGCGGCCACTGCGGGGAGGCGGCCAGCCGGTGGTGGCGGGCGAGTTCGGCCAGCGGGGCGCGGTCGGGGCCGGAGCGCAGCCGGCGGGCCGCGCGCAGGTGCAGCTGGCGGCGGCGCTCCGGGCCGGTGAGCTCGGCGGCGGCGGTCCGGGCCAGGGGGTGGGCGGGGGTGACGGTGCCGTCCGGGTGCCCGGTGAGCAGTCCGGCCTCGGTGGCGAGCGGCAGCGCGGTGGCGGCTGCGCCGGGCGGCAGTCCGGCCACCGCGGCCAGCGTGGGGGCGCTGACCGGGAGCTCCAGGATGGCGGCTGCCTGGACCAACTGCTGTGCCTGGTCAGATAGTTCGGCCATCCTGCCGAGCAGTTCGCGGCGGGCGGCGGGTGGCAGTGGCGGGACCTCGGAGCAGCCCGTCGGGGCGGCGGCCAGCAGCGCGGAGGCCAGGCCGGGTAGGCCGTTGGTGCAGCGCAGCACCTCGGCCAGCAGCTCCGGTGTCTCCGGTACCCGCCGTGGCAGCAGGGCGAGTTGGTCGAGGGTGAGCGGTTCGACCCCGATCTCGACGGCCGGGGTGCGGGTGTCGGTGAGCAGACCGGCCAGGGTCAGCTCGGCGGCGGGGGAGCGACGGCTGGTCAACACCAGCCTGGCGGCCGGCGGCCGGGCCGCCAGGTGGCGGAGGAAACGGAGGGTCAGCGGATCGGCGGCGTGCAGGTCCTCCAGCACCAGCACCGGCCGCAGCTCGTCCAGTAGGGCGGCCAACCCCCGGAATACCAGGTGGAGTTCGGGTCCGGCGAGGGGCGGCGGCAGCTGTCCGGCGAGCTCCGGCAGCAGGCCGTGCAGCGCACCGGTGACGGCTGGCAGGGCGGCCTCGGTGAGCAGTGCCCCGGCCGGGGCGAGCGCGTCCACCACCGCGCCGAGCGGGAAGCCCGCGCCGCCCCCGGTGCACCGGCCGGTCAGCAGCGGCCGCCCGCCGGGCAGCGGCAGCCGGGCCAACTCGCCCACCAGCGCGGTCCGTCCGGCCCCGGCCGGGCCGGTGATCAGCACCACTCCGGGCGGACCGGCCAGCGCGGCGGCGAGTTCGGTGAGCAGTGCGTCCCGTCCGACCAGCGGTACCGGGGTCGGGACGGGTCTGGCTGGGCGCACGGCTTCCTCCCTGGTCGGACCGCTCGCACCGCTCGGGGGCAGCGGGCGCCCACCCTAGCCCGGAGCCCGGGGGTGCGGGGGGTGCGGAGGAAAGTTCCGTGGTCCGCCGGAGTTTTCTGGGTGGCCGGTCCGGTGGGGACTTCGGGGCCGGTTCAGAACAGCGTGGTCCAGACGTGCTGCCAGTCGGTCACGGCCTGGGCGATCGGTGAGGTGGCACCGATCGCCGCACCGGCCCGGGCGATCGCCTCCAGGGCGAGGCGGGCCCGGGACCGGAGGCGGCGGTCGGCCGGGTCGGCGGCGGCCTCGGAGACGTCGGCCAGGTTGTCCAGCAGCTCCGCGCGCTGCTCCTGGGTGAGCGCGGCCTCCTGCTGGATGGCCGAGCTGAGCGCGTCGATGGCGGCCACCGAGCGGTCGTCGCCGCGGGCCATGATGGCCGCGACGTTGGCACCGATGATCTGGATGGTGTCGGCGATGTTCACCTGGCCGACGTGGCCGTTGAAGGTGACCGGCGGGCGGGGCTCGCCCATGCCGGAACGGTCGGTGTACTCCTGCATGCGGTCCGATACCTCCTTGAGGTAGTTCAACGCCAGTGCGGTGTAAGCGAGGTGGAGACGGCGGTGGGCGTCGTGGGTGACGGTGCCGGCCGGCCACTGCCCCATCCGGCGGGCGCCCTCGGTCAGTTGCTCGAAGCGCCGGGACACCTCGGTGGTCAGGAAGCCGGTGAGCAGCTCGCCGCCGAGGTCCCGGTCGGCGGCGTCCGGGTCGGCGGCGCCGGTGGCGAGCGCCGCGAACCGCCGGGTCCGGGCCACCAGGAAACCGGTGAGGCGTTCGTCGATCGCGGAGGGCGAGACGTGCGCCTCGAACCGGGCGTCCCGGGGCGGTCCGACCGGCGGGCCGGGCTCGACCGGGTCCGAGCCGTCCAGCCGGTCGGCCGCCCGCCCGAGCAGGTCCTCCAGCTCCCGCAGCAGGCGCGGCCAGTCCGGGGCCGGCCGGACCGGGAGGTGCAAGGGGCCGGCGTAGGCCAGGTCGCTCGACGGGTGGTCGAGCCAGTTGACCGCCTCCGACGTCGTCCGCTCCACCCTGGCCAGGGCGTCGGCGGCCGGGTGAAGGACCGTCAGGACGCTGTGCCGGGCGGCCGACCAGGCGCGCACCCGGCGGATCAGGTCCGCCGCCGCGTCCGTCGGGCGCGAGCCGGTCTCCTCCGGCTGCCAGCCCAGTCGGCCGCCACGCGGTCGGAACGCCGCCGCCGTGCAGCCGCCGTCCGGCAGCGCCCGGGCCCGGCCGGCCAGCTGCCGGGCCTCGGCGGAGACCGCGCGGGCCAGCAGGGTCACCGTCTCGGCGAGCAGCCGCCGGGCGCCGTCCGGATCGGGCAGGGCCACCGTCCGGCCGGTGCGCAGCACAGCGGGGCGGAGGGCGATGTGAGCCGACCGCCCGCCGTCCGGGGCGCGGTCGGCCGGAGCCGGCCGGTACCGGGCGTGGTCGCCCGCCGGGACCAGCGGGTAGGTGTGCCAGCCGCGCATGGCACGGTTCAACTCGTCCTGCTCGCGCTTGCGTTCGGCGGCCGCCCGCTCCGGCGCGCTCCGCTGCCAGTAGGCCGATCCGAATCCGATGGCCCCGATCCAGAAGATCACGGTCGAGAGCGGGCCGTTGGCTTCGGAGAGCAGGACGACGGTCAGGAGCCACAGTGCTATCCCGCAGCCCATGCACCACCCCCCGTGTGTGCCGCGCCCCTCCATCATTCCGCCCGGGCCCGGCCCCAAACCCGGAGCTCAGTCCTCCGGCAGGTGGGCCAGCATCCGTTCCATGCCGTTGACCCAGTTGGCGCGCAGGGCGGCGGTGGCGCCGGGGAGGTCGCCGTCCAGCAGCCGGCGGGCGATCTCGCAGTGCTCCTCGGACTGGCGGGCCACCGGCTGGTCCTCCGGGATGACCAGGTTCTCGTAGCGGCGCATGCCGGCCTTCACCCGGCCGAGCAGGTCGAGCAGCCGGCCGTTCGGGCAGCCGCTGAGCAGCAGGCCGTGCCACTCGTCGTCGAGTCGGTCCACCACCGAGTGCTCGGCCATGGCGTCGGGGAAGCCCTGGGCCAGCTCCAGCAGGCGCGGGGCGACCGTGGCCAGGTGGCCGGGGTCGGAGGACTCCAGCGCCAGGGACTCCAACGCGGCCACGATGGCGACGAGTTCGCGGAACTCACGGCGGCTGACCGGGGCGAAGCGGAAGCCGCGGCCCTGGTTGCTCTCCAGTACGCCCTCGCCCGCGAGGGTGATCAGTGCCTCCCGCAGCGGGGTCCGGCTCACCCCCAGGTCGGCTGCCAGGACGGCCTCGTTGACGTCGGTGCCCGGGGCGAAGTCGCCCCGGGTCAGCCGGTCCATCAGCTCGTCGCGGATCTGCTCGCGCAGTGGTCGACGCTCGATCACCATCGGGCCCCCAATCGTTCGGATCTCAGCATAAGCCCTTGACCGAATGCAGAGTACTGAACTAAG
The DNA here is from genome assembly GCF_044763225.1 of Kitasatospora sp. NPDC096147. Lineage (NCBI taxonomy): Bacteria > Bacillati > Actinomycetota > Actinomycetes > Kitasatosporales > Streptomycetaceae > Kitasatospora > Kitasatospora sp. NPDC096147. The sequence goes on along the minus strand of NZ_JBIWFX010000005.1, from coordinate 134,941 downwards.
TATTCTGAATACAAAATTCGGATGGCCAGGGAGGGAACCACAGCCATGGGCCTGACGCGTGTACCGGGGCTGCTCTACGGGGGCGACTACAACCCCGAGCAGTGGCCGGAGGAGGTCTGGGCGGAGGACGTCCGCCTGATGGCCGAGGCCGGGGTGAACGTCGCGACCGTCGCGGTCTTCTCCTGGTCGAGGCTCGAACCGGCGCCCGGCGTCTACGAGTTCGGCTGGCTGGACCGGGTGCTCGACCTGCTGCACGAGCACGGCATCGCCGCCGACCTGGCCACCGCCACGGCCACCCCGCCGCCCTGGCTGGTCCGGCTCCACCCCGAGGTGCTGCCGCAGGACGCGGCTGGCACCCGGCTGGAGTTCGGCTCCCGGCAGGGGTACTGCCCGTCCTCGCCGGTCTTCCGGGCGGCCACCGTGCGGCTGGCCCGGGCGCTGGCGGAGCGGTACCGGGACCACCCGGCGCTGGTGATGTGGCACGTCGGGAACGAGTACGCCGACCACACCACCGAGTGCTTCTGCCCGGAGTCGGCCCGGGACTTCCGGCGCTGGCTGGGCGAGCGGTACGCCACCCTGGACGGGCTCAACGCGGCCTGGGGGACGTCCTGCTGGGGCCAGCACTACACCGACTGGAGCCAGCTGGAGCCGCCCCGCAGGGCCCCCGGCCCGGTCAACCCGGCCCAACTGCTGGACTGGCGGCGGTTCTCCAGCGACGCCCTGCTGGCCTGCTTCGAGGCCGAGCGCGCGGTGCTCAAGGAGGTCACCCCGGAGGTTCCGGTGACCACCAACTTCATGAGCGTGCTGCGCGATCTGGACTACTGGAAGTGGGCCGCCGCCGAGGACCTCGTCACCGACGACGCCTACCCGGACCCGGCCGATCCGGAGGCACACGTCAAGGTGGCGCTCAGCTACGACCTGATGCGCTCGCTCAAGCGGCAGCCCTGGCTGCTGCTGGAGTCCGCGCCCAGCGCGGTGAGTTGGCGCGAGGTGAACGTGCCGAAGGCGCCCGGCGTGATGCGGCTGCACAGCCTCCAGGCGCTGGCGCACGGCTCGGACGGGGTGATGTTCTTCCAGTGGCGCCAGGCGAAGTACGGCCCGGAGAAGTTCCACTCGGCGATGCTGCCGCACGGTGGCACCGACACCCGGCAGTGGCGCGAGACGGTCGCGCTCGGCGCGGACGTCCGGCGGCTCGCCGGGGTGGCCGGGACGGAGACCCGGGCCGAGGTGGCGCTGGTGCTGGACTGGGAGAGCTGGTGGGGCCTGGAGGCCCCCGAGTCGATGCCGTCGAACCGGCTGAAGCTGCATCGGCTGCTGCTCTCCTGGTACGCCCCGCTGCACGCCCGGGGCATCGCCGTCGACCTCGTCCCGCACGGCCGGGACCTGTCCGGCTACCGGCTGGTGATCGCGCCCAACCTCTACCTCTGCACCGCAGAGCAGGCGGCCGATCTGGCCTCCTACCAGGGGCAGTTGGTGGTCGGCCCGTTCAGCGGCGTGGTGGACGCCGCCGACCAGGTGCACGACGGCGGGGCGCCCGGGCCGCTGCGGGAGCTGCTCGGCCTGCGGGTCGAGGAGTTCTGGCCGCTGCCGGACGGTGAGACCCGGGCGGTGGAGACCGCGGACGGCGCGGTGCTCACCGCCCGGACCTGGACCGAGTGGGTGGAGACCGAGGGGGCCGAGGTGCTGGCCCGCTACCGGGGCGGCCCGCTGGACGGCCGCCCGGCCGTGACCCGGCACGGCACCGCCACCTATCTGAGCTGCCTGCCGGAGGACCCGGCACCGCTGCTGGACGCGGTGCTGGCCGCCGCCGGGGTGGCCGGCACCGCGCTGCCCGAGGGCGTCGAGCTCTGCCGCCGGGACGGCCACCTGTTCCTGCTCAACCACGGGGCCGGGCCGGCCACCGTGACCCTGCCCACCGACGGCACCGACCTGCTGACCGGGCGTCGGCTGACCGGCACCGTCGTCATCCCGGCGCACGACGCCGTGGTGCTCGAACACTCCTGAGGAGCGAGATGAGCCACCCCTACATACCCAACGCCGGGGCGGAGGCCCGGGCCGCGATGCTGGCCGAGATCGGCGCGGCCGACGTGGCCGAGTTCTACGGCGACATCCCGGCCGACCTGCTGCTCGGCCGCCCGCTGGACCTGCCGGAGCCGTACGCCGACGAGCAGGGCCTGGTGCGGCACGTGCGCGGCCTGCTGGCCCGCAGCACCGACACCACCGAGCTGCTCAGCTTCCTCGGCCACGGCTGCTACCCGCACCACGTGCCGGCGGTCTGCGACGAGGTGAACGGCCGGGGCGAGTTCCTCACCGCCTACGCCGGCGAGCCCTACGAGGACCACGGCCGCTTCCAGGCGCTCTTCGAGTACGTCTCGATGATGGCCGAGCTGCTGGAGATGGACGTGGTCAACGTCCCGACCTACGACGGCTACCAGGCCGCCGGGACGGCGCTGCGGATGGCCGCCCGCTACACCGGGCGCAGCCGGGTGCTGGTCAGCGGCGCGGTGGCGGCCGACAAGCTGGCCAAGATCCGTGACTACCTGGCCCCCGACCTGGAGGTGGTGCTGGCTCCGGTCGCCGCATCCGGGGAGATCGGCGAGGTCGTCCTCGACGAGAGCTACGCGGCGCTCTACCTGGAGACCCCGAACGTCTACGGCGTGGTCGAGACCCGGGGGCGCCGGCTCGCCGAGCAGGCCCATGCGGTCGGCGCCCTGCTGGTGGTCTCCACCGACCCGGTCTCGCTCGGCGTGCTGGCCCCACCGGCCTCCTACGGGGCCGACCTGGTCTGCGGCGACATCCAGTCGCTCGGCATGCACCAGCAGTACGGCGGCGGGCAGGCCGGCTACATCGCCAGCCGGGACGAGGAGCGGCTGGTGGCCGAGTACCCGTCCCGCCTGTTCGGCATCGCGCCGACCGGGGTGGAGGGCGAGTGGGGCTTCGGCGACGTCTTCTACGACCGCACCTCCTTCGCGCTGCGCGAGGAGGGCAAGGAGTGGGTCGGCACCGCCGCCGCGCTCTGGGGCATCACCGCCGGGGTCTACCTGGCACTGATGGGCCCGCAGGGGATGCGCGAGCTGGGCGAGACGGTGCTCGCCCGCACCCGGTACGCGATGACCGCGCTGGCCGGTGCCGGGGCGGTGGTGCGCCATCAGGAGGCGATCCACTTCCGGGAGTTCGCCGTCGAGGTGCCGGACGCCGACGCCCTGCTGGCGGTGCTGCTGGAGCAGGGCATCCTCGGCGGGGTCCGGCTCGGCCCGACCGAGCTGCTGGTCTGCGTCACCGAGCGGCACTCCATCGCCGACATCGACACCCTCGCGGCGGCCGTCAAGGACGCCCTGGCCACCTCCGGAGGTACCCGGTGAGCTCGCACGGAGAGTCCTTCGCCACCCTCCCGGTGGCGCCCAAGCCGGCCCTGCGCCGCTTCCACCAGGCGCGCTGGGACGAGGAGATCGTCTTCGAGCTGTCCCGGCCGGGCCGGCGCGGCGTCGGCGTCCCGGCCCCGGGCGCCCCGCTGGTCGAACTCCCGGACGGGGTAAGGCGGGAGACCCCGCCGGCGCTGCCCGAGCTGTCGCAGAACCAGGTGGTCCGGCACTGGTTCCGGATCTCCCAGGAGACCCTGGGCGCCGACTTCAACATCGACGTCGGCCAGGGCACCTGCACGATGAAGTACAGCCCGAAGGTGAACGACACCTTCGTCCGGGACCCGAAGGTGGCCGAACTCCACCCGCTCCAGCCGGAGTCCACGGTGCAGGGCGTGCTGGAGGTGTACTGGCGGCTGGAGCAGATCCTCAAGGAGGTCTCGGGCATGGCCCGGGTCTCGCTCCAGCCCGGGGCCGGCTCGGCGGCGATCTACGCCAACGTCGCGATGATCCGCGCCTACCACGCCTCCCGGGGCGAGGGGGAGCAGCGCGACCAGGTGATCACCACCATGTTCTCCCACCCCTCGAACGCGGCCTGCGCCAAGGTGGCCGGGTACGAGGTGATCACCCTGATGCCGGACGCCGACGGCTACCCGGACATCGAGTCGCTGCGCGCCGCCGTCGGCCCGCGCACCGCCGCGCTGCTGATCACCAATCCGGAGGACACCGGCATCTTCAACCCGAAGATCCGCGAGTTCGTCGAACTGGTGCACGCGGCGGGCGGGTTGGCCTGCTACGACCAGGCCAACGCGAACGGCATCCTGGGCATCACCCGGGCCCGGGAGGCGGGCTTCGACCTCTGCCACTTCAACCTGCACAAGACCTTCTCCACCCCGCACGCCTGCGGCGGCCCGGCGGCCGGCGCCTGCGGTGTCTCGGAGGCGCTGGTGCCCTTCCTGCCCGGCCCGGTGGTGGACCGGGTCGGCGAGGAGTACCGGCTGACCGCGCCGGAGAGCAGCGTCGGCAAGATCCGGCCCTTCCTCGGCGTGACGCCGAACGTGGTGCGGGCCTACGCCTGGGTGATGGCGCTCGGCGCCGAGGGCCTGCGCGAGGTGGCCGAGACGGCGGTGCTCAACAACAACTACCTGCTGCACAAGGTGCGGCAGATCCCCGGCGCATCGGTGCCGTGGCCCGAGCGGCGCCGGGTCGAGCAGGTCCGCTACTCCTGGCAGGAGCTGTCCGAGGAGACCGGGGTGCACTCCGAGGAGATCGGCATCCGGGCCGCCGACTTCGGGCTGCACTACTGGACCAGCCACCACCCCTACGTGGTGCCCGAGCCGTTCACCCTGGAGCCGACCGAGTCGTACTCCCGGGAGGACCTGGACGAGTACGCCGCCGTACTGGCCCACGTGGCCCAGGAGGCGCGCACCGACCCGGAGTTCGTCAAGGGCGCGCCGTACCACCAGACCGTGCACCGGATCGACGGCAGCTGCCTGGACGATCCGGCGCAGTGGGCCCCGACCTGGCGTGCCTACCTGCGGAAGCACCGGCGGTGATCGTCGGCCTGCTGGTCAACCCGGTGGCCGGGCTCGGCGGCGCGGTCGCGCTCAAGGGCAGCGACGGGGCCGGGGTGCAGGCCAGGGCGCTGGCCCTGGGGGCGGTGCCCCGGGCCGGGGAGCGGGCGGCGGCGGCGCTGCGGGCGCTGGGCGCGCGGCGGCCAGGTCTGACGGTCCGTACGGTGGCCGGCCCGATGGGGGAGGACAGTGCCCGGGCCGCCGGGGTGCGGTACGAAGTCGCCTGCGGCTTCGGCGAGGTGGGCACCACGGCGGCGCACACCCGGGCGGCGGTCGCGGCGCTGGCCGGTGCGGACCTGCTGCTCTTCGCGGGCGGGGACGGCACCGCCCGGGACGTGCTGGACGCCGGGCCGGCCGGGGCGGTGCTCGGCGTCCCGGCCGGGGTGAAGGTGTACTCCGGCTGCTTCGCGGTCAGCCCGTTCGCCGCCGGGGTGACGGCGGCCGGGTACGACGGGCGGACGCTGGAGGCCGAGGTGGTCGACCTGGACGAGGAGGCCCACCGGGCCGGCCGGGTCGGGGCCCGGCTGTACGGGACGCTCCGGGTGCCCGCCGCCCGGGTCCGGCTGAGCGGTCGCAAGACCGGCTCGTCCGCCGCGCCGCCCGGCTCGGTGGAGTCGATCGCCCGCGCGGTGGCGGCCGAGATGGCGCCGGGGGTCTCGTACGCCCTCGGGCCGGGCGCCACCACCCTGGCGGTCGGGCGTCAACTCGGCCTGGAGCTCACGCCCTTGGGCGTGGATCTGGTCCGGGACGGGGAGTTGCTGGCCCGGGACGTCACCGAGCAGACTCTGCTCGTCCATGCCATGTCACAGGTCACGTATGCGGTGCTCTCGGTCATCGGGGGCCAGGGCTTCGTGATCGGCCGTGGCAACCAGCAGTTCAGCCCACGGGTGCTGGAGCGGCTGGCCGGGATCACCGTGCTCGCCACCCAGCAGAAGCTCGCCGCGCTCGGCGGCCGTCCGCTGCTCGTCGACACCGGGGACCCGGTGGCCGACGCGGCGCTCGGCGGCCCGGCCCGGGTGGTCACCGGCCACCGCGAATCCGTGGTGTACCGCATCCAGTCAGCAAGTGAGGACCTATGAACACCCTGCAGAACAAGGTCGCCATCGTCACTGGCGGAGCCTCCGGCATCGGCCGGGCCACCGCCAAGCTGTTCGCCGCCGAGGGCGCCGCGGTGGTGATCGCCGACCTGGCCGACGCCGGCCCGGTGGTCAAGGAGATCGAGGCGGCCGGCGGCCGGGCCACCGCCGTGCGGGCCGACGTCTCCTCGGAGACCGACTGCGAACGGGTCGTCACCATCGCGGTGCAGACCTACGGCGGGCTGCACGTGCTGTTCAACAACGCCGGGATCACCCGGCGGCAGACCGCGCTGGAGATCACCGCCGACGACTGGGACCTGGTGATGGCGGTCAACGTCCGCTCGGTCTACCTGATGTGCCGCTTCGCGATCCCGGCCATGAAGGACGGCGGATCGATCGTCAACACCGGCTCCGGCTGGGGACTCAAGGGCGGCGGCCAGGCCCTGGTCTACTGCGCCTCCAAGGCCGCCGTGGTCAACATGACGCGTGCCCTGGCGATCGACCACGCGGCGGCCGGCATCCGGGTCAACTCGGTCAACCCCGGCGACACCGAGACCCCGATGCTCCGCGAGGAGGCCCGCCAGCTCAGCGAGGAGTGGGCGGCGTTCGAGAAGGACGCGCACGACCGCCCGATGGGCCGGGCCGGCACGCCGGAGGAGATCGCCAACGCGGTGCTCTTCCTGGCCGGCGACGCCAGCAGCTACATGACCGGCTCCGCCCTCCTGGTGGACGGCGGCGGCCTCGCCTGAACCCGTGGTACCGCACCACCCACCCTCTCAACACCCCCCCACGATCGGGAGCGTTCATGTCCGTGTTCCGCAGAAGAACCGCACTGCTCGCCGTCGCCACCGCCTCGGCGCTCGCCCTCACCGCGTGCAGCGGCTCGGGCGGCTCCGGGGCCCTCGGGTCCTCCGACGCCAAGGACGGCAAGGTCACCATCCGCTGGTCCACCTGGGGTTCGGCCGACGACCTGGACGCCTTCAAGGCGTTCACCGACGACTTCACCAGGAAGCACCCGGACATCACCCTCAAGTTCGAGCCGGTCGCCTCCTACGAGGACTACAACCCGAAGCTGCTCACCCAGCTCACCTCCAAGACCGCCCCGGACGTCTTCTACGTCGGCGACGACTTCATCGGCAAGCTGGTCTCCGACGGCGTACTCGCCCCGCTGGACCAGCAGTTGGCCGGACCGGACAGCAAGAGCAAGCCCGCCGACTTCTTCGAGGGCATCTACGGCGGGGCGAAGAAGGCCGGCGTCACCTACGGCGTACCGAACGACACCAACCCCGAGGTGCTCTGGTACGACAAGAAGGCGCTCGCCGAGGCGGGCGTCACCGAGGACCCGGCGGCCCTGAACGAGGCCGGCACGTGGACCATGGACACCTACCTGGCGATGAACGCCAAGCTCAAGGCGGCCGGCAAGTACGGCTCGATCTTCTGGAACTGGTACGGCTCCACCTACAGCATGGTGAACGGCTTCGGCGGCAAGGTCTGGGACGGCGGCAAGTTCGTCGCGCCGAGCGACCCGAAGAGCCGTCAGGCGCTCAAGGTGCTGGCCGACGGCTACCAGGACAAGACCTTCGCCTCGGCCGACCTGCTGCCGGAGGGCAACGGGCCGGGCACCCAGTTCGTCAAGCACAAGGCCGGCTTCTACGCGGGCGGCCGGTGGGTGGCCGAGAGCATCAAGAAGGGCGGGGACCTGGGCAGTTACGACATCGTGCCGTTTCCCTCGCAGGACGGCAAGCCGATCCCGGCCGCGGTGGCCGCCTCCTACCTGGCGGTCAACAAGGACAGCAAGCACCAGAAGGAGGCGTTCACCTTCCTCACCGAGTTCGTCTCCAAGGAGGGGCAGACGCTGCGGCTCAAGGGCGGCACCGGGGTGCCCTCGGTCAAGGGCGCCGACGAGCTGGTGACGGAGGGGAACTACCCGGCCCACGTGAAGACCTTCCTGGCCGCCCGGGACAACGGCTTCGCCAACTACCCCGACGAGGTGGCCGTGCCGGGCCTGACCAAGGCGATCAACGACCAGCTGATGAAGATCTGGGAGGGCAAGACCGGCCTGGACGCCGGCCTGACCGAGCTCCAGACCCTGGTGGACGGCATGAAGGGCAAGCAGGGGTGAGAGCCGTCACCGAGGCCGCCGCGCGCGAGGGTTCGCGCCGGTCCCGCCGTTCCGCCGCCGCCCCCGGGAGCGGCCGCGAGCCGCTCTGGCGGCGGCGGGACCGCCGCTGGGCGCTGCTCTTCACCGCGCCCCAACTGCTGGGCCTGCTGGTCTTCCTGGTCGGCCCGCTGGGCTTCGCCGTGGTGCTGTCCTTCATGGAGTGGGACGGGCTGGGCGAGGCCGGCTGGATCGGCATCGACAACTACCGTGCCCTGCTGACCGACCCGTACTTCGGCAAGGCGGTCTGGAACACCGTCAAGATCGGCCTGATCACCGTGCCGGGCGGGCTGCTGGTCTCCCTGCTGCTGGCCCTGGCGCTGCACGGGGTGAAGGGCCGGACGGTCTACCGGATCGTCTACTTCCTTCCGGTGGTGACCAGTTCGGTCGCCGTCTCGGTGCTCTGGCAGATCATCCTGGGCAGCGGCACCGACGGCATCCTGAACGGCACCCTGCACCAGCTGTTCGGCATCACCCCGCCGAGCTGGCTGGAGGACCCGGTCTGGGTGGTGCCCGCCATCGCGGTGGTCACCGTCTGGTCCTCGCTCGGACTGAACGTGGTGATCTTCCTGGCCGGGCTCGCCACCATCCCGGCCAACCTGCTGGAGGCGGCCCGGATCGACGGGGCCGGTCCCTGGCAGACCCTGCGCTCGATCACCCTGCCGCTGCTCTCGCCGACGGTCTTCTTCACCGTGGTGGTCTCGGTGATCAGCTCCTTCCAGGCGTTCGACCTGATCTACGTGCTGGTCAACCCGGACCACAACGAGGGCGCCCAGACCATCGTCTACAAGGTCTACCAACAGGGCTTCCGGGAGTTCCACTTCGGGCTCTCCAGCGCGGCGGCGCTGCTCCTGCTGCTGCTGACGCTGCTGGTCACGGCGGTCCAGTTCAAGGCGCAGAAGCGCTTCGTCCACTACGAGTCGTGAGGCCGCGATGACGACCCACCCCATCCGCCTGCGGCGGCGGGCGCTCGGCCGGCAGGCGCTGCTGCACGCCGGGCTGACGCTCGGCGGCCTGCTGATGATCTTCCCGTTCGTCTGGATGCTGCTCACCTCCTTCAAGGGCGTGCAGCAGATGATCAACGAACCGCTGGCATGGCTGCCCGACCCCTGGCGCCCGGAGAACTACGGCGACGTGCTGCGCGCGGTGCCGCTCGGCGAGGCGTACTGGAACAGCATGTACATCGCCGCCGTCACGGTGGCGGCCACCCTGCTCACCGCCGCCATGGCGGCCTACGCCTTCGCCCGCATCCCGTTCCGGGGCTCGGGCCCGCTGTTCGGCCTCTTCCTGGCCACCCAGATGGTGCCCTCGCAGGTCATCGTGGTGCCGCTGTACATCATGCTGGCCAAGCTCCAGATGATCGACTCGCACCTGGCGCTGATCCTCCCGGCGATCGCCAACCCGTTCGCGGTCTTCCTGCTGCGACAGTTCATCCGGGCCGTCCCGGTGGAGCTGGAGGACGCCGCCCGGATCGACGGGGCCGGCCGCTGGACGATCTTCTGGCGGATCATCCTGCCGAACATCCGGCCCGGGCTGTGGACGCTGGGCATCATCGTCTTCCTGGGCAGCTGGAACAGCTACTTCTTCCCGCTGATCTTCCTCAACAGCCCCGAACTCTTCACCGTCCCGCTGCTGTTGGACTCCTTCAACTCGGCTAAGGGCGGGCTCGACTACGGACTGACCGCCGCGCTGTCCGCGATGACGGTGCTGCCGATGCTGATCGCCTTCCTGATCGGCCAGCGCAAGATCCTCAACAGCATGGCCGAGTCCGGCCTCGGAGGCCGCTGATGTCCGTGGACCTGGACCTGGTGGAGCGGCCGTTCACCGAGCGGGGCTCTCGGCTGCTGGTGCTGGCGGAGGAGGACGGGCTGCGGGTGGCCCGGGCCGAGTACGAGCAGCCGCTGGTGACCGAGGTGTCCCGGCTGGTGCTGCGGGACGCCGGGGGCGCGCGGCTGCCGGTGGTCTCGGCGAGCCCGGTGGAGGTGCGGTTCGCCGGCGGGGCGGCGCTGCTGTTCGCCGATCCGTCGACCCTGGTGCTCACCGGGGAGGGCGCGACCGCGAGCTGGCGGCTGCCCGGCGGGACGGTGCGCTCGCTGGAGCTGACCGGGTGTCACGTGCTGCACGGCCCGGCCGGGGAGTGGACGGCCGGTGCGGTGCGGGCCGCCGCCGAGCGGCGCTGGGCCGACTGGTTCGACCGGATGCCGCAGGTGCCGGCCGACCTGGCCGAGCGGGCCCGGATGGCCTGGTGGACGCTGGCCGTCAACCTGCTGCCGATCGGCGGCCGGGAGGGCCTGGTGCCGTCCAAGTACGGCTACCTGGGGGTGTGGAACTGGGACGCGCTGTTCCACGCGGTGGCGCTGCGGCACGCCTCGCCGGCGCTGGCCCGGGAGCAGATCCTGCTGTTCCTCGACCACCAGCTGCCGAGCGGCCAACTGCCGGACGTGGTGCACGACTTCGGGGTGCTGGCGGAGACCACCGACCTGCCCCGCTCGGACCTGGCCCGGCTGAGCGAGCACGTCGGGCAGGCCAACGGGGCCGAGGTCGGCACGGCGCCGGTGCCGGTGACCAAGCCGCCGCTCACCGCCTGGGCGGTCTGGCAGGTCCACCTGGCCGATCCGGACCGGGACTTCCTGGCCGAGGTGTACCCCCGGCTGGTCCGGGCCCACGAGTGGTGGTTCACCGACTCCGACCCGGACGGCGACGGCCTGCCCGAGTACCTGCACCCGTACTCCTCCGGCCTGGACGACAGCCCGGTCTGGGACTACGGCCCGCGCGCCGAACCCCCGGACCTCAACTCCTACCTGATCCACCAGGCCGACCGGCTGGCCGACATCGCGGAGGCCGTCGGCCGCCCGGCGGAGGCCTCGCGCTGGCGGGAACGGGCGGCCGCGCACCAGGAGTTGATGCTCGCGCGGCGCTGGGACGGCAGTCGCTTCCGGACCCTGTCCGACGGTGCCGAGGTGCGGGTGCGGACCGTACTGGACCTGATGCCGCTGTTCACCGGCCGCCTCCCCGCCGAGGTGGCGGCCGAGCTGGACCGCACCCTGCGCTCGCCCTCGTTCTGGGGCGAGCACCCGGTGCCCACGGTGGCGTTCGACGACCCGGCCTTCGAGGCCGAGGCGATGTGGCGCGGACCGGTCTGGCTGAACGTCAACTACCTGCTGGCCGAGGGGCTGGACCGCTCGGGCTTCCCCGGCACCGCCGCCGAGCTGCGCCGCCGCACCCTGGCGATGGTCCGGGACGGCGGCGGGCTCTACGAGTACTGGAATCCGCTGACCGGCGCCCGGGCGGCCCGGGCCACCTCGGGCTTCGGCTGGTCCGCCGCGCTGTTCGTGGACCTGGCGGCTGCCGCCTCGGAGCCGGCCCCCGGGGTCAGCCGGCCGACGGCACCAGGGGGAGGGTGAGCACCACGGTGCGGCCGGCGCCGGTGCTCTCCACCGCGAAGTGCAGGCCGGGGGTGTCGCGCAGGGCCGCCCAGCCGGCGTCCCGGAGGTGGCCCTGGGCGAAGGACCAGTACAGCGCCTCGCCCGGGACCACCGGGCCCTGGTCCGCTATCCGCACCTCGGCCTCCCCCGAGCCCGTCCGGACCGCCGTCACGGAGGTGCGGGCCCACGGCGGGTTGCGCCGGACGGCCTGCTCGACCAGGACGGCCAGCAGCCGGTCCAGCTCGGGCTGGGCCAGGGCGACCTCGGGCAGCCCGCTGGGCAGCCGCACGGTCACCGCGCGGGCCGGCAGGCCGGCCAGGGCGAGGCGCACCGCCTCGGGCAGGCTGGCGGCGACGGGAGGGAGCAGCGGGAGGCCCGGGAGCCCGGCCGGAGGGAGGACCGGTGCCGGGAGGGCGTCGTCGTGCCGGTGTTCATCGGGATGGTGATCGGGGTTCACCGTGCCGTTCGACGGCTCGGTCATGACCTCTCCTGGCTGGTGCTTCGGCAGGTTCGATCATACTTTCGCACCCCGACACCCCCGGACACGTCAGCCCACGGTCCTGGATTCGGACGTCACACGGCCGGGGGGCCCCCCCCCCCCGCGGGGGGCCCCCGCCGCGTGACGGGCGGGCCGCGGCGGCTCGCAGGGGGGCCCCCGGGGCGGCCCCGGGGGGCCGGCCCCCCGCCCCCC
>NZ_JBIWFX010000005.1:0-122648 GCF_044763225.1 Kitasatospora sp. NPDC096147 | reverse complement strand
AATCCTCCCCCCCACCTCCCCCCCCGCACCGCACGCCGTCTGTTGTGTTATGCTGGGCGGTGTGGGGGGGGGCCCCGCGCCGGGGGGGGGGCCCCGCCGGCCGAGTGACGGACGGTCAGCGGCGGATCAGAGGGTGCCCAGCTGGGCGGCCAGGTCGTCCAGGCCCAGCGACCCCTGGGACAGCGCCGCGGTGTGCCAGCGCTTGAGGTCGAACGCGCCGCCGAGGCGGCGCCGGGCCTCCTCCCGGCCCCGGAGCCAGACCCGCTCGCCGAGCTTGTAGCCGATCGCCTGGCCGGGCCAGCCGAGGTAGCGGACGATCTCGCTGTCCCGCTTCCCGGCCGGGGTGCCGCTGTGGGCTGCCATGAACGCGGTGGCCAGCTCCGGCGTCCAGCGCTCGCCCGGGTGGAAGCCGGAGTCGGCGGGGACGGCCAGGCCCAGGTGCATGCCGATGTCGATGATCACCCGGATGGTGCGCAGCATCTGCTCGTCCAGGAAGCCGAGCCGGTGCGCCGGGTCCTCGAAGTGGCCCAGCTCGTCCATCAGTCGCTCCGCGTAGAGCGCCCAGCCCTCGATGTTCGCGCTCACCCGGCCGACCGTGGTCTGGTAGCGGCTCAGCTCGCCGGCCAGCTCGGTCCAGCGGGCCAGCTGGAGGTGGTGGCCGGGCACGCCCTCGTGGTACCAGGTGGTGACCAGGTGCCAGGTCGGGAAGGTGGTCCGGCCGAGGGTCGGCAGGTAGGTCCGGCCGGGGCGGCTGAAGTCCAGGCTGGGCGCGGAGTAGAACGGCGCCGCCGCGCTGCCGGCCGGGGCGAGGTGCGACTCCACCCGGCGCAGCGGGCCGGAGATGTCGAAGTGCGTCCCGTCCAGCGCGGTGATGGCCTGCTCCATCACCTGCTGGAGCCACCCGCGGATCGCCTCCTCGCCCTCCACCGCGTGGCCGTGGCGGTGCAGGTGGTCGACCGCCTCCAGCACCCCGGCCCCGGGCAGCACCCGCTCGGCCTCGGCGCGCATCTCGGCGGCCGTGCGGTGGAACTCCTCCCAGGCCCAGGCGTACGCCTCGTCCAGGTCGAGGTCAGCGCCCGCGTGGTGACGGACCGCCAGCCGGTAGCGGTCGCGGCCGACGGCGTCCGGGGTGCCGAGGGTGGCGGGCGCGTAGCCGTCCCGCAGCCAGTCGCGGAACGCGGCGGTGGCGGCGGTGGCCTCGGCGGCGGCGGCGTCCAGCTCCCCGCGCAGCCGCTCCGGCCCGGCGGCGACGAAGCCGGCGAACCAGCCGGCGCTCCCGTCGGCCTCCCCGGTCCAGGCGGTGAGCTGGTCGACCACGGCGGCGGCCTGCCGGGGTGCGGCGAGCAGCTTGCGGTCGATGCCCTCGGCGAGGGTGGTGCGGTAGCCCGCCAGGGCGCCGGGCAGGTGGCGCAGCCGCCCGGCCACCGCCGCCCAGTCGTCCTCGGTGGCGGTCGGCATGAAGGTGAAGACGTCCCGCACCTGGTGCACGTGGGCGCCGATGTTGCGCAGCTGACGGTAGTTCTCCCCGCTGTCGTGCAGGGCGAGTTCGGCGCTCAGGCGGTCCCGGAGCAGGCTCGCGCAGTTGCGGTCGGCGGAGTCCTCCGGGGCGGGGGCCGCGTCCAGGGCGGCCAGGGTCCGCCGGGCGGTGTCGGCCTGGGCCTCGAAGCCCTCCGGTGACAGGTCCGGCTGCCGGTCCCCGCCCGGGTGCAGGCCCAGCCAGGCAGCCGCCAGCGGGTCCTGGGCGGCCACCTGGTCGAGGTGCCGGTCGGCGATGGCGCGTGCGGTGATCGTTCGGTCTCCCATGGCGCCATCCTCGCTCAACCAGGGCCGGTCGTGCGGCGGTTCGGAGCAGCGGTGCTCCGGCCTGGGGTGCCCCGGTCTGGGGCGCCTCGGTCTGTGGTGCTCCGGTCTGGGGCGCCTCGGTCTGTGGTGCTCCGGTCTGGGCGCCCCGGCGGGCGGTGGCCCGGACGTTCCGGGTGTCCGGCTACTCGCCGGTGCGGCCGTCGGTGAGCTCCAGGACGATGTCCAGGTGGCCGGCGTGCCGGGCGTACTCCTGGAGGACGTGGAACAGGATCCAGCCCAGGGTCGGGAGCGGCGAGCCGTCGTCGGCGAAGCGCCCGCCGGGGGAGGCGGGGGTGGCCAGCGGGGTGCCGGTCACCACCTCCCGGGTGTCCGCGCCGCCCGCGTGCAGCGCGGCCAGCAGCTCCGCGAGGGTGTCGTCCGGGCCGACCTGCCAGCGGCCGTCGGGACTCTGCCGGTCGTGCCCCCGGTCGCCCCAGGGCGCCGGGACCGGCTCGCCGAGGAAGGCCCAGTGCAGCCAGCGCCGCTCCATGTGGCCGAGGTGCTTGAGGAGTTCGAGCGCGCTCCAGTCGGAGGGGAGCCTGCTGGTGCGGAGCTCGGCCTCCGGCAGGCCGGCCAGCTTGGCGTCGATCGCGGACCGGTAGTAGTCCAGGTAGCCGAGCAACAGCTCGGTGGGGTCGGAGAGTTGGGTGCTCGGCTCGGGCAGGTGATCGCTCATGGGGCGAGTCTGCCACGCCGCCGTGGGGTGGAGGGGCAGCGGTCGGCCAGTGGGGGAGCGGTTCGGGCCAGCTCGCCGGAATCGCAGGGTCCGGCGGGTGGCGGCTGCCTACTGTCGGAACTGTTGGCATCCGCACCGTGTGTGTGCCGCCGAGGTAGGGAGACCCCGCCGTGCCGTCTCTGCTGCGCTACGAGATCCTCACCGACCCGACGTCCCTCCAGGCGTCCTCCGACGGAAGGCCGTCCGTGGGGACGGTGTACGTGATCGTCTCCAACACCCACCAGGAGGACGTGGAGTGGAGGTACATCGACCTGGCGATCCCGGTCGGCTCCGGCCCCGACGACCTGACGGACGACCGGGCGGCCATCCGGCCGAGCATTACCACGACCTACAACACCCCCTGGGACACGGCCGATCCGGTACTCGCCTGGGACGAGGACGCCCAGGCGTTCCGGGCCCAGCACCCCACCCGGCCGGGGAGCAAGCAGATCTTCCCGGGTCAGCAGTCGCTCACCCTGAAGCTGGAGAACGTCCCCGTCACGGCGGGCGGCGGGCTGGTCCGGCTGACGGTCGGTGAGCGGACCGGCGGCGGTGACGGGGCGGCGGCCATGCCGACGGACGTCTTCGTCACCACGTTGGCCCTGGTCAAGCAGGTGCCGAGGGTCCCGCGCAACTTCCGTCCGAAGCTCTCGCTCCTGCCCGAGGGCGCCCAGGTCGAGCTGGAGTGGGACGGCCCGGGCAATCTCGACTACTGGATCCGCTTCCCGGACGGGCAGACCGTGCCGGTCGCCCTCGGCGCCCCGGCGGGCCGGCCGGTGACCGACCAGTCCTACCTCTGGCCCACCCCCGGCGCCGCCCCGATCCCGGTGCCCAAGCGCGGCACCACCTACACCCTGATCGCCGGCACCAGCCTCAACGGGCAGCCGCAGCACGGGTACTTCCTCACCACCACCGTGCACGCCCTGGTCCCCGAGTTCGCGAGCGGCACCCGCACCCCGTGGATCGAGGGCGGCGCGGGCCTGGGCCGGGCCGTCTTCACCCCGGACGGCGTGCTGGTCGACGGCCGCGACGCCGGCCCGGGGACGGTGACGGCCCGGACCGTGGACGTCCACGAGGTGCGGGCCGAGAAGGTCAAGGGCCATGGCGACGGGGCGGGTTGGATCCGCTTCCCGGACAGCGGGGTGGAGGTGCTGCACGGCCCCGGCGAGGACCGGGGCGTGGTCACCGCCGAGCGGATCGACGTGGACGGCGTGGACACCCGGTGGGTCGGTGACCGCACGGCCGGGCACGGCTGGACCTCCTTCCCGGACTCCGGCATCAACGTGCACCGGGACGGTGGCCAGGAGCTCGGCGTGCTCAGCGGCGACCGGGTGGACGTGAACGGCGTGGACACCCGGTGGGTCGGCGACCGCACGGCCGGGCACGGCTGGGTCGACTTCCCGGCGGCAGGGGTGAACGTCCGCAAGGACGGCGGCCAGGAGTGGGGCGTGCTGGCGGCCGACAAGGCCGACCTGAACGGCGTCAACACCAAGTGGGTGCAGGGTCGCGACGCCGCCGACGGCTGGATCGAGTTCCCCCGCTCCGGCATCAACGTCCGCCGGGACGGCGGCCAGGACTGGGGCACCGTCTCGGCCGGCGTCGCGGACCTCAACGAGCTGAAGACCGGCACGGCCCGGGTGAAGGGCGAACTCACCGTCGGCGGCGGCATGAAGCTCAGTCAGGACGGCGAGCGGCTGTTCACCACCCTGCCGGACCGGATCCTCTTCCACGGCATCAACGAGTTCAAGCGGTGGGTGACCTTCGAGCAGGGCATCGGTGCCAGCACCGGCAAGAGCGGCCTCTCGCTCACCAAGGAGTACGGCGTGCTGATCCGGGGCTGCGACGTCCAGATCCAGCAGGGCGAACTCTCCGTCTCCACCGGCGAACCGCCCCGGGTCAGGACCCTCTGACCGCTCGGCGGGGGCGGGAGTGCTCCTTCAGGAACGCTCCCGCGTGCGCCGCTGCCTCCTCCATGGCCTGGTAGGAGGTGTCGGGGTCGGCCTCCCCGGACGTCCCGTCGGCCCCCTCGCCGCTCCACCGCCACCCGGCGCCCGAGGCCGGCCCACGGGTCAACTCCGCAGTCCCGCCGAACAGTTCGAGTCCGACCCGTTCGGCGGGGCGACCGACCGCCTCGGGCCACTTCTTCCGGGCCCCCTGCCGGGTGATCCCCCAGACCCCGCCGAGCTGCTCGTAGCTCGCGCCGTAGGACCCGGCGGTGGTCGCCGCGACCGCCGTCAGCCGCCTGACCTCGGTGTCCACCACCTTCCAGGCGGCCAGCACGGACAGCGCCACCTCGGCCGGGTCGGCGTCCCACATTCGGGCCTCGGGCAGGCCGGAGGCCCGGGCCCGGAGGGTCGACGCGAGGGGTTCGAGGACGGCGTAGAGCGCCTTGTCGAGTTCGACTTGTTCTTCGAGGCTGATCTCGGAGGGGAGCATGTGACAACTTTAGTTACCGAGCTCCTGAATGTAAACCATGGTTGTCGAGTCTGCCGGTCCTGGTGCTCCTGGCGGGCCGGGGCGGGAATCGGCCGGGGTCAGCGGAAGTCGCGGCTGCGCAGGCCGGTGACGGAGAGGACCAGCGGGGTGAGGCGGGTGGCCAGGAGGTTGATAGCGCCGTCGCGGCGTTCGGTGGTGCCGTGGACCAGCAGGCCCGCGCAGGTGAGGGCGGTCTTGCGGTGCTGCTCCCAGACGTGGGGCTGGACGACGACGTTGACCAGGCCGGTCTCGTCCTCCAGGGAGAGGAAGAGCACCCCGCCCGCGGTGGGTGGGCGTTGGCGGTGGGTGACCAGGCCGCCGACGCTCACCGAAGTGCCGTGCGGGGCTTCGTCCTTGAAGGCGGTGGCGGTCAGGGCGCCGCAGCGCACCAGGTGGGGGCGGGCGTGCTGGACGGGGTGGCTGGTGGCGGAGGAGCCGGTGGCCCAGAGATCGGCGATGGTCTCCTCGACGGCGGTCATCTCCGGCAGGCCGTCGGGCGGAGTGAGCGCGGTGGTGGTGCCGGGGAGCATGGCGTCGGTGGTGCGGGCCAGCAGGCCGGCGGACCAGAGGGCCTGACGGCGGGTCACCCCGAGGCTCGCGAACGCCCCGGCGGTGGCGAGGGCTTCGAGGGCGGGGGCCGGGAGGGCGGTGCGGCGGGCGAAGTCCTCCAGGCCGGTGTAGGGCTGTCCGGCGGTGATGGCGGCGGCCTGCTCCTCGCCGAGGCCCCGGACGGTTGCGAGGCCGAGCCGGATGGCGGGGCGGGTGGCGGCGGGCGGGGAGGAACCGCCTGCGCCATCCCGTTCCCCCGCTTCAGCGGCCCTGCCCGGCGTGCCTGGTGCACCAGCCCCAGCCGGTCCGAGGTGACCTGCGGAGGTGGGCGGCGGGTCGACGGCTTCCAGGGTGGGGCCGGGGTGGGAGTGGTTGACGTCGGCGGGCAGCACGGTGACGCCGTGCCGCCGGGCGTCGGCGATCAGGCTGAGCGGGGAGTAGAAGCCCATCGGCTGGTTGGCCAGCAGCGCGCAGGTGAACGCCTCCGGGAACTTGAGCTTGAGCCAGGCGCTGGCGTAGACGAGCAGCGCGAAGGAGGCGGCGTGCGACTCCGGGAAGCCGTAGCCGGAGAAGGCGTCGATCTTGGTGTAGACGTCCTCGGCGACCTCGTCCGGGATGCCACGCTGTCTCATCCCGCTGAGCAGGCGCTCGCGGAGGGCGGCGACGCGCTGGTGGGAGCGTTTGGAGCCCATCGCCTGCCGGAGTTCGTCGGCCTCGGCGGGGGTGAACCCGGCGCAGTCGATGGCCAGTTGCATCATCTGCTCCTGGAACAGCGGGACACCCAGGGTCTTGGTGAGGGCCTTCTCCATCAGCGGGTGCGCGATGGTGGCGGGCTCGTGCCCGTTGCGGCGGCGGATGTAGGGGTGGACCGAGCCGCCCTGGATCGGACCGGGCCGGATCAGCGCGACCTGGACCACCAGGTCGTAGAACTTCCGCGGGCGCATCCTCGGCAGCGCGCCGGCCTGGGCGCGGGACTCCACCTGGAAGACGCCGACGGTGTCGGCCCGGGCGAGCATCGCGTAGACGGCCTCGTCGTCCTGGGGGATGGTGGCCAGCTCGTAGCGGAGGCCGTGGTGACGCTCGA
Organism: Kitasatospora sp. NPDC096147; assembly: GCF_044763225.1. Taxonomy (NCBI): domain Bacteria; kingdom Bacillati; phylum Actinomycetota; class Actinomycetes; order Kitasatosporales; family Streptomycetaceae; genus Kitasatospora; species Kitasatospora sp. NPDC096147. Next base: position 115,983 of record NZ_JBIWFX010000005.1, on the reverse strand, counting down.
TCAGGTCACAGGCGTCGTGCAGGGCGGAGAGCATGCCGAGGCCGAGCAGGTCGATCTTGACCAGCCCGGCCTCGGCGCAGCCGTCCTTGTCCCACTGGAGCACGGAGCGGCCGGGCATGGTGGCCCACTCGGTGGGGCAGGTCTCGGCGATCGGGGCGTGGGTGAGCACCATGCCGCCGGAGTGGATCCCGAGGTGGCGCGGCAGGCCCCGCAGCCCGGTGGCCAACTCCCGGACGTCGTCCGGCACTCCGGTGCCGTCCGGGGGCAGCTCGTACCAGCCGGTGGCGGCGGCGAAGCGGTCCAGGTCGCCGGTGGCGTAGCCGAGGGCGCGGGCGGCGTCGCGGACCGCGAGCCGGGGCTGGTAGCTGATCACGTTGGCGACTTGGGCGGCGTGGTCGCGGCCGTAGGTGTCGTAGACGTACTGGATCACCTCCTCGCGGCGGCGGTGCTCGATGTCCAGGTCGATGTCGGGCGGCCCGTCCCGCTCGGGGCTCAAGAACCTCTCGAACAGGAGGTCGTAGTGGATCGGGTCCACGCTGGTGATGCCCAGGGCGTAGCAGACGGCGGAGTTGGCGGCCGAGCCCCGGCCCTGGCACCAGATGTCCGAGCGGTGGGCGAAGGCCACGATGTCGTGGACGATCAGGAAGTACCCGGCCATCTCCAACTGCTCGATCACGTCGAGCTCGTGGGCGATCTGCCGGTGCGCCTTCGCGTTGTCCGGGGCGAAGCGGCGGGCGGCGGCGTCCAGGGTGAGGCGGCGCAGCCAGCCGATCTCGCTGTGGCCGTCCGGGACGGGGAAGCCGGGCATCTTGGGCTTGAGCTCCCGGAAGTCGAAGGCCAGCCCGTGGGCGAGCTCCACGGTGGCCCGCTGGACGCCGGGCCAGGGGGCCAGTCGGCGGGCCATCTCGGCGGGGGAGCGCAGGTGGGCGGTGCCGGCCGCCGCCAGGTGCGCCTCGGCGTCGGTGAGTGAGCGGCCCTGGCGCAGGGCGGCCAGCGCCTGGGCGAGCCGGCCCTGGGCGGGGGAGGCGTGGTGGGCAGCGGTGGTGGCCACCAGAGCCAGGCCGGTGCGGGCGGCGAGTGCGGCCAGCGCGTCGTTGCGTTCGTCGTCGCCGGGGAGGTGATGGTCGGTCAGCTCGACGAAGACGTTCTCCGGGCCGAACCGGTCGGCCAGCAGCCGGAGTTCGCGCTCGGCACCCGTCACGCCCTCGGTCGCCAGGGCACGCCGGACGGCGCCCTTGCGGCAGCCGGTCAGCACGGCCCAGTGGCCGTCGTGTGCCCCGGCCAGCCGCTCGCGGTCGTACCGGGGGCGGCGTTTGGCGCCACCGGCCAGATGGGCGTCACCGATCAGCCCGGCCAGCCGGTGGTAGCCCTCCGCGCCCCGGGCCAGGACGAGCAGGTGCTCGCCGTCCTGGTCGGCGACGCCGGTCGGGGGGAGCGCGGCGTCCAGGGTCAGCTCCGCCCCGAAGACGGTGGCCAGCCCGGTGCGGCGGGCCTCGGCGGCGAAGGCCGGAGCCGCGTAGAGGCCGTCGTGGTCCGTGACCGCGAGCGTGCCGATGCCCAACCTCGCCGCCTCGTCGACCAGTTCGGCCGGATCGCTGGCCCCGTCCAGGAAGCTGTAGGTGGTGTGGACGTGCAGCTCGGCCCACTCCGCGCCGCCCTCGGGCGGTGACGGGGCCGGGGCCGTCTCGGGGCGGGGGTCGGTGCCCGGGAAGGGGACGACCGTACGGTCGCCGGTCCTGGGCCGGGCGCCGGCCATGGCGCGTTCGAGGTCGCGCCAAGGCGTCTTCGGGTGGTTGGTGAAGCCCATGGTGCTGTGTCCGGTCGTACGGGGGTGGGGAGGTGGGGAAGCGAGGGGTGGTCAGGTGTCGTAGTCGCCCTCCAGGCGCCAGCGGCCACCGGTGACGGCGAGCAGTAAGGCCCGGCCGTCGGCGACGGTGACCTGCATCCGGGCGGTGCGCCGGGCCTCGTCCGGGTCCCACCAGCGCTCCTGCTCCGGCCACGGCCCGGCCCAGCCCGTCACCTCCACGGCGCCGGTGCGCAGCACCAGCCGGGCCGGGGCGCTCCGGGCCTCGGCCCGCGCGGTGACCTCGACCTCCCGGCCCTCGGCGTCCAGCAGCCGCACCGGCACCGGCCCGGCCGGCACCCGGGTCGGGGACGGGCCGGGCAGCCGCCCCGGCCAGGGGCCGTCCGCCCGGCGCTCCTGGTGGGCGTCGCCCCAGGGGGTGCGCACCACGCGGTCCGCAGGAGCGCGGCCACCGGCCAGTTCGACGGTGACCGGGGCGGTGTGGCCGAGGATCGCCTGCACCCGGGCCACCGCCCGTTCGATCCGCTCGGTGGCCTCCTGGTCCCCGTCCGCCAGCGACAGCTGGCGGCCCGGATCGCGGACCAGTCCGTCCGGCACCAGCCGCAACGCCACCGCCCCGCCGGAGCCCTCGGCGAACACCCGCCGCTGCTGCCACGCCTGCAACTGCCAGCGCACCCGCTCGGCCACCGCCCCGACCGACAGCAGACCCTCGTGCCGCCAGGCCCGGGACGCCCGGGTCCCGTCCGCGCACTCCACCTCGATCTCCACCCGCCCGCAGGCCAGACCGGCCCCGGCGAGCCCGGCGTGCAGGTGCTCGGCCAGTGCCCGGGCCGCGAACACCAGCGGCTCCAGCACCGTGAACGGCTGCTCGAAGCGCTGCTCCACCGACAGGTCCACCCCGGGCGGGCGGGCCACCACCGGCCGGGCCTCCAGCCCCCGGGCCAGCCGATGTGCCGCCACACCGGCCCGGCCGAAACGGTCCGCGACACCGCCCACCGGAAGACCCGCGAACTGACCGATGGTCAGGACGCCCAGGCGGCCGAGCAGATCGGCCAACCCGGCCTCGGTCAGCTCCGACACCGGGATCGGCGCCAGGAACCGGGCGCTCTCCCCGACCGGCACGACCTGCCCGGCCCGGGCCGCCAGCTGCGCCGCGTACAGGCCGTCGGCGATCCCGACCCGGCACTCGTGGCCGACCGCCTCCACCGCGTCGAGCACCTTCTCCGCCAGCGCGTCCTCACCGCCGTGGTAGCGGGCCGCACCGGCGGCCGGCAGCGCCAGCACACCGGGGCGGACCACCTCCAGACGCGCGGCCAGGGCGCCCACCGCCTCCGCCACCGGCTCGAACAGCCCGGCCTCGGCATCGGCCCGGCGCTCGTGCACCGCCAGACCGGCGACCAGTGCGCGGGCCGAACGGGCCTTCTGCCCCTGGCGCACCCCGCCCCGGCGGGCGGCGGCGGAGGCGGCCAGTACCCGGCCGCGCTCGACCACCACCACGGGGTGCTCCGGGCCCGGCTCGGCGCCGAGCACGGCGATCACCGGCCAGTCCGGCACCCAGGCGGCCAACACCCGTGGGGGAGCGGTCTCCTGGCCGGTCTCGTCGCGGGCCTCCGTCACCTCAGACCACCGCCAGCGGGACCTGCGGCGCGTCGGTCCGGCGGTCGTGCGCGGGGCCGGGGTCGGGGCTGAGGCCGGAGCCGGAGCCGGAGCCGGAGCCGGGGGTGGGGGTGGGGGTGGCGTCGGAGCCGGCGGGGTGGACGACCCGGACCGAGCCTTCGCCGTCCGGCAGCCAGAGCTCGTGCCGCCGTTCCCGGGCCGCCGCTCCCCGGCCGCCGGCCTCCACCAGCAGGCGGCGGGCCCGTAGCCGGCCGCGGCCCTGGCCCAGGCCCTCCCAGGAGCGGGCGGCCACCCGGAGCCGGACCCGCGCGCCGGGCCACTCCCCGGACACCACCAGGGCGCACCCGCCGCGCCGGGCCACCGTGGTCAGCTGCTCCGCCACCTGCGCGGAGACCCGGCCGGACGGGCGCAGCAGCAGCACGCCGACGCCGTCGGCCAGGGCCGCCACGACCCGGGCCCACTGGTCACCGGCCTCCTCGACCACCACCAGCCGGGAGAGGTCGACGCCGAACTCGGCCGCCGCCAGCAGGCCGAGCCCCTCGACCCCGACCGCCGCGCACCAGGTGCCGCCGGTCGTCGCGGCGGCTACCAGGGTGAGCAGCAGCGCGGTGCCGCCACCGGTCACCGACACCACCGTGCCCGGGCGCAGGCCGCGCTCGGGAAGGAGGCCCTCCAGCGCGGGCAGCACCGGCACCAGCTGCCCGGGACGGGACAGCCTGAGCTGGGGTGCCAGAGCGGCGAGGGTTGCCTCCATGGCTCCACTTTCGAACAAACGAACGAAAAAGGGAAGCCGGGGTTCGACTTCGCCGTAATCGGTCACTCGTTCGATGGAGCGGCATTACTGCAGGTCATGCTGATGGCTCCGCGTGCGTGTCCCCTGACGGAAGCGGCTCGGGGCGGCCTCGGGCGACCGGCGAGCGGGCTGATGATGACGATCGAAGGCACGGGTGCGGGACGCGAGACGGGGGGCGGCGTGCTGCGCGACCCGCTGAGGGTGACGACAGGGCTCGGTAGGGCGGCGGCGATCCCCGGATTCCGCCGCCCACCGTCCGGGGGCGTGGGGCCCCCGCCCACCGCGCCGTGGGGGAGGTCCACGGCGACGCCCTGCGTCACGCCCCCGGCACCCTCGGCCGGGTCGAGCCCGCCGCCGGACGGCTTGACGGAGGGTCAGGTACGGGGGAGGTCGGCCGGGGCCGTTGCCCCGCCCGCAGCCGTCAGTCGGACCGGGGCCCGGCCAGGGCGGCCAGTCCCTCCGTACTCATGCGGGCGTAGTTGTCGAGGCCGTGTCGCCGGGCGATGTCCAGGGTCTCCTCCCAGAGTCGTCGGGCCTCTTCCGTCTCCCCCCGTTCGAAGCTGGTGCGCGCCATCGTCTCCAGGCTGTCGGCGACGTCTCCGTGACTGTCCAGCTGCCGACGGATCGCCAAGGCCTCCGTCAGTGCCTCCAGGGCCTCGTCCGTGCGGCCCAGACCGCGCAGGGAGTCGCCGAGGTTGGACAGGGCGATGGCGAGGTGGAGCCGGGAGCCGACCACCCGCCACTTGGCCGCCGACGAGCGGAAGGCGGCTTCGGCCCCGGCCATGTCACCGGACTCGAAGAGCAGGCCGCCGATCACCAGCAGATCCGCCGGGGTGCGGTCGGGGCCGTCGATCTGCTCGGCCAGGGTGGCGGTCCGCTCGGCGTAGGCGTTGGCCTGCTCGAGGTCGCCGGCCTGCTGGTAGGCGTTGGTGAGGTTGGCCAGCACCGTCCGCTGTGCCGCGGTGTCGCCGAGTTCGGTGAAGGCGCTCAGTGCGCTCTGCAGGTGCCGCAGGCTGAGGTCGGTGCGCTCGGCCATGCCGTGGGCCACGCCCAGCCGGCTGTGGAGCCAGGCCTGGCCCAGCAGGTCACCGGCGGCGGTGGTGGTGGCGAGCGCTTCGGTCAGGCAATCGGTCCACTCGCCCGTCCACCAGTAGGTGAGGCCGTAGCCGAAGAGCGCGGCTGCCAGCCGCCAGGAGAGATCGGGGCGGGACATCCCGGCGGCGGTCCGGACCACGGCTCGGAGGGCGGGCAGCTCGTCGATGTACCAGTCGAGTGCGGCCTGCTCGTCGGGGTGGTCGGGGAGTTCGAAGTCGTCCGCGCCGACGACGGCCGGGATCGGCAGTGCTTGGGGCAGCACCGTGGCGTTCGCCCGGGCGGCAGCGGCGGTGTACCAGCTCAGCAGCCGCAGCAGCGCCTCCGAGCGGAGCTCGGCCGGCTCGTCGGCCGAGGCGCGCTCGGCCGCGAACTCGCCGAGCAGGTCGTGGAACCGGTACCGACCGGGGCTGCTGACGTCCAGGAGGTGGGTGTCGACCAGGGTGTCGAGCACGTCCAGGGCATGGTCGACCGAGGTGCCGAGCAGGGCGGCGACCGACTCGGCGGTGTGCTGGTGGGCCGGCCAGAGGCCCAGCAGGCGGAAGGCGCGGGCGGCCTCGGGCTCCACCGGCCGGTCACCGGCCCGGAGCGAGTCGTAGCTGAAGGAGAAGACGTCCCGCACCGCCAGGTGATCGACCGTCAGGGCGCCGAGCCGGTCGGTCCGGCTCAGGCGTCGAGCCAACTCGTCCAGCTGCCACGCGGGGCGGTGGGCCAGCCGGCTCCCGGCGATCCGCAGCGCCAGCGGCAGTCCGGAGCAGGCGGTCATGATCCGGCCGGCCGCAGCCGGGTCGGCGTCCACCCGGTCCGCCCCGCAGAGCTCCCGCAACAGGCTGCGCTGCTCGAAGGTGTTGAGCGGCCCCAGCGGGATCCGGGCGGAGGACTGCAGCGCGGGGAGCCGGTGACGGCTCGTCACCACCACGGCGGAGCGGCCGGTGCCGGGGATCAGCGGGGCGACCTGCCGGGTGTCGCGGGCGTTGTCGAGGACGATCAGCACGCGGCGCTCGGCCAGCAGCGTGCGGTACAGGGCCGCACGGTCGTCGGTGTGTCCGGGGAGGGAGGAGCCCGGCACCCCGAGGTCGGTGAGGAACCGGCCGAGCAGGTCGTGCGGTGTCCGTGCCTCGGCCGTGCCGAAGCCGTGCAGGTCGGCGTGGAGTTGGCCGTCGGGGTAGTCGCCCAGGACGGCGTGCGCGGCGCGCAGGACCAGGGAGGTCTTGCCGATGCCGCCCATGCCGGTGACCACCACGACCCGCCCGGGGGTGCCCGGCTCGCCGGGGCGGAGGTAGAGCGAGAGGGCGTCCAGCTCCTTCTGGCGGCCGGTGAAGTCGGCAGCGAAGGCGGGGAGTTGTGCCGGTACGGGAGACGGGGGCGCGGGTGGCGCCGGCGCGTCCGGGGAGGCCGGGGAGGCCGGCCCGTCGCAGGAGAGGATCTCCTGGTGGGTCCGCTGGACGGCCTCTCCCGGTTCGATGCCGAGCTCATCGACCAGGGTGCTGCGCAGCGACAGGTACGCGGCGAGGGCGTCGGCCCGGCGGCCGGTCCGGTGCAGGGCCAGCATCAGCTGGCGGTGGAAGGACTCCCGCAGCGGATGCTCGGCCACCAGGGGGGACAGCTCGGCGGCCAGTCCCTGGAGGCGGCCGAGTGCGAGCTCGGCGTCGAAGCGCCACTCGAGCCCGAGCAGTCGTAGCTCCGACAGGCAGGTGCTCTCGGGGGCCGAGGCCAGCTGGGGCAGATCGGCCAGGGGAGCACCGCGCCACAGGGCCAGGGCGGCCGTCACCTCGGCGGTGACCAGCGGCCAGTCACCGTCCGCGTGCGCCTTCCGGGCGATCCGGAGGTGCTCGGCGAAGACGGTGGAGTCGAGCTCACCGGCTCCGACGCGGAGCAGGTAGCCGGCCGGGGTGGACTCGAGCCTGTCCGCCAACCCCGGGCCGAGGGCCCGGCGGAGCCGGGTGACGTGGTTGTGGAGCGAGGCGGCGGCGGTGCGCGGTGGACGCCCGTCCCAGAGCGTGGCCAGCAGTGAGTCGGCGGGCACCGGACGGTCGGTGGCGAGGAGCAGGCGGGCGAGCAGAAGGCGGTGCTTCTGACTGTTGATCACACGCGGCTCGTGGTTGTCGTGCACGGTCAGGGGGCCGAGCACGCCGAACGGTATGGGCATGTACTTCCCAGTTCAGAGTGGCCTGTTGGTCGCATGTTAGTTCGTTGTGGCCGGTCGTCCGCAGGATGAGGCGTGCCGGGGCCGTTGCCGGCAGCCGCTCGCCGGCAACGGCCCCGGCCAAGATCCAGGTCCACTCATGGGAGCCGAGCCGTGTCGAACGACTTCGAAGGCGTTGATGCCGGATGTGCCGATACCAGTTGGTCCGGAGCCCGGCCCGCCGACGGTTCGTGAGCAGGGCAGCCGGGACCGAACGGTCGGGCCGCACGGCGACGGACGCCCCGGTCGGCAACGGAAGGGGCGTGGGGCGCCTGGCCCTCGACCTCGATGACGGGAGTCGGGTGGACGCTCGCGGCACTGCCGAGGAGACAGCCGATGCTGCGGATCAGGCGGAGGGCCGTGACTGACGGGGATGACCGGTGGCCGGCCGTGGCCGTCTGCGGCCGGCCACCCTGAGGGGCGCGTGTCCGTGCGCCGGGCCGGCCGAACCCAGCGGTGCCCGGGTGACGGTGCGTCAGGCAGCGTGCCAGGTGGTGGTGGGTCAGGTGGTGCGGTGAGCGGTGGGGCTGACGCCGTGGACCCGCTTGAAGGCCGCGCTGAGGGCGAACGGGGTGGAGTAGCCGACCTGGCGGGCGACGGTGGCGAGGGTGGTGGCCGGGTCGTGGAGCAGGTCGGCGGCCAGGGCGAGGCGGCGGGTGGTGAGGTAGGCCATCGGGGACTCGCCGACCAGGTCGGTGAAGCGGCGGGCCAGGGCGGCCCGGGAGACGCCGGTCGCGGAGGCCAGACCGGCCACCGTCCAGGGGCGGGCGAGGTCGGAGTGGAGCAGGCGGAGGGCCTGGCCCACGACCGGGTCGGTGTGCGCGCGGTACCAGGGTGGGGCGTCCGAGTCCGGGCGGTCGAACCAGGCCCGCAGGGTGCTGATCAGGAGGAGGTCCAGCAGCCGGTCCAGGACGGCGTCCTGGCCGGGACGGTCCCGGCCGACCTCCTCCCCGAGCAGGGTGGTCAGGGGTGAGTCGAGGGAGAGGGAGAGCAGCGGCGGCAGTGCGTCGAGCAGGCTCCGGCTGACCTCGCCGCGCAGTTGATAGGTGCCGCTCACCAGGACGGTGGGGCCGTCCGGGGTCTCTCCCCAGGTGCGGACGCCCTGGTCGCGCTCGGCGCAGAGCTCCTCCCCGTCGAGGGTGGTGGAGGTCTGGTCGGGGTGGATCACCACGCTGGGCGGGGTGTCGGGGGAATCGGCGACGGTGTACGGGGCCGGGCCGCGGGTCACGGCCACGTCGCCGGGGCGGAGCAGGACGGGAAGCCCGGGAGCGGGAGGCGGGACGGGGCCCGGGGCGGCGTCCGGGGAGGGGGATGGGTCGGGGACCACCCAGGCGGTGCCCGAGATCGGTATCAGCAGGGTGAGCGGGGCCCGGTCCTCGATCCGGATGGACCACGGCGGGGTGAGCACGGAGCGGAGGAGGAAGGCGCCCCGGGCACGGGGACCCGACAGCAGTCCGGCGAGTGCGTCCATGGACGCCGAGTGTAGACGCGCGCGTATGGCGGGGAGCGGTGCGGCCATGGTGCGGTCGGGGGGTCGAACGGTTGACTGGTCGCCAGAAGGACGTGGAAGACGGCGGACGACGTAGGGGGAGACGACATGGCTTGGTTCAGGTCTGCGGTACTGCTGGCAGCGACGCTGACGATGGGGTTGAGCGCGGGGCTGTTCTTCGGCTACGCCTGCTCGGTGATGCCGGGCCTGGCGAAGGCGGACGACCGGACCTTCGTGGAGACCATGCAGCGGATCAACGTGGCCATCCTGAACGGGTGGTTCCTGACGGTGTTCATGGGCGCGCTGGTGCTGGCGCTGCTGGCGGTCGGGCTGCATCTCGGGGCGGGGCAGCGGGGGCCGCTGCCGTGGTTGGTGGCGGCGGCTGTGCTCTACGTGGTGCTGGTGGTGGTCACCGCGGCGGTCAACGTGCCGCTCAACGACCAGCTGGCGGCGGCCGGTTCGCTCGACCGGATACCTGATCTGGGCGCGGTGCGGGAGCAGTTCGAGACGACCTGGGTGCGGTGGAACACCGTACGGGCGGTGGCCGGCACGGCCGGGTTCGGCTGCTTGGTGACGGCGTTGGTGCTGAGCGGACGCACCACGGGCTGAGGGGAGGGGAGGGGGAGCGGGCTAGAAGACGGGGGAGGTGGCGGCGCGGAGCTGGCAGCGATTGCCGAAGGTCCTGGACCACTTGACCGGGGACCCCTGCCAGACGCCCTCGGCGGTGGCGGCGACGGGGGAGTAGACGGCGGTGCAGAGCGTGCCGGCGGCTCCGCGCAGGCGGTCCGGGTCACCGTCGGCTGCGGCGAGGGCGGTGCAGGCGGCCTCGGGGGCCGCGTGGGTGCCGCTGGGGCGGCCCGAGCAGTTCAGCGTGGTGAGGTCGGGGGTGGGGGAGACGGTCTCACCCTCACTGACCGTCAGGACGAGGGTGGACTCGGCCGGTTGTGGAGCGAGCGGTCGAGCCTGGGCCGGGACGACGGCCGGTGCCGCGCAACAGGCGGCGGCCAGGCCCAGGACGACGGGGAGCAGACGGCGAAGGGTCATGGCGCCCAGCCTGACCACGGTCGCCCGCAGGCGCCAAACCGCTGTCCCCCACAGGGGTGAGGTCGGACTCGATCGGATGACGGTGCGGCGTGGGGCCCGGGCCGTGGGCGTGACGTGCCGTCAGGTGGCCCACCGGGGCGCGTCGTTGATGGCGGTGATCCGCAGGTCGGGCAGGCGGACGGTGAAGAGGACCTCGCGGGAGCCGCCCTCGTACCAGGTCTCGGTCACCGAGACCGTGTGCGCGCCGGGCGACGAGAGAGTGGCCGGCGCCTCGCGCAGGGACCAGCTGCGCGGGATGCTCCGCTCCCGGAAGACCGGATCGGCGCCGCCGTGGATGGCGGACCAGGCGTCCAACTCCGCGTTCAGCGGCGGGGAGAGCGTCCGGGCCCGGATCTCGGCCGGGTACTCCTCGATCTCGCCGAGTGCGGCGAGGCGGTACTCGGAGAAGAAGGAATCCACCTCGCCGAGCGGCGTCCGGGCTGCGGGCGCCGCCGCGGCGGGTGCACCGGCGGCGGTGATCGGGAGGAGGAGGGCTGCTGCGGTGACGAGCTTGACGTATTTCCTCATGGCAAAGACTTCACCATGAATTGGTAAAACATGAAATCGCTCGCCCGAGTGAATTCGGCCATCGGGGGAGGTGGGAGGGCAGGGGGTGACGGGGCGTCAGCCGGCCTGCGGGGAGGGCCGACCGGGGCCCGGGGTCCCGGCGAAGGCCTGGGCGATCGGCAGCCACGCCTCGGCCACCGGGCCCGAGACCCGCAGCGCCAGTTCGTCCCGGTGCCGCCGCTGGGTGACCAGCAGGCAGAAGTCGAGGGCGGGCCCGCGGACCGAGTCGGCCGCGTCCTCCGGTCCCCAGAGCCACGGCTCGCCCGAGGGCGCGGTCAGTTCCACCCGTACCGGCGCCTCGGGGGTCGGCAGCCCGTGCAGGGCGAACGCGAACCCCATGGTCCGCACCCCCAGGTGGGCCACGTGCCGCAGCCGGGCCGTCGGCTCCCGCAGCACACCGAGCGCGTCGGCGACGTCCTGGCCGTGCGCCCAGGTCTCCATCAGCCGGGCGGTGGCCATCGTGGGAGCCTTCATCGGCGGCCCGAACCACGGCAGTTGACGACCCGAGGCGGCGGCCTCGGCCAGTGCCTCGGCCAGCTCGGCGCGCCCGGTCCGCCAGCGGGCCAGCAGCTCGACGGGCGGCTCGCCGACGCCCTCGGCCGCGCCGGCCTCCACCGGGTCGTCGCCGACGGCCAGCAGTTCGGTGAAGCGGTCGCGGAACTCCTCGGGCTCCCGGCAGGCCAGCAGTGACCACCGGTCGGTCCAGGCGAGATGGGAGATCTGGTGCGCCACCGTCCACCCCTCGGCGGGGGTCGGGGCGGCGAACCCGGCGGCGTCCAGCGGGACGACGAGGGCGTCCAGCGACTCGGTCTCGGCGCGCAGGTCGTCCAGCAGGGCGGTGGCATCGGCCACGGGAAGCTCCTCGAGTCGGAGTCGGAGTCGGAGTCGGGGTCGGTGACGGAGGCGGGGAAGGTAGCGGTGACGGAGGAACGGGGGAGCGGGGCGGCCGACCGTGAGGGCGGACCGCCCCGCACCCGACCGCCCCGCGCCCCGGGTCAGTTGACCTGGCGGTCGCGGCCGGTCCAGTACGGCTCGCGCAGCTTGAACTTCTGCAGCTTGCCGGTGGTGGTCCGGGCCAGCTCGGTGCGGAACTCGACCGAGGTCGGCGCCTTGTAGCCGGCCAGCCGCTGCTTGCAGTGCGCGATCAGCTCGGCGGCCAGGGCCTCGTCCGCGCCCCCGGAACCACCTCCGGAACCCCCCTCGGAAGCGCCTCCGGCAGCATCAACGGGAACACCTCCGGCAGCGCCACCGGCGCCGTCCCGCAGGACCACCAGTGCCTTCACCGTCTCGCCCCACTTGGCGTCCGGCACTCCGATCACCGCCACCTCGGCCACCGCCGGGTGCCCGTAGAGGCAGTCCTCCACCTCGATCGAGGAGACGTTCTCGCCCCCGGTGATGATGACGTCCTTCTTCCGGTCCGAGACCGTCAGGTAACCATCCGTCAGGGTGCCGCCGTCACCGCTGTGGAACCAGCCGTCCCGGATCGCCTCCGCCGTCTCGACGGGCTGCTCCCAGTAGCCGGTCATCACGGTGTTGGAGCGGATCAGTACCTCGCCCTCCTCGTCCACCCGCAGCTCCGTGCCGATTGCGGGCGATCCCTGCCGCACCAGCCGCTCGGCGCGCTCCAGCGGCGGCAGGTCGTCCCACTCGGATCGGCCCCGGTTCACCGTGGCGATCGGCGAGGTCTCGGTCAGGCCGTAGATCTGCATGAACTCCCAGCCGAGCTCCTCCTCGACCCGCTGCACCACGGAGGTGGGCGGCGGCGCCCCGGCGACGATCATCCGCACCCGGTCCCGGCCGGGCACCGGCCCGTCCCACTCGGCTGCGGCCGCCAGCACCGAGGCCACCACGGCGGGGGCACCGCAGAGGAAGGTGACGCCGTGCCGCTCGATCCGCCGCAGGATCTCGGCGCCGTCCACCTTCCGCAGTACGACGTGCTGCGCGCCCAGGCCGGTGAGGGCGAACGGCATGCCCCAGCCGTTGGCGTGGAACATCGGCAGGGTGTGCAGGTAGACGTCCCGGTCGTTGGCGCCGAAGTGCAGGCCCATCAGCACCGCGTTCAGCCAGAGGTTGCGGTGGGTGAGCTGGACTCCCTTGGGGCGCGCGGTGGTTCCGCTGGTGAAGTTGATCGTCGCGGTGTCCGACTCGGCGATCTCGTACCGCACCGGCTCGTGGTCGTGGTCGTACAGCAGCGCGTCGCTCTCCGTGCCCAGCACGAAGCGGTGCTTGACCGCCACCCCGGCCAGTGCCTCGTCCAGCTCGGGGTCGACCAACAGGGCGGTGGCGCCGCTGTGTTCGACGATGTAGGCGACCTCCTCGGCGCGCAGCCGGAAGTTCACCGGCACCAGGATCCGGCCGTGGCCGCTCACCCCGTAGAGCGAGGTCATCAGCCGGGCCGAGTTGTGCGAGACGATCGCCACCCGCTCGCCGGGCCCGATGCCCAGCCGGTCCAGTCCGGCGGCCTGGGCCCTGGCCAGTGCGGCCATCCGCCGGTACGTCAGTTCGCCCCAGGACTCGGCGGGTTGGAGCGGCTCGTCGACGACTCCGACCCGGTCGCCGTAGACCGTCTCGGCCCGCCGTAGGAAGTCCATCACGGTCAGTGGAGTCTGCATGGGCACACTCTGCCGCGCCGACCGTCGGGCCGACAGGGGGCGTACCCCGTCCGGCTCACCTGCCCCGTGCGGCGCTCCCGTCGGGGCGGGCGTTCGGGGCCGACTCCGTCAGATCGCCGCACCGCGCCGACCGCGGCCCTGAGCCTCGCGCCCGGGGCAGGTCGGGGGGAGGGGGGAGGGGCGGACGCCACCAGGTCCCGGCCGACGGAGCAGTCGAGGCGCGCCGGACGGATGCCCGGCCGAACTCCCGGGTCAGCGCCCGGTGGTGACCGCTTCCCGAGGTGCTGCTCGGCGAACTGGACGCCGCCACCCAGTGGTTCGGGAGGGCCGTGCCCTCCGGCATCGTCACCCACACCGGGCCGTTGCTCTGGCCGATGGCCGACTCGGCCCGGCTGCTCCGCTTCCACCGGGACCGGAGTGCGGACGTACCGGACGAGCCGACCACCGCCGTGGTGCGCCGCGCCGCACCGCGCTGCGCCGCCGCCGCTGGGGCTCCCGGCGGAGCTGGTCGGGCAGCGAGTGGCGGTGGTGGTCTGCTGCTGAGTCGGCGACCCGGAGGGGGAGAGCGCTGAGTCCGGGAGGCGTACGGGGAGGCGAAGTACCGGCGACTGCGGGCGCTCAAGCGGGTCCGGGGCCCGGATAGCCTGTTCCGGCGCAATCAGAACATCAGACCGGATCCGCCAGACTGAGGAGCCATCAGGTGCAGCAAGCTTCCTGGGCCGAACTGACCGCCTACCGCTCCCGACTGCGGGGCTGCCTGCTCGGCGGTGCGATCGGGGACGCGCTGGGCAATCCGGTGGAGTTCCACTCGCTGGACCGGATCCGGGCCGAGCACGGCCCGGCCGGGGTCACCGGCCTGCTGCCCGACCACGAGGGGGTGGTCGGGCGGATCACCGACGACACCCAGATGACCCTGTTCAGCGCCGAGGGCCGGCTGAACGGCTACTGCCGCTCCCGGGACCGGGGCATCAGCGGAGCCGAGGGCGAGCTGGTGCTGGACGCCTACCTGCGCTGGCTGGACACCCAGGACTTCCCGGCCCCGCCGCCCGCCGAGGGCCTGCGGCACCGGGCCGGGGAGCTGCGGAACGAGCCCTGGCTCTACGCCCGCCGCGCCCCCGGCAACGCCTGCCTCTCCGGCCTGCGGGTCCGTCAGGTCCCGGCCCCGCACCCCTACGCGAAGATCACCGGTACTCCCGGCCCGATCAACCCGGACTCCAAGGGCTGCGGCACCGTGATGCGCTCGGCGCCGTTCGGCTTCACCCTGTCGGGGGCCGAGCACTCCTTCCAACTGGCGGCCAACTGCGCCCAGATGACCCACGGTCACCCCACCGGCTACTACGCGGCCGGGGCGTTCGCCGCGATCGTGAGCTTCCTGGTCGACGGCGAGTCGCTGCCCGGCTCGGTGCTGCGCACCCTGGAGCTGCTGGCTCGCTACCCGGGCCACCAGGAGACCTCCACCGCACTGCGCCGGGCGGTCGAGCTGGCGGAGGAGGGCGAGGGCAGCGCCGAGCAGGTGGAGCGCCTCGGCCAGGGCTGGGTGGCGGAGGAGGCACTGGCCATCGGGGTGTACGCGGTGCTGGCCCGGACCCGCCCGCAGGTCTACCGGTACGGACAGGGCCCCACGGTCTGCGAGCCCTCCCCGCCGCGCACCCCGATCGAGGCGGCCTTCCTGCTCTCGGTCAACCACTCCGGCGACAGCGACTCCACCGGCTCCATCGCGGGCAACCTGCTCGGCGCACTGCACGGCGACGTCCGCCTCCCGCAGCACTGGCTGTCGAAGGTCGAGGGCCGGGCGGTGATCGCCCGGGTCGCCGACGACTTCGCCGCCGAGGTGCTGCGGGGCGAGCCCCGGCCCTGGGAGCACTGACCGGCTGCTCAGCCGGCAGACCGGCAGACCGGCAGACCGGCAGACCGGGCCAGGCGGCCAGGCGGCCAGGGGGCCCGGCGGGGGCGCAGGCAGGTGCACTCCGAGGAGTGGACCTGGAGGCGATCACTCCGCCGGGCGGGTGACGGGGGCTCATGGGCCGTACCCGGACTGCCGATTCAGGTGGAGTCCCGTACCGACCTCGGAGGACTTCTCTCATGCGTACGACTCTTGCCAAGATCACCGCTGCCGCCGCCCTCTGCGGCTGTGCCCTCGTCATGGGCGCGGGTGTGGCCTCGGCCCATGACTGCCGTCACTCGCACGGCTCGCTGGCGGTCGGCGGCAACGCCGTGACCAAGGGCGACGGCTCCGCACTGGCGGTCGGCGGCGACGTCGACGCGGCCGGCAACGCGGGTGCGGTGGGCGGTGACGCCTCGGGCGGTGCCGGGGCCGGTGCGGTCGGCGGCGACGCCATGGGCGGCGAGTACGCCGGTGCCGTGGGCGGCGACGCCTGGGCCGAGGGCCCGGCGGCGGCCGTCGGCGGGGACGCCGAGTCGATCTGCGACGACGCCTTCGCCGTCGGCGGCGACGCGATGGGCTACTGAGCGACCGTCAGCTGAGCCAGTGACGCCCGAGGCCCGGCCGGTGATCCGGCCGGGCCTCGGTGCTGCGCCTCCCCCGCTCACGGGGGTGGAGCACGGGCGGGATTCCGTCAGGTCGCGGACCCGGCCGCCGCGCCGGTCCTGAGGTCGGCACCCCAGCGGGCCAGCTCCGCGTCCAGGTCGAGCGCGCGCATGCCCGCGCCGTCCTCCGGGGAGGGCCACTCCTCGCGCGGGACGCGCCACATCACCTCGAACTCGATGCCGTCCGGGTCCTTGGCGTAGAGCGACTTGGAGACCCCGTGGTCGGTGGCGCCGACGATCGAACCGGTGGCGCTCAGCTTGGTGGCCATCTCGGCCAGCTCGCCGAGGGTGCCGACCTCCCAGGCCAGGTGGTAGAGCCCGACGCTGCCCCGGGCGGGGGAGGGGGCCTGCTCGCCGACCGCGAAGAGGCCGAGGTCGTGGTCGTTCAGCGTCTCGGCGGCGCTCAGGAAGGCGGCCCGGCCGGGGATCTCGACGTCGACCTTGAAGCCGAAGGCGTCGGTGTAGAAGGCGACCGAGCGCGCCACGTCGCGGACGTAGAGCACGGCGTGGTTCAGGCGACGGACTGGCATGGGAGCTCCTCCTCCGGAAATCTGGTTCAAATTTGAACCTGACATACCCGAAGGTACACCTTGGTTCGAATTTGAACAACTGGGTAGGATGGCGGCATGGACGAGCCCCGGTGGTTGGACGATGAAGAGATGGCGGCCTGGCGGGGCTTCGTGGTCGCGAGCAATCTGATCGAGCGCCGCCTGGAGCAGCAGCTCAAGGAGAGCGCGGGCCTGTCCCACACCCAGTACGAGATCCTCGGCCAGCTCTCCGAGGCCCCCGGTCGCTCGCTGCGGATGACCGACCTGGCCGACCGCCTCGTCACCTCCAAGAGTGGCCTCACCTACCAGGTCACCCAGCTGGAGAAGGCCGGGCTGGTCAGCCGCCGCTCCTGCGCCAGCGACGTGCGCGGCGTCTTCGCCGAGCTCACCGAGTACGGCTGGCAGGTCCTGCGCGAGGTCGCTCCCGGCCACGTCGCCACCGTCCGCGAGGCCCTGATCGACGTCCTCACCCGCGAGCAGCTGGCCGTGCTGGCCGAGGGGCTGGGCGCCGTCAGCGAACGCCTCCGGGCGGCCGACCGCTGACGGCGGCTCAGCGGGTGGGCCGGATCATCACGGTCAGTTCGGGCGAGTGCGCGGTGGCCGCCTGGCGGTTGACGGCGCGGTAGCCCCAGTCCTCGTAGCGGCGCCGCACCCGCCCCTCACCGGCCAGCGGGTTCACCATCAGGACGGTGCGGCCCTCGGGGCGGGCGGCGAGCAGGGCGTCGTGGATCCGGCGGGCCGTCCCGGTGCCGCGCCAGGGGGTGCGGACGCCGATCTCCCGCAGGGCCAGGGCCGGCGCGGCGGTGAAGCCCTCGGGCAGCGGGTCGGCCAGCCGCTCCCAGAACGGGTCCCCCGGTCCCACCGAGGTGGCGTACGCGTACCCGACCGGCTCCCCGTCGTGCCGGCCGAGGACCAGGGTGAAGCCGGGCTCGGCGGCGTGTCGTTCGAGGCGTTCGGTGAAGGCGGTCACCGAGTAGTTCGGCAGGTGCAGCAGCGGGGAGCGGACGTCGGCGTACGCCGTCAGCAGGTCGCGACGGGCGGCGGGGGTCAGGGTGGAGTGCCGGTGCAGGGTGACGGTCATCCGCCGATTCTCCAACGGCCGTGCCGCTGCGGCGGGGTGACGGGTCGTGGTCTCCGCCGGCCAGGTGGTCGTGGCGGAGTGACGGGTCGTGGTCTCCGCCGGTCACGCGGTCAGGGCAGGGTGGCGGCCCGGACGCAGAGCACGTCGGGGAGGTGGGAGACGAGCTGCCGCCAGCTCTCGCCCTCGTCGGAGGAGCCGTACACCTCGCCGTTGCGGTTGCCGAAGTAGACGCCGGCCGGTGTGCCGTCGTCGGTGCACAGGGCGTCGCGCAGCACCACGCCGTAGTGGTCCTCGCCGGGCAGGCCGGTGGCCAGGGGCCGCCAGGTGGCGCCCGCGTCGGTGGTGCGGAAGACCCGGCAGCGGCGGTCGACCGGGAGGCGGGCGTAGTCGGCGTCCAGCGGGAAGAGGTAGGCGGTGCCGCCCCGGTGCGGGTGGGTGGCCAGGCCGAAACCGAAGGTGGCCGGGAGGTCGGCGCCGATGTCCTGCCAGCGGGCGCCCGCGTCGTCGCTGCGGTAGACGCCGCCGTGGTTCTGCAGGTAGAGCCGGTCCGGGTCGGCCGGGTCGGCGGCGATCTTGTGCACGCACTGGCCGAACTCCGGGTACTCGTCGGGCAGGAAGGAGGCCCGGATGCCGGTGTTGGCGGGCTGCCAGGTCTTGCCGCCGTCGGTGGTGCGGTAGACCCCGCCGGTGGAGACGGCGACGGTGAGCGCGTCCGGGCTCCGACGGTCCGTCAGGATGGTGTGCAGGCCCTGGCCCCCGAAGCCGGCCGCCCAGTCGGCCCGCTGCGGGTGGGACCAGAGGGCCTCGTCCAGGGTGAAGCTCTCGCCGCCGTCGGTGGAGCGGAAGAGGGCGGCGGGCTGGGTGCCCGCGTAGACCACCCCGGGGGCCTCTTCGCCCGCCGGGTGGAGCTGCCAGACGCGCTCCAGCGAGGTGCCGGTGTGCTCGGGGAAGCGGACGGCCGGCTGTGCGGGCTCCTGCCAGCTCGCGCCGAGGTCGTCCGACCACCAGACGGACGGGCCCCAGTGGCTGCTGTCCGCGCCGACCAGGATGCGCGGGCGCTCCGGGCGGTGGTCCACGGCCACCGAGTAGATCGCGTTCATGGCGAAGTGCGGTCCGGTGAAGCTCCAGCTCCGGCGATCCGGACTGCGACCCAGGAATAGGCCCTTCTGGGTCCCGACGGCGAGCAGCGTCTCGGTCATGGCGTACCACCCGGGGATGAGGTCGTTGGCGGCGCCAGTCTGCTCCGGGTGGGCGGCGGGTGCACGTCAGCGCGCCGGGAATGAGGGCGGGAGGGCAATGGTTTATGATTCAACAAGAACGCGAGAGGAGCAGTACCGATGGCCACCAAGACCGACGTCCGCCGTGCGGCCGACCGCTTCCACACCGAGGCGGGCTGGCTCGACTCCCGCCACTCCTTCTCCTTCTCCCGGCACTGGGACCCGGCCAACACCCACTTCGGGCTGCTGCTGGTCTCCAACGACGACGTGGTGGCCCCCGGAACCGGCTTCGACACCCACCCGCACCGGGACATGGAGATCGTCACCTGGGTGCTGGAGGGCGGTCTGGTGCACCAGGACTCCGAGGGGCACAACGGCGTCATCTACCCGGGCCTGGCCCAGCGGATGAGCGCCGGGGCCGGCATCCTGCACAGCGAGAAGAACGACTCCTGGACGCTCACCGGGCAGCCGGAGCACCGGGACCCGGTCCGCTTCATCCAGATGTGGGTCATCCCGGACACCGCCGGGATCGCCCCCGGTTACGAGCAGCTGGACATCAACGACCAGCTGGCCCAGGGCGGTTGGACCACCCTGGCGTCCGGGATGGGCAAGCACGCCAGTCAGCGGGCGATCGGCATCCGACAGAAGCACGCCGCGCTGCACGTGGCCCGGCTGCGGCCGGAGGAGACGGTCACGGCGGCCACCGCGCCGTTCGTCCACCTCTTCGTGGCCAAGGGCGAGGTCGCCCTGGAGGGCACCGGCCTGCTGCACGAGGGCGACGCCGCCCGGATCGGCGCCGCCGAGGGGCAGCGGATCACCGCCGGGGCGGCGGGGGCCGAGGTGCTGATGTGGGAGATGGACGCGGCGGTCAGCTTCTCCTGAGCCAGGGTCAGCCCGGGTCAGCCCGGGTCAGGCCGGTGCGTCGCCGGTCTCCGCCGGCCCGGGCCGGCTCCCGGGGCGACCCGGGAGCCGGCGGGGGCGGCGGCCGGACCGGACCACCCGGGTCAGCCGGCGGCCCAGCAGCAGGTAACCGAGGAGGGCGCCGGTGGTGTTGAGCAGCACGTCGTCCACGTCGAAGGCGCGGCCGGTGATCAGGGCGCCCTGGACCAGCTCGACCAGCAGCATCACCGCCGCCGTCCGCACCAGCACCCGGAACGCTCCGCGCGCCTTGGGCCAGAGCACCGGGAGCAGCAGGCCGAACGGCACGCCCAGCAGGACGTTCCCGCCCACCTGCCGGGCGGCGTCCAGCGTGGTCGCGCGGGTGAGGTAGTGGTGGAGCGAGTCACCGGGCCGCAGATTGCTGTGGACCTGGCCGACGGCACCGGGCACGGGCACCAGGGTGACCCGGGCCAGGGCCGCCGCGAAGGCGACCGAGGCGAGGAAGGCGGCGGTCAGCACCAGCCAGCGGGCGGCGACCGCCGTCCAGCTGCGCCGGTGCCCGGCCGGGTCGGCCGGGCCGGGCGGGCCGTCCAGGGGTGCAGTCGGGGGCATGATCGGGGTCGGTTCCGCAGTCGGGGGAGCGAGGTCGGGGGCGACCCGGGCCGGAGCGGTGGGCTGCTTCCCGGCACCTGTCCCCGGCCGGGAGCGGCGCAGCCCGCCCCACGCCCGCTGTGAGCTGCCGACCTGCTCCGTCATGGCCACCCCTCCGGTTCCTCCGTGCCGAGGGCAGCCGTCTACCCGGATCGCCGGGAATCACGCCGGCCGGCTCCGGTCCGCGCCGGTCGCCGGGGCCGCTCGGGGCCGGACGTCGTCAACGCCCCTGCCGGCGAAGGCCGGTGGTCCGACCCGGCGCGCGGGACCGCAGGGGGCCGGGGTGGAGGTCCGGCCCGGGCGCGCCCAACGCCCTTCCCGGAGAGGGATGGTGGCCCGGGGCGGACCTCCGACGCGTCGTCAGGCGGCGTCGCGGAGCGTCTCCAGCAGCCGCAGCCAGACCTCGCTGACCGTCGGGTACGCCGGGACGGCGTGCCAGAGGCGGGCGATCGGCACCTCGCCGACCACCGCGACGGTGGCCGAGTGCAGCAGCTCCGCCACCCCCGGGCCGACGAAGGTGGCGCCGACCAGGACGTTCCGGTCGAGGTCCAGCACCAGCCTCGCCCGGCCCCGGTAGTCGTCCACGTAGAGCGAGGCGCCCGCCACGTGGCCCAGCTCGTAGTCCACCGCGCGCACCCGCAGCCCGGCCCGCTCGGCCTCCGCCAGGCTCAGGCCGACGGCCGCCGCCTCCGGCTCGGTGAAGACCACCTGCGGCGCCCCGGCGGTGTCCGCGCTGGCGGCGTGCGCGCCCCAGCGCGCGGTGTCCAGCGGTGCGCCTGCGGCCCGGGCGGCGATCGCCGCGCCCGCGATCCGGGCCTGGTACTTGCCCTGATGGGTCAGCAGCGCCCGGTGGTTGACGTCCCCGGCCGCGTACAGCCAGCCGCCCGGCACCTCCGTGACCAGACACCTGTCGTCCACCGGCAGCCAACTCCCCGGCTCCAGACCGACGGTGGCCAGGCCGAGGTCGTCGGTGCGCGGCGCCCGGCCGGTGGCGTACAGCACCTCGTCGGCCGTCAGCTCCGTACCGTCGGCCAGGGCCAGCGTCACCTCCGCGCCCTGCCGGGACAGCCGCACCACGTCGGTCTCCAGCCGCACCTCCACCCCGGCCGCCCGCAGACCGTCCGCCACCAGCTCCCCGGCGAACGGCTCCATCCGGTCCAGCAGCCGGCCGCCGCGCACCAGCAGGGTGACCTGCGAGCCGAGCGCCCGCCAGGCGGTGGCCATCTCCACCGCCACCACCCCGCCGCCGACCACCGCGAGGCGGCCCGGCACCTTGGCCGCGCTGGTGGCGTCCCGGCTGGTCCAGGGACGGGCCTCGGCCAGCCCCGGCACCGGGGGCAGCGAGGCCTTGGAGCCGGTGCAGACCGCGACCGCGTGACGGGCCGTCAGGACGCGCGGTCCGTCCGGCGTCTCCACCTCCACCCGCCGCTCCCCGGCCAGCCGGCCGTGGCCCCGGACCAGGTCGATGCCGGTCTCGCGCAGCCAGGTCACCTGGCTGTCGTCGTGCCAGTGCCAGGTGAAGTCGTCCCGCCGGGCCAGCACCGCCGCCGCGTCCAGCTCCCCGGTGACCGCCTCCCGCGCACCCGGCAGGGCCCGGGCGTGGGCCAGTGCGTGGGCGGGGCGCAGCAGCGCCTTGCTCGGCATGCAGGCCCAGTACGAGCACTCACCCCCGATCAGCTGACTCTCCACCAGCACCACGCTCAGCCCGGCCGCCCGCACCCGGTCCGCGAGGTTCTCCCCGGTCGGGCCACCACCGAGGACCACCACGTCGTACTGCTCCGCCGCGCCGTCCATGCCTGCCCCGCTCTCCTCGGCCACTCGTACGGGGCCCATCCTGCGGGTGGCGGAGCAGGTGGGCCAGCGTGCCGGGCGGTGTGTCGTGGAGGTGGTGGGAGTACGGATGAGGAGCCGGCGGGCCGGGGCCGGGCGCGGTGCGCCGTGGAGGTGGCTGGATGCTCTACAACCCGGCGCGGGGCGCACGGAGCGGCGGCGGCGCGGTTCCGGCAGTTTCGGCAGGAGCCCGCGTCGGGCCGGTGGCGGATCGCCGCCGCGAGTGCCGGAGCCTCCTGCGGACCGGCGAGCCGGGAATGAGCGCAGGTCAGGCGTTGTGGTTTCGGTACGGAATTGGGAGGCGGGACGCGGCGGCGGGTCGCTAGGGTGCCGAGGTGAAGGACTCCAGATCTGGTCCGGGCGAGCCGGACATACGCAGTGCCGGGCGGTACCTGTGGTGGTTGGCAGCCAGTCAGCCGTGGCGGGTGGCGGCCGGTGCGCTCTACAGCTCGGTGTGGCTGGGGGCGTTGACGATGATGCCCTACATCCTGTCCCGGGCGGTGGACGACGGCCTCCGGCCGGGCGACACGGCGGCGCTGGTGTGGTGGGCGCTGGCCTTCCTGGTGGTCGGGGCGGTCAACGCGGTGCTCGGCGCCTACCGTCACCGCACCATGACCAAGGTCCGGATGGACGCCACCTTCCGCACCACCCGGGTGGTGGTCCGGCAGGCCGTCCGGCTCGGTGCCGAGCTGCCCCGGCAGACCGCCACCGGCGAGGTGGTCACCATCGGCGTCTCCGACGTGCAGCGGATGAGCCAGACCCTGACCTTCTCCGGCCCCGGCTTCGGGGCACTGGTGGCGTACCTGCTGGTGGCCGGTCAGCTGCTGCGGATCTCGCCGCTGCTGGCGGTGCTGGTGCTGCTCGGCGTGCCGGCCCTGGCCGGGCTGATCGGCCCGCTGCTCCAGCGGGTGCAGCGGGCCGAGGCCGGGTACCGGGAGCGGCAGGGCGAGGTGACGGCCCGGTTCGAGGACCTGAGCGGTGGTCTGCGGGTGCTGAACGGTCTCGGCGGCAAGGAGGAGTTCGCCGCCCGGTACCGCCGGGACTCCGCCCGCCTGATGGAGAGCGGCCTCCAGGTCGGCCGGTCGGCCAGCTGGATCGAGGCGCTCGGCAGCGGACTGCCGCTGCTCTTCCTGGGCGCGGTGACCTGGGTGGCGGCCCGGATGGCGGCCCAGGGGTCCATCACGGTCGGCGAGTTGGTGGCCGTCTACGGCTACACGGCGGCGCTCACGGTGCCGGTCTACTTCCTGATCGAGGGCGGCCGGGACCTCACCCGCGGCCTGGTCGCGGCCGGCCGGACGGTCGGCTTCCTCCGGCTGGAGCCCCGGCCAGCCGGCCCGGACACCCCGGCACCCGCGCCGGCCTCGCCCGCCCCGCTGCGTGACGAGGCGTCAGGCGTCGAGCTCACCCCCGGGCGGCTGACGGTGCTGGCCGCCGCCCGGCCCACCGAGGTGCTCGCGGTGGCCGACCGGCTGGCGCTGTTCGCCGCCCCGGACGAGCAGGGCGGCAGGTGGGACGGCCGGCCCCTGGAGGAGTACGCGCTGCGCGAGGTGCGCGGCCGGGTCCTGCTGGCGGAGAACGAGGCCGCGCTGTTCGCCGGCCCGCTGCGCGAGGTGCTGGCCGGGCGCCGCTCCGGGGCCGGGAGCGGCCCCGGAGCCGACCGCGGCACCGGCACGGCCGCCGGGCCTGCGGACGGTGAGCTGCTGGCCGCCTTGGAGGCGGCCTCCGCGCTGGACGTGCTGCGCGGGCTGCCCGGCGGCCTGGACGCCCCGATCCGCTCCGAGGGCCGCAATCTCTCCGGCGGCCAGCGCCAGCGGCTGCGGCTGGCCCGGGCCCTGCTGGCCGAGCCCGAGGTGCTGATCGCGGTCGAGCCCAGCTCGGCCGTGGACACCCACACCGAGGCCGCGATGGCGGCCGGCCTGCGGGCCTTCCGGGCCGGGCGCACCACGCTGGTGGTGAGCACCTCGCCGCTGCTGCTGGACCTGGCCGATACGGTTCTCCACCTGGTGGACGGTCAGGTGGCGGCCACCGGCACCCACCGCGAACTGCTGCGCACCGATCCGGGGTACCGGGCCCTGGTGGCCCGTGACGAGGAGGACGACACCCCGGCTTCGGCTCCGGCCCCGGCCCCGGTGCCCCATGCTCGTGAAGCCGAAGCCGAAGCCGAAGCCGAAGCCGAGCCCGAGGCCACCGCCCTGACCGCAGGCACCGCCGAGGAGGCCGCCCGATGAGCACCGAACACGCCCTCCCCGTCGCCACGCCCCGGCAGACCCGGCAGGCGGTCGGCGCGCTGCTGCGCCAGGACGGCCGGGCACTCGGCGGCGTGATCGCGCTGAACGGGCTGGCCGCCGTGGTCGGCCTGGCCGGGCCCTGGCTGCTCGGCCGGATCGTGGACGAGGTGGTCCACGGCCACGGCGTGGCCGCCGTCGACCGGCTGGCGCTGGCCGTGGTGGTCTGCGGCGTGGTCCAGCTGCTGTTGACCCGTCAGGCCGTCCACCGGGGCTACCAGGTGGCCGAGCGGGCCGCCGACCGGCTGCGGGTGCGGCTGGTGGACCGGGTGCTCGCGCTGCCGCCGACCGTGGTGGAGCGCGCCGGGACGGGCGATCTGACGACCCGTGGCACCACGGACACGGCCACCGTCGGCGCCACCCTGAAGGACAGCGTCCCGGAGATGTCGGTCGGGATCTTCCAGGGGCTGTTCATCCTGGTGGCGATCTTCGTGGTCGATCCGGTGCTCGGCGCGTGCAGCGTGGTCGCGCTCTCCGGCCTCTGGTTCACCGGCCGCTGGTACCTGGCCCGGGCCCGGGACGCCTACCTGGCCGAGGGCGCCGCCAACTCCGACGTCGCCGAGGTGCTCGGCACCACCGCCGCCGGTGCCCGCACCGTCGAGGCACTCGGCCTCCAGGAGCGCCGCCGCAGCACGATGGAGGGCGCGATCGCCACCTCCCGCACCGCCCGGCTGCGCACCCTGCGGCTGCGCAGCTTCCTCTTCCCGCTGGTCGACACCTTGTACGTGGCGCCGGTGACGGTGGTCCTGCTGGTCGGCGGCGCGATGCACGCCAACGGCTCGATCGGCCTCGGCGCGGTGGTCACCTGCACGCTCTACCTGCGCCGGCTGGTCGACCCACTGGACACCGTGATGCTGCGGCTGGAGCAACTCCAGTCCAGCGCCGCCTCGTTCGCCCGGGTGGAGGGCGTCGGCGCCGTGCCGACCGAGGAGGCCGGCACCGGGACGGACGCCCGCCCGGCCCACCGCCGGATCGAGGTGAGCGGAGTCCGGTACGCCTACGAGGGCGGCGCGGACGTGCTGCACGGGGTGGACCTGACGGTCCGTCCGGGGGAGCGGCTGGCCGTGGTCGGCCCGTCCGGCTCCGGCAAGACCACGCTCAGCCGGCTGCTGGCCGGGATGGACCGGCCGCGCACCGGCGTGGTCGAGGTCGGCGGCGTGCCGGTGGCGGAGCTGGACCCGGAGCTGCTGCGCCGGGAGGTGGTGCTGGTGACCCAGGAGCACCACGTCTTCCTCGGCACCCTGCGGGACAACCTGCGGATCGCCGCGCCCACCGCCGACGACGGCGAGCTGGCCGAGGCGCTGGCGGCGGTCGGCTGGACCCAGGACCTCCCCGACGGCCTGGACACCGAGCTGGGCCCGACCGGTCACTCGCTGGACGGGGCCCGGGCCCAGCAGCTGGCGCTGGCCCGGGTGGTGCTGGCCGACCCGCACACGGTGATCCTGGACGAGGCCACCGCCCTGCTCGACCCGACGGCGGCCCGGGCCACCGAACGGGCGCTGGCGGCGGTGCTCAAGGGCCGCACCGTGATCGCGGTGGCGCACCGGCTGCACACCGCGCACGACGCGGACCGGGTGGCGGTGATGGCCGACGGCCGGCTGACCGAGCTGGGCAGCCACCACGAGCTGGTCGCCCGGGACGGCGCGTACGCGGCGCTCTGGCGGTCCTGGCAGCAGGCGTGACGGCGGGAGGCCGGGGCCCGTCCGGGTCCCGGCCTCCTGACCTGCCGTCAGGGTCCCGGCCTCCCGACCTGCCGTCAGGTGCCCGGCCGGCCGGTCGGTGGCCGCCGCGCGCCGCCTGCGGCTCAGCGCATCCGGCGCACCCGGAGGAAGCAGAAGCCGATCAGCAGCGCGGCGAGGCCCAGGCAGAGCCCGGTCTGGGTCCACATCACGGCCCAGACGTCCGACGGCGGGTGGTAGAGCGCGTAGGCGTGGGTGATGTCCGGGTGGTCCAGGCAGCCCTGGGCCTGGCAGAGCAGCCGCCCGTCCGGCATGGTGCTGGGCGGCCAGGAGCCGAGCTCGGAGATGCGGTACCCGTCCGAGGAGCGGTAGCCGACCTCCAGCAGGTCGGACTCCAGCGGCGAGTGGGCGGGGAAGTCCGTCTGGAAGAGCCGGACGACCTGGTCGGACCTGGCGGGCAGGACGGTGACCTGGACCGGGGCCAGCGACTCCAGCGCCGGGGCGAAGAGGTAGCGCAGCTGGTCCACCGTCAGCCGCAGCAGTGCGGTGAGCACGGCGGTGACGGCGATCGCGGCCACCACCCGGCGCACCACCAGGCCGACGGTCAGTCCGAGGGTGAGGCCCAGCAGGCAGAAGCCGACCGAGGCGGTGCCGTGGGTGCTCCGGGCCATCCAGGTGAACCAGTGGTAGTACCCGGGCACGCCGAACCGCCCCTGCACCACCCCGGCGAACCAGGAGGAGACCACCGCGAGCAGCGAGGACCCGAGCAGGGTCAGCAGCAGTGGCGCGGCCAGTCGTCCGGCCAGCCAGCGGGTGCGGGAGACCGACTGGGTCCAGGCCAGGCGGTAGCTGCCGGACTCGAACTCCCGGGCCAGCAGGGGGGCTCCGACGAACAGCCCGAGCGCGACCGGGAGCAGGACCAGCACCCAGCCGGTGCCGACCACGGCCGGCGGCCACCACGGCGGGATGCTCACCTCCCGGTCGTAGCGGCCCGTGCACTCGGGCGGGAAGTAGACCTCGTTGCAGCCCTGGAGCCCGTTGGCGGTGATCCAGTGGTCGATCGCCAGCCCGAGGCCGAGCGCCCAGGCGCAGACCAGGAGCAGGACGCCGCCGCCGAGCAGCAGGGTGGTCCGCTCCTGACGCAGGCTCAGCCAGGCGGTGCCGCGCAGCGAGGGGCGGGGGAGATCGGCGGAGCGGAGCGCGGTGCTGCTCAACGGACCGTCACCTCCGCCGGGGTGGGCTGCGGGTCGGCGGTGCCGGGCGCGCGCAGGTAGCCGAGCAGGAGTTCCTCCAGGGTGGGTTCGCCCAGGTCCCAGTCCGGGTGCACCGGGCCGGTGGTGCGGATCAGCGCGGTGGCCTGACGACCCGTCCGGCGCAGCTCGACCACCTGGTGGGCGGCGAGGGCGGGCGGAGTGCCGACGCCCTCGTGGGCGCCGACCGCCTTGCGGTGCCCGGCGAGCAGGTCGTCGACTTCCCCGGCCAGCCGGATCCGGCCCTCGCGCAGCAGCAGCACGTGGTCGCAGACGCCGTCCAGCTCGGCCAGCACGTGGGAGGAGATCAGCACGGTGGTGCCGTGCTCCGCCGCCTGGGCCAGCAGCAGCCCGGTCAGCTCGTGCCGGGCCACCGGGTCGACGTCGGCCAGTGGCTCGTCCAGCAGCAGCAGGTCGGGCCGCTTGCCGAGGGCCAGCGCCAGCGCGACCCGGGTGCGCTGGCCGCCGGAGAGCCGGCCGACCCGGGTCCCCGGGTCGACGTCGGCTGCCGCCAGCACGCGTTCGGCGGCGGCCTGGTCCCAGGCCGGGTTCAGCTCCCGCCCCATCCGGAGGGTGTCGGTGATCGACAGTCGGGGGTAGAGCGGCCTGTCCTGGGCGAGCAGGGAGATCCGGCGGCGGCCCTCGGCGGAGGCGGGGGCGTGGCCGAGCACCTTGACGGTGCCCTCGGTCGGGGTCAGCAGCCCGGCGGCCAGTGCCATCAGGGTCGACTTGCCGGCGCCGTTCGGCCCGACCAGGGCGCAGATCCGGCCGACCGGCAGGCTCAGCTCGCAGTCCTTCAGGGCCCAGCGGTCGCGGTATCTGAGTCCGAGCCCGGTGGCCCTCAAAGCCGGTATGTCCTGCGGGAGTTGCTCTTCGGTGGGATGGTTCACCCGGGCTCCTCGGCCGTGCTGGTGCGTGGGGCGGCGCCCCGTGGCGCGCCGTGCTGCTCAGGTCCCGGGCGCGGCGAAGCCGCTGTCCAGCGCCGTGCTCACGATGGCCTCGACGTCCTCGCGGTCCAGCCCCGCCGCCCTGGCCTGCCGCACCCAGTCGGCCAACGACTCGTGCAGGGCGGAGTCCGCGACCGTCTCCGGCTTGGCGAGCGAACGCCGGACGAAGGTGCCGACCCCCCGGCGGCTGTCCACCAGACCCTCCCGCTCCAGCTCTCGGTACGCCTTGAGCACGGTGTTCGGGTTGATCGCGGTGGCCTCCACCACCTCACGGGCGGTGGGGAGTTGGTCTCCCGGGCGGAGTACGCCCAGTCTCAGGGCGCGCTTGGTCTGCTCCACGATCTGCAGATACGGGGAGAGTCCGCTGTGCCGGTCGATGAGGTACTCGACCAATCCCTGACCTTCATTCCACTAGTTACCTAGGGAAATCCTGCCCAGTCGCCGGGGTCGACGTCAAGTGCCGCCCTTGACAAGGCCGAACGCGCCGTGATCACCATTCCACTAGTTAACTAGTGGAATGGTGATCAGCATGAAGTCAGCCTTGCTCGACCGGCGGCCGGGCCGGACCGCCCCCGCGGGCTCCGCGCCGGCCGCCGGTCGCCGGTCGCCCGGGCCGGGCGGGACGGCGCTCGCCGTCACCGTGCTGTTCGCCGTGGTGTACGCGCTGCTCGCGGTCACCCGGCACCGCCGGATGCTGAGCGCCGCCTTCGACCTGGGGATCTTCGAGCAGGCCGTCCGCGCCTACGCCGAGGGCCGGGCCCCGGTGGTGGAGCTCAAGGGGCCCGGCTACAACCTGCTCGGCGACCACTTCCACCCCGTGCTGACCCTGCTCGCACCGCTCTACAGACTGGCCCCCGGCCCGGTCACCCTGCTGCTGGCCCAGTCCTGCCTGATGGCGCTGGCCTGTCTGCCGATCACCCGCTGGGCCTGTCGTGACCTCGGGGTGCGGGCCGGCCTGCTGATCGGCCTGGCCTTCGGCAGCTCCTGGGGGATGGTGGCGGCGGCCGGTTTCGACTTCCACGAGATCGCCTTCGCGGTGCCGCTGCTGGCGTTCTGCACGGAGGCGCTGGCGGCTCGCCGGTGGCGGGCGGCGGTGCTCTGGGCGCTGCCGCTGGTGCTGGTCAAGGAGGACCTCGGGCTGACCGTCGGCGCGGTCGGCGGCTACCTGCTCTGGCGGGGGGACCGTCGCGCCGTGCGCTGCTGCGGACTGGCGCTGCTGGTGCTCGGCCCGGTGGCCACTGCGGTGGAGACGCTGGTGCTCCTGCCGCTGGCCAACCCGCACGGGGTCTTCGACTACTGGAACCAGGTGCCGGGGGTGACCGGCGCCTCGGGCGCCTCGACGCTCTGCCCGCTCTGGCCGCCGATGAAGTGGCTCCTGCTGTTCATGCTGGCCGCTCCCGTCGCCTTCGTCGGGGTGCGCTCACCGCTGCTGCTGCTCTGCGTCCCCACGCTGGCCTGGCGCCTGCTCGGGGCCAACGAGAGCTACTGGCAGCCGTACTACCACTACAGCGCCGTGCTCATGCCGGTGCTGTTCGGCGCCCTGGTCGACCGCCTCGGGCGCCGGCAGCGGGAGGGCCGGGAGGGTTGGCGGCCGGGGGGCCGGTGGCGCCGCCTGGCGCTGGCCTGGGTGGCCGCCTTCGCGGCCGTCTGCGCGGTGGTCTACCCGCTGCGGGACCTGGCGCTGCCCGGCGGCTGGACGCCGAACGCGCACGTGCGGACCGCCCACCGGCTGCTGGCCCAGGTGCCCGACGGTGCCACCGTGGCGTCCAGCAACCGGCTCAGCCCGCTGCTGGTCTCCCGGACCACCGTCAGCCTGGTCTGCCAGGGCGGCCCGGGCAGCGGCCGGCTGCCGGAGTGGGTGGTGGCCGACCGGACCGACCCGACGGTGACGAGCCCCTGCCCCGAGGCCCGCACCCTGGAGCGGCTGGCCGCCTACCGGGCGGCCGGCTACCTGACGGTGGCCGAGGAGGACGGCATCATCGTGCTGCGGAGGCCGTGAACTCCGGCGCCGGAGCGGCGGGCTGAGCGGTCATCAGGCGCTGCGGCCGGCGCACCAGCAGGTAGCCGAGCCCGGCCAGGGTGACCAGGCCGACGCCCAGCAGGGCGGCCCAGACCTGGTACCAGGGGGCGCCCGGCGGGGCCAGCAGCGCGCGCGGCCAGCAGATGTTGGCCACCTCGAAGCCGGTCCACAGCACGGCGAGCAGATTGACCGGGGTGCCCCAGCGGCCCAGGGAGAACGCCCCGGCCGGCCGCCAGGTGCCGCGCAGCCGGGCGATCAGCGCGGTCAGGCAGAGCAGGAAGAACGGCAGGAAGGTGGCCGCGCTGCCGAAGGTGATCAGGCTGCCGATCGCGGTGGACTCCAGGCCGAGCGGCAGTGCGGCGGCACTCACCAGGGTGGCCGCGACCAGGCCGCCGATCGGCGCCTGACGCCGGTTCACCTTCCGGATCTGCCGGGAGAACGGGAACACCCCGTCCCGGGCCAGCGAGTACAGGCCGCGCGCCGCGCCGCCCTGGGAGGCCATCAGGCAGGCGGCGAAGCTGATCAGCACCACGACCACGAAGGGCTTGGCCGCCCAGCCGCCGAAGCCGGTCACCACCGCCGTGGTGACCGGGTCGAGGTCCTCGCCCGCCACCACCCGGGCCGGATCGGGGTGGGCCAGCGCCACCGCCACGGCGTTCAGGATCACCACCGCGCCCACGCTGAGCAGCGCCCAGCGCATCGCCCGCGGCACCTGGCGGGCCGCGTCCTTGGTCTCCTCGGCGGTGGAGACGCAGGCGTCGAAGCCGATGAAGGCCCAGCCGCCGACCGCCACCACGGCCAGCAGCCCGGCGAGCCCGCCGGTGCC
Source organism: Kitasatospora sp. NPDC096147 (assembly GCF_044763225.1). Lineage (NCBI taxonomy): Bacteria > Bacillati > Actinomycetota > Actinomycetes > Kitasatosporales > Streptomycetaceae > Kitasatospora > Kitasatospora sp. NPDC096147. Next base: position 84,981 of record NZ_JBIWFX010000005.1, on the reverse strand, counting down.
GGTGACGGCGGAGGCACCCAGGTCGTCGGTGAGCAGGGCGAAGCCGTGCTCGCGGAAGAACAGCAGCAGGGCCAGCCCGACCAGCACCGAGGCCACCGTCTCAGCCGCGATCCCGGCACCGACGAACCAGCGCAGCAGGGTGATCCCGTAGGCGTTCACCAGCAGGCAGGCCACGGTGAACGCGGCGGCGGTGAGCACCAGTTGGGGCGGGGTGGGCACGGCGTCGAAGAGCGCGAAGAACCAGGGCGCGGCCAGGTAGGCGACGGTGGTGTTGGCGAACATCACCGCGAACTGCCAGAGCCACCCGCTCAGCCAGGCGAAGCCGGGCGGGGCCAGCCGCCGGGCCCACTGGTAGGCGCCCCCGGCCAACGGCCACTGCGAGGCCAGCTCCGAGTAGACGCCCACCACCAGCAACTGCCCGAGCAGACAGACCGGCAGCGCCCAGACCCAGGCCCCGCCGCGCACGCTCATGCCGACCTGGGCCACCGCGTACAGCCCCACCACGGGGGAGACCACCGCGAAGCCCATCGCGACGTTGCCCAGCACGCCGAGGCTGCGGCGCAGCTCCTGCCGGTAGCCGAGTGCGGCCAGCGTCCGGTCGTCCGCTCCGGTGTCCTGTGTGTTGTCGGTCATCCGCGAACCACCTCGCCGTCATAAAACTAACTTTGTTAGTCGGTGACCGTAGCGGGCTGCGGCGAGGGAGGGAAGGGGTGAGACCAGGCTGTAACGTGGCCGGTCGGAGGCGGTGGTGCCGGGCTTGGGCCGGTGGTGCCCGGCCTCGACCGGTGCAGGCGGGCGGAAGGGCGGGGTGGGGCGTGGGGCGACCGAGCAGGGCACTGCTGAGCCGGGAGGCGATCGCGGTTGCCGCGCTGGCGGTGGTGGACGAGGCCGGTCCGGACGGTCTCACCATGCGGGCGCTGGCCGAGCGGCTCGGGGTCAAGGCGGCCTCGCTGTACAACCACGTCGCCGGGAAGGATGAACTGGTCGACGCACTGGCCGAGTTGGTCAACGCCGAGATCGACCTCGGCCCGCTCGGCGGCGCCGACTGGCGGTACGGCGTGGCCGAGTACGCCCGGAGCTACCGGGCCGCCTTCCTGCGCCATCCGCACACCATCGCCCTGCTGGCCCGCCGCCGGGTCGGTGCGGAGCGCCAACTCCTCGGCTACGAGAGCCTGTTGGCCTGCCTGGGCCGGGCCGGGTTCCCGCCCGCGGATGCGGCCGAGGCCGCCGCCGCACTGGACTACCTGGTGCTCGGCTCCGCCCTGGAGACCTTCACGGCCGGCTTCGCCCGCCCGGCGGAGGACTACCGGCCCCGCTACCCCGCACTCGCCGGGGCGCTCACCGCCTCGGCGGCCCGGGGCGGCGGCCTGGACGAGCGCGGCTTCGAGCTGGCTCTGCGGCTCCTGCTGGACGGACTGGCCGCCCGGCTCTGAGCGGGATCCGGCTCACCCGGCCTACCCGGCTCACCCGGTTCTGAGCGGCGGTCCGGCTCTGCGGGGTGCCGGGCTCCGGGGGCGGCCTGGACTCGGGTGCGGAGCGGGTGCGGAGGGGTCTGTGGCGGTGGCTCCCGAGTGGTGGCCGAGCCGGTGCGGGGCCGAGCGTCGGTGGCGCGACGCGTCCGCGGCGCCTGCCGGTGAGGGCGGTGTGCCGCCTGCCACGCGCCGGACATGGAGGTGGGCGGGCCCGGTCTCGTCCCCGGGCCCGCCCATGCTCCCGCCCACCGGTCGGGACCGGTGCGCCCTCCGGCACTCGGGATCGAGGCCGGAAGCCGGTGTGGGTGGCCGGTCAGCCCTGCGGGGCGCCCTGCCCGGCCGACTGCGCCGCAGCCTGCTCGGCCGCCACCTTCGCGCGGACCTCGTCCATGTCCAGCTCGCGGGCCTTGCCGATCAGCTCCTCCAGGGCCGCCTCCGGCAGCGCCCCGGCCTGGGAGAAGATCATCACGCCCTCGCGGATGATCGCCAGGGTCGGGATCGACCGGATCTCGAAGGCCGCCGCCAGCTCCTGCTGGGCCTCGGTGTCGACCTTGGCGAAGACCAGGTCCGAGTGGCGCTCGGCGGCCTTCTCGAAGACCGGCGCGAAGCGGAGACACGGGCCGCACCAACCCGCCCAGAAGTCGATGAAGACGAACGCCTTCCCGTCCGGACCCTGCACCACCTCGTCGAAGTTCTCGGTGGTGAGTTCGACGGTGTTGCTCATGTCGGCTCCTGTCTGTCTCGTTGGTGGCCCCGCACCCGCCTCAACCAGGAGGCGTCCCGAGCTATTCCGACCGGCCCGCGCCGATCCGGTCGCGTGGCTCCGGTGGTGCGGCCGGTCTGGTCGCCCTGGTGGCGCGGTCCGGCTCGCTACCGTCCTCCGGGGCGGGGAGGTCGAGCCCGGCGTCCCGGTAGGCGGGCGGGCCGCATCACCGGTGGCCGGCGGCTGACGTACTGTCATACCGGATTCGGCAGTCCGGGCCGGTGCGGGGAATGCCCCAAGTCGCTTGTGGTGATCCGTGGATGACGGGCCCGGCAGCGCTGCGGCGGACCCGGGGGCGGCCCGACCCCGGAGGCGGTCCGGGTGTCCGGCCGATCCGTGTGCGGATGACCCTCCCGGGTTCCGGCCGGGGTGGAGATTGATCCGGCCGGGGGAATCCCGTGACCCTTTCGAGGGGTGACGGCTGCATGAAGATCCACCGGCCGCCTAGGTTGGCCGGGGCCGCCCGCCGGACCCGTCCGGCCGGGCCGTCCGCCGTGCCCAACGGAAGCCCAGCGTCGGGTGGTTGGGTCGGACCTCCTGTCCCCGGATCCCTGGAGCCCCCGTGCCCGAGCCCTCCGGCACCCGCTCACCGAGTCGTCCGCCGAACGGCCGCGCGAACGGCCGTGCGAACGGTCATGCGTGCTCCGGCGGCGCTGCCCGGCCGGGGCGGCCTCGACCGGCAGGGCGTGGGTAGTGAGGGCGGGGTCGAAGCGGTACGTGGCGGCCCGTCAGTGGCTCGGCGGCCTGCTGGTCGTGGTGGCCTGCGCGGTCGGGCTGGCGGCGCAGGGCGAGCCGGGGCGACCGGCCCACCCCGGGCGCCCCGTCGCCACCGTCGTGCAGGCCGTCCCGCCGCCCGACCGGCTGGCCATCGCCCGGGGAGCCGCCCGGCAGCGCCCGGACGACCCGGTGGCCTGGGCCGAGGTCGGCCGGGCCGCCGTCGAATCGGCCCGGATCACCCTCGATCCAGCCGAACTCGCCCTGGCCGAGCAGGCGTTGGCCCACTCATCGACGCTCCGACCGGTGGCCAACTACGAGGAGGCGGTCGGTGCCGGGATGCTCGCCAACGCCCGCCACGAGTACGCCGCCGCCCGGGACCACGGCCTGCGGGCCGTGGCGATGGCCCCGGACCGGGCGGCGGCCTACGCAGTCCTGGCCGAGGCCCGGACCGAGCTCGGCGACTACCCGGCCGCCACCGAGGCCGTCCGCCGCCTGCTGGACCTGGCGCCGAATGCCGCCGCTCTGGTACTCGCCGCCCGTGACCTGGAGACGCACGGACGCCGGGCCGAGGCGGTGTCGGCCCTGGAGCGCGCCCTGGAGGCGGCCGGCCCGGCCGGTGAACGCGCCAACTGCGCTCGGCGGCTGGGTGATCTGGCCTGGGAGGACGGCGAGTTCACCCGGGCCGAGGCGTCCTACCGGCAGGCGCTGGCCGCCCGGCCGGACGACCCGTACGCCGCCTTCGGCCTGGCCCGGACCGCCGCCGCCCAGGGCCGGCCGGACGAGGCCCTGCGCCGGTTGGCCGAGCTGACCGCCCGGACGCCGCAGCCGGAGTTCCTGCTGGAGCAGGCCGAGCTCCTGCTCGCCACCGGCCACCGGACCGAGGCCGGGACCCCGCTGGCCGCGCTGGCCGCCGAGGCCCGGCTCTCCGTCGGCCCGGTCGATCTGCACCTGGCCCGCTACCTCGCCGACCACGGCGACCCGGCCGAGGCCGTTCGGCTGCTCACCGAGGAGTGGGAGCGACGGCGCTCCGCCCCGGTGGCGGCGGGGCTGGCCTGGGCCCTCCACCGCGTCGGCGACGACCGGCAGGCCCTCCAACTCGCCGTCGCAGCAGCCGAACCGGGGGGAGAACCGGTGATGGCCGCCTACCACCGGGGCGTGATCGAGCACGCGCTCGGTCTGCCCGAGGCGGCTGCGACGTTGCGTGCGGTGTTGGGCCGCGATGCGGGGTTCTCGGTCTTTCATGCGGATGTGGCCCGTCGTCTGCTGGGTGAGGGGGAGTGATGGCCGGAGTGCACGGCCCTGCAGGTGGTGGGCCGGTTGGCTGCGGGGGTGTGGTCGGGTGCGTTCTCGGTCTGCCTGAGGCGGCTGCGACGTTGCGTGCGGTGTTGGGCCGCAATGGGGGGTTCTCGGTCTTTCATGTGGATGCGGCTCGCCGTCTGCTCGGTGAGGGGGAGTGATGGCCGGAGTGCACGGCCCCCCATCCGAAGCTCCCGCCGACCATCGGGGCCGTTCACGTGTCCTGCGGGGCGCGGTGGCCGGGATCGGCCTCGCGGCGCTGCTGCTGCCGGCCGCGGCCGAGGCCCACCCGCTGGGGAACTTCAGCGTCAACCGCTACGACGGCCTGCGCCTCAAGCCCGACCGGATCCACGACAGCCTGGTGCTCGACAGCGCGGAGATCCCCACCGCCCAGGACCGGGCCGCCGCCGACCGCGACCACGACGGCACCGTCGATCCGTCCGAGGCCGACGACCGGGCGGGGCAGCGCTGCGCCGAACTCGCGGGCGCCGTAAGGGCGAACGTCGGTGGCCGGGAGTCCGCCTGGCAGGTGGACGCCAGCAGCCTGGCCTACCTGCCGGGCGTGGCCGGGCTGCCCACCGCGCGGCTGAGCTGCGAACTCTCGGCCGCCGCCGACCTCACCCAGCCGGTCCGGGTCTCCTTCCGCTCCGGGGAGGATCACGCCCTCCCGGGCTGGAAGGAGATCACCGCCGTCGGCGAGGGGGTCGCCCTGCGCGAGGGCACGGTGCCCCGGAAGAGCAGCAGCGACGGCCTGCGCAGCTACCCGGCCGACTCGATCGAACGTCCGCTCGCCGTGGTCGCCGCCGAACTCGCGGCCGACGGTGCGTCAGGAGCCGCCGCACCGCCGTCAGGGGAGCCCGGCGGACGGCGCCAACTCCCGTCCGGCCGCCGCTCGGTGGAACGCCGGGCGGTCCCGGCCGGGGCGGTCGGCCTACCCCCGATGGGCCGGGTCGAACGTCACCTGGCCGCCCTCGCCACCGCCCGTGACCTGACCGTCCCGGTCGGCCTGGCGGCGATCGGCCTGGCCCTGCTGTTGGGAGCGGGGCACGCCGCCCTGCCCGGTCACGCCACCCTCGCCCTCGCGGCCTGCCTGGCCCGCGACGGGGGCCGGCGCCGCGGCGGCGGTGTCCGGTCCGCGCTGGCGGCCGGCGCCCGGGTGACGGCGGCCCGTACGGCGGGGGTGCTGGTGGTCGGCCTGCTGCTGACCACCTCGACGGCCCTGGCGGGCGAGCGGCTGCTGAGCGGGCTCGGACTGGCGGGCGGCGCCCTGGTCGCCCTGACCGGTGTCGTCCTGCTGGTGTCAGGGGTCCGCGCACTGCCCGGGTACCGAGTCCTGACGCGTGGTCAGCGGGCGCTCGCCGCGCAGGCCGGCCGGTGCGCGGCCCCGGCCGGGGACCACGACGACCTCCTGGGAGCCGAGGACGGTCAGGGGCACGGGCCCGCCCCTCGGCCCGGCCTCCCGGGCCGAGGCCGACCGGAACAGGAGGCCTCGGGAGCGCGGTGGACCGGCACGGGCCGATACCCGGAGGTGGACCACCGACGGGAGGAGCCGACGCCTCCCGCCGATGCCGATGCCGACGGCCTGGCTCCCGCTCGCGCACGCGTCCGGGCCCGCCGGCTCGGCCGGTTCCGGCCCACCGTGGTGCTCGGCTTCGGAACGGCGGGCGGCCCGGTGCCCGCCTCCTCCGTCCTGGTGGTGCTGCTCGCGGCGGTCGCGCTCGGCGGGACGGCCTTCGGCGTCCTGCTGGTGCTCGGCTACGGCTTCGGCATGGCACTGGCACTCACGGTGGCCGGGCTGCTGCTCCCGGGTGGTTCGACCCGACCGGCCGTACTCGCCGCCCGCTACGCCCCGGCGCTCGGACGCTGCCTACGGTTGGGCGGCCTGTTGACCGGACTGGTGGTGCTGGCGGTCGGCCTCGGCCTGGTGCTGCGTGGCGCCTCCGGCCTCTGACGGCCGCTCAAGGACGCCGGCGCACCCCCGAGCACCGGCGTCCTTGAGCGGCCGTCAGCCTGACGGTCCACCGGCTCGTCCGTCCACCGGCCCGTCAGGCCGTCGGGTCCACGCTGCGCCGGACCGCCTGCGCGTACCGCCGCGCCGCCACCCGCTGGAGCAGCGGCACCACCGGCCCGGCCAGCCGGGTGTACCAGCGGCCCGGGCGGCTGAACGCGGTGATGGTCAGCCAGACCGCGCCGTCCGGCCCGAGGGTCAGCACGAAGGACTCCTCGCCCGCCTCCGGATGACCCGTCAGCGTGCCGTAGGCGAAGCCGATCCGGTCCGGCTCGCGGACCGCCCAGAGCACCTCGGCCGGCGCGGTCACCCTCAGCGGACCGGCGCCGATCCGGCAGACCACCCGCACCCCGGCCTCGGCCGGGGGTGTCCCGGGATCGACCCGGATGCCCGCACCCCGGTGCATCCGCCAGCCGAGCACGGTCTCCCCGGCGGCCTCCAGCACGCTGCGCCCGTGGCCGATCAGGGCCCGGTGGCGGAGGTGGTGGTACCCGGCCGGGAGCCGGTCCGGTCTGGCGACGGCACCGACCTCGGGGTGGTTGAAGCCGGAGCCCGCCACCCGGCTCCCGTCGCCGTCCGGCCCGCCCGCCGCCCGCCGTACCACCCGCCCGCAGCCGCGTACGTAGAGTGCCTGGCAGATCCCGAGCAGCGGCCCGCCGAGCCGGCACCACCAGCGGTCCGGGCGGCTGAAGGAGGTGACGGTGAGCCAGACCGCCCGGTCGGCGCGCATCTCCACCACGAAGGACTCCTCCCCGGCGGCCGGATGGCCCGTCAGGGTGCCGTAGGCGAAGCCGATCCGGTCCGGCTCGCGGACCGACCAGATGACCTCGGCCGGAGCGGAGACGGTGAGCGGGCCGAGGCCCAGGCCGAGCGAGGCCCGGACTCCGGGGTCGGCCCGTTCGGCCTCGGCCCGGACCACGGTGCCCATGCCCCGGTGCATCCGCCAGGTGGTGACGGTCTCCCCGGCGGCCTCCAGCACCTCCCGGCCGTAGCCGATCAGCGTGCGGTGGCGCAGGTGCCGGTACCCGGCGGGCAGGTGCTCCGGGTGCCGGGTGGCGCCGACCTCGGGGTAGCTGAAGCGGGCGGGGCGGTTCATCGCACGGTCTCCTTCCAGGGTGCGGGTGCGGGTGCGGGTGCGGGCCCGGCGACCAGCACGGGCCCGGCGACCGGCACGGGCCCGGGGGCTGACGAGGGCACCGGTGCGGGAGCGGCCCAGGGCTCGCGGGTCAGCCGGCGCCAGGCCAGCAGGGCGCAGAGCGCGAAGCCCAGGGCGTTGCCCAGACCGTGGGTGGCGGCCATCCAGGTCAGGGTGGGGTGGACCAGCCCGGTCGCCTCGCCGAGGGCCCACCAGAGGGCGAGCAGCATGGTGACCACCAGGACGGCGGCCGAGCAGCGCAGCAACCGTCCGGTGAGCCGGTCGGGGGCGCGGCGGCTGACGTCCTGCCAGGTGAGCAGGCCGGTCAGCCACATGCCGAGGGTCAGCACCACGGCGCCGACCAGTTCGGCCCAGTCACCGACGAAGTAGCCGCCGAGCACCAGCAGGGTGCCGAGCGGCACGCTGAGCGCGGCGGCCGAGGCCGCCCCGGGGCGGGTGGTGACGGTCCGTCCGACCAGCCCGGCCACCAAGGCGGCGGTGAAGCCGGCGAAGTGGAAGTGCGGCACGGTGAGCGCCAGGATGTCCAGGTCGAAGCCGAACAGCTCGGTGCCCGACCGCTCCGCGACCAGCGCCAGCCCGGCCACCGAGGGGGCGGCCAGCGCGGTGAGCGCGGCCAGCTCGGCGGGGGCGAGCGAGCGCCGCCGGGCCAGCCGGACGGGCGCCAGCAGCGCCAGCGCCACCGTGGCGGCGGCGTAGACGGCGGCCAGCGCGGTCGCGGTGGTGCCGCGCGGCATCCAGAGTGCGACGGCGCCGGGCAGGGCGGCGAACGGCCAGAGCCGGGCCAGCCCGGCGGCGCCCGGGCCGCCGAGCAGACCGAGGCCCAGCGGTACGACGGCCAGCATGCCGAGCATCACGATCAGATCGACCAGGACGGTCACGGCAGCTCCCCCTCTCGTTGAACACGTTCAAAGCTGCTGTGGGAGTGACTCTACGGCAGCTCTGAACGCGTTCAACACCGCCCCCCCTCGGTCGGCGGGCGCGGCGGGCGCGGCGGGGGTGGCAGGAGCGCGGCGGCGCCCGGCTCAGCGGCCGACCTGGTCCAACGGGAGGCGCGGGTCGGCCAGCTGCTCCGGATCGACGGTGCGGCCGGAGCGGACCAGGTCGCGGATCGGGTCGGTGACGTCCCAGACGTTGACGTTCATGCCGGCCAGGACCCGGCCGCCGGAGAGCCAGAAGGCGATGAACTCCCGGGAGCGGCGGTCGCCCCGGAAGACCACCCGGTCGAAGCCGCCCGGCTCCACGTGGCCGGTGTACTCCATGCCCAGGTCGTACTGGTCGGTGAAGAAGTACGGCACCCGGTCGTGCACCGCCTCCTGGCCGAGCATCGACCGCGCCGCCACCCTCGGCTGGTGCAGCGCGTTGGCCCAGTGCTCGACCCGGACCGGCCGGTCGAAGAGCGGGTGGTAGGCGTTGGCCACGTCGCCCGCCGCGAAGATCTCCGGGGCGGAGGTGGTCAGGTGCTGGTCGGTGCGGATGCCGTTGTCCACGTGCAGGCCGGCCTGCTCGGCCAGCCGGGTGTTCGGCACGATGCCGATGCCGACCACCACCGCGTCGGCCGGGACGACCTCGCCGCCCTCCAGTCGCACCCCCTCGTCGGTGACCTCGGCCACCCGCGCGCCGAACCGCAGGTCCACCCCGTGCTCCCGGTGCAGGTCGGCGAAGACCTCGGCGGCCTCCGGGCCGAGCACCCGCAGCAGCGGCAGCTCGGCTGCCTCCAGCACCGTCACCTCGGCCCCCGCCTCCCGTGCGGCGGCGGCCGTCTCCAGCCCGATCCAACCCGCGCCGATCACCACGATGCGGGCCTTCGGCCGGATCGCCGCCTTGATCCGCTCGCTGTCCCCGACGGTGCGCAGGTAGTGCACCTGCTCGCCCTCGGCGCCCGGCACGGTCAGCCGCCGGGGCGAGGAGCCGGTGGTGAGCAGCAGCCGGGTGTACGGGACGAGGCCGCCGTCGTCCAGGCTGACGGTCCGTCCGCCCGGGTCGATCGCGGTGGCCGTCACCCCGAGCCGCAGGTCCACTCCCTGGTCGGCGTACCACTCCGCCGGATGGACGTAGATCTTCTCCCGGGAGGTCTTGCCCATCAGGTAGCCCTTGGAGAGCGGCGGCCGTTCGTACGGCCGCTCCGCCTCGCTGCCGATCAGCGTGACCGGCCCGTCGTAGCCCTCCGCCCGCAACGTCTCGACCGCCTTCGCCCCGGCCAGACTCGCACCCACCACGACGTAGCCCATCCGCATGACCCGCTCCTCTCCTCGGCTGCGCCCACCCCGCCATCACACCCCGGAGGACTGCCCGCCGCGCGCCGAACCACACCCGTCGCGCACGGCGCCGCCGCCCCGCTCGTCCTAGGCTGTGGAGCGCCACGACCGGAAGGAAGGGATCCGCATGAGCGGGCAGACCACCACCGTGCGCTGCGTCCCGGCCGCCCCGTGCCGGGTCGGCCTGATGGCGCGTGACCTGACGGCGGCCCAGGAGTTCTACGGGACGCTGCTCGGCTGGGCGTTCGAGGACGGGCGGCACGACCTGGGCCCCTACCTCCGGGCGGTGGTCGACGGCGTCGAGGTGGCCTGGCTCGGCAGCGCCGAGGGGGAGTGGCGGCCCCCGGTCGCCTGGACCACCTTCTTCGGCACCGAGAGCGCCGACGAGACCGCCTCTCGGATCCGCGAACGCGGCGGCACCGTCGCCGTCGGCCCGCTCCCCTTCGACGCCGGTCGGATGGTGCTCGCCGCCGACCTGGCCGGTGCCTCCTTCGGTCTCTGGGAGGGCGGCCTCGGCAGCTCCGAGGGCTTCAGTGCCCCCGGCGCACCGGTCTGGGTGGAGCTGCGCACCGGCGACCCCTTCCAGGAGGCGCTGTTCTACGGCGAGGTGTTCCGCTGGGACGAGCGCGACCCGGCCCGGTTGGAGGTCCGCTACGAGCACGAGCGGGTGGTGCTGCGCGCGGACGGCCACACCGTCGCGGCCCTGCGCCGGGGTGATCCGGCCGGCGCCCACTGGGAGGTCTACTTCGCGGTGCGCGGCACCGACGAGGCCACCGCCCGCGCCACCGCGCTCGGCGGTGCCGTGGTCGAGCCGCCCGCCGACACCCCGTACGGCCGGACCGCCCGGCTGCGGGACCCGGAGGGCGGGCTGTTCTCGGTGATCACCCCGGCCCCGGTGGGGTGAGCCGCCGTGTCCCGAGCGTTCGCCCTTCTCGGGCGGGAGGTCGGTGACCCCGGCGGACCTTCCGTCAACTCCCTTGCAGGGCTTCGGAGACGGCGAGCGCGAAGCCCTCGGGGTTGTCGAACATGACGTTGTGACCGCAGCCCGGGACGGCCCGGACGGCGGTGCCCGCGGCGGTCAGTCCGGCGGCATCGTCCGGGGTGCCGTCGGCCTCGGGATGCAGGTAGGTGCGGGGCACGGTGAGGGCGGCGAGCTGGTCGCGCAGCGGCGGGGTGGTGCCCCGGGCCCGGTGGACGGCGGTGCGGTACAGGGCCTCACGGCCGGCCAGCCGCATGGTGGCCCACCAGAGCGGGCCGACCCGCTCGGCGGTCCGCTCCCAGCCCACGGTGAGGAACTCCTCCTCGGTGTACTCGGTGATGCCGCTGGACCCCGGAGCCGGGCCGGACGGAGCCGGGTCGAGGACCGCGTCCACCAGGACCAGCCGGGAGACCAGCCGCGGGTGACGGGCCGCCAGCAGGACGGCGACCGCACCGCCCAGGCTGTGCGCGACCACCTCGGCGCCGCTCACCCCGGCGGCGGTGAGCGCCTCCGCCACGGCGTCGGCGTGCGACTCCAGGGTGTACGGGAAGTCGGCGGGCCGGTCGCTGATGCCGAATCCCAGCAGGTCGAGCAGCAGCGACCGACGGCCCGTCAGCAGGGGGTGCGCGGCGGCTGCGGCGAAGTAGACGGGCGAACTGGAACCCTGGCCGTGCAGGTAGAGCCGGGCCGGTTCGGCGCCGGGCAGTTCGATCCAGCGGATCAGGTCACCGTTCGGGGTCACGGGGGCGTGGCGCATCGCGGGCTCTCCTCGCGGGTGGCGGGTCGTGGGTGCGGATACGGCGAGGACCATACCTCGATGCCGAGGTACCACGGTAGCGATATAGCTGTGCCGTGGCATGGCAGCATGGGCGCATGCTGAAGCTCGCCATCCTCGGGTTCCTCCGCGACCGGCCGCTGCACGGTTACGAACTGCGCCGCCACCTGGCCGCGCTGACCGGGCACGTCCGGCCGATCAGCGACGGCACCCTCTACCCGGCGATCAAGCGCCTGGAGGCGGACGGCCTGCTGCGCCGCGAGACCGAGCCCGGGGTGGCGGCGGCGCCGCGCCACACCCTGCACCTCACCCCGGCCGGGCAGCGTGCCCTGGGCGAACTGCTGCGCGAGCCGGATGAGTTGGACATCAGCGACGAGAACCGCTGGTTCACCGTGCTGGCCTTCCTGCGCCATCTGGAGAGCCCGGCCGAGCAGGCGGCAGTGCTCCGCCGGCGGCTCGCCTTCCTCGGCGAGCCGGCCAGCTTCTTCTACGACGGCGCCCGCCCACTCCGGGCGGAGGAACTGACGGATCCGTTCCGGGCCGGCATCCTGCGGATCGCCCGCGCCACCTCCGAAGCCGAACTCGCCTGGTTGGAGGCGACCTTGGCGGACCTGGAGGCGGTGGGCGGGAGCACCACCTAGGGTTCGTCCGGCCCGCACCCCCGCCGTGCCGGACGCCTTCAGGGCCCGACTCCTCGGCCGGCGCGGGCAGTTGCCGCCGAGGAGTCCACCCGGTCTGCCCGTCAGCGGGCGGGCGGGGTTCTCCGGCGACGCCCGCCCGTGCGGCGGAGCCGTGCCGGCGTTACGGCCGACCCCGCCGAGGCGGTCACTGCCGGACGTCGAGCGCGGTCCCGTAGAGCCGGGTCACGTGCAGGCGGATGACCACCCGGCGCTCGGCGACCAGCTCGGCCAGGAAGGCTTCCTCCTCCTCCGGGCCGGGACGGGCGGCCTCCGGCACCAGGGCGAGCAGTTCGCGGCCGACCGCGTCACCCGGCACGGTGGTGGCCTCGGAGACCTCGGCCTCGCCCTCGGCCACCGCGAAGGACCAGACGTCGCCGTCCGGTACGTGCACGGCGGCCCGGGGGTCGCGCCGCAGGTGGGCGACCTTGGCCCGGTCGGCCGTGCTGGAGAACCGGGCGATCCGGGCCCGTGGGTCCCATCCGTAGACCATGGTGGTCAGGTGCGGGTGCCCACTGCGCTTCACGGTGGAGAGGGTGCCGAACTGCCGGCGGGAGAGCAGCTCGGAGAGCGCGTCGTCGGACAGCGGGCGGGGTTTCGGCTTCTCGGTCATGCCGTGGCCAACCGAGCTGACGGACCGGCAATTTCCGGTCCGGGCAGCGAAGTCGGACGCGGCGGTCAGGCGTCCGCGCGGCGCGAGTCGGCCGGGCGGAACAGGCGGTGCATGGCCTCGGGCAGCTGGTCGGCGCTGGTGACCGGGCGGTGGAACTCGAAGCGGGCGTCCAGGATCCGCTCGCCGTCGATCATCCGCACCCGCAGGCCGAAGCGGTCCAGCGCGACCGGCCGGACCTCCAGCCCGTGCGGGTGGTCCTGCCAGCCGGCCGGTCCCGTCGGCTGGTCCAGGGCGAGGCTGCCGAGGCGGGCGAGGTGGTCGGGGTGGGCGGCGGCCAGGTGCTGGAGCATGGCGGCCTCGTCCGCGGCCAGTGGGTCCGGCGCGGCCGGGCCGAGGTCGGTGAGCGGCACGCAGCACTCGGAGCCCCAGAGGTCCTCGACCGAGAGGTGGTCGGGGGTGAGGCGGAGCAGCGCGTACCCGACGCCGGTGGGGCGCTGCGGGAAGAGCCCGTCCAGCACCTCGGGCGCCGCGGCGGTGAGCACGTCCAGCTGCCCGTGCACGGTGGCCCGGCCCCGGATCCGGTGCGGCATGGCGACCGGTGCCACGTCCACCGCTTCCAGGACGGCGGCCAGGCCCTCGGTGCGGGAGCCCCGGGAGACCGAGACGATCCGGCAGAGCGGGGTGTCCTGCTCGACCAGGACGGCCAGTGAGCCGTCGGCCAGCACCGCACAGCGGGCCAGCGGGGGGATGCCGGGCCGGTGGGCCAGGTCCATCCCGGGCACGTCGACGACCACCGAGGAGGCGAACTCCAGCAGGGTGCGGGCCCGTTCGGCCGGGGTCGGCGCGAGGCTGTCGGGGCCGTGACTGGGCTGGGCAGGGCTGGCGGGCATCCGTCCTCCTGGGTAGGTAAGGTGAGCCTAACCTAAGTCATGGATGGGCGGAAGGATCGCGTCCGAGGGGATGTCAGATCGCCGACGCGGCGGCGGGGGACCGCCCGGATGGTGGTTCGAGTGGTGGGTGATGACCGCACGTCCTCCGCATCGCTTCACGGGGGCGGATGACGACGGGGCCGACGACTGCGCGGCACTCGCCCGGCTCCTGCCGACGGCCGGGTCCGGGGTGGGCAAGGGCGCCGAGCGGCGGGACGGGGTCGCCGCGCATCGCCTCGCGGGCGTGCTGAGCACCGGACGGGTCGGCACCGTCGACCAGGAGACCTGCCGGACCCCGCGTGTCATGGGCGGCGGGCGGATGACCTGCGCCCCGTGCGCCGGTGCCGGGGTCGGGTCGTCCGCTTCGAGCAGGGCTTCACCGTCGCCCCTCGGCGAAGCAGGGGCGGAACGTCGCGGTTCCGCAGGACGTCGGGGCCGACGTGCCGGTCCGTGTGCCGACGTGACCGCGGCGGCGGGCCCCGTCCGCCGTCCGCCGGGCGGGTGCTGACGGGAGGCCGGCCGACGGATCGTCAGACCGTCGCGCCGAGCATCCGCAGGACCAGGACGCCGTAGCGGCGGCCCAGCTCCTCCGGGCTCTCGCTGCTCCGCTCGCTGTACCAGCGCGAGACGTCGATGCCGAGCGAGGTCACCGCGCGGGCGGCGGTCCGGACGTCCGGGACCTGGAAGGAGCCCTCCGCCACCCCGGCCTCGATGATCCGCCGCACCGTCTCCTCAATCCGCCGCCGCAGCTCGGCGACCACCGCGAACTCGTCCTCCGGCAGCGCGTGCAGCTCGTGGTTGACGATCCGTCCGACCGTGTGGCCCCGGGCGTGCCAGCGGGTGAAGTCCTCGACCAGCTGCCGCATCTGCTCCACCGGCCCGGCGCCCTCGGCGGCTGCGCGTTCCACCAGGTCCAGGGTGGCCTGGTGGCCGGTGCGGCTGATCTCGGAGAGCAGGGCCGACTTGGACGGGTAGTGGATGTAGAGCGCGGCCGGGCTCATCCCGGCGGCGGTGGCGATGTCCCGGGTGGTGGTGGCGTGGTAGCCGCGCCGGGCGAAGGACTCGACCGCCGCGAGCAGCAGCCGGCGGGCGGCCTCGGTCCGCTCGCCCGGGGCGCCGGTGGGCCAGAGTTCGGCGGTCGCGTGGTCGTTCATGGTCGTCATCCTCGCAGACGGGTGCGGTCCGCCCCGGGGTCGGAGTGGTTGACAGTGTGACCGGTCGCCAACATGCTAAGCAAGCGCTTAGTCACGTGCCCGCGCCCTTGTCATCTGGAGCACTGGAGAGGAATCGGCCATGGCGTCGTCGTTCAAGGACCGGGTGGCCGTGGTCACCGGAGCCAGTCGGGGCATCGGCCTCGGCATCGCCCGCGAGCTGGTCGAGCGCGGGGCCAGGGTCTGCCTCACTGCCCGCAATCCCGAGCCGCTGGCCGAGGCGGTCCGCGAGCTGGGCGGCCCCGACCACGCGATCGCGGTCGCGGGCAAGGCCGACGACCCGGACCACCAGGCGGAGACGGTGGCGCGGACCGTCGAGCAGTTCGGCCGTCTCGACCACCTGGTCAACAACACCGGCATCAACCCGGTCTTCGGCTCCCTGCTGGACGTCGACCAGGCCGCCGCCGCCAAGATCCTCGGGGTCAACGTGCTCGCCCCGCTGGCCTGGACCCGGCTGGCCCGGGACGCCTGGATGGGCGAGCACGGCGGCTCGATCGTCAACGTCGCCTCGATCGCCGGCATCCGGGCCTCGCTCGGCATCGGGATGTACGGCGTCTCCAAGGCCGCCCTGATCCGGCTCACCACCGAACTGGCCGCCGAGCTCGGCCCGTCGATCCGGGTGAACGCCGTCGCCCCCGCGGTGGTCAAGACCCGCTTCGCCGAGGCGCTCTACGAGGGCCGCGAGGAGGAGGTGGCCGCCGCCTACCCGCTGAAGCGGCTCGGTGTGCCGCAGGACGTGGCCGGCGCGGTCGCCTTCCTGCTCTCCGAGGACGCCGGCTGGGTCACCGGGCAGACCCTGGTGGTGGACGGCGGCATCACCCTCGGCGGCGGCCTGTGACCCGCCGGCTCGGCGTGGTGGTCACCGGTGCCGGGCACGGCATCGGGGCCGCGCTGGCCGAGGCGTTCGCGGCGGCGGGCGGTGCCCGGGTGGTGGTCAACGACCTTGACGCACAGGCTGCTTCGGCGGTCGCGGAGCGGATCGGCGGGGTCGCCGTGGTGGGCGACGCGGCCCGTCCCGAGGAGCTGATCGCGGCTGCCCGCAAGGAGCTCGGCCACATCGACGTCTACTGCGCCAACGCGGGCGTCGCCCCGGCCGGTGGCGCCGACGCCGGCCCGGCGGCCTGGGAGAGCGCCTGGCAGGTCAACGTGCTGGCGCACGTCCGGGCCGCTGAACTCCTGCTCCCCGACTGGCTGGAGCGCGGCGCCGGCCGCTTCGTCGCCACCGTCTCGGCGGCCGGGCTGCTCACCAGCCTCGGCTCGGCCCCGTACGCCGTCAGCAAGCACGGAGCCCTGGCCTTCGCCGAGTGGCTGTCCGCGACCTACCGGCACCGGGGCGTGCGGGTGCACGCGGTCTGCCCGCAGGGGGTGCGGACCAGGATGCTGGCGGAGACCGGGCGGGCCGGTGAACTGCTGCTGGCCGAGGGCGCGTTGGAGCCGGAGGCGGTGGCGGCCGAGGTGATGCGGGGGATCGCCGAGGAGCGCTTCCTGATCCTGCCGCACCCCGAGGTGGCCCGCTACTACGCGGCCCGGGCCGGTGACCCGGACCGCTGGCTGAGCACGATGAACCGGATGCAGCAGCGGCTGGAGGAGGACACGTGAGCACGATGCGGGCGTGGCAGGTCGACGGGCTCGGCGAGCCCGCTGCGGTGATGCGGCTCGCCGAGGTGGAGCAACCGGAGCCCGGCGAGGGACAGTTGCTCGTCCGGACGCGGGCGGCGGTGGTCAACTTCCCGGACGCGCTGATGGTCCGGGGCCACTACCAGGTGCGCCCGCCGCTGCCGTTCACCCCGGGCGTGGAGCTGTGCGGCGAGGTGGTCGGCGGTGAGCGGGCCGGTGAGCGGGTGATCGGCACCCCGCTGCTGCCCGCCGGGGCGTTCGCCGAGTACGCCCTGATGGACGCCCGGGGCGCGTTCGCCGCCCCGCCGGCCCTGGACGACGCCGAGGCCGCCGGGCTGCACATCGCCTACCAGACCGCGTGGTTCGCGCTGCACCGCCGGGCCGCGCTGCGGGCCGGGGAGACGCTGCTGGTGCACGCCGCCGCCGGGGGTGTCGGCAGCGCCGCCGTCCAGCTCGGCAAGGCGGCCGGGGCGACCGTCATCGCGGTGGTCGGTGGGCCGGAGAAGGCAGTGGTGGCACGGAAGTTGGGCGCCGACCTGGTGATCGACCGCCAGGCGGAGGACTTCGTCGGGGCGGTCAAGGAGGCGACCGGCGGCCGGGGCGCGGACGTGGTCTTCGACCCGGTCGGCGGTGACGCCTACACCGGCTCCACCCGCTGCATCGCCTTCGAGGGCCGGATCGTGGTGGTCGGCTTCGCGAGCGGCACCATCCCGAGCGCCGCCCTCAACCACGCACTGGTGAAGAACTACTCGGTGCTCGGCCTGCACTGGGGCCTCTACGCGACCAAGGACCCCGCGGCCGTGCACGCGGCCCACACCGAACTCACCGAGCTGGCCGCCAAGTCCGTGGTCCGCCCGCTGATCAGCGAACGCCTCCCGCTGGCCGGGGCCGCCGACGCCGTCCAGCGGGTGGCCGACGGCACCACCACCGGCCGGATCGCGATCCTGCCGTAGACGCCGTAGACGCCGTAGACGCCCTGCACACCGACGACGCTGTGGACACCGACGACCGAGCGGCTACTGATCGGTGAACCACTCCCCGCCCCCGGCCCAGTGGGCCGCCCAGCCCGCGAAGCCGGGGGCGCCGGGGAGCGGGTGGTCGGCCGTGGCGTCACCGAACGGCAGGGCGCCGCTCTCGGTGACCAGCCAGACGTGGCCGCGCTGCGGGCCGGTGACGACCAGGTGCCAGTACATGCCGCAGCCGTCGGTGCCGAGCAGCAGCGAGCCGTGGTTGAAGACGGGCCCCACCCGGGCCTCGTACGCCTCCTCGGACGCCACCTCCTCGTCGTCCTCCCAGATCCACGTCGTGGTGAGCGGGAAGGGCTCGGCGAGCAGCCGCTCCGGGCGGCCCGCACCCCAGTCCGACGGGGTCTGCGTGAGCGGCAGCAGGCCGTAGTGCGGCGGCCCGTCCGGCAGGCCGTCGCAGACCTCGGCCACGAAGGTGCGGTACGGCTCCGGGAGCACGATGCCCTGCTCCGCCTCGAAGACCCGGACCGCTGCCCAGCCGATCGGCGGGACCGCGCCCGGGCGGTCGGCGAAGAGCTCGCGCAGCGCGGTCAGGTCGGCGGGGTCGTGGGTCTCTGTGTCCATGCGGGGCATCATGCCGCAGCCGGGTGACACCGGGCGATCCTCCGGGGCGTGCCGGAAGGGCGCCGAGGCTTCACCGCCGCGTCGGCTGCTGCTCGCCCGCCGGCCGCACCGGGCCGTCAGGGTGGCGGCCCATGACCAACCGTCAGGCCGTGCGGGCCGCTTCCCTCGTGCTGGGCTCCCTCCTCGCCGTCTCCGTCCCGTTCCCCGCCGGGGCCGCCTCGCGGCTCCCCGAGGTGCACCCGAAGGCGGAGACCGCTCCGCTGTACGACGACGAGGCCGGTGGGAACGCCAACGCCGACGACCCGGCGATCTGGCGCAACGACGCCGACCCGGGGCGCAGCCTGGTGATCGCCACCGCGAAGGAGGGCGGGCTGCGGGTCTACGACCTGGAGGCCCGCCAGGTGCAGGCGCTGGCCGCCCCGGCCGGTCCGGGCTCCGAGGACGCGCCCGGCCGGTTCAACAACGTGGACCTGCTCAAGGGCGTCCGGCTCGGCGGCGCCAAGGCCGACCTCGCGGTGGTCACCGACCGGGGCAACGACCGGCTGCGGGTCTACCGGATCGACCCGAGCCGGCCCGGCGGTCCGCTCACCGACGTGACCGACCCCGGGGTGCGCCCGGTGTTCTCGGCCGACCAGGCGGAGATCAACGACCAGGCCACCGCCTACGGCCTGGCCACCTGGACCGACCGGCGCACCGGCCGCAGCTACGCCCTGGCCAGCCAGCGCCACCGCACCCGGATCGCCCTGCTGGAGCTGACCGCCACCCCGGCCGGCACCGTGACCTACCGTCAGGTCCGCACCGTCGACCTGCCGTCCGCCTTCCGGCTGCCGAACGGCGCCACCTGGTCCCCGTGCGCCGAGCCGGGCGAGCTCCCGCAGGTCGAGGGCATGGTGGTGGACCCGGAGAACGGCACCCTCTACGCGGGCCAGGAGGACGTCGGCATCTGGCGCATCCCGGCCGACCTCACCGGCACTCCGAAGCTGCTGGACAAGGTCCGCGAGTACGGCGTGCCGGCCACGTACGACGAGGAGACCGAGGAGTGCACCCCGGGCGCCGACCCGGGCTACGGCGGCAAGCACCTGACCGCCGACGTGGAGGGCCTGACCATCCTCGACCAGGGCCACGGCGAGGGCTACCTGCTGGCCTCCAGCCAGGGCGACGACACCTTCGTCGCCTACGACCGCGAGCGCTCCGAGGGCAACGGGTACGAGGGCGGCTTCCGGATCACCGGTGCCTCCGCCACCCTGGACGGCTCCGAGGTCTGCGACGGCGCGGCGGTGCTGAACGCCCCGCTCGGCCGCCGCTACCCGAAGGGCCTGATGGTCGTCCAGGACGGCCGGGAGACCCCGGGTGACGGCGACCGGGAGGCCACCGGCTTCAAGTACGTCGACCTGCGCGACGTGCTGCACGCGATCGACTGACACCCGGCTCCGGGACCCTCCTCGACCGCAGCCGTGGGGGTGGGCGTCCTCCGACGACGCCCACCCCACAGGGGCCTACGGTGCGGCCAGGTCGACCAGCTCTGCCAGCGTGCTCCGATGGAACCCCGGGGTGCCGAGGGCGAGTTGGTCGGCCTTCGCCCGCTTGAGGTAGAGGTGGGCCGGGTGCTCCCAGGTCATCCCGATGCCGCCGTGCAGCTGCACGCACTCCTCGGCGGCCCGGACCGCCAGCGTCCCGCAGTGCGCCTGGGCGACGGCCACCGCCACCGGTGCGTCCGGGCTGCCGGCGGCCAGCGCGTCGGCCGCGTACCGGGCGGCGGCCCGGCCGCCGACCACCTCCAGCCAGAGGTCGGCCAGCCGGTGCTTGAGCGCCTGGAAGGAGCCGACCGGGCGGCCGAACTGGTGACGCTCCTTCAGGTAGGCCACCGTCGTGGCCAGGCACCACTCGGCGATGCCCAGCTGCTCGGAGGCCAGCAGCCCGGCACCGGTCAGCAGCGCCTGCCGGAGCGGCTCCTGACCGTCCGCCACCTTGCGGGCCGCCGCGCCGTCCAGCTCCACGTCGGCCAGCGGCCGGGTCAGGTCGAGCGAGGTCCGGGGACGTACGGCGGCCTCGCCGCGCTCGACCGCCCAGAGCGCGCCGCCCGCCGGGACCAGCAGGACGTCGGCGGTCCGGGCGTCCGCCACCGAGGTGATCCGGCCGGACAGCCGGGCCCCGGCCGCGAGCTCCGGCAGCGGTGCGGCGGGCGCGGTGGAGAACGGCACGGCCAGTGCCACCGTCCGCTCCCCGGCGGCCAGCTGCGGCAGCAGCTCGCGCTCCCCGGCGGCCAGCAGCGCCGTCGCCGCCAGCACCGAGCTGCCGAAGTACGGCGCCGGAGCCACCGAGCGGCCCAACTCCTCCAGTACCACCGCCACTTCGCGCAGTGAGGCACCGGCCCCGCCCAGCTCCTCCGGCACCTGGAGCCCGGCCACCCCGAGCCCGCCGGCCAGCCCGCGCCAGAGCTGCGGATCGTACGGCTCGGGGCCC
Source organism: Kitasatospora sp. NPDC096147 (assembly GCF_044763225.1). NCBI lineage: Bacteria > Bacillati > Actinomycetota > Actinomycetes > Kitasatosporales > Streptomycetaceae > Kitasatospora > Kitasatospora sp. NPDC096147. The sequence continues at coordinate 64,461 of NZ_JBIWFX010000005.1, read as the reverse complement.
TCGCAGCGCTCCAGCACCGCCGAGGGCGGGCAGTGGTCGGTCAGGAAGTCCCGGACGGTGGAGCGGAGTTCCTCCTCCAGCTCCGAGTACAGCAGGTCGCTCACCGGCGCAGCTCCTTCCACGGCAGGTCCTTGTCGGTGCGCGGCTCGGCCGGCAGGCCGAGCACCCGCTCGGCGATCACGTTGCGCAGGATCTCGGAGGAGCCGCCCTCGATCGAGTTCCCCTTGGCGCGCAGGTAGCGGTATCCGGCGTCGCGGCCGGTGAAGTCGACCACCTCGGGGCGCGTCATCGTCCAGTCCTGGTAGCCGAGGCCCTCCTCGCCGCGCAACTCCACGTCCAGGCCGCTGAGTTCCTGGGCCAGCCGGGCGAAGGCCAGCTTCATCGCCGCCCCCTCCGGGCCGGGCTGGCCGACCGCCAGCTGCTGGCGCAGCCGCTCACCGGTCAGCCGCAGCACCTCGGCGTCCACCCAGCCCTTCAGCAGCCGCTGGTGCAGCTCGTGGGTGCGCAGCTCGGGCCGCTCGCGCCAGGCCTCGGCGAGCACCCCGATCATGCCGCCCTCGCGTGGCGTGGCCTGGCCGCCGATCGCCACCCGCTCGTTGTTGAGCGTGGTCTGCGCGATCCGCCAGCCCTCGCCGACCGCGCCGATCCGGTGCGCGTCGGGGATGCGCACGCCGGTCAGGAAGACCTCGTTGAACTCGGCCTCCCCGGTGATCTGGCGCAGCGGCCGGACCTCCACCCCGGGGTCGGTCATGTCGCAGACGAAGTAGCTGATGCCCTGGTGCTTGGGCAGGCCGGGGTCGGTGCGGGCGAGCAGGATGGCCCAGCGCGCGGCGTGCGCGATCGAGGTCCACACCTTCTGGCCGTCCACCACCCAGTCGTCGCCGTCGCGGACCGCCCGGGTGGCGAGCGCGGCGAGGTCGGAGCCGGCGCCGGGCTCGCTGAACAGCTGGCACCAGACCTCCTCCCCGGTCCACAGCGGCCGGAGGAAGCGGCGGCGCTGCTCGTCGGTGCCGTGCCGCAGGATGGTCGGGGCGGCCATCCCGAGCCCGATGCCGATCCGCCGGGGGTCGTTGTCCGGCGCTCCGGCGGCGGCCAACTCCTCGTCCACCACGGTTTGTTCGGAGCGGGCCGCGCCGAGGCCGCCGAGGCCGGGCGGGAAGTGCACCCAGGCCAGCCCGGCGTCGAAGCGGGCCCGCAGGAAGTCGGCCGGGTCGGTGCCGGCCGGGTCGTGCGCGGCCAGGAAGGCCCTGGTCAGCGCTCGGAGGTCGGTGGTCCCTGCCATCCGGTCAGCCCTCCTGGTGGCGGCGCAGCTCGCGGCGGGCCAGCGACCGCCGGTGCACCTCGTCCGGGCCGTCGGCCAGCCGCAGGGTCCGGTTCCCCGCCCAGAGTTGGGCCAGCGGGGTGTCCTGGCTGACCCCGGCCGCGCCGTGCGCCTGGACGGCCTTGTCGAGCACCCACTCGGTCATCGCCGGCACCGCGATCTTGATCGCCTGGATCTCGGTGTGCGCGCCCCGGTTCCCGACCGTGTCCATCAGCCAGGCGGTCTTCAGGACCAGCAGCCGGGCCTGCTCGATCCGCACCCGGGACTCGGCGATCCACTCCTGGACCACGCCCTGCGCGGCCAGCGGCTTGCCGAAGGCGACCCGCTCGGTCACCCGACGGCACATCAGCTCCAGCGCCCGTTCGGCGATCCCGACCGCCCGCATGCAGTGGTGGATCCGTCCCGGCCCGAGCCGGGCCTGCGCGATGGCGAAGCCGGCCCCCTCCTCGCCGATCAGGTTCGCCGCCGGGACGCGGACGTCCTCGAAGGTGATCTCGGCGTGCCCGCCGTGGTCCTCGTCCCGGTAGCCGAAGACCGTCATGCCCCGGCGGACGGTCACCCCGGGGGTGTCCCGGGGCACCAGGATCATGCTCTGCTGGCGGTGCGGGTCGGCCCCCGGGGCGGTCTTGCCCATCACGATGAAGACCTTGCAGTCCGGGTTCATCGCCCCGGTGATGTACCACTTGCGGCCGTTGACCACGTACTGGTCCCCGCTGCGCTCGATCCGGGTGGTGATGTTGGTGGCGTCCGAGGAGGCCACCTCGGGCTCGGTCATCGCGAAGGCGGAGCGGATCTCGGCGTTCAGCAGCGGCTCCAGCCACTGCTTGCGCTGGGCCTCGTCGCCGAACTGGGCGAGCAGCTCCATGTTCCCGGTGTCCGGTGCGGCGCAGTTGAGCGCTGCGGGGGCCAGCAGGATCGAACGGCCCGTCAGCTCGGCCAGCGGGGCGTACTGGAGGTTGGTCAGCCCGGCGCCGTGCTCCCCGGGCAGGAAGAGGTTCCACAGCCCGCGCGCCCGCGCCTCGCCCTGGAGCTCGCGGATCACCGCCGGTACGGTCCACTCCGGCCGTGCCGGGTCGGCGAGTTGGGCGGCCAGCACCGGCTCGGCCGGGTACACCGCCTCGGCCAGGAAGGCGGTCAGCCGCTCGCGCAGCTCCTCGGTGCGGTCGTCGTAGGAGAAGTCCACGGTCAGCGCTCCTTGAGTGCGGTGAGGCCGAACTGCACGAACAGCGGCACGAGTTCGCCGACCCGGTCGAAGCCGGCGCCGACCGTGCGGCCCTGCGAGTGTCGGAAGTGGATGCCCTCCAGCACGACGGCGAGCTTGAACGAGGCGAAGCCCACGTACCAGCCCAGCGTCGAGACGTCCCGGCCCGAGCCGGCCGCGTACCGGGCGACCAGCTCGGCGGCGGTGGGGAAGCCGGGGGCGATCGAGGCGCCGGGCAGGATGCCGTCCCACTGGCGGGCCAACTCGGTGTACATCACCAGCAGCCCGAGGTCGGTGAGCGGATCGCCGAGGGTGGACATCTCCCAGTCCAGCACGGCGGTGATCCGGTCGTCCGGGCCGACCAGCACGTTGTCCAGCCGGTAGTCGCCGTGCACCAGGGCGGGGGCGGGGGAGACGGGCAGGGTCTCGGCCAGTCCGCCGCGCAGCTCGGCGACGCCCGGCACCTCGCGGCTCCGGGACGCCTCCAACTGTCGCTCCCAGCGCCGGAGCTGACGCTCCAGGAAGCCGTCCGGCCGCCCGAAGTCCGCCAGGCCCACGGCCGCCGGATCCACCGCGTGCAGCGCCACCAGGGTGTCGGCCAGGTGCAGCCCGAGGGCGTGCACCCGGCCCTCCCCGAAGGCGGCCAGCACGGCGGCGTCCCGGTGCGGCACCCCGGCCACGTGCTCCATCAGGTACCAGGGCGCCCCCAGCACCTCCGGGTCCTCGACCAGCAGCAGCGTCCCGGGCACCGGCACGGCGGTCGGCGCCAGTGCCGTCATCACCCGGTACTCCCGGCCCATGTCGTGGGCCGTCGCCAGCACGTGCCCGAGCGGTGGCCGTCGCAGCACCCAGGTCGAACTGCCGTCCCCCACCCGGTAGGTGAGGTTCGACCGACCCCCCTCGATCAGCTCGGCCCGCAGCGGCCCGCGCACCAGCCCGGGGCGCTCGGCGTCGAGGTGGGCCCGCAGCCGGGCGAGGTCGAGACCGGGCGGATCGGGGAAGTCATCGCTCATGGGGCAGTCCTCACGGGTGGGTGACTAAGCGCTTGCTTAGCATTGCCCCGAGGTCTGCCGCTGTCAACGCCCCGCGTGTCGGCTACCGCCCGGCCGGCAGCGTGCCGCGTTCGACGGCCTCGCGCAGGACGGCGGCGAACTCCGGGGGGAGCAGGTTGACGGCGTCGAGTGCGGCGGTGGTCAGCGGGATCTCCTCCAGGAGGTACTCGCCCCGGCCCTCCTCGCCGAACTCGGGGCCGGTGCGGGCGGCGAGGTCCCACCGCTCGATGTCGGCCAGGTAGAAGGTCTCGTGGTCGGTCTCGGTCCGGTGGGTGTGCAGCACCCGGACGATCCGGGCCTCGCCGCCGACCTCCTCGCGGACCTCCCGCCGCAGCGCGGCCTCCGGGTCGGTGTCGGTCGGCTCGATCTTGCCCCCGACCACCACCCAGTACACGGGCCGGTCGGGGCGCACCCGCTTCATCAGCAGCAGGGTGTCGTTCGGGGTGACCAGGACGGCGCGGACGCGCTTCGGCACGGTGAACTCCGGTTCGGGGTCAGGGTCGGGTGCGGTCGGGCCGGCGGTGCTTGCCCGGCCTCATCATCCCCGGCCTGCCGGGTGGCCCCGGCCGCCCGGCACGACCCCGCCGTGCGGCGGACGGGCGGACGGCCGCCCCGGGAGGGTGTCCCGGGGCGGCCGTCCGTGCGGGGGCGGCTGCTATCCGCCGTTGACCTTGGTGGCGATCCGGTCGCCGAGGGCCTTGTCGACGTTGCGCCAGTAGTCCAGGGCGCGGGCCAGCACGGGGGCGGAGACGCCGTTCAGCAGGTGGCCGCTGACGTTGGAGACCAGGCGGTCCCGGGCGGCGTCGTCGAGCACCTGGCGGACCAGGGTGCCGGCCTGGCCCCAGTCGTCGTCCTCGCGGTGCAGCGGGTAGGCCTCGCGGACCATCCGGCCGGCCACGTCCCAGCCCAGCGGGGAGCCCCAGAGCTCGGGCTGGGCGGCGGGCCCGCCGTAGGAGTTCGGGGCGTAGGGCACCTCGGCCCGGGACGCCTCGAAGCGCATCGGCCCGTCCTTGGCGTAGGAGTGCACCGGGACGTGCGGCCGGTTCGGCGGCAGCTGGGCGTAGTTGGGGCCGATCCGGTACCGGTGGGCGTCGGCGTAGGAGAAGATCCGGCCGAGCAGCATCTTGTCCGGCGAGACGCCGATGCCGGGCACCAGGTTGGACGGCTCGAAGCCGGCCTGCTCGATGTGGACGTGGTAGTTGTCGGGGTTCCGGTTGAGGGTCATCCGGCCGACCTCGATCAGCGGGTAGTCGGCGTGCGGCCAGACCTTGGTGAGGTCGAAGGGGTTGAACCGGTAGTCCCAGGCGTCGTCGAACGGCATCACCTGGACCGAGAGCGTCCAGGTCGGGTGGTCGCCCGCCTTCACCGAGTCGTACAGGTCGCGCAGGTGGGCGTCCGGGTCCTGCCCGGCCAGCTGGTCCGCGTCCGCCTGGGTGAGGAACTCGATGCCCTGGTCGGTCTTGAAGTGGTACTTCACCCAGAACCGCTCGCCGCCCGCGTTGACCCACTGGTAGGTGTGCGAGCCGAAGCCGTCCATGTGGCGCCAGTTCTTCGGGATGCCCCGGTCGCCCATCAGCCAGGTGACCTGGTGGGCGGACTCCGGGGAGAGCGTCCAGAAGTCCCACTGCATGTCGTTGTCGCGCAGGTGGGTGTCGGGACGGCGCTTCTGCGAGCGGATGAAGTCCTGGAACTTGATCGGGTCCCGGACGAAGAAGACCGGCGTGTTGTTGCCGACCAGGTCGTAGTTGCCCTGCTCGGTGTAGAACTTCACCGCGAAGCCGCGCGGGTCGCGCCAGCTGTCCGGGGTGCCGAGTTCGCCGGCCACCGTGGAGAAGCGGATCAGTAGCTCGGTCTTCTTGCCGGGCTGGAACAGATCGGCCTTGGTGAACTGGCTGACGTCGTTGGTGACCTGGAAGAATCCGTACGCCCCGCCGCCCTTGGCGTGCACCACCCGCTCCGGCACCCGTTCGCGGTTGAACTGGGCCATCTTCTCGATCAGGTAGTGGTCGTGCAGCAGGATCGGGCCGACCGGCCCGGCGGTCAGCGAATCCGAGTCGCTCTCGACCGGGACACCGGCGTTGTTGGTGGTGTACGGGACGTGTGCTTCGGACATGGGGTGGGGCCTCCTAGCGGTACGCGCGTACCTCTCGGCCGGCGGTCGGCCCGCGACGGCCGATACCCACTCGAACACCGACCGCGCCGTCCCACAACCGCAGGGCTACGCCTCGGGTGACCACACCTCGCGTCCGCCGCCCAGCCACTCCACCAACTCGGGGTCGTCCAGGTCCGGGTCCTCGACCCCGGCGCGGCGGATGAACTCGGCCACGTCGGCCTCGCTCTCGGCCCGGCCCACCGGGCGCCCGTAGATCTCCACCCGCCGGTAGTGGCGGGCTCCCTTGGCGGGGGCCCGGACCACGACCGGCGGGTGGAAGATGTCACGGCTCATGCTTCCAGTGTCGCGCGGTCAGTCCCGGACCAGCAGGACGACACCGGCCGTGACCAGCGCGAGGGCCAGCGCGGCGAGGCCGTAGACCAGCCGGTGGCGGTTCAGGACGGGCACGAAGGAGTCCGCCGAGTAGCGGCCGGGGCCGGTCAGGGTGAGGGCGGTGAAGGCCGCGATCAGCATGATCACGTACTCCGGGCCGTCGGGGGAGAAGAACGAGCCCGTCCAGGTGACGGCGAGCGCGTTGAGCATGGTGCCGACCACGGCGGCGCCGGCCAGCGGGGTGAGCAGGCCCAGGGCCACGCCGAGGCCGCCGAAGGTCTCGGTCAGGGCGGCCACCACGGCCATCGCGTCCGGGGCGGGGTACCCGACGGAGGCGAAGAACTGCGAGGTGGCGTCGAGGCCGCTGCCGCCGAACCAGCCGAACAGCTTCTGCAGGCCGTGGCCGGCCATGGTCAGGCCGAGGACCAGGCGCAGCACCAGCAGGCCGAGGTCGTAGGCGGGGAGCGGGGCGGTACGCGGAGGCGTGGGGGAGGTGGTCGTCATGAGCGGCGGATCTCCGGTCTCGGGCGGCCAGGACGGGGGACGGGCAGGGAGGTGCGGTTCGAATTTGAACCACTCGGGTGACCGTACCTGACATTTCCAATTTGAACAACGAGCCCGGACTTGCCTGATGCTCTGTCAAGTCCCGTCGTCCTCACGGAAGACCTGGTGTGCCGCCTTGTCGTCCCGCAGTCCCAGGAAGCGCGGATGGCGCAGCCGGCCCTCCCTGGTCCAGCCGGCGAAGGCGCACTGGGCGACCAGGACCGGCGCCACCCAGTGCGGCGCGCGCTCCGGCACCGGATCGGCGAACGGGGTGTCCGGCCGGGCCAGTGCGTCCAGCCGGGTGCGCAGGGCGAGCAGCACGGCGGTGGAGAAGCCGGTGCCGACCTTGCCCGCGTAGCGCAGCCGGTCGCCCTCGTAGTGGCCGAGCAGGAGGGCACCGAAGCCGGCCCGGGAGCCGCCCGGGTCGGTGAAGCCGCCGATCACCAACTCCTGGGCGGTGACGCACTTGAGCTTCAGCCAGTCGGAGGAGCGCCGCTGCTGGTAGCCGCCGTCCGCACGCTTGGCGATCAGGCCCTCCCAGCCCTTCGCGCAGGCCTCCGCCAGCGGGGCGGGGCCGCCGGCCTGCCGGTGCTCGGTGTAGCGGAGCGGGTCCTCGTAGCGGAGGGCTTGGCGCAGGACCTGCTTGCGTTCGCTGAGGGGGACGCGGGTGGTGTCGTACTCCTCCAGTTGGAGGAGGTCGAAGACGTAGTAGGTGACCGGTACGCCGCTGGCCAGGGCGCGCTGCGGGTCGCGCAGCTGCATCCGGTGCTGGAGCAGTTCGAAGCTGGTGACGCCCCGGTCGAGGGCGACGATCTCGCCGTCCAGGACAAAGCGCTGCACTGGCTGGGCGGTCAGGGCTGCCGTCAACTCGGGGAATCCCTGCGTCAGTTGCTTGCCCGTGCGGGATTCGATGCGGACGGTCGGGCCGTCCCGGTAGGCGAGCGCGCGGATGCCGTCGAGCTTGCGCTCCAGCAGCCAGCCGGGGCCGAACTCACGGCGCTCGCTGGAGACGGCCAGCATCGGCGAGAAGTGGAGCAGCGTCACCCTTCCAGGGTGCACGGCCCCTGCGGGGCGGCGAGGTGGGACGCGGGGGCTCCGACGGCGCGACGGCCGGGGCGGTGCTGCCGCTGCGGGGTTCGGTGCGCGGTCGAGGTGGTCGGGGTGGTCGGGGTGGCGCTGTCCGTGGCGGGGTCCGGGCGTGCTGGGTGCCCGGACCCCGCCGGGGGTGGCGTGCGGGTCAGGCCAGGCGTCCGCCGCCGTCGACGTGGAGGACGGTGCCGGTGACGTACGGGTTGGTGATCGCGTACAGCACCGCCTGGACCAGGTCGGCGGGGGTGCCGACCCGGCGGGCCGGGTTCTTCGCGGCCACGCCCGCCAGGAAGGCGGCCTTGCGGTCGGCCAGGCCGTCCCAGGCGCCGGAGTCGACGATGCCCGGGGAGACTGCGTTGACCCGGACGGGTGCCAGCTCGACCGCGAGGGCCTCGGTGAGGAAGGCCAGGGCGCCGTTGCTGGTGGCCATCACCACCCGCTCGGGGGCGGGGCGCCAGGCGGCCACGCCGGAGAAGAAGGTGAACGAGCCGCCGGGCCCGAGCTGCCCCGCCAGGTGCTTGGCGAGCAGCAGCGGGCCGAACACCTTCGCCGAGAACGCCCGCTGCACGTCCGCCAGTCGGAGGTCCTTCAGCGGTCCGTTCGCGGGCATCGCGGCGGTCGAGACCAGGTGGTCGAAGCGGCCGACCCGCTCGGCCAGGGCGGCGATCGAGGCCTCGTCGGCCAGGTCGACCGGCTGGATCAGGGTCGGGCCGGGCAGTCCGGCGGCGGTCTCGGCGAGGCGGGCCGGGTCCGGCCCGGCCAGCACCAGCTCGGCTCCGGCGGCCGAGGCCGTCCGGGCCAGCTCGCGGCCGATGCCCGAGCCCGCGCCGACCACGATCAGGCGGCGGCCGTCCAGGGCGTCCGGGGTGTCCTTGCTCATCGGGGTGGCTCCTCAGGGGGAAGTGGATCTCTCGCTCCGAGCCTCCGTCGGCACCGCACCATCTGTCCAAGACATGGTTCCTCCCACTGCCATAGACTCCGTGCATGGCTACGCTCCGTCAGTACGAGTACCTGGTCACCGTGGTGGAGACCGGCTCCTTCACCCGGGCGGCCGAGCTGCTGCACGTCTCCCAACCCGCGCTCTCGCACCAGGTCCGGGCGCTGGAGCGGGAGTGCGGCGGGCCGCTGCTGGAGCGGCTGCCCCGCGCGGTGCGGCTGACCCCGATGGGCCGGGAGGTAGAGCCGCACGCGCGGGCCGCGCTGGCCGGGGCGGAGCGGGCCCGGGCCGCCGCCCGGCGGGCCGCCGGACTGGACGGCGGGGAGCTCCAGCTCGCGGTGGTGCACTCGATCGCGCTCGGCGTGCTGCCGCCGGTGCTGCAAGCCTGGCGGGCCCGGCACCCGCAGGTGCGGCTGCGGCTGCGCGAGTACCCGCACACCGAGGCGCTGACCGCGGCCATGACGGAGGGTCGGGCGGATCTGGCGATCGGGCCGCTGCCCGGTGAATGGGCCGGTCCGGTGCGGGAGTTGGGGCAGGAGGAGTTCGTCGTGGTGCTGGCCGCCGACGATCCGGTGGAGGCGCCCGGCGGCCGGATCGCGCTGGCCGCGCTGGCCGCTCGGGAGTGGGTGCACTACGTCCCCGGCAACGGGCTCGCCGAGGTGCTGGAGGCAGCCTGCGCGGCGGCCGGATTCCGCCCGGAGGCGGCGGTGCGCACCGAGCAGACCGCCGCCGCCCCGCTGCTCGCCGCCGCCGGCCTCGGTCCGGCGCTGGTGCCGGGGAACGTGCTGCCGCCCGGCTTCGCGGGCCGGGTGCTGCGCCCCGATCCGCCGGTCCGCCGCACCGTGGCGGGCTACGTCCGCCCCGGGCCGGACCGGATCGTCACGGCCTTCCTCGACGTGCTGGCCGCGCACGCCCGGGTGGGCGACGCTGGAGGGGCGGGGGACGGCACCGTGTGAGGAGGCCCGGATGGCCAGGGCGATGTGGTCGGGGACGTTGAGCTTCGGGCTGGTGACCGTGCCGGTGGCGCTGTACTCCGCCACCGAGGACCACAGCGTGCGGTTCCGCCAGCTTCAGCGCGGCACCTCCGACCGGGTGCGCAACCAGCGGGTGAACGAGCGCACCGGCGAGGAGGTGCCCTACGCCGACGTGGTGAAGGGCTTCGAGCTGGCCGAGGGGGAGTACGTGGTGGTGGAGCCGCAGGAGCTGGAGGAGATCTCCCCCGGACGGTCCAAGACGATCGAGATCCTCGGCTTCGTGGAGCTGGACCAGGTCGAGCCGATCCTCTTCGACAAGACCTACTACCTGGGCCCCAAGGGCAAGGAGTACGCCAAGGTCTACGCCCTGCTCCGGGAGGCGCTCGGCCGCACCGGCAAGGCGGGCATCGCGAAGTTCGCCATGCGCGGCCGGGAGTACCTGACGGCGGTGCACGCCGAGGGGGACACCCTGACCCTGCACACCATGCACTTCGCCGACGAGGTGCGGGATCCGCACGGCGAGGTCGACAACCTGCCGGAGGCCGATCTCGCCCTCCAGGAGCGGGAGTTGAAGGCGGCGGAGCAGTTGATCGGGATGCTCGCGATGGAGTGGAGGCCGGACGACTACCACGACGACTACGAGGCCCGGGTGCGGGAGCTGGTGGAGGCCAAGCTGGAGGGTCGCGAGGTGGTCCGCTCCGAGGAGCCGGTGGTGGCCACCAACGTGGTGGACCTGATGGAGGTGCTCAACCGCTCGATGGCGGCGGTCGGCCGGGCCCCGGCGCCGACGGCCGAGTCCGAGCCTGAGTCCGAGCGTCCGGTGGTGGCTGCGAAGGAGAAGGCGAAGAGTGCCGCGAGGAAGGCGGCCGGCACGGCGGCCGCCAAGGCCGCGAAGCCGACCGGGAGCCGCCTCGGTGAGCTGACCAAGGCTCAACTCTACGAGAAGGCTTCGGAGTTGGACGTCAAGGGTCGGTCCTCGATGACCCGGGACGAGCTGCAGGAGGCGGTCGAGAAGGCCGCCGGCCCCAAGCGCCGCCTGAAGGCGGTCTCCTGATCAGGGACGGCCCAGCCAGACGGTGGTGATGTTGCAGAACTCCCGCATCCCGTGGGCCGCCAACTCCCGCCCGTAGCCGGAGTTCCGGATGCCGCCGAACGGCAGCGCGGGGTGCGAGGCGGTCATCCCGTTGAAGAAGATCCCGCCCGCCGCGAGCTCCCGCACGCAGTACTCCCGATCGTCCGGATCGCCGGTCCAGACGTTCGAACTCAGGCCGTAGGGCGTCGCGTTGGCCAGCTCGACGGCCTCGGTCAGATCGCGCACCCGGTAGAGGGTGGCGACCGGTCCGAAGGTCTCGGCGGTGTGGATCTGCATTTCCGGAGTGATCCCGGTGAGCACGGTCGGCGGGTGGTACCAGCCCTGCTCGGGGACCCCGGCGGCCGTGCCGCCGGTCTCGGCGACGGCGCCGTGCCGGAGCGCGTCGGCGACCAACTCGGCCAGCTCGTCCCGGCCTTGACGGGTGGCCAGCGGTCCGAGGTCGGTCTCCGGGTCCATCGGGTCGCCGACCCGCAGCGCCCGCATGCCCTGGGTGAAGGCGGCGGCGAAGCGCGGGTAGACCTGCTCGTGCACGATGAAGCGCTTGGCGGCGATGCAGGACTGGCCGTTGTTCTGCACCCGGGCCTTGACGGCGACGGCCGCCGCCTTCTCCACGTCGGCGCTCGGCAGTACCAGGAACGGATCGCTCCCGCCCAGCTCCAGCACGCTCTTCTTCAGCGCCTTCCCGGCCGCCGCACCGACCGAGCGGCCGGCCCCCTCACTGCCCGTCAGGGTCACCGCCGCCACCCGGGGATCGCCGATCACCCGCTCGACCCGGTCCGAGCCGATCAGCAGGGTCTGGAAGACCCCGGGGCCGGCCCCGGCCCGGTGGAACAGGTCGGCCAGGGCGAGGGCGGTGCGCGGTACGTTCGAGGCGTGCTTGAGCAGGGCGACGTTGCCCGCCATCAGCCCTGGGGCCAGGAAGCGGACCACCTGCCAGAGCGGGAAGTTCCAGGGCATCACCGCGAGCACCACCCCGAGCGGGCGGTAGCGGACCAGGGCGGAGGCGGCGCCGGAGTCGGCCACGTCCTCGTCCGAGGGGTGCTCGTCGGCGATCAGGGCGGCGCCGTGGTCGGCGTACCAGCGCAGCGCCTTGGCGCATTTGGCCGCCTCGGCGCGGGCCTGGGCCAGCGGCTTGCCCATCTCGGTGGTGACGGTGACCGCGAGCCGGTCGTGTTCGGCGTCCAGCAGGTCGGCGGCCCGCCGGAGCAGGCCGGCCCGCTCCTCGAAGGTGGTGGCCCGGTGGCGGACGGCCGCCTCGGCCGCCCGGGCCAGCGCCAGTTCGAGCGCGTCCCGGCCGAGCGGTTCGAAGGTCTCCAGCGTCTCGCCGGTGGCCGGGTTCACGGTCGCGATCGCCATAGGGTGCCTCCTGGTGGGTGCGGGCGGGCCGTCAGGCCGGGTGGTCGGCGATCCGCTCGGCCGCCTCGCGGGCGCGGGCGCCGCTGCGGGTGCGGCCCGGGGCGACGTGCCGGTGGGGGAAGCGCCGGACGTACTCGGCCTCCAGCTGGCCGGAGCGCAGGGTGTGGCGGTTGAGTGCCTCCTCGGAGCCGTAGAGGAAGGTCTCGTGCCGGGTGCGGTGCAGCTGCTGGAGCTCGCGCAGCAGGACGCCGGTCTCCAGGTCGGACGCCGGGACGCCGAGCGGGTGCTGCTCGGCCGGTCGGGTGTCGGGGTGCAGCATGGAACGGCCTCCTCGGCATCGGTCCCCCTGGGTACCGACTGCCCCCGCCCCGTCCGGGGAAACCGGGCAAGTGGGTGCAGAAGGTGCAGAACCAGTTTCCCCGCAGGTCCCGCAGGGCACCAGCAGCCACATGGATCCCGTGCAGGCACTGGAGCGGATCGCCTACCTGCTGGAGGTCGAGCAGGGCGAGGCCTACCGGGTGCGCGCCTTCCGGCAGGCGGCCGAGGCGGCCCGGGCCTTCCTCGCGGAGCACCCGGACCCGGCCGCGCTGACCGCCCGGGGCACCGGGCTGCCCGGCATCGGGACCACCTCCGCCCGGGTGATCGCCGAGGCGGCGGCCGGGCGCACGCCGGTCTACCTGGCCGAGCTGGAGCGCAGGGTGGTCCTCCCGGAGGCGGCACGGGGGGCGGCGGCCGAGCTGGCCGGGGCGCTGCGCGGGGACTGCCACCTGCACTCCGACTGGTCCGACGGCACGGTGCCGATCGAGAGCATGGCCCGGGCCGCGATCGAGTTGGGCCACGAGTGGGCGGTGCTCACCGACCACTCGCCGCGGCTCACCGTCGCGCACGGCCTCAGTGCCGAGCGGCTCCGCCGACAGCTGGACGTGGTGGCCGAGTTGAACGAGCGGCTGGCGCCGTTCCGGCTACTCACCGGGATCGAGTGCGACATCCTGGACGACGGCTCGCTGGACCAGGAGGACGAACTCCTGGACCGACTGGACGTGGTGGTCGGCTCGGTGCACTCCAAGCTGCGGATGGACCCGCTGCCGATGACCCGCCGGCTGCTGGCCGCCGTCCGCAACCCCCGGCTGGACGTGCTGGGCCACTGCACCGGGCGGCTGATCGGGGCCAAGCCCCGGCCGGAGTCGCGCTTCGACGCCGAGCGGGTCTTCGCCGCCTGCGCCGAGAGCGGCACCGCCGTCGAGATCAACTGCCGCCCCGAACGCCGCGATCCGCCGTCCCGGCTGATCGCGCTGGCGGTCGAGGCGGGCTGCCTGTTCTCGATCGACACCGACGCGCACGCCCCCGGGCAGCTGGCCTGGCAGCCCTACGGCTGCGACCGGGCCGCCGCCGCCGGGATCACCGCCGACCGGGTGGTCACCACCTGGACGGAGCGCCGGCTGCTCGACTGGACGGGCCGGGATGGCTGAGCAGCCGGAGGTGGTGCACGCCGAAGTCGGCGGGCGGCGGCTGCGGTTGACCCATCTGGAGAAGGTGCTCTACCCGGAGACCGGGTGGACCAAGGCCGAGGCGGTGCACTACTACGCCTCCGTGGCACCGAAGTTGCTGCCGCACCTGGCCGGGCGGCCGGCCTCCTTCCTGCGCTTCCCGGAGGGTGTCCAGGGACAGCGGTTCTGGGCCAAGCGGGTGCCCGGCGGCTCGCCGGGCTGGCTCTCCACACTCGAAGTCCCGCACCGGGAGGGCGCGTTCGGCCAGGTGGTGGTGGCCGACCTGCCGACCCTGGTGTGGGCGGCCAACCTCGGTGCGCTGGAACTCCACGTGCCGCAGTGGCAGGGCGATCCGGACCACCACGACCGGCTGGTGATCGACCTCGACCCCGGGCCCGGGATGACGGTGGTGGAGTGCTGCGCCGTCGCGCTGGCGGCCGGGCGGCTGCTCGCCGCCGACGGGCTGACGGCCTTCGCGAAGACCTCCGGCTCCAAGGGGCTCCACCTGCTGGTGCCGCTGCACCCGGCCCCGGAGCGGGCGGCCGTCGAGTACGCCCGGCAGCTGGCCGGGCAGCTGCGCGCGGCGGCGCCCGGGCTGGTGGTGGACCGGATGGAGAAGTCGCTGCGCCGGGGCCGGATCTTCGTCGACTGGTCGCAGAACACCAGCGCCAAGACCACCGTCGCCCCGTACTCCCTCCGGGCGGGCGAGCGCCCCACGGTCTCCACTCCGGTGCCCTGGAGCGCCGTCGAGTCCTGTCGCCGCCCCGCCGACCTGGAGTTCACTCCCGAGCAGGTGCTCGCCCGCCCCGAGGACCCGATGGCGGAGCTCACCGCTCCCCGGCTCCGGGGCCGGTTGCCCGGCGCGTAGGTTCGGCCACCCCCCGGCGGATGGTGGGGCCCGACGGCGCCGCGCCCGTACCGGCTGACTGAGGAGCACGAGCCCGCGCTCGACGCGGAGCTGCCGCCGCTGACGGTGTGACCGGGGCCGCGCGCGTCGGTCGGACGGCGGAGCCCGGTCGGCTGGTGGACTGAGGGGATGTCAGGGCAGCAGGGGACGTGGATGTTTCCGGAGGGGCACCCGAGGGCGCGGCTGGGGCCGGTGCTCCTGGTGCTGACCTTCGCGGGCGGTTTGGTCGACGCGGTCAGCTTCCTGGACCTGGGGAAGGTCTTCGTGGCCAACATGACCGGGAACGTGGCGTTCCTCGGGCTGGCGCTGGCCGGAGTGCGGGAGCTGTCGGCGACCGCGTCCGGTACGGCGCTGGCCGGCTTCCTGGCCGGGGCGGCGGTGGCCGGGCGGTGGGGCGGGCAGCGGCTGGCGCTGGTGCTGTGGGGGCAGACGGCCCTGGTCGCGGTGGCGCTGGCGGGGCTGGCCCTGGACGGCGGGCGGTACGCGGTGCTGGTGCCGCTGGCGCTCGGCATGGGGCTGCAGAACGGCGTGGCGCACCGGCTCGCGGTGCCGGACCTGGCGACCACGGTGGTGACCCGGACGCTGGCCGGGCTGGCGGCCGATCCGCCCGGTGCGGCGGCCCGGCGGCGGGTGCTGAGCGTGCTGGCGCTCTTCCTGGGCGCGCTGACCGGCGGGCTGCTCCACCTCTGGGTCGACCCGCGGGCGGCGCTGGCCGGGGTGCTGGTGCTGCTGCTGGCCGTGGCCTGCTGGCAGACGGCCGCACCCCGGCACGCCGGGTGAGCGGTCCGGTCAGGCCTTGACGAGCACCCAGGCGCCCAGGCCGCTGCACCCGCCGGCGTTGTAGGTCGAGGCGCGGAACCCGGCCGGGATGGGCGAGTAGGGGCAGGTCCACAGGCCGACCCGGGCGAGGTTGTGGCGCCAGGAACCGGCGCCGCCACAGCCGTTGGTGAGGCGGTCGGTCAGGACGTAGCCGTTGACCACCGGCGAGCCGCTACAGGTCCAGATGCCGTCCTTCGGCAGGTTGTGGCGCCACGAGCCGATGCCCGAACAGCCGGTGGTGAGGTGGTCGGTGATGACGTACCCGGAGACGACGGGCGATCCGGAGCAGGTCCAGATGCCGTCCTTGACCGGCTCCTGGTACCAGGAGCCCCGGCCGCTGCATCCGTTGCGGTCGTAGAGGGTGAGGACCCAGCCGGACTGGATCGGCGCACCGCCGCAGGCCCAGGTGCCCGGACCGCCCCAACCGAAGCTCGCGGCCGAGGCGGTGGAGGTCCCCGCCGCCGTGCCGCCCACCACGAGGGCGGCGAGCAGCGCGAGCGCGCCGAGGGTGGCGGCGAGCCCCCTGCGGGCGGCGGCGGATATCAGGTGCCTGCACAACTGACGGACGGCCATGGGCGTTTCGCTCCGATGCTGGTGGGAGTGGAGGCGGTGCGGCCCGCTCGGGACGTGCCCGGAGGCGGACGGTGATCACCCTACGCAGAGATCGTGTGCGTGTCCGGTGTGGAAGGCGTGAAGCGGCAAGCTTGGCCGGAACCCGATCACCGACGGCGGGCCGCCGCCCGAGGACGGCCCGAGGACGGCCCGGAGCACGAACGCCGACGGCCCCGGCTGCGCGAGCGCAGCGGGGGCCGTCGTGTCCGGCAGGTCACCGGCCGGGTCAGAGCAGGGTCGACCAGTAGTACCAGAAGCGGTTCAGGATCAGCAGGGCGATCACCGCGTACCAGAGGGCCGGGACGGCCCAGTGGTAGCGGGCCACCTCGCGGACCGCCGGCTTCATGGAGCGCGGCACCGGGATGGTGCCGCTGCGCAGGTTGTGCAGGGTGGTGTACCAGAACAGCGGGATCATCGCGGCCCAGACCGCCATGCAGTACGGGCAGAGCGCGCCGATCGAGTACAGCGTCTGGGTCATCAGCCAGGTGACGAAGCCGATCCCGAACAGCACCCCGAGCTGGAGGCCGAGCCAGAACCAGCGCCGGTACGCGGCGCCGGCCAGCAGGCCCGCGCCGATGGCGACCACCACCGCGAAGGCGGCCAGGCCGATCAGCGAGTTGGGGAAGCCGAAGACCGAGGCCTGGTCGGTGCGCATCACCGAGCCGCAGCTGATGATCGGGTTGATGTTGCAGCTGGGGACGTAGGACGGGTCCTCGAGGAGCTTGATCTTGTCGAGGGTGAGCACCGCCGAGGCGGCCAGCCCGATCAGGCCGGTGACCACGAACAGCCAGGCCAGCCGGCGGCTCGGGGCCGCCGGGGCCTGGGCGGCCGTCACTGCCCCGCCGGGGTCTGCTCGATCAGGGCCTTGAAGGCGTCACCCGTGATCACCTGGTTGTTCGGGAAGACGTTCAGCTGCTTGCCGTCCAGCAGCACGGCGGGGGTGCCGGAGACGCCGCTGTCGTCGAAGGCCTTGGAGACCTTGGCGACCCAGGGGAGGTAGGTGCCCTCGTTGACCGCCTTCACGAAGGCGTCGGTCTTCAGGCCGGGCACCTGCTCGGCGAGGTTGAGCATCGCCTCGGCGGAGCCGAAGCCGTCCTTGCTCTCGTCCGGCTGGTTGGCGTAGAGCACGTCGTGGAAGGCCTTGAACTTGTCGACGCCCTCGTTCAGCGCCGCGGCCGTGGCGTTCAGCGCGGTCTTGGAGCCCTTGCCGCCGAGGTTGCGGTCCAGGAACGTGGCGAAGTGGTACTCGATCTTGTAGGTGCCCTGGTCGGCCAGCTCCTGCATGGTCTTGCCGGCACTGCTCTCGAGCTTCTCGCAGATCGGGCAGCGGAAGTCCTCGTAGACCTTGAGGGTGCGCGGGGCGTCGGCCTTGCCGTAGGTCACCACGGTGCCGTCGCCGGTGGCGTTCGCCGGGACCACCACCGGGCCGCTCGCGGCGTCGTCGGAGGAGGAGCCGAAGGAGACGGCGGCGGCGATGCCGCCGACCAGGGCGAGCACCAGGGCGGTGGAGACGCCGACCACGACCCGGCGGCGGGCCTTGGCGGTCTTCTGCTCGCGGGCGTGCTGCTCGCGCATCCGCTCGGTGGCGGTGCGGTGCTGCTTCTTCTGCTGGTTGTTGCTCATGACGGTGCGTCGAATCCTGTCGGTGCGGAGGTCCTGGTGGGCACGCCGGGCACGCGCGCCAAGGCGTGCGGGGCGGGGGAGGGCCTGCGGGGGTGACGGGTGGTCAGCAGGCCGGTGCGCACACCGGGGGACCGCGACGCAGCGCGGGCCGGAGCAGGACGTCCTCGGCGGGGATCCGCTCGCGGGAGGAGGACGGGATGGGCAGCCGGAGCACCGGGCGGGCCGGCTGCGGGGCGGTCAGGCGGAGGAACCGCCAGACGCCGGAGAGCAGTTCGCCGAGGGTGCGGCCGGCCACGGCCTGGCCGCGCAGCGCGGACTCGCCGAGCCGCAGGGCCCAGGCGGCGAGCACGGCGACCAGCAGGTGGCCCGCCAGCACCGGCAGCCCGGCCAGCGGGGCCGGGGTGGAGCCGGGGTTGAGCAGGAACTCGCCGATCGACCCGCCGGAGCAGACCAGCGGCTTGAGCCCGCCGACCGGTGGGACGCCGTGGCCCGCGCAGGTGCGCTGGCCGAGGTCGAAGACGGCACCGACGGCGAGCTGGGTCGGCAGCAGCACCGCGAGGATGCGCGGGAGGCCGTGGTCCGAGCCGACGAAGGCGTAGCCGACCGCGAAGACGGCGGCGGCGGCCACCGCGACGGTGGTCAGCGGCAGGGCCAGGCCGGTGAGCAGCACCTGGCCGAGGGCAGCGAGGGGCACCACGAGTGCGGTGAACACCGCAGCCCGCGTCGCCCTGGTCGTCTGACTGCCCTTCATCTCATCGAGTCTGCCATGCGCGGGCGGCCGGGCGGCCCGGCTGTGAGCGGCTTCACGGTTGTTCGCTGCGGATAAGGAGACCGGCGCTGACCTGCACGGACGGCGGTCCGTCCGTCCACGTAGGATGGCGCGATGCCGATACCCAAAGCCGAACTGCACCTGCACGTCGAGGGCACCCTGGAGCCCGAGCTGGCCTTCCGGCTGGCCGAGCGGAACGGGGTGGAGCTGCCCTTCGACGGGGTCGAGGAGCTGCGGGCCGCGTACCGCTTCGACGACCTCCAGTCCTTCCTGGACCTCTACTACCGGCTGATGGACGTGCTCCGCACCGAGCGGGACTTCACCGAGCTGGCCGAGGCGTACCTGGAGCGGGCGGCCGGGCAGGGCGTGCGGCACGCGGAGATCTTCTTCGACCCGCAGGCGCACACCGCCCGGGGCGTGGACATCGGCACCGTGATCAACGGACTCGGCGCGGCGCTGGACCGCAGCGAGGCCGCGTACGGGATCACCACCCGGCTGATCCTCTGCTTCCTGCGCGACGAGTCCGCCGAATCGGCGCTGGCCACGCTGGCCGCCGCCGAGCCGTACCTGGACCGGATCACCGCGGTCGGGCTGGACTCGGCGGAGGTCGGGCACCCGCCGGTGAAGTTCGTGGAGGTGTACCGGCGGGCCCGGGAGCTGGGCCTGCGGGCGGTCGCCCACGCGGGGGAGGAGGGCCCGGCCTCGTACGTCTGGGAGGCGCTGGACCTGCTGGAGGTCGAGCGGATCGACCACGGGCTGCGCTGCCTGGAGGACGAGGAGCTGGTCGCGCGGCTGGTGCGGGAGCGGATCCCGCTGACGGTCTGTCCGTTCTCCAACGTCCGGCTGCGCTGCGTCGACACGCTGGCCGACCACCCGCTGCGGCGGATGCTGGACGCCGGGCTGGTGGCCACCGTGAACTCGGACGACCCGGCCTACTTCGGCGGCTACGTGGACCAGAACCTGACCGCCACGGCGGCGGCGCTCGGCCTGACGGAGGACCAGCAGTACACGCTGGCACGGAACTCCTTCGAGGCGAGCTTCCTGGACGAGCCCACCCGGGCCCGGTACCTGGCGGAGCTGGCGGCCCACCGGGAGGCCTCGGAGTCGGACTCGGCCTCGGTGTCCGTCCCGGTGTCGGTCCCGGCCTGAGGCTCGGCCGACCGGGTGATGCCCGCGCGCGGCGCGCGCGTCGCGCCGTCGGCGGGGTGGTCCGCGTCCTACTGTTTCCCCATCGCCCGGTGGAGTGGCCGAGTGGCGAGGCAGCGGTCCGCAAGGCCGTTTACAGGGGTTCGAATCCTTTCTCCACCTCGATGGACGATGGTGGGCCGCCGGCCGTGCGGCCCACCATCGGCGTGTTCCGGGCTCAGTACAGGATCGCGCTGAGCCGGGCCGGGCCGGTCTCGGTGGTGGTGTCACAGAAGTAGTTGACGGCCTGGTGGTTGTTCACCAGCTTCTGGCCCGCCGCGTGGCAGGAGGCGGCGGTCGGGTAGATGCCGATGTAGGTCCAGGTGGCGGCCTGGGCGGCCGGGGCGGCGATCAGGGCGCCGGTGGCCAGGGCGGCGGCCACACCCACTGCGGAGAACGCCTTGCGAAGCGACATGAGTTGTCTTCCTCCCACTCGGTGAGCGCCGGGGTGCTCTCCCGGCGCTTCGCCGAGGAGCCTCCTCCGAATGTGAAGGCGCTGCAATGGTAGAGACCAATTCCGACCGGAAGCAGTGCGGTGGTTCCGTGAAGGTGCAGGTCAGAAGCTCGACTGACGGGCTGACGATCAACTTCCGGACAGTTCTTGCACTGAACCGGACCTGACAGCCCGTCAGTGAAGCGCCTCGGTAAATCCCGGTGCGCCGGCCGGGGCGGCGCCGCTACGCTCGGGGAGCTGACCGGGTGTCAGCCCGTCGGGCACGGGCCCGGCGCCAGACCACACGAGGGGAGCCACGGCCATGCGCGTCCACGCCGCCGTCCACGCTCCCCGGGTCCGGTCCACGGTGATCCTGGTGTCTCGCGCCGTCCGGTGCCGGCTGCGCGCCCCGCACCGCAGGCCCGGGACGACCCCGGCCCGCCCGTCCGCCCACTGAGGCGACGAGGCCGTCGGCCGGCTCCGTCCGGGTGAATCGCGCCGTCCTGTCCGGGTACTCCCCGAAAGGCCAACGGCCGTGCGAACCGAACGACTTCACTCCACCCAGCCCGACCTGACCACCGTCCGCAACCTGGGCATCCTGGCCCACGTGGACGCCGGCAAGACCACGGTCACCGAGCGCGTCCTGTACGCCACCGGCACCATCCACCGGCGCGGCGAGGTCCACCAGGGCACCACCGTCACCGACTTCGACCCGCAGGAACGGGACCGGGGCATCACCATCTTCGCCGCCGCCGTCAGCTGCGCCTGGGCCGGTCACCGGATCAACCTGATCGACACCCCCGGCCACGTCGACTTCGCCGACGAGGTGGAGCGCTCGCTGCGCGTGCTGGACGGTGCCGTCGCGGTCTTCGACGCGGTGGCCGGCGTCGAGCCGCAGAGCGAGGCGGTCTGGCGGCAGGCCGACCGGCACGGCGTGCCCAGGATCGCCTTCGTCAACAAACTCGACCGCACCGGCGCCGACTTCGACGCCGCCGTGGCCTCCATCCGGGACCGGCTGCCCACCGTGCCGCTGGCCGTGCAGCTGCCGATCGGCCGGGAGGGCGGCTTCACCGGCGTGGTCGACCTGGTCCGGATGACGGCGCTGCTCTGGGCCGACGGCGCCGAGGCCCCGGTGCGGGCCGAGGTACCGGCGGAGCTGCGGGCGGAGGCTGCCCTGCGCCGTCGTCAACTGGAGGAGACCGTGACCGAGTTGCACCCAGCGGCCTTCGACGAGTACTGCACGGCGGGCGAGTTGGCCGAGCCGACGCTCGCCGCCGCGCTGCGCGACCTCACCCGCGAGGGGAAGGCCGTGGTGGTGCTCGGCGGCTCCGCCTACCGGAACCGGGGCGTGGAGCCGCTGTTGGACGCGGTGGTGGCCTACCTGCCCTCGCCGCTGGACGTCCCGCCGGTCCGGGGGACCACCGGCGACGGTGACGCCGTCCGACCGCCCGATCCGGCGGCGCCGTTCGCCGGGCTGGTCTTCAAGGTGCAGGCCGCGCCGACCGGCCGGCTCAGCTACCTGCGGATCTACTCCGGCACCCTCAGGAAGGGGGACACCGTGCTCGACACCACCACCGGCCGTACCGAGCGGGCGGCCCGCATCCTGCGGGTTCGCGCGGACCGGCACACCGACCTGCCCGAGGCGGTGGCCGGCGACATCGTCGCGCTGATCGGTCCGAAGGCGGCCCGCCCGGGTGCCACCCTGGCCGCGCCCGCCGCACCGCTGGTGCTCGAACCCCCGCGCACCGCCGACCCGGTGGTCTCCGTCGCGGTCGAGGCGAAGCTCGGCGCCGACACCGACCGGCTGGCCGCCGCGCTGGCCCGGCTCACCGAGGAGGACCCGTCCCTGACGGTGCGCAGTGATCGGGAGACCGGGCAGACGGTGCTCTCCGGCATGGGCGAACTCCACCTGGAGGTCGCGGTGGAGACGCTGCGCCGGGCACACGGACTGGAGGTCACCGCCGGACGGCCGCAGGTCGCGTACCGGGAGACGGTCGGCCGGGGCGTCACCGGCCGGGTGCACCGGCACGTCAAACAGGACGGCGGCGCAGGGCAGTTCGCGCAGCTGGTGCTGGACGTCGAACCGCTGCCGGTGGGGGACGGGCCGGGCTTCGAGTTCCGCTCCACCGTCACCGGCGGGCGGGTGCCGGCCGAGTACGTCCGGGCGGTGGAGGCCGGCTGCCGGGACGCCCTGGTGGACGGCCCGCTCGGCGGCCACCCCGTCACCGGCCTGCGGGTCACCCTCACCGACGGGGCGACCCACGTCAAGGACTCCTCGGAGCTCGCCTTCCGCACCGCCGGGCGGAACGGGCTGCGGGAGGCCCTGCGGGCCTGCGCGATGGTGCTGCTGGAGCCGGTCGCCGAGGTCACCGTCACGGTGCCGGAGGAGGCCGTCGGAGCGGTGATCGGCGACCTGTCGGCCCGGCGCGGCCGGGTCACCGGTTCGGCGGTGCGGGCGGGTACTTCGGTGGTCACGGCCACCGTCCCGCTGGTCGAACTCTTCGGCTACGCCACGCGCCTGCGCAGCCGGACGCAGGGCCGTGGCACCTTCACGGCCCGCCCCGACGGCTATGCCCCGGCCCCGTCGTCGGTCTGAGCGGACGGGCCCCACCCCCTCGTCCGGGGGTGGGGCCCGGTGCGGTGCTACGCCGGGCGGGGCACCCAGCCGGCCTCGTCCCAGGCGCGCAGTTGGGCGGCCTTGGACGTCCCGCCGAGGGCGGCCACGCCCGGTCCGCCGAGCAGCAGGGTGCTCGGGGTGTCCGGCGAGAAGACCGGCCAGGCAAGGGAGCCGGGACGGCCCGGGTGGCCGTGGTGGGCGAAGGAGGCGATCAGGTCGATGAAGGTGTCGGACACCTGCCGCTCCATCGGGCCGTCGCCGAACTCCGGTGCGTTGGACGGGATCGCGTGGGTGCCGAACAGGAAGGGCGAGGTGGCCTCGTGCGGCGTGCCGAACCACGGAGCCCGGACCGGATGGGTGAACTCCATGCGGTAGTGCGGGCGTTGGCAGTGCGCGGCGCGGCGCTCGGCCAGCCGGACGATCAGGTAGCGGAACAGGCCGTCGCCGTGGATCTCGGTGAACAGCGAGCGCGGGTCGGCGGGCCGGCCCTCGGCGGTGGCAGCCGCGCGGTAGGCGGTCACCAGGCGCTCGGCCAGGCCGGCCGGGGGGACGGCCGCCCCCCGGAGCAGGTAGCTCCGGGTCAGTGCGAGCAGCTCGGCGTCGTCGGCGGGCGTCGGCATCGGGGTCGGGGAGCCCGGGCCGGTGAAGAAGGAGCCCTCGGTGGCGGTGTTGACGGAGAGCACCGGCAGCCCCGGGTCGGGCAGCCGGTGGTCGTAGCCGCGCATCCACCGGCCGTCCGCGACCGGCCCCCGGTACTCCCGTCCGCTGGCCAGCGGGCGCTGCTCGGCCGGGCCGGTGAACAGCCCGTCCCAGGCGTCGCGGAGCGCGGTCGCCGGGACCTCGCGCAGGCCGGGCACGGTGGTGGAGAGCCGGGCTGCCACGGTCTCGAAGGCCGTCCGGGAGTCCGCCGGGGTCAGGGCCAGGGCCGGAGCCCAGACGTGTGCGGCGCTGATCGGCACGATCCGGCGCAGCAGTGGCCTGACCTCCGGGAGGAGGGCCAACTGCCAGGCGCTGGAGCCGCCGGCCGAGGTGCCGACCAGGGTGACGTTGTCCGGATCGCCGCCGAACGCCCGGGCGTTGGCCGCCACCCAGTGCAGCAGCGCCGCCTGGTCCTGGAGCCCCCAGTTGGCGGCCGACCCGGTCCGGGGGTCGGCCAACTGCTCGTGCAGACCGAAACCGAACACCCCCAGGCGGTAGTTGAAGGTCACCACCACCAGATCGCCCCGCTCGGCCAGCCGGGCCCCGTCGTAGACCGGCAGGCCGGCGGACCCCAACTTCCAGCCGCCGCCGTGGATGTAGACCAGCACGGGACGGCGGCCGGCGGTGTCCGGCGTCCACACGTTGGCGTAGAGCGAGTCCTCGCTGCTGCCCGGCAGCACGGTCTGCAGGGAGGGCGCCGAGAAGGCGGTCGCGTCCCGGACTCCGCTCCAGGGGAGGGGCGGCCGGGGCGAGGCGAATCGCAGTGCCCCGACGGGCGGCCGGGCGTACGGGACGCCCCGGAAGACCGCCACCGGACCGGCCATGCTGCCGCGCACCCAGCCGGCGGCGGTGCGGGCCTGTGGCGGAGCGGCGCCTGACGGGGCGTTGGCCCCGGCCACCGCTGCTGCCGCAGCGGCCGGGTGGGAGGTCACGGTCGCGACGGCCGCCGTGGCGGCGGCGGTGGCGGCCAGGACGGTACGGCGGGACGGGCCGGGCGATCGCATCACGGGCTCCTCGGGCGACACGGGGACCCGGCCGAGTCTGCGACGGCGCCGACGATCGCTCCACGGCCGTCCCGGCACTCCGTCAGATCCCGTGCGGCGTACGAAGGGTGGGCCGCCGCCCCGCCGCCCCGCCGCCCCGCCGCCCCCTCGGCCTCGCGGCCCCCTCGGCCTCGCGGCCCCCTCGGCCTCGCGCCTCCACCGCCCTCCGCCCGTCGGCCCGGTACGGTCTCCCCCCCCCGGCGGGGGAGCGCAGCGGGCTCGCGGGACGATGTGGACGGGGACGGCCGGGCGGCAGAGTCGGGGCATGACCACCGAGACCGTTCCGCCGGGGAAGTCCACGCCGTCCGCCCTGATCGCCGTCGGGGCCGCCGCGCTCTGGGGGGTGCTGTTCGCCGTCGTCCACGTCCACTGGCTGGTCGGCGGCCGGGCCCTCCTGCCCGACGGGCTCGCCGTCACCGAGAACATCCCGTTGCTGGTGATCGACGTGCTGGCGATCCCGTTCTCGCTCGCCGCCTCCGCCCTCGCGCTCGCACTCATCCGTCCGCCGGCCCGGCGCTTCGCCGGCCTGCTCAGGCCCGGCACCTGGGCGCTGGCCGCCGTCCTGGCGGTGCACGCCGCGCCGAGCGTCCCGGACTGGCTGATGCTGCTGCTCGGGCGGCGCGAGGCGGCGGACCTGCCGCTACTGGAGCGCTTCGCCGCCACGACCTACGAGCCGTGGTTCCTGCTCGGCGGGGTCCTGTTCGCGCCGGCCGCCCACACCACCCGCCGGGTCGGCGGGGGCGTCACGGCGCGGCGGGGGCGGTGACCGCGGGGCGCTGGGCGTAGCCGGTGTCGTCGTCGTTTCCGGCGTTCACGCTGGCGGTGATCGAGGAGGTGCCGTAGGCGAGGATGCCCAGCACGATGAAGACCACCAGCAGGATCCGGCCCGAACTGCCCATCACCAGCGGCCGGGTGGCCGAGACCGGCCCGGTGCCGGCCACCGAGTCGAGCGAGTCCTCGCCGAACAGGCCCTTCGGGTAGGCCGAGCTGAGCATCAGGAAGTACGCCTGGTAGCGGAAGCGGTACCGGGTGATCGCGGCGGTGGCCTCGAAGAGCGGGCGCGGCATCCGGCCGAGGAAGAGCACCACCAGCCAGCTGATGAAGCTGACGGCCCACCAGCCGCTCAGCAGCACGCCCTGGATGATCGCGGCCGGGATGACCAGGATCAGCCGGAAGAACACCGCCAGCCGGTTCAGCTCACCGGGCCGGACCTCGGTGCGGACGGGGTGCTCGGGTGCCTCGAAGCGGAACGGCGGGTAGGAGTCCACCAGCAGCATCAGATACGCCTCCACCCGGACGCCGTACTCGACGTACCCAGTGAGGAAGTTCGCCGCGAACTCGGGCAGCCGACCGGTGATCAGGGCACCGAACCAGCCGAGCACCGCGACCACGAAGGCCACGATCGACAGCAGCCAGTACACGATGTACTGCGGGATCAGCAGCAGCATGCGGAAGAAGACGGTGAGCCGGCTCTGCCGCCCGGGCTCCGGCACGTCCAGCGCGGGCAGCCACTCCCGGCCGCCTGCGGGCAGTGTCGCGGATGCGTCCCACATGCTGTCTCCCTGAGGACTCGTCAGTTCCCTGTCTTCCTGAACATCGCAGGCGCGGAGGGGCGGCGCCCGCCGGAGTGGCCCGAACGGGATGGGGGACGGCGGCCCGGGAGCGGCCCGGCGCGGATCAGGCGGTGGTGTGGGCCGCCTCCAGGGCCAGCAGCAGGCGCTTGCGCTCCAGCCCGCCCGCGTAGCCGGTGAGCGAGCCGTCCGCGCCGAGCACCCGGTGGCAGGGGCGGACCACCAGCAGCGGGTTGGCGCCGATCGCCGCGCCGAGCGCCCGGACGGCCGCGCGGGGGATGCCGGCCCGCTCCGCCAGGGCGCCGTAGGAGGTGGTGGAGCCGTAGGGCAGCTGCTCCAGGGCGGCCCACACCCGGCGCTGGAAGTCGGTGCCGCCCGGGGTGAACTCCAGGTCGAAGCCGGTGGCGGTGCCCGCGAGGTAGGCCCGCAGCTGGGCGGTCACCTCGGCGAAGGCGGCCTCGTCCTCGACCCAGCCGGGCCGGATCACGGCCGCGTTCTTCTGGCCGGTCATCGAGACTGAGGCGAGTGCCAGACCGCCGCGGGCGGTGGTCGAGTCCTCGCCGACCAGCAGCAGCGGGCCGACGGCGGGGTCGAGGGTGTCGAGGGTGGTGTAACGGGTGGTCACGGGTGCTCCCGGGGACGGATCATCGCTTGCCTACCCGTCCCACTCTGCCGCCCGCCGGGCCGCCCGACCGGCGGAAATGCGACATCGCACCGCAGGCCCGGTCAGCCCTCCTGACCGGTGCGGAAGAGGTGCCGCAGCCGCTCCGCGAAGTCCTCGTACTCGTGCCGGCGCTGCTCCTCGTGGTCGGCCTTCACCGCCTCCTCGGCCTTCCGCTGGGCCATCCGGACCTCGGCCTCCACCTCCTCGGAGGGGATCCGGGCCAGCTCGCCGCCGAGCCGGGCGGCGATCTCGTCGGCGGCTGCCGGGTCGGTCTCCCTGACCGAGGCGACCAGCAGGTTGCCGCCGTCGTCCACCAGCGCGCTGATCACCGTCAGACCCTCCAGCGCGTCCTGGGCGTCCTTGGTCTCGCCCGCCGAGCCCAGCACCGCACCCGCGCCCAGCCCGAGCGCCAGCCCGACCGGGCCGCCGAGCAGGCCGAGCAGCGCGCCCACCGCACTGAACGCCAGGGTCCGGCGGCCGGTGTCCGGGGCGAAGCTGTCGGCGATGTCCAGGTAGCCCTCGGCCGAGCGCTGGAGGATCGCGGCCCCCGCGACCCCCGGCAGCCGGGTCACGTCGTGGAAGGCCTCGAAGGTGTGGGTCGGGTCCTGGAAGGTGTAGAAGAGGACGTTGTCGTCACCGGACATGTTCTGACTGCCCCTCACGGCTGGACGCGGGTCACCCCGTTACCGCTCCGACGCTAGCCGCTCCGTCCCCGGGCCGCCCCTCCGCCCGGCGCCGCCGGCCCGCCGTCACACGACTGCCGCCCGCCGGTGTGCGGATCGGTCGCCGGCTCGGGAGAGTGGGGAGGGCACGGAGGAGAGGAGCGGCGCGGTGGTGACCCGTCACGGCCTGTCCAACCGGGCGCTGGCGCTCTGGCTGCTCGGGGTGACCGCCGTGGTGCTCTACCTCGGCGAGGTCACCGACAACCTGGTCCGGACGGTCGGCCTGCTCGCCTTCCTGCCGGCCCTGGCAGCGGCCATCTGCACTGTCCGGCAGACCGCGTTCACGGCGGTCTGGACCCTCGCGGTGGTGGCCGGCGCGCTGTTCGCGCACAGTCCGCGCGAGCTCGACGACACCGTGCTGACCCTCGTGCTCACCGCCGCCATCGGTGGCCTGGCGGTGGCCGGCTGCCGGGCCAGGATCGGCCGCGAGGAGGAGCTGCTGCGGCTGCGCTCCACCGCCTCGGCCATGCAGCAGCGCATCCTGCGCCCGCTTCCGCAGCGCACCGACCGGCTGCTGGCGGAGGGGGTCTACGAGCCGGTCCAGGAGGACAAGCTGGTCGGCGGCGACATCTACGACGTGGCCGACTCGGCCTACGGCACCCGGGTGCTGATCGGCGACGTGCAGGGCAAGGGCCTGGCGGCCATCGGGGTGGCCTTCGCGGTGATCGGCGCGTTCCGCGAGGCGGCGCACCGGGAGCCGACGCTGGGCGGTGTGGTGGCGGCGCTGGAGGCGGCGGTGGTGCGGCACAACGCCTACGCGGCCGAGGAGGGCGAGAGCGAGCGCTTCGCCACCGCCCTGGTGCTCGGCTTCGACGGCGGCGACACCGCCGAGCTGGTGAGCTGCGGACACGAGGCGCCCTACCTGCTGCGTCCCGAGCACCGACCGGTGGCCGTGCCACCGGCCGAGGCGGGCCTGCCGCTGGGGCTCGGCGGGCTCGGGCCGCCCGGGCCGCCGGCGGTGGGCCGGTTCGCCTTCCCGGCCGACGCGACCCTGGTGCTCTGCACCGACGGCCTGACCGAGGCCCGGGCCGCCGACGGCACCTTCTTCCCGTTGGCCGACCGGCTGGCCGCCGCCCGGGGCCTGCAACCCGGCCGACTCGCCGAGCACCTGCTGCGCCAGGCCCAGGAGTACACCGCCGGACACCAGCACGACGACATCGCGATCCTGACGCTCCGTCGTCCCTGACCCGCGGCGGCGCCCGCCCCCGGCACCCGCCCCGGCACCCGCCCCGGCACCCGGCCGACGTCCCGTCCGGCCCTCGACCCGCGTGGCCTGGACCACACTCCGATGGCGTACGCTCACGCTTCGACCGTGGGCATCCGTACGACCAGTCAGGAGAATGCACCGTGAGCGCGACCCCGGGCACGGATCTCGACGAGCACGCCGAGCGGGCCGGGGCCCCGCCCGAGAGCGCACCGGAACCGGACCGGCCGGGGGAGTCCCTGCGGGCCTGGGGTCGGCGCACGGCGCACGAGTACGGGCCGGCCCTGGCCGTGTACGGCGTGGTGAAGCTGGCCGGCTTCACCACCTTCATGTGGCTGCTCAGCTGGTCCGGCAGCTACCGCGCCCTGAACC
This sequence comes from Kitasatospora sp. NPDC096147, assembly GCF_044763225.1. Taxonomy (NCBI): domain Bacteria; kingdom Bacillati; phylum Actinomycetota; class Actinomycetes; order Kitasatosporales; family Streptomycetaceae; genus Kitasatospora; species Kitasatospora sp. NPDC096147. Next base: position 35,683 of record NZ_JBIWFX010000005.1, on the reverse strand, counting down.
CGCGCTTCGGCGGCGGCGCGCAGCCCTGGGACGTGCTCGGCGGCTGGGACGGCTGGTGGTACCAGCAGATCGCCGTGAACGGCTACAACCCCGGCCCGCTCAAGGTGATCGGCCCGCCGCCGTTCGAGTTCGAGCAGAACTCGGTGGCCTTCTTCCCGCTCTACCCCGGTGCCATCCGGCTGGTCTCCACCGTCACCGGCCTCGGCTCCTACGGGGCCGGCATGGTGGTCTCGGTGCTGGCCTCGTTCTTCGCCGCCGCCGGGATCTACGCCCTGACGAAGCGTCTGTTCGACCGGAAGACCGGGGTGATCGCGGCAGCGATCTGGGGTTTCTTCCCGGGCTCCGGCGTGGAGTGGGCGGTCTACTCCGACTCGCTCTTCGTCGCGCTGGCGGTCTGGGCCTGCTTCTTCATCCTGGAGCGCCGCTGGCTGGCCGCCGGTGTCACGGTCTTCGTCGCCGGGCTCAACCGGCCGACCGCCGCCGCCCTGGTCGCCGCCCTCGGGGTGGCCGCGCTGATCGCCCTCTACCGGCGCAAGGACGGCTGGATCGGTCCGCTCTCCGCACTGCTCGTCGCACCGCTCGGATTCGTCGGCTACCTGGCCTGGGTGAACTGGCAGATGGGCGACTGGGGCGGCTACTTCAAGCTCCAGAAGGGCGCCTGGCTGCACTTCTTCGACTACGGCAAGCACACCGGTGCGGTGCTGAAGACGATCCTCCAGGGCAAGGGCGCGTACGCCTTCACCTACCCGACCGAGGACATGATCGCGCTGTTCCTGGTGGTGCTGCTGCCGCCGCTGATCTGGCTGCTGATCAGGCTGAAGGTCCCGGTCTTCCTGCTCGTCTACACCGCCGTCACCATCGTGCTGGTGCTCGGCAGTTCGCAGATCTTCGGCAACACCTCCCGCTACCTGCTCCCGGCGTTCCCGCTCTTCCTCCCGATCGCGGTGGCGCTCCGCCGCCTCTCCCTTCCGGCCCTGGCGGGACTGGTGGGCTGGGCGGCGGTCGCCTCCGGCTGGTACGCGGGCTACGTCCTGTTCGAGCTCGGCATCCCGTAGAGCGCGGCCTCGGGCGCTCGGCGGCTGTTCGGCGGTAGGCGGTCGCCGCTCAGTGGTCGGTGCTCAGTGGTCGGTGCGGCCGAGGAAGACCGGGTTGGTGAGGGCGGCCATCGGGCCCCAGGGCAGGTCCGGGCCCATGGAGTTGCCCTTGCCGGGGGAGCCGTCCGGCTTGGGGAGCCGGACCTCGGCGCGGACGTAGGCGGCCAGCGAGGCGGTGGTCCGCCAGACCAGCACCGCCTCGCCGCCCGCCGGGAGCGGCTCCTGACGGAGCTGGCCCTCGTCGGTGATCAGGCGCAGGGTGCCGTTCGGCACGCCGGAGACGGCGAGCCGGACGTCCACCGGGGCGTCCGGGGCGACCGCCAGCCGCTCACCGATGCCGGCCGCCAGGCCTGCGCCGACGGCAGTGAGCTCGAGGTGGACCGCGGTCGAGCCGGCGATCCAGCTGCGGCCCGCCCGCAGCCCGGCCAGCACCTGATCCCGGGTCAGGTCCTCGGCGAGCACCACGGTGTGCGGGGCACCGATCGCCTGCGGGGCGCTGTGCGCGTCGCTGTTGCCGAGGGCCGGCAGCCAGCGTCCGCCGTGCCGGGCGGCCTGCACCAGCTGGGCGTCCCAGGTGTCGAGGGCGGATTCGTCGTCGTAGGTCCACGGCCCGTTCCAGACCTCGACGGCGTCCGCCTCCTCGTAGCCGAACTTCCAGGCGCAGGCCACGTACGGGCAGTACGGATGGGCCGGCACCACCAGGCCGCCGCTTCGCCGCACCTCGCGGGCGAAGCGCGGGTGCACCCCGTCCCGGGCACGGTAGCGCCAGTCGACCCACTGCCCCGGCCGGGTGCCGAGCGCCAGCCAGTGGCCGTTCCGGGTGGTCACCTCCTCGCCCGGGATCACCAGCAGGTCCGGGCCGGCCAGCGGGCCCCAACTGCCGTGGGCCGAGGACGTGTTGTGCTCGGTGGAGACGATGAAGTCCAGCCCCGCCGCCCGGGCCCCGGCCGCCACCTCCTCCGGTGTGCGGCGCCCGTCCGAGTGCACGGTGTGCAGGTGGCAGTCGCCCCGGTACCAGGCCCGGCCGCGCCCGGTGGCCCGCTCCGCCGGGTAGGCGGGCAGGTACGCCGGCCCCGGGGCGCCGAACCGGAAGGTCACCTCCACCCGGTACACCAGCCCCTGCGGCGCCACCTGGTACGGGCCGAGCACCACGTGCCAGCGGCCCGGGCGGACCGGCCCCGGCAGGTAGCCCGGGGTGGCCTGGCCCCGGCTGATCGCGAACTCGGTGCGGAAGCCACCGGACCAGCCCCGGAAGCCGGGCCCGCCCAGCTCGGTGCCGCGCTCGTCGAAGATCCCGATGTCGCAGGAGTTGCCCGGGGTGCCGGGCGGTACGACGGGCCGGTCGTAGGAGTAGCGCACCGCCAGCTCCCGAACGCCGGGCGGGACGTCCACCGGCAGGTACACGAAGTCGGGCGCGCCGGTCTCCAGACGGCCCGTCAGGACCACCGTGCGCTCGCCCTCCGCCCGGTCGCCCGCCTGCTGCTCGGCCGCCGCCGGTGCGGCCGAGGCGGCGGCCACGGTGAAGCCGGCAGCCGCCGCACCGGCCAGCAGGCCGCGCCGTCCGATGCCGTACCCGTGCTCGTTCCCGTACCCGTCCCAGCTCCGGTGCCCGCCTGCGGCCCGCTCCTGGCGCTCGTCCATCGGCCCGTCCTCCCCTTGGCTGCTCCGATTCTGCGGGGTCTCCTCCCCCTGCCCGGTGAACCCGCGGTGAGCCGGGGCCCTCGGTCGGCGGGCGGGTCGGTGGCGGGCCGGTACGGCGGGCGTGGTTCGATGGGCGGCTGCTGTCCGAACGAACGAACTGGTGGGACGTCCGCCGTGAACCACACCGCTGCGACGGCGCTCTCCGTCGTGCTGCTGCTGCTCGTCCTGGTCTGTGCCGTGGTCCGGCCGCGCGGATGGCCGGAGGCGGTGGCAGCGGTGCCCGCCGCCGGTCTGCTGGTGGTCACCGGAGTGGTGCCCTGGCCCACCGCCTCGGCCGAGCTGGCCAGGCTCGGGCCGGTCACCGCCTTCCTGGCCGCCGTCCTGGTGCTGGCCCAACTCTGCGACGGGGAGGGCCTGTTCCGCGCCTGCGGGGCCTGGATGGCCAGGACCGCCGGGACGCCCCGGCGGCTGCTCGCCCAGGTCTTCCTGCTCTGCTCGGTGGTCACCGCCGTGCTCAGCCTGGACGCCACCGTGGTGCTGCTGACCCCGGTGGTCTTCGCCACCGCCACCCGCCTCGGAGTGAGCGCCAAGCCGCACTCCTACGCCGCCGCCCACCTCTCCAACACCGCCTCGCTGCTGCTCCCCGTCTCCAACCTCACCAACCTGCTGGTCTTCACGGCCAGCGGCCTGGCCTTCACCCGCTTCGCCGCCCTGATGGCGCTGCCCTGGGTGGTGGCGATCGCGGTCGAGTACGTGGTGCTGCGGTGGTTCTTCGCCGCCGATCTGGCCGCCCCGGCCACCCCGCAGCCGGAGGGCGGCGGGTCCGAGCGGCCGGTCTTCGCCCTGGTGGTGCTGGCGGCCACCCTGGGCGGCTTCGTGCTGGCCTCCGCGCTCGGTGCCGAACCGGTCTGGGCCGCCGCTGCCGGGGCGGCGGTGCTGGCGGTCCGGGCCCTGCGCCGACGCACTGTCACGCCGGGCGGGCTGGTGCGGGCGGCCAACCTGCCCTTCCTGGCCTTCGTCCTGGCCCTGGGTGTGGTGGTGAAGGCGGTGGTGGACCACGGCCTGGCCGAGGCGCTCGGTCACCTCACCCCCGCCGGGGACTCGCTCGCCGCGCTGTTCGCCCTGGCCGGGCTGGCCGCGGTGCTGGCCAACCTGATCAACAACCTGCCCGCCGTCCTGGTGCTGCTCCCGCTCGCCCTGCCGTCCGGGCCCGGGGCGGTGCTGGCCGTGCTGCTCGGGGTGAACATCGGGCCGAACCTCAGCTACGCCGGCTCGCTGGCCACCCTGCTGTGGCGGCGGATCGTCCAGGAGCAGGGCGGTGAGCCGGTGCGGCTGGGGGAGTTCAGCCGGCTCGCGGTGTTCACGGTGCCGCTGGCGCTCGGGCTGGCGGTGCCGGCGCTCTGGCTCTCGCTGCGGGTGATCGGGGTCTGACGGGGCGTCGGCCGTGGCCTCGGCCGAGGGCGGCTCGCGGACCGACGGCAACGGTGGTCGCTGCGGACCGGCCCTCAGCCCGGGGCGTTGCCCGCACCCGTGCCGTTCAGCTCCCGGAACCACGCCGCGGTCAGCTCCGCCACCTCCTCCAGCGCCCCCAGCTCTTCGAAGAGGTGCCCGGCGCCCGCCACCACCGCGATCCGGTGCGGTGCGGCGAGCCGGGCAGCGGCCTGCCGGTTGAGCTCCAGGACGGTCCCGTCCAGGCCGCCGACGATCATCAGCACCGGCGCCCGGACCTGTCCGAGCGATGCCCCGGCCAGATCGGGCCGCCCGCCCCGGCTGACCACCGCCCGGACCCGTTCCGGTCGCCGCGCCGCCGCCCGGAGCGCCGCCGCCGCACCGGTGCTCGCGCCGAACAGGCCGACCGTCAGCCGGGCGGTCGCGGGCTGCGATCCCAGCCAGTCCACGGCGGTGACCAGGCGGCGGCCGAGCATCGGGACGTCGAAGCGGTAGGCGGCGGAGAGCGCGTCGGCCCGTTCCTCCTGACGGGTCAGCAGGTCCAGCAGCAGGGTGCCGAGGCCGGACCGCTGGAGGTGACCGGCGATCGCGCGGTTGCGCGGGCTGTGCCGCGAACTGCCGCTGCCGTGCGCGAACAGCACCACCGTCCCGGCCGCCCCGGGCACCACCAGGTCCCCGGACAGGGTGTCCTCGCCGATCGGCAGTTCGACCTGCTCGGAGAGCATCGCCTCGCCTCGCCTCCTGTACTCGGTCCTCGGCCGCCGTGCCCGGTCCCCTCCGGGCCGGACCGCCCCTGCCCTCCCGTCGTCCCGCCCCGTCCCGCTCCACCGGGGGCGTACGCGAGTGCGACGGAGCGTGACTACGAAGCATCCGCCCCGTAGGCGGCCGAGAGCCCCCTCCCGGCGACAATCGGTACACGGAGCAGTGCAGTTGTGTCCTATCATCCTCCCGGCCCGGAACCGGGTCGCGTCGAACCGCGTCACTCTCGGTGGTCACGGATCGACACCACCCCGGCGGGCACGGGCCGGGCGGACGAGCACTCCAGGGGGACGAGATGGGCGAGACGCGCTGGGAACTGCCGGACTACGAGCACCTGCGCGAGCTCGGCGCGGGCGCGGCCGGCCGGGTGGTGCTGGCCACCCACCGGGCCACGGGCACGCCCGTCGCGGTCAAGTACCTGACCGGGAGGACCGCCGACCACGAGGGCTTCCGCGCCGAGGCCGAACTGCTCGGTGGGCTGCGGTCCCCGCACGTCGCGCAGCTCTACGAGTACGTCGAGGGCCCGCAGGGCGCCGCCATCGTGATGGAGCTGGTGGACGGCATCTCGCTGCGCGACCTGCTCAAGGCCGAGGGCGCGACCGGCCCGGAGGCCGCCCTCACCGTGCTCAAGGGGTCCCTGCTCGGCCTGGCCGCCGCCCACGCGGCCGGCGTGGTGCACCGCGACTACAAGCCGGCCAACGTCCTGGTCGCGGCTGACGGATCGTCGAAGCTGGTCGACTTCGGCATCGCCCTCAAGGACGGCACCACCGGCTCGGTGGCGGGCACCCCCGCCTACATGGCCCCCGAGCAGTGGGCCGGCAAGCCCGCCGCCCCCACCACCGACGTCTACGCCGCCACCGCGACCTTCTTCGAGTGCCTCACCGGGGTCAAGCCCTACGCCGGTACCACCCTGATGGAGCTGGCAGTCCAGCACACCGAGGCCGACATCCCGGCCGAGCAGGCCCCCGAGGCGCTCCGCCCGCTGATCCTGGCCGGCCTGGCCAAGACCCCGGAGGACCGTCCGGACGGGGCCGCGCTGCTGGTCGAGCAGCTGGAGACGGTGGCCGGGGCCGCGTACGGACCCGACTGGGAGCAGCGCGGCCGGCACCGGTTGGCGGCGCTGGTCGCCCTGCTGCCGTTCCTGCTGCCCACGACGGGCGGCGCGGTCGGCGGCACCTCGTTCGCCGACACCACGGTCGGTCCGCCCGGCGGGGGTGGGGGAGCCGGTGGGGGTGCAGGCGCAGGTGCGGGTGCCGGAGCGGGGCTGCCGCTCCGGGCCGTCCGGCGGGTCCGGGTGGTCGGTGCGGCGGCGGGCGCGCTGCTGGTCGCCACCGCCGTCGCCGGGGTCGCGGTCGCGGGCGCGCCGGGCTCGGCGAACGCCGGGACCGTCGCCGAGCCGAAGGTCACCACCATCCTCGGCCTCCCCGGCGTACCGTCCGCAGACCCGAGCACCCCCGGGCCGGGCGCCTCGGACCTCCCGGTCGAGCCCTCGCCGTCCCCGTCGGGGTCCGAATCCCCCTCGGCCTCACCGTCCCCCTCGGCGGCCACGTCCTCCTCCGGACCCACGACGCCCCACCCGAGCGGCTCCGCCACCCTCGCCGCGCCGCCCACCAAGGCTCCGCCCACCACCAAGGCGCCGGGCGCCCCGACGGCCACCGCGACGGTCGCGCCGCCCTCCGTCCCGCCGTCCGTGCCGCCCTCCACCCCGCCGGCCCCCAGCACGGCCCCGCCCAGCCCGTCCCCGGTCCTCACCACGGCCCCGCCGGCTCCGCTGCGGGTGCTCGCGATCAGCGGCTCGCCAAACTGCAACTCCAGCCAGATGACGGTCTCCGGCACCGTGACCACCGACGGTGCGGCGGACGGCGTGCTCACCCTGACCTGGACCAGCAGCGCGTCCCCCCGCGTCCCGGTCACCCACACGGTCCGGCTGCCGAAGGGGGAGAAGGCCGTGAAGTTCAGCGACTCCATGCCCTTCGGCACCGCCTTCTCCCGCACCGTCCGGCTGAGCACCACCCCCGCCGCCACCCGCGGTGCGGGCCCGTTCACCCTCGACACCGCCACCTGCAACCCGCCCCGCTGAGACCGTTCTCGAGAGCAGGACACCCGGCATGACCACCCCGCCCACCCCCGAGGCCGACCCCACCGTCCGTCTCGGCAAGCAGGACACACCCCTGCCCCTCGGCCCCGTCCGCTCCCCGGCCACCCCGGCGGAGGGCGAGACGGTCCAACTCCGGCCGCCCGTGGACGAGTCCACGATGAAGCTCGCCCCGGGCCAGGTGCCGCCGGATGCCACCGTGCGGCTGAGCGCGGACGCCGCCGCACCGGAACTGACGGTACGTCTCACCCCAGCCGCTGCCGCTGCCCCTGCGCCGCACTCGTCCGCAGTCGACTCGACCGTGAAGCTCGGGGCCGGGGCGGTGGCCGAGGATTCGACGGTGAAGCTCGGGGCGGGGGTGGTCGCGGCCGAGGCGACGGTGAAGCTGACCGCCGGGGCCGGCTCGGACCCCGACTCCACCGTGAAGCTGCCCCCGTCCGTGCCGGGCCCCGAGGCGGTCACGGTGAAGCTGCCGCCGGGCGGCCTTCCGCTCGATGCGACCGCCGAACTGACCGCCACCGCGCTCACCGAACGCCTCGACCGGACCCAGCCGCAGCCCCTGCCGACCGCCCCGCCGACCACGCCACAGCCCGCTCCCCAGCCCGTCGCCGCCGAGGCACCCGCCCCCGACGCCGGGCTGCGCCGCTTCGGCCCCGGTGTCCCGCCGCAGGCCGCCGCCGTCTGGCACGGCACCGCCGGTCAGGAGCCCCCGCCCCGGCCGCGCCGTCGTGGCCGGTGGGCGCTGTTCCTGCTGATCCTGCTGCTGGTCCTCGCGGTGCTCGGCTGGTTCGCCTGGCAGCGCTACGGCCGACCGGTGGCGGTCGACTCGGTCTCCGTGCGGACCGGTTCGACCGACGTGGCGTGCGACGGCACCCAGACCGTCACGGCCACCCTGGAGACCAACGGTGGTGCCGGTGACGTCTCCTACCGCTGGCTGCGCAGCGACGGCACCGACTCCGGCGCGCTCACCCAGGCCGTCCCGTCCGGCCGCCACAGCACCCAGCTGACCCTCCGCTGGTCCTTCCACGGTCAGGGCACCCTGGACGCCACCGCCACCCTCCAGGTCGACTCGCCGAGCGCCCACAGCTCGGCGGTCTCCTTCCGCTACGCCTGCCCCTGAGTCGACTCCCGCCGCGACTCCCGCTCCGGCTCCCGCCGCATCGGAGGCAACTCCGGTGCGGCGCAGGCCGGGTGGCCGCCGAGCCGTTCCGCGACAGCGGCGATCTCCCGGCCGTGGGCCCGGTCGGCGTCCTCGACGTGCCGGACCACCTCCCGGGTGCCGTCCCCGGCCCACCGGTAGAGCCCGGCGACGGCCGGCCCGGCCTGCTCGCCCAGCTGCCGCCCGATCCTCCGGGCGGCTTCCTCCAGGGCCTGTGCGACCGCCCGGCTCACTCGAACGACACCCCCTCGACTGCGGTTGTGAACTCCCTTGCCAGAAAAGCCACTTGCTCGGCGTGCCGGTGGAGCAGATCGGCATGGAGGAGCAGTTCCCCGGGCGCGATCCGGAAATCGCCGCACCCGGAGCTCGTACGCCCCTCGGCCGCAGGTGCCGCCGTGATCACCCCCGGGTCGGGCGTCGCCCTCGGGCCCGGCAGTGCCAGCCCCGCCAACAGCCCCTCCACCACTCGTTCCAGAGGCTCGAACGCCCGGGACGCCAGCTCGGCGGCGATCCGCTCGGCCAGCTCCCGGAGGATGCCGTCGACCACCTGCCGGGTCGCCGCGACCAGGGCCGCCTCCGCAGCGGCGGCTGCGCCGAAGGTGGCCGCCGTGGCGGCCGTGGCGGCAGCGAACTCCGCTGCTGCGATGGTGAGTTCGGCGATCACCGCGAGCTTCGCGGCCACCACCGCATCGGCGGCCAGATCGATCGCCAGTGCCACCACTCCGCAGACCTCGACCAGCCCGTCCAGGTGCTCGGCGGACATCGCGTCCCAGCGCCCGGCCAGCACCCGGTAGGAGTCCGCCTCGTAGTGCTCGGCCATCTGCCGCACGGTGGCCGTCGCGGCCTGGTGCGTCCCGTCCACGTCGGCCGCGAACCGCCGCACCCGCTCGGCGAATTCGCGCACCCTGTCCTCGTCCACCGCCGGCCAGCGGAACCCCAGGACGTCCATCACCCAGGCCAGCTCACCGGGCGGCTCGATGGCCAAGGCGCTCCCCAGGTATGACGTACGGTCAGATCATGCTCACGCTCCGTGTATCATAGTCGCTCGGTGAGGTGCCGCAGACCTGGACCACGGCGTGACGCCCACTGGTCCGCCACCCGGGCTCCTCGGCGTCGAGTCGGGCGGTGGTGGCGGCCCCGATCCCGGTGACCACCTCCGACTTGACGGTCCGCAGGGCGGCCACGGGGGTCGGGAAGCGGGCGGCCACCCCGGCGAACGGCGTGTCCGCCGGCCAGTACCGGTCCTCCACCAGCCGACGGTAGTTGAGGTCGCCCTTGAGGATCGTCACCGTCGCACCACCGAGGTCGGCCCGCAGGTCAGCGGGCATCTCCCGGTACGGCAGCGGCGCGCAGAAGAACGGATGCGTCCGGACGTCGAGCCGCCCGTCGGCCATCGCCCCGTACAGCCGCCCGCCGGCCTCCCGGGCGGCCCCCGAGGAGGCCGCGCGCAGCCGTTCGACCGCTGCCAGGACATCGGTCATGGTCGCGTCGGAGACGAAGTACGGATGCGGCTTCACGTACAGCGAGACCCGGCCCGCCGCCCCGCTCCCGAGCAGCTCGTCGATCAGCACCAGATCGGGCAGCAACTCCGGCCCGGCGTTGTCGGCCACCAGGCAGACCCGCCCGCCCCTCCCGCGCTCCAGCCCGGCCCAGAACGCCGGTCCGTCATCCACCAGCAGGCCGGCCGACCCGCGCCCGCCGTCCCCGCCGCCACTGCGGAACGCGAGATCGGCCTGGTTCCCCCAGAGGGCCGACGCCAACAGCGCCTCCCCGCGCCGCCGTCCCGCCTCCCGCAGCCCCTCCAGTGCGGCCAGTTCGCCGTCCACCCCGGCCCCCGCCAGCTCGGCCTCCTTGAACGGGGCGAACGGATCGATCCCCCGCCAGGCCCCCTCCCCGAAGTACCCGGTGGCCTCCAGCAGCCGCCGGTAGAAGTAGCTCTCCGCCCACAGGAACGGCACCTCCCCCCACGGCCGCCCCCACAGCCCGCGCCCCCACTCCGCCCACCGGTCCCCGTCCTCGGCCCCCGCCGGCAGCGGCTCCACCACCCCGGACGTGCTCTCCGTCAGCAACCGCCCCACCGCCGCCCGCTCCCGCGCCCCGTACGGCCGGGCGTCCAGCACCCGCCGCACCAGGGCGGGGTGCCGCTCGTGGAACACGCTCCAGGAGAACGACCCCGGCACGTCACTGCGAATCACCGGCGCGATCGACATCCGAGCGGAACCGTCCTTCGTCTCCCCGGTGCCGCTGACGGGTCGTCACCCGGCTCCCTGGCCCGAGCCTACGAGAGGCCTGAGCGGAAGGGAGCATCCGATGTGAGCCGGCACGTGGTGCCGGCAGCACGGAGCCGTTCCGCGAACCTGCCGGCCGCCGATGACCCGAAGCCGCTCTGCTGCGTCGGTGGGCTGTTCTCGCCGACGCTGCCGAGGTGGAGGCGCAGGGGGTCGGCGGTCTCGGTATCGGCCGTCGCGAGGGCGCGCGGTCGGGCATGGCGGCACTCGACGGGTGCTGGCATCGCTTCGCTGCTGGTGGAGTTCCAGAGCCGGACGGTCCCGTCCGGACCACCGGACACGACCAGGGTGGTGGCGGTCGCCGCCAGGGTCGAGCGGGTGACGCCTGTGATGCCGGTGCTGTGCAGTCCGCCGTCGCGGGACGGCCGTCACGCCCGTTGATCGACCGGAGGAGAGTGGACCGGCGGCGTGGTGAGGCATCGTCAGATGGGCCGCGCCGGCAGGGATCAGCGCAGTGGACGCGGCCGTCGACGACGTCCAGCGCCACGTTGTCGTACCCGGTACCACCGAGCGTCAGCCACATCGACGTGTCGGCCGTCAGCGTGGGGTACTCGGTTGCCAGTACGGCTGCTCCGTCGCCGACGACCGTGACCTCGGTGCACTTCGGACGTGCGACAGGGGCACTGCGGATATCCCGTCGGCCATGAGGAATGTCCATCGTGTCCGTTCGGCCGGACGGGCGGACTCGACCTCATGGTGCGGGTGGGAGCCACCGTGCTGCGTCGGTCCGGTGATCGGGTGTGGTCCACCACAGACGTGCAGCCTTGTCCCAGCGGGCACTGACCTCACGTTTGGCATCGTCCTTCTCCGCGAAGGGGACAGCGAGATAGAGCCGGCCGTCGACCTCGATACCGGGAGCGGGGAGACCGGCAGGCGGAGCGCTGACGGAGGCGGCGCCGAGTTGTGCACTGGCCGGTGGTGGCACTGGCCGAGTGCCGGTGCTCGGGCTCTGCGACGGGCGACCGGGGCGGGCCCGGTCGATGATCCGGCGGACGCGTTGGCAGGCGAGGCCGTCGGTGATCCGCATCATGAGGTCGGTGGGGCCGGTATTGGTCAGGAGGTTCAATGAGCCGTGCCAGAGGACGGTTTCGTCAACGATGAGCACCTTCTCGTGCATCCGCTCGCGCTGCTCCACCCGGCATCCCGCATGCCGCAGCTCGTGGACCAGGGGTGCCTTGCGTGGGTCGGCGGTGTGATCGCGGGTCACCACGGTGACCTGCACCCCACGGTCCGTCAGTTCCCGGAAGGGGCGGGCCCAGTAACGCACCGGTTGGGGGTCGAGGAATGCGCAGTACACCTCGACGGACTTGGTCGCCTGCTGAAGGTCCCAGGCGATGGCGCGCTGCACTTCGTCGGCAGGGAAGAACGCCGGGTGGGCGAGTTCGTCCTGCGACAGGACGCCGAGGTCAGCGGCGCTACGGATGGGGACCAGCTGGTCGACGGGAAGCCGGAGGGCGTGTCGTTCCAGGTGGTCGAGCATCCGTACGGCCTCGCTGTGCGGGGCCAGTCCGGCTCGCAGGTGCTCCAGGTCGGCGACGACGATCAGGTGGTCCTGGGCCCGGCTGAGCGCGACGTTGAGCAGTCGGCAGGTTTGGGAGGAGAGACCGGTCCCGGAGTAGAACTGGCCGAGCTGGCGACCTGCCCCGGCGACGGTGTCGATCACCACCAGCGGGCGCTGGCTGCCCTGGAAGCGGTGGACGGTGTCGACCACACCCTCGTACTCCGCGCCGAAGCGGTAGGACAGGCTGGCGTTGAGGGCCCTGACCTGGTCCCGATAGGGCGCGATGACGGCCATGCGACGGCCCGGGCGCTCGTCTTCGGGCGCTTCCGCCCAGTTGCGCCCGGGAAGCACCCCGTCGTACTGCAGGCCGCGAACCAGCTGGTGGATCACTGCCTCGTGCACGGCATTCGACTTGTGGTCACGTCCGGGGATGCGTCGCGCCGACGTGTCGACGAGCACCAGCGGGGACGCCAACAGGGGTGAGGTGGGCAGGCGCGAGCCGTCGGAGCGGCCGGTCCGCAAGGGTGCGTCGGGATAGGCGACCGTGTTGACGACGGCGCAGATCCGCGAGTGCATCCGGTACTGGGTGTCCAGGCCGATCAGTCGAGGATCGTCCTGACGGGCGGTGCCGCCGTCGGTGACCAGGCCTGCGGCGTGGAAGGCGTCCCGCTCGGCCCAGTGGCGGGAGTGCTGTCGCTGCGGCTCGGTCGCCTCACGGTCCTGCCCTCCCTTGGTGATCGCGGGGAGCTGGCGGAAGTCCCCGGCGATGACCAGACGCTTGCCCGCCAACCCGGCCGCGTACCAGGCGGAAGGGAGGTTGACCATGCCGGCCTCGTCGATGATGACCACGTCCACCCGGTCCAGCAGCTTGCGGGACTGGACGGCTTTGGTGACGGTGGCACCCTTGATCCGGCACCGGGACCGGACCGTGTCCTCCAGTGCGCGACGCTGTTGGTCGAGCTGCTCGAGTTGCCGTTGCAGGGAGTCGGCCTGCTCGGCCAGCTGCGGCCGGGGAGGAACTCCCGACAGCCGTGGCCTCAGCGCGGCGAGCCGGCCACTGAGATCACTGATCGACGACGCGGCCGCGTCCCGCTGCACCCGGGCCGAGTTCTGCTGCGCCCTGGCACCGGTCAAGGAGTGCTCAGTGCCTGCCAGTCGGCCGTGCAGCTCGTGGAGCTTCGCGGTCTTCCGTGCGGCGAGCGGGCCGGTCGGGACGCCGATCTCGGCGATCTTCACCCGCAGAGTGGCCGCCTCGGCCTCCAGGTTCAGGAGGGCCGCTGATGCCTGCTGGGCAGTTGCCGTGGCGGTGGCGTGCTGGGCACGGGTGTCGGTGAGCTCCCGGTCCAGCCCGTTCGCCTCGTCGTGCAGGGCGAGCGAGGATCGAAGGGAATCCAACAGCCCCGTCAGCTGGGTGATCTGACTGTTCAGCGCGGTGCCGACCCGGCTGGCGATCCGAACCGGGTCGACCCGGTCGCCGTAGCGCTGCTCCAGACTGGCGACGGAGATGTCACCCGCGCGCTGCACCAGCCCGTCGCCGAATCCGGGTTCCTGCTGGAGGAGATCACACATCCGCTCCAGCGCCTGGTCGACGGCGACGTTGGTGGGAGCGAGGAAGAGCAGGTTGAGGCCCTGTCGATAGCAGCCCTCGGCGATGTGGGAGACGACGTCCGTCTTGCCCGTGCCGGGTGGTCCCCACAGGAACATCACCTGGCTGCCCAACGCAAGCTCCACCGCTGCGCGCTGCTTCGGGTTCAGCTGCAGCCCGTGCCAGCCCGCGACCCACCGTGCCGGATCGGGTATTCGCGCCATGGCCGGACTGCCCTGCCCGAGGACCAGGCCGGCCATGCCGAGGTCGATCGGGCTGTCCTTGGAGCCGACTGCCTCCAGTCGCTGTCCGAGCGCGACCCAGGTCGAGGCGTCGTCCTCGCGCAGCAGCGCCGAGGCGAGAGACGGGCCGAGATCCGTCGAGGTGACGACTCGTACGGTCCCGTCCGGCAGGCGGGAGACCTCGGCCGCTGCCCACGGCACCTTCGACTGTGCCGGCCGGACGACCAGTGCCTTGGCATCCATGGACTCCGGCCAGGACCGGCAGGTGAAGAGGTACTCGAAGCGGTCCTCAGCAGCGGCGATCCGCCGACCATGGTGGAGGAAGACCTTCTCGGCGCGTTCGGCCGCATCCCGGCGGCAGGCGACGATCTCCGCTCGTACCGCGGTCAACAGGTCCTCGACCGGTGCCGGCCGCTGCTCCACCATCAGTCCCCCAGGTATCGCCAACTGCGCTGTAAACGCTCCATCTTATCGTTCGTACATGTCCCGCGAAGGAGACAGGACGATGAGGTGCCCCCTGGAGGCGGCATGCGCTGTGGGCGAGCCACTCCACAGGTGCGGGCTGCTCCGACCGGGCGTTTCCTCCCTGATCCTGAGGTCCTGCCAGCGGGCGGGGGTGGGCGTAGACGGTCCGGTGGGGTGGGTGGTCGCGCGGGAGGTGGCGTCACGGGATGCCGGTGGGGTCGACGTAGAGGATCGCGTCCAGCAGATCGCGCAGGCCGTGCTCGGGTGGGCGGCCGAACGCCAGGGCGCGTTCGCTGCGAGCCTGGCGCCGGGCGGTCAGGGTGGGCTCGACGAGTGCCCGGCGGGCGTCGGACAGGTCACTCGGACACGGCCGACGATCCGTCATGATGACGGCATGCTGCGGAACTTGGCCCCTACCCGGAGGCCGTGGCCACCGGCAGGCAATTCCGGCGTAGCCGGATGGCTGGTCACGTCACGGCCCGGGAACGCAGAAGACCCCAGGTGAACTGGGGTCTCAGCTGGTGTCCGAGGGGGGACTTGAACCCCCACGCCCGATAAAGGGCACTAGCACCTCAAGCTAGCGCGTCTGCCATTCCGCCACCCGGACAAGGTGTCTGTCTTCGCGGTGTGTTGCCCGTTCCGACACCGAGAACATTACCAGGCTCCGGGGGTGGTTCTCGACCACGTTTGCGCCGGTCACGGGGTGCGCGGGTGGATATCGGGGCAGAAGATCTCAGAACGGACAGGTCGGATGGGTGGAGGTGGGTTCGGTGGGTGCGGTCAGCGGGCGTGGTGGGGACGGGGAGGCGGCGGAGCGGGGGTTGGCCCGGGGGTTCGGGGCCTTGGTGGTGTTGGGGGTGGTGCTGGTCGGGGCAGCGGTGTTCGGCCTGCTGTACACCGGGTTCGCGACCCTCACCAGCGTGCTGCTGTTCGGGTGGCTGCTGCTGATCGGCGGGGTGGCGGGCCTGGCGCACGCGGTGCTGGCCCGGGCGGCGAACTTCTTCTGGCTGGGGGCCTCGGTCGGGGCGCTGAACATCGCGGCCGGTGCGGTGATGATCGTCCGGCCGGACGCGGCGGCGGAGGGGCTGACGCTGTTCGCGGCGCTGCTGTTCCTGAGTGCGGGTGCGTTCCGCCTGGTCGGCGGGCTGGCGGTGCGCGGGCCGCAGTTCGGGTGGACGCTGCTGCTCGGAGTGCTGGACCTGATCATCGGTCTGCTCGCGCTGGCGGGGTGGCCGAGCGATTCGCTCTACACCTTGGGTCTGCTGTTCTCGCTCTCGCTGCTCTTCGACGGACTGGCGCTGGTGAGCATCGGGGTGGGAGCCCGCCGGGTGATCGGGATGCTGGGGGAGGCGCGGCGCGAGGCGGCACCCGCCCCGGCGCCCGAGCCGGCGCCCGAGCCGGAGCCGGAGCGGGCGGGCGTCGAGGAGGTGCCCGGGGAGCCGCCGGCGGGGGTGCCGGTGGATGTGGAGAAGCCGTCGAGTCCGTGAATGTTCCGTCGGGGTCCGAGCGGATTCCGATCGGAAGGCGTCGAGAGGAGGAGGGAATCGGTCGGGACACGCCACGGCGTGTCAAGTTGCAGTCGCTGGGCCGCTGCTGACTGCCGTTCTCCTACCCTCGGTGGTCCAGTGCGAAGGGCGGCTAGACGTGGAGCAGACCAGAAGACCGGCCGAGCCCGCGGCGAGGACGAGACCGGTGGCGCCGGTCGGCCGTGGAGAAACGGCGCACGGACGGAGCGCGAGGAGCGCCGGAAGCCCGGTGGACGCAACGGGTGCGACGGGTGCGGCGGTCGGGAGGAGCGGTCCGCGCGAGGGCGTCTGGCGGTTCTCGGCGGTGGCGCACGAGGCATCCGTGCCGCAGACCCGGCACGCCGTCCGCGACCGGCTGCTGGCCCAGGGGATGGCGGGCGAGGCGTACCAGGAACTGATCGACGACGTACTGCTGATCGTCTCGGAGCTGGTGGGCAACGCGGTCACGCACGCGGCGGTGCTCTCGCCCCACCTGACGACCGAGCTGGTGATCGAGGGCGGCTGGGTGCGGGTCTCGGTCGAGGACGGGCACCCGTACCGGCCGAAGGCGCTGGAGAGCGACATCGGGCAGCTCGGCGGGCGCGGGCTGCTGTTGGTGAAGAGCGTGACCCTGCAGGCCGGCGGCGTCTGTGATGTGGAGCGGACGGGGGAGGGCGGCAAGGTGATCTGGGCCTCGCTCCCGCTGCCGGAGCTGTTCGCGGAGTCGGACGGCGGTTCGGACGGTCTGCCGGAGGCGGTGCTCCCCGGGGTGCTCCGGCCGGGAGTCGGCCACCAGGCGCTGCGGCCGGCCTCGGCCGTGCCGGCTGCTCCGGCCGCACCGGGGCCGTTGCATCCGGCCGCCTACCCCGAGGCCGCCCACCCCGAGCTGCGCCCGGAGGCGTGAGGCCCGGAGGGGGCACGGTCGGGGAGGTGGGCACGGCCGAGGCCCGGAGGCCGGTGGTCTGACGTGGTGTCAGGAAGCTCCGGGCCCCGGCCCGAGGGCGGCCCGGGAGGGCGCTCCGGCCGGGGCCCCGGTGGTCGTCGGGGGGAGCCGGCTACCAGCTCGGCCCGGCGATCTCCCGGATCCCCGGGAGCGCGGCCTCGAAGACCGTCCGGAACCACACCGAGGTCGGCTTCTCCGCCTCCAGCGCCTTGAGCTCCTCGGCGGTGACGAAGCGGTAGTCGTCCACCTCCTCCGGGTCCGGCTGCGGCTCGGCGGTGACCAGGCCGACGAAGAGGTGGTTCCACTCCCGCTCGATCAGGCCGGAGGCTTCGTCGGGGAGGTCGTAGCGGACGGTGCCGGCCTCGCAGAGCAGGGCCGGGGCCAGGCCCAGCTCCTCGGCGGTGCGGCGGGCGGCGGCCACGAAGGGCTGCTCGCCGGGGTAGGGGTGGCCGCAGCAGGTGTTCGACCAGACGCCGGGGGAGTGGTACTTGCCGAGCGCGCGGCGCTGGAGCAGCATCCGGCCCTGGCGGTCGAAGAGGAAGACCGAGAACGCCCGGTGCAGCCGGCCGGGCTGCTGGTGGGCCCAGAGCTTCTCGGCGGTGCCGATGGTCACACCCTCGTCGTCGACGAGCTCCAGCAGGATCTCGGCGGGAGCGCCGGGGGCGGCGCCGTCCTCGGTGAGCAGGGACGGTCGGGACTCGGGCATGGGGCCTCTTTCGCGACGGGGGCGGTGGTGGTGACGGGAGCACGGCAGCCGCGCCGGACGCCGGAAGCGTCCGGTGCCAGTCTGCCGTATGGCGGACCACCCGAACGGGCGTGACGCACACGGGGGCGTGGAAGGGCCGGATGATCAGGCAACCCGTTCGAATCATGATCGACCGGGCCCGTTCCGTGATCCTTTCCGATCATCCGCCCGGCCGTTCGATCATCGTTCGTCCACTGTTCGTCCTGGCCCCGGGCCGGCGCCGGCCGCCGTCCGGAAGGTGCCCGGGGTGGGTGGTTTCGGGGGTGTACGCCCGGTCCGGTAGCCTCGCGGTGCCTCGCCCGCACCGGTGGCGGCGGGCGGGCGACGGGGGAGGCGGGAGTGGCACCGGCCGCGTTCGGGCTGGTCGTGGCGGTCGCCTACCATCACAGCGGAAGCTGACGTCACAGCAAGAAGACGACGAGTCAGGAGACACCGCATGATCGGCCTCGTTCTGGCGGCCGGCGCCGGCCGCCGGTTGCGCCCGTACACCGACACCCTGCCGAAGGCGCTGGTGCCGGTCGACGGCGAGCGGACCGTGCTGGACCTCACCCTCGGCAACTTCGCCGAGGTCGGCCTGACCGAGGCCGCCGTCGTGGTGGGGTACCGCAAGGAGGCGGTGTACGACCGGAAGGCGGAGCTGGAGCGCAAGTACGGCGTCAAGCTCACCCTGGTCGAGAACGACAAGGCCGAGGAGTGGAACAACGCCTACTCGCTCTGGTGCGCCCGCGAGCTCTTCGCCGAGGGCCTGCTGCTGGCCAACGGCGACACCGTGCACCCCGTCTCGGTCCAGCGCACCATGCTGGACGGCCACCGTGACCGCGCGGCGCGCGGCGAGACCCCGGGCATCCTGCTGGCCCTGGACACCGTGAAGAAGCTGGCCGACGAGGAGATGAAGGTCGTCGTCGACCCGGCCGCCGGGATGCGTCGGATCACCAAGCTGATGGACCCGTCCGAGGCCACCGGCGAGTACATCGGCGTCACCGTGATCGACCCCTCGGCCGCCGCCGACCTGAGCTCCGCGCTGCGGGCCACCTTCGAGCGCGACCCGCAGCTCTACTACGAGGACGGCTACCAGGAGATGGTGGACCGCGGCCTGCGGATCGACGTCCAGCCGATCGGCGAGGTCTCCTGGGTCGAGGTCGACAACCACGAGGACCTGGCCAAGGCGCGGGAGATCGCGTGCCGGTACTGACCAGGCTGGTGCCCTCGCCGGTCTTCATGGAGATCCGCCCGGGCGCCCTGGACGCGCTCGGCGGCATCCTCCAGGACCGGCGGCTCTCCGCCTCCGGCCGGGTCGCCGTGGCGGTCAGCAGCGGCTCCGGCGCCCGGCTGCGCCAGCGCCTGGAGCCCGGCCTGCCGGGGGCCGACTGGTACCCGCTGGACGGCGGCTCGCTGGACGACGCGGTGGCGCTGGCCGACCGGATGCGCGGCGGCCACTACGACGCGATGGTGGCGCTCGGCGGCGGCAAGATCATCGACGCCGCCAAGTACGCCGCCGCCCGGGTCGGCCTGCCGCTGGTCGCGGTCGCCACCAACCTGGCGCACGACGGCATCTGCTCGCCGGTGGCGACCCTGGACAACGACGCCGGCCGGGGCTCCTACGGGGTGCCCGGACCGATCGGCATCGTGGTCGACCTGGACGTGGTCCGGCAGGCGCCGGCCCGCTTCGTGGCGGCCGGGATCGGCGACGCGGTCTCCAACATCTCGGCCTGCGCGGACTGGGAGCTCTCGCACGCCGAGACCGGCGAGCCGGTCGACGGACTGGCCGTGGCGATGGCCCGGACGGCCGGCGAGACCCTGCTGCGGCACCCCGGGAAGCTGACCGACGGGGACCTCCTCACGACGCTCGCGGAAGCCCTGGTACTGTCCGGCATCGCGATGAGCATCGCGGGCAGCACCCGGCCCTCCTCGGGGGCCTGCCACGAGATCTCGCACGCCCTGGACGTGCTCCACCCCAAGCGCTCCGCCCAGCACGGTGAACAGGTCGGCCTCGGCGCGGCCTTCGCCAGCTTCCTGCGGGGCGAGCGCGAGCTGTCGGGTCTGATGGTGGACCGGTTCCGGTTCCACGGACTGCCGGTGACGGCGGATCAGATCGGATTCACCGAGGCGGAGTTCACCGAAGCGGTGCACTACGCTCCGAACACCCGTCCGGGACGTTTCACCATCCTGGAACACCTCGACCTCTCGCCCTCAGACATCAGGGACTCGTACGCCGACTATGTCCAAGCCGTCAACAGCTGACCGCCCCCCGGTCGACCTGACCCGCCGCCCCTCGATCGAGGAGCTGCGCGCGGTGATCCACCCCGAGGGCATGCTCCAGCGCCGCAGTGCCGAGCACTGGGCCGGGCGCCTCTACATGCGGAAGATCTCACTGCGGATCACCCGGGTGCTCTCCACCGTCACGGCGATCACGCCCAACGGCCTGACCTACCTGATGATGTTCACCGGCGTACTGGCCGGTGCCGCGCTGGTCGTCCCCGGCATCGCCGGGGCCGTGCTGGGCGCCTTCCTGATCCAGGTCTACCTGCTGCTGGACTGCGTGGACGGCGAGGTGGCCCGCTGGCGCCGGCAGACCTCGCTGACCGGCGTCTACCTGGACCGGGTCGGCCACTACATGTCCGAGGCCGCGCTGCTCACCGGCCTCGGCCTGCGGGCCACCGACCTGTTCCACCGTCAGGGGAGCGCCTCGCACTGGGAGTGGGCCTTCCTCGGCACGCTGGCCGCGCTCGGCGCCATCCTGATCAAGTCGGAGACCGACCTGGTGGACGTGGCCCGGGCCCGCAGCGGGATGACCGCCGTCGAGGACAGCGCCTCGGTGCCGCGCTCGTCCGGCGTCGCCAAGGCCCGGAAGGCCGCCGCCTTCCTGAAGTTCCACCGCCTGGTCGGCGCCGTCGAGGCCTCGCTGCTGATCCTGGCGGCCGGGATCGCCGACGCGGTGACCGGCGACCTCTTCTACACCCGCCTCGCGGTGGTCGTGCTGGCCGCGATCGCGATGCTGCAGACCGTGCTGCACCTGCTCTCCATCGTGCTGTCGAGCAGGCTGCGATGAGTACCGTGACGAAGGGCGAGGACTTCCGCCTCGGCGCGGTCATCATCACCATGGGCAACCGCCCGGCCGAGCTGAACGCGCTGATCGAGTCGGTCCGGGCCCAGGAGGGCCCGGCCGTCGAGCTGGCCGTGGTCGGCAACGGCGCCCCGCTCCCCGAGCTGCCCGAGGGCGTCCGCTCGGTGGAGCTGCCGGAGAACCTCGGCATCCCCGGCGGGCGGAACGTCGGCATCGAGCTGTTCGGCCCCGACGGCCGGGACGTGGACGCGGTGCTGTTCCTGGACGACGACGGCCTGCTGCCGCGCACCGACTCGGCCCGGCTGCTGCGCGAGGCGTTCACCGCCGACCCGGAGCTCGGCATCGTGTCGTTCCGGATCGCCGACCCGGACACCGGCGAGACCCAGCGCCGCCACGTCCCCCGGCTGCGGGCCAGCGACCCGATGCACTCCTCCCGGGTGACCACCTTCCTGGGCGGCGCCAGCGCGGTCCGCAGCGCGGTCTTCCCGCAGGCCGGGCAGCTGCCCGGCGAGTTCTTCTACGCGCACGAGGAGACCGACCTCGCCTGGCGCGCGCTGGACGCCGGCTGGGCCATCGACTACCGGGCCGACGTGGTGCTCTTCCACCCCACCACCTCCCCGGCCCGGCACGCCGCGTACTTCCACAACGTGGCCCGGAACAGAGTGTGGCTCGCGCGACGGAACCTTCCGGCCCCTCTGGTGCCTCTCTACCTGGGAGTCTGGTTCCTGCTCACCGTGGCCCGCCGTCCCTCCGGGGACGCGCTCAAGGCCTGGCTGGGCGGATTCCGGGCCGGTTGGCGCGAACAGTGCGGTCCGCGTCGGCCGATGCGTTGGCGTACGGTGTGGCGACTGACCCGCTTGGGCCGGCCGCCGATCATCTGATCGCAGCAAGACTTCCGACGACCCCCGTCGTCGGACCGGTACCGCAACTTCCCCCCGTGATCCCGGTGGGTCAGCCCGGGCCCCGTCGTTCCCCCGTCGGAGGCCCGGAGATCCGATCCCGTGAAGGACGAATGTGTCGACAGTGAGTGACCCGGTCAACTTCTCCGCACCCAGCGGTGTTGACGCGGGTCTGACCCCGAAGCAGCTGGTGGCCAAGTACGGCCTGAGCGTCAGCGGCAAGCGGCCCGGCCTGGTCAGGTACGTGCGCGAGCTCTGGTCCCGGCGCCAGTTCATCATGGCCTTCGCCACCGCCCGCCTGGTGGCGCAGTACACCACCGCCAAGCTGGGCCAGGTCTGGCAGGTGCTCACCCCGCTGCTCAACTGCGCGGTGTTCTACCTGGTCTTCGGCGTGATGATGGGCGGCAGCAAGGACATCCCCGATTACATCGGGTGGCTCTGCATCGGCGTCTTCATCTTCCAGTTCAGCCAGAGCGCGGTGCTCTCCGGCACCCGGGCGATCTCCGACAACCTCGGGCTGATCCGGGCGCTGCACTTCCCCCGGGCCGCGCTGCCGATCGCCTTCACGATCATCCAGCTCCAGCAGCTGCTGATCTCGATGGTCGTGCTCTTCGGCATCGTGATGTTCTTCCAGCTGCCGACCATGAGCTGGCTGCTGGTGATCCCGGCGCTCATCCTGCAGTGCACCTTCAACACCGGCCTCGCGCTGATCTTCGCCCGGGTCGGCGCGAAGACCAGCGACATGGCCCAGCTGATGCCGTTCCTGCTGCGCGCCTGGATGTACACCTCCGGCGTGATGTACTCGGTCAAGAGCGCCGTCGAGCAGTGGCCGGCCTTCTGGCAGGCGATCTTCCGGCTCAACCCGGCCTCGGTCTACATGGACCTGATGCGCTACATCCTGATGCCGAACGACTACAACAAGGCGGCGCTGCCCGACCACATCTGGGCCATCGCGCTCGCCTGGGCGGTCGTGGTCGGTCTGGCCGGCTTCGTGTTCTTCTGGAAGGCAGAGGAGGAGTACGGCCGTGGCTGACACCGTGACCAGCGAGACCCGAGGGACCGTCATGACCAAGCCCCAGGACGCCCGCGTCCCCACCGTGGTGGTGGACGACGTGCACATCGTCTACCGGGTGCACGGGGCCGGCTCCGGCCGGGGCAGCGCCACCTCGGCGCTCAGCCGGATCATCTCCCGCAAGCGCTCGCCCGCGATCCGCGAGGTGCACGCCGTCCGGGGCGTCAGCTTCACCGCCTACAAGGGCGAGGCGGTCGGCCTGATCGGCTCCAACGGCTCCGGCAAGTCGACCATGCTGTCGGCCATCGCCGGCCTGCTGCCGACCGAGAAGGGCGCCATCTACACCAACGGCCAGCCCTCGCTGCTCGGCGTGAACGCGGCCCTGATGGACGATCTGACGGGCGACCGGAACATCGTGCTCGGCTGCCTCGCGATGGGCATGTCGATGGCCGAGGTGAAGCAGCGCTACCAGGGCATCGTCGACTTCTCCGGGATCAACGACAAGGGCGACTTCATCTCGCTGCCGATGCGCGCCTACTCCTCCGGCATGTCGGCCCGCCTGCGGTTCTCCATCGCGGCGGCCAAGACCCACGACGTGCTGCTGATCGACGAGGCACTGGCCACCGGCGACCAGAAGTTCCAGCGCCGCTCCGAGGACCGGATCCGCGAGCTGCGCAAGGAGGCGGGCACCGTCTTCCTGGTCAGCCACAACAACAACTCGATCCGCGACACCTGCGAGCGCACCATCTGGATCGAGAAGGGCGAGCTCGTCATGGACGGCGCGACCGAGGACGTGATGAAGGAGTACGAGAAGGAGCACTGAGCCCGCGGGCGAGGGGTCCTTCGCGGCGGAGGGGCCGGTGCCGAGCAGTCGGCACCGGCCCCTCCGCCGTGTCCGGGTGGGCCGCCGGGCGTCGGCGGTGTAGAACGGGGGAGTGACGGAAGTGGCTTCAATGCAATCGGACAGTACGACCGACGGCGGGACCCTCGGCAAGGCGGGGGCGGAGAACTTCCCGGTCGCACCGGGCTTCCTGCCGGCCGCCTGGCGGGCGGACCTGATGGCGGTGTACGGCTTCGCCCGGTTGGTGGACGACGCCGGTGACGGCGACCTGGCCGAGCCCGAGCGGGTGGCGGCACTGCTCGGGGTCGAGGGGGCGCCGGCCGACGAGGGCTTCCGGCTCGCCCTGCTGGACGGGCTGGAGCGCGACCTCGACCGGGCCTTCGGGGCCGCGCTGGACCGCCGGGCCGAGCAGCCCCGGCACCCGCTGATGCGCGCCCTGGTGCCGCTGATCGACCGTCACCCGGTGACCCCGGAGCCGTTCCGCCGTCTGATCGAGGCCAACCGGGTGGACCAGACCACCTTCCGGTACCCGACCCAGCAGGACCTGATCGGCTACTGCACGCTCTCCGCCGACCCGGTCGGCCGACTGGTGCTGGCGCTGGCCGGCAAGGCCACCCCGGAGCGGATCGCCCACTCGGACGCCATCTGCACCGGCCTCCAGCTGGCCGAACACCTCCAGGACGTGGCCGAGGACCTGGCCCGCGGCCGGATCTACCTCCCGCAGCGGGACATGGAGCGCTTCGGCGTGACCGAGCGGGACCTCGCCGCACCCACCGCGAACGCCCGGGTGCGCGAGCTGATCGCCCATCAGGCGGAGCGCACCAGGACCCTGCTCGACCACGGTGCGCCGCTGGTGGGTACGGTGCCCGGGAGGCTCCGACTGCTGCTGGCGGGATTCACCGCAGGTGGGTACGCGGCCCTGTCGGCGATCGAGGCCGCCGGGTACGACGTGCTCGCGGTGCAGGCGAAGCCGGACAAGCGCCGCCTCGCGGTCAAGGCGGCGGCAATCTTCGCGAAGGGAAGGTGAACGCCCGCGTGGCGGCATCACCACTGGCCCCGGCCCCGGTCATGGCGGCCTACCGGTACTGCGAGGCGGTCACCGCCCTCCAGGCCCGGAACTTCAGCTACGGCATCCGGCTGCTGCCCGAGCCCAAGCGGCTCGGCATGTCGGCGCTCTACGCGCTGGCCCGCCGGGTGGACGACATCGGCGACGGCGAGCTCCCGCCGGAGCAGAAGACCGAGCAGCTGCGGCAGACCCGCGCCCTGCTGGACGAGGTCCGGTTCGGCACGGTGAGTGACGAGGACACCGACCCGATCAAGGTCGCGCTGGCCGACACGGTCCGCCGCTTCCCGGTCGACGTCGGCGGTTTCGACGAGCTGATCGACGGCGTCGAGATGGACCTGCGGGGCGCCGAGTACAAGACCTTCGAGGACCTCAAGGTCTACTGCCGGTGCGTGGCCGGCTCGATCGGCCGGCTCTCGCTCGGGGTCTACGGCTGCGAGCAGCCGAAGCTCGGTGCCGAGTACGCCGACACCCTGGGCCTGGCCCTGCAGCTCACCAACATCCTGCGCGACCTGCGGGAGGACGCGGCCAACGGCCGCACCTACCTCCCCACCGAGGACCTGCTGCGATTCGGCTGCGAACAGGGATTCGACTTCGACCGGCCGCCGGTCGGCGCCGACTTCACCGGCCTGATCGCCTTCGAGGTCGAGCGGGCCCAGCAGGCGTTCGCGGACGGCCTGCGGCTGCTGCCGCTGCTGGACCGGCGGAGCCGGGCCTGCACCGCCGCGATGGCCGGCATCTACCACCGGCTGCTCGGCCGGATCGCCGCCGACCCGGAGTCGGTGCTGCGCGGCCGGGTCTCGCTGCCGGGCTGGGAGAAGGCGTACGTGGCACTCTCCGGGCTCGCCGGAGGGCGTTCTTGATTCTCTCCGGGTTTATGTCACGCTGTGTCAGCAGCCGGTCGCCGCACGGCGATCGGCCACGGGCCGACCACGACCACCGCAGGGGAGGGGCGAGATGACGGCACGACAGGACCCGAAGCGCACCGCCGTGGTGGTCGGCGGCGGCCTGGCCGGGATCACCGCCGCGCTCCGGCTGGCCGAGGCCGGGCAGCGGGTCACCCTGCTGGAGGCCAGGCCCCGGCTCGGCGGGCTGGCCTTCTCGTTCCGCCGGGGCGAGCTGACGGTCGACAACGGCCAGCACGTCTTCCTGCGCTGCTGCACCGCCTACCGGGGCCTGATCGCCCGGCTCGGCGCGGGCCGGCTGGTGGAGATCCAGCCCCGGCTCGACGTGCCGGTGCTGGCGGTCTCGCCGGACGGCCGCCGCACCCTGGGCCGGCTGCGCCGGGCGGGCCTGCCCGTCCCGCTGCACCTGGCCGGCAGCCTGGCCTCCTACCCGCACCTGAAGCCGGCCGACCGGCTGCGGGTGGTGCGGGCCGCGATCGCCCTCAAGGGCCTGGACCTGGAGGACCCGGCACTCGACCGGATCTCCTTCGCCGAGTGGCTGCGCTCGCACGGCCAGACCCCGGCCACCACGGCCGCGCTCTGGGACCTGGTCGGGGTGGCCACCCTGAACGCCACCGCCGAGCAGACCTCGCTGGCGCTGGCCGCGATGGTCTTCAAGACCGGCCTGCTCTCCGACCCGGGCGCCTCCGACATCGGCACCGCCAAGGTGCCGCTCGGCGACGTCCACCACGACCTGGCGCTGGCCGAGCTGGAGCGGGCCGGGGTGACGGTGCGGCTGCGCACCCGGGTGGCCGAGCTGAAGGCCGCCGGGCAGCACGCCGTCCGGCTGGAGGGCGGCGAGCTGCTCACCGCCGACACCGTGGTGCTGGCGGGTGCCCAGGAGGCCGCCGCCGCGCTGCTGCCGGCCGGGGCACTGGAGCACCCCGAGCACCTGGACCGGCTCGGCCATGCGCCGATCCTCAACGTGCACGTGGTCTACGACCGCAGGCTGCTCCGGCAGCCGTTCTTCGCCGCGCTCGGCTCGCCGGTGCAGTGGGTCTTCGACCGCACCGCGCACTCCGGCCTCGCGGTGCCCGGCGCGCAGTACCTGGCGCTCTCGCAGTCCGCCGTGCAGGACGAGATCGACCTGCCGGTCGCCGAGCTGAGGGAGCGTTACTTGCCCGAGCTGGAGCGGCTGCTGCCGGCCGCCCGGGAGGCCGAGGTGCTGGACTTCTTCGTCACCCGGGAGCGCACCGCGACCTTCGCCCCGGCCCCGGGCACGGCGGCCCTGCGCCCCGGCCCGGTCACCCGGGTGCCCGGGCTGCTGCTGGCCGGCGCGTGGACCGCCACCGGCTGGCCCGCGACCATGGAGGGGGCGGTGCGCAGCGGTCACGCCGCCGCCGACGCGGCGCTGACCGGAGGCCGCCGCCCGGTGGACCACACCGACGCGAGGTGGCCCCGATGAGCCCGGGCCCCGGCAGAACCGACATCACGACCGGCCGGCCGCGCAGCGCGGCACGGCCCCAGGCAGGACAGGGAGAGGGAACGTACGTGGAGCCTCGCAGCGGGACCGGTTCGGTCCAGGACGCGCCCGCGCCGGCCGGTATGCCGGTGCCGGAGCTGCTGGCCCGGGGCCGCTCGCTCTGCACCCCGCCGCTGCGCGCCGCCGTCGCCCGGTTGGCCGCACCGATGGACACCGTGGCCGCGTACCACTTCGGCTGGATCGACCGGGACGGCACGCCGGTGGCGGGGGACGGCGGCAAGGCCGTGCGCCCGGCGCTCGCGCTGCTCTCGGCGGAGGCCGTCGGCGCTCCGGCGCAGACGGGTGTCCCCGGCGGGGTCTCGGTCGAGCTGGTGCACAACTTCTCGCTCCTCCATGATGACTTGATGGACGGTGACGAGACGCGCCGGCACCGGGCCACGGCCTGGACGGTCTTCGGCCCGGCCCAGGCGATCCTGGTCGGCGACGGCCTGGCCGCGCTGGGCACCGAGGTCCTGCTGGACGCCGCCGTCACCGGTGGCGCCTCGGCCGCCGACGCGGCCCGCGCGGTCCGGCTGATCACCACCACCACCCGGCAGCTGATCGACGGTCAGGCCAAGGACCTGTCCTTCGAGCACCGCGACGTGGTCACCGTCGAGGAGTGCCTCGACATGGAGGCGGGCAAGACCGGTGCCCTGCTGGCCGCCGCCTCCGCCATCGGCGCCGTGCTGGCCGGGGCCGACGACCGGATCTCGGACGCGCTCCAGCGCTACGGCATGCACGTCGGCCTGGCCTTCCAGGCGGTGGACGACCTGCTCGGCATCTGGGGCGCCACCGAGGTCACCGGCAAGCCGCACTGGGGGGACCTGCGCCAGCGCAAGAAGTCCCTCCCGGTGGCCGCCGCACTGGCCGAGGGCGGCGCCGCCTCCCGTCGGCTGGCGGCCGAGCTGGCCGACCCGAGCGGCCGGGGCGAGGAGAGCGAGCAGCAGCTCGCCGCCCGCGCCGCGCTGATCGAGCAGGCCGGCGGCCGGGAGTGGACCCGGCAGGAGGCCCGCCGCCAGCACCAGACCGCCCTCGCCGCACTGGACGAGGTGCCCATGACCGACGAGGTGCGCCAGCGCTTCGTCGCACTCGCCGAATTCGTGGTGGTACGAGAGAGGTGACGTTGACGTGACGGCAACCGCGGACGGCCGGCTCGACCCAGAGTACGATCCCGAGCCGGCCGCGGTGGGCGACCGCCCGCCGGTCCCCGACCTGGTGACCGGCCGTCAGACGGCGGCCCCGGTGGCGCCCGCCCTGACGGCGGCGCCGCTCGGGGCGAGACGGTGGGAGCCCGACGGACCGGCCGGGCCCGACGGCCCGTACGATCCGGCGGCGGCCCTGGCCCGGGCCACCGGTGAGCTGCTGTCACGCCAGAGCCCCGACGGCTGGTGGAAGGGTGACCTGGAGACCAACGTCACCATGGACGCCGAGGACCTGCTGCTCCGTCAGTTCCTCGGCATCCGCGAGCCGGAGCAGACCGCCGCCAGCGCCGCCTGGATCCGCTCCCAGCAGCGCGAGGACGGCACCTGGTCCACCTTCTACGGCGGCCCGCCCGAGCTCTCCACCACCGTCGAGGCGTACGTCGCCCTCAAGCTGGCCGGGGACGACCCGCAGGCCCCGCACATGGCCGCTGCCGCCCGGTACGTCCGGGACGGCGGCGGGATCGCGGCCAGCCGGGTGTTCACCCGGATCTGGCTGGCGCTGTTCGGCTGGTGGCCCTGGGAGCGGCTGCCGGAGATGCCGCCCGAGATCATCTTCCTGCCCCGCTGGCTGCCGCTGAACATCTACGCCTTCGGCTGCTGGGCCCGGCAGACCATCGTCCCGCTCACCGTGGTCTCGGCCCACCGGCCCGTCCGGCCCGCCCCGTTCGACCTCACCGAGCTGCACACCGACCCGGCCGACCCGTACCCGCTGCGCCCGCTCCCCCCGATGACCGGCTGGGACGGCGTCTTCGAGCGCCTCGACCTGGTGCTGCACGCCTACCACAAGCACGCGCTGCGCCCGCTGCGCCGGGTCGCCCTGGCCCAGGCCGGCCGCTGGATCGTCGAGCGCCAGGAGGCGGACGGCTGCTGGGGCGGCATCCAGCCGCCCGCCGTCTACTCGCTGATCGCCCTGCACCTGCTCGGCTACGACCTCGAACACCCCGTCATGCGGGCCGGGCTGACCGCCTTCGACCGCTTCACCGTGCACACCGAGGACGGCCGCCGCTGGATGGAGGCCTGCCAGTCCCCGGTCTGGGACACCTGCCTGGCCACCATCGCGCTGCGGGACGCGGGCCTGCCCGCCGACCACCCGGCGCTGGTCACGGCCGCCGACTGGATGCTGGCCGAGGAGATCCGCCGCCCCGGGGACTGGTCGGTGCGGCGCCCCCGGCTGGCGCCCGGCGGCTGGGCCTTCGAGTTCGAGAACGACAACTACCCCGACATCGACGACACCGCCGAGGTGGTGCTCGCCCTCAAGCGGGTGGCCCACCCGGACCCGGCCCGGATCGACGCCGCGGTGCGGCGCGGGGTCGAGTGGAACCTCGGCATGCAGTCCCGCAACGGCGCCTGGGGCGCCTTCGACGTGGACAACACCAGCACCCTGCCGAACAAGCTGCCGTTCTGCGACTTCGGCGAGGTGGTCGACCCGCCGTCCGCCGACGTCACCGCGCACGTGGTGGAGATGCTCGCCGAGACCGGCCTCGCGGACGACCGCCGCACCCGGCGCGGCATCGACTGGCTGCTGCGCAACCAGGAGGCGGACGGCTCGTGGTTCGGCCGCTGGGGCACCAACTACATCTACGGCACCGGCTCGGTGCTGCCCGCCCTGGTGGCGGCCGGGGTGCCGACCGCCCACCCGGCGGTCCGGCGGGCGGTGGACTGGCTGGCGGACCGTCAGAACGCCGACGGCGGCTGGGGCGAGGACATGCGCTCCTACGAGGACCCGGCCCGCTGGTCCGGGCGCGGCGACTCCACCGCCTCGCAGACCGCCTGGGCCCTGATGGCCCTGCTGGCGGCGGGGGAGGGGCCGGACGGGGCGGGCAGCGAGGTGGTCGAGCGGGGCGTCCAGTGGCTCTGCCGGACCCAGCTGCCGGGCGGGAGCTGGGACGAGCCGCAGTTCACCGGGACGGGCTTCCCGTGGGACTTCTCGATCAACTACCACCTGTACCGCCTGGTCTTCCCGGTCACGGCGCTGGGGCGGTACCTGCACGGGAGCCCGCTGGCGGGAGGTCGGTCATGAGGGGTGCGCTGCGCGCGGCTTCGGGTGGGCCTTCCGGTCTCCGGCCGGGGGTGGTGCCCGTACGGGTGGTCCCGAGGGGTGCGCTCCGCGCGGTGGGGGAGTGCCGAGAGGACGCGTCGGTGCCGGACGGTTCGGTGGTCATCCGCCGTCAGGCGAGCTCCGGCCCCGCCCCGCTGACGGGAGGTCACCGGTGAAGCACGTCGCACCCCTGCCGCCCGACGGGCCGCCTCCCGGGGCCCCGCTGCTGGTGGTCTGCGCGCTCGGGCCCGAGGTCTGGGCACTGCGCGGCGGCGACTGGAGCGGCACCCCGGCGGTGCTGGTGCGGACCGGGATGGGTCGGGTCCGGGCCCGGCGGGCGGTCGGCGGGCTGCTCACCCGGCCGGGCTACGGGGCGCTGGCGGTGGCCGGCTTCGGGGCGGCGCTCGGGCCTGGCGTGCAGCCGGGGGACGTGATCGTGGCGGACTCCGTGCGCAGCGCCGACGGTGACGAGTGGTCACTCGACTCGGCCGCCGCACTAGCCGCCGGGCTGCGGGCCCGGGGCCTGACCGTGCACATCGGCCCGCACCACACCGCCGACCACGTGGTCCGGGGCGCCGAGCGCCGCGCGCTGCACGCCACCGGCGCCCGGGCCGTCGACATGGAGGCCGCCGCCGTGCTGGCCGCCCGGGCCGAGGCCGGCACCGGGTTGCCGGCGGCGGTGCTCCGGGTGGTGGTGGACACCCCCAGCCGGGAGCTGCTGCGCCCCGGCACCCTGCCCGCCGGGCTGCGCGCCTGGCAGGCCCTGCGCGCCACGGTGCCCGCCCTCGCGGCCTGGCGGCGTTCGGTGACGCAGGATGAGCTGAAGAACCATGCACCACAGTCCTCGACGCTCCCTCAGGAGGCGAGCTAGTCATGGCAATGCCGCTGCGTCAGTCCGTGCGCGTCAGCACGTACCTGCTCCAGCAGAAGCTCATGCGGCGGGAGAAGTTCCCGCTGATCGTGGAGCTGGAGCCGCTCTACGCCTGCAACCTGGCCTGCGAGGGCTGCGGGAAGATCCAGCACCCGGCCGGGGTGCTGAAGCAGCGGATGCCGGTCGCCCAGGCGGTCGGCGCGGTGCTGGAGTCGGGCGCCCCGATGGTCTCGATCGCGGGCGGCGAGCCGCTGATGCACCCGCAGATCGACGAGATCGTCCGCCAGTTGGTGGCCAAGCGCAAGTACGTCTTCCTCTGCACCAACGCGCTGCTGCTGCGCAAGAAGCTGGACAAGTTCACCCCGTCGCCGTACTTCACCTTCACCGTGCACATCGACGGCTTGCGGGAGCGGCACGACGCCTCGGTGGCCAAGGAGGGCACCTTCGACGAGGCGGTGGAGGCGATCAAGGAGGCCAAGCGGCGCGGCTTCCGGGTGACCACCAACTCGACCTTCTTCAACACGGACACCCCGCAGACCATCATCGAGGTGCTGGACTACCTCAACGACGACCTGAAGGTCGACGAGATGATGATCTCCCCGGCCTACGCCTACGAGAAGGCGCCCGACCAGGACCACTTCCTGGGCGTCGAGCAGACCAGGGAGCTGTTCCGGAAGACCTTCGCGGGCGGCAACCGGCGCCGCTGGCGGCTCAACCACAGCCCACTCTTCCTGGACTTCCTGGAGGGCAAGGTGGACTTCGCCTGCACCGCCTGGGGCATCCCGAACTACTCGCTGTTCGGCTGGCAGCGCCCCTGCTACCTGATGTCCGACGGCTACGTGCCCACCTACCGTGAGCTGATCGAGAAGACCGACTGGGACAAGTACGGCCGGGGCAAGGACCCGCGCTGCGACAACTGCATGGCGCACTGCGGGTACGAACCGACCGCCGTGCTGGCCACCATGGGCTCCCTGAAGGAGTCCCTGCGGGCCGCCCGGGAGACCCTCGGCGCGCACTGAGCCGCACGGTCGGGAGCCTGCCCCGGCGGGCTCCCGACAGGCGCACCGGCAGCGATGACCGCAGGCTGGACACAGACAGTCATCAGCGCGGACCGTCATCGCCCAGTACCGAGCCACGAGGTGAAGCCATGTCAGTCCTGTCCACCGTCCGGGGCCCCGCCGACCTGCGCCGGCTCTCGGGGCCGGAGCTCGCCCGGCTCGCCGAGGAGATCCGCGAGTTCCTGGTCACCGCCGTCACCAGGACGGGTGGACACCTCGGCCCCAACCTCGGGGTGGTGGAGCTGACCATCGCGCTGCACCGGGTCTTCGACTCGCCCTACGACCGCATCCTCTGGGACACCGGGCACCAGGCGTACGTGCACAAGCTGCTCACGGGCCGTCAGGACTTCGCCCGGCTGCGGATGCAGGGCGGCCTCTCCGGCTACCCGTCCCGGAGCGAGTCCGAGCACGACCTGATCGAGAACTCGCACGCCTCCACCGCGCTCGGCTACGCCGACGGCCTGGCCAAGGCGCACCAACTGCTCGGCACCCCGGGCCGGCACACCGTGGCGGTGATCGGCGACGGCGCGCTGACCGGGGGGATGGCCTGGGAGGCGCTGAACAACATCGCCGAGGCGGACCGCCCGCTGGTCATCGTGGTCAACGACAACGAGCGCTCGTACGCCAGGACCATCGGCGGCCTGGCCCACCACCTGGCCGCGCTGCGCACCGCCCAGGGCTACGAGCGCTTCCTGGCGCTGGGCAAGGGCGCGCTCCAGCGCACCCCGCTGGTCGGCAAGCCGGTCTTCGACGCGCTGCACGGAGCGAAGAAGGGCTTCAAGGACGCCTTCACCCCGCAGGGCATGTTCGAGGACCTGGGCCTGAAGTACCTCGGCCCGATCGACGGCCACGACCTGCTCGCGGTCGAGCAGGCGCTCCGTCAGGCCCGGGGCTACGGCGGCCCGGTGATCGTGCACTGCCTGACCGTCAAGGGCCGCGGCTACCGGCCGGCCGAGCAGGACGAGGCCGACCGCTTCCACGCCGTGGGCGCCATGGACCCGTACACCTGCCTGCCGGTCTCTCCCTCGGCCGGCACCTCCTGGACCTCGGTCTTCGGCAGCGAGCTGACCGCGCTCGGCGCCGAGCGCCCGGACGTGGTCGCCATCACCGCCGCGATGCTCCAACCGGTCGGCCTGGCCGGGTTCGCCGCCGCGTACCCCGAGCGGACCTACGACGTCGGGATCGCCGAGCAGCACGCGGTGGCCAGCGCGGCCGGCCTGGCCACCGGCGGGCTGCACCCGGTGGTCGCGGTCTACGCGACCTTCCTCAACCGGGCCTTCGACCAGGTGCTGATGGACGTCGCCCTGCACCGCCTGGGCGTCACCTTCGTCCTGGACCGGGCGGGGGTGACCGGGAACGACGGGGCCTCGCACAACGGCATGTGGGACATGTCGATCCTCCAGGTCGTCCCCGGCCTGCGGCTGGCCGCGCCGCGCGACGGGGAGCAGCTGCGGGCCCAGCTGCGGGAGGCCGTGGACGTGGCGGACGGCCCCACGGTGGTGCGCTTCCCCAAGGGCGACCTCGGCCCCGAGGTCCCGGCGGTCGAGCGGCTCGGCGGCGTGGACGTGCTGCAACGCACCGGCCCCGCCCCGGAGATCCTGTTGGTCGCGGTCGGCGCGATGGCCGCCACCTGCCTGGACGCCGCCGCTCTGCTGCTCGCCGAGGGCTTCACCTGCACGGTGGTCGACCCGCGCTGGGTGAAGCCGGTCGACCCGGTGCTGCCGCTGCTGGCCGCCGAGCACCGGCTGGTGGTCACGGTGGAGGACAACGGCCGCGCGGGCGGCGTCGGTTCGGCGATCGCCCAGGCGCTGCGGGACGCCGGGGTGGACGTGCCGCTGCGCGACCTGGGCATCCCGCAGGAGTTCCTGGCCCACGCCGGGCGGGGAGAGATCCTCGAGGAGATCGGCCTGACCGGCACCGGTGTCGCCGCCCAGACCGCCGTCTTCGCCAAGCAACTCCTGCGCGCGCAGCGTCCGGTGCGCGGGGAGGACCAGAACCGCGAACCCGACCAAGGAGCGAACCAGCACCATGCCGGCTGACCGTCTCGACCTCTCCGCGCTGCTCGCCGAACGAGGCGCCGAACGCTACGAGTTGCAGGCCAAGTACCTCAACCCGCAACTGGCCCGGATGCTGCACACGATCGGCTTCGACAAGTTCTACGAGCGCGCGGAGGGGGCCCACTTCTACGATGCCGAGGGCCACGACTACCTGGACATGCTGGCCGGCTTCGGCATCTTCGCCCTCGGCCGCCACCACCCGGTGGTGCGGGCCGCCGTGCAGGACGTGATGGACCTCGGCCTGCCGGACCTCACCCGCTTCGACTGCTCCCCGCTCCAGGGCCTGCTGGCCGAGCAACTGCTCTCGTACACACCGGGGTTGGACCGGGTGTTCTTCGGCAACAGCGGGACGGAGGCGGTGGAGACGGCGCTGAAGTTCGCCCGCTACGCCACCGGGAGGCGGCGGGTGCTCTACTGCGACCACGCCTTCCACGGCCTGACGGCGGGCTCGCTGTCGGTGAACGGCGAGGGCGGCTTCCGCAAGGGCTTCGACCCGCTGCTCCCGGACACCGCGATCCCGCTGGGCGACCTGGGGGCGCTGCGGCGCGAGCTGCGCAAGGGCGACGTGGCCGCGCTGATCGTCGAGCCGATCCAGGGCAAGGGCGTGCTCGCCCCGCCGCCCGGCTGGCTGCTCGCGGCGCAGGAACTCCTGCACGAGCACAAGGCCTTGCTGATCTGCGACGAGGTGCAGACCGGCATCGGGCGGACCGGTTCGTTCTTCGCCTACCAGGCGGAGGCGGGGGTGCAGCCCGATCTGGTCTGCGCGGCGAAGGCGCTCTCGGGCGGGTACGTGCCGGTCGGCGCCACGTTGGGCAAGGGCTGGATCTTCGAGAAGGTGTACTCCTCGATGGACCGGGTGCTGGTGCACTCGGCCAGCTTCGGCTCCAACGCCCAGGCGATGGCGGCGGGCCTGGCCACCCTGCACGTGATGCGGGAGGAGCGGGTGGTGGAGAACGCCGCCCGGGTGGGCGAGCTGTTCCGGGGGCGGCTGGCGGCGCTGGTGGACAAGTACGAGCTGATGGCGGAGGTGCGGGGGCGCGGCCTGATGATCGGCATCGAGTTCGGCCGGCCCAAGTCGCTGAAGCTGCGCACCGGTTGGACCGCCCTGCAGGCGGCCCGGAAGGGCCTGTTCGCGCAGATGGTGGTGGTGCCGCTGCTGCAACGGCACCGCATCCTCACCCAGGTCTCCGGTGACCACCTGGAGGTCATCAAGCTGATCCCGCCGCTGATCATCACGGAGCGGGACGTCGACCGCTTCGTGGCCGCTTTCGAGGACGTGATGGACGACGCCCACCGGGGGAGCGGCCTGATGTGGGACTTCGGGCGCACGCTGGTCAAGCAGGCGGTGGGGAGCAGGTAGGGAAGTTCCGGTTCGTTCGCGGGCGCTTCTGTTGCAGGACCGGGACAGGGGCGCCCGTTCCGTGTGATCCCTCGAACACTATGATCGCCGAACGGTTGGGGGATCGTCAGTAGCGGGGGGTTTGGCGAAGTGTCGCTGATGTTGCCGGACAGCGTCGAGTGGGTCCTGGAGATGCTGGGCTTCGATTGGCCGACGGCCGACGAGGACAAGCTGCGGGAGTCGGCGCAGGTGTGGCGGGACTTCGCTGATCAGGTGGAGGAGTTGCACTACCGGGCGGCGGGTGCGGCGAGCAATGTGCTGGCGTCGAACGCGGGTGATTCGATCGATGCGTTCGGGAAGTC
>NZ_JBIWFX010000004.1:596705-779854 GCF_044763225.1 Kitasatospora sp. NPDC096147 | reverse complement strand
GCCCTTGAGCTGCTCGGCCATGCCGCGCTTCACGCGGGCGGTGCCGATCTGCGGCTGGTCAGCGGTGATGGGGGTGGTGGACACGTGTGACCTCACTCGAAGATGTACCAGTGCTATCGCCCTATCGTAGGCCCGAACCGGGTGGGGGCCATGCACCACCAAGGCAAGAACGGCCTGATGCTTACGACAAAGCGGCTCGTGACGGACATCCGGACGTCAGGCCGGTGCACCTTCGGGAGTGAGCGCGGCCGGCGGCTCGTCGTCCATCTCGAAGGCCAGCGGGAAGGGCGCCCGCCCGGCCAGCCGGAAGTACCGGACCAGGCGGTGCTCGCGCACCGCGCGGGCCGCCCGGACCGCGTCGTTGTGGAAGCGCCGGGCCATCGGCACCCGGCGGGCGGCGGCCGTCAGGTCCTTCAGTGCCTCCGCCCCGCCGGGCGCACCGGCCAGCGCGGTCAGCTGCTCCGGCTCGGCGAAGACCGCCCGCAGTGCCAGGCTGAGCTCGCTCTCGGCCACCTCGCGGTGGTCGTCCTCGGCCTGCCGGGCCGCGTGCGCCGCCTCCAGCAGCAGGATCGAGGCCGCCGGGTCGAGCAGCGAGGAGGTGGCCAGCTCCACCGCCACCGAGGAGCGGCGCAGCAGCTGCGCGTCCAGCGAGGCGCGCGCCGCGTCGATCCGGGCGTGCAGCCGGTCCAGCCGCCCCGCCGTCCAACTCAGGTACATGCCGAACAGCACGACCGCCACGGCGGCCCAGATCCAGTTGCTCACGGGCAGGTACGCTACCGCGCCGGGTGGTGCTCGAAGCGGTAGGTGTCCCGGTCGAGTTCGGTGACCTGCACGCCGAACGCGGCCGGCACGGTGACGTACGCCCGGAGCAGGTCCAGCACCCGGCGGGTCAGCTCGGCCCGCTTCCCGACGTCCCGGCCGGCCAGGATCTTGACCTCCACCAGCACCAGGGCCTCCCCTGACCCGCCGTCACCGACCAGCACCAGCTCGGCCGGGCGGCGCACGGTCTTGCAGGCGGCCACCTCGGCGCCTATCACCTCCGGGACCACCCGGTGCAGCATCTCGGTCAGGCTCGGCCAGTCCACGTCCAGCCCGGCCGTGTGGTCGATCAGGACCTGCGGCATGTCACTCCCCCACCTGTCGTTCCGTCAGTCCCGGGCCAGGCCGAGGCGCTCGCGCCAGCCGCCCCGGGTGTCCTCGGCCACCTGCGGCATGCCGGAGGTGACCGTCTCGTAGACCGCGAGGATGTCGGCCCCCACGGTCTCCCAGTCGAAGCGCCGCACATGCCGCGAGGCCGCCTCGCGCAGCTCGGCCAGCCGCTCCGGTGAGGCCAGCAGCCGCACCGCCGCGTCGGCCAGCGCCGCCGCGTTCTCCACCGGGAAGAGCTCCCCGGCCCCGCCGCCGTCCAGCACCTGCTTGAAGGCGTCCAGGTCGGAGGCGAGCACCGGCGCGGCGGCCGACATCGCCTCGACCAGGATGATGCCGAAGCTCTCGCCCCCCGTGTTGGGCGCCACGTACAGGTCCACGCTGCGCAGCAGCCGGGCCTTCTCCTCGTCGCTGACCATGCCGAGGAACTCCACGTGCCGGCGCACCTCGGGGGTGAGGCCGGCCGCGGCCTCCTCCTCGTCGCCCTTGCCGGCCACCAGCAGCCGCACGCCCGGGCGCTCGGCCAGGATCTTCGGCAGGGCGGCCAGCAGGGTGGGCAGGCCCTTGCGGGGCTCGTTGATCCGGCCGATGAAGCCGATGGTCGGCGCGGCCACCGTGCCGGTCCAGCGCGGGTCCGGCTCGGCGCCGGCGAAGAAGCCGACGTCCACCCCGTTCGGGATCACCACCGCGTCGCCGCCCAGGTGCTCGACCAGGGTGCGGCGGGCGTACTCGCTGACCGCGATCCGGGCGCTCATCTTCTCCAGGCCCGGCTGCAGGATCGGCGAGGCCGCGATCATCGCCCGGGAGCGCGGGTTGGAGGTGTGGAAGGTGCCGACCATCGGCCCGGACGCGGACCAGGCGGCCAGCATCGACAGGCTCGGCGAGGCCG
The DNA here is from genome assembly GCF_044763225.1 of Kitasatospora sp. NPDC096147. NCBI lineage: Bacteria > Bacillati > Actinomycetota > Actinomycetes > Kitasatosporales > Streptomycetaceae > Kitasatospora > Kitasatospora sp. NPDC096147. The sequence continues at coordinate 777,819 of NZ_JBIWFX010000004.1, read as the reverse complement.
GCTCGTGCACGTGCAGGATGTCGAAGTGGCCGTCGTTCAGCCAGCGCCGGACCCGGGCCGCCGACAGGATGCCGAAGCTCAGCCGGGCCACCGAGCCGTTGTACGGCACGGCGACCGCCCGGCCGGCCGAGACCACGTACGGCGGCAGCGCCGACTCGTCCTCGGCCGGGGCCAGCACCGAGACCTGGTGGCCGAGGCCGATCAGGTGCTCGGCCAGGTCGCGGATGTGGAACTGCACCCCGCCGGGCACGTCCCAGTCATACGGGCAGACGATCCCGATCCTCACGCCCGCGCCTCCAGGTCGGCCAGCCAGAACCGCTGCAGCATGTGCCAGTCCTCCGGGTGCTCGCGGATGCCCTCGGCCCAGACGTCCGCCATCGCCTGGGTCATCGCCGAGGTCCTCTCCTTCTGGTCGCCCTCGGCCGCCGGGACGACCTCCGGGTGGATCTCGCCCCGCATCACCGGGCCGTCGTACCAGAGCGTCACCGGGAACAGCGCGGCCCCGGTACGCAGGGCCAGCGCGGCCGGACCGGCCGGCATCCTGGTGGTCTCGCCGAAGAAGTCCACCGGCAGGCCCGCCTCGGAGAGGTCGCGGTCACCGACCAGGCAGATCAGCTTCCCCGAGCGCAGCCGCCGGGCCAGCGTCCCGATCACCGAGACCGAGGCGCCCGTCAGCGGCAGCACCTCCATGCCGAGCCCCTCGCGGTAGGCCACGAAGCGGTCGAACAGCGACTCCGGCTTCAGCCGCTCGGCCACCGTGGTGAACGGGTGCCCGGCGACGGCGGCCACCCAGGCCCCGGCCAGGTCCCAGTTGGCCATGTGCGGCAGCGCCACCACGGCGCCGCGCCCGGAGGCCAGCGCCTCGTCCAGCCGCTCCAGGCCCTTGACCTGGCACTGCTCCGCCAGCTGGGCCCGGCTGTACACCGAGAGCCGGAACGACTCCTTCCAGTACCGCAGGTAGGAGCGCATGCCGGCCCGGGACAGCGCCCGGATGCCGGCCTCGTCCAGCTCGGGCCGGACCCGGCGCAGATTGGCCTCCAGTCGCAGCACGCCCTTGCCCCGGCGGCGCCAGGTGAAGTCCGCGAGCTGGTCGAACAGGCCGCGCGCCACCGGCTCGGGCAGGTGCTTGAGCGCCGCCCAACCCAGCGCGTACGCCCCGTCGGTGAGCCGTTCCTTCACACCCGTCACGCCTTCGCCTCCGCCGCGTCCGCCTCGCGGGACTCCCGACGCACCGTCAGCATCCGCTGGAACACCGTCACCAGGCTCCCCACGGCCACCACCCAGAGCGCGGTCGGCAGCAGCCACTCCAGGTACGGCACCCCGAAGGTGCCCAGCCCGGTCACCCCGGCCGCGACCAGTGTGATCACCAGCCGCTCGGCCCGCTCCACCAGCCCGTTGACGTTCACCGGGAAGCCCAGGCTCTCGCCGCGCGCCTTGGTGTACGAGACCACCTGACCGCTCGCCAGGCAGAAGACGGCCACCGCGCAGAGCGCGTTGCTGTCCCCCTGCCCGGAGTACCAGAGCGCCAGCCCGCCGAAGATCGCCGCGTCGGCGACCCGGTCCAGGGTGGAGTCCAGGAAGGCGCCCCAGCGGCTGGAGGTGTTGGCCTGGCGGGCCATGTTCCCGTCCACCAGGTCGGAGAAGATGAAGAGGGTGATGGTGATGGTGCCCCAGAAGAACTCCCCGCGCGGGAAGAACACCAGCGCCCCGGCGACCGAACCGGCCGTCCCGACCAGCGTCACGGCGTCAGGGCTCACGCCCCAGCGGAGCAGCAGCGCGGCGAACGGCGTCAGGACACGTGTGAAGAAGGCACGTGCGTACTTGTTGAGCATGGCCTTCCGGACCGCCCCGATCTTCCGTAACCCGCCGCCGCCCGGTGGACGGCGGACGGCCGGGCGGATCGGCCCGCCCGGCCGGACAATGGTATCCACGCCGCTCGCACCCCTCGCCGCCCCACGCCCGCGAGCGCCATCCGGCCCAACGCGCGGCCACCCAGGGCATCCGACGGCACACCGACCGTGATCGAAGGTGCGCCATGACCGACCGGACCACCCCTCCCCCCGCACCGGTCGAAGATCCGTCCCGGCTGCGCAACGTCGTCCTGGTCGGCGCCGCCGGAGCCGGGAAGACCACCCTCGCCGAAGCCCTGGCCGTCACCGCCGGCGCCCTCACCCGGCCCGGCGGCGTCACCGCCGGCACCACCGCCTCGGACCACGAGGAGATCGAGCACCACCAGCAGCGCTCCGTCCAGCTCGCCCTGCTGCCGCTCCCCTGGCAGGGCCACAAGGTCAACCTGCTGGACACCCCCGGCTACGCCGACTTCGCCGGGAGCCGGCACGCCGCGATGCACGCCGCCGAGGCCGCCGTCCTGGTGGTGAACGCCACCGACGCCGTCGGCCCCACCGTGCTGGCGCTCTGGCGCGAGTGCCGGGCCGCCGGGCTGCCCACCGTCGTCGCGCTCACCCACGTGCACGGGCCGGAGGCCGTGACGGCCTGTCAGGAGGCGTTCGGCGACGGCCACCCCGACACCGTGCTGCCGCTGTACCAGCCGCGCTTCGCCGGCGGCCGGCTGACCGGCTCGGTCGACCTGCTCACCGGGCAGGCGTACGGCGAGGCGCCCGAGCCCGACCCGGCCGCCCGGGGCGCCCTGGTGGAGGCCATCGCGGGCGAGGACGACGAACTGCTGGAGCGCTGGGCGGCCGGCGAGCAGCTCGACCCGGCCTCGCTCACCGGAGCGCTGCGCCGCGAGGTCCGAGCCGACGCCGTCCACCCGCTGCTCTGCACCGCCGCCCCGCTGGGCGCCGCCGAACTCCTCGACCTGATCGTCACCGTGCTGCCCTCCCCCGTCGAGCGCGCCGACGACCGGCCCGCCTGCGACCCGGACGCCCCCGTCACCGCCCAGGTGATCCAGACCGGCGAGGACCAGTACGTCGGCCGGCTCAGCCTGGCCCGGATCTGGTCCGGCACCCTGCGGCCCGACACCACGCTCCACCTGCCTGACCGCCCCGACGAGCGCGTCACCGCCCTGACCAGCCCGTTCGGCGCCCGCCAGCGCCCCGTCCCGCACGCCCTGCCCGGCGACCTGGTCTGCCTGGCGAAGCTGGCCCGGGCCCGCACCGGCGACACCCTCGGCGGCACCGGCGGACAGCTCCCCGGCTGGCCGCAGCCCGAGGCCCTGCTCCCGGTCGCCGTCCAGGCCCACAGCAAGGCCGACGAGGACCGCCTGGCCCAGAGCCTGGCCCGGCTCACCGCCCAGGACCCGGCCCTGCGGGTCGAGCAGAACCCGGACACCCGCCAACTGGTGCTCTGGTGCACCGGAGAGGCCCACCAGGCCGTCGTCCTGCACCGGCTGCGCGAGCGCTACGGCGTGCACGTGGACACCGTCCCGTACCGGGTGGCCCTGCGCGAGACCTTCGCCACCAGCAGCAGCGGGCACGGCCGGCACGTCAAGCAGTCCGGCGGGCACGGGCAGTTCGCGGTCTGCGACCTGACGGTCGATCCGCTGCCGGGCGGGGAGGTCGAGTTCGTCGACCGGGTGGTCGGCGGCGCCGTGCCGCGCAACTTCGTCCCCTCGGTGGAGAAGGGCGTCCGGGCCCAGCTCGCCCACGGCCTGCGCGGCGACCACCCGGTGGTCGGCGTCCGGGTCACCCTCACCGACGGCAAGGCGCACTCCGTCGACTCCTCCGACGCCGCCTTCCAGACCGCCGCCGCACTCGCCCTCAAGGAGGCGGCGGCGCACGGCAGCGTGCAGCTGCTGGAGCCGGTGGACGAGGTACGGGTGCTGCTCCCCGACGAGTACCAGGGCGCCGTCCTCGGCGACCTCTCGGCCCGCCGCGGCCACGTCCTCGGCACCGAACCCGGCGGCCCCGGCCTCAGCCTGGTCCGCGCGGAGGTCCCCGAACTCGAACTCAGCCGCTACCCCGTGGAGCTCCGCTCCCTCTCCCACGGCACCGGCACCTTCTCCCGCAGCTACGTCCGCCACGCCCCGATGCCGCCGTCCCTGGCAGCGCAGTACGCCTGACCCCGGACCCCGCGGGCCGACCCCTGCGAGAGCCCGGCCCCCGCGAGCCGACCCGTGCAACGCGACGTACCGGCAGGGCAGGCGCCCAGGGGCGCGAGGAACTGCGCGCGGGGTAACGGCAGCACCTGCAACCGGCTGACGGCGGATCAGTTGCCGGTCAGCCGCCTACCGACCCGCGCCCCGCAGCGGAGCCGCACATCAGCAGGGCCCCGCGCCCACGCGGCGGAGCCCCCTTATCGGCAGAGCTCCCGCCCGACGACGCCACGTACCGGCAGGGCAGGCGCCCAGGGGCGCGAGGAACTGCGCGCGGGGGAACGGCAGCACGTGCAACCGGCTGACGGCGGTTCAGTTGCCGGTCGACCGCCTTCCGACGCGTGCAGTTCCCGGCACCCCTGGGGTGCTACTGAGCCTCGGGTCACCCCTGCGCCCCGCGCCGGGGCAGGGCGCAGGCCGGCGTCCCGCCGGGGAGGCTGTGGCGGTGGGCGGCGACCCAGCGGTAGGCCCAGGCGGCCAGGGGGCGGACCGGGGGGAGGGTCAGGACCGCTCCGGCGTAGGCCCAGGCGCCGCCGGACCGCATCAGGAGCCGGGCCACCGCCTGCGCCCCGCCGTACACCCGCCCGGCCGGCGTCACCCAGAGCACCTCCCGCTCGGCCCGCTCCCGGCTGACCAGTCCCCGGCCGCCCGCCAGGGCGTCGAGCGCCGCCAGGTCGGCGAACTGGAACGGCACCGACTCCCAGTTCGCCGCCGACAGGCTCGCCCTCGGGTAGCGCTCACCGAACTGCGCGCTGCTGCTGCAGAACGCGCAGTCCCCGTCGTAGACCAGCACCGGATCGACCGCCCGCGTCTCGCTCATGGCCCGATCCTGCCCCATCCGCCGCCCCGAGGATCGGTGCCGCTCGAAAGTGGGCACGATCACTGCACGCCCCGTCCGCACGACGGGAAGTGACGGCGGTTCAGACGATCAAGCACGCGGGGTGCCGGTCGCACGGTAACCTGCCGCTGACAAGGGGAGGAGGGGACGCCGCCGTGACCAAGCTGGACATGACCCCGGGCGCGCAGATACCCCGTACGGACGTCGGACCGCAGACCGCGGTCACCCAGCTGCTCTCCTCGGTGGCGTACCGGGACGGCAACGTCGAGAAGCTGGAGGCCCTGCCCGGCGTCACCGTCAAGAAGGGCAAGAACAGCCTGTTCCGCCCCAGCGTCGGCGAGGCGTACGCCAAGGCGGTCATCGCCCGTACCCTCGGCGCCGGACGGAACCCGCTGGTGCCCTCCTTCGGCACCGACACCCGGATGGTGGTCGAGCACTGCCTGGCCGCCGAGGACCTGCGCGACCAGCGGGACCGCAAGCTGCAGATCATCTCCGTGCTCACCGGCGTGCTGTTCCTGCCCGGCACGCTGATCTGGCTCGCGATCTTCTACGGCCGGGACTGGTCCCGCCGGAAGGCTCCGGCCAACCGACGGGGCCTCTACAACTCCCTGCTGATGTTCGTCGGCGCCGGGCTCGCCCTGCTGCTGGCGCTGATCCCCCCGGTGGCCGGCCCGTTCTCGCTCTACTTCCGGGTGATGATGCTGGCCCCGGTGCTCGGCTGGTACCTGGCCAAGCGGCTGGTGCTGCGCTCCACGGTGGAGCTGCGGGACCGCTGGGCCGGGCTGGTCGAGGGCAGCGCGCTGGCCGCCACGGTGCCCAAGGCGGTGCCCAAGGACGACCTGGACAAGAAGGCCGCCGACCTGCGCGCCTCCCTGGAGCGGCTGACGGCGGAGCAGGAGACCAACGTCCACCACTACGCCGGCGCCAAGGGCCTGCTCGGCGCGGGCGCGCGCTGGGGCGACTGGCAGGTGGTCGAGGAGCTGCGCCCGGCCGAGGGGCACGCCGACTTCCGGGCCTTCCACCCCTGGGACCTCAGCCGGAAGATCACCTCCAGGCTGGGCGGCCTGACGCAGAGCGAGGTCGGCGGTGGCGGCATGCCGCACATGGCCGTCCAGCAGTGGCTGGTGATCGACGGTTCGGAGGGCATGGACGAGATCGGCCGCCCGGGCGGACCGGACATGGACGGCTACCGGATGCGTGACTTCGCGCTCCAGACCATCGCCAACCGGCAGAGCCTGGGCACCGACAGCCGGCACCGCACCGTCGCCCAACTGGTGCTGCACAAGGGCCACTTGGTCACCACGGTGGTGATCGGCGTGACGGTGATGAGCAACACCCTGCGGGTCTCGGTCTCCGGCCACGCGCTCGGCCCGCTGAACGGGCTGTTCGGTGCCAAGCCCAAGCCGGAGGAGATCAAGGTCCCGAAGACCGGCAAGTTCTGGGAGGAGCGCACCGTCGTCCTCCCGCTGGTCACCGACGACGAGGTGGTCCGGCAGGCGGTCCGGGCGCCGCTCGTGGCGATCCCCGGTCTGCTGGCCTGGCTGGGCGGCGGCATCGGCCTGCCGGAGCCGTTCTCGTTCCGCAGCTCCTTCGCCGATCCGACCTGGACCAGCCGGTTCAAGTCCGACGACGCCGTGTTCAGCGCCGCCCCGGTGGTGAACGCGGTGCTGGCCGCCACCATCGAGTTCCTGGACGAGCACGACGTGGACTCCACCCGGCTGGCCAACCGGGGCGGCATCCTCAAGTCCGAGCTGCAGGGCGTCCGCCCGTTCAGGGCCGACCGCTACGACGCGGGCTGAGCCGCTCGCAGCCACCACGGAGGGGCGGTACCCGGATCCGACCGGGTACCGCCCCTCCGTCGTCGGGTCAGGCCTGCGGCCACACCTCGGCGAGGATCTTCCGGGTGTCGGCGAGCAGTTGGGGCAGCACCTTGGTGTGCCCGACCACCGGCATGAAGTTGGCGTCCCCGCCCCAGCGCGGCACCACGTGCTGGTGCAGGTGGGCGGCGATCCCGGCACCGGCCGCCGCGCCCTGGTTCATCCCGATGTTGAAGCCGTGCGCGCCGGAGGCGGTGCGCAGCGCCGTCATGGCCCGCTTGGTGTAGTCGGCCAGCTCGGCCGTCTCCTCGGCGTCCAGGTCGGTGTAGTCCGCCACGTGCCGGTACGGCACCACCATCAGGTGCCCGCCGTTGTACGGGTACAGGTTGAGCACCGCGAAGACCGCGCTGCCGCGGGCGATCACCAGCCCGTCCTCGTCGCTGAGCGAGGGGATCGAGCAGAACGGACAACCGTCGTCCGGCGCGGGCCCGGTGGGCTTGTTCTCTCCCTGGATGTACGCCATCCGATGAGGCGTCCACAGGCGCCGGAATCCATCCGGTTCGCCCACACCCCGCTGCAGTTCCGGCTCACTCGTCATGCTGATCAGCATATTCGCCGATGCGCCCGGGGAAAGCAGTCCGGGGCGGTCTCTCCGGAAGAGAGGCCGCCCCGGAGCACACGGACCGTCAGACCTGGACCCGGCTGCGGACCGCCTCGACGATCTCGGCGACCGCCTCGGCCACCGGCACGCCGTTCTTCTGCTCGCCGTTGCGGTAGCGGAAGGAGACCGCGCCGGCCTCGACGTCGTCGTTGCCCGCGATCAGCATGAACGGGACCTTGGACTTCTGGGCGGTGCGGATCTTCTTCTGCATCCGGTCGTCCGAGGCGTCCACCTCGACCCGGATGCCCTGCTTCTTCAGCTCGGCCGCGACCTCGCGCAGGTACGGGATGTGCTCGTCGGTGATCGGGATGCCGACCACGGTGACCGGGGCGAGCCACGGCGGCATGGCGCCGGCGTAGTGCTCCAGCAGCACCGCGAAGAAGCGCTCGATCGAGCCGAACAGGGCACGGTGGATCATCACCGGACGCTGGCGGTTGCCGTCCGAACCCTGGAACTCCAGCTCGAACCGCTGCGGCAGCTGGAAGTCGACCTGGATGGTGGACATCTGCCAGGTGCGGCCGATCGCGTCCCGGGCCTGCACCGAGATCTTCGGGCCGTAGAAGGCGGCGCCGGCCGGGTCGAGCACGAGCTCCAGGCCCTGCTTCTCGGCGGCGGCCCGCAGGGTCTCGGTGGCCTCCTCCCAGTCCTCGTCCGAGCCGATGAACTTCTCCGGGTCCTTGGTGGACAGCTCGAGGTAGAAGTCGTTCAGCCCGTAGTCGCGGAGCAGGTCGAGCACGAAGGTCAGCAGCGAGTCCAGCTCGTCGGCCATCTGCTCGCGGGTGCAGTAGATGTGCGCGTCGTCCTGGGTGAAGCCCCGGGCCCGGGTCAGGCCGTGCACCACGCCGGACTTCTCGTAGCGGTAGACGGTGCCGAACTCGAAGAGGCGCAGCGGCAGTTCGCGGTAGGAGCGACCGCGCGAGCGGTAGATCAGGTTGTGCATGGGGCAGTTCATCGGCTTCAGGTAGTAGTCGATGTCGCCGTCGAGCTTCATGGGCGGGTACATCCCGTCGGCGTACCAGTCGAGGTGACCGGAGAGCTCGAAGAGGGTGCCCTTGGTGGCGTGCGGGGAGTAGACGAACTCGTAGTCCGCCTCCTCGTGGCGCTTGCGCGAGTAGTCCTCCATCACCCGGCGCATGATGCCGCCCTTGGGGTGGAAGACGGCCAGGCCGGAGCCGATCTCCTCCGGGATGGAGAACAGGTCCAGCTCGGCGCCGAGCTTGCGGTGGTCGCGCTTGGCGGCCTCCTCGAGGAAGTCGAGGTGGGCCTTGAGCTCGTCCTTGGTCGGCCAGGCGGTGCCGTAGATGCGCTGGAGCATCGGGTTCTTCTCGCTGCCGCGCCAGTAGGCGGCCGCGTTGCGCATCAGCTTGAAGGCCGGGATGTGCCGGGTCGACGGCAGGTGCGGGCCGCGGCAGAGGTCGCCCCAGCAGAGGTCACCGGTCTTGGCGTCCACGTTGTCGTAGATGGTCAGCTCGGCGCCGCCCACCTCGACGTCGGCGCCCTCGCCGGCGGTCGCGGCCGAGCCCTTGAGCCCGATCAGCTCCAGCTTGTAGGGCTCCCCGGCCAGCTCCTCGGTGGCTGCCTCGTCGGTGACCACCCGGCGGGAGAACTTCTGCCCGCGCTTGATGATCTCCTGCATCTTCTTCTCGACGGCCTTGAGGTCGTCGGGGGTGAACGGCTTCTCGACGTCGAAGTCGTAGTAGAAGCCGTCCTTGACCGGCGGGCCGATGCCGAGCTTGGCCTCCGGGAAGAGCTGCTGCACGGCCTGCGCCATCACGTGCGCGGTGGAGTGCCGCAGGATGTCCAGGCCGTCCTTGCTGGAGATGACGACGGGCTCGACCTCGTCGCCCTCCTGCACCTGGTAGGCCAGGTCCTTGAGCGCGCCGGCCACCCGGGCGGCGATCACGGCACGGTCGTCGGCGAACAGCTCGGCGGCCGTGGTGCCCGTGGTCACCACGCGCTCTTCCCGATCGGGTTCGCGGTTGATGATGATCCGGACGTCGGTCACCGGTCTCTCCTGACCTCTGTGTGCCGCAGCACGGTGCTGCGCGAGTCCGATGGTACCGAGATCACGAGCCGCACCGCGCACCGCTGCCCCCTTGCGACCACGGCGCCGGACGGGTGCGCGCCGCACGCTGGATTGAGGGGCCGTCAACTGCGGTATCAACAGGGCAGAACGCGGCCGTGCCCGGCGCGCCTCCGGTCCTCGGAGGCGCGCCGGGCGCCGCCCGGTGGGGATCGGGGGCTCGCCATGCCGAACGTCCTGCCCTGGTACCAGGGCCCGCTCGCCTCATTCGACACCGAGACCACCGGCGTGGACGTCGAGACCGACCGGATCGTCTCGGCCGCGCTGGTGCTCCAGACCGCTCCCGGTGCGCCGGTGCGCACCCTCTCCTGGCTGGCCGACCCGGGGGTCCCGATCCCCGAGGGCGCCCGGGCGGTGCACGGCATCACCGACCAGCGGGCCCGCGACTTCGGCCGCCCGCCCCGGGTGGTGGTCGCCGAGATCGCCCGCGCCCTGGCCGAACAGGCCCACCGGCACGTGCCGTTGGTGGTGATGAACGCCCCCTACGACCTCACCCTGCTCGACCGCGAGCTGCGCCGGCACCGGGCCAGCACGCTCGCCGCGAGCCTCGGGGCGAACGAACTGCTGGTGCTGGACCCCCGGGTGATGGACAAGTACGCCGACCGCTACCGCAAGGGCCGCCGCACCCTGACCGACCTGTGCGCGCACTACGGGGTCACGCTGACCGGCGCGCACGACGCGGCGGCCGACGCCACCGCCGCCCTGGAGCTGACCCGGACCCTGGGCGAGCGCTTCCCCGGGCCGCTCGGCTCGCTCACCCCCGCCGAGCTGCACCTGCGGCAGGTGGTCTGGCACGCGGCCCAGGCCCGGGGCCTGCAGGGCTGGTTCGACCGCTCCGGGGTGGCCGAGCAGGTGGACTTCTCCTGGCCGCTGCGCCCGGCCCGGTGCGCCTGCGGCGGCCGGCCCTACCCCGAGCACGACTGCACCGTCGCGGCCTGACGGCCCGTCAACGCCAGAGGCCCTGACCGGCGAACTGCCGGTCAGGGCCTCTGTGTTACTCGGTGGGCGATACTGGGATCGAACCAGTGACCCCTTCGGTGTGAACGAAGTGCTCTCCCGCTGAGCTAATCGCCCGGGCAACGAGATGAACAGTAGCACCTCCCGGGCGCGGCTGGCCAATTCCATCCGACGACCCCCGCCCGACGCTCCGCCACTTCCGGTACCGGCGAAGGGGACTGACGCCGAATCAGCTCCGCGGAACGGAACTCCCGGAAACGACGGAAGACCCCGGCCAATTAATTGGCCGGGGTCTTCCCGCATTCCGGTGGGCGATACTGGGATCGAACCAGTGACCCCTTCGGTGTGAACGAAGTGCTCTCCCGCTGAGCTAATCGCCCGGGTGCAGGGAAAACATTACCGCATCCCGAGGGGTGCTCCGGACACCCTCCCCGCTCCCCCGTCGACGTCGCCCCCGGGCCCGGCCGGGCCGCCGGTCAGCGGTTGATCTTCCACGGCATGGTCATCCCGTACTTCCACAGGTACAGCCCGCCCAGCCCGGCGATGATCACCAGGCCGACGGTGGTCAGGATGATGTTGCGCCGCCGGACCTTCGGGTCCAGCGCCTTCTGCGCCGCCTCGGTGACCTTGCGCTTGGTCCACCGCAGCACCAGCTGGGCCCAGACGAACTCGGTCGCCCAGATGCCCATGCCCAGGAAGATGACCACCCAGCCCGGCCCGGGCAGCGGCAGCATCACCACCCCGAGCGCGACCACCGCGAGGCCGACCAGGAAGACCGCCACCTGCCAGCTCAGGTGGAGCGGCCGGGAGCGGCGGATGAAGTGCGGAGCCTTGGAGCCGAGGCCGGCGTCGGCCTGCTCCTGCTCCGGCGTCTGCGCCGGAGCGTCCTCCGAGCGCTCGGGCCCGGGATTGTCGTTTCGTACAGCCATGCCGCGAAAACTACCGGAGCAGCCCCACGGTTCCCGGCCCGGACGGGCTCCGTAGCGATTCCGCAATGCGCCGGAAGGGGTACGACTCGGGCAGGAATCGGGACAGACGGGTTTACACCGGGCTTTCAGGTGGGATGGTCCGTTCGCCGACGTGCGATTCCCCGAGCGCACACTGAGCGAAAGGCCCTGGCGCTTATGAACACCACGGTCAGCTGCGAGCTGCACCTGCGCCTCATCGTGTCCAGCGAGTCCTCACTGCCCGTCCCCGCGGGCCTGCGCTACGACACTGCCGACCCCTATGCCGTCCACGCGACCTTCCACACGGGAGCCGACGAGACCGTGGAGTGGGTGTTCGCCCGCGACCTCCTCGCGGAGGGGCTGCACCGACCCACGGGCACCGGCGACGTCCGGGTGTGGCCCTCGCGCAGCCACGGTCAGGGGGTGGTCTGCATCGCCCTGAGTTCTCCGGAAGGAGAAGCCCTGCTGGAAGCCCCGGCACGAGCGCTCGAGTCGTTCCTCAAGCGCACCGACGCCGCCGTGCCACCCGGCACCGAACACCGTCACTTCGACCTCGACCGGGAGCTGTCCCACATCCTCGCCGAGAGCTGACCGCTCCGGCACGGGTAACGTCCCGCCACCGCGTCCGTCCTACTCGGGGGCACGGTCGCACTCTCCCCGCCCACCGGGCGGTCGTCAGGGCCGGGCCCCGGCACGCTCCCCAGTGGAGCGCGCCGGGGCCCTCGCCCTTCCCCGGTCCGGCCCGTGGTGACGGCCCGTGCCGGTAGAGTCGCGGGAACGACCGACGCGGGGCCCACGAAGCCCCCGCCGCGCGAGGAGCCTCACGTGCTGATCACCCATGACACCGAATGCGCGCTGGGCATTCTGGTCGAGCTGCTCAACACCTCGCCCGATGCCTGCGGCAGCGAGCAGCTCCCGGACCTGCCGGCCCTGCACTCGTTCGTGGCCCGCCGGGAGATCAGCGAGGTCGACTCGCTGACCCAGATCGACCTGACCGCCGTCCGGCGCCTGCGCGGCCGGCTGCGCGAGGTCTTCTCGGCCGGCTCCACCGAGGAGGCCGCCGAGCTGGTCAACGCGGTGGTCGCGGCGGCCGGCACCACGCCCCGGCTGGTCAACCACGACCACCACGGCTGGCACATCCACTACTTCGCCCCGCACGCCGCGATCGGCGACCACCTGGCGGCCGAGCTGGGCATGGCACTGGCCTTCATCGTGATGGCCGGCGAGCGCGAGCGGCTGCGCCGCTGCGAGGCGCCGGACTGCGCCCGGGTCTTCGTCGACCTCTCCCGCAACCGCTCCCGCCGCTACTGCGACAGCCGCACCTGCGGCAACCGCCTGCACGTGGCCGCCTACCGGGCCCGCCAGCGCTCGGCCGAGACGGTCGCCGCGAGCTGAGCCCCCGATCGGACGGGCCGCCCGGCGGTCCGCCGGGTGACCGGTCGGCCGGAGTGCCGGTGGAGCCCGGCCACAGAATCGGCCCCGGGCGGAAAGCGGCAGGCCGGAAGGGTGGAAGACTTGGGGGCATGACCGACGCACCCCTCCCCCGGCTCGAGTTCTGGGCCGATCTCCAGTGCCCCGACTGCCGCACCGCCCTGACCGACCTGCGCGCGCTGCGCGAGCAGTACGGCGAGGCGCTCACCCTCGAACTCCGGCACTTCCCGCTGGAGAAGAACAGGCACGCCTACACCGCCGCCCAGGCCGCCGAGGAGGCGCTCGCCCAGGGCCGGGGCTGGGAGTACACCGAGGCGCTGCTGGAGCGGTGCGAGGAGCTGGCCAAGGCCAAGAGCGGCGAGGCCTTCCTGGTCGCGCTGGCCGGCGAGCTCGGCCTGGACGCCGAGGAGATGGACGTGGCGCTGATCGACGGCCGCCACACCCTGGTGGTGGACGCCGACCAGGCCGAGGGCAAGGCGATCGGTGTCACCGGCACCCCGACCTACCTGATCGCCGGTCAGCGCCTGGACGGCGGCAAGAGCCAGGACGGCCTGCGCGAGCGGATCACCGCCATCCTGGACGCCGCCACCACCACCGCCTGACCGCCGCCCCGCAGGACAGCCGCTCAGAGCAGGCGCTTGCCCAGCACCCGCCGGGTCAGCCGGTAGCCGAGCGACTCGTAGAGCCGGATCGCCACCTCGTTGGAGCTGAACACGTTGAGCCCGAGGTCGGCCACCCCGGCGGCCAGGCACTCCCGCTCGGCGAGCCGCATCAGGGTCCGGCCGTGGCCGGCCCCCCGGTGCTCCCGGCCGACCTCCACGGTCATCACCCAGGCCAGCGGGGAGCCGTCCGGCAGCTGCTTCTGACGCAGCGTCAGCCAGAGGGTGCCCAGCACGGTGCCCTGCGCGTCCAGCAGTTCGCGCAGGGCCGTGCCGGGGGTGGCGTGGCCCTGGAGCAGCAGCTGCCGGTGGTCGGCGTCGGCCTTCTCCCGGGCCTGCTGCTCGGCCAGGCCCGAGCCGGTCAGGTGGGCGACGTAGCCCTCCTTCGCCTCGGCCAGCCAGGCGTCGAAGCGCTCCGCTCCGATCGGACGGACCGTCAGGCCGTCCGGGAGCTCCGGCGGGCGGCCGAGGCGCTTGGCCATGTTCCGCATCCGCTCGGTGTAGCCGAGCAGCCGGGCCAGGCCCAGGGCGGCCTCGTTCCCGGCCGGGACGGTGACGTCCGCCCGGTTGCAGCCCCAGCCCCGCAGCACCTCCTCGGCGGCCAGCGCGCCGACCGTGGCACGGCCCCGGCGGAGGCCCTCGGTGACCTCCAACTCCGAGATGGTGCCCCAGCGTTGCTCGCCGTAGGGGGTGGCGGTGGTGCGCAGCGAGCCGACCGGGCGGCCGTTCACACAGATCAGCCAGCGCCGGGTACGGCTGCCGTCCGGCCGGACGTCCTCGGGCTGCTCGGGGCGGAGGGTGGTGGTCATGGAAGGTCCCTTCCCCGCTCCGCCGCACCTGATCCGCCCGCGCGGATCACGGGTCGAGGTCGTCCGCCGCCCGCTCGGTGAACTGGGCCATCGCCTTGAGGGTGACCGGCCCGGGACCGGCGAGCTCGCGGTCGTCGATCCGGGTGACGGCCTGCACGTCGCGCAGGGTGGAGGTGAGGAAGACCTCCTCGGCCTCGGCCAGCACCTCGAACGGGAGGTCGGCCTCCTCGGCCCCGCTCCAGTCGACCACCAGCTGCCGGGTGATGCCGGCCAGGCAGCCGGAGGAGACCGGCGGGGTGAGCAGCCGGCCGCCGAGCACCACGAAGATGTTGGAGCCGGTGCCCTCGCAGAGCCGTCCGGCGGTGTTGGCGAAGATCGCCTCGGAGGCGCCGGCCCGGTGGGCGGCGGCCAGCGCGACCACGTTCTCCCCGTAGGAGGTGGTCTTCAGCCCGGTCAGCGCGCCGTGCTCGTTCCGCCGCCACGGGACGGTCTTCACAACGGTGGTGTCGGGGCGGGGCTTGGCGGTGCCGAGGGCGATCACCAGGGTGGGCGGGGCGTCCCCGCGCTCGGAGCCGAGCGGGGCCGTGCCGCCGGTGTAGGTGATCCGCAGTCGGCCGAGCTCCATCGGACTGGCCGCCAGCACCTGGCGGACACCCTCGCGGACCAGGGCGTGGTCCGGAGCGGCCAGGCCGAGCCCCTCGGCGGAGCGGCTGAGCCGGTCGAGGTGACGGGTGAGCGCGAAGGCCGTCCCGTCCACCGCCTTGGCGGTCTCGAACACTCCGTCGCCGACGGTCAGCCCGTGGTCGAGTACGGAGACGGTGGCGCTGCTCTCGTCGACCAGGCGGTCGTTGACCCAGATCATCAGGTGCCCCTAACTGGCTTGCTCGGTGCCCGAGGCTATCGCGACCAAGCGGCCGGCCTTGAGCTCCGTCTCGTCCCACTCGCGCTCCGGGTCGGAGCCCCAGGTGATGCCCGCACCGGTGCCGAAGTGCAGCAGCGGACGGCCAGGCTCGGCCCGGTCGATCCAGAACGTCCGGATGCCGACGGCGAGTTCGGCCTCACCCCGGTCGGCGTCCACCCAGCCGACCGCCCCGCAGTAGGGGCCGCGCGGAGCGGTCTCCAGCGCCTCGATGATCCGCAGCGCGCTGGACTTCGGGGCCCCGGTGACCGAGCCGGGCGGGAAGGTGGCGCCGAACAGCTCACCCCAGCCCGCGCCTTCGCGCAGCTCGCCCTCGACGGTGGAGACCAGGTGCACCAGGCCGGGGTGCTTCTCCACCACGCAGAGGTCCGGGACGGTGACGGTGCCGGTGGCGCAGACCCGGCCGAGGTCGTTGCGGACCAGGTCCACGATCATCACGTTCTCGGCGTGGTCCTTCTCCAGCAGGTCGTGCTCGGTCCGGCCGGTGCCCTTGATCGGCCCGGAGGAGACGGTGCGGCCGCGGCGGCGCAGGTAGAGCTCGGGCGAGGCGGTGGCGATCTCCACGCCGTGGCCGGGCAGCCGGATCGTTCCTGCGTACGGCGCCGGGTTCCCGTGGGCCAGCAGTCCGGTGAGGGCGTCGATGTCGCTGCGGTCCGGATCGGGCAGCGGCGCGGTCATCACCCGGCAGAGGTTGGCCTGGTAGACCTCGCCGGCCGCGATGTGCTCGCGGATCCGCCGGACCCCGGCGGTGTAGGCGGCCCGGTCCAGCGAGCTGCGCCAGCTGCCCGGGTCGGGCCCGAGCCAGCCCGCGGTGCCCGGCGGGGCCGGATCGGGGCGGACGGAGTCGAAGCGGGCGCAGGTGAGCCGCCCCTCGAAGTCGTAGGCCACCGCCCAGTACCCCTCACCCTCGAGGGCGGCCGGGTCGGAGGTGACGTCGCGCAGGCCGGTCGCCAGCCGGCCGCCGAACCTCGCCATGGGGGTCGGGCTGGTGTGGGGGGTGGTGCGGCCGGACACGGTGCTCCTGCGCGGTGAGGGTGGTGCGGGGGTGCTTCGAAGTGTAGGTCGGCGGGGGTCCCGGGCGTCGGGCGGCGAGGGTCGCCGGACTGGCCTGCGGAGCTGACGAGGTGCCAGCTCGGAGGGGCCTCCGGGGGCGCCCCGGCGGCACGCTGCGGGAACGGAATTTGAGCTGGCCCGGGAATCCGCTAAAGTTCAACACGTCGCCGGGAAACGGAGCCGCAACACAGCGGTGAGGGGCCCCGAGGACAGGCGGACGTAGCTCAGTTGGTAGAGCATCACCTTGCCAAGGTGAGGGTCGCGAGTTCGAATCTCGTCGTCCGCTCGACGGAGAACAGGGTAAGATCGTTCTTCGCAGTTGCCTGGTGGAGTGGCCGAGAGGCGAGGCAACGGCCTGCAAAGCCGTGTACACGGGTTCAAATCCCGTCTCCACCTCCATGAGGTCCCCCTGGTTCGCCAGGGGGCCTCCCCGCGCGATTAGCTCAGCGGGAGAGCACTACCTTGACACGGTAGGGGTCACTGGTTCAATCCCAGTATCGCGCACTTGCAGTACCGCCCCATCAGGCGCGATTAGCTCAGCGGGAGAGCACTACCTTGACACGGTAGGGGTCACTGGTTCAATCCCAGTATCGCGCACTTGCAGTACCGCCTCACCAGGCGCGATTAGCTCAGCGGGAGAGCACTACCTTGACACGGTAGGGGTCACTGGTTCAATCCCAGTATCGCGCACCAGACAGCCGAGGGCCGTGATCCGGACAGGATCACGGCCCTTCGCGTTGCCCGGAGTTGACGGTGCGTCGGCTCCGCCGGCACCGGTGCCGGCGGCCGGACGTGCGGCAGGGGCCGGGCCCGAGCCGCCCTCACCGACGACCCGTACCCGACCCCTGCTCCGTGCGCCGGAGTTGACGCCCGCACGACCCGCCCGCCCGTCCGCGTGCCCCTGGTCCTGCGTGCTCCGGCTGTGGCGCCTGCCCTCTCCCCAGAAGGTCAGCGCCCGATCAGTTCGGCGACGGCCCTGGTCTGGGTCGCCAGCTGGTCCCAGCCGCCGAAGAGCATCAGCAGGGCGATCGCGACCGGGAGCACCATGGCCACCGCCACCACCGGGTGCCGGGTGGCCTGCTCGGAGGAGCGGGTGGAAGCCGGGCGGAGCCCGAGGCGGCGACGGCCCGCCTCGTTGAGCTGGACGGCCATGGTGGGTGCTCCTGCCTTCTTCAAGTGGTCGCTGGTCTGCGTGGTCCTGCCGGTATGACGGTCGCGGTGGGCGGTTCACCTCGGGGGACGAGCCGGGCCGCCCACCGCTGACTCAAAGGTATGGCGCGGCGCCGCGCCGGACGTCATGCCCGCGTACCGTTCGCGAGGCCTCCCGGAGGATGACGCCCCTCCCCCTCAGGTACTACTGGAGGCGGAGGGCGCGGGGGCGTGATCCCGGAGGGAACCCTGAGGGCGACCCCGAGACCCCGGGCTCCGACGGCCCCGGTCGGGGTCGGTCGGGGCCGGTCGGGGCCGCCGACCTGCTGCGACCGGACCTTCCGGGGGAGATCGGACAATCCGACCGGCCTGGTGGTGTTGCGTATCAGCACACCGCAGCGCGGAGTCCGTAAGCTGTGCCGGAACGGGATTCTGACGGTGCCCCACCCGACGGGGTCTCAACCACCGGACTGACGGGAAGAACTGACGATGGCGATGATGCGGCTGAGGCGTGAGGACCCCCGCATCGTCGGCCCGTACCGTCTGCACCGCCGGCTCGGGGCCGGCGGGATGGGCGTGGTCTACCTCGGCTCGGACCGGAAGGGGCAGCGGGTCGCGCTCAAGCTGATCCGGGCCGAGCTGGCCGAGGACGCCGAGTTCCGCACCCGCTTCGCCCGGGAGATCGCCGCCGCCTCGAAGATCCGGGGCGGCTGCACCGCCCGGGTGGTCGGCTCCGACATCGAGGCGGACCGGCCCTGGCTGGCCACCGCGTACGTGCCCGGCCCGTCGCTGTACAAGCGGGTGGGCGAGGAGGGGCCGCTGCCCTGGACCGAGGCGGCCCGGATCGGGGCCGCGCTGGCCGACGGGCTGGTGAAGGTGCACGAGGCCGGGGTGGTGCACCGCGACCTCAAGCCCTCCAACATCCTGCTCTCGCCCAAGGGTCCGAGGATCATCGACTTCGGCATCGCCTGGTCGCGCGGCGCCTCCACCCTCACCCACGTCGGCACCGCCGTCGGGTCGCCCGGCTTCCTGGCACCCGAGCAGGTGCGCGGCGCGGCCGTCACGCCGGCCACCGACGTGTTCGCCTTCGGCGCCACGCTGGCCTACGCCCTGACCGGGGACTCACCGTTCGGCTCCGGCGCCTCCTCCGAGGTGATGCTCTACCGGGTGGTCCACGAGGAGCCCGATCTCACCGGCGTGCCACCGCAGTTGGCGCCGCTGGTACGGGCCTGCCTGGCCAAGGAGCCCGCCGAGCGGCCCGGCGCCGCCGCCCTGCACGAGCGCCTCACCGAGCTGGCCGCCCGGGGCGCGGCGGCCGGGGGCGGCCGGCGGGGTGCCGCCGCTCCCCCGCAGCCCGGCCGGGCCGCCCCGCAGCGGCCCCCGGTGCCGCCGCCTCCGGCCCGGCCCGCCGCCTACCCGCCCGGCACCCGCCAGCCGGCCACCCTGCCGCTGCCGCAGGGCGTCACCGCCGAGGCCCTGAGGGACCATCAGGACACCTACCAGGACGCACGGCGGAGCGGGAGTCACAGCACCTATCAGGACGACCGCCCTGGGGGCCGTCCGGACCGCCCTCAGGGCGGTCGTCCGGGCGGCTGGGAGGGAGAGCACCCGGGTGGGCGGACGGGTGGCACCCGGCCCGGGCCGACCCGGGAGCGGCCGACGCCGGCCGGGGGCCGACCGGTGCCGCCCGGGCCCCGGGGCGGTGCGCCCCGGCGAGACCGTCAGCACACTCCCGCCCCCGGCCGCCCGGGCGGGCCCGGAGAGGCGCGGCGACGGCTGCTCCGGCAGCGGCTGGTGGTCTTCGTGACCGTCACCCTCGGGGTGGCACTGGCCATCGCGGCGGCCCAGGGCTGCGAGAACCGTTCCGAGCAGGGCCTGCGGCCCGCGCACTCGCCGACCTCCCCCTCCGGCACGGCGGTCTCGGTCTCGATCGACGGGGCGCTGCCCTCCGCGCCGTTCGCGGCGGTGGCCCGAGGCGCCTCCGGGGACACCGGGCTGGCCACCGCGAACGGCGCGGTGCCCGCCGTCGACTGGGCCAACCGCAGCTACGCCGACCCGTCCGGCGGGGCGGCGATCCGCCTGCGGGACGGCCGTTCGGCGGCCGAGGGCGGCGGCGCCCAGGTCTCGCTGAGCTCGGTGGTGCCGGCCCGGTACCACGGTGCACCGGCCACCCTGGTGGTGCTCCGCCGGGCGGAGGGCTCGGCCCCGGCCGACCTGGTGCAGCTGTACGGCTTCAGCGCCGACACCCCCGTACTGCTCGCCTCCCGCACCTCGGTCGCCGACCCGCAGGCCACCGCGACCTGGCGGGTCGAGTCGGGCGCCCTGGTCCGGGAGGAGCGCGTCTCGGCGACGGGGGCCGGTTCGACGACCCGTTACACCGTCCGCGGGGACGGCCAGTTGGAGGAGTCCTGGCCCGGCTCCGGCATCACCGGCGGCCCGACCGGCCCCGCAGCCGCCGCTGCGGCCGGCGCTCCGCCGGCCGCCGTCACCCCGAGCACCACGCCCACCGGCAGCTGACGCCCTCGGGCGCAGCCCACCGGGGCGGCCCGATCGCGCCGGTGCGGTCGCGGTCGCGCGGGTGCGGTCGCGGTCGTGCGGGTCGCCGTCGCGCCGGTCGCGGTCATGTCCGGGGCCGCACGCATCCGCACCTGACGACCACTCACCCGCCGACCTGCCCACCGCCCGTGAGGTGGAGCCGCTCGCCCCCCAGGGTGCTGCGCAGGCGGCGGTCGTGGGTGGCGATGACCAGGGTGCCCGGGTAGTGCGTCAGGGCCTCCTCCAACTCCTCCACCAGGGCCGGGGCCAGGTGGTTGGTGGGCTCGTCCAGCAGGAGCAGGTCGGTGGGGGTGGTGAGCAGCCGGGCCAGGTCGAGGCGGCGGCGGTTGCCGATCGAGAGGTGGCGGAGCGGGGTGGTGAGGTCTGCCGGGCGGAAGAGACCGAGGCTGAGCAACCGGTCGGCGTGCGCGGCGGGTTCGCCGGGGCGGCCGGCCGCGTAGGCGTCGAGCAGGGTGCGGTCGTCGGTGACCGGCCCCGCGTACTGGCGGAGCAGCCCGGTCCGGGTCGGGCGGCGGACGGTGCCTGCGGTCGGGGTCAGTTCGCCGGCCAGCAGGTGGAGGAGGGTGGACTTGCCCGCGCCGTTGGGCCCGGTGACGAGCAGTCGGGCGCCCGGCTCCAGGCGGAGCAGGTCGAGGGCCAGCCGGCCCTCCACCCGGACGCCGGACAGCTCGACCGGCCCCGGGCTGCCGCCGTCCGCCGCGCGGGCGGCGAAGCGGAGCGGCTCCGGGGGCGGGGGCACCGGCCGTTCGGTGAGCCGGTGGAGCTGTTCGCGGGCGTTGCGGATCCGGCTCATCGAGCCGTGCGCCCGGGACCGGGCCCGGAAGGCGCCGGCGCCGCTGAACGCGGCCGGGGCCTTGCGCGGGACGGCGGCCAGCCGCACGGCTCCGGCCTCGGCGAGGGCGGTGTGGCGGGCCAGTTCGGCCTTCCACTCGCGGTGGTCGTGCACCCAGCGGGCCCGGGCCGCCGCCTTGGCGGCAAGGTAGCCCCGGTAGCCGTGGCCGTGCCGGTGCAGGGTGTGCCGGGCCTCGTCCACCTCCAGCACGGTGTCGGTGATCCGGGCCAGGAAGGTGCGGTCGTGGGTGGCGGTGACCACGGTGCCGGGGTGCGCCCGCAGGTGCTCCTCCAGCCAGCCGACGGCCTCGTCGTCCAGGTCGTTGGTCGGCTCGTCGAGCAGCAGGAGCTCAGGGGCACCGGCCAGCACGCCCGCCAGGGCCAGCCGGGACCGCTGGCCGCCAGAGAGGGTGCCGAGCGGGCGGGACGGGTCCAGCGGGGCCCGTTCGCCGAGCCGTCGCAGCACGGTGGCGACGGCGCGGTCGGCGGTCGGGCCGCCCCGGGCCTCCCAGGCGGCGAGCAGCTCGCCGTACCGCGCGAGCCCCTCGGGGCCGTCCTGAGGGAGGGTCAGTTCGGCCAGCCGGATGTCGGTTTCGAGGGCGCGCAGCCCCGCCAGTGCGAGGCCGACGGCCCGGCCGACGGTGGCGGTCGGCGGGAGGTCGAGGGTCTGGGCGAGGTGGCCGGTGCCGCCGGGGACGTCGACCCGGACGGTGCCGTTGTCGGGCTGCTCCAGACCGGCCAGCAGCCGGAGCAGGGTGGACTTGCCCGCGCCGTTCTCCCCCACCAGGCCGATCCGTTCGCCGGGCCGGACGGTGCAGGTGACGCGGTCGAGGACGAGGCGGTCACCGTAGTGCTTGGTGACCTCGGACAGGGTGATGCGGGTGTCTGCGGGCGCGGCAGTGCGCAAGCTGGATCCTTCGTTCGGCTTCATGCGAGACGGTCCGTCTCGTCTTGCAGAACTGTAGACCATCGATACCCACATGACAAGACGGCCCGTCTCGTCTTATCCGGCCGCCGCCAGCAGAGCGCGGGTGCAGTCGGTGTGGGGCGCGGCGAACAGTCCGTCCCGGGGCGCCCGTTCGACCAGGCGCCCCCGGTGCACGACGGCGATCCGGTCGCAGAAGTGCCGGACCACCGCGAGGTCGTGCGAGACGAACAGGAAGGCGACACCGAGGCGGTCGCGCAGCTCGGCGAGCAGGTTGAGCACCCGGGCCTGGACGGAGACGTCGAGGGCGGAGACCGGTTCGTCGGCGATGACCAGGCGGAGCCCGGGGCCAGCGCCCGGGCGATGCCGATCCGCTGCCGCTGACCGCCGGAGAACTCCTGCGGGTGCCGGTCCAAGTAGGCTGCGGCGAGGCCGACTTGCTCCAGCGGCTCGGCGGAGCGCTCGCGCCGCTGGGCGGCGGTGAGGGTGGCGTGCAGGCGCAGCGGGGTGTCCAGGGTCTGGGCGACGGTGCGGCGCGGGTTGAGGGAGGCGTACGGGTCCTGGAAGACCAGCTGCACCTCGCGGGCCGGCCGGCGGCGCAGCGCCCGGTCGGGGCGGGTGGCGTCCTGGCCGTCGTAGCGAGCAGGCGGAGGCCGGCAGCGCGGTGGCGAGGACTGTGAGGGTCGATCGGTTCGGGCGCTTGGCGGAGTGCCTCCTTGCCCTGGGGTGTGGCGCGGTAGAGGGGGCGGTGTCTGACGGTCGGTCAGCGGGCGGAGGCGCGCGAGTCCAGCGTCCCCGACGGCGTCGCCGAGCAGGTTGAACGCGAGCACGAAGTGCCATGTCGCCGCAACAAGACAACGGACATAGCGAGATGAAAGGGCCTGACTGTCAGCTCGTCTGAGGAAAACCAGGTGACCCCGTGGCGGACGGGGCCGCAGAATCGAGCCAACGGCCGCGAGGCCGGACAGCCCGTAGCTCAGTCGGTCAGAGCACCGCCCTGATAAGGCGGGGGTCGCTGGTTCAATTCCAGCCGGGCTGACCGCGCGTGACCTGCACAGAAGCCCCGGACCGATCACGGTCCGGGGCTTCTGACATCAGGGTCTGACATCAACGCCGACCGGGTCGCCTCGGGGCGGGCCTACCAGCGGAACGAGCAGACCCAGACCGTGGAACGCATAGCCGCACCGGCTCTTGTCGCCGCGGCGCACGGCCTGCCGGCCGACTCCCCGGTGTACGCGCGAGCGCGGCTCGTCAAGGAAGGCGAGCAGCCCACGCACACCCTGACCAGCTACTACAGGCCCGAGCACGTTGAGGGGACAATCTTGGTGGACCCGACTCCCGGACCGGCCGGTCGTGGCGGTGGCTTCCGGGTGCTCTATGACGCCGGCTTCGAGATCGACCACATGCGGGAGGAGCTGTTCGCCCGAGCGGCGACCCCCGAAGAGGTGAAGCTCCTCCAACTTCCCTCCGGCGAGCCAGTCGTGGAGCTGCACCGGACGACCTACACAGCCGACGGCACTGTGGTCGAGTTCGCCATCGGCGTGCACGCCGCATCACGGTTCGCCTGGCGGTACGACTTCGAGGTGCCCGACACCAGCCAGGCCGAGAAGGTGAGCAAGTGACGTCGCAACAGGACCTCACGGACGCTCAGATCATCTGGGACTACCACCAGATGCACCACGACCCGCGCCCGTGCTCCGTGGCCATAGGGCTCGGCAGCCACGACCTCAGCGTCGCGGACGTCACCGCTGACCTCTACCACCAGGGCCTCGTGCCACTTGTCGTCTTCACCGGAGCAACGAGTCCCACGACCCAGGCGATCATGCCGCGCGGCGAAGCTGTCCACTACCGTGAGCGGGCTGTCGAACTCGGTGTACCCAACTCCGCCGTCCTGGTCGAGCCGCAGGCCCGCAATACCGGCGACAACATCCGGTTCTCGCGGGAACTGCTGGACAAGGCCGGGGTGAAGGTCTCGTCCGTGCTGCTGGTCAGCAAGCCGTATGAGGAGCGGCGGGCCTACGCGACTGCTCGGAAGCTCTGGCCAGAGGTGGACATCGTCAGCGCCTCCACGGCGCAGACCTTCGATGAGTATCTGATTTCCATCGGCGATGACCGGAAGGTCATCGCCATGCTCGTCGGCGCCCTGCAACGTCTCCTTATCTATCCACAGCAGGGATTCACGATCAGCCAGCCAGTACCAGCCGAGGCCCTCAACGCATACGAGCGCTTGGTATCACGCGGCTATACGAGTCGTCTCATTCCGACCGACTGACGGTCAAACTTGAGACCTCGTGTCGGCACTTCAACGAGGGTGGAGTCGACCGTCCTACCGGTAGACTCCACCCTCGTTCTGCGACATATGCCATGCTGCAGGCTCGCGATCAAAGACCTTCTTCCGCTTCTACGGGCAACGACTAGCCGCCCATTTTAGCCTCAAGATATTTTTGCAAAGCGCTCAATCCAGCGGCTTCCACAGTGCCACCCAAACGCATCAAAAACCCCTTGAGTCGCTGCTTGGCTGTCAATCGATCGGTATTGCGGGCGTCCGGATCTTCCAGTTCGTGAACCGCACTCTCCAGGGCTGCCCTATCACTACCGCCATGAGAAGCAACCAGATCCAAGATCTCCCGGGCTTCCGCCCCAAGATTTACCGTGCCGTCAATGCTCTGCACCACTGTCCCTTGCAGGCCATTGAAGATCTGCTGATTGATTACCACTCCGGAATTAGCGGAAGGACGGAATCCTGCCATTATCCCAGCGATCGACCCCTGGGCTCCGGGTGTCAGGTTATCAATAAACTCCTCCAACGCTCCAGGCGGCGCACCAAAACCGTCGCACGCGTCAAGGATTTCAGATTCAAGCCTGTGGCGAATTTGCAGAATTCTCGTCTCCCGCTGCTGCCGCATGTCTACATTTAGTCGCCGCACGGCTTTCCCGTACTTGGTGACCAGCACCGCAGCATGCTGGTAATCGATTCCACTCGCAGAGAGCTGCCCTTCAGCCGCATCTGGGTCACTGACGCAGAGACTGAGGAAGCTAGAGAATCTGTCGAATTCATTGTTCATCAACTGAGGCAAAAGTGAATCTCCGCCAAAGAATTCGTAAACTCGGCCAGCGGCAGTGCTGTACCCATCGCGACGTACCGCATGTCGCCCTACCTGAGTAAGCCAATCCTGGAACAATTCAAGGAGCCGGTCCGCCTCCGTTGCATAGAGCCTGCCGGATGGAACATATACTCGGAACAGTAGATTATTCTCATGGTCGCCGAGAAATGAGTCGGAGAGGACATACATTTCCGCATTCGTTCGATATGGGATTACTGTAATCGAACAGCGATCAAGCAACTCCAGGACTCGGACCCGGATAGCTTCATCTGGAGGCGTCAGATATGTACGCTTAACGTGATCCCAATAAGAGTCGATATCCGAATCTTCGTCATACTCTTGCGGAGAGTCGGCGACAGTGGACTCCCCACTGAGGATTGATTCGTGAGCAAGCAGAAGATGCGGCTTATTCCCAAGAGCCGCAAAGAGGCTTTCCGCGACCCTGAAGTACTCATCACTGCAGATCATCTTGAAGTTCCAGGATGTCAACTTGGCAACCACTCCCGTGACATCTGGATCTTTAATGATGTCGGTGATGGATTCCCAGTTTTCCGGGCGAGAAGTAAGGCTCTTTCTTCTATACTGAGCCCCCGAAACCTTGAGGTTCTTGATGGAAAAGTCGCTATCGTTTGATCCAATGAAAAGAAACCTACGAACTGATCCAGATTCCACCTTAGTGCACCCTTCGCCCGAGTCGGCCTTGGCAGCTCCGCCACCTGCATCATAGTGCGGCATGCTCCGCATCGCTGGCAGTTCTCACAATCCAGCCATCGAGGTCATATTTTCACCGTGAGGTGTAAATATAAACTCTCAGATGTTCAGTCGCGGAAAGAGCGAACGATTTACTCGGATGGCAAGTCGTGGCGGATCCCCGTACACGTAAGAAGCTGCGCTTCAGACGGTGCCTGCCTCGACTACCTCTCGGCGTCTCCAGGGAAGATCATCGATTCTCTCCCCGGCCCCTACTGCCTTCCCCTCTAGCGAGGTGTTTAAAGCGCCCCACGGACGAGCCGGGGCATCCGTGGCGACGATTGCGGCCCCATCGTCGAAGTGACCGCGAAGCGCCCCAGGTGGGGGCGTGATAGTTGTCCGGATATCCATCCGATGAGACAACAGGCGAACCTGTACAAGGGCGCGCAGACGTGCCGCGCACAGCCTCAACCGCTGGCCGCCGCTCCTGTCCTCGCCCCGCTTCGGCGGCCGGCCGCGCCAGGCGACGGATGGTCCGATCTGGGCCAACCTCGCCTTGGCGGGCGGGCGGCTCCTCGGTTTACCCACCCATCGCTCCCACGGCTCACAATAAGCAAGACTGGGGGCACCACCCGCACACTCACACTCCCCCTCAGCCAGTATCACCCGTACGGCCTTGGAAAGTGTATTCGCCTAGATCAGCTGATTTGTGCGACAGTACTCTGTTTAGGAATTTTTCGAGGCTGGCATCCAACCCACCACTCTCGCCAAAAACCTCTTCCGAGATCTCCCTGAACGACTGCCCTACAGTTGGCGAAATTGACTCGGCGCTTCTCACGCATTCCGCGATCAGTACGGCGGCAAGCGCGTCAAGGGCATGTCCACGAGCAGTGTGAATAGCGTCCTCGGCCTCAGCATCCGGTTGGATAACTTGAAGAATCTCGCGTGCCCCGTCCCATCGGATACGCTTATGAGCGTGCGCGAATTCCCCCAATGCCCGATTGAAGGCAGTCAGGCGACGCCACCCTGCAGCATCAAGCCAGTCTTTGGGAGTGGTGGAAGTTGAATTCTCCAGCTTTTCTGCCTTGTCTGGCCTTGTCGACCAGGTCTTAAGGCGCGCGCACTGCTCCAGGATCACCCGCATGACGGCAAGGGAGCGGTCATCATCCTCCAACCACAGCCAATAAGCCGACCGCATTGCAGAGGAACAAATTGCCGCCGCATTTCCGCGCATAGAGTCGCCAAGCCAAATCGCCAGCAACCCAGCCATCTCACCAGCCAGGACATAGGGGAATTCCCGGCCGCTCAGCGAGTCGATATCAAAGTCTTGACCAAGCCTCCTCTTTTCCATCTCGAAGCTCCGAAGTGACCATCGGGCAGCACGAGCCCGCCGCTCACCGAAGGAAAGCATGGCCATCTCATCATCCCGATACAGCCTGCCGGCTGGCCGCTGTCCTCGCAGGAGAAGGCTGTAGTTTCTATCTACAGCCTTCAGCTCGGAAACGATATCTTGACCCAATCCAGTTTTGGGGTGAAGTGGGATCAGAAACCGTAGGGGCGGCGGTGACTCTCCGGCATATACAAGCTCCGGAAGCGCGAGAAGACCGTGCGCGGTATGGCTATCTCCGGTCTCTTCTGCGAGCGTCGCTAGGCAAACTCGTACTTGGCGGAGATTCAGCATCATCACGTCCGCAAGCAATGACGAGACCTTCGCTCCTTCTTTCGATTCACCCTCCAGAAGACTAGAGGCCTCCCAGCGAGTGGCATTCATAGAACCCGGCCGGCCGTGCAATATTTCCGACATTTCATTCATGAGCCTAGCCGGGTAGACATAATAGTCCTTCCCGAGCTGAACAGATAGGTCCGACCCTCGTTCATCAGACCCCTCCTCTTCCCATGAATCACCATCCACGGAAGGCAGGTCTGGCTCAGCCGAGCAAGGAGCCTTCGAATACAGGGTCGACCATGCTCTCGCGGAAAATTCGGCAAAGCTCTCGCCGGTCCGATGCTCGACCCTCGCATTAAAGGCTACATTCTCAGTCCATCGCTCGAATTGCGACCGCAGAATCGCCGCAGCGCCTACATATTGCCCACTAAATAGCAGCCTGGCTGCAACACATGCGCTATCTGCCCCCCAGGCCAAATGGTCAATCCATTTCCCCGACCACATTGCAGGATGCCTGTCTCTTGTTGCCCCAAGCCGCTGCAATGAAAGGTCAATCATTGCAAATGCCGAGAATGCCGCCAGCACGGGACGAACAGGCTCGCCAACCAAACCACCGATGTTCAGCATGCGCTTGTTATGCCGCGCGACTAGCGTCTCTATTACATGCCGCGAACCGAGGCGTGCCAGTTCTTCATACTCAGCTAGGCCGGATCCCCGACGGGCGCCACGACGCTCTGCCCGATCAGCCCTGCGCCGCTCTTGCCGCAGCTTCTCCTCATGCGTCGCGGCACCCGTTCGCAGATCTTTCTTCCGGCGACTGGCCTTGCCCATGCTCGCTCCGAACATCAAGGGACAACATCCGCGCCATCGTCCCCCATTTGGGACAGCTCGACCACTGGTTTGCCACCAATGCCCGTACAGTTTTTCGATCACTGATACTTACGAGAGATCCAGACGTCGGAGCCCTCGCCCAGGGAGGCCCTTCCCCCACAGCGGGCGGGTTCCTGGGTTACTTCGGGACGAAGAGGTCGACTTTGAGATGGCCCGCGGGGCCCGGACCACCGCCGGCGGTCCGGGCCCCGCGCTCGTTCGGAGCGGCCAAGGCCTCGGAGGTACAAGTCATCTGACATCAGAGTCTGACATCAACAGCAGCGGACGCCAGCGGTCCAGCAAGCATGTGGACGGAGCGGACTCCCCGTCCGGCAGTGCGGCCGTTCTCGTCAGGAGGTTCCCCGGTCGAACTGATAAGGCGGGGGTCGCTGGTTCAGTTCCAGCCGGGCTGAGCGGGTGTAGCTCAATTGGCCAGAGCAGCCGCCTCCAAAGCGGCAGGCTGGGGGTTCGAGTCCCTCCACCCGTGCAGCGAACGCCCCTGGCGGGCCCCGGCCTACGATCCGGGCCGGACGAGAGTGGAAGGGCCCGGAGTCAGAGGCCGGTGTTGACGGCGTAGAAGGTGACGGCTGCGGCGGCTCCCACGTTGAGGGAGTCGATGCCGTGGGACATCGGGATGCGGACCCGGCGGGTGGCGGCGGCCAAGGCCTTGGGGGTGAGGCCGTCGCCCTCGGCGCCGAGCATCACGGCGGCCTTGGGGAGGGTGTGCGGGGCGGTGGCGTTCAGGTCGTCGGCACCGGCGGGGGTGAGGGCGAGCAGTTCGAAGCCGGCCTCGCGGACGGTGGCCAGGGCGGCGGGCCAGGGGTCGAGGCGGGCGTAGGGGACGGAGAAGACCGCGCCCATCGAGACCTTGACGGCCCGTCGGTAGAGCGGGTCGGCGCAGTCCGGCGAGAGCAGGACGGCGTCCATGCCGAGGGCGGCGGCGCTGCGGAAGATGGCGCCGATGTTGGTGTGGTCGACCAAGCCCTCCAGGACGGCCACCCGGCGGGCGCCGCCGAGGAGTTCGGCCGCCTCCGGGAGCGGCTTGCGCTCCATCGAGGCGAGCGCGCCCCGGTGCACGTGGTAGCCGGTGACCTCCTCGGCGAGGCCGGGCTCCACGACGTGGACCGGCGCCGGGGTCTCGGCGATCACGTCGGCCATCACGTCCAGCCACTTCGGGGTGAGCAGCATCGACCGCATCCGGTACCCGGCCGCCACTGCCCGGCGGATCACCTTCTCGCCCTCGGCGATGAAGAGGCCCTCCTCGGGCTCGCGCCGGCGGCGCAGCTCGACGTCGGTCAGGCCGGTGTAGTCGGCCAGGCGCGGGTCGGTCGGGTCGGTGATGGTGCTCGGTTCTGCCATCCGTCGATCTTGGCACAGGTGGGGAGGGGTGGCGTGCGGCGCTCAGGCGCCGGAGCAAGGGGCGGGGAGGTGAGAGGACGGGGAGGCGATGATGGGCGCATGGCCGTCGTCTCGATCGAACCCCGTGCGCTGAACGCCGCCGAGCGCGCCGTCCTGGAGCACCTGCTCGCCGCCGACTTCCCCGGCGCCCTGGAGCTGCGCGCCCAGCTGGACCGGGTCGAGGTGGTGGCCGCCTGGTCGGAGCGGTCGGTCAGTGTCGACCTGCGGGTGCGCGGGGCGGCGGAGTCCGGCCGGAGGTCCGTGCTGCTGCCGGTCGGCGCCGAGGTGTACGCCGAGGACGGCGGGTACGTCGGGGAACTGCTGCTGTGGGCGGAGGGCGGGGAGTACCTGTCCGCGTTGGAGTACGCCTGGGTGACGGACGAGATGCCGACCGTGCTGCCCGCCGTGGAGCGGCTCCGCGTGGGGGTCTGACGGCGGGTCGGCCGGGCCGGGGCGTTCAGGTCGCCGGGCCGAGGCCCTCCGGCAGCGCGGCCGCCACCAGGGCGGCGGCCTCCTCCGCGGTCGCGGTGCGCGCGACCAGTTCGTGGTTGTCGTAGACCGCGTACCCGTCCTCGGGGTCGGGAGCAATGACGTGGCCCACCGGATACCGCCAGCCGTCCTCGATCCGGTGGGAGAACCAGAGGTCGAAGTGGCTGTTGACCGGCATCAGCTGACGGAGCGCCGACTGGGCGTACGCGGCCGCGACCAGCGCGTGGGCCTCGGGGAAGCGGTCGTACGGCGGCAGGTGGACCCGGTCCAGCTTGAGGCGCCAGGTCAGCTCCACCCGGCCGAGCGGCTCCCGCTCGTGGGCCAGGGCCCAGGGCCGGAACCCGATGAACGGGGCGCGCTCCCGGGTCTCCTCCAGACCTACCCCGGCGATCCACGCGACCGTCGCCCGGACCACCTCGTCCAGGTCGTCGGTGCAGCCGCCGGCCAGCCGGGGGCCGCCCTGCTGGAGGTTGACCTGGAACGGTTGCTGCCACGCCTCGTCCGGCGGGTAGACCGTCACCCGCCGGGCACCCCCGTCCGCGCCGTACTCCGCGATCCGGCCCGAGTCCCGTGCCGGGGCGGGCCACTCCACTCCGAGCTGCTCCGCCGCCCGCCGCAGGGCGGCGCTGAGCCCCCCGGGGCCCCACGCGTCGTCGTGTTCCACGTCGTCCGCCCCCGCCCCTGTTTCCACCGGTCCAGTCTGCCCGACGTGCCTCCCCGGGGTGCTGACGGGGGGTCAGCCCGCCAGTGCGCGGAGGAGTTCGCGCTCCCGCTCTTCGGTCAGGCCCGCGGCGAGCTCCGGGGCGTCGGTGCGGATCCAGTGGAGCAGGTCGGTGAGGACCTCGGTGCGGGGGCGGTGGGTCATCCCGGCCGCGAGGGCGGCGGCACCCGGGCGGGTGGAGTGGCTCGCGTACTCGGGGTCGGCCAGCCACATCGGGAGGGAGTCCGGGCCCATCCACTGGTTGACGCCCTGTTCCAGCAGCCAGGCAGAGGGCGCCGGGACCACCGGGCCGGTGTGGCCGCCGACGGTGCGGGAGAGCTCGACCCACTCGCCGAACGGGAGCACCGGACCGACCGCGTCGAAGGTGCCGGAGGTATCCCCCTCCGCGCAGTGCAGCAGCCAGGCGGCCAGGTCGCGGACGTCGATGACCTGGGTGGCGAGGTCCGGGGCGTCGGGGACCAGCAGGGGCTCCCTCGGGGCCCGGGCGGCGCGGTCCACCCAGTACGCGCTCCGGCCGGTGCGGTCGCCGGGGCCGCCGATCAGCCCGGCCCGGGCGATCAGCAGGCGGTCGCCGAGGGCCTGCGCGGAGGCCCGCTCGCAGGCGACCTTGGCCTCGCCGTACGTCTCGCGGGCGGCCTCCCGGCCTTCGAGCGCCGGGAGGAGCGGGGTGGTCTCGTCCGCGCCGAGCGGGTGCTCGGCGTAGGCACTCACCGAGGAGACGTAGCTCCAGTGCCGGGCGCGGGGCGCGAGGGCGTCCAGCGCGTCCCGAACGAAGCCGGGCTGCCAGCTCACCTCCACCACGGCGTCCCAGTCACGCCCCGTCAGTTCCCGGTACGCGCCGGGCTGCGAACGGTCCGCCGCGACGAGCGCGGCACCCTCCGCCACCCCGCCGCTCTCGCCCCGGGCGAGGCAGGTGACGCGGTGGCCGAGTGCGAGTGCCTGACGGGAGACTTCCCGGCCGAGCCAGGCGGTGCCTCCGAGTACGAGGAGATCCATGCCGCCCACCCAAGCACTCCCCCGCCCCCCTCGCCAGACCCTTCGCTGACGGCGGATCAGGGGCGGACCCGGATCGAAGGACCGCCCGCCGAGCGGTGGTGGGCGGAAACGGGCCGGAGGGGTGTCCGCTACGCTGCGCGCATGATTCTCTCTCCTGTCCACCCGCGACCGGCCCTCGGGGCGACTTCGAGCCGCGCGGGGCGCTGAGATGGCGCTCCACGTCCAGCGGCTGACCCCCGTGTCGGGGGGCCGGCTGGACCACCGGGAACGACTGCGGTTCGCCGAGGCGGCCGCGGAGGTGGTCGCCGGGGCAGCCCGGGCGGCCGGGGTCACCGAGTGGGTGATCGACAATCCGATGCTGGGTGGGTTCTTCTCCTTCCGGGCCGGCCGCAGCCGGGCGGAGCGGCGGCTGGCAGAGCTCCTTCCCGAGGGCCCGCCGGGCTTCCACGACGGTGCGAGGGTGCCGTTGGCGACCGGGGTAGGGCTGCTGCGGAGCGTGCTCGCGCGGGAGGGGCCGTGGTGCCGCCTCTCGGGGAGCGGTGGTTTCTTCGTGCACGTCGGCGAGGAGGACGACCTCTACATGGGCGGCGAACGACCGTTCGTGGTGGGCTCGTCGGAGCTGCTCGCCGTGCCGGTGCCGGCCTCGCCCTACCGGCCCGAGCTCGACGTACCGGCGGACGAACCGGTGTCGGACGACGCCTGGTGGCGACGGCTCGGGGAGCTGGTCGCCGGGGCCGGGGCGGTACTGGTCGAGGAGCGGTGGGCGGGGAACGCCCGGCGTTGGCACCGGCCGGCGGACGCCGGGGAGGTGGCCGCCCTGCGGGGTGTGCTGACCCCTCGGGCACGCCTGTGGGTGTGGCCGGACCTGAGCGAGGACATCGCGGCCGTGCGCACCGCCGTCCTCGGGTGCGGGGAGCGGCTGGAACTGCTCGTCCAGCGGTGGCCCGACGGCCGGTTCGCCCCGGAGCGGATCGCCGAGGCCTGGATGGGCCGGGACGACCTCAGCCATCCGACGATCTCCGACGGCCCGGGGCGGCGTGCCGCCCTGGTACCGCTGGGCCCTGGCGGCCCGGCCCCGCTGATGGCCGGTCAGCTGCCCGATCCCGACGGTGTCCTGCGGGCCCGCTGGCGCACCGACAGCACGCGGGCCGACCGGGTCCGGTCCCTGCTGGGCGCCGTCCGGGAAGGAGACCTCGTCACGGGGACGGTGGTGAGCGGACTGGACGACATCGGCGTGCACGTGGACCTGGAGCTGGGCGACGGCCCCGAGGGACTGGGACGCGGGCTCGGCTTCCTGCGCGTCCCCGAGATGTCCTGGGAGCGCTTCGACTCCGTCGACGAGATCGCCCCCGTCGGGCGGCGGATCCGGGCGGAGGTCCTCCACGTCGACCTGGAGCGGGAACAGGTCGCCCTGTCGGTGAAGGCCCTGACGCCCGACCCCTGGCGGCTGCCGGGACGACTCCCACCGGTGGGCGCGACGGTCCAGGGCGTGGTGACGTACCTGGTCCCGTTCGGCGCCTTCGTCCGGGTGGCCGAGGGAGTCGAAGGGATGCTCCACGTCTCCGAACTGACCGGTCCCGACGGTCTCCCGCCCGGACATCCGGAGGAGGTCCTGACGGTGGGTGAGGAGCTCGCCGTCCTGCTGTCCGACCTGGACCTGGACCGGCGCCGGATCGTCCTCGCCTCCCCGGAGCACCCACGGGCGGAGCCCCGCTGAGGGTCTCCGTAGGCTGCGCCGGGAGAGGCGGTGGCAGTGGAGATCACGGTGCAGTGGGTCAGGACCTTCTGGACGAAGGAGTCGCGGGGCGGTGAGGCCGCCGCGCGGCGGAACGCCACCCCGACGGGCTTCGTCCTGCCGACCGGCCTCGGCCCGCTCGCGCACCACGTCAGGATGGACGAGCGCCACGGCTTCACCCCGCAGGAGTCGCGGGTGGAGCGGCGCGAGGTAGCGGTCAGCCTGCGGGAGTCGGACGGCGCGCTGCGGGTGCTGCCCCGGGTGGACCCGCTGTTCGGGCTGCCGCCCCGGCACCGCCGGCCACCGGCCGTACGGCTGCGGCCGGGCCAGTGGGTGCGGTGGCAGCTCAACTACCGCTTCAGCAGCGCGGCGGGCGTCCGCGACTGGTCGTACTGGCTCGACACCTTCAACATCGCCTACGGCCCGGTGGCTCCTCAGGCGTTCCTGGCCGAGCCGACCGTGTCCGTCGACGAACGCGGCCCGGTCCGGTGATCCCTCCGGACGGGGTCGGGACCGACAGCACGTTCGGCGACGCGGTGCCCGTCCCGGAGCCGTTCGGCTTCGAGTCGGGCACCGCGGAGCTGATCCGCCGCCCGAGCTGACGGGGCGGCACCGGTCAGGCGTGCCAGAGGGCGTCGCGGCGGTGGCGGGCCGGGGGGACGTCAGCGCCGTCGACGGAGTGGCCGGCTCGGTGGAGGCCGCGGATGCGGTCGGCGGCGAGGCGGGCTCGGAGCCGGGCACGGCCGTTGGACGTGGCGATCATGGCGGTGAAGCCGTCCGTGCTGCCGTCGAGGCGGTTCCAGTGCCGGCTGCGGAGCCGGCGCAGGGTCGGGACCGGGACGGGGCGGCGGCCTTCGCGGGCGGCACGGGTCAGTTCGGCGTGCGGGTAGCGGAGGTCGAGGCGGGCGAGGGAGACCGGTCCGGGCTCAGCGGTGCGGAGCCGGTACGGGATGGTGCGGACGGTGCGGGACAAGGCGGGCCTCCGTAGGGCCCTCCGGGATTTCCGGAGGTACCTACGGGGGGGTGCGCGGTGTCGGACACGGTGCCGGGCCTCCCTCCGACGGACGTGACGATACGACGGCAGGGGCACGGTACCGCCGGGGAGGCCCCGCCCGGGAGGGGCGGGGCCTGACGGGGGGTCAGTGGTGGCCGAGGACGTTGACCACGTCGCCGATGACGATGACGGCCGGGGGCTTGATGCCCTCCGCCGTGACGGTGTCGGCGATGGTGGCGAGGGTGGCGTCGACCCGGCGCTGCGCGGCGGTGGTGCCCTCCTGGACGACCGCGACCGGGGTGGTGGCGGGGCGGCCGTGCTCGATCAGCTTGGCGGCGATGGCACCGATCTTGTCGACGGCCATCAGCAGGACCAGCGTGCCGGTCATCCGGGCGGCGGCGTCCCAGTTGGTGAGGGAGCGCTCGTCGGGGCCGACGTGGCCGGAGATGACGGTGAACTCGTGGGTCAGGCCCCGGTGGGTGACGGGGATGCCGACCGCCGCCGGGACGGAGATCGAGCTGGAGATGCCGGGGACCACGGTGACCGGGATGCCGGCCTCCACGCAGGCCAGCAACTCCTCGCCGCCGCGCCCGAAGACGTACGGGTCGCCGCCCTTGAGCCGGACCACGAACCTGCCGGCCTTGGCGTGGTCGATCAGGGTCCGGTTGATCGCCTCCTGGGCCATGTAGCGGCCGTAGGGGATCTTGGAGGCGTCGATCACCTCGACGTGCGGCGGCAGCTCGGCGAGCAGCTCGCGCGGGGCCAGCCGGTCGGCCACCACCACGTCGGCGTCGGCGAGCAGCCGCCGGCCGCGCACGGTGATCAGGTCCGGATCGCCCGGCCCGCCGCCGACCAGGGCCACGCCCGGCTCCCGGCTGCGGAACTGACGGGCCGCCAGCGAGCCGTCCCGCAGGGCGTCCACGATGGTGTCGCGGAGCGCGGCCGAGTGGCGCGGGTCTCCGGTGAGGACCGAGACGGTGGTGCCGGAGTCGCGGCCGGTGGCGGCCGTCCAGGCGGTGGCCGCGGCGGCGTCGTCGCTGCGGGCGCAGAACACCCGCAGGCGCTCGGCCTCGGCGGAGACCGCGGTGTTCACGGCCGGGTCGTCGGTGGCGACCAGCGCGTACCAGGAGTCCGCCAGGTCGCCCTCGGCGTAGCCGCGCCGGTGCCAGGTCAGCTCGCCCGCGTCGGCCATCGCCTGGACGGCCGGGGTGGTGGCGGGCGATATCAGGTGCACCTCCGCCCCGGCGGCGAGCAGGGCGGGCAGCCGGCGCTGGGCGACCTGGCCGCCGCCGATCACCACCACGCGGCGGCCGGCCAGCAGCAGTCCGACGGGGTAGGGGGTGCGGCCCTCGGTGCTGGGGTGGGGGTTGGGCGCGGGGGTCGTCATCGGCGGTGCTCCTGGGGCTGGGGGAGAGGGTTTTGCGGTCGTACGGCAGCACTCCCCCGCACCGGCGCGCCCTCGGGCCGGTGTGGAGGAGTGCTGGGGTGGGACTAGTTCTTCTCGGTGACGCCGGCAGAGTCGAAGGTGGCTACATCGTGCATCGCGCGGGCCGCACTCTGCACCAGCGGGAGGGCCAGCAGGGCGCCGGTCCCCTCACCGAGACGGAGGTCCAGCTCGATCAGCGGGCGCAGGCCGAGCTTGTCGAGCGCGGCCTTGTGGCCGGGCTCGGCGGAGCGGTGACCGGCGATGCAGGCCGCCAGCACCTCGGGGGCGACGGCCTTGGCGACCAGGGCGGCCGACCCGGCGATCACGCCGTCCAGGATCACCGGGGTGCGCAGCGAGGCGGCGCCGAGCAGGAAGCCGGCGATGGCCGCGTGCTCCAGACCGCCGACGGCGGCCAGTACGCCGATCGGGTCGGCCGGGTCGGGCTGGTGGAGGGCCAGCGCGGTCCGGATCACCTCGATCTTGCGGGCGTGCGTCTCGTCGTCGATGCCCGTGCCGCGCCCGGTCACCTCGGCCGGGTCGAGGCCGGCGAAGACCGAGATCAGGGCGGCCGAAGCGGTGGTGTTGGCGATGCCCATGTCGCCGGTCACCAGCACCTTGTTGCCCGCCGAGACCAGGTCGCGGGCGGTCTCGATGCCGACCTCGATCGCCTTGAGCGCCTCCTCCCGGCTCATCGCCGGACCCTGCGTCATGTCGTCGGTGCCGGGCTTGACCTTGCGGGGCAGCAGGCCGGTGGTGCGGCCGTTCTGCACCGGGCCGGGCAGCTCGGCGGCCACGCCGACGTCGACCACGCAGACCTCGGCCCCGACCTGGGCGGCGAAGGCGTTGACCACCGCTCCCCCGGCCAGGAAGTTGGCCACCATCTGGGCGGTGACCTCCTGCGGCCAGGGGGTGACGCCCTGGGCGTGCACGCCGTGGTCGCCTGCGAAGACCGCCACGCAGCCGGGCTCCGGGATCGGCGGCGGGCACTTCCGGGAGAGCCCGCTGAGCTGGGCCCCGATGACCTCCAGCACGCCCAGCGAACCGGCCGGCTTGGTCATCCGCTTCTGCCGGTCCCAGGCCTCGCCGAGCGCCTTGGCGTCCAGCGGGCGGATGCCGCGCAGCGTCTCGGCCAGCAGGTCCGACGGCTCCTCGCCCGGCAGGGCGCGGTTGCCGTACTGCTCCTCGTGCACCACCCAGGAGAGCGGGCGCTTCTTGGCCCAGCCCTGCTGCTGGAGCTCGGGCTCGTCGGGGAAGGAGTCCACGTACCCGACGCAGAGGTACGCGACCACGTCGAGGTGGTCCGGCAGGCCCAGCTCGCGGACCATCTCCTCCTCGTCGAAGAAGCTCACCCAGCCGACGCCCAGGCCCTCCGCGCGAGCGGCCAGCCAGAGGTTCTCCACCGCCAGGGCGGCCGAGTACGGGGCCATCTGCGGCTGGGTGTGGCGGCCCAGGGTGTGCCGGCCGCCCCGGGTGCGGTCGGCGGTGACCACGATGTTCACCGGGGTCTCGAGGATGGCCTCGATCTTGATTTCCTTGAACTGCTTCGCCCGGGCCTTGGGCAGCGAGTCGGCGTACGCCTCGCGCTGACGCTCCGCCAGTTCGTGCATCTTGCGGCGGGTCTTGGCGGAGCGGATCACCACGAAGTCCCAGGGCTGCGAGTAGCCGACGCTGGGCGCGGTGTGGGCGGCCTCCAGGACCCGGATCAGCACCTCGTGCGGGATCGGGTCCGGGCGGAAGCCGTTGCGGATGTCGCGGCGCTCGCGGATCACCTGGTGGACGGCCTCGCGGGCGGCCTCGTCGAAGCCGGGGGCCGCGGGGAGACGCTCCTCGGCGGTGGTCCCGGCGTCGGCCTCGGTGGCGGTCCCGGTGGCCTCGTCCGGACGGTCGCCGTCCGGCACCTGGTCCGTGACGGCCTCGGCAGCCTCCTCCTGGGGGGCCTCCTGCTCGGGGGCCTCCTCGCCGCCGGCCACGGGCTCGGTGACAGCGGCGGTGTCGGTGACGGCCTCGGTGACGACCGGCTCGGGCTGAACGGGCGTCGGCTCCGCCTCGGCCGGCTCGGCAGCCGCGTCGCCCGGGACCACGGCCGGAGCCTGACCCTGCGTCGGCTCCGCCTCGACGGTCGGCAGACCGGCCGGGGCGGGTGCGGACAGGAAGGCGGAGATCCGACCGGGCTGACGGGCCGGGGCGGCGGCCTGCGCCGGGATGGCGACGGGCTCGGGCTGCTCCTCGACGGCAGGCATCTGCTCGGCCACGGGCTCGGCCTGCACCTCGGCGGCGGGCCCCACCTCGGCCACCGGCTCGGGCTCGACCGGAGCCTCGGAGGCGGCCTCGGCCGACGGGGCGTCAGCAGGGCCGCCCTCGACGGACGGCTGCTCCGGCGCGGCCTGCTCGCTGACGGACCGTTCGGCGGCGGGCTGCTCCTCCGACACCCCGGACTCAACCGCGGCCTCCGCCTCGGCGGCAGCCGCAGGCTCGGCGACCGGCGCAGCGAGCACCGGCTCCGGCACGGCCACCGGCTCCACGAACACGGGCTCCAGCGACACCGGAGCGGCCTGCGCCCGGACGGGCTCGGCAGCGGGCTGCCCGGCCTCGACGGGCTGGGACGGCTCGACGCCGAGGTCAGCGACGGGCGGGGCCTCGTTGACGACGGTCTCCACGACCGGGAGCTCGACGCCGACCGGCCCGGCCTCGGCGGGCGCCTCGGACCCGGGCACCGCCTGGACGGGCACCGGCTCGACCGGGATCGCCACCGGCTCCGGCCCGGCCACCACGGCCGCATCCGCCGGGGTCTCCACCGGAGCATCCGCCGGGGCGGCCTCGGGCTCGGCCGGGGCATCGGCCGGGGCCTCCGGCGGAAGCTCCGCCGAGGGCTCCGGGGAGGGCTCGACGGACGTCTCGGTGGGGAGCTCGACGGGGAGCTCCGCCACCGGCTCGCCCTGCGCCTCGGCCGACGGCTCACCCACCGGCTCGACGGCCGACTCGACCGCCGGAGCGGCGGCGGGCACGGCCTCGGCCACCGGCTGCGGCTGGGCGGGCACCGGGACGGCCTGCGGCGGCACCGTGGCCACCGGCGCCGGGACGGGCACGATCGGCACGCCGTACGCCGGGGTGCCACCGGACGGGCCCCGGTCGGCGAGCGAGCGGACCGGGACGTGACCGGTCATCAGGGACGGGTCCGGGATGGGCGGCCCGGCGTGCAGCGGCCGGCGCTGGGGCTGAGGGGGCGTCACCGGGACGGTCTGCACAACCGGTTCTGCGGCCGGCGCCGGCGCGGCCACCGGGACGGTGTTCGCCAGTGCGTCCGGCACCACACCGGGCGGGGTGAACTGACCGGTGGCGGGGCCGGCCACCGGGCTGCCGGGGAACGGCGAGGCGGCCAGGGGCGCGGTGAGCGGGTCGGTCAGGGGGTCGGTCAGGGGGTCGGCGAGCGGGGCGGTCAGCGGGTCCGCGCCGGGGAAGGCGGGAGCCTCGGCCGGGACCGGCGGGGCCAGCGGCGGCCAGGACGGTTCGACCGGGGTGCCGTAGGACGGCGTGTCCTGGGCGACCGGGGTGCCGTACGAAGGGGTGTCCTGAGCGACCGGGACGCCGTGCGCCGGGGTCCCGTGGGCGGGCGTCCCGTGGGCCGGGGTCCCGTGGGCGGGGGTGGCGAGCGGCTCGTCGATCGGACGGAGCGTCACGGTGTCGCCCAGCGGCGGGCCGAGGGTCGGCACCGGGCCGGCACCGGGGGCCGGCGCCGGGGCGACCCCGGGCACCGACGGGATCTCGCCGACCAGCACGGTCTCCACCCCGCCCTGCACCGGGGCGTCGCCCCAGGACTGCGGGCCGGGCATCAGCAGCAGGTCCTCCTCCTCGTCGTCGAGGAAGGTGTACGCGGCGTGCTGGGCCGGGGCGGGCCCCGTCAGCTGGACGCCCTCCGGGCGGCCGAGCGGGTCGGCACCGCCGAGCAGGTGCTCGGGCAGGCCCTCGCTGGGAACGTGGCCGCCATCGGTCATCTCAAAGCTCCTTCCGGGCGCTGCCGCACCCTTGGCGCGACCGGTCGCCGACCGCCGCGCCCCTCTCCGCTCGGGGCGAGCCGTGCTCCCGCCCGTCCATCCGTCCGTCCAGCCGCCCGGCGTCCGCCGTGCCGCGCTTCCGGACCGAGCGCCTCCCGTGGGAGGGGTGGCGCACCATCAGAAACAACGACAGCTGGGGACAACCGGCACGACCGCACCGGGCCCAACGGCATTCTTCCGGCCCGACCCGCGCCGCGTCGAATGTCCACGACCTCTCCGGGCTGTAAGTTCCGCCACGTCAGAAAGGTGGCAAACAGGCCGAACTGGACACGAACCGACGACCGCGAGCGGGCGGGAGGCTTCACCCTACCGGCCTGCCCCGAACGGACACCGAATCCCTGTCCGAATCCTGATCACACCCGCCGCAGTTTGGCCGACCCCCGTTGACGGGGCACCGACAGACCTACCCGGCGGGGTGACCGCCCCGGCCGCACGGGGCCGGCCGACGGTCCGTCAGGTGGCCAGCTCTCCCCAGAGCACCAGGCTCTGCTCCCCCGCGCCGACGGTCAGCCCCTGGACGCCACCCGGCGCGGGGGCCAGCGGCGAGGACTGCAGCAGCGCACCGCCCGCGACGTAGCCGGCGGCGGTGATCGCGGCCCGGACGGCCTCGGCCTCGGCCAGGGTGTGGGCGACCGCCACAAGGCGGTCCGGGCGCCGGGCCAGCACCGCACGGACCGCCTCCGCGCCGCCGGCCTCGACCACCACCGCGTCCGGCTCGGGCAGCCCGCCGAGCACCTCGGCGCCGACGCCGTGCACCACCTCGACCTCCACGCCGTAGCGGCGGGCGTTCACGGTGATCTGGGCGCAGGCCGAGCGGGACGCCTCCACCGCGACCACGGCCGCGCCGAACCGGCCGACCTCCACCGCCAGTGCCCCGCTGCCCGCGCCGACCGCCCAGACCAGCTCGCCGGGCACCGGGCCGAGCCGGGCCAGCGCCAGCGCGCGGACGTGCGGCGGCAGGGCGGCCCCGGCACCGCCCGCCGTGCCCGCCAGCTGCTCCGCGCCCGCGTACGCCCGGGAGTCCAGGGCCCAGCCCCGGTCCGGACCGGGGAAGCCGAGCGGGCGGCCGGCCAGCCAGCCGGAGGTCTCGCCGGGTGCGTGGTTGGGGCCGGCACCACCGATCACCAGCACCACCGACGGGTCCCGCCAGTCGTGGTCCGGCACCCGCTCGGAGGTGAGCACGGTGACGTCCTCGTCGTCGGTGCCGAGCGCCTCGCAGACCACGAAGGTACGGTGCACCCCACGGAGCATCAGGGCGAGTTCGCTGGGGCCGGCGTCGGGGGTGGTGAGCACCGCGACCTTGGGGTGGGCCCGGCAGACATTGGCCGCCCGGCGCAGCCGCCCGCCGTGCGCGCTGACCACCTGGGCGTCCTCCCAGGGCATCCCGGCCCGGGCGAAGGCGGCGGCCACCGAGGAGACCGCGGGCAGCACCTCCAGCTCCAACCCGTACTCGGGGCGGCGGAGTTCGCGCACCACCCCGAAGAAGCCCGGGTCACCCTCGGCCACCACCACGGCGGCGCCCCGGTGGGCGGCGATCCGCCGGGCCGCCTGCTGGACGCTGCCCAGGGTGAGCCGCTCGGCACCGGCCGGCACCGGCAGCGCGGCCAGTTGGTACGGGGCTCCCGCCACCAGCGTCGCGCCCGCGAGTGCCGAGGCTGCCGCCTCGGTCAGCGGCGTGCCGTCCCACCCGATGACCGTGATCCGGTCCGCCATCTACCGCTGCTCTCCCTCGTCCCCGTGACGGTCCGTCGGTCCGCCCGGTGCAGAGGGTACCCGGTGGGAGGGGTCCGGGGCGGGGAAGCGGGGCGGGAAACTCGCACAGCAGTGCGCAGGGTTCCGACGCGCCGTCAGCGGCCGGGCGCGGTCGGCTCCGGAGGACCGACGCAGCTGGGCCGGGTCGGGCCCGGAGGGCTCAGCGCAGTCCGGCGTGGTCGGCCTCGCGGGGGGCCAGCGGCTCCATGTCCTCGGGCAGCAGGCTCCACAGGATCAGGTCGCTGCGGCTCTCCTCGGTGCCGCCGACCTCCTCACCACCGCGCACTATCCAGGCGCTGCGCAGCACGCCCTCGCTGATGCAGCCGAGCTTCTGGGCGACCTGCTGGCCGGCCGTGTTCTCGGCGGCGGTGCGCAGCTCCAGCCGGAGGAAGCCCCGGTCCTCGAAGAGCCACTGGGCCACCCCGTTGACCGCCTCGGGCGCGTAGCCCTCGCCCCGGGCCCAGGAGGCGGTGACGAAGACCACCTCGGTGGAGCGCAGCCGCCAGTCGGTGGCCCGGAGTTCGACCACGCCGACCAGGCGGCGGGTGAGGTGCTCGGTGACGGCGAAAACGATTCCTCGCCCCTCGATGCGGCGGGCCGGCGCGAGCATCCGGGCCCACTCCCGGGCGTACTCCTCGGTGAAGGGCTGCGGGACGTCGGTCCAGGCGTTCACCAGCTCGTCGTCCATCATCGCCACCAGGCCGGGGACGTCGTCACCCGCGAGGGGTCGCAGCAGCAGGCGCTCGGTGCTGATCGCGGTCTCGGGGAAGCTCGCAGGCATGCCGTCTCTCTCCTCGCCGGGTCGTGGACACACGGTACGCCCAGCCCTGCCCGGGCCGTGACACGGTACCCGGTGGAACGCCGACGGCACCCCCACCACGCGGGCGGGGGTGCCGTTCTGAGCGGCTGTCAGGCGGCTCGCGGGCGGTGTCAGGAGGCCGGGACGACCGAGCCCTTGAAGGTCTCGTCGATGTACTGCTTGACCTTGTCGCCCTGGAGCAGCTCGATCAGCTTCTTCACCCGGGGGTCGCTCTCCTTGCCCTTCTTGACGGCCAGGATGTTGGCGTACGGGTTCCCGGCCGCCTTCTCCAGCACGATCGCGTCGCCGGCCGGCTTGAGGCCGGCCTCGATCGCGTAGTTGCCGTTGATCACGGCGGCGTCCAGGTCGGGGAGCGAGCGGGGAAGCTGGGCGGCCTCCAGCTCCTTCCACTTCAGGTTCTTCGGGTTGCTCACCACGTCGGCCGGGGTGGCGGCGGTGCCGACGCCGTCCTTGAGCTTGATGACGTCGTTGTCGGCGAGCAGCTTGAGCGCCCGGCCCTCGTTGGTGGTGTCGTTGGGCAGGCCGACGGTGGCACCGTTCGCCAGCTCGGTGACCGCCTTGACCTTCTTGGAGTACAGGCCCAGCGGCTCCAGGTGCACCGCACCGACGGAGACGATGTCGGTGCCCTTCTTCTTGTTGAAGTCCTCCAGGTAGGGCACGTGCTGGAAGTAGTTGGCGTCGGCCGAGCCGTCCTGCACCGCGGTGTTCGGGGTCACGTAGTCGGTGACGACCTTGACCTCGAGCTTGAGCCCGGCCGCGTCGGCCAGGTTCTTCTTCACGTAGTCCAGGATCTGCGCGTGCGGGGTGGGGCTGGCGATGACGGTCAGCGCCGCGTCCGGGCCGGAGCCCGAGGACGAGGAGCTGTCGCTGCCGCAGGCGGTCAGGGACAGGGCGAGCCCGGCGGTGGCGAGGATGCTGACGGACTTCAGGACGTTACGCACGAAAAGTGCCTTTCTCCATGGGTTGAACGGGTGGGGCGGGGTGGTCAGTGCGGGAGGACGAGTTCCTCGTCCTTCTCCGTGGGGGTGGCGCGGGAGCGCAGCAGCCGGGTGGTGCCGCCGGAGGAGCCGCGGTGGGTGAGCCGACGGACGATCAGGTCGCCGATCAACTGGATGGCGGTCACGATGACGGCCAGCTCGGCGACGATGACCCACATGAAGCCGGTCTCGAAGCGCAGGTAGCCGTAGTTGATGGCGAGGAAGCCGAGGCCGCCGCCGCCCACCGTGCCGGCCATCGCGGAGAAGCCGATCAGCGCGATGACCGTGGTGACCACGGAGGAGACCAGCGAGGGCAGCGACTCGGGGAGCAGCACCTTGCGGACGGTGGTCCAGGTGCCGCCGCCCATCGAGTGGGCCGCCTCCAGCAGTCCGCCGTCCACCTCGCGGACGGAGGTCTCCACCAGGCGGGCGAAGAACGGGATGGCACCGACCGTCAGCGGCACGGTGGCCGCCTCCCAGCCGATGGTGGTCCCGGCGATGGCCCGGGTGAAGGTCTGCAGCGCGACCATGATGATGATGAACGGCATCGAGCGGCCGAGGTTGACGACGGCGCCGATCACCCGGTTCACCGGGGCGTTCTGCAGTGCGCCGCCCTTGTCGGTGAGCACCAGCAGCAGGCCGAGCGGGAGCCCGAGCAGCACGGTGATGACGGCGGAGACGCCGACCATCTGGAAGGTCTCCCAGGTGGCGGGCCACATCAGCTCCTGCATCTGGTCCCAGGTCATGCCGCCGCTCCGTCCGTCTGGTCCAGCACGTCCACCTGGAGGCCCTGCTCGCGCAGGAAGCCGATCGGCACCACGTTGTCCTGGTGGCGCCCCGGCAGTTCGACCCGCATCCGGCCGACCATGCGGCCGGAGACGGTCTCCACCGCCGCGCCCAGGATGTTGATGTCGATCTGGTAGGTCCGGGCCAGCTGGGAGACGAACGGCCGGGCCGAGCTGTCGCCCTGGAAGGTGATCTCCAGGACGGTGTTGCCGGGGTGCCCCTGGCCGAACTCGCCGAGCGGGAACAGCTCCCGGGCCACCTCGGAGCCCTCGGTGGCGAGCAGGTCGGTGAGCTTCCC
Organism: Kitasatospora sp. NPDC096147; assembly: GCF_044763225.1. Classification (NCBI taxonomy): domain Bacteria; kingdom Bacillati; phylum Actinomycetota; class Actinomycetes; order Kitasatosporales; family Streptomycetaceae; genus Kitasatospora; species Kitasatospora sp. NPDC096147. The sequence continues at coordinate 733,356 of NZ_JBIWFX010000004.1, read as the reverse complement.
GGCCTCCACCACGCGGCCGCCGCGCATCAGGGCGGCGGAGTCGCAGACGGACTTGATGACGTCCATCTCGTGGGTGATCAGCAGCACGGTGAGGCCGAGCTGCTGGTTGAGGTCGCGCAGCAGCGCCAGGATCGAGCGGGTGGTCTCCGGGTCGAGCGCCGAGGTGGCCTCGTCGGAGAGCAGCACCTTGGGGTCGCCGGCCAGCGCCCGGGCGATGCCGACCCGCTGCTTCTGGCCGCCGGAGAGCTGGCCCGGGTAGTTCCGCGCCTTGTCGGCGAGGCCGACCAGCTCCAGCAGCTCGGCGGCCTTGCGGCGGCGCTGGGTGCGGTCCAGTCCGATGATCTCCAGCGGGAGCTCGACGTTCTCCTGCACGGTGCGCGAGGAGAGCAGGTTGAAGTGCTGGAAGACCATGCCGATCTTCTGCCGGGCGGCCCGCAGCTCCCTGCCGGCCCGCTGTTCGGTGCCGGGCAGCGCGGTCAGCTCCACGCCGTCCACGATGACCGTGCCCGAGCTGGGGCGCTCCAGCATGTTCACGCAGCGGATCAGGGTGGACTTGCCGGCGCCGCTGGTGCCGACGACCCCGTACACCTCGCCCTCGCGGACGTGCAGGTCGACTCCGGCGAGCGCGGTGGTCTCGCGGCCCCGGCTTCGGTAGACCTTGGTCAGGTCCTTGGTGGTGATCACGGCTGCTTCCGTTGTTCGGGGGCGGACGAGGGCGTGCGGAGGCACACCTCTGAGGGTGGGTCAGGTCCGGCCATGCTTCGATCGTGGCCGCTGGACGGCCGGGGCGCGCGTGGGCGTGGCCCTTACGTGTCAGGGCTCGCGGTGCGGCGGAAGAGGGGGCTGAGACGCCCTCAGAAGCGACACATTCGACAGCGACACATGCAGCTCTCACCCGTCGGCATGGTGCCGATGGCGGTGCGCGTCGTCGTCGTGGTCATGGGTGAAAGTAAATCAGACATATGGACACGATCCCAATTATCAGGAGCAGCTGTCCGCACTTCGGACACGACACTGTCACCTCAAGGGTGACGGCGCCCCGACCAGTCGTTCGGTCGGGGCGCCGTGGGTGTCGCTGACGGTGCTTCAGGCCGCTGCGGCGACCGGGTGGTGCTTCTCCAGGGTGACCATGCTGAGCCGGCCGGACACCTCGCGGACCTCGGTCTGCCGGTAGCCGTGCCGGGCGTAGAGCCGGAGGTTGCCCAGGCTGCGGTGGCCGGTGAAGAGCCGGTACGCGCCGACCGCGTGCCGCTCGTGCAGGCGGCGCTCGACCGCCTCCAGCAGCCGGCCGCCGAGGCCGTGCCGCTGCATCCGGGGGTGCACCACCAGCCGGCCGATGTGTGCGGTGCCGTCCTCGTCCACCGAGCCCCGGACGGTGCCGACGATCTCGTCGCCGAGCCGGGCGACCAGGACGTGGCGCTCCGTCAGTTCGGCGCGCAGACTCTCCAGGGTCTGGGTCAGGGGGTCGATCGCCCAGTCCCCGTAGAGCTCGGCCTCGGACTGGTAGCCCAGGTACTGGAGCTTCAGGATCTGCTCGGCGTCCTCGACGCTCGCCACCGAGATGTTCACGCTCATGCCCATGTGCGGGGGCCTCCCCATCAGTTGGTTCCGGTGCGCGCGGTGAGGGTTGTGCACCGGTCGCCCTGCCGAAGGTCTCCCGGCCGGGGATCCGCCCAGGCCGGGGGTGGCGCAGACCACGTCCCGGCTGTCCTCCGGGCCCGACCTGCGCGCACGCCCATTCTCGGGCCGGGTGAGGAGTCGTCAAGGACGCGTTCGCCACCGTGCTACCCCGCGGCCCGCCCACGGCAACCCTCCGGACGCCGGGACGTGGCGAGGGTCACTACGGCTCAGTCGGGTCGCTCGTTGTGCAGCAGGGCGCGCAGGCAGGCCAGGCAGCGCGAACGGGTCGGTCCGATACTGCCGCGCGGCAGCCCCAGCCGCTCGGCGAGTTGGCGGTACGTCAGTTCGGGCGCCTCGGCCAGCGCGGCCATCAGTTCGGGGCAGCGCCCGGGCAGCACGGCCAGCGCGCGGCGGACGGCGCGCTCCCGGGCGGCGGTCAGCACCTGGTCCTCGGCGGACGGCACGGTCCACTCCGTCCGGGTGACGTCGGGGCGGAGCTCGGCGTAGCGGATCACTCCCGGAGAACGACGAAGGGGCGCCCGGAGGCGCCCCTTCGAACGGGTGGTGTCAGCCCTGGACCCACTCCTGCTGGACGGCCAGGTCGGCCTTCAGCTCGGCCAGCTGGACGGCGACCGCCGACGGGGCGGTGCCGCCCCGGCCGCTGCGGGAGGCGATCGCGCCGTGCACGCTGAGCACCGAGCGGACCTCCGGCGTCAGGTGCTCGCTGATCCCGGCGAACTGCTCGTCCGTCAGGTCGGAGAGCTCGATGCCCTCGCCCTCGCAGACCTTGACGCAGGCCCCCGCGACCTCGTGTGCCACCCGGAACGGGACGCCCTGCTTGACCAGCCACTCGGCGATGTCGGTGGCCAGTGAGAAGCCGGCCGGGGCCAGCTCCTCCAACCGCTCCCGGTGCACGGTCAGGGTGGCCATCATGCCGGTGAAGGCCGGGAGCAGGACCTCGAGGGTGTCGCAGGAGTCGAAGACCGGCTCCTTGTCCTCCTGGAGGTCCCGGTTGTAGGCCAGCGGCAGCGCCTTGAGGGTGGCCAGCAGCCCGGTCAGGTTGCCGATCAGGCGGCCGGACTTGCCCCGGGCCAGCTCGGCGATGTCCGGGTTCTTCTTCTGCGGCATGATCGAGGAGCCGGTGGAGAAGGCGTCGTGCAGCGTGATGAAGCCGAACTCCTTGGTGTTCCAGATGATCACCTCCTCGGCGATCCGGGAGAGGTTGATCCCGATCATCGCGGTCACGAAGGCGAACTCGGCGACGAAGTCCCGCGAGGCGGTGCCGTCGATCGAGTTGCCCACCGAGCCGCGCTCGAAGCCGAGTTCGGCCGCCACCTGCTCCGGGTCCAGCCCGAGCGAGGACCCGGCCAGCGCGCCGGAGCCGTACGGCGAGACCGCGGTGCGGACGTCCCACTGACGCAGCCGCTCGGCGTCCCGGCCGAGGGCCTGCACGTGCGCGAGGACGTGGTGGGCGAAGAGCACCGGCTGCGCGTGCTGGAGGTGGGTGCGGCCCGGCATGGCGGTGGTGGGGTACGCCTCGGCCAGGCCGACCAGCGCGTGCTGGAGGTCCAGCAGCAGACCGCCGATGATCTTCGCGTGGTCCCGCAGGTACATCCGGAACAGCGTGGCGATCTGGTCGTTCCGGGACCGGCCCGCGCGGAGCTTGCCGCCGAGGTCCGGGCCGAGCCGCTCCAGCAGGCCCCGCTCCAGGGCGGTGTGCACGTCCTCGTCGGCGACGGTACCGGTGAAGGTGCCGGCCTGGACGTCGGCGAGCAGCCGGTCGAGGCCGCCCAGCATGCCGGCCAGCTCCTCGTCGGTGAGCAGGGCCGCCTTGTGCAGCACCCGGGCGTGGGCCTTGGAGCCGGCGATGTCGTAGGGGGCGAGCCGCCAGTCGAAGTGCACCGAGGCGGACAGCTTGGCCAGCGCCTCCGAGGGGCCGTCGGCGAAGCGGGCGCCCCAGAGGCGGACGTCGGCGTTCTGGTCGGCGGTCATCGCGTGGGCTCCTTCGGGTGACTGTACGAGGATTGGCATAAGTATGCACTGCCGCGCATGAAACACCAAACGACTTCCGGCGGGGCGGCGGGGAGCCGCTGCGGCGGCCGACGGACGGCCGGGGTCCCTCTCGGGCCCGGGGCACCCCGACGGGTCCGCACCCGCCCCCGGAGCACGGCGGCCGCCTCGTCGCCCGGAGCCTGACGGGCCGTCACGGTCGCGGCGAAGGCGTCGACTTCCGGCGGACCGGTGATCCGCAGCCGGACCGGTGCCGGTAAGGCCGGCCGACGGCCCCGGAGGACGGCGACGCGGGCAGGTGAGCCCAGGAGAGCCCGTCGAGGTGAGCGGGCGTCAGCCCGGGCTCCTCGGGAGGCGGCCCGACGGCGGGATCACCGCGCCCCCGCAGGCAGCCACAGGTCCGGCGCGTCGTCCACACCACCCCGCCGGCCCGTCCGACGGGGCGGTCGGTACCGGGCCCGGCGTCGGACGGGGCGTCGGCACACCGGCTCCCGAGGACGCAGCCCGGCCGATGGCCGTCGGCCACGGGCCCCCGGAGGCGCCCTAGCCGGACAGCCGAGTCGCGGTCCGGACCAGGTCGGCGAGGGCGCGGGAGCGGCTGTGCGGGGGCCAGGCGATCACCGTGGTGACCTCGGGCGCGTCCAGGACGGGGACGGCGGCCAGGTCGCCGCGCAGGTGGGTGCGGGCCGACTCCGGGGAGACCGCGCAGGCCCGGCCGAGGGCGACCAGCTGAAGCAGCTGCGCGTGGTCGCGGACCTCCGGGCCGGGGCCGGGCGGGTAGCCGCCGTCGGGGCCGGGCCAGCGGGGCAGCGGCAGGCCGGGCAGACCGGTGAGGTCGGCCATCCGCAGGTGGGGCCGGGCGGCCAGCGGGTGGCCGGCCGGCAGCAGGGCGACCTGGCCCTCGGTGGCCAGCTCCTCGGTGTGCAGGCCGTCCGTCGGGTCGAACGGCCGCAGCAGCAGCGCCGCGTCGGCCCGGCCTTCGCGCAGCAGCCGGCCGGATTCGGCCGGGCCGCACAGCACGACCTCGACCTCGACGGCGTCCGGTCCGCCGGCGTAGGCGTCGAGCAGCCTCGCCAGCAGGTCGCCGGAGGCGCTGGCCTTGGTGGCCAGGACCAGCCCGGGGCGGCCGGTCACGGCGCCGGCGGCCCGCCGGGTGCGGCGCTCGGCCGCGTCCACCGCGTCCAGGGCCGCCCGGCCCTCGGCCAGCAGCACCGCACCGGCCGCCGTCAGCGTGACGGCCCGGCTGGTCCGCTCCAGCAGGGCGGCGCCGAGCCGGCGCTCCAGCTGCTGGATCGCCCGGGACAGCGGCGGCTGCGCGATCCCCAGCCGCAGCGCGGCCCGGCCGAAGTGCAACTCCTCGGCCACCGCGACGAAGTAGCGCAGTTCCCTGGTCTCCATCCGGTCACCGTACGCCGGATCGATACCCCGGCGGTATCGATGCCCACCCGATCGGTCTTGGACGCCCTCCGCAGCCCCCGGGCAGCATGGCCGCATGAGCGAACGGAAGGTCGCGCTGGTCACCGGCGCGAACAAGGGAATCGGTTACGAGATCGCCGCCGGGCTGGGTGCCCTCGGCTGGCGGGTGGGCGTCGGCGCCCGCGACGACGGGCGCCGCGCGGCGGCGGTGCAGCGGCTGCGCGCGGCCGGGATCGACGCCTTCGGCGTCCCGCTGGACGTCACCGAGGACGTCGGCGTGTCGGCCGCCGCGCGGCTGATCGAGCGTCAGGAGGGCCGCCTCGACGTGCTGGTCAACAACGCCGCGATCAGCGGCGCCATGCCGCAGCAGCCGACCGAGGTCGACCTGGCCACCGTCCGGGCGGTGCTGGAGACCAACGTGCTGGGCGTCATCCGGGTCACCAACGCGATGCTGCCGCTGCTGCGGCGCTCCGCCTCGCCCCGGATCGTCAACATGTCCAGCAGCGTCGGCTCGCTGGCCCGGCAGTCCGGCCCCGAGCCGGACCGGACGGCGGGCCCGGTGGCCATGGCGTACGCGCCGTCGAAGACCTTCCTGAACGCCGTCACCCTGCAGTACGCCCGCGAGCTGAGCGGGACGGACGTGCTGGTCAACGCCGCCTGCCCCGGCTACGTCGCGACCGACCTGAACGGCTTCCGGGGTGTGCGCACCCCGGCGCAGGGCGCGGCGATCGCCGTCGAGCTGGCGACCCTGCCCGACGGCGGCCCGACCGGGCGGTTCTTCGACGACGCCGGGCCGGTGCCCTGGTAGGGCCGCACCCGTGGGCCCGGGCGCGGCTACTGGGCCTTGGCCTGGGCGAGCTGCATCAGGTGGTCGGCCAGCGCCTGGCCGCCGAACGGGTCCCGGCTGATCAGCAGCACGGTGTCGTCACCGGCGATGGTGCCGATGATCTCGAAGACCTGGGCCTGGTCGATCGCGGAGGCCAGGAACTGGGCGGCGCCCGGCGGGGTGCGCAGCACGACCAGGTTGCCGGAGGCGGTGGCGGAGACCATCAGCTCGCCGGCCAGCCGGGCCATCCGGCCCTCGGTGGCGGATTCGCCCATCGGCGCGCGCGGGGTGCGGTCCCCGCCCTCGGCCGGGACGGCGTAGATCAGCGCGCCGTCCCGGTTCCGGATCTTCACCGCACCCAGCTCGTCCAGGTCCCGGGAGAGGGTCGCCTGGGTGACCACCAGACCGTCGTCGGCGAGCAGCTTGGCCAACTGGCTCTGCGAGCGGACGGGCTGACGGGTCAGCAGGTCGACGATCCTGCGGTGCCGGGCGGTGCGGGTCTGCGGGACCTGCGGGGTCGGCCCGGCGGCCGGCTGGTCGGAGCTGGGTGCGGTCATGACGAGGATTCTCCCGGAGTCCGCTCAGACGTTCGCGTCAGGGGTGACGCCGTTCAGGATCTCCGGCAGGGCGGCCAGGAAGGAGGCGGCCTCCGCCTCGGTGAGCACCAGCGGCGGTACCAGCCGGACGGCGTCCGCCACCGCCGCGTTCACCAGGAACCCGGCCTCCTGCGCGGCGGCCTGCACCTTCGCCGCCACCGGCTCGTTCAGCACGATGCCGAGCAGCAGCCCGGCGCCCCGGACGTGGCTGACCAGCGGGTGGCCGAGCGCCTCGATGCCGGTGCGGAGCTGCTCGCCGACCTTCTGGACGTGCTCCAGCAGGCCCTGCGAGGCGATGGTGTCGAGCACCGCGAGCCCGGCCGCGGCGACCACCGGGTTCCCCCCGAAGGTGGTGCCGTGGTGGCCCGGGTGGAGCAGCTCGGCGGCCTCGCCGAAGGCCAGCACGGCACCGATCGGCAGCCCGCCGCCGAGGCCCTTGGCCAACGTCACGATGTCCGGCTCGACGCCCTCGTACGCCTGGTGGGCGAACCACTGGCCGGTCCGGCCGATGCCGGTCTGGATCTCGTCCAGCACCAGCAGGGTGCCGGTGGCCCGGGTGATCTCCCGAGCCGCCGTCAGATAGCCGTCGGGCAGCGGGATCGCGCCGTTCTCGCCCTGGATCGGCTCCAGGAAGACGGCGGCCGTCCGCTCCGTCACGGCGGCCCGCAGCGCCTCCACGTCACCGAACGGGACGTAGGTCACGTCACCGGGCAGCGGCAGGAAGGGGGTCTGCTTGGCGGGCTGGGCGGTGAGCGCCAGCGCGCCCATGGTCCGGCCGTGGAAGGCGCCCTGGAGCGAGACCACGTGGGTCCGGCCGGTGAGCCGGCCGATCTTGAAGGCGGCCTCGTTGGCCTCGGCGCCGGAGTTGCAGAAGAAGACCTTGCCCGGGCGGCCGGCCAGCTCCAGCAGCCGCTCGGCCAGCCGGATGGTGGGCTCGGCCATGAAGAGGTTGGAGACGTGGCCGAGGGTGGAGATCTGCGCGGTCACCGCCTCCACCACGGCGGGGTGGGCGGTGCCCAGCGCGTTCACCGCGATGCCGCCGACCAGGTCCAGGTAGGCCTTGCCGTCGGCGTCCCAGAAGGTCGAGCCCTCGCCCCGGACCAGCGGGATCCGGGGGGTGCCGTAGTTGTCCATCAGCGAGTGCTGCCACCGCTGGGTGAGCTGAGTGTTCGTCATGCCAGGCCCCCCAGGACCGTCTCGTCGTCGTCCGGCACCACCATGGTGCCGATGCCCTCGTCGGTGAAGATCTCCAGCAGCAGGCTGTGCGGCACCCGGCCGTCCAGCACGCGGGCGGTGCCCACGCCGGAGCGGACCGCGCGCAGGCAGCCCTCCATCTTCGGGAGCATGCCGCTGGCCAGGGTGGGCAGCAGCTTCTCCAGCTCGCCCGCGCCGAGCTGGCTGATCACGTCGTCGGAGTCCGGCCAGTTGGCGTACAGGCCCTCGACGTCGGTGAGCACCACCAGCATCTCGGCGCCGAGCGCGACCGCCATCGCGGAGGCGGCGGTGTCGGCGTTGATGTTGTAGACGTGGCCGTCGGTGCCGCGCGCGATCGAGGAGATGACCGGGATCCGGCCGTCCGCGATCAGCGCCTTCACCGCGCCCGCCTCGACGTTGACGATGTCGCCGACCAGGCCGATGTCCACCGGCTCGCCGTCCACCACGGCGTACCGCTTCACGGCGGTCATGGTGTGCGCGTCCTCGCCGGTGATCCCGACCGCGAACGGACCGTGCTCGTTCAGCAGCCCGACCAGCTCGCGCTGGACCTGGCCGGCCAGCACCATCCGGACCACGTCCATGGTCTCGGGGGTGGTGACCCGCAGGCCGGCCGTGAAGCTGGACTCCAGGCCGAGCTTCTCCAGCTGCGAGCTGATCTGCGGGCCGCCGCCGTGCACCACGACGGGGTGCAGCCCGGCGTAACGCAGGAAGACCACGTCCTGGGCGAAGGCGGCCTTCAGCTCCTCGTCGACCATGGCGTTGCCGCCGAACTTGATGACCACGGTCTTGCCGTGGAAGCGCTCCAGCCAGGGCAGCGCCTCGATCAGCGTCATCGCCTTGGGCAGTGCGGTGTTGTTCCGGGCCTGTTCGCCCTTGGGTGCGATCTTCACGGTGTCCCCCGGCTCAGGTGGAGTAGGCGCTGTTCTCGTGGACGTAGTCGGCGGTGAGGTCGTTGGTCCACACGGTGGCCTGCTCCTGACCGGCCTTCAGGTCGGCGGTGATGACGATCTCACGGCCCGTCATGTCGACCAGCTCGCGGTCCTCCCCCACGCCGCCGTCCCGGCAGACCCAGACGTTGTTGATCGCGACGTCCAGCGCGTTCGGGTCGAAGGCGGCCGAGGTGGTGCCGATCGCGGCCAGCACCCGGCCCCAGTTCGGGTCCTCGCCGTGCAGGGCGCACTTGAGCAGGTTGTTCCGGGAGATGGTGCGGGCCACCTCGACGGCGTCGGCCTCGGTGGCCGCGTTCAGCACCTCGATCCGGATGTCCTTGGAGGCGCCCTCGGCGTCGCCGATCAGCTGGCGGGCCAGGTCGGCGCTGACGGCGGCCACCGCCGCGGCGAACTCCCCGGCGTCCGGGGTGACGCCCGAGGCGCCGGAGGCGAGCAGCAGCACGGTGTCGTTGGTCGACATGCAGCCGTCGGAGTCGATCCGGTCGAAGGTCACCTTGGTGGCGGCGCGCAGCGCGGCGTCCAGGCCGGGGGCGTCCACCACCGCGTCGGTGGTGAGCACCACGAGCATGGTGGCCAGGCTCGGGGCCAGCATGCCGGCGCCCTTGGCCATCCCGCCGACCGTCCAGCCGCCCTGGCTGACCTGGGCGGTCTTGTGCACGGTGTCGGTGGTCTTGATGGCGATGGCGGCGGCCTCGCCGCCGTCCTCGCCGAGCGCCTTGGCGGCCTGCTCGACGCCGGGCAGCAGGATGTCCATCGGCAGCCGGACGCCGATCAGACCGGTGGAGGCGACGGCCACCTCGCCCGCGTTCAGCCCCAGCTCGGCCGCTACCTTCTCGGCGGTGGCGTGGGTGTCCTGGAAGCCGGCCGGGCCGGTGCAGGCGTTGGCGCCACCGGAGTTGAGCACCACGGCGGAGACCTGACCGCCCTTCACCACCTGCTCGCTCCAGAGCACCGGCGCGGCCTTCACCCGGTTCGCGGTGAAGACGCCGGCCGCGGCGAGCTGCGGGCCGTCGTTGACCACCAGGGCGAGGTCCGGGGTGCCGCTGGCCTTGATGCCGGCGGTGACCCCGGCGGCGCGGAAGCCCTTGGCCGCCGTGACGCCGACGTTCCGAGTGGTGGTCACGGTGCGACTCCGTTCAGGGGAAGGCCCAGCTCCTCGGGGAGGCCGAGGGCGATGTTCATGCTCTGCACCGCGCCGCCGGCGGTGCCCTTGACCAGGTTGTCGATCGCGCTGATCGCGATGATCCGGCCGGCGTGCTCGTCCAGCGCGACCTGCACCAGCGCGGCGTTCGAGCCGTAGACCGAGCTGGTCTGCGGCCACTGGCCCTCGGGCAGCAGCCGGACGAACGGCTCGCCCGCGTACGCCTCGGCGTACGCGCGGCGCAGCGACTCGGCGGTGGTGCCGGGCTTCGCCTTGGCGCTGCAGGTGGCCAGGATGCCGCGCGGCATCGGGGCCAGCGTCGGGGTGAAGGAGACGATCACGTCCTCGCCCGCCACCGGCGAGAGGTTCTGCGCCATCTCCGGGGTGTGCCGGTGGCCGCCGCCGACGCCGTACGGGCTCATCGAGCCCATCACCTCGCTGCCCAGCAGGTGCGGCTTGGCCGCCTTGCCGGCGCCGGAGGTGCCCGAGGCGGCGGTGATCACCGCCTCCGCCTCCGCGAGCCGGGCCGCGTACGCCGGGTAGAGCGCCAGCGTGACGGCGGTCGGGTAGCAACCCGGCACCGCGATCCGCTTGCTGCCCTTCAACGCGGCGCGGTGGCCCGGGAGTTCGGGCAGGCCGTAGGGCCAGGTACCGGCGTGCGGGGAGCCGTAGAACTTCTCCCAGACGGCCGCGTCCCGGAGCCGGAAGTCGGCCCCGCAGTCGACCACCAGGACGTCCTCGCCGAGCGCCTCGGCCACGGCGGCGGACTGGCCGTGCGGCAGCCCGAGGAAGACCACGTCGTGCCCGGCCAGCGTCTCGGGGGTGGTCGGCTCCAGCACCCGGTCGGCCAGCGGCAGCAGGTGCGGCTGGAGCTCGCCGAACCGCGCCCCGGCGTTGGACCCGCCGGTCAGGGCGCCGATCTCGACCTCCGGGTGGCCGAGCAGCAGGCGCAGCACCTCGCCACCCGCGTACCCGCTCGCACCGGCGACGGCGACTCGCAATGCCATGACGATTCCTCTCTAGGACTAGGCATGAATATACGCAGCACGGAACATCCATGCAAGGAGCTGCACACGGGACGGCCTCGCCACCCGGCGCCGCCCGCACTACTTAGGCGACCCTAAGTTTTCCACGCCCGGCGGGCTGCTCCGACCACCGGCTCAGGGCCGGCGCCCCCAGGCGGAGATCATCGGGGAGGTCGAGAGGTCCAGCCGGCCCGCCTCGACGGCGGCCAGGTGCCGGTCGATCTCGTCCTCGGTGGCCAGCCCGGCGGCCAGCAGCTCGGCCCGGACGTGCCGCACCGTGGCGGCCTCCAGCACCGCGCAGGCGGGCGAGGTCACCGGGAAGTACGCCTCCGCCGCCACCTCGGCCAGCCCGGCCTCCCGGAGCAGCCGGGGCAGCTTCCGCCCGAAGGCCAGGTCCGCCCCACGGGCCGTCAGCAGGGTGCGGAAGGCGGCCTTCAGACGGTTCGCCAACTCCTGCTCGGGGCCGTGCCCGTCCAGGCAGACCAACGGCTGGGCGGCCGGATCGGCGTCCTCCAGCAGCAGCCAACCGCCCGGCTTCAGGGCGGCCGCCATCGACCGCAGCGCCCGTTCGCGCCCGGCCACGTGCACCAGCACCAGCCGGGCGTGCACCAGGTCGAAGCCCTCGCCCGGAGGCTCCTCCCGGCCGACGTCGTGCCGGCGCACCTCCAGCACCCCGCCACCGGCCGCAGCGGCCGCAGCGGCCCACGAGGTGTCCAGGTCGGTGGCCAGCACCCGGCCCCGCGGCCCGACCCGCTCCGCCAGCCAGGCCGGCACCGTGGCCCCGCCCGCGCCGACCTCCCAGCACCGCCAGCCCGGCGCGATGCCGAGTGCCTCGATCCGCCGGAAGGTGCCGGGGTCGAAGAGGCTGCCGAGCGCGTCGAACCGCACCCCCGCCTCGGGCCGGGCGTTGTCGAGCAGGTATCCGGGGGCCTCGGAGTCGGTCATGCCGCCGATTCTGCCCGGGGACGAGCCCGGGCCCCGACAGGGCGTGTGCCTGTCGGGGCCCGGACTCCGTACGGGGTGCGGCGGCTGACGGTCAGTCGGTGCCGGACTCCATCGCCGCGCGGTCGAGGGCCGCCTCCTCGGCGGTGGGCTCGACGGTGGAGGCGATGGCCTCGGCGCCGCCCTGGTCCATCGCGCCGATCAGGCCGGTCGAGGCCGCCTGGGCGGCACCGATCGAGCGCTGGCCGCCGGGGGCCTCGCCGACCAGGCCGAGCGCGGCGTACTGCTCCAGCCGGGAGCGGGAGTCGGCGATGTCCAGGTTGCGCATGGTCAGCTGGCCGATCCGGTCGACCGGGCCGAAGGCGGCGTCCTCGGTGCGCTCCATCGAGAGCTTGTCCGGGTGGTAGCTGAGGGCCGGGCCCTTGGTGTCGAGGATCGAGTAGTCCTCACCCCGGCGCAGCCGCAGGGTGACCTCACCGGTGATCGCGGCGCCGACCCAGCGCTGGAGCGACTCACGGACCATCAGGGCCTGCGGGTCCAGCCAGCGGCCCTCGTAGAGCAGCCGGCCGAGGCGGCGGCCCTCGTTGTGGTAGGCGGCGATGGTGTCCTCGTTGTGGATCGCGTTCACCAGCCGCTCGTAGACGATGTGCAGCAGCGCCAGGCCGGGGGCCTCGTAGATGCCGCGGCTCTTCGCCTCGATGATCCGGTTCTCGATCTGGTCGGACATGCCGAGGCCGTGCCGGCCGCCGATCGCGTTGGCCTCCATCACCAGGTCGACCGGGGTGGCGAAGGTCTTGCCGTTGATCGAGACCGGGCGGCCCTGCTCGAAGGCGATCGTGACGTCCTCGGCGGCGATCTCCACCGACGGGTCCCAGAACCGCACGCCCATGATCGGGTCGACGGTCTCGATGCCGGTGTCGAGGTGCTCCAGGGTCTTGGCCTCGTGGGTGGCGCCCCAGATGTTGGCGTCGGTGGAGTACGCCTTCTCGGTGGAGTCCCGGTAGGGCAGGCCGTGCGCGACCAGCCACTCGGACATCTCCTTGCGGCCACCGAGCTCGGTCACGAAGTCCGCGTCCAGCCAGGGCTTGTAGATCCGCAGGTGCGGGTTGGCCAGCAGGCCGTAGCGGTAGAACCGCTCGATGTCGTTGCCCTTGTAGGTGGAGCCGTCGCCCCAGATCTGGACGCCGTCCTCCAGCATCGCCCGGACCAGCAGGGTGCCGGTGACGGCCCGGCCGAGCGGGGTGGTGTTGAAGTACGCCCGCCCGCCGGAGCGGATGTGGAACGCGCCGCAGGCCAGCGCCGCCAGGCCCTCCTCGACCAGGGCCGCCTTGCAGTCCACCAGGCGCGCGATCTCCGCCCCGTAGGCGTTGGCGCGGCCGGGCACCGAGGCGATGTCGGGCTCGTCGTACTGGCCGATGTCGGCCGTGTACGTGCAGGGCACGGCGCCCTTGTCACGCATCCAGGCGACGGCCACCGAGGTGTCGAGACCGCCGGAGAAGGCAATACCGACTCGCTCGCCGGTGGGAAGGGAGGTGAGGACCTTGGACATGGGAAGAGTATGCATCAGAATGCATGGCCATGCAAAGCGCTTCGGCCGGGGCCTCCGAGCGGCCATCCTGCCAGCCGGACCGGCGCACCGACAGCCTCCGGAAACCCCGGTGCGGAGCCCTCCCCGCCGCCGGTACCGTGCGCCCGGTGAACCCCCGGACCCCCAGCCGCCCGCTGGACGTCGAACGCCTCTTCCCCGAGGTGGTGCCCCACCGCCGCCGGGCCGTCCGCCTGCACCCCCGGGCCGGCTCGCCCGGCCGCCGGGACAGCTCGGTGGGCGGGCCGCTGCTCTGGCCGGCCGACGAGCCCTGGCCGCTCTGCCCCGAACACTCCGGCTCGCCGATGGTGGCCGTGGTCCAGGTCCGCCGGGACGACCTGCCGGAGCAGGTGGTGCCGTACCCGGCCGACCGCGACCTGCTCCAGGTGCTCTGGTGCCCGCGCGACCACGACGGCCGGTGGGTGGAGCCGCTGGTGGTCTGGCGTGCGGCCCCCGCCGGGGGCGTCGCCCTGGCCACCGCTCCACCGCCGCCCGCGGAGGCGGAACGGGTCTACCTGCCCCGCCCGTGCACCGTGCACCCGGAGGCGGTGACGGAGTACCCGAGCTGGGACCTGCCGGAGGAGCTCTGGCAGCGGCTGGAACCGCGCTTCGAGGAGGTCGAGCGGGAGCGCTGGTGGGACTACCAGAACCACCTCTCCACCGCGCCGGGGATCAAGCTGGGCGGTTACCCGGCCTGGTGCCAGGACCCCCGCCGGCCGGACTGCCGGAGCTGCCGCTCCCCCATGACGCACCTGCTGTCGATCGAGAGCAGCGAGTACCCGCTGAACCCGGCCTGGGGCCCGGCGGGCGAGGATCCGGCCACCGTCGGGCCCGAGCTGCGGCTCGGCGGCCTGGGCGGGGTCTACCTCTTCGAGTGCCACCGCTGCCCCGGCCGGCCGTTCGACCACCGCTTCGACCGCTGACCTGACGTCAACTCCCGTGCCGGGGTGGGGAACACCCCACCCCGGACCGGCCGGGTGGCCGGATGGGGCGGCGCGGCCCGGCCGAGCAGACTTCCGGGCATGAGGAACCGACTCGCCACCCTGGCTACCGCGACCGCCGTCACCGCCGCCCTGCTCGGCCTGGCCGCCCCCGGCGCCACCGCCGCCGCCCGGCCCGCCTGGGGCGACTGCCCGGGCCAGGGCCTCGACCCGCGCCAGCGCTGCACCACCGTGGAAGTACCCCTCGACCACGCCGTCCCGGACGGCCCGACGATCACCCTGGCCGTCTCCCGGATCCCGGCCGAGCGGCCGGAGCTCCGCCGGGGCGTCCTGCTGATGGTGCCCGGCGGCCCGGGCGGCGGGGCGGTCGACTGGCCGGGCAAGGCCGCGAAGCAGCTGCCGCGCGAGGTGCGGGAGCGGTACGACCTGATCGGCTTCGACCCGCGCGGGGTGGGCCGGAGCACGCCGGTGAGCTGCGGGCTGGCCCACGAGGACCTGTCGATGACGAAGCTGCGCCCCTGGCCCGCCGCCGACGGCTCGACCACGGCGAACACCGAGACCGCCCGCCGGGTCGCCGAGACCTGCCTGCGCAACGGCGGCCCGGTGCTGCGCAGCCTCTCCACCGCCAACGAGGCCCGCGACATCGACCGGATCCGGCAGGCCCTCGGGGAGCGGAAGCTCTCGCTCTGGGGCATCTCCTACGGCACCTACGCCGGGGCGGTGTACAGCACCATGTACCCGCAGCGCACCGACCGGGTGCTGCTGGACAGCAACGACGACCCGGACCCGGCGAAGGTCGGCCGGGGCTGGCTGGCCGCCTTCGGCCCGGGCGCCGAGGACCGCTTCCCCGACTTCGCCCGCTGGGCCGCCGCACCGGACAGTCCGCTGAGGCTGGCCGAGCGGCCCGAGCAGGTCCGCCCGCTCTTCCTGGAGCTGGCCGCCCGGCTGGACCGCGAGCCGCTGCCCTGGCCCGGCGCCAACCCGGCCGTCCTGGACGGCAACGCGCTCCGCGAGGCGCTGCTCAACGCGCTGTACGACGACGAGCGCTTCCCCGGCCTGGCCCGACTGATCGCCGACGGGCTGGCCCGCCGCACCCCGGCCGCCCCGCAACTGCCGCCGGACGCCGCGCTGCAGAACACGGTGGCGGTCTCGGTCGGGGTGCTCTGCAACGACGTGGCCTGGCCGCGCGACCCCGCCGGGTACACCCGGGCGGTCGCCGACTCCCGCGCGAAGCACCCGCTGACGGCCGGCATGCCGGTGAACGTGATGCCCTGCGCCTTCTGGCCCGCCCCCGCCGAACCCCCGGTCCGGATCACCCCGGCCGGCCCGCCGAACGTGCTGCTGGTGCAGAACCTGCGCGACCCCGCGACCCCCTACGCCGGCGCCCTGAAGCTCCGTCAGGCCTTCGGCCAGCGGGCCCGGATGGTCGCCGTCGACTCCGGCGGCCACGACGTCTACGCCGCCAACGGGAACGCCTGCGGCGACCGGCTGGCGACCGACTTCCTGACCACCGGCCGGCGCCCGGCCCGGGACGCGTTCTGCCCCGCCGAGGAACTGTCAACTCATGGTTGACACCCAACAGCTGTCAACCTAACGTTGACAGCATGACGACTCCGGTACGGCTCGACGACCTGATCGAGTCCATCAAGAAGGACCACCCCGCCGACTCCCTGGTCCAGCTCGAAGGGGCGGTCATCGCGGCCGACCACCTCGGCGAGCTGGCCGACCACCTGATCGGGCACTTCGTCGACCAGGCCCGCCGCTCCGGCGCCTCCTGGACCGACATCGGGCGCAGCATGGGCGTCACCCGCCAGGCGGCACAGAAGCGCTTCGTGCCCAAGGACCCGGGCGAGGCGGGCGCCCTGGACATGACCCAGGCGTTCAAGAAGTACGACAACGCGGCCCGCACCGCCGTGATCGCCTCCCAGGAGGAGGCCAGGACGGCGGGCGGCGACGAGATCCGTACCGCCCACCTGCTGCTCGGCCTGACGGTCACCCAGGACTCGCTCGGCTTCCGGGCGCTGGCCGCCCAGGGTGTGACGGCGCAGGCGCTGCGGGCCGCCGCCACCGCCACCCTGCCCACCCCGGCCGAGCACCAGCCGGCCCTGATCCCGTACGACGGGGCGGCCAAGAAGCTGCTGGAGCTGACCTTCCGCGAGGCCGTCCGGCTCGGCCACCAGCACGTGGGCACCGAGCACGTGGTGCTGGCCGCCCTGGAGCTGGAGGACGGTGCGGGCATCCTGACCGGACTGGGCGTCAGCAAGTCCGAGACGGAACGCTTCGTGATCGAACAGGGCTGAATTCCCAAGGCGACTCCCTCGCACGGCGGTATCGCCCGCGGATCCGCGCCACTACCATCCGTAGTCAGCAGATCGCAGCCCGCTGCCGAGGGAGCCGCCATGCCCGAGCTTTCGCCCCGCGCCGTCTGGTCCGACTTCTGCGCCGTCGCCCCCAGCCCCGAGCTCCGCGACCGGCTCCGGCAGGAGCTGGCCCGGCTCCGCTCCGGGCCGGACGAGCTGGCCGGACAGTTCGCGGTGGGACGCACGCCGCACCGGCTGGGCTTCGACGACGGCGCCATCTTCCCGCCCGAGGACTTCCCGCTCGGCACCCCCTACACCACCATCAAGCAGGCGGCGGCCGAGCGCGCCCCGCTGCGCGGCGCGGTGCGGGTGGTGGTGGTGCTGGCGGACTTCTCCGACCGGGCCCTGACGGCCGGTCAGGCCCACTTCGAGCAGCTGTTCTTCTCGCTCGGCGAGCTGCCGCACGGCTCGGTGCGGGAGTACTACCGCGAGGTGACGCACGGTCTGGTGGACATCGTCGGCGAGGTGGTCGGCCCGCTCCGGCTGCCGAAGCCGCTGGCCTGGTACGCCAACGGGAACTTCGGCATCGGCCGTCCGACCGGCGAGCCCCGGGCGCACCTGATGGCCCGGGACGCCCTGCTGGCCGCCGACCCGACGGTGGACTTCACCCCGTACGACAACGACGGCAACGGCTTCGTGGACGCCTTCGTCGTGGTGCACGCCGGCTCCGGCGGCGAGGCCACCGGCGCTCCCGGCGACATCTGGTCGCACAAGTGGACCCTCCCCGAGGTGCAGAACGCGGACGGCACCAAGGTCTTCGCCTACCTCACCATCCCGGAGGACGCGAAGATCGGCGTCTGCGCCCACGAGTTGGGCCACCTGCTGTTCGGCTTCCCCGACCTGTACGACACCGACGGCACCTCCGAGGGGGTGGGGAACTGGTGCCTGATGGGCG
The DNA here is from genome assembly GCF_044763225.1 of Kitasatospora sp. NPDC096147. Classification (NCBI taxonomy): domain Bacteria; kingdom Bacillati; phylum Actinomycetota; class Actinomycetes; order Kitasatosporales; family Streptomycetaceae; genus Kitasatospora; species Kitasatospora sp. NPDC096147. The sequence continues at coordinate 715,834 of NZ_JBIWFX010000004.1, read as the reverse complement.
GCGGCTCCTGGGGCGGCGGGGGCGACGTGCCGACCCACCCGTCCGCCTGGTGCAAGGTGAACCAGGGCTGGGCGGGCACCACCGTGGTCACCTCCGGCGGCCCGGTGACCTTCGAGGACGTGAAGACCGGGCACACCGTCCACCGGCTCTGGAAGGACGGCGCGGGCGGCAGCGAGTACTTCCTGGTGGAGAACCGTCAGCAGACCGGCTACGACGTCTCGCTGCCCGGCTCCGGCCTGCTGATCTGGCACGTGGACGAGACCAGGCCGGGGAACACCGACGAGAACCACTACAAGGTCGGCCTGGTCCAGGCGGACGACCGCCGCGACCTGGAGCTGGCCCGGAACCGGGGCGACGGCGGCGACCCGTACCCCGGCAGCGCGGGCCGCACCGAGTTCACCGCGACCAGCACCCCGAGCTCCAAGTCCTTCGCCGGGGCCGACACCTGCGTCTCCGTCACCGGCATCCCGGCCCCGGCGGTCTGCATGACCGCCACCGTCTCGGTCTCCTGCGGCAAGCCGCTGTCCAAGGAGCTGAAGGACGGCGGCAAGGAGCGCAAGGACAGCAAGGAGCCCTACAAGGAGCGCAAGGACGCCAAGGACCGGCTGGAGCACAAGCGGCCCGAGCGGCCACCGTTCGGGCGCGGCGGCGGCGCGGCGGCCGGCGATCCGCTGACCGAGGCGGTGCTCGACCTCCAGGTCCGGCTGGCCGCCGTGGAGCAGTTCCTGACGGGCGGTCAGGGGGACGGCGGTCCGGCGGTGGACGGGGAGTACACCGGCGGCGGGGCGTTCACCGGCACCGAGCCCTTCATCGGTGCCGAGCTGCGGCCCGACCTGGTGGGCGGCCCGGGCCACGACCCGGAGGCGGACGGCCTGCGGCAGGCGGTCGCCGAGGGCGACCCGCAGGCCAAGCGGGCCTTCGACACCCTGCCGCCGCAGTGACCCGCACCGTCGTCGTGCTCGCCGACCGGGCCGACCACGGCGCGGCGGCGATCGCCCGCGAGCTGGCCGCCCGCCCGGGGGCCGGCCGGGTCCTGCTGCTCGGCCCCACCGACCTGCTCCGCGCCCGCTGGTCGCACCGGACCGACGCGGCCGGCAGGCCGCGCACCACCCTCACCCTCCCCGGCGGTGAGCGGCTGACGGACGACGGCATCGGCGCGGTGCTGCACCGGCTGACGCACCTTCCGCTCCCGCCCACCCGGACGGGGCGCGCACCGGAGGCCGCCCCCGGCGCGGCCCACCGCCCCGGGCCGTCCGGTCCCGGTGCCCGGGCCGCACCCGGCGACGAGGGCCCGGCAGGCGCGTCCGCCCGGGGAGACCTGGGCGGCCACCCACCGGGTACCGGTGGACCGGCTGACGCCCGCACCGGAGCACCCACGGGCCGCTCCTGCGGCCACCCCGCGCCCACCGTGCCCACCACCCCACTGCCGCTGCCGGGCACCCCCGCCCCTGACGGCGCGTCACCGTCCGCCCCCGGAGGCGGTTGCACCGGCACCACCGCCAAGGACCGAGACTACGCACGCGCCGAGCGGTACGCCCTGCTGGCCGCCTGGCTGCTCGGGCTCGGGAGCCGGGTGCTCGGGCCGGTGCACGCCTGCGGCACGGCGCCCGGGCCGCTGTCGGCCGCCACCGCACTCGCCCTCGCCGAGCACCTCGGCCTGCCGGTCGCCCGGACCGGGCGGGCCACCCGGGCCGGGCTGCTCGGGGCCGGGCCCGGCGAGGTGCTGGTGCCCGAACTGGCCTGGCCCGGCGGCCCGGCCGCGCCCGTCCCCGCCGAGGTGCACCCCGCCCCCGGCCCGTCCACCCGGCTGCTGCTCTGCGGCACCGGGCTGACCGGCGGCGAGACCCCGTACGGCCCGCAGCTGCGGCTGCTCGCCGGCCGCCTGGGCACCACCCTGCTCGAACTCCGGCTCGCCCCCGGCGGCCTGCTGACCGGCATCGACCTGCTCCCGCCGCTCGCCCTCCGGGCCCACCGCACCGCCGTCGCCGACTGGCTGCACGGCACGGCGGCAGCCGGCCCCGCCGCGACCGTCACGCCGGCGACAGGCGACGCGGCCCGGCGATCGGCGCCCGGCGCCGGGCCCGCCTCCGTGTCCGCCCGGGCGCCGGAGGCCGTGCGGTGATCCTGTTCTACGGCCGTCCCGAGGACCCGCCGCTGGGCCGGACCGTGGCAGCCGCCCGGCGGGCGGGGTACCCGCACCTGGTGGTGGACCAGGCCCGGCTGGCCCGGTACGACTTCGTCTGCGGCACCGGTGTGCCGGGCCGCCTGGCGGTGGACGGGCGGCAGGTGGAGCTGGCCGAGGTCGGCGCGGTGTACGCCCGGCCACTGGAACTGCCCGCCGCCCCGGGCCAGGACGCGGCGGCGCGGGCCCGGGCGGCGGCCTTCCACCGCTGGTTCACCGACTGGCTGGACTGGGCGGACACCCTGGTGGTCAACCGTCCGCTCGCCATGGAATCCAACTCCTCCAAGCCGTACCAGGCCCAGCTGATCGCCCGGGCCGGCTTCCCGGTGCCGGAGACCCTGGTGACGGACGATCCGGCCGAGGTGCGGGAGTTCCGCGCCGAGCACGGCCGGGTGGTCTACAAGTCGGTCAGCGGCATCCGTTCGATCGTCCGGGAGCTGACACCTGACGACGAGTCACGCCTGCACCTGGTACGCGGGCTGCCGACCCAGTTCCAGGCGTACGTGCCGGGCCGGGACGTACGGGTGCACGTGGTCGGCCGCGAGGTGTACGCGGCGGCGGTGGACAGCGCTGCGGTGGACTACCGCTACGCCGACCGGGACGGGCTGCGCACCGAGCTGACCCGCTACCGGCTGCCGCCCGAGGTGGCCGAGCGCTCGGTGGCGCTGGCCGCCGCGCTCGGGCTGCCGCTGGCCGGCATCGACCTGCGGCTGCGGCCGGACGGCGCCTGGGTGTGCTTCGAGGTGAATCCGATGCCCGCCCACAGCTACTACGAATCGCACACCGGCCTGCCGATCGCCGCCGCCCTGGCCGCGCTGCTGGCCGGCGCCCCGACCCCCGTGGAGGCATGAGCCGATGGTCGCGCCGCTGGAGAACCTGACCGCCCTGCGGGTCCGCCTGGTGAGCACGGCCCCGCACCCCCGGCTGCCGGGCTGGCAGCTGGCCCGGGTGGACCTGCTCTCGGCCACCCCCGTCCCGGGCTTCGCCGACCTGCTCTCGGCCCGCACCGGCCGCCCGCTCGACCTGGACATCCGACCGGCCCAGCTGGTCGGGGTGGCGCCGGGCGCGGTGCTGCGGCTGCGGGCCCGGCTGGCCGCCGGGGAGGTGTTCGCCGAGCAGGAGCCCGCCCCCGGGGACTTCACCGTCGAGGAGCCGCCGACCCTCTGACGGACGCTCAGTTCACGTCCACGTCGTCGAACAGCTCCAGCATCCGGCCTAGCACCCGGACGGTGGTCGCCACGTCCGCCTCGCTGACGTCCGGGCCGATCTGCCGCAGCAGGCCGTGCTCCCGCGCCAGCACGGCCGCGATGGCGGCCCGGCCGCCGTCGGTCAGCCGGATCAGCGAGGAGCGCTGGTGGGCCGGATTGGGGACGGCCTCGACCAGGCCGGCCGCCAGCGCGTCGTTGACCATCCGCTGGACGAACTGGCGGCTCAGGGCCTGGGCCCGGCCCATCTGCGGGACGGTCATCGGCCCGTGCTCGCGGATCAGGTCGAGCACGGCCCGGACGCCGACGGACAGCCCCTGCTCGGGGACGTCCGTCTCCACCTTGCGCTGGACCCGCCGGTAGAGCGGGCCGACCAGGGCGAAGACCTCCATCAGCCGGGGGGCGAGGTCGGGTTCACGGGGTGCGTCGTTGGCGGTCACCCACCCATCATGACACCCGAGGTGCCAATTTCCCGAGCAGAATGACAACTGGGTTGTCATCTCTCCCCGGACATGGCACCTTGGTTGTCATGACGAACGCCACCGAGCAGTCCTACGCCGCCACCATCCGCACCTTCGAGTCCGAGGACGGCCCGCTCGCCTACCGCGACGCCGGCTCCGGCCGCCCGGTCGTGCTGCTGCACGGCGGCTTCATGGACTTCACCATGTGGGACGCCCAGGTCGAGGCGCTCTCCGCCTCCCACCGGGTGATCGCCCCGGACGCCCGGGGCCACGGCGCCTCGGCCAACGCGAGCCGCCCGTTCCGCCAGTGCGACGACCTGGCCGCCCTGCTGCGCCACCTCGACCTCGGCCCGGCCGTGCTGGTCGGCCTCTCGATGGGCGCCACCATCGCGGTCGAGACCGTCCTCGAACACCCCGAGCTGGTGGCCGGCATCCTGATCAGCGGCGGCGGCACCCACGAGCCCACCGTCACCGACGAGTGGAACGACCGCGGCCACGTGGTCCACAACACGGCCCTGATGTCCGGCGACATCGAGGGCTGGCTCGACTCGCTCGCCCTCTGGATCGCCGGCCCGCACCGCGAGGTCGCCGACCTCGACCCCGAACTGGTGCGCCGGCGCCGGGACATGGCCCTGCGCACGATCATGAAGCACACCCCGGACGAGCCGAACCACCACCTCCAGGTGCCCGGCACCCTGGCCCGGGCCGCCGAGGTCACCGTCCCGGTGCTGGCGGCCGGCGGCGCGCTGGACTCCCCCGCCCTGCTCTCGCTGGCCACCCCCTTCGCCCAGGGCGCCCCGAACGGCCGGGTCGCCGACATCCCGGGCACCGCGCACATCCCGGCCATGGAGCGGCCGGAGCTCTACACCGCGGTGGTCGAGGGCTTCCTCGCCGAGGTGTACGGCGCCTGACCGGCCGTCAGGACCGGCGCCGCCACGGGGGTGTGGCGTCAGTCCCGACCCGTACCCTCCGGGGCAGACTCGTAGCGTGCGGGCCGCCCGGTCCGCACGCCAGGACCGCCGGAGGTACCACGCATGGCCGAGCAGTTGCTGAGGGTGCAGAACTTCAACGTCTCCGCCGACGGCATCGGAGCGGGCGAGGACCAGACCCTGGAGCGCCCGTTCGGCCACGTCGACCCCGGCCGGCTGTTCGCCTGGGCCGGGGCCACGGCCAGCTGGCCGATGCGCACCGACCCGGGCGGCAGCCGGGGCCTGGACGACCTCTTCACCAGGGACTACGCCCGCAACATCGGCGCCGAGATCATGGGCCGGCACAAGTTCGGCCCGCAGCGCGGCCCGTGGCAGGACCTGGAGTGGCAGGGCTGGTGGGGCGAGGAGCCGCCGTTCCGCACCCCGGTGTTCGTGCTGACCCACCACGAGCGCCCCTCGATCACGCTCTCCGACACCACCTTCCACTTCGTCTCCGGCGAGCCGGCGGCGGTGCTGGAGCGGGCCCGGGAGGCGGCCGACGGCAAGGACGTCCGGCTCGGCGGCGGGGTCACCACGATCCGTCAGTTCCTGGACGCCGACCTGGTCGACACCCTGCACGTGGTGGTCTCGCCGCTGGAGCTCGGCACCGGCCTGCGCCTGTGGGACTCGCCGGACGACCTGCTCGACCGCTTCCACCGGGACGTGGTGCCCAGCCCCAGCGGCGTCACCCACCACCTGTACTGGCGCCGCTGAGGGCTACCGGCGGACGGCCCGCAGCAGGACGAACTTGCGGTCGCTGGCGACGAGTTCGCAGTTGCCGAAGAGCTTCTTCAGCTTGACGTGGTAGCCCAGGTGCCGGTTGCCGACCACCCAGAGCTCGCCGCCCGGGCTCAGCGCGCGGCGGGCCGAGGTGAACATGCCCCAGGCGGTGGCGTCCGTAGTGGCCTGGTGGCTGTGGAACGGCGGGTTGTTGAGCACCACGTCCAGCGTGCCGGGCTCCACCCCGGCCAGCGCGTCGCCCACGGTGAAGGTCGCCTTGGCCGCCGGGCCCAGCGCGTCCCGGAAGGTGGCCTCGGCCGAGGCCACCGCCTGGTGCGACTCGTCCGTGAAGAGCAGCTCGGCCGCCGGGTTGGCCAGCGCGGCGGCGGTGCCGACCACGCCGTTGCCGCAGCCCAGGTCGGCGATCCGGACCGCCCCGGTGGTCGGCGGCAGGTGGGCCAGCAGGAAGCGGGTGCCGATGTCCAGGCGGTCCGCGCAGAACACGCCCGCGTGGTTGGTGACGGTCCGTCCGGAGACCGGCCCGATGCCCTCCTCCAGCGCATACCGCAGCGGCCACGGGCTGGCGGTGCGGGGCAGCGCCGGGTCCGGGGTGCAGAAGATCAGCCGGGCCTTGCGGACCGCCAGCGAGGTCCTGGTCGGGCCGATGATCCGCTCGAACAGCCGCAGCGTGGAGGTGTGGATGTCGGTCACCATGCCGGTGCCCACCACCACCGTCCCGGCGTGCACGGCCGGGGCCAGCCGGTGCAGCTGGTCCTCCAGCAGCGCCAGGCTCTTGGGCACCCGCACCAGCAGCACGTCGATCCGCTCCGGCGGCGGGTCCTGGGTGGTGAGCAGCTCCACCTCGCCCTCCGCCACCCCGGCCCGGGCCAGATTGGCCCGGGTGGCCTGCCGGCCGAGGTGGGAGTCGGAGATCTGCACCGGGCGGTGCGCGGCCAGCGCGGTGACCAGCGCGCCCCAGCGGTCGCCGAACACCACCGGACGGCCGGTCAGCGGGACGGGCGGTGCGTCGTCGGTGCCGGCGAGGTGGCGCAGCAGGTAGTCGTCCGCCGCGTCCCAGGCCCGCAGGAGGTTCCGGGGGTCGTCGGGGTAACGGCTGAGTTCGAGCTCGCCCCAGGGCGTGGTGAAGGTTTCCATCGTGCCCTCAGGCTATCCGAGCTGCGTCGCCGTCCGGCCCGGCGCGCAGCCCGGCAGGGAGGACGGCCAGGCAGCGGTGCGCGGTGGCGGTGCGGTCGCCGGGGGCGGCGCCGTGCACCTCGACGGCGTGGGCGAGGCCGCACATCGGCGGCCCGTCCGTCTCCACCGAGCTGCACGGCGCCGGACCGCGCGGGCAGGCGGGGCCCCGACGGGCGGCGGCCGGTCGGCTAGCCTGACGGTCCGCCACGAGGGGGTCCCGGAACCGATGACGCCGTTCTCACTGCCCGTCAGCACCGAACGCCTGGTGCTGCGCCCGTTCACCCCGGACGACCTGGACGCGGTGCACGCGTACCAGCGGCTGCCCGAGGTGGCCCGCTACCTCTACCGGCCGCCGCTCACCAGGGAGCAGTGCGCGGAGAGCCTGGCGAAGCGCGCGGCCGGGACGTCCTGGACCGCGGACGGCGACGCGCTGGTGCTCGCCGTCCAGCCTGCGGGCGAGGCGGACGTGGTCGGCGAGATCGTCCTGAAGCTGGCGGACGCCCGGGCCCGCCAGGCCGAGATCGGCTGGGTCTTCCACCCCGGGGCCGGCGGCCGGGGCTACGCGACCGAGGCGGCCCGGGCCGCCGCCGGGCTGGCCTTCGGCACCCTGGGGGTGCACCGGCTGTTCGCCCGCCTCGACGTGCTGAACACCGGATCGGTCCGGGTGTGCGAACGGCTCGGCCTGCGCCGGGAGGCGCACCTGGTGGAGAACGACCTGGACGGCGACCGCTGGGGCAGCGAGTACGTCTACGCGCTGCTCGCCCGCGAGTGGCCCCCGGACGTGGCCCCGCACGGCTCCTGACGGCCCGTTGACTGGCCCCGTCCGGCCCGGCGGCCCGGGGGCTGTCTCCTTGGTGGGGTCGGCCGTGACACCGTGCGGCTCCGCCACCTGGCCGGGCGTCGTGGGACTACGCGGCGGGGTGGGGCACCTTCCGGCCGGAGGCTGGGACGCCGAAGGCGGGGCGGAGGCACCTCCCGGCCGGAGGCCGGGGGAAGTCCACGGGAGCATCGGCGACCGACGAGAAGCCAGAGAGGTACGTGGTCCGGCGGCGCCCGCCCAAGCGGCGGAGCCGCACGGTGTCACAGCCGACCCCACCGAGGAGACAACCCCTAAGGTCGGTGGCATGGCCACCATCCTGCACGGCGACGCCGTGACGCTGCGCCCCGCCACCGCCGACGACGTCCCCCGGCTGGCCGAGATCCGGGACACCCCCGAGGTGCGGGCCCGCTGGCGCGGCAGCGCCGACCTGCTCGCCGAGGTGGCGGAGGACCTGGCCGACCCGGAGACCGAGGTGTTCGCGGTGGAGCACGGGGGCCGGGTGGTCGGCGCGGTGCAGTGGTACGCCGAGACCGACCCGGAGTACCGGCACGCGGGAATCGACCTCTTCCTGGACCCCTCGGTGCACGGCCGGGGCCTGGGCACCGACACGGTCCGCACCCTGGCCCGCCACCTCACCACCACCCTCGGCCACCACCGCCTGGTGATCGACCCGGCGGCCGACAACGCGGCGGCGATCCGCTGCTACGCCAAGGCCGGCTTCCGCCCGGTCGGCGTGATGCGCCGCTACGAGCGCGGCGCGGACGGCAGCTGGCACGACGGCCTGCTGATGGACCTGCTGGCCGACGAGCTGACCTGAGCCCTCGTCAGCAGGTCACGAGCGGCAAAAGGGGCTGCGCGGGGCCGGGCCGCTGAGCGATCATCTCCGGCATGACCGATCCCCTCGCAGCGGCGCAGCAACTCGTCAAGTCGGCCTTCCCGGAGGCGGTCGCCGCCTTCCTCGGCGGATCCACCGCCCGGGGGGAGGCGACGGCCGGGTCCGACCTGGACCTGGTGGTGATCCGCCCCGAGGGGTTCGAGGTCCACCGGGAGACGGTCCGCTTCGAGGGCTGGCCGGTCGAGCTGTTCGTCCAGACGCCGTCCTCGACCCGGGCGTTCTTCGACTGGGACCGGGTGCACGCGGTGCCCTCGCTGATCTCGATGTGCGCCACCGGTCTGACCCTGTGCGACGCCGACGGCACCGCCGCCGAGCTCCGCGCCGAGGCGGCCCGGCTGCTGGCGGCCGGGCCGGCGCCCGTCCCGGCGGAGACCCTGGAGACCCGGCGGTACCTGCTGACCGACCTGTACGACGACCTGGCGGACGAGCGGCCCCGGGAGGAGCGGGCGGTGATCGCCGCCCAGGTGCTGGAGCGGGCCTCCGAGCTGCTGCTGTCGAGCGGCGGCCACTGGCAGGGCAAGGGCAAGTGGCTGCCCCGGATGCTGCGCGCCGCCCACCCGGAGCTCGGCGGCCGGCTGCTGGACAGCTACCTCGGGCTGCTCGCGGGCGGCCCCGCCGGGCCGTTCGCGGCGGCGGTGGCCGAGGTGCTGGCGCACTGCGGCGGCGAGCTGCGCGAGGGGTACCGCCGGGTGGCCGACGCGAAGGTGCTGGCGGGCCCGCCCCGGCCGGCCGGGGCGACGGAGCGTCAGGCGGAGCCCGCCGAGCTGCCGGCCGAGCTGGTCGCCGGCTACCTGGAGCGCCTGGGCACCGGGCATCCGGGGCCGCCGACGGTGGCCGCGCTGTTCGCCCTGCACCGGGCGCACGTCGAGCGGGTGCCGTACGAGACCCTGGACATCCACCTCGACCGGCCGACCACCATCGACCCGGCCGACTCCGCCCGCCGGATAGCCGCGGGCCGGGGCGGCTACTGCTTCCACCTGAACGGCGCCTTCGCCGCCCTGCTGACCTCGCTCGGCTACGACGTCCGGCTGCACGTCGGCGGGGTGCAGAGCGGCCCCGAGGACCCGGCCGGCGCGGACGCCAACCACCTCGCGCTGACCGTGCGCTGCGAGGGCCGGGAGTTCCTGGTGGACGTCGGCCTCGGCGACGCGCTGCACGAGCCGCTGCCCTTGCGCGAGGGGACGTACCGTCAGGCGCCGCTCACCTTCGTGCTGGCCGCCTCGGCGGCCGAGCCCGGGGGCTGGCGGCTGGCGAACGACCCGCAGGGCTCCTTCACCGGCATGGACTTCCGCGAGGGCCCGGCCACCGGGATGGCCGACTTCCGGGCGCAGCACCAGTGGCTCTCGACCGCGCCGGAGTCCCCGTTCGTCCGGGTGGCCACCGTGCTGCGCCGGGACGCCGAGGTGGTGGAGACGCTGCGCGGCTGCGTGCTGGTGCGGGTCACCGCCGAGGGCCGGACGGTCACCGAGTACACCGACCCGGACGCCTGGTACGCGCTGCTGACCGGCCCGTTCGGCCTCGCGCTGGACGGCCCGCTGGGCCTGGACGGGGCGGACCGCGAGCGGCTCTGGGCCAGGGTGCACGGCGCCCACCTGGCCTGGAAGGAGGCCACCGGCTGGACGCCGCCGGTCTCCTGACGGCGCCTCAGGCCATCGGGTCGTCCTCCCCGTAGGGGCGCAGCCGCAGCGTCCGGGCGTCGCTCTCCCGGATCTGCTCCGCCCGCTCGCAGAGCAGCTCCAGGTTGTCCCGCCCGGCGTGGATGAAGCGTCCGTGGAGGGCGTCGAACCGCCCGCGGGCGGCGTCCACCGTGACGGCCACCATGTACGGGATGGAGCCCCAGGCCTTCATGTCGCGGAACATCGGCATCCCGGCGGTCATCTCGGTGGCCACCGCGCCGGGGCTGATGTCCAGCACCACCACCCGCCGCTCGGCCAGCGAGTCGGCGATGTTGTCGGAGAGCTTGAGCAGGGCGCCCTTGGAGGTGGCGTAGGCGGTGTAGTGGCCGTCCGGGCGGAGCGCGAAGCCGGAGTTGAGGTTGACCACCCGGCCGCGCCGCCGCTCGACCATGCCGGGCAGCACGGTGCGCAGCAGGTTGTACGGGCCGCGCAGGTTGGTCTCCACCACCTGCCACCACTGGTTCGGGTCGGTCTCCCAGAGCGGGACCTCCTCGCGGTCCACCTGCCCGGCGTTGTTGACCAGCAGGTCCACCGGCCCGAGGTCGCGCTCCACCGCCCGGACGGCCTCCCGGACCGAGCCGTGCCGGGTCACGTCCGCCGTCACCGCGACCCCGCGCGCCCCGTGCCGGACGCACTCGCGCAGCGTCTCGGTCAGGCTGTCGTGGTTGCGTCCGAGCAGCCCGACCGCCATCCCCTCGGCGGCCAGCCCGACCGCCAGCTCCCGCCCGATGCCGCGCCCGGCCCCGGTGATCAGCGCGACCTGTCCTACCAGCGATCCGCTCGGCATGGTGGCCTGCTCCCTCCTCGACTGCTGCTGTCCTGCCGCCGATTCTTCGGGCCCGCCCCGGGGCCGCTGTGGATCACCGGGCCGCTTGTCATCCGATCGGCTCAGGGTGCGCACCCGCACCGTTCGATCACCGGGGAGGGCGGGATCACATGACGGACCGCAGATGTACTCGCCGGTAGCCGGGTAGTACGGTCGTCCGGGCGGCGCGTACGGCCACGACACCGGCGCACCACCCGTCAGAGCACGCTGGGCCACCCCCAGCTCCACCGTGAAGGGCAACTGAGTGAGTGACATCGCGCGCGTCGGGGTAGTCGGCTGCGGACTGATGGGTTCGGGCATCGCCGAGGTGTTCGCCCGGGCCGGGCTGGAGGTGCTGGTCTCGGAGGCCACCGGCGAGGCCCTGGAGTTCGGCCGGACCCGGCTGACCAACTCGCTGGAGACCGCCGTCCGGCGCGGCAAGCTGACGGAGGAGCAGCGGGACGAGACGCTGGCCCGGATCTCCTTCACCACCGACCTGGCCGACTTCGCCGACCGCGACCTGGTGGTCGAGGCGGTGGCGGAGCAGGAGGAGGTCAAGACGAAGATCTTCCAGACCCTGGACCAGGTGGTCGAGCGCCGGGACGCCATCCTGGCCTCCAACACCTCCTCCATCCCGATCGTGAAGCTGGCCGCCTCCACCTCCCGCCCGGAGCAGGTGATCGGCCTGCACTTCTTCAACCCGGCGCCGGTGCAGAAGCTGGTCGAGGTGATCCCCACCCTGACCACCTCCGCCGAGACCACCTCCCGGGTCGAGGAGTTCGCCGTCCAGGTGCTCGGCAAGGAGCCGATCCGGGCCCGCGACCGGGCCGGCTTCGTGGTCAACGCGCTGCTGGTGCCCTACCTGCTCTCGGCCGTCCGGATGTTCGAGTCCGGCGTCGCCACCGCCGCCGACATCGACAAGGGCATGGAGGCCGGCTGCGCCCACCCGATGGGCCCGCTGCGGCTGTGCGACCTGATCGGCCTGGACACCATCGTCTCGATCGCCGAGTCGATGTACGACGAGTACAAGGAGCCGCTGTACGCCGCTCCCCCGCTGCTCTCCCGGATGGTCGACGCGGGCCTGCTCGGCCGCAAGTCCGGCCGGGGCTTCTACGACTACACCGCCGCCTGACCTCAGGCGCGCAGCACGGGAGGCCGGAGCCCTGAGGGGCTCCGGCCTCCCGTCGTACCCACGGCTACTGCGGGGCGGGCGGCTCCTGGTGGGTGCCGAGCTGCTCGTTGATCCTCTGCTGGGCGGTGTCGACCTGGCTCGCGTACTTGCCGCCGGTCTTCTCGTCCACCATGTCGCCGGCCTTCTCGACGCCGGAGCGGGCGGTGTCCTCGTGGCCCTTGATCATGTTCTTCAGCTTCTCGAACACGGTGCGGTCCTTCCCTGTGGAGCGTGGCTGGACGTTCCCATGGTCGACGTCACGCGGCCGGCGCGCATCCGCTGTGCACGTCCGGAGCGAGAAATTCACCTCCGGGGTCTACCCGCGTAAACACCACCTGCACCATGATGGCGGGGCCATGCCACCCCAGGCTGCCCGCAGCCCACGGGTCGTCAACTCCCCCTCACCGTGCTGGAGTTCGCCATGCCCCGATTCCGTCGTGCCCTCGCCGCCACCGGTGCCGCACTGCTCGGCGCCGCCGCCCTGCTGACCGCCGCCGCGCCGGCCCAGGCCGCCCTGCCCACTCCCGTCTCGGCCGCCACCGCCCGCAGCTACCTGGCCTCGCTGACGGTGAGCGCCGAATCCCACGAGTCGACCTACGACCGGGCGCTCTTCCCGCACTGGATCACCATCTCGGGCACCTGCAACACCCGCGAGACGGTGCTCAAGCGGGACGGCTCCGGCGTGGTCACCGACTCGGCCTGCGCCTCGGTCTCCGGCTCCTGGTACAGCCAGTACGACGCCCTCACCTTCACCGCCTCCGGCAGCCTGGACATCGACCACATGGTGCCGCTCGCCGAGGCCTGGCGCTCCGGCGCCTGGGCCTGGAGCACCGCCCAGCGCCAGGCCTTCGCCAACGACCTGACCCGCCCCCAGCTGATCGCCGTCAGCGCGAGCAGCAACCGCAGCAAGGGCGACCAGGACCCGTCCAGCTGGCTGCCGCGCGCCGCCTACCAGTGCACCTACACCCGGGCCTGGGTCCAGGTGAAGTACTACTACGGCCTCTCGGTGGACAGCGCCGAGAAGTCCGCGCTCTCCTCGGTGCTGAACGGCTGCTGACGCGCCGGAGCCCCGGGGCGGCCCACACCACCCCGGGGCTCCGCGGCCACCGCCCGTCGGCCCGGCGGCCGTTACGGCTGCCGACCGGATGCCGCCCACTGCCAGGACACCTGCGGCCCGGCGGCGTACCGGGCGATCGCGGCGGTCTGAAGCGCCGTCAGCCGGCGGACCACCAGGATCGCCAGCACCGCCGCGACCGCGTCCAGCAGGTCGGTGGCCGCCGTCAGGGAGAAGCTGAGCACGTACTCGGCGGGCTCCCTCGCGGCGCCGTACACCTGGGCGTCGACCATCCCGGCCCCCTGGCCCACCAGCCAGAGCGCCCACCACCAGCGGAGCAGACCGGTGGCGGGCGCGGGGCCCTCCTGCGGGGCGGTGGCCCGCCAGGCGTCCCGGGTCATCTGGTAGGGGAACCAGAACGACACCACGGGGACGATCCACCCCCACACCGTCCACCCCGGCGACCGGCTCTGCCGCTGCCAGGGCGCCAGCGCCAGCGCGTTGCCGCGGGCCCGGTGGAACCAGAAGAGGAAGACCAGGCCGCAGACGACGAAGGCCACCATGGACACCATCGAGACCATCGCCCCGACCACCTCGTCCGCCACCGTGAGGTCGCCCGGCAGGCCGGGGTCGTCCACCAGGCGCTGGTAGTCCGCCCGGACCACCAGCGAGACGAAGGCGTCCAGCAGGTCGACCAGCACCACCAGCCCCAGCATCACCATCGCCGCCACCGCAGGACCGCGCAGTGACCGGAGGGCGACCGGCGGCGCCGGAGCCTCCTGCCACTGCGGCGGTGCCTGCCACGGCGAGGACGGAGGAGGACTGCTCTGTTCGGAGTTCACGCCGCGATCCCGTTCACTGTGCCCCCACCGTCCGGGGGACCGGAACGGTCATGTGATCACAGCCGCGCAGCGGATTTCCAAACGTTACCGTCAGCTGTTGATGCTGAAGCTGTCGCCGTAGACCTTCCACTTCAGCGGCGGGTTGAGGTCGAAGTTCTTGGCCTTCAGGAAGACCCGCTGGGCGGTGTCCACCCGGCTGGTGTCGCTGTGCGCCTCCTCCTGCTGCATCGCCCAGACCCGGGCGTCCAGGAAGGCGTTCAGGTAGGTGGTCTCGTCGCCGCCCTGGGCCGGGGTCTTGGCCTTGCCGAGGGCGCGCTTGCGGATGTTGGAGAAGCTGGTGGAGTCGCCGCCGTTGCCGTGCATCACGATGGCGTCGTAGTAGGCGAACTGGCCCAGCGCGCGCAGGCCGTCGGCCTTCGCCTGCTTGACCGCCGGGTTGAAGTAGACCCGGTCGCGCTCGTCGTTCTGGGCCTGCTGGAAGACCGAGTCCTTGGCGGCGGTGGCCCAGTCCTTCTCGAAGGCGGAGCCGAGGCCGGCGTGCGACTCGGTGCCGTTCACCTTGCGCAGCGCGGGCAGGTACTTGGCCAGGATGTTGCCGGGCTTGAGGTCGGTGTAGTGCTCGACCAGGTCGAGCATGTCGCCGGTGCCGGAACAGAAGCCGATGATCCCGGCGGTGTAGCCCCGGCCGTCCTTGATGTCCTCGATGTACTTGTACTGGGCCTTCCAGTCCAGCGAGGAGTTCTCCGCGCTGGAGACCAGCTTCATCGCGATCTCCTTCTTCGCCGGGTCGTCCAGACCCGCCCCGGCGGCCTGGGCGGTGGTGCCGGTGACCAGGGTGAGGGAGACGGCGGCGGCCAGCAGGCCGGTGATCGCGGTACGGCGGCGCACGACAGTCATGGGGAACTCCGTGGGGGAAGCGGAAGTTAGGAAACTTTCCTAACGAAGACAGATTGAACCGTGCCCGCGCCCGGCCCGCAAGACCGGACGCGCGACAACTCCGTCAAACCTTCGGGCAGTTGCCCGGCCCCCCAAGGGGCACCGCGACGCAGTAGGCACCCCCGTCGGCCGGCACCGCACCCGCCGGAAGGGTGAAGACGGCCACCCGCGAGACCGGCATCACCACCTCCCCCACCCGGCTCGCCAGGTCCGCCCGGTCACCCGCGTCACCCAGCCGGTAGAGGCCGACCGGGACCATCTCGCCGGGCCGGTAGCCGGAGACCACCAGGTGGCGGGCGGTGCCGACCGGTGCAGCCGGGGCGTCCGCCCCCGGATGGTCCGGCAGGGCGACGCCCTGGCCGTGCTGGGCCGTCAAGGTGCCCTGCTGGGCGGTGAGTTGGAACGAACCGGCCTTGGCAAGCGCCTCCCGGGGCACGTTCGGCGGCACCAAGCGCCAGGGCCGGCTGCCCTGGACGGCCCCGTCCTCCCCGTAGACCACCAACCCGGCCCCGCCGAACAGCGCCTCGGCCGGCTCCTCCCCCTCCGCCACCGCCTCCGCCCGGGGCAGCACCCCGGTCCGGAAGGTCCGGCTGCCGACCGCGAGCGTCACGGCCACCTCCTGGTCCGCCCGGAAGCCGTGCAGGCAGAGCGCGACCGGCTCGGTCAGCCGCAGCTCCACCGGGCCGTTGGCCGCGCTGCTGAGCCAGACCGCCGGACCCTCGCTGTAGGCGGGCGGGAGCTGATCCCGGCTCAGGTCCCGGGCACAGTCAGGGCGTTCCGGCTCCGCGGGGACGGCCAGGGCGATCTGCGCGGCCAGCGGCGCCACGTCGGTCTCCCCCGGCCCGGGGCTCGGGGAGGGCTCCGGCGTGGGTGACGGACTGGGGCTGGGGCTGGGCGCCACGCTCACCGGCGGTTCGGGCACGCTCTGGGAGGAACGTTCCGCCGCACCCCCGCAGGCCGCCACCAGCAGCACACTGCCGCCCACCAACCAGACCCCGGCCTGTCGCATGCGTCCTCCTCGGTCCACCTACCGCTACGAGGCTAGGCAGAACCCACCGCACACGACCGACCACGACGCGACGGCGTCCGGGTGACACAGGTGTACGACGGCGCACGGCTCCGCCGCACCGTGGCGGCCCGAAGGGCCGACAGGGGCGCGGGGAACTGCGCGAGACGGAAGACAGCCACCCTCGTGCCGGGTACGGACCCCCACCTGCAAGTGACCCTCCGCCCCGGCCATCAGACCTACGCCTCCCACCCCGCGCAGTTCCTCGCGCCCCCACGGCCCCCATCTGCCCCATCCGCACCAAGGCGGCCCGAAGGGCCGTCAGGGGCGCGGGGAACTGCGCGAAACGGAAGACGACCACCCGCGTGCCGGGTACGGACCCCCACCTGCAAGTGACCCTCCGCCCCCGGCCATCAGACCGATACCTCCCGCCCCGCGCAGTTCCTCGCGCCCCCGTGGCCCCCATCTGCCCATTGGCACCGAGGCGGCCCGAAGGGCCATCAGGGGCGCGGGGAACTGCGCGAAACGGAAGACGACCACCCGCCCGCCGGAAACGGACAGCCACCTGCAAGTGAAGGCCCGCACCCGGCAACCGCGCCAACACCCCCACCCCGCGCAGTTCCTCGCGCCCCACGGCCCCACATGGCCCCGCAGGACTCCCCCGGAACGCCGGAGGGCCCGGTCCCTCGCCGTTGGTGGCGAAGGCCGGGCCCTCCGGGGTGGTGCGGGGTCAGGCGCCGCGCAGGACCGCGCCGGTGCGAGCGGTGGCGGCCTCGACGGCCGCGCCGCGGGCCGCACTGGCCTCGTCGGCCGTCAGGGTGCGGTCGGCCGCCCGGAAGCGGAGCGAGTAGGCCAGGGACTTCTTGCCCTCGCCCGCCTGCTCACCGGTGAAGACGTCGAACAGCCGGATGGCCTCCAGCAGCTCGCCGGCCCCGTCCCGCAGCGCTGCCTCGACCTCGGCGGCCGGGACGGCGGCGTCCACGATCAGGGCGACGTCCTGGGTGGCCACGGGGTAGGAGGAGACCGGCGGGCCGGAGACCCGGTCGGCGTTCTCCGCACCCAGCAGGTCCAGGTCGATCTCCATCGCGCTGGTGCGCTCCGGCAGGTGCAGCGCCTTGATGACGCGCGGGTGCAGCTCCCCGGCGTGGCCGACCACCCGGCCGTCCACCGAGAGCTCGGCGCAGCGGCCCGGGTGCCAGGGCGCGTACTGCGCCTGGCGGACCGTCAGCTCCACGCCGGCCGCCCGGGCGACCGTGCGGGCCGCCTCGACGGCGTCCGCCCAGGAGGCTCCGGCGCCCTTGCCCCACCAGCCGGACGGCAGCCGCTCGCCGGCCAGCGCGACGGCGACCCGGCGCGGCTGGTCGGGCAGGGCGGCGTCCAGCTCGGCCAGCTGCTCGGCGCTCGGCCGGCGGTCGACCGGCAGGCGCGGGGCGACCTTGAGCTCGGCCTTCGGCAGGAAGACGGTGCCCTGCTCGAAGATCGCCAGGTCGGTGTTGCCCCGGCCGACGTTGCGCCGCAGCGCGCCGAGCAGGCCCGGCAGCAGCGTGGTGCGCAGCGCCGGCTCCTCGTCGTTCAGCGGGTTGACCAGCTTGACGGTCCGTCGGCGGGAGTCGCCCGCGTCCAGGCCGAGCGCGTCGAAGGCCGCGTCGCCGAGGAACGGGTAGTTGTTGACCTCGACGTAGCCGGCCCCGGCCAGCGCCACGCCGGTGCGGCGGTGGAAGCGCTGGGCCTCGGTCAGACCCTTGCCCGGGGGCACCGAGGGCAGCCGGGCGGGGACGTTGTCGTAGCCCTCCAGCCGGATGACCTCCTCGGCGAGGTCGTACGGGTCGGTCAGGTCGGGGCGCCAGCTCGGCGGGGTGACCTCCAGCACGTCGGCGCCGACCACGGTGGCACCGATCTCCTGGAGCCGCCGGGTGACGGTCTCCCGGCCGTACTGGGTGCCCGCGACGCGGTCCGGCAGGTCGGCGTCGATGGCGATGGTGCGCACCGGGTGCGGGGCGGCGATGTCGGTGACACCGGCCTCGGCGGTGCCGCCGGCGATCAGCACCAGCAGGTCGACCGCGCGCTGGGCGGCGGCCCGGGCGGCCTCCGGGTCCACGCCGCGCTCGAAGCGCTTGCTGGCCTCGGAGGGCAGCTTGTGGCGCTTCGCGGTGCGGGCGATGGTCACCGGGTCGAAGTGCGCGGCCTCGATGACGATCTCGGTGGAGCCGGTGGTGATGCCGGTCTCCGGGTCGGTGACCGGGTCGAGGATCTCGGTGGAGGCGCCGCCCATGACACCGGCCAGCCCGATCGGGCCGGAGTTGTCGCAGATCAGCAGGTCCTCGGCGGAGAGCTTGCGCTCGCTGCCGTCCAGCGTGGTGAGGGTCTCGCCCTCGACCGCGCGGCGGACCTGGATCGGGCCGTCCACCCGGTCGCGGTCGTAGGCGTGCAGCGGCTGGCCGACCTCGAGCATCACGTAGTTGGTGATGTCGACGGTCAGCGAGATCGGGCGGATGCCCGACTTCTGCAGCCGGCGCTGGAGCCAGATCGGGGACTGCGCGGACGGGTCCACGCCGGTCACCGTGCGGGCCACGAAGCGGTCGCAGCCGGCCGGGTCGGCGACCTTGACCAGGTAGCCGTAGGAGTTGGCCGGCGGCACGTCGAGCAGCGCCGGGTCGGCCAGCGGCAGCCCGTACGCGGCGGCGGCCTCCCGGGCCACGCCGCGCATCGAGAGGCAGTAGCCGCGGTCCGGGGTGACGGCGATGTCCAGCACCTCGTCGACCAGCTGGAGCAGCTCGATCGCGTCGGTGCCGGGCTCGTACTCCGGCGGCAGCACGATGATGCCGTCGTGGTCGTCGCCCATGCCGAGCTCGCGGGCCGAGCAGATCATGCCGGCCGAGGTGTGGCCGTAGGTCTGCCGGGCGGCGATCGGGAACGGGCCGGGCAGCACGGCGCCCGGGAGCACCACGACCACCTTGTCGCCGACCGCGAAGTTGCGGGCGCCGCAGACGATCTCCTGCGGCTCGCCGGTGCCGTTGGCGTCGCCGACGTTGACGTAGCAGTGCCGGATCGGCTTCTTGAAGCCGGTCAGCTCCTCGATCGAGAGCACCTGGCCGACCACCAGCGGGCCCTTGAGGTCACCGCCGAGCTGCTCGACGGTCTCGACCTCCAGACCGGCCCGGACCAGGCGGGCGGCCACGTCGCGGCCGGTCTCACCGGCCGGAAGGTCGACGTACTCGCGCAGCCAGGAAAGCGGGACGCGCATCAGATCTCCATTCCGAACGGGAGGGTGAAGCGGACGTCGCCCTCGACCATGTCGCGCATGTCGGCGACGTTGTGACGGTTCATCAGGATCCGCTCCAGGCCGAGGCCGAAGGCGAATCCGCTGTAGCGCTGCGGGTCCACGCCGCAGGCGACCAGCACGCGCGGGTTGACCACGCCGCAGCCGCCGAGCTCGATCCAGCCCTCGGAGGAGCAGGTCCGGCAGGGGCGGTCCGGGTTCCCGACGCTCTCACCGCGGCAGACGAAGCACTGGAGGTCGATCTCCGCGCTCGGCTCGGTGAACGGGAAGTACGAGGGGCGCCAGCGCAGCTCCAGGCCGCCGCCGATCAGCTTCTCGACCAGCTGCTCGATGGTGCCCTTGAGGTCGGCGAAGGTGATGCCCTCGTCCACCGCGATGGCCTCGACCTGGCGGAACACCGGGGTGTGGGTGGCGTCCAGCTCGTCGGTCCGGTAGACCCGGCCCGGGCTCACCGCGTACAGCGGCGGCTCGCGGTCCAGCATGGTGCGGATCTGCACCGGCGAGGTCTGGGTGCGCAGCACCACGCCGGAGTCGGCGGAGCCGTCCGGGGCCTGCACGAAGAAGGTGTCCTGCATCGAGCGGGCCGGGTGGTCCTGGTGCAGGTTGAGGGCGTCGAAGTTGAGCCACTCCGCCTCCACCTCGGGGCCGGAGGCCACCTCGTAGCCCATGGCCACGAAGGTGTCCTCGATCCGCTCGGCCAGCGTGGTGAGCGGGTGGCGGGCGCCGCGCGGGGTGCGGTCGAACGGCAGCGTGACGTCCACCGCCTCCTCGACCAGCACGCGGGCGTCCCGCTCCGCCTCCAGCTCGACCTGACGCTTCGCCAGCGCCTGGTTCACCGCGCCGCGGGCCTGGCCGATCAGCTTGCCCGCCGCGGCCTTGGCCTGCGGGGGAAGGGCGCCGATCTCGCGGTTGGCGAGCGAGAGCGGCGAGCGGTCGCCGGTGTGGGCCACCTTCGCCTGCTTGAGCTCGTCCAGCGAGGCCGCCGCGGCGAAGGCCGCGAGGGCTTCGTCCCGGGCCTGCTCGACCGCTTCGGGCTTGAGTGCCTCGACCTCGACCGGGTCGTAGTCCTTGTTGGGTGCCGACATCGCTATCTTTCCCGTGCTCCTGCTCGTGAAGGGGTGCCTCGCCCATTGCATTACGCACTGCGTGGCCGGGGCACGGGCAGCCGCTCCCGCATCGCTCAGGAAGGGTGTCCGCGGCACAGCCGCGCAGGGCGTCACACAACGCAATGGTCGAGTGTAGTCGCAGCCTGCGAACCGCCCGCCGGGCCCGGACCTCCTACAGCATGAAGTCGGGCACTCCGGCGGGCAGGATAAATCGGAAGCGGGCGCCGCCGGACGGGGCGCGGCTGATCCGGATGGTGCCGCCGTGGGCCTCGACGATGCCCTTGACGATGTAGAGGCCGAGGCCGGTGCCGCCGCGCTTGGAGCCGCGCCAGAAGCGGGTGAAGACGCGCGGCATCGACTCCTCGGGGATGCCACTGCCCTCGTCGCTCACCGTCACCGCCGTCCCTTCAAGGACCCGTTCGCGTCCGGCGCTCTCCACCAGTTCCTTGGCGGGCGCCACCTCGATCGTGACAGTCCCCTCGCCGTGGCGCACGGCATTTTCCAGCAGGTTGGCCAGCACCTGGTCCAGCTTGTCCGGGTCGGCCCAGAGCTGGGTGAGCGGCTCCTCGATCCGGATGTCGAAGCGGTCCGCCGGGATGCCGGCCGCCACCTTGCCCTCCACGTGCCGGCGCACCGCCGCCGGGAGGTCCACCACCTGCTTGCCGAGCTCCAGCCGGCCGGCGTCGATCCGGGAGATGTCCAGCAGCTCGGCGATCAGCCGGGTGACCCGGTCCGCGTCGGCGTCGACGGTCTCCAGCATCACCCGCTTCTGGCCGTCGGTGAAGCGCTCCCACTTCGCCAGCAGGGTGCGGGTGAAGCCCTTGACGCTGGTCAGCGGCGAGCGCAGCTCGTGCGCCACGGTGGCGATCAGCTCGGCGTGGCTGCGCTCGGTGCGCCGCCGGGCCTCGGTGCCGCGCAGCGCCACCACCACCCGGCGGACCGGGCCGCCCCGGTGCTCGCGCACGTAGCGGGCGGAGACCAGCAGCTCGCGGCTGCCGGGCAGCAGCAGGTAGCGCTCGGGCTGCCCCGTACGGATCGTCAGACCGCCGTACGGGTCGGTGAGCTGCCACCAGCGGCGGCCGTCCAGGTCCTCCAGCGGGAGCGCCAGCTCCAGCCGCCGGCCGAGCGCGGCCTCCGGCCGGATGCCGGTCAGCCGCTCGGCGGCCCGGTTGAACCGCACGACCACGCCGGAGGCGTCGGCGACCACCACCCCGTCCGGCAGGTCGTCCAGGTCGAGCTCGGCGCCGTCACCGGCCATGGGTTGCCCTCCCGCCCAGATCCTCCGGCCGAGGATCTCACCCACCGTGTCCGTTCCCCCACCGTCCGACCCTAGCGCCCCTACCCCTTCGCGCGACACCCGCCCGGGGACCGCTGGGCGCGCGCGGAGGCGTACAGGCACACGGCGGCGGCCGTGGCGAGGTTGAGGCTCTCGGCGTGTCCGTGGATGGGCACGCGCACCACCTCGTCGGCGAGTGCGCGGGTCTCCTCCGGCAGGCCCCAGGCCTCGTTCCCGAACACCCACGCGCCGGGGGCCCCCAGGGTGCCCTCGTCCAGCTCCTGGTCCAGGTCACGGTCCCCGGCCCCGTCGGCCGCCAACACCCGCACCCCGGCCTCGCGCAGCCGCGCCACCGCCTCCTCCACCGGCACCCCGACCGCGAACGGCAGGTGGAACAGGCTGCCCACCGAGGCCCGGACGGCCTTCGGGTTGTACGGGTCCACCGAGGCGTCGGTGAGGATCACCGCGTCCGCCCCGGCCGCGTCGGCGGTGCGCAGCACGGTGCCCGCGTTCCCGGGGTCGCGCACGTGCGCCAGCACGGCGACCAGCTGCGGGCGGGCCTTGAGCACCTCCTCGAAGGGGGTGTCCAGGAAGCGGCAGAGCGCCACGATGCCCTGCGGGGTGACGGTGTCACAGATCTCCGCGATCACCTCGTCGGTGGCGGTCAGCACCGGCAGGCCGGCCTGCTCGGCGGCGGCCACGATCTCGGCGTGCCGCTCCCCCGCCTCCTGGGTGACGTACACCTCGACCACCACGTGCTGGTCCGAGCCGGCCGGGCGACCGTACGCGACCGCCTCGCGGACCGCCTGCGGGCCCTCGGCCAGGAAGCGCCGCTCCTTGCTCCGCTGGTTGCGCCGGGCGAGCTTGCGGGCGGCGATCACCCGCGGCGAGCGCAGGGAGGTGAGCAGGGGGGTCTCGGTGCTCTGCATGGTCTCGTCTCTGTGACACGGTGTCAGGAACCCGGTCGGGGCCCGGAAGCACACAGACCCGCAGGCGAACCTGCGGGTCTGGGTGGATCAGCTACACGGCTGAAGGATCCTCAGGGGATCGGCCTCAGGCGGCGACGCGCGGGGCGTTGACGTCCTCGGGCAGCGCCTTCTGGGCAACCTCGACGAGCGCGGCGAAGGCACCCGGGTCGTTCACGGCGAGCTCGGCCAGCATCTTGCGGTCGATCTCGACGCTCGCGATCTTCAGGCCCTGCACGAAGCGGTTGTAGGTGATGCCGTTGGCACGGGCCGCAGCGTTGATGCGCTGGATCCAGAGCTGGCGGAAGTCACCCTTGCGCTTCTTGCGGTCGTTGTAGTTGTAAACGAGCGAGTGGGTGACCTGCTCCTTGGCCTTGCGGTACAGGCGCGACCGCTGGCCGCGGTAACCGCTGGCCCGCTCGAGGATGACCCGGCGCTTCTTGTGGGCGTTCACTGCCCGCTTGACGCGTGCCACTTCATTACTCCTTGGGTTGGACCACGGACTACTTCACGCGGTCCGTTAACGATGGGGACGGAAGGATCAGCCGGACTCCCGCGGCTGCTGCCGCGGGCGGGCGATCACTTGCCGAGAAGCTTCTTGATCTTCTTCGCGTCGGCGGGGGCGACCACGACGGTGCCGGCCAGCTTGCGGGTCAGCGTCGAGGGCTTGTGCTCCAGCAGGTGGCGACGGCCGGCACGCTCGCGCAGCACCTTCCCGGAGCCGCTGATCTTGAAGCGCTTGCTGGCGCCGCTGTGCGTCTTTTGCTTCGGCATATCGCCGTCTCTTCCTCGTCGGTCCGGACTCCCGCCCGCGTGCTGCCACGCGGGCGGGGCCGGATGGATCTGGTGAGTGGGGCGGGACGCCCCACTACCTGGGTGACCGGACCGCTCAGGCGTCCTGGGCGGTCGCGGCCGGCTGCTCGACCTCGGCGGGCGCCTCGGCGGCGGCCTCGTCGGCCTCCACCTCGGCGTCGTCGGCGTCGTCCGCCTCGGCCTCGAGGGCGGCGTTCTCCGCCTCGAGTGCGGCGTCGTCGTCATCCGCGGCGGCGTCGGAGCCGACGGTGCGGCCCTGACGCTCGGCCTTGCGGGCGTCGGCCAGCGCGCGGGCCTCGGCCATCGCCTCGGTCTTCTTCTTGTGCGGGCCGAGAACCATGATCATGTTCCGGCCGTCCTGCTTGGCCGACGACTCGACGAAGCCGAGGTCCTCGACGTCCGAGGCGAGCCGCTGGAGCAGACGGAAGCCCAGCTCGGGGCGGGACTGCTCGCGACCACGGAACATGATCGTGATCTTGACCTTGTCGCCCTGCTTGAGGAACCGAACGACGTGACCCTTCTTGGTGTCATAGTCGTGCGGGTCGATCTTCGGCCGGAGCTTCATCTCCTTGATGACCGTGTGCGCCTGGTTCTTGCGCGCCTCACGGGCCTTCATGGCCGACTCGTACTTGAACTTGCCGTAGTCCATGAGCTTGCACACCGGCGGCCGGGCGGTCGCCGCGACCTCGACCAGGTCGAGGTCGTACTCCTGCGCGAGCTCCAGCGCCTTGGCAAGCGGCACGATGCCGACCTGCTCGCCGCTGGGACCGACGAGTCGCACCTCGGGGACGCGAATCCGGTCGTTGATGCGGGGCTCGGTGCTGATGGGGCCTCCTCGGTTGCACCTTCTGCGATGCGGCCGTCGGACGGCGGTCGCACGTAGTGGACTCGACCACTGGGCGGGGCTTCATTCGTGCTGCGCTGCCCACTGGCGTACGCACCGCGGCACGAAAAAAGCCCCGCTCGGTATACAAGCGGGGCTCCACACGACCGGGGCGGCACCCCGGAGGGCGCTGCGGGCGACTCGCTGAAGCCTGGCAGCTCAGGTGTCGCGGACCGGACCCGTCGACCGCTAGGCCGATCAGGTGGGAGACTTTCGCGGTTGCCCTCTCGGGCCTCCTGTGAGTGGAGCCTCCACTTGCTGGCCGGGCGGTCCGTGGGACCTCCTGGCCGGTCAGTCTCGAAGACTACCAGCATTTCCCGGGGCCGCGGTATTCCGCCTCCCGGGGCGGGCGGGCGGTGCGTGCTCGGTACGCTCCTTCTCGTACGCCCTCCACCGAAGAAGTGAGCAGCCGTGAGCGACGACACCACCCCGCAGGACGCCGAGATCGGCTTCGACGACCTCACCCGTGACATCGCCGAGGTCCCGGCCGTTGAGGTGATCACCACCGTCGCGGTGCACCTGATGAGCGCCGCCGCGGTCAAGTGCGGTCTGGCCGAGGGCGGCGAGAAGGACAAGGACCTGGACGAGGCCCGCAAGCTGATCACCGCCCTGGCCGGGCTGGTCACGGCCGGCGCCCCGGAGATCTCCAACTTCCACGCCGCCCCGCTCCGGGACGGCCTGCGCTCGCTCCAGCTGGCCTTCCGCGAGGCCTCGCTGGTGCCGGACGCCCCGGGCTCCGGCCCGGGCGAGAAGTTCACCGGCCCGGTCTACAGCTGACCGACCGCCAGGAAGGGTCCGGAGCCGGGTACGGCTCCGGACCCTTCTCCGTTCCGAGCGGGTGCCGACCGGCCTCCGGTCCCGGTGGCCGCGCCGACCGCGGGGCGCCGGCCGGAACGACGGGCGCGCCGAGGGGGCCCGGGCCGACGGTGGTCCGCCGTGTGGGCGGGGGCCGGGCCGCAGGCCGCCGGCGGCCCGGGGCGAGCGGGCCGACGGCCGGCGCCGACCGCCACGCCACCGGTGGCGGGAGACCGGCCTGGCCCGCACCCCGGGGTGACCGCGAGGGGTCGCTCCCCGGCCTCAGCCCAGCAGGGCCAGGTCCAGGCCGCGGTCCAGCCGGACCCGGAGGGTGTCGTCGGCGGCCAGTGCGGCGGCCAGCCGCTGGGCCAGCTCCTGGACGGCGGTGCCCTCGGCCAGCGAGAGCGCGAGCACCGCGTCGGTCTCGGTGCCGGGGCGCAGCTCGGCCCGGAGGACGGCGGGCTCGGCGTCGATCAGGGCCTGCACCGCGGCCCGGACCGCCGGGTCCTCGGCGGGCCGCAGGTACGGGCGGTTCTCGGCGACGGCGCGCAGCCGGGCACCCGACAGCGCGAAGGTGACCGGACCGGCCGGATCGACCAGCAGGGTGTCGGCCCGCTCGGAGTAGGCCACCATCGCGGCCTGCGGGGCGGCCACCGGAGCCGGCCGGGCGTCGGCCCGCCAGGCGGCCATCGACGCCAGCGAGGTGAAGGCGGGCAGTGCGCGCCGGCCGTCCGGGGCCTCGATCACGGGGACCGCCATGTCGCTGGTCTTCTCGTGCTTGTGGCCGTGCGCGTCGATCTCCACCTCCCCCAGCAGGGCGACGATCGGGACCATCAGCCGACTGCCCGTCAGAGCGGCCAGCAGCTCCGGCTCTCCGGCCCCGCTCTCCTCCCAGGCGGCCAGCGCCGCGCTCAGGCGCGGGTCGGCGGTGCCGTCGTCGTCGGCGAATCCGGGGTTCGGGATGTTCTTCTGCTCCACCCGGTGAGCGTATGCCAACCGGGCCCCGCACTTCTCAGCCGGTGCTCATGCCCCGCTCAGGGCGCGCCCATCGGCGGGGCGGAGGGTCGGCGGCATGACAGGGATGCGGAGGAGTCGGTTCGGGGGTGCGCTGCTGCTGCCGGTACTGGCACTGACGGCGGGCGGGGTGTACGTCGCCCAGGCCGACGGCGGCGGCCGGGCGGCTCCGGTGGCGAACGTCCGGACGGCGGCGTCGTCCACGGCACCGGCCACGCCCGACGCCTCACCGGAGCCGTCCGAGCCGTCCGAGCCGTCCGAGCCGTCGGGCACGACATCGGCATCGGCGTCGGCGTCGGCATCGGGCTCGTCCGCCGGGGTGGCCGGGGCGGACCTCACCGCCGCGCTGGCCTCGGCCGCCGGGCAGGTGCCCGCGCAGGGCGAGGTGTCGGTCGCCGTCCTGGACACCGCGAGTGGGGCGAGCGCCGCCTACGGAGGCGGCTCGTTCGTCACCGCCAGCATCGTCAAGGCCGACATCCTGGCCACCCTGCTCTGGCAACGGCAGCGCGCCGGGCGCGAGTTGAGTGCCTCCGAGCGGGCCACCGCCGCGCTGATGATCGAGCAGAGCGACAACGACGCCGCCGACACCCTGTGGGCCGCGATCGGCGGGGCAGCCGGGCTGGACGAGGCGAACGCCGCCTTCGGGCTGACCGCCACCACCGCCGGGACGGACGGGTACTGGGGGCTGACCTCGACCACCACCGGCGACCAGCTGAGGCTCCTCCAGGTGGTGTTCGGCGCGGACTCGCCGCTGGGCAGCGCCTCGCAGCAGTACCTCGGGTCCCTGATGGGGCAGGTAGCGGCGGATCAGGACTGGGGCGTCTCGGCCGCCGACCAGGACGGCGCGTACACCCTGAAGAACGGCTGGCTGCCGCGCAGCGCCACCGGTCTCTGGGCGGTGAACAGCATCGGCGAGGTGACCCACGACGGCCGGCGGCTGCTGATCGCCGTGCTGACCGAGGGCTCGGCCGACGAACAGGCCGGGATCGCCACGGTCGAGGGGCTGGCGAAGGCCGCCGCGACCGCGCTGACCGGGGGCTGAGCGAGGAGTTGACGCACCGACAACCCCCTACCCATGAGTACGGAGCTGTGGCAGTCTGCGCCCATGACCAAGCTCTCGGCCCCGGGCCTCGCCGCCGACCGGGCCCGGTACGACCGGGCCACCGCGCACCTGGACGCGCCGCTGGCGGTGGTGGACCTGGCGGCCTTCGACGCCAACGCGGCCGACCTGGTGCGCCGGGCGAACGGCAAGCCGGTGCGGGTGGCGAGCAAGTCGGTGCGCTGCCGGGCGCTGCTGGAGCGGGCGTTGGCGGTGGAGGGCTTCGCCGGGGTGATGAGCTTCACCCTGGCCGAGTCGCTCTGGCTGGCCCGGGAGGGATTCCGGGACGTGCTGCTGGCCTACCCCTCGGCCGACCGGGCCGGGTACGCCGAGCTGACGGCCGATCCGAAGCTGGCCGCCGAGGTCACCGTGCTGGTGGACGATCCGGCGCAGCTGGACCTGATCGACGCGGCCCGGGAGGGCACCGAGCAGGTCCGGGTCTGCCTGGAGCTGGACACCTCGCTGCAGCTGCTGGGCGGCAAGGTCCGGATCGGCGCCCGCCGGGCGCCGCTGCGCACCCCGGAGGCGCTGGGCGCGTTCGCCGAGCTGGTGCAGCGCCGCCCGGGCTTCCGGGTGGTCGGGCTGATGGCGTACGAGGGGCACGTGGCGGGGGTGGGTGACTCGCTGGCGGGCCGGCCGGTGCGGTCCAAGGTGATCCAGGCGATGCAGGCCAAGGCCCGCCGGGAGCTGGCCGTGCGGCGGGCGGCCGTGGTGCGGCGGCTGCGCGAGGTGGCCGAGCTGGAGTTCGTGAACGGCGGCGGCACCGGCAGCGTGGAGTCCACGGTGGCCGAGCGGGCGGTCACCGAGGTGGCCGCCGGATCGGGGCTGTACGTGCCCCGGCTGTTCGACAACTACCGTTCGTTCCAAGGGCGTCCGGCCGCGCTGTACGCCCAGCCGGTGGTCCGGCGGCCCGGGCTCGGGGTGGTCACGGTGCTCGGCGGCGGGTACCCGGCCTCGGGTGCGGCGGGTGCCGACCGCTCCCCCGTGCCGTACCTGCCGGCCGGGCTGCGGTACGACCCGCAGGAGGGTGCGGGCGAGGTGCAGACCCCGCTGCTCGGTGCGGCGGCGGACGACCTGCGGATCGGCGACAAGGTGTGGTTCCGGCACGCCAAGGCGGGCGAACTCTGCGAGCGCTTCGCGGAGTTGCAGCTCATCGAGGGTGACCGGGTGGTGGCCACCGTGCCGACCTACCGGGGCGAGGGGCGGACGTTCCTCTGACAGTCCTCCGTGCCCTGTCCTAGGCTGACGGGACATCACCGAGCACAGGGGGCAGGGCAGATGGAAGCCGAACTGATCACGGCAGTGGCCACCTCGTTGGCGGGTGCGATGACCACCTCCGCCTGGCAGACGGTCCGGGACCGGGTGGCGGGCTTCTTCGGCCGGGACCGCGAGGAGGTGGTGACGGCCGAGCTGGAGACCGTCCGCGAGGAGTACGAGCAGTACGGTGACGCGGCCTCGCTGACCGAGTGGCTGCGCCGCGCGGTGGCGGAGCACCCGGGCTTCGCCGACGAGCTGCGCGCCGTACTGGCCGAGCACGGCGGTGAGGTGCAGGTGCGGGTGCACCACGGCACGGAGAACGTGATCAGCGGCGGGACCTTCCACGGCAAGGTGATCCAGGCCCACAACATCGGCGTCATCAAGGGCTGACCGGCCGGACGACGGGCCCCGGCACACACCGGGACGGCCCCGCCGTCAGGGCGGGGCCGTCCCGGGTGAGGGGCCGTCAGGTGCCGGTGCCGGCGCCCGCGTCGCCCTCGCCGATCTTGCCGTTGAAGGCCTTGACCGACTCCACGATCTTGTCCATCTGGCTCAGCGTGGGTGCCTTGTCGGCGATGTCGAAGCCCAGGTGCAGGGTGGAGAGGCCCTTGCCGTCGGCGGTCGGGAAGACCACGGTCTGCACGTAGCCGTCGTTGCCCTCCGGGGAGTCCACCTTCCAGCGGACCAGCCAGCCGTCCCGCCCGTCCACCGCGATCGGCTCGGACTTGAGCTGCTCGTGCGACTTGATCTTCCCGTACGCCTGCTGGGCAGCCGCGTCGATGTCCTGCTCGGCGGCCTTCTTGGCGTCGGTGCCGTCGATCCGGCCGGTGTTGGCCCCGCCCAGCGAGCACTCACCCTCGCCGCTGGCGCAGGCGTAGGAGCCCACCGACATGGCGGCGAAGCCGTCCTTGGTGGTGCCGGCCTGCCAGCCGGACGGGACCGCGAGGCTGAGCTTGTTGACCACGTCCACGGCCAGGCCGGCACCCCGGCCGCCCCGGCCGTCGGGGGCCGTGCCGTCGGGGGTGCGGCCGTCCGGGCTCTTCGGCGAGGCGGAGGAGCCGGGCGCGTCCGGGGCGCCCTGCTCGCGCTCGACGCCGTCACCCGCCGGGCGGTGGTCGGAGCGCACCCGCTCCGAGGCCCGGCGGTCCGAACGGCCGTCCATCGCCAGGTAGGTGACGCCCGATCCGACGAGCAGGCCCGCCACCGCCGCGACGGCGGCGGCGATCAGCACCGGCCGGCTCGGCCCGGTCTTCGGCTTCGGCAGCGGGGTGTACGCCGGCGGCTCCGGGTAGCGGTAGGCGGCCCCCTGCTCCAGCACCTCCCCGGTCAGTACGGTCGGCGCCGGCTCGGCGACCGGCTCCGACAGCACCGTCGGGGCGTCGGCCGTCGCGTCGGCGGGGGCGGAGGCCGGGGCACCGGCCGGCGGGGGCGCGTCGCCCGGCGCGGGCCGGGTGGACGCCGTCCAGCCGCGCCCGTCCCACCACCGCTGCGGCCTCGGGGCGCTCGTGGTGTCCTGCGGGTCCGGGTACCACCCGGCGGGAATCTGCTCGCTCACGCCTGAAAATGTAAGGGCCCCCGGTTAAACGCGGTATCAGGGGGAGGCTGTTTCCGCCCCGTTTTCGATGAGATTCACCTGAGAACCGCCACCGGGCCGGTCCGGGCACCTGACGGAACCTCGGGCGTACGGGTGGGGCCGCGGCGAAACGGGCGTACCGGAGGGGCCGGAGGCGGCAGAATCCCGCCATGACCACCAGACCCGTGATCGGCATCAGCACCTACCTCACCGAGGCCAAGTGGGACCACTGGGACGCCCAGCGGGCCGTCCTGCTCCCGCACCGCTACCCGCTGCTGGTCCAGGAGGCGGGCGGCATCCCGCTGCTGCTCCCCCCGCAGGCCCCGGAGACCGCCCCCGACCTGCTGGCCCGGGTCGACGGCCTGGTCATCGCGGGCGGCCCGGACGTCAACCCCTCGCTCTACGGCGCGCAGCCGCACCCGAAGACCCGGGCCTTCGCCCCCGAGCGGGACCTCTGGGAGGCGGCCCTGCTGCGCGCCGCGCTGGCCGCCGGTCTGCCGCTGCTCGGCATCTGCCGGGGCATGCAGCTGCTCAACGTGGTCTGCGGCGGCTCGCTGATCCAGCACCTGGAGGACGGCGCGGACCACCTCGGCACGCCCAACCACTACGGCTCGCACCCGATCCGCCCGCTGCCCGGCACCCGGCTGGCACAGCTGCTGCCGGAGACCGAGGTGGTGGTCCCGACCTTCCACCACCAGGCGGTGGACCGGCTCGGCGAGGGTCTGACGGTCAGTGCCCGGGCCGGGGACGGGACGGTGGAGGCGGTCGAGGGCGAGGGATTCGTGCTCGGCGTGCAGTGGCACCCGGAGCAGGGCACCGACCTGCGGGTGATGGAGGCTCTGGTGACGGCGGCGATGGTGCCCACGCCGGTCGGCTGACACCGCGCGGCCCGGTCCCCGGCCGGGCCGGAGCGGCCCGTCGCGCCGCTCACCGGGCCGGGGCCCACCGACGGCAGCGGCACCTTCCGGGCCCCCGATGCCGGCCGGTCCGTACGACCCTCCGTACGCGCGACCACTGGCCGACTGCCGCCCGCCGCCCGCGCGACCCTTGGCCGGCTGCCGCCCGCCGTCCCCGACCGGGCACCGCGCCGACCCGGCACCGCGCCGACCGGGCACCGCGCCGACGGACCGTCAGAGGCCGTACCAGGGGCCGATCACCGCCCCCGCCGCTCCGGCCGCCAGCAGGCAGAGCACCACGGAGCGGCGGGCCGCGAGCAGCCAGGCCAGCGCGAGGACCAGCACCGCGACCTGCCAGCCGTACCCCAGCCCGAGGGCGAGCGGCACGGCCGAGCCGGCGATCGCGCCGACCACCGCCGGGCCGGCGCCGGTCAGGAAGGACTGCACCCGCCGGTCGCCCCGGAGCCGGTCGAAGTGCCGGGCGCCGAACAGCACGAAGGCGAAGGACGGGGCGAAGGCCACCGCCGCCGCCAGCAGCCCGCCGCCGAACCCGGCCGCCGCGTAGCCCACCACGGCGACGGTCTGCACCACCGGGCCGGGGGTGATCTGGCCGAGGGCGACGGCGTTCAGGAACTGACCGTCCGTCATCCAGCCGTACCGCTCCACCGCGTCGGCCCGCATCAGCGGGATGATCACGAAGCCGCCGCCGTAGGAGAGCGCGCCGACCTTGAGCGCCACCCAGGCCAGCGCCCCGAGCCCGCCGGCCGCGGGCAGCGCACCCGCCAGCAGCGGCAGCACGGGCACTCCCGGCCCCTCCACGCGCTCGTCCGCACGTTCCCGGACCGCGATCTCGGCCAGCCCGGCGGCCAGCAGCACCAGCACCAGCCACGGCCCGGTGAGCAGCGCCGCCGCCGCCCCGGCCGCCGCGTACCCCAGCCAGCGGGCCCGGGCCGCCCGTTCGACCCCGGCCCGGGCCCAGCTGCCCGGTACCAGGGCGGTGGCCGCCTGCACCGCCACCGCCGGGACGGCCGCCCCCGCGCCGGCCGCCGCGCCCAGCACCGGGGCGGGCGGGTCGGCGGCCAGGAAGAGCGCGGCCAGAGCCAGGATGAGCAGCAGGCCCGGCACGATGAAGCAGACCCCGCCGACCAGCGCGCCCGCAGCGCCGCGCAGCCGCCAGGCGGTGAGGACCGCCAGCTGTGTGGAGGCCGGACCGGGCAGCAGGTTGGTGGCCGCGATGCCGTCCTCGAACTCCTCCGGGCCGAGCCAGCCGCGCCGCTCCACGCAGAGCCGGCGCAGCAGGAGGATGTGGGTGGGCGGCCCGCCGAAGCCGGTGCAGCCGATCCGGCCCCACTCCACCGCGATGGTGCCCAGTGACACCCGTTCCTGACGCTCCGGCACTTCGCTCGCCACTCCCCGGTGATCGCTTTTCGGCGGCGGCACCATAGCGCAGGCGGCCGACCGGCTGATGAACGGCCGGAAACCGTTGCCGGGCCCGGCCACCGGGAAGAGGACCAGCATGTCCAAGCACCCGCACGACCACCGGAGCGGCCCGGCCGGCCACTCGCACGGAGTCTCCGCCGACGCCGACCGGCGCTGGCTGCTCAGCGCCCTGGCCCTGATCGTGGTCTTCATGGCCGGCGAGGTGGTGGTCGGCTTCGCCGCCCGCTCGCTCGCCCTGATCTCGGACGCCGCGCACATGCTCACCGACGCGGTCTCCATCGTGCTGGCGCTGATCGCGATGTCCCTCGCCAAGCGGCCGGCCCGCGGCGGCTACACCTACGGCCTGAAGCGGGCCGAGATCCTCTCCGCCCAGGCCAACGGGATCACCCTGCTGCTGCTCTCCGCCTGGCTCGGCTACGAGGCGGTGGTCCGGCTGTTCGACCCGCCGGAGGTGACCGGTTCCCTGGTGCTGGTCACCGCGCTGGTCGGCATCGTGGTGAACGTCGCCGCCACCTGGTGCATGTCCCGGGCCAACCGCAGCTCGCTCAACGTCGAGGGCGCCTTCCAGCACGTGCTGAGCGACCTCTACGCCTTCATCGCCACGGCGGTGGCCGGTGTGATCATCGTGACCACCGGCTTCACCCGGGCCGACCCGATCGCCTCGCTGATCGTGGTGGCGCTGATGCTCAAGGCCGGCACCAGTCTGGTCCGCCGGTCCGGGCGGATCTTCCTGGAGGCCGCCCCGGCCGGCATCGACCCGGACCAGGTGGCCGACCGGCTGATCGCCGGCTCCGAGGTCAGGGAGATCCACGACCTGCACATCTGGGAGATCACCTCCGGCGAGCCGGCCCTCTCCGCGCACATCCTGGTCGCCCCCGGCGGCGACTGCCACGCCGTCCGCCGCGACCTCCAGCGCCTGCTGCGGGACGAGTACCGGATCACCCACGCCACCCTCCAGGTCGACCACGTCGGCGAGCAGCTCGGCCAGGACCTGCTCACCCTCGGCCGGACCGACCCCGGGCCCGCCGGCGACGAGCACTGCGACGACCTGCACGGCCCGGTCCACCGCCGCGAGCCGCACCGGCACTGAACCACCCGTGCCGCTCCCGACGCTCCGTCAGCCGGGTGCGGCATGATCGGGGCATGACCGCACCCAGGCTGATGCTGCTCGACTCGGCGAGTCTCTACTTCCGTGCCTACTTCGGCGTGCCGGAGTCCATCAAGTCTCCCGACGGGCAGCCGGTGAACGCCGTGCGCGGCCTGCTGGACTTCATCACCCGCCTCGTCCAGGACCACCGGCCCGACCAGCTGGTCGCCTGCATGGACGCCGACTGGCGCCCCGCCTGGCGGGTGGAGCTGATCCCCACCTACAAGACCCACCGGGTCGCCGAGGCCGCGGTCGCCGGCGAGGAGGAGGTCCCCGACACCCTCGCCCCCCAGGTCCCGGTGATCGAGCAGGTCCTCGACGCCCTGGGCATCGCCCGCCTGGGCTCCCCCGGCTACGAGGCCGACGACGTGATCGGCACCCTGACGGCGCGGGCGACCGGCCCGGTGCAGATCGTCACCGGCGACCGCGACCTCTTCCAACTGGTCGACGACGCCCGGCGGATCACCGTCCTCTACCCGGTCAAGGGCGTCGGCAACGCCCAACTGATCGACGAGGCCGCCCTGCTGGAGAAGTACGACGTGACCGGCGCCGAGTACGCCGACATGGCCGCCCTGCGCGGCGACCCGAGCGACGGCCTCCCCGGCGTCAAGGGCATCGGCGAGAAGACCGCCGCCCAGCTCATCCGCACGTACGGCACCCTGCCCGCCATCCGCGCCGCCGCCGCCGATCCGCTCTCCAAGCTCACCCCGGCCCGCCGCAAGAACATCCTCGAAGCCGCCCCCTACCTCGACGTCGCCCCCACCGTGGTCCGGGTCGCCACCGACGCCCCGCTCCCGGACTTCGACCCGGCCCTCCCCAAGGAGCCCTTGGATCCGATGACCCTGGAGGCCCTCGCCACCCAGTGGGGCCTGGGCAGCTCGCTGGAGCGTCTGGTGGAGACGCTCGGAGCGTGAACGCGACGGCGCCCGTCCCGTCCTGACCACGAGTCAGGACGGGACGGGCGCCGTCGTCGTGTCAGCCGACCGAGCTGTAGGCGATGATGCCGCGGCGGAGGCTGTCCACCGCCTTGCGGGCGGTGGTGCGGAGCTTGGTGTCGCCGCCGGCCGCGTCCTGGATCTGGCCGAGGACGTCGATCAGCTGCTTGGTCCAGCGGACGAAGTCGCCGGCCGGGAGGTCGGCGTCGCGCAGGACCTGGTCGAGGTTGTGGCCGAGCGACCAGCGGTAGGCGACCCAGGCGAAGCCGAGGTCGGGCTCGCGCTGGCCGACGCCCTCGGCGGTGTTGATCCGGTGCTGCTCCTCCAGGGCGTCCAGGTGGCCCCAGATGCGGACCATGCTGGCGAGCGCCTCCTTGGCCGCGCCGTCCGGGACGCGCGGGGTGGCCGCGTCGTCGGACTGGCGGGACTCGTAGACCAGGGCCGAGGCGCAGGCGGCGAGTTCGGCCGGGGCCAGCTCGGCCCAGACGCCCTCGCGGATGCACTCGGAGGCGAGCAGGTCGAGCTCGCCGTAGAGGCGGCCGAGGCGCTTGCCGTCCTCGGTGACGGTGTCGCCGCTGAGGTAGCCGAGGTCGGTGAGCAGGCCGCAGACCCGGTCGAAGGTGCGGGCGATGGTGTGGGTGCGGGAGCGCATCTTGCGGTCCAGCACCTGGGTGTCGCGCTTGAGCCGGTGGTAGCGCTCGGACCAGCGGGCGTGGTCCTCGCGGTCGGAGCAACCGTGGCAGGGGTGCTGGCGGAGCTCGGTGCGCAGGCGGGTGATCTGCGGGTCGTCGGCGGCGGCGGCCCGGCCCTTGCGGAAGCGCTCGGGCTCCAGGTGGCCGGCCTTGGTGCGCAGGGCGGAGGCCAGGTCGCGCCGGGACTGCGGGCTGCGCGGGTTGAAGGACTTGGGGATGCGCAGCCGGTCGACGGCGGTCACGGGGTACGGGAAGTCGATCATCGCCAGCCGCTTGACCTGCCGCTCGGCGGTGAGCACCACCGGGCGCGGCCCGTCCTGGTAGTCGGGGTGGCGCTGCTGGCGCGGGGAGCGGGAGACCGGCGGCAGGCCGGGGTCGAGGACCAGGGCGAGGCCGGCGAACTTGCCGGTCGGCACGTGGATGACGTCGCCGGGCTTGAGCGCCTCGATGGACTCGATGGCGGAGGCCCGGCGCTGCCCGGTGCCCTCGCGGGCGAGCTCGTTCTCCCGGTCTTTCAGGTCCCGGCGGAGCGTCATGTACTCCTCGAAGTCGCCGAGGTGACAGGTCATCGACTCGCGGTAGCCCGCCAGGCCGTCCTCGTTCTTCTGCACCTGCCGGGCGATCCCGACCACCGCGCGGTCGGCCTGGAACTGCGCGAAGGAGGTCTCCAGCAGCTCCCGGGAGCGGTGCCGGCCGAACTGGCCGACCAGGTTGACCGCCATGTTGTAGGAGGGGCGGAAGGAGGAGCGCAGCGGGTAGGTGCGGGTGCCGGCCAGGCCGGCCAGGCCCTCCGGGTCGAGGCCGCGCTGCCAGAGCACCACCGCGTGGCCCTCGATGTCGATGCCGCGCCGGCCGGCCCGGCCGGTGAGCTGGGTGTACTCGCCGGGGGTGATGTCGGCGTGGGTCTCGCCGTTCCACTTGACCAGCTTCTCCAGCACCACCGAGCGGGCCGGCATGTTGATGCCGAGCGCCAGGGTCTCGGTGGCGAAGACGGCCTTCACCAGGCCCTTCACGAAGAGCTCCTCGACCACCTCCTTGAACCGGGGCAGCATCCCGGCGTGGTGGGCGGCGATGCCGCGCTCCAGCCCGTCCAGCCACTCGAAGTAGCCGAGCACGTGCAGGTCCTCGTCCGGGATGTCGGCGCACCGCTCCTGGACGATCTCGCGGACCACCGCGCGGTCGGCCTCCCGGTTCAGCCGCAGGCCGGAGGTGAGGCACTGCTGGACGGCGGCCTCGCAGCCGGCCCGGCTGAAGATGAAGGTGATGGCGGGCAGCAGGCCCTCGGCGTCCAGGCGCTCGATCACGTCGACCCGGCCCGGGGTCCAGACCCGGCTGGGGCGGCCGTTGGGCATCGAGCGGCCGCGGCCCCGGCCGAAGCGGTCGCCGCGCGGGTTGCGGTCGCCCTCGGAGCGGGCCAGCCGGACCAGCTCGGGGTTGACCGCCTTGGCCGGGTTGGTCTGCGAGCCCTTGGGGCGGCCGTCCCGGTCCGGGTCGGCGAACAGGTCGTACATCCGGTTGCCGGCCATCACGTGCTGCCAGAGCGGCACCGGGCGGTGCTCGGAGACGATCACCTTGGTGCCGCCGCGCACGGTGTCCAGCCAGTCGCCGAACTCCTCGGCGTTGGAGACGGTGGCGGAGAGCGAGGCCAGCACCACCGACTCGGGGAGGTGGATGATGACCTCCTCCCAGACCGCGCCGCGGAAGCGGTCGGCCAGGTAGTGGACCTCGTCCATCACCACGTAGCCGAGGCCGTCCAGCGCGGAGGAGCCGGCGTAGAGCATGTTCCGCAGCACCTCGGTGGTCATCACGACCACCGGGGCGTCGCCGTTGACGCTGTTGTCACCGGTCAGCAGGCCGACCTGGTCGGCGCCGTAGCGCTTGACCAGGTCGCCGAACTTCTGGTTGGAGAGCGCCTTGATCGGTGTGGTGTAGAAGCACTTGCGGCCGGACTGCAGGGCCAGGTGGACGGCGAACTCGCCGACGATGGTCTTCCCGGAGCCGGTCGGCGCGGCGACCAGCACGCCCTCGCCGGCCTCCAGCGAACGGCAGGCCTCCAACTGGAACTCGTCCAGCCCGAAGTCGTAGAGCTGCTGGAAGCCGTGCAGGACGGTGGCCTGCTCCTTGGCCCGGCGGCGGAAGGCCGCGTACGCCTCGGCGGGGCCGAGCTGCTCGGTGTCGGGTGCGGCCGGGGTGTTCTCGGGCACGGCGCTGTTCATCGGCGTCACCTCATCTTCCCGTGGGACAGCTGGATGCCGGGCCGGGGAAGGGCCGGGCGGGACGGGTGTGCAGACGGCGACGCCTGCGGCTGCGGGGCCCGCGCGGCCCGGGCCCGGACGGCCTGGGCGCCGGCGGGGGCGCAGCGGGTGCGGTGGGTGTGGTGATCGTGCATCTCAGCCAGACACTACCCGCCGGGAGCGACATCAAGAGCACCCTTTTCGGTGGCCCCGGGTGGCCCCCAGGGGGGCGGACCGGGGCGATCCGGGCCGGACCGGGCAGTCGCAACGTGGCGCGATCGGGCCTGTGCAAGGAGTCACCGGGCTGATCGACTTGCTCTCCAGCACCAGGCACCGGGCACCGCGACCACATCCCCCTTCCAGAGAGGCCCCGCCATGCCGGCCCAGCGACCACGGCCCCTGCACCGCCTGATCACCCTTGCGACCGGAATCACCACCGCCGCCTGCCTCGCCCTCGCGGGGGCGGCCCCGGCCGGGGCCGCCGAGCTGGACGGGTACAGCGAGGGCGGCGAGTTCATCATCTACGGCGGCCCGAACACCACCTCCGAGGTCTTCGACCTCTACCTCTCCCGGAACGACCTCGGGAAGCTCTCGTGGCCCCGCTACGGCGGCCCGGTGAACGACCAGAACGAGTCCTACTGGAACCGCGACGGCCTCACCTGGCACGTCTACACCGACTCGTACCGCAACGGCCAGCACGGCTGGATCAGCCCCGGCGTCTCGTCCAACGCCACCGGCTCGTTCTGGCACCGGGTCTCCTCCGCCTACTACAACTGACGCGCCGTCAGCCCACCGCCGCGCACCGCCCGGCCGCCCGTCGGCGCCGGGCGGTGCCGCACCCTCCGCACCGTCACCTCCGGGAGCACCGCCTTGCGTTCCACCGTCTCGCCCGCCGTCCTCACCGTCGCCGCCGCCCTGCTGCTGGCGGGCTGTTCCGGAGGGAGCACGGCGCACCGGCTCGGCCCGGCCCCGGCGGTGGACATCGGCCTGGTACCCACCCCGACGGACGCCGGCTCACTGCGGCTGCCGCTCCAGGAGTACCTGCCGGGCGAGGGCGAGCTGGAGCAGCTGAACCGGGCCCAACGGGTGCTGACCGACCAGTGCATGACCCGGTACGGCTTCCGCTACCGGCTGCCCGAGGTGCCGCCCGCCCCCGCCGTCGGGAACACCCGGCGGTACGGCCTGGCCGATCCGGTGGCGGCGGCGGCCAGCGGCTACGGGACCTACGGCACGGACGGCGGGACCCGGGCGCCCCGGCCGGAGATGGACCCGACCGAGCAGCTGGTGCTCGGCGGGGAGGACGGCACCCGGCCGGGCGAGCTGCCGGGCAGTCAGGCCGAGGTGGAGAAGTCCGGCAAGGACGCGGGCCGGGTGAACGGCCTCCCCGTCCCGCCCGGCGGGTGCACCCGGGAGGCGTACCTGAAGCTCTGGGTGCCGACCGCCGACGCGCCCGACCCGCTGGAGGTGCAGGAGCTGGACGCACAGGCGTACGACCGCTCGCGCCGGGAGGTACGGGTGAACCTGGCCACCGAGAAGTGGCAGGAGTGCATGGCGCGGAAGGGCTACCAGGCGAAGAACCCGGTCAGCCCGATGCCCGAACTCGGCCTCCGGCCCGAGACCTTCACCGGCCCCGAGGGCATCGGTGCGGCCACCGCCGACGTCGCCTGCAAGCGGGAGACCAACCTGGTCGGGATCTGGTTCGCGGTGGAGTCCGCGTACCAGCGGGAGCTGATCGAGGAGCACGGCGAGCTGCTGCGGTCCTCGCGCCGGCAGCTGGACGACTCCCTTCGGCTGGCGGCCGGGTTGGTGGCGGCCAGCGGCTGATCACCCCGCGCGCCCGACCGGACCCGGACCGGCCGGCGGGCTCGCGGGGTGATCAGCTTCGGATCAGCTTGTCAGTTGCGAAATCCTTCATCTCGTCAACACCCGGTCAGGAGCGGTCCTTTCCCGGTCGGTTCCGGGCAGCCCGCCTCCCCGGGACGGGCGGCTTCCTACAGTCGGTGCACCGAGGCCGCCCGGACGGGCGCTGCCTCCACCGACAGCGGGAGGGCACGGCACCATGGCAAGTCTCGACAGCGCACTCAAGGACGCCATGAGCATCGACGGTGCGATCGGTGTCGCCCTGGTCGACTACGACAGCGGGATGGCGCTCGGCACCCTCACCGACGGCAGCACCGAGCTGGACCTGAACGTGGCAGCCGCCGCCAACACCGACCTGGTCCGCGCCAAGATGCGCACCATGCAGATGCTCAACCTGCACGACAACGAGATCGAGGACATGCTGATCTCGCTCACCACCCAGTACCACCTGATCCGCCCGCTCACCATGCCGAACGGCCGGGGCCTCTTCCTCTACCTGGCACTCAACCGGGCCCGGGCCAACATGGCGATGGCCCGGCACCAACTGCGGCTGATCGAGGCGGGCCTGGAACTCTGACGGTGCACCAGGGGGGAGGAGGTGACCGATGCCGGTCCAGCTGTACCAGGCCAAGGCGGAACTCTTCCGCATGCTCGGACACCCGGTCCGCATCCGGGTGCTGGAGATCCTCCAGGCCGGGCCGACCCCGGTCCGCGACCTGCTCGCCGATCTGGAGATCGAGCCCTCCAGCCTCTCCCAGCAGCTCGCCGTGCTCCGGCGGGCCGGGATCGTCACGGCCACCCGGGAGGGCCCGACGGTGGTCTACGCGCTGGCCGGCGGGGACGTGGCCGACCTGATGCGGGCGGCCCGGCGCATCCTCACCGAGCTGATCTCGGACCGGGACGCGCTGCTCGCGGAGCTGCGGGCGGCGGGGAACTGACGGTCCGCCGGAGGTGAGGGATCGTCAGGGCGACGGATCGCCGGGAGTGAGGAGTCTCAGGAGCGAGGGGTCGTCAGCAGCGAGGGGTCGTCGGGGGCCCGGCCGCACAGCGGGCCCCCGACGGGGTGGGAGGAGCGGGCCACGATCCGCTCCCCCGGTCTCGGCGCCCGCCAGGAGCGGACGGGCACCGAGGGTTCGAGGGGCCGCCTCAGCGACCGTCCAGCAGCTCCACCAGACCGGCCGCCAACTGCCGGTACTCCTCCGGTCGGTTGTAGATCTGGGCGCTCACCCGCAGCACCCCGCCGCCGGACCACGGGCGGATCGCCACCCGGGCGTTCAGCCGCCGCCGGATCGCCACCATCAGCGCCTTGGCGGTGTGGTCGCTCTCCGCACAGCCCGGGGGCAGCCGGACGCAGCGCATCGCGGCCCCGGCCATGCCGGGCAGCAGCCGCAGTCCGGCCCGCTCCACCAACTGCTGCTGCCCGTAGGCCGCCAGGGCGTCGTTGTACGCCCGGACCCGCTCGGTGCCGAGCTGGTCGAGCAGGGCGAAGCCGGTGGGGGCGGCCAGCCAGGGGGTGTAGTCGGCGGTGCCGCGCCACTCCACCCGACCGGGGAAGCCCCGGTCGTGCTCCCAGGAGAACATCAGCGGCCGGATCCGCGAGCGCCAGGTGCCGGCCACCGCGAGCACCGCCGCCGCCCTCGGGGTGAAGGCCCACTTG
Organism: Kitasatospora sp. NPDC096147; assembly: GCF_044763225.1. Taxonomy (NCBI): domain Bacteria; kingdom Bacillati; phylum Actinomycetota; class Actinomycetes; order Kitasatosporales; family Streptomycetaceae; genus Kitasatospora; species Kitasatospora sp. NPDC096147. The sequence goes on along the minus strand of NZ_JBIWFX010000004.1, from coordinate 674,977 downwards.
TGCAGGTTGCCGATCCAGAAGTCGGCGCCGCCCGCCTGCTCGCCGAGGTCCACCGGGAGCATCCCGGGCGCGTGCGCGGCGTCCACCACGGTGATCACGCCCCGGGCCCGCAGCTCGGCCAGCAGCACCGGATCGGCGATCCGGCGGGCCGTCGGCGAGGTGACCAGGTCGAGCACGGCCACCTTGGTGCGCTCGTCGACCGCGGCCAGCACGCGCTCCCGGACGGCCTGCTGATCCGGGGTGTGCAGGGAGAGCCGGACGGTGCGCACCCGGGCGCCGCTCTCGTCGGCCCGCCGCTCGGCGGCCCGGGTGACCACCCCGTAGCCGTGGTCGGTGGCCAGGATCTCGTCGCCCTCGGCGAGCGGGATGGAGTCCAGCACGACCGCCACGCCCTCGGTGACGTTGGTGACCAGGGCGATCCGGTCGGGCCGGGCGTTCAGGGCGGTGGCGATCCGGGCGCGGGCCCGGGCGATCCGGTCCGGCAGCTCCATGAACCAGCCGTCCGGGTCCTGCTCCTGCTCGGCGCGGAGCTTGGCCTGGGCGCGCTGGACGGGTAGTGGCACGGCTCCGTAGGAGCCGTGGTTCAGATGTGCCACGGCCGGGTCGAGGGTGAACAGCGAGGCCGCCCCCTGGATCTGGCGGGGCAGTTCGTTGTTCATGCGGCTCCCTCAGGTGATGATGTGTGACATTTCACACTGCATACTTCTAGCCGAAATCACCCCTCCGGGGCAACCATCGGGCCCGTGACCCACACCGACCCGTTCCTCGCCCTCAGCTCCCGCACCGGCCGCTTCACCTACGGCGCGCCGCGCGCGGTGACCTTCTCCGCCGACGGCACCCGGCTGCTGTTCCTGCGCTCCACCGGCTCGGAGGACCCGGTGGAGCGGCTCTGGCTGTTCGACCTGAGCACCCGTCAGGAACACCTGGTCGCCGACCCCACCGTCCTGCTGCCCGGCCGCACCGGAGCCCCCGCCGACCTGCCCGTGCTGGAGCGCCGCCTGCGCGAGCGCATCCGGCTCTGGGCCCCCGGCATCGGCTCCTTCGCCGCCACCTCGGACCTCTCGCACGCCGTCTTCGCGCTCGACGGCCGGATCTTCCGGACCTCCGTCGCCGACGGCTCCACCACCGAACTCCCGGTGGCCGGACCGGCCTTCGACCCCCGCCCGAACGCCGACGGCGCGGTGGTCGCCTACGTCACCGGCGGCGCGCTGCACCTGACCGACCGGGCCGAGCCGCTCAGCCCGGCCGACGGCGGCGTCTGGGGCGTCGCCGAATTCGCCGCCGCCGAGGAGCTCGGCCGCACCCGGGGCCACTGGTGGTCCCCCGACGCCCGCGCGGTGCTGGCCACCCGGATCGACGAATCCGCCCTGCCGCTGCGGTACTTCGCCGACCCGTCCCGCCCGGAGCAGCCGGCCGAGAGCTTCGCCTACCCGCAGGCCGGCGGCCCGAACGTGGACCTCCGACTCTGGGTGCTCGGCCTGGACGGCAGCCGCACCGAGGTCCGCTGGGACCGCGCGGCGTACCCGTACGTCTGCGCGGCCGGCTGGGAGGGCGACGGCGAGCTGCTGCTCACCGTGGCCGACCGCCTGCAGCAGAACGTGCTGCTGCTCAGCGCCGACCCGGCGACCGGCGAGACCCGCGAACTCTCGCGCACCGTGGACGAGTTCTGGGTGGACGACCTGCCCGGCACGCCGGCCAGGCTGCCCGACGGCCGGCTGCTCACCTCGGCCGACACCCCCGGCGGCGAGGCCCGCGCGGTGGCCCTGGACGGCAAGATCCTCACCGACGAGCGCACCCAGGTCCGCCGGGTGGTCGGCCACCACCGGGGCGGCCTGCTGATCGAGGCCGGCCAGGACGACCCGGCCGACCAGCACGTCTTCCGGCTCGACCCGGACAGCGGCGAGCTGACCCGGCTGACCGAGGGCACCGGCGTGCACTCGGTGCTCGTGGCGGGCGAGACCCTGCTGCTCACCTCGGCCACCCCCGCCGGCATCACCCGCCGACTGCACTTCGACGGCACGGAGTTCGACCTCCAGGACCTCTCGGCACCGCTGCCGTACGTGGTCACCCCGCAGCTGGCCCGGGTCACCGAGCTGGGCCTGCCGACCGCCGTGGTCTACCCGCGGGGCCACGTGGCCGGCCGCCGGCTGCCGGTGCTGCTGGACGTCTACGGCGGGCCCGGCTACCAGGCGGTGGCGAACGAGCCGCGCCGCTGGCAGGCCCGCCAGTGGTGGGCCGACCAGGGCTACGCCGTGGTCACCACCGACAACCGGGGCACCCCGTTCGTCTCGCCCACCTTCGTGAAGGCGATCTTCCGCCGGTTCTCCCAGGTGGCGATCGACGACCAGGTGGCCGCGCTCCAGGCGCTCGCCGAGACCCACCCGGACCTCGACCTGACCCGGGTCGGCGTGCGCGGCTGGTCCTACGGCGGGTACTTCGCGGCACTGGCCGTGCTCCGCCGCCCGGACGTCTTCCACGCCGCCGCGGCGGGCGCCCCGCCCACCGACTTCCGGCTCTACGACACCGCCTACACCGAGCGCTACCTGGGCCTGCCGCAGGAGAACCCCGAGGGCTACGCCGCCGACTGCCTGGTCGACGACGCCCCGGCGCTGACCCGTCCGCTGCTGCTGATCCACGGCCTGGCCGACGACAACGTGCACCCCTCGCACACCCTGCTGCTCTCCCAGGCCCTGCACGCGGCGGCCCGCCCGCACTCCGTGCTGCCGCTCTCCGGCGTCTCACACATGACCCCGGACGGGATGAACGAGCTGATCACCGAGGCCGAACTGGCTTTCCTCGGCTCGCACTTGGGCTGACCCGAGGTTCGCGGGGCCCGGTGGACTCCCGTCCGCCGGGCCCCGCGGCATCGACCGGCCCGCCCCCCGGTCCAGCACCGGGCGATCCTCCACGACGACGAGGTGCCGGCGGACAGCGCGCCGGCCGCCCGACCGGACCCGGCCACCCGGCCGGAGCGGTAGCCCGCCTGACGGTGCGTCAGAGCTGCGGCGCCCGTCGGACGGTGCGCCGGAACACCCCGTGTGGCCGGTGGGAAATTCGGGTAGTCAGAGGGGTTCCTTGTGATGGATGACATGTGAAATATTACCCTCGCTCACCCGACCACCCCCGTCCGGAAAGGACCGGTCAGTTGCGCAGAATGACCGCAGCAGCCCTCGCTGCACTGACCACCAGCGCGATAGCGGCCTCGCTGCTCGGCAGCGGCATCGCCGCCGCCGCCCCGCTGCCCACTCCCCCCGTCAACGCCCAGGTGGGCGCCGGTCTGGAGGCCAAGGAGGCCCCGCAGGCCCCGCTCGCCCCGCAGGAGAAGGTCCGGCAGGCGCTCCGTACCAAGGCGCTGGAGCAGCTCAACAAGGGCGCCGTGGCGAAGACTTCGGCGAAGACCGCGCCGAAGCAGGTCAAGATCGGGAACGACTACGTCCAGCTCGCGCAGGAGCGCAAGGACAAGGTCTTCGTGATCCTGGCCCAGTTCGGCGACCAGGTCGACAACACCACGCTCTACAACGGCGTCCCGCGCTACGCCGGCACCCCGGGTCCGAAGCACAACGCGATCCCGAAGCCGGACAAGAGCGACACCCACACCTTCTGGAAGAACGACTTCTCCAAGTCCTTCTACCAGCAGATGTTCTTCGACGACACGGCCGGCGCCAACTCGATGCGGAACTTCTACCGCACCCAGTCCTCCGGCCGGTACGACATCGAGGGCACCGTCTCCGACTGGGTCACGCTGCCCTGGAACGAGGCGCGCTACGGGTCCAACAAGGGCCCGCAGGGCGGCGGCGCCTGGACCCAGGCGCACGAGTTCATCCGGGACGCCACCAAGGCGTGGTACGACGGCGAGATCGCCAAGGGCCGTACCCCGCAGGCGGTCAAGGACGAGATCAAGCAGTACGACGTCTACGACCGGTACGACTTCGACAAGGACGGCAACTTCAACGAGCCCGACGGGTACATCGACAACCTCGTGGTGGTCCACGCGGGCGTCGACGAGACCTGGGGCGGCGGTGCGCAGGGCGGCGACGCCATGTGGGCGCACCGCGCCTGGGCCCTGCCGGACCCGGCCGGCCAGATCGGCCCGGAGGGCAACAAGATCGGCGGTGCGCCGCTCGGCGACACCGGCGTCTACGCCTACGACTACGTCCAGGGCGGCGAGAACTCGGGCGTGGGCCTGTTCGCCCACGAGTACGGCCACAACCTCGGCCTCCCGGACCTCTACCCGACCACGGGCGGCGACAACAGCGTCAACTTCTGGTCGCTGATGTCCTCCGCCTCGTACCTGGGCAAGGGCAAGAACACCACGGGCGAGTACCCCGGTGACCTGGACGCCTGGAGCAAGCTGCAGTTCGGCTGGCTCAACTACGACGACGCGCAGGCCGCCACCCGGTCCAGCCACGCGCTCGGCGTGAGCGGCTACAACACCGACCAGGCGCAGGCGGTGCTGGTGCACCTGCCGCCGACCACCAGGACCACCACGCTGGCCGACCCCTTCGAGGGTGCCAACCAGTTCTACAGCGGCACCGGTGACTACCTGGACAACTCGCTGACCCGCACGGTCGACCTGACCAACCGGATCGGCAGCGCCAACCTCACCGCCGCCACCTGGTACGACATCGAGCAGGACTACGACTTCCTGACCGTCGAGGCCAGCATCGACAACGGCAAGACCTGGAAGGCCCTCGGCGGCACGGTGGACGGCTCGCCGATCACCAACACCGTGGCCAACGTGCCCGGCTTCAGCGGCACTTCGAACGCCTGGCGGCAGGTCAGCATCCCGCTGACCTCCTACCTCGGCAAGAAGGTCCAGCTGCGGTTCCACGTCACCTCCGACAGCAACACCCACGGCAAGGGCGTCCTGGTCGACGCGATCAAGATCACCGCCGGTGGCATCGAGCTGGTCAACGACGGCGCCGAGAACGGCACCGGCGAGTGGGTGCTGAACGGCTTCTCCCCGCTCAAGGGCAAGGACTTCGTCAAGGAGCACCCGCGCGCCTACGTGGTGGAGAACCGTCGCTACGTCGGCTACGGCGCCTTCCTGAAGACCGGCCCGTACAACTTCGGCTACTCGGGCGTGGCCGGCAAGGCCAACGTGATCGACACCTACCCGTACCAGGAGGGCGTCCTCATCTGGCTGTGGGACACCAGCTACCTGGACAACAACACCAAGGACCACCCGGGCGGCGGCCTGATCCTCCCGATCGACGCCCACCCGCAGCCGATGAAGTTCTCGGACGGCACCCTGGTGAACGGCCGCGCGCAGACCTACGACGCGACCTTCTCGCTCCAGCCCACCACCGAGTTCACCCTGCACAAGGGCGGCGTGCTGAACGCCTTCCCGTCGAAGCCGGCCGTGCCGGTCTTCAACGACCGCACCGGGGTCTACTCCGACCCGGCGCTCCCGCAGCACGCGGTCGCGGTGCCGAACACCAACACCAAGATCGAGGTCGTCCGGGAGACCCAGGGCGGCAAGCTGACCACGGTCCGCGTCGCCCCCGCCTCCTGACCGTCGAGGAGTGAGCACCCTTACGCACCACCAGGGCTGACCACCCGTCAGCCGCACCACCGGAGCCCCGGCCCGCACACCCTGCGGACCGGGGCTCCGGCCTTGGTGCGTACGATCGCCGCAGGTCGATCGGGGGATCGGCGGCCTGAGGGAACGTCACGGCGACGGCAGGCCGTGCGGGGACACGACGGAGCAGCACGCGCAGCGAGGAGGGACCGTTGCCCACCGTGGGATCACTGGCCGATCTGCCGGGGTTGAGGCTGATCGGCAGGACGGGAGCGGAGCGGCTGGTGGCCGGGGTGGCCGAGCCGGACGAGGAGGTGGCGGACCGGCTGGTGCGGGTCGAACCACAGGCCACCGAACGGGACTTCGCCCGGCTGGCCGCCGGGCGGGCGGTGGCGGTCGGGGTGACGGTGCCGCAGGGCGAGCCGAGCGAACGGCAGCGGGTCGGCGCGGAGCGGCACGGCCTGGCCCTGCTGGCGGTCGAGGACGAGCGGAGCTGGCTGCGGGTGGCCCGCCGGATCGGCGACGCGCGGCTGCGCGAGGCCCAGGACGGCCGGGCCGAGCTGGCCCGACTCCTGGGCCACCTGCGGGAGTCCGCCGGCCCGGCGGACCGGCGGCTGGAGCGCCTGGTGGAGTGGCTGGCCCACGCCGTCGGCGGTCCGGTCCGGCTGACCACCGGCCGACCCGGCGAGCCGGCCGTGACGGCCGGGGCCGCCGGGGTGCTGGCCGGGGCCGGGCCGGCCACCGCCGAGCTGACCGACGGCCGACTGCGCTCGGCCGCACTGGACCTCGGCCCGCTGCACGTGCGGCTGGCCACCGTCGGCCGCCACCGCCCGTACCCCGTCCTGGCGGTGGGGCGCACCGAGCCCTTCGACGCCCGCGCGGGCACCCTGCTCGGGCACGCCGCCGACCTGATCGCCCCGCTGGTGCGGGTGCGGCGGGCCGAGGCCGACCGGGAGCGGTTGGAAGAGGTCCGGGCGGCCCTGCGGGTGGCCGTCTTCCAGCTGCTGATGGGCGGTGAGGTGACGCTGGCCCAGCGCACCGCCGAGGGCCTGGCCCCCGGCCTGCTGGACGCCGAGGAGCAGCGGGTCTACGTGCTGGAGGGCCCGGCCCCGGAGCGGGACGGGCTGGCCCGGCGGTGCCGGGAGGCGCTCGGCGACCGCGCGCTGGTGGTCCGCTGCCCCGCGTACGACCAGCACCTGATCGTGGTCGCCCCGCTGCACGCGGACCCGGCGGGCACGGCGGGCCCGGCGGGCGACCGGGACGGCGCGGGCCACGCCTACGGCCGGGACGGCGCGGACGGCTGGGAGGGCCTGGACGGGTGGGACCGGGTCGGTCTGACGCTGCGTGAGTTCGTCGCCGGGCGGCCGGACCGCGCACTGGGCGGCAGCGGCCGGCGGCCGCCGGCGCACACCGCCGGCTGCTACGGGGACGCCACCCGGGCGCTCGCGGTGGCCCGGCTGCGGCCCGACCGGGCGGCGCTGTACGCGGCCGAGAGCCGGCTCGGGCAGCTGCTGGACCCGTGGGGGGCGGCGCGCTGGGCCACGGGGGTGCTGCGACCGCTGCACGAGCTGCCGCTGAACGGGCGGGACCAGCTGCTCGGCACCCTGCACCTGGGCCTGGAGTTCCCCGCGGTGAGCGCCGGGCGCATCCTCGGCGTCAGCCGGAACACCGTGCGGGCCCGGATCGACCGGGCGGCCGACCGGCTCGGGCTGGACCTGGACGGGGTGACCGGCCGTACCGTGCTGCACCTGGCCCTGCAGGCGGCCGGCTCGGTCAGCGCGTGCGCGGTGCTCGGCACGGCGGGCACTCCTCCCCCGGCGCTCGGCGAGCTCCTGGCCGCCGGGCCGGTGTCGGACTGGGCCCGGGCGCAGTTCGAGCGGCTGGCACCGGACGGCCGGGCGCTGCGCGGCACGCTGCTGGCCTGGGTGCGGGCCGATCTCGGCGTGGAGCGGGCAGCCGGGGAGCTGGGGCTGCACCCGCAGACCGTCCGGGAGCACCTGCGGGCCGCCGAGCGGCTGTTGCAGCGTCAGCTGTTGTCCGGCGGCGGCGGGGTGTACGAGGTGGTGCTGGCCTTCGCCGCGCTCGGCGAGCTGACCCTGCCGGAGCCCCGGCCGGCCGAGCCCCCTCCCCCGAACCACGGCTGACGGACCCGCAGCCGGCTCGCACCGTGGAGGACAACGGCTGACCAGGCGGTGGCCGACCAGGGAGTGGCCGACCAGGCAGCGGCCGACCAGGCAGCGGCCGACCGGGCGGTGGCCGACCGGGCGGTGGCCGACCGGACAGCCCTCGACCGCCGGGGCCGGAGCCGACCGTGCAGGGGTGACAGGCCGGGGGCCGGTCACCGTGCACTCGTGCGGTATCGGCCCCGGCGGCGGCGCGCGTAACGTCTGGGGCACGAGCTCACCAGGCGGATCCCGCTGCTCGCGGTTCCCTCCGCCGGATCCGCCTGGTGCCCAGGGGTGTCCACCGGGCGGAGGCACCACTGCGCCCGGTGGGCCACGGGGGACGGCCCGGTTCGGAGGACCCCCACCCTCCGAACCGGGCCGCCGAACGACCGGGCCGCCGAACGACCGGTCAGTCCCGACCGAGCGTCAGCAGACCGCCGAGCGGCACGTGCACGGTGAACTCGGTGCCGTCCACCGAGGCCGTGGACTGCGCCACCGTGCCGCCGAGCGCGTCCTGCACCAGCAGCGAGAAGCGCCCCGGCACCCGGTCGAAGACCAGCCGGACCAGGGTGTCCGCCTCGGCGTTGGCCAGCAGCAGCGAGTCCCACTCCCCGGTGACCTTCACCGGCAGCGCGGCGTACCGACCGAAGGCCAGCGCGGCGCCGCTGCGGGCCTCGATCAGCGGGTAACCGAGCTCCGGGCGGTGCGGCCGGAAGCCGGACCGCTGGAGCAGGTCCCGGTGCTCGCGCATGACGGAGAGCCAGAACCGCACGGCGGCCGACTGCTCCGGGCTCTGCGCGGCCAGGTCCACCGAGACCTGGGCGGTGGCGAACAGCGAGGCGATCAGGAAGACCGCGATCTGCTCGGGGGCCTCCTCCGGGTGCCAGGTGATCGGGTCGGCGTGCACCGCCAGCGGGCCGGCGGTCAGCCGCAGGTCGGCGCAGCGGACCCGGTTCTCGGTCACGTTGTGCGGGCAGTCGGTGGCCCGGACCATGGTGGCGTACGGCCACAGGCCGGGGCCCATGTACTGCTGGCGGTGCTCGATCAGCACCTCGGGGCGGGTGGCCCGCAGCCGGGTGTCCAGCTCCGCCAGCAGGCGGCGGACGCCCTCGGCGACCTCGGTGCAGTCCGGGTCGGGCGAGGCCGTGGTGGCCTCGCGCATGAAGGTGTCGATGAAGTCGATCTTCAGCCCGTCCACCCCGTGCTGCTCGACCGCCGCCGCCAGCCGCTCGACCTGGTGGGCCCGGACCAGCGGGCTGCGCGGGTCCAGCACCGAGGTCTCCAGCATCGGCAGGTGCGCCAGGGTGTGCGGGGCCAGCTCCGCCTGGGCCGCACTGCGGTCGCCGAGGAACGGCAGGGCGTGCCAGAGCAGGTAGTTGAGGCCCAGCTTGCGGATCCGGGCGACGTGCTCGGCGAAGTCCGGGAAGCCCACCGGGGCGGGCTGCCAGTCCCCGGTGGTGGCGTAGGAGCGGCCCACCTCGTCGGTCTGCCAGCCGTCGTCCACGATCAGCGCGCCGAAGCCGAGCGGGGCGGCCAGCGCGGCCAGCCGCTCCACCTCGGGGGCGGTGATGGTCAGGTGGAGCGCGTACCAGGTGCAGAAGATCGGGTCGAAGGCGGCGTCCGGCACCGTGGAGGCGGGCAGCGACTCGGCCCACCAGGCGGCGCAGTCCCGGACGGTGTCGGCGAAGTGACGGCCGCTCAGGTCGAGGCGGAGCCGGAGCGGGCCCTCGTGCTCGACCCAGAAGCTGAAGTCGCCGGTCTCCTCGACCGCCCCCTCGCCGATCGAGACCGGGAGCACCGTCTCGCCGACCGCGAAGGTGCACAGCGCGGCGTCGGCGGTGCCGACCAGGCTGCCGACCGGGGCGCCCTTGGGCAGCGAGGCGATCCGGGGCAGCGCCCAGGAGGGCGGCAGCCAGCGGGTGCCGCTGAGCGGGGTCCAGTACCCGGTGGCACCCGTGCAGGGCAGCCGCCACTCGATCCGGGTGCGCACCGGCTGCTCGTCGTCGGGCAGTTCGGGCGTGACCTCGACGATCACCACGCCCGGCTCGGCCTGCGGGAGCACCCGCACGGCCAGGTGGCCGGCACCGACCGCGACGGCTCTGGCCCGGACCCCGGGCAGACCGAGGTCGATCTCGGCCAGCGTCTCGGTGCGGCCGGAGGGGTGGGCACTGCCGTCCCAGCTGAGCGGCTGTGGGGCCTGGGTCACGTCTGTGGCTGCCTTTCGTGGTACCCGCGCGGGGCGACCGCGGAAGCGGAAGGAACGGCCGCACCGCGCGGGAGTCGTTGGGTTGGACCCGGCCGGACGTGGCCCGCCGTCACGGTTCCCCGCCACGTCCGACCGGGGGTCTGGGTCACCTGCGCAGGGGGCCCTCGCAGGTGCGGTCGGAAGTGCCGGCCAGGACGGCGGCCGGGGTGGCCGCCCGGACCGACTGCACGGCCGGAAGTGTGAGGGTCGCGGCCAGGGCGGCCGCGAGCGGCGCGGTGCGCGCCGTTCGGGGGGAGGGGTTTCGCACGGGGGCTCCAGTGGGGGGTGGAGGTGGGGCGGACGTCCGCGCGGGAAGGGCGGGCCTGTTCGGGTGGGGCCGGACGGGCCGGTGCCTCCGGGCGGGCCGGGGTGTCCGGTACGGACGGGGTGCCGACGCGGACGGGATGCCGGGGCAGGGGGCTGTCCGGGGACGGCCCCGCGCCCTGCCCCGCGCCGCCGCCTCATGGGGAGGACGACGACGGCGCGGGCCGGGGGTCGCCGGGGTGCTGACGCGGGGTCAGCCCCCGGGGTGCCGGGGCGCTCTCACGCCTCGGGGAAGTGGCAGGCGGCCTGCCGGCCACCGCCGACCGCGGTGATCCGGAGCAGCGGCCGTTCGGTGCGGCAGATCTCCTGGACCTTGGGGCAGCGCGGGTGGAAGGTGCAGCCGCTCGGCGGGTTGGCCGGGCTCGGCGGGTCACCGAGCAGCACGATCCGCTCCCGGCGCCGCTCGGCGGCCGGGTCGGGCAGCGGCACCGCCGAGAGCAGCGCCTTGGTGTACGGGTGGGCGGGGTTGTCGTAGACGTCCCGCTTCTCGCCGATCTCGACGATCCGCCCGAGGTACATCACCGCGACCCGGTGGCTGATGTGCTTGACCACCGCCAGGTCGTGCGCGATGAACACATAGGCCACGCCCAGCTCGCGCTGGAGCCGCTCCATCAGGCCGACGATCTGCGCCTGGATGGAGACGTCCAGTGCGGAGACCGGCTCGTCCGCCACCACCAGCTCCGGGCGGGTGGCCAGGGCACGGGCGATGCCGATGCGCTGGGCCTGACCGCCGGAGAACTGGTGCGGGTAGCGGTCCAGGTGCTCGGGAGCGAGGCCGACCAGCTGGGTCAGCTCGCGCACCTCGCGCTGGATGGCCGCGGTGGAGTTGCCCTGGGCACGCAGCGGGGCGGAGATGATCTGCTGGACGGTCTGCCGCGGGTTCAGCGAGGCGAACGGGTCCTGGAAGATCATCTGCAACTTGCTGCGCAGCGGGCGGAGTTCACGCTGCCCGGTGCGGGTGATGTCCTTGCCCTGGAACGCCACCCGGCCCGCCGTCGGGTCCAGCAGCCGGACCAGCATCCGCCCGGTGGTGGACTTGCCGCAGCCGGACTCGCCGACCAGACCGAGGGTCTCCCCGGCCCGGACGTCGAAGCTGACGCCGTCCACCGCCTTGATCCCGGCGCCGCGCCGGATACCGGAGCGCGGGGCGGGGAAGGTCATGCCGAGGTCGTCGACCGTCAGGATGGTCTCGGTGGTGACGCCGGCGGTCACTTCGGTGGTCATGCGGTCACCCCCTTCGGGTCGGCCTGGTCGCGGACGCAGGCGTTGCGGTGCTCCGGGGCGACCAGGCGCAGGGCCGGCCGGCCGTCGGTGCAGAGCTCGCTGGGGCTCTCCGCGTAGACCTGGCAGCGCGGTTGGAAGGCGCAGCCCGGCGGCGGGTTGAGCAGCGAGGGCGGCGAGCCCGGGATGGAGCGCAGGGCCTCACCCTCCGGCGCGTCCAGCCGGGGCAGCGAGTCCAGCAGCCCCAGGGTGTACGGGTGCCGGGGGTTGGTGAACAGGGTGTCGGCGGGGGCCTGTTCGGCGGCGGCGCCGCCGTACATCACCAGCACCTCGTCGGCCACCCGGGCGATCACGCCCAGGTCGTGAGTGATCATCACCACGCCCAGCCCGCGGTCCTGTTGGAGCTTCATCAGCAGCTCCAGCACCTGGGCCTGGACGGTGACGTCCAGCGCCGTGGTGGGCTCGTCCGCGATGATCAGGTCCGGCTCGCAGGAGAGCGCGAGCGCGATCATCGCGCGCTGGCGCATGCCGCCGGAGAACTGGTGCGGGTGCTCCCCGGCCCGGCGGGCCGGCTCGGGGATGCCCACGTCGCCCAGCACCTCGACGGCCCGGGCCCAGGCGACCTTCTTGGAGGCGCCGAAGTGCTCCCGGTACGCCTCGGCGATCTGGTCGCCGATGGTGAAGTAGGGGTGCAGCGAGGTCAGCGCGTCCTGGAAGACCATCGCCATCCGCCGGCCGCGCAGCTTGCGCACGGTCTCCTCGGGGGCGCCGATCAGCTCGGTGCCCTCGAACTTCACCGAACCGGTGACCTTGGCGCCCCGGTGCAGGCCCATGACGGCCAGCGAGCTGACCGACTTGCCGGAGCCGGACTCGCCGACGATGCCCAGCGTCCGGCCGCGCTCGACCGAGAAGTCGACGCCCTTGATCGCCTTGACGACGCCCTCGGCGGTGTTGAACTCGACCTCGAGGTTCGAGACTTCGAGCAGTGTGGTCATGAGAGCCTCGCCCTCGGGTCGATCCAGGCGTAGAGCAGGTCAACGATGAGGTTGGAGCTGACGATGAAGAACGAGGCCAGCAGGGTGACGCCCATGATGACCGGCTGGTCGGACTTGTTGAGCGAGTCCGCGAACAGCTTGCCGACGCCCGGCAGGCTGAACAGCTGCTCGGTGATGAGCGCCCCGGCCAGCAGGCCGCCGAGGTCCAGGCCGAGCATGGTGGCCACCGGGGTGAGCGCGGGCCGCAGCCCGTGCCGCCCGACCACCCGGCGCTCCTTCAGGCCCTTGGCCCGGGCGGTGCGCACGAAGGGCTCGGCCATGGTCTCGATGACCGAGTTCCGGGTCATCCGGGCGTAGAGCGCGGCCGACAGCAGGGCCAGCGTGATCCAGGGCAGGATCAGGTTGCGCAGCCAGCCGACCGGGTCCTCGCCGAAGGCGACGTACCGGGGCAGCTCCATCAGGCCGAGCACCGAGACCACCAGGTAGAGCAGGATCATCGCGGTGAAGTAGACCGGCAGCGCGGCGATGCCGATGGTGGCCACCATCACGGTGCGGTCGATCCAGGTGTTCCGCTTGAGGGCGGAGACCACGCCGGCCGAGACGCCCAGGGCCAGCCAGCAGACCGCCGCCCCCAGGGCGAGCGAGGCGCTGACCGGGAAGCGGTCCATCATCAGGTCCCAGACCGGCTGGGCGCTCTGGAAGGAGTAGCCGAAGCACGGGAAGTCGCACTGGACCGCGTACTGGCCGGTGCCCATGGTCTGGCCGGCGAAGATGCCGACCAGGTAGCGGCCGAACTGGACGATCAGCGGATCGCTCAGGCCGAGCTGCTGGCGGACCAGCTCGATCCGCTCGGCGGAGCAGTCCTTGCCGCAGAACTGCGCGGCCGGGTCGGCCGGGAAGAGGTAGAACACCGCGAAGGTCAGGGCGCAGATCACCAACAGGGTGGCGACGATGCCGACCAGACGGCGGATCAGGAACCAGATCACGCCTTGCCGCCCTTCGGGTCCAGGGCGTCGCGCAGGGCGTCACCGATCAGGGTGAAGCCGAGGACGACCAGGAAGAGGCAGGCGCTCGGCAGGATGAAGAACATCGGGTCGACCTTGTAGTACGGCACCGAGTCCGCGATCATCTGGCCCCAGGACGGCGTGGGCGGCCGGACGCCGACACCCAGGAAGGTGAGGGCGGCCTCGGTGCCGATCAGGCCCGGGATGGCCAGCGTGACGTAGACGATGATCGTGCCGGAGAGGTTGGGGAGGATCTCGGTGGCCAGGATGCGCGACGAGCTGGTGCCGCTGGCCCGGGCCGCCTCGACGTACTCGCGGTGCTTGAGCGAGAGCGTCTGGGCCCGGATCACGCGGGCGATGTAGGGCCAGCTGAACACGCCCATCACGACGATCAGCAGGAACACCCGGTTGACGTCCCGGGCGACCGAGAGCAGCGCGATCATGAAGATCAGGGTGGGGAAGGACATCATCACGTCCATGAACCGGCTGATCACGGTGTCCACCCGGCCGCCGAAGTAGCCGGCCAGGATGCCGAGGGTCACCCCGATCACGGTGATCAGCGCGGCCGAGGCGAAGGCCACCAGCAGGCTGATCTGGGCGCCGTAGAGCAGCCGGGCGAAGATGTCCCGGCCCAGGCCGGGCTCGACGCCCAGCCAGTGGTCGGGGCTGATGCCGCCGAAGTCGCCCTTGGGCAGGCCGCCCAGGTAGGAGTTGATCGCCTTCTTGTCGGTGTCCGCCGGGCCGTGGCCGCTGATCGCGGTGATGACCGGGGCGAGCAGCGCGACCAGGACGAAGAACAGGATGATGCCGAAGCCGGTCAGCGCGGCCTTCTGGCGGCGCAGCCGCTGCCAGGCCAACCGCCAAGGGGAGGCCGGGAGTTGGGCTTTGGTGGAGGCGGGGGCAGCGGGACTGGCCGCCGCCCCCGCTCCCCCGGTCCCGTCGGCGCCGTCGGCGCCGGCCCGGGACGGAGAGAGCGGGGCGGTCATGCGGGACTCCCGGTTACTTGACGGACTTCAGGCCGATGACGGCGTAGTCGACCTGGCCGGCCCACACCGGGTGGGCGAAGGCACCGGCGATGTTCGAGCCGACCAGCAGCGGCTTCTTGGCCCAGGCCAGCGGCACGGCGGGCGACTTCTCCATGATCGAGGAGTCCAGCGCGAGCCACGCCTTGTTCGCCTCGGCGATGTCGCTCAGGCCGGCGATGCGCTCCAACTCGGCATTGGTGGCCGGGTCGTTGAAGCGGGTGACGTTGCCGAAGTTGCCCTTGTCCTTGATGATCTTGCCGTCGTAGATCATCGGCAGGAAGGTGGCGGCCGACGGGTAGTCGGGGCACCAGCCGCTGATCGACAGACCGGTCTGCTTGGTCTTGTCACCGACGATGGAGTTCACCGCGGTCGGGTCCACCACGTTGATGGTGACGTCGACGTTGACCTTCTTCAGCGCGGCCTGGATGGCCTCGGCCTGCTGCTTACCACCGGTGGAGGTGGTCAGCTCGGTCTTGAAGCCGGCCGCCTGGCCCGCCTCGGCCAGCAGGGCCTTGGCCTTCTCCGGGTCGCCGCCCGGCGCGATCTTGAAGTGGTCGACCGTCTTGCCGTCGGTGAGCACCGGCGGCAGGTAGGTGGTGGCGATGTCGACGAAGGCCGGTCCGCCCTGCGCCGCCTGGAACGCCTCCTTGTCCACCGCGTACTGCATCGCGAGGCGGACCTTGGGGTCGTTGAACGGGGCCTTGCTGTTGTCCATCTGCAGCGAGGTGGTGCAGCCCGCGTTCTCGGAGATCAGCCGGGACTTCAGCGCGGGGTTGGTCAGCACCTCACTGATCTTGGAGGCCACCAGGTCGACGTAGGAGAGCGCGCTCTGGTCGTCCCCCTGGTCGGCGATCAGGCGCTCGGCGACACCGGTGCCCTTGAGGGTCTGGTCGACGACGATCTTGTCCGGGTACGCCTTGCGGACGGTGTCGGTCTTCTCGTCCCAGAAGGTGTTGCGGACCAGCACCATGCGCTTGCCGCGGTCGTACGACTCGATCTTGTACGGGCCGGACGAGACCGGGTGGTTGCTGTAGTTCGCGCCCGCCTCCTTGGCCTTCGGCACCGGGGAGAAGGTCGGCAGCGTCACGGTGTAGCCGAACTCGGCGACCGGGCGCTTGAGGTGGAAGATGATGGTCTTCTCGTCCGGGACCTCGATGGACTCCTTGCCCAGACGCTGGCCGGCCAGCGGACCCTTGTAGTCGTCGGGCGCGTTCAGGTAGACCCGGGCGTAGTCCGGGCCGCCGGGGAGCTCCGGCGAGTAGGAGCGCTCGACGTTGTACTTGATGTCGTCGGCGACGATCGGGGTGCCGTCCTCGTACTTGAGGCCGTCCTTCAGCTTGAAGGTCCAGGTCTTGCCGCCGTCGCTGGACTGGCCGAGGTCGGTGGCCAGGTCCGGCTCGATCTTCAGGCCCTCGGCGCCGGGCGCCGCCTTGAAGGTGGTGAGGGTGCGGTAGAGCACCCGGACGCCGAAGTCCATCACCGGCATGGTCCAGTTGCGGGTGGGGTCCAGCTGGTCGAAGTCGGTGTTCGACAGCAGGTTCAGGGTGCCGCCCTTGACCGGGGTGCCGCCGATGATCCCGTTGCCCTCGGTCACGACGGGCTTGTCGGTGTCGTCCGAGGACGAGCCGGTGCTCGAACAGGCCCCGAGGCCGAGGGTGAGTGCTGCCGTGATCGCCGTCGCGAGAACGGCGTGAATGCGCCTGGTCATGTGCAACTCCGCAGTGGAAGGCCACAGTTGCGGCCTTGGTCCGCCCCGGGGCTGATCCGGGGCCGCCAGGAGAGCTGCCCGCCGGGGTCTAGCCGCTCCATGGTGTGACCCGTAACATAGTAATGTGAAATTGCACTGGCAAGGGATGGAGCGGGCCGTTACCGAGCTGTGTCCCTCCTGTCCCTCAACTCCCCACCCGCGCCAGGCAACACCGCACGTCGACCCCGTGCGTGGAACAGCACCAGCACCGTCCAGTTCGGCGAAGGAGCCGCAGCCGTGACCGACCCACGCCCCCTCAACACCGGCAGCCACGACCTGCCCGTCTCCCCCGCCCTGGACGCCTTCATGGGCACCGGGTGGGCGGCCACCCCACTGCCCGCCACCGACCGGGTGGCCGGTCACGACTTCATGCCGGCCCGCCGGGCCAGACTGGCCGCCGCCTTCCCCGGCGAGCGCCTGGTCGTCCCGGCCGGCCAGTTGAAGGTCCGGAGCAACGACTGCGACTACCGCTTCCGCCCGCACAGCGCCTACGCCTGGCTCACCGGCCTCACCGGCGAGGAGCAGGTCGGCCACGTCCTGGTGGTCGAGCCCGACGGCGAGCCGGTGCTCTACCTGCGCCCGCGCTCCCCGCGCGGCGGCGAGGGCCCGTACGGCTCCGAGTTCTACCGCGACCGCCGGTACGGCGAGTTCTGGGTCGGCCGCCGCCCCGACCTGGACGAGGCCGCCCGGCTCACCGGCATCCGCGCCGCCCACCTGGACGCGCTGGAGGACCTGCTGACGGGCACTCAGGTGCCGACCCGCCTGCTCGGCGGTGTCGACCCGCTGCTCGACGCCCTGCTGCCGACCGCCGCCGACACGCAGCTCGCCGCCACCCTCTCCGAACTGCGCCTGATCAAGGACAGCTGGGAGGTCGGCCAGCTCCAGCTCTCGGTGGACCTCACCACCGCCGGCTTCGAGGACGTCGTCCGGGCGCTCCCGTACGCGCTCAAGCACGGCCGCGGCGAGCGCTGGCTGGAGGGCACCTTCAACCTCCGGGCCCGCGCCGAGGGCAACGGCACCGGCTACGACACCATCGTCGCCTCCGGCGCGCACGCCTGCGTGCTGCACTGGATCCGCAACGACGGCGCCCTCGACCCGTCCAAGCTGCTGCTGCTGGACGCCGGCGTCGAGACCGACTCGCTCTACACCGCCGACATCACCCGCACCCTGCCGCTCAGCGGCACCTTCTCCCCGATCCAGCGTCAGGTCTACGAGCTGGTGCTCGCCGCCCAGGACGCCGGCATCGCCACCCTCAAGCCGGGCGCCAGCTTCCGCGACTTCCACCGGGCCGGCATGCGGGTGATCGCCGAGGGCCTGGCCGACTGGGGCGTCCTCAAGATCAGCGCCGACGAGGCGATGCAGGAGGACAGCGGCCTGTTCCGCCGCTACACCCTCTGCTCCAGCGGCCACATGCTCGGCCTGGACGTCCACGACTGTGCCAAGGCCCGGGCCGAGACGTACCTCGACGGCAAGCTGGAGGAGGGCCAGGTGCTCACCGTCGAGCCCGGCCTCTACCTCCAGCCCGACGACGAGACGCTCCCCGCCGAGCTGCGCGGCATCGGCGTCCGGATCGAGGACGACCTGGTCATCACCTCGGACGGGGCCCGGCTGATGTCGGGCGCGCTGCCGCGCTCGGTGGCCGGTATCGAGGAGTGGATGGGCAGTCTGCTGGGCTGAGCCGGCTTGCCATGATGGCTCCGTGACGAATGCTTCGACGGACGTTTCGACCGGCGCATCGACGGACGTGTCGACGGACCACGAGGTCGAACTGACCCCGGCTCAGGCGGTGGCCGAGTCGGGGTTCAGTCTCGACACCCTGCGCTACTACGAACGGGTCGGCCTACTCGGCGAGGTCCGCCGCTCGGCCAGCGGCCACCGCCGCTTCACCCCGCACGACCTGGCCTGGCTCGGCGTGCTCCGCTGCCTGCGGGACACCGGGATGCCGATCGCCGACATGCTCTCCTACGCCGAGCTGGTCCGCTCCGGCGACGCCACGGTGGCGGAGCGGCTGGCGGTGCTGGAGGCGCACGACGAACAGGTGGAGCAGCAGATCCGGGAGCTGCGGCGCCAGCAGCAGGCGATCCGCGACAAGATCGCCTACTACCGCGAGGTCCTCTGACTGCCACTCACCCCGCCGGGGGCGGCCCCGCACGCCGACGGTCGCCCCGACCGGGCCCTGGCGCCCCGCACGAGCACCCGGCCACACGACATCCCGGCACCGCAGCGGACCGACCCGCGCGACGCGAAGACCCGGCCCCGGAACAGCCCCCGCACACCACCACGCAACGCCGCCGAAACCCAAGCAGACCCCCGGCACCCCACGCGAGCACCCGGCCGCACGACATCCCGGCACCGCAGCGGACCGACCACCTGACGCGAAGACCCGACCGGCCCCGGAACAGCACCCGCACACCGCCGAAACCGCGCAGACCCCCGCACCGACGCAATGCCCCGACCGAGCCCCGGCACCCCGCGCAAGCACCCGACCGCCGGTGACACCCCGTCAGACCGTCCCGCCCGCCGCCTCGAAGGCCGCGACAAACTCCCGGGTGAGGTCGGCCGCCCGGCCGGGCCGGGCCAGACGGTGGGCGGTGCCGGCCCACAGGTGCATCGCCTCCGCGTCGCCACGGGCGGTGGCGGCGGCCCGCAGCGGGGCGGTCAGGTGGTGCACCTCCGGGTAGCCGACCGGGGCCTGCGGGCCGTAGCGGTCGACGAAGGCGTTCCGCAGGGCGCGGGCCGGGCGGCCGGTGAAGGCCCGGGTGACGGTGGTCGGGCCCGGGTGCTCGGCGAGCGCCCGGCGGTAGGGCGCGTTCGCCCCCGACTCGTCGGCGAGCAGGTACGCCGTCCCGATCTGCGCCGCCACCGCACCGGCCCGCCGCACGGCCGCCAGTGACGGCCCGTCGGCCAGCCCGCCGGCCGCGATCATCGGCAGACCGACGGCGGCGATCTCCCGGAGGAGCTCGGGCAGCGCGGTCGTGCCCGGCTCCGCGTCCGCCCGGTGGGTGCCCCGGTGGCCACCCGCCTCCGGCCCCTGCACGCAGAGCGCGTCCATCCCGAGCGCCGCCGCCGCACGGGCCTCCGCCACCGTGGTGACGGTGGCCACCTGGTAGCTGCCCGCCGCCCGGAACGCCGCCGCCTCGGCCGCACCCGGCAGCCCGAGGGTGTACGAGAGCACCGGCACCGGATCGGCCAGCAGCAGCGCGGTCTTCTCCTCCCACCCGTCCCGGTCCGGCCCGGTGAGCTCCGGCAGCGCCACCCCGTGGCGTGCCGCCTCCGGCCGCAGGACGTCCCGGTAGGCCGCGACCACCGAGGGATCGGACGGCTCCCCGGGCACGAAGAGGTTCACCCCGAACGGACGGTCCGTCAGCTTCCGGGTCTCGGCGATCTGCTCCCCGAGGAGCTCCGCCCCCTTGTACCCGGCGGCCAGGAACCCCAGCCCGCCCCCCTCGTTGACGGCGGCCACCAGGGCGGGCGTGGACCCGCCCCCGGCCATGGGAGCGGCGATGATCGACGGAAGCCTCATGCCCTCACCGTAGTGGCTGCACCGTCGGCCCGCGGAGCCTCCGGCCTCAGGGCCGGATCAGCCCGCTGGCCAGGCCCGAGGCGATCGCCGCCGTCCGGCTGTCCACGCCCAACTTGTCGTAGATGTGCACCAGGTGGGTCTTCACCGTCGCCTCGCTGATGAACAGCCGCTTGGCGATCTGCCGGTTCGCCAGCCCCTCCGCCAGCAGTTGGAGGATCTCCGCCTCCCGGGGCGACAGCGTCGGCCGCCCGGCCCGCACCCGCCCCAGCAGCCGCGCCGCGACCGGCGGCGCCAGCACCGTCTCCCCGCGCGCGGCGGCCCGGACCGCCGCCACCAGTTCCTCCGGCGGCGCGTCCTTCAGCAGGTACCCCGTCGCCCCGGCCTCGACCGCCGCCAGGATGTCCGCGTCGGTGCTGTAGGTGGTCAGGATCAGCACCGCCGGCGGGTCCGGCAGCGCGGTGATCCGCCGGGTGGCCTCCACGCCGTGCATGCCGGTGCCCATCTGAAGGTCCATCAGCACCACGTCGGGCCGGGCCTCCCCGGCCGCCGCCAGCTCCTCCAGCACCCGGAGCGCCTCGGCCCCGTCGGCCGCCTCGCCGACCGCCGCCAGCTCCTCCAGCTCGTCCACCATCGCCCGCAGCCCGCGCCGCACCACCGGATGGTCGTCCACCAGCAGCACCCTGATCACAGCGCCTCCACCTGCGGGGTCTCCGTCCGTCGGGTGTCCGCCCGTCCGGTGTCCGCCCGCCGGGACCCGCCCTGCGGGGCCTCCCGCATCACGGTCTCCGCCGCCTCGATCGCCCGCAGCGGCAGCGACACCGCCACCACCGTGCCCTCCCCGGGGGCCGACTCCACCGTCAGGCTGCCGCCGAGCGCCGCGATCCGCTCCCGCATCCCGTGCAGCCCGAACCGGGCCCGCCCGGGCCCGGGCAGGGCCAGCGGGTCGAAGCCCACCCCGTCGTCGAACACGTCCAGCGTCACCTCGTCGTCCAGGTAGGTCAGGGTCACCGCCACCGCCCGGGCCCCGGCGTGCCGGACCGCGTTGCCCAGCGCCTCCTGGGTCAGCCGCAGCAGTGCCACCTCGGCCTCCACCGGCAGCGGGTAGGGCTCGCCGTCCAGGTGGAAGGCGGCGCCCTGACCGGCCGTCAGCCGGCGCAGCGCCTCGCACAGGGTGGCGTCGTCCAGTGCGGGCGGGGTGAGCGCCTGGACGAAGCGGCGGGCCTCCGCGAGGTTCGCCGAGGCGGTGGCCCCGACCTCGGCGATCCGCTCCCGCGCCGTCCCGGCGCCCTCCGGCAGGGCCGACTCCGCCGAGCGCGCGAGCAGCACGATGCTGGACAGGCCCTGCGCCAGGGTGTCGTGGATCTCCCGGGCCAGCCGCTGGCGCTCGGCCAGCCGACCGGCCTCGCGCTGGGTGGCGGCCAGCTCGTCCCGGGCCCGGACCAGGTCGTCGATCAGCCGCTGCTTCTCCCGGCTCTCCCGGTAGAGCGCCGCGTAGCCGTAGGCGGTGAGCAGCGCGACCACCGAGCCGGCCACCGGGCCGAGCACCTTGGCGGTGGTCAGCCCGCCCTCCGTCCCGGCCTGGGCGGCGACCACCACGGCGGTCAGCGCGGCCACCGCGAGCACGGCCCAGCGGGTCGGCATCAGGTGCAGGCAGACGAAGTACAGCGGGAAGGCCAGGTAGCAGAACTCGGGGTGCTGGAGCGTCAGCCCGATCCAGAGCAGCAGCACCGCACCGAACCAGACCCCGGCCCGGAGCCGGCTGGTGCGGACCGACTCCACCGCGCCACCGCCCAGGTAGACGGCGGCCAGCAGCATCGCGGTGACCACGGCGCCGGGCCCGAGGTTGCCGACCGCCAGACCCCGGGCGAGCAGCACCACCAGCAGGGCGAGGAACAGCCCGTGCAGGGCGAGGTTCATCAGCCGCAGCGCGGGCGTCGTCCCGGTGTGGGGTCGGTCGGCAGTCACGCCTTCCGAGAGTACGGGGTGCCGGGCGGGGCTCCGGCCGCCACGGCATCAACCGTTCGATGGATTCCCGGGTGCATCCCCCGCAGGAGTGGACTCCCCCTCCTCTCCCTGATGGAACGCGGCGCCCGCGCCGACAGGGTGGAGGAGTCTGCAGAAGTCCGCTCCTCCCCCGAGAGGTCACCGTGTTCGTCGCACTACGGGACATCCGTTTCGCCAAGGGCCGGTTCGCCCTGATGGGCGCGGTGGTCACCCTGATAACCACCCTGGTCGTCTTCCTCTACGGCCTGACCGGCGGGCTGGCCTCCGCCGCCGCCTCGACGGTGGCCGAGCTGCCGGCCGACCGGATCGTCTTCGGCGCTCCGGCCGGGGCGGCGCCCACCGTCTCGTTCAGCAACTCCACCGTCTCGCCCGCCCAGGCCGCCGCGGTGGCCGCCGCCCCCGGGGTGAAGGCCGTGCACCCGCTGGGCATCTCGATGACCCGGCTGACCGGCAGCGCGGCCGCCGCCTCGGTGAGCGTGGTCGGGGCACCGGGCGCGCTGCTGCCGCCGCTGGAGTCCGGCGCGTACCCGACGGACGGTCAGATCGCGGTCGGCTCGGACGCCGCCGAGGAGTACCACCTGACGGTGGGCCAGCAGGTGCGGCTCGGCCCGGTCGAGGTGACCGTCTCCGGCATCACGGAGGCCCGGTCCTTCGGCCACGCCCCCACGGTGTGGACCACCGTGCCCACCTGGGAGCGGACCGGCAGCCAGGCCCAGCCGACCGCACTCGCCCTGGAGGTGGCCGGGGGCACCGACCTCTCGGCGGTGGACGCGGCCCAGGGCACCGAGACGGTCTCCCGCGCGGACGCGCTGGCCGGGATCAACGGGCACGCGGCCGAGCAGGGTTCGCTCCAGATGATCCAGGGCTTCCTGTTCGCGGTGAGCGCGCTGGTGGTCGGGGCCTTCTTCACCGTCTGGACGGTGCAGCGCAAGCCGGACATCGCGGTGCTCAAGGCGGTCGGCGCGAGCAGCGCCTACCTGGTGCGGGACGCGCTCGCGCAGGCGGCGGCCGTGCTGCTCGGCGGGGCGCTGCTGGGCGGGGTGCTCGGCGGGATCGGCGGGCTGTTCGCGGCCTCGGCGGTGCCCTTCGACGTCGGCTTCCTGAGCGTCTTCGTCCCCGTCAGCGCGATGGTGCTGCTCGGCCTGCTCGGGGCCGTGCTCGCCGTCCGCCGCATCACCTCCGTCGACCCGCTGGCCGCCCTGGGAGCCAACCGATGACCACCTCCGCCTCCCCCGCCTCCCCCGTCACCACCGTCCGGACCGGCCTCGCGCTGGAGTCCGTCACCCTCACCTACCCCGACGGCGAGGCCCGGCTGACCGCCCTGGACAACGTCTCGCTGGCCGTCGCCCCCGGTGAGTTCACCGCCATCGCAGGGCCCTCCGGCTCCGGGAAGTCCTCGCTGCTGGCGGTGGCCGCGACGCTGCTGCGGCCGGATTCGGGGCGGGTGCTGATAGACGGTCAGGAGGTCGGCGCGCTGGGCGAGAAGGCCCGGGCGGCGCTGCGCCGGGAGCGGCTGGGCATCGTCTTCCAGCAGTCCAACCTGCTGGCCTCGCTGACCGCCGTGGAGCAGCTGCTGGTGCTGGAATCCGTCCGGGGCGGGTCGGTGCGGGCCGCCCGGGCCCGAGCCGAGGCGCTGCTCGCCTCGGTCGGCCTGGACCCGGCCAAGCAGCGCCGCCGCCCGCACCAGCTCTCCGGCGGCGAGCGCCAGCGGGTGAACATCGCCCGCGCGCTGTTCGGCTCCCCCTCGGTGCTGCTGGTGGACGAACCCACCTCCGCGCTGGACCACGAACGCGGCGCCCAGATCGTCGAGTTGCTCGCCGCCGTGACCCGTGAGCACCGCACCGCGACCGTCATGGTCACCCACGACCGCGACCTGCTCGGCCGGGTCGACCGGGTCCTGGAGATGCACGACGGCCGCCTGCGCTGACACCCGCCGCCCGGCACCGGCCGCCTGCCGCGCGGCAGGCGGCGGGCCCGGCGCGGTCAGCGCGGTCAGCGCGGTCAGCGCGGTCAGCGCGGTCAGCGCGAATCATCCTGGGGCGGCTGGGTGTTGTCCAAGCCGACCAAGGGACCGGTACCCCGGCCGCCCCGCCTGGATGACGCCGACCGGCCGCACGCCGGCTGCGCCCGCATGGGCCCGGCCGTCTGCCTCGCCGTGTCGGGTGCCGATCGGCACGGCGGGCCACTCACCCCGCCGGCCTCCCGTCCGTTCACCTCGCCACTCCCGCCGGGCGGGCCCTCTCGACTCCGCCCCGTGTCGGACCGGGGGTCCGCCCGGCGGGCTCCGGCGCCCCGGCTACCGCGCCGCCGCGACGACCTCGGCACGGAGCGCGTCCACGTACCGGGCCAGGTCCCGATCGGCCAGCTCCGGGCGGGAGTTGAGCCCCTCGGCCACCGCCGCCAGTACCCGGCCGCCGTCCGCCAAGGCCACGTCCTTCGCGGCGAGCCGGACCGGGAAGTCCGCCTCAATGCTGGTGGCCCGGGCCAGCAGACCGGCCAGCGGGCCGCTCCCCAGCACCCCAGCCGTCAGCTCCGCCGGCAGCCCGTACGCGTCGGCCACCGCCAGCGCCTCGCCGACCACCGCGACTCCCCCGACGATCGCGCTGATCACCACCACCTTCAGCGCGGCCCCGCTCCCCGGCCCACCACAGGGCACCACCGTGCCGAGCGCGGCCAGCACCGGCCGGGCCCGCTCCACGTCCACCGCCGCGCCGCCCGCCAGGACGGTCAGCCCGCCGCTCGCCGCCGGGCCGACACTGCCGAGCACCGGCGCGTCCACCAGGCCGACGCCGGAAGGGAGTTGCCCCGCCAGCTCGGCCACCGCCTCGGGGCCGACCGACGACATGTCCACCCAGAGCGTGCCAGGCGTCAGCTCCCCCGCGATCCGTCCGGCCACCTCCGCCAGCGCCACCCGGTCGGCCAGCATCGTCACCACCACCCCGGCCCCGCGCACCGCTTCGACCGGGTCGTCCGTCGCGTCCAGGTCCTCCGCCCTGCCCGGGGTGCGGTTCCACACCCGGAGCTCGTGGCCAACGTCCTTGAGCCGCCTGGCCATCGGCAGGCCCATCCGGCCCAGCCCGAGGAATGCGATCTTCTCCATGGCGTCCACCGTAGGCAGCCGCCCGGCAGGCGACAAACGAATGTCCCGCATGCTATCCATGCGCGATGGACATGGCCTGGCTCGACGTCTTCCGCACCGCCGCCCGCCTCGGCTCCTTCACGGCGGCCGGCGAACGGCTGGGCTACACCCAGTCCGCGATATCCCGTCAGATCTCCTCCCTCGAAGGGGAGTTCGGCGCGCCGCTGTTCGACCGCCTGCCGCGCGGGGTCCGCCTCACCGAGCACGGCCGCACCCTGCTGCCGCACGCCGAGGCCGTCCTCGACCGGCTCGGCACCGCCCGCCGCGAGCTCACCGCCCTCACCTCACTGACCGGCGGCCACCTCCGGGTGGGCTCCTTCGACAGTGCCAACGCCGTGCTGCTCCCCACCGCCCTGGCTCGCTTCCGGGCCGCTCACCCCGCCATCGCCGTCTCGGTCACCGAGGGCCTCTCGGCCACCCTCCTGGACCACCTCCGCGACGGCCGGATCGACCTCGCGGTGGTCACCGCCTACCCCGGCCACGCCTACGACACCGACACCTTCGACCTCACCCCGCTGACCACCGACCCGGTCCTGGTCGCGCTGCCGCCCGGCCACCCCCAGGCGACCAGCGCGTCGCTGCGCCTCACCGACCTCGCCGACGCCCCGTGGATCGCCGCCGACCGCGACCCCGGCTCCACCCTCCTGGCGGCCTGCCTCCGCCAGGGCTTCCACCCCCGGATCGAGTACACCGTCGCCGAGTGGACGGCCAAACTCGGTCTGGTCGCCGCCGGCCTGGGCGTCACCCTGATCCCGTCCCTGGCCGCACCCGCAGCCCGCCCCGACCTGGCCCTGGTCCCGCTCCACCCCGACGACACCCCGATCCGCCTGCTCCACACCGCCACCCGCCGCACCCACACCGATCCCCCGGCCGTCACCGCCTTCCTGCCCCACCTGCGGGCCGCGGCCGGGAACGCCGACGGCCCGCCTCCCCACTGAGGAGACGGGCCGCGAACGACGAGGACCTACAAGACCGGGCCGAGCATCAGGTCGACGGAGAGCGTGACGGCCGCACCGACGGACGCGGGCAGCGTGACCGTCTGCCCTCGGTGCCGCACCGCGTGGACGCGGTACTCACCGTCGGACGGGTCGGTGAGCAGCACGACCTGCTCGCGCTCGCGGTCGATGATCAGGTAGACCGGGATGCCGGCTGCCGCGTAGGCCTGCGGCTTGACCGTCCGGTCGAGGGCGGGGTTGACGGAGGTGACCTCGCAGACCAGCCGGAAGCCCGAGGGCCGGTAGCAGTTGTACTCGGCGACCTCGTCCACGAGTCCGGCTTCGGCCACCGCCAGGTCCGGGACCGCGAAGTCGGCGGGCCCGCCGACGAGCCGCACGGCGAGGCGCTGCACCACCACGGTTCCGCCACCGTGCAGCCCGGCCTCGATCAGCGTCAGGGTGAGATCGGTGAGGCGTTCCGCATGGCCACCGTCCGGCAGCGGCGTCACCATGATCTGACTGTCGATCACCTCGGCCCGGAAGCCCGGCACCCGATCGGTGATCAGGTCGGCGGCCTGCAGGAGAGTCGGATCCACAGCCGCACGGTACGCCGCCGGCCCGCCTCCCGGAGGGGAGACGGGCCGGTGTCACCCGATTCAGCGAGCGCCGAGCCGCAGGGCCGGGCGCTCCTCCATGGCCTCCTCGTTCGCCGCCCAGAGCGAACGGACGTGGCCGAGGTGCTCCATCATGCAGCGCTCGGCGGCGGCGGCGTCGCCGGAGATCATCAGGTCGAGCAGGGTCAGGTGCTCCTCCGCCGAGGAGACCAGCTCGCCGCGCTGGTCGAGGCGGGTGAGGCCGTAGAGGCGGGAGCGCTTGCGGAGGTCGCCGACCACCTCGACCAGGCGGGTGTTGCCGGCCAGGCCGAGGAGCGAGAGGTGGAACTGGCGGTCCGCCTCCAGGTAGCCGATCAGGTCGTGCTTGCGGGCGGCGACCACGATGGCCTCGGCCTCCGGGCGGAGGGCCTCCAGCTGCTCGCGGGTGGCGGTGCGGGTGACCCGGCCCACCGTGGGGACCTCGATCAGGGCGCGGATCTCGGTGTAGTCGTCGAGGTCGCGCTCGGTCAGCTCGGTGACCCGGAAGCCCTTGTTGCGGACCGCCTCGACCAGGCCCTCGCGGGCCAGGTCGAGCATCGCCTCCCGGACGGGGGTGGCGGAGACGCCGAAGTCGGCGGCGAGCGCGGGGGCCGAGTAGACGACTCCGGGACGGAGCTCGCCCGAGATCAGGGCCGCACGCAGGGCGTGGGCGACCTGGTCGCGCAGGCGCTCCTGGACGGAGATGAGTGCGCGGGGCTTGAGGTCCGCCATGGTGTTCCTCCGGTGGGGGCTGAGCAGGACACCATTGTACAATGTCACGTTACGTTGATTTGTGAATTACTTAGGTTCGGCCGAAGCAAATTGTGCGGAGGCGACCGCCAGGTCCTCCCAGGCCATCCCGACGCTCTTGAAGAAGCGCGGCCGGTCGGTGGGGACAACTGCCTTGCCGTTCACCAGTTCTGACAGGTTAGCAAGCCGGTCGGCCGGGACAGAAGGCACCAGCAGGTCCCCGGCCTCCCGCAGCGCCACCGCCCGCGACTCCACGTACAGCGCGGATCGCTCTACCAGCACCGAATCCACCTCCCGGGCCTCCGGCTCGTGCGAGCCGACGGCGGCCACGGCGGCGTGCGCCGGGACCAGCGCGCCGTCGAAGAGCGGCTCGCGCGCCGTGGTGGCGCAGACCACCAGGTCCGCCCCGGCCACCGCCCCGGCGGTCCCGGCCGTGGCGGCCAGACCGAGCGAGGCGGCGTAGGAGACCAGCGCGGCGGTCGGCTCGGGCGAGCGCCCGACCACGGTCACCCGGCGCAGCGGGCGGATCGCCAGCAGGGCGTCCAGGTGGGCGAAGGCCTGCGGGCCGGTGCCGAACAGCACCAGGTGCGAGGCGTCCGGCTCGGCCAGCTGACGCAGCGCCAGGGCGGTGACGGCGGGGGTGCGCAGCGAGGTGAGCGCCACGCCGTCCAGCAGGGCCACCGGCTGCAGGGTCGGACCGTCCAGCAGCAGGTAGCTGCCGGTGATCCGGGGCAGTCCGCGGGCGGCGTTGCCCGGGACCACCCCGGCGATCTTCACTCCGGCGTACCGCGCCGAGGCGGCCGGCATCAGCAGCAGCTCGCCCGCCGGGACGGGGATGTTGCTGCGGGCCGGGGCCGCCTCGACGTCGAGGCCCTCCAGCAGGACGGCGGCGAGCGCGTCCACCGCCTCGGCGGGGCCGAGGGTGAGGGGGACGAACGGGAGCTGAGCGGTCATCAGAGCAGGAACCCCGTCCCGAGGGTGTCGGCCGGGTCGAGCACGAAGCGGTGCTCGCCGGTGCGGTGGGCGGAGCCGGTGACCTCGGTGATCACCCCGTCCGGGTGCTCGCCGGCCAGCCGGCCGGTGAACACCGTATCGATGATCGACTCGTGCCGCAGCTCCTGACCCGCGGTCAGCCGGCCCTCGGCGGCCAGCAGGGCGAGCCGGGCGGAGGTGCCCGAGCCGCACGGGGAGCGGTCGATCTGGCCGTCGGCGAAGACCGTGACGTTGCGCTGGTGGGGGCCGGACGGGGTGTCGGGCAGGTCCTCGTGCAGGATCACCCCGTAGACGCCGGAGAGCAGCGGGTCCGCGGCGTGCCGGGTGGCCGGGTGGTCCGCCAGGGCGGCCCGGATCTCCCGGCCGAGGGCGGTGAGCTCGGGCAGCCGGTCGGTGGTCACGGTGAGGCCGAGGTCGGCGGCCCGGACCGAGGCGTAGCAGGCGCCGGAGTGCGCGAGGTCGACGGAGACGGTGCCGCGCGAGGTCTCCACCTTGACGCCCCGGGCCGCGACGGCGGTCGGCACGTTCCGGAAGGTGATGCCGGTGGTGACGCCGCCGGAGCGGTGCACGGTGGCGGTCACCCGGCCGGAGGGCACGTCGATCCGCACCCGGGCGTCGCCGTCCTCGGGAGCCTCCACCAGGCCGGAGTCGACGGCCCAGGCACCGAGCGCGATGGTGCCGTGGCCGCAGGCGGTGGAGTAGCCGTCCTTGTGCCAGAACAGCACGCCGAAGTGCGCCTCGCTGTCGTCGGCCGGCACCACGAAGCCGCCGTACATCCCGGCGTGGCCGCGGGGCTCGCGGGTGAGCAGCTGCCGGACGGTGTCCAGCGCGCTCGGCCGGGGGTCGGTGGCGGTGCCGCCGGCCCCGAGCGCGATGGCCCGGCGCTCGGCCACCGAGTCGCCCGGGACGGCCGGCAGGCCGGCCGTGACGATCCGGAACGGCTCCCCCGCCGTGTGGTAGTCGACCGTGTCGACGGTCAGGGCGTCGCTCATCGCGCGGTCCCGGCGGGGAGCAGGGTGACGGTGCGCTGGGCGGTGAAGAAGTCGAGCACGGCCTGGCCCTGCTCGCGGGCGCCGTAGCCGGCGCCCTTGGCGCCGCTGAACGGGAGGTGGAAGTCCACGCCGCTGGAGGGGGCGTTGACCCGGACCATGCCGGCGTCCAGCCGGTCGGCGGCGGCCAGTGCGGTGTCCAGGTCGCGGCTGTGCACCGAGGTGGAGAGGCTCTGGGCGGTGTCGTTGGCCACCGCGATGGCCTCCTCCAGGTCGGCGGCGGGCAGCAGCACGGCCACCGGGCCGAAGAACTCCTCGGTGCGCAGCGGGTGTTCGGCCGGCACCTGCTCCAGCAGGGTGGGCTCGATGAACCAGCCGTCCCGGTCGATCCGGTGCCCGCCGGCCAGCGCGGTGGCACCGGCCCCGACGGCGGAGTCGATCGCGGTGGTGAGGCGCTCCAGCGCGGGCTCGTTGATGACCGGGCCGCAGACCTCGGTGATCGGCCCCGGGGCGGCGATCGCGGTGAGCGCCTCGGCCAGCGCCGCGGCCAGCGGCTCGTAGGCGTCGCCGACGGCGATCACCCGGCTGGTGGCGGTGCACTTCTGGCCCGCGTAGCCGGCGATGGCGGCGGCCAGGTGGGCGGCGGCCTGGGCGATGTCGGCGTCCGGCAGCACGATGGCGGCGTTCAGGCCGCCCATCTCGGCCTGCACCGGCACGCCGCGCCCGGTGGCGGCGGCCACCACGGCCCGGCCGACGCCGGTGGAGCCGGTGAAGGAGATCACGTCGGCGCCGGCCACCAGCGCGGCGCCCTCCTCGGCCCCGCCGGGGACGATGGTCAGCACGCCCTCGGGCAGGTCGGCCAGCTCGGCGAGGCGCAGCGCGCAGGCGGTCGCCTCGGGAGCGGGCTTGAGCACCACCGCGTTGCCGACCGCGAGGGCCGGGGCGGCCTTCCAGGTCGGGATGGCGAGCGGGAAGTTCCACGGGGTGACCAGGCCGGCCACGCCGTACGGGCGGCGGCGGGTGAGCAGCAGGCCCTCGCCGGCGGCAGGCTCGTGCACCTCGCCGGACGGGGCGAACGGCGCCTGCGCGTAGTAGCGCCAGATGGACACCGTGCGGCCGACCTCGCCGCGCGCCTCGGCGACGGGCTTGCCCACCTCACGGACGATCAGCTCGGTGAGCTCGTCGGCGTGTGCCTCGATCGCGGCGGCGGCCCTGGTCAGCGCGGCGGAGCGGCCCGCCGCACCGAGCGCCCGCCACCCGGCCTGGGCGGCCCGGGCCTTCTCGATGGCCGCCGTCACCCCGGCCGCACCGGGGCTCTCGACCTCGACCACCAGGTCGGCCGGGTCTGCGGGGTTGTACGAGGTGATCACGGGGGTGCCTTTCGGACGGCGGTCGGGCGGCTTGACGGTGGGTCAGGAGGCCGGGGCGGGAGCGGCCGGCGCGGACGGACGCCGGGCCGCCCCGCCCGGCGCGGTCAGAGCAGGAAGCCCGCGGGGAACGGGTCGCTCGGGTCGAGGAAGTACTGCGCGGTGCCGGTGACCCAGGCCCGGCCGGTGACGGTCGGGACCACGGCCGGGCGGCCGGCCACCGTGGTCTCCTCCACCAGGCGGCCGGTGAAGGTGGTGCCGATGAAGGAGTCGTTGCGGAAGTCCCGGCCGAGCGGGAGCTCGCCGCGGGCGTGCAGCTGGGCCATCCGGGCCGAGGTGCCGGTGCCGCAGGGCGAGCGGTCGAACCAGCCCGGGTGGATGGCCATCGCGTGCTGCGAGTGCTCGGCGGTCGAGCCGGGCGCCAGCAGCTGCACGTGGTGGCAGCTGTGGATGGACGGGTCCTCCGGGTGCACCGGGCGGTCGGCCGCGTTGATGGCGTCCATCATGGCGAGGCCCGCGTCCAGGATCTCCTGCTTGCGCTCGCGCTCGAACGGGATGCCGAACTCGGCCAGCGGCAGGATGGCGTAGAAGTTGCCGCCGTAGGCCAGGTCGTAGGAGACCGCGCCGTAGCCGGGGACCTCGATCTTCTGGTCCAGGGCGACGGAGTAGGAGGGCACGTTCCGGATGGTCACGGCCTTGGCCGCGCCGTCCTGGACGTGCACGTCGGCGATCACCAGGCCGGCCGGGGTGTCCAGCCGGACGGTGGTGACCGGCTCGACCACCGGGACCATGCCGGTCTCGACCAGCACGGTGGCCACGCCGATGGTGCCGTGCCCGCACATCGGCAGCAGGCCGGAGACCTCGATGTAGAGCACGCCGAAGTCGGCGTCCGGCCGGGTCGGCGGCTGGAGGATCGCACCGCTCATCGCCGCGTGGCCGCGGGGCTCGTACATCAGCAGGGTGCGGAAGTCGTCCAGGTGCTGCTGGAAGTGCACCCGGCGTTCGGCCATGGTGGCCCCGGGGATGGTGCCGAAGCCGCCGGTGATGACCCGGGTCGGCATGCCCTCGGTGTGCGAGTCCACGGCGTGGAACACGTGACGGCTGCGCATGGGGGAATCTCCTCGGGGAGAGAGGGCCGGCTGCCGCCGCAGCCGGCCTCTGGTCACTTCTCGGGCTTGACGCTACGTCAGACCAGGCCGGCCGCGATGGCCTTCTCGGTCGCGGTGCGGACGGCCGCCTCGATCTCCGGGGAGAGCGGGAAGCGCGGCGGGCGGACCGGACCGCCCGGGCGGCCGGCGATGTCCATCGAGAGCTTGATGGCCTGGACGAACTCGGTCTTGGAGTCCCAGCGCAGCAGCGAGTGCAGCGAGCGGTACAGCGGGACGGCGGTCTCCAGGTCACCCGAGACGGCGGCGTGGAACAGCTTGGCGCTGGCCTCCGGCAGGGCGTTCGGGTAGCCGGCGATCCAGCCGACCGCGCCAGCCAGGGCCAGCTCCAGCAGCACGTCGTCGGCGCCGATCAGCAGGTCGAGGCCCGGGGCCAGCTCGGCGATCTCGTAGGCCCGGCGGACGTCGCCGCTGAACTCCTTGACGGCGACGATGCTGCCGTCCCGGTGGATGTCGGCGAGCAGCGAGGGGACCAGGTCCACCTTGGTGTCGATCGGGTTGTTGTACGCCACGATCGGCAGGCCGGCCTTGGCCACCTCGGCGTAGTGCGCGCGGACCGTCGCGGCGTCGGCGCGGTAGGCGTTCGGCGGGAGCAGCAGGACGGAGCCGGCGCCGGCCTCGGCGGCCTGCTCGGCCCAGCGGCGGGACTCGGCGGAGCCGTAGGCCGCGACGCCCGGCATGACGCGGGAGCCGTCACCGGCCGCCTCGACGGCGGTGGTGACCACGCGGGCCCGCTCCTCGGCGGTGAGGACCTGGTACTCGCCCAGCGAGCCGTTCGGGACCACGCCGTCGCAGCCGTTGGCGATCAGCCACTGGACGTGCTCGCCGTAGGCGTCGTAGTCGACCGAGAGGTCGTCACGCAGCGGGAGCGTGGTGGCGACCATGATGCCGCGCCAGGGACGGGTGGGCTCGTGCGTTGCGGACACTTGGGGGTCTCCTTGAGTGGTGAGGTGTGACATTTTATTAGAGCGATCGGTGAACCACAAGGGTGTGGACCACCTGAGGGGATGTCAGGGGCGCGGAGCGGCGCACTCCACCGCGGAGTGCGCCGCGTCCGGGCGCGGTCAGCGCGGCTCGCCGTCGGCGAGCTGGGCCAGCGGGACGGGGCAGGCCAGCGGGCGGGAGTCGGGCCGCAGCTCCGGGGCACCGGAGAGGCAGGCCACCGCCGGGCCGCACATCCGGCCCTGGCACCAGCCCATCCCGGCCCGGGTGAGCAGCTTGACGGTCCGTGGGTCGGCGGCGCCGAGCTCGTCCACCGCGGCCCGGATCGCCCCGGCCGGGACCTCCTCGCAGCGGCAGACGTCGGTGTCCTCGCGCAGCCAGTCGGTCCAGCCCGGGCCGGGACGGTGCGCGGCGGCCATCAGGCCGGCGAACGCCCGGCGGCGCTCCCGGCGGGCCCGCAGCGAGGCCGGCACCGGGGCCCCGGCGATCACCCGGGCGGCCAGCGCGCCCTCCGCGATCGCCAGGTCGGCGCCGCCGACCCCGCAGGTCTCGCCGGCCGCCCACAGACCCGGCAGCGAGGTGCGCAGCTCGTCGTCGACCGCCAGCGCGACGGTGTCGTCGGCGGTGGTGACGGTCCGCGCGCCGAGCTCGGTGGCCAGCTCGATCTGCGGCAGCAGGCCGTGCCCGATCGCCACCGCGTCGCACTCGATCCGCCGCTCGGTGCCGGGCACCGGGCGCCACCCGGCGTCCAGCCGCGCCACCGTCACGGCGGTCACCCGGTCGGTGCCGTGCGCCTCGACCACCGCGCTGGAGCGGCGCAGCCGGACCTTGCCGCGCAGCAGCCTGGTGCCGTGCTCGGCGCCCTCGACCAGCTTGGCCGGGTTGGCCGCCAGGGTGGTCAGGCCCCGGGCGTAGCCCAGGTAGTTCGACGCCTCGACCACGGCGGGCACGGTGGCCCCGGCCGAGACCAGCGAGGAGGCGGCGGCCAGCAGCAGCGGGCCGCTGCCCGCCACCACGATCCGGCGGCCGGGCAGCACCAGGCCGGCCTTGAGCATGGCCTGCGCGCCGCCGGCCGTCACCACGCCGGGCAGCGTCCAGCCGGGGAACGGCAGTTGGCGCTCGTAGGCACCGGTGGCCAGCAGCACCGAGGTGGCCTCGACCCGCACCGCCTCGCCGCCGTGCAGCGCGTGCAGGCGCCAGGGCCGCTCGGCGGTGCCGGCCTCAGCGGTCCACACCTGGTGCTCCGTCAGGTGGTGCACGGTGCTCGCCGCCAGCCTGTCCCGCAGCGCGGCGAAGGCGGCCCAGCCGTGGTGCAGCTTCTCCGGACGGGTGGCGCCCAGGGCCGGCGCGGGGTGGCGGTAGTACTGACCGCCGGGGCGCGGCCCGGCGTCCAGCAGGACGCAGCGCAGGCCGAAGGCGGCGGCGGTGACGGCGGCGGCCAGCCCGGCCGGGCCGGCCCCGATCACGGCCAGGTCGTAGGGCTCCTCGGACGGGCCCCGCAGGTCAGACGGCGAGGTCGGCACGGCCGTGGCCCTCCTGGGTGGTGACGGTGGTGCCGGGGTCGGCCGGGATCAGGCAGGTGCGCTGGTTCGGCGCGCCGTCCACGGTGGCCAGGCAGTCGTAGCAGGCCCCGATGCCGCAGAACGCGCCGCGCGGGCGTCCGTTCACCCGGGTGGTGCGCCAGGCCAGGATGCCGTTGGCCCAGAGCGCGGCGGCGATGGTCTGGCCGGGCAGCACCGGGATCGGGCGGCCGTCGAAGTCGATGGTGTGCCCCGGCTGGGGCAGGGCGCCGACCAGCTCGGCGGGGGTGCGGGCGCTCACGCGGCTCCTCCAGGGTGCGGGAAGCGGTCGGCTCGGAACGGGGTGAGGTCGAGCCCGGGGGTCTGCCCGGTGAGCTGACCGGTGATCAGCTCACCGGTGGCGGGGGCCAGGCCGATGCCCGCGCCCTCGTGGCCGCAGGCGTGGTAGAGGCCCGGCACCCGGGGGTCCGCGCCGATGGCCGGCAGGTGGTCCGGCAGGTACGGGCGGAAGCCCCGGTAGGCGCGCTGCACCTGGACGGTGCGCAGCACCGGGAAGAGCCGGGCGGCGTTGGCCGCCAGGCGCTGGAGCACCTCGACCGAGAGGGTGCGGTCGAAGCCGACCCGCTCCCGGCTGGCGCCGATCAGCACCGGCCCGGCCGGGGTGCCCTCGACCACGGCCGAGGTCTGCAGCGCGGCCGAGCCGCTCGCCACGTCGGCCACGTAGTCGGCGGCGTAGACCTTGTGCCGGACGATCCTCGGCAGCGGTTCGGTGACCAGCACGAAGCCGCGCCGGGGCAGCACCGGGAGCTCGACGCCAGCCATCGCGGCCAGCTCGCCGCCCCAGGTGCCGGCCGCGTTGATCACCGCCGGAGCGTCGATCCGCCCCTGATCGGTCGTCACCCCGAGCACCTCCCCCGAGGGCGAGGTGCGGATGCCGGTGACCGTCTCGCCGAGCCGCAGGCGCGCGCCGGAGGCCCGCAGCAGGTGAGCGGCGGCCAGCGCGGGCTGGACCTGCGCGTCCTGCGGGTAGAGGAAGCCGCCGCCCAGCCCGGCGGCCAGGTGCGGTTCCAGCTCGGCGAGACGGTCACCGGAGATCTCGGCGGACTCCACGCCGGACTTGGTCTGTCCGGCGGCGAAGCTCCGCAGCGCGTCCATGCCGGCCTCGGAGGAGGCGACCACCAGGCCGCCCTTGGGCTCGTACTCGATCCGCTCGCCGAGCTCCTCGGCCAGGGCGCGCCACAGGCCGGTGGAGTACAGCGCGAGGTCGAGCTCGGGGCCCGGCTCCTTGTCGGAGACCAGCAGGTTCCCCTCGCCGGCACCGGTCGTGCCGCCGGCCACCGGGCCGCGGTCGACGACGGTGACGCTCAGGCCTGCTCGGGCCGCGTAGTAGGCGCAGGCGGCGCCGACCACACCGGCGCCGACCACCAGGACATCGGGGAGGGATCTCGTGGACACGCCAGTAATATGTCACATGGTTTTCGTGCTGCCAAGGCCGCCCGCACGACCGAACGGCCCCGGTCCGCTGGAAGAACCAGCAGGCCGGGGCCGTTCGGGCGAGTTGACGGTGGGTCAGCTCGGACTGTGTCAGGTGATGTCGTCCAGCTGCTCCCGGCGGGCGGCCGGCACGGCGGACGGCAGCTCGGGCGCGGCGGAGGCGGTGACGGCCTCGGCGTCCTCGACCGAATCCACCGAGAGGTCGAGGTGCGAGGCCTCCTCGTCGTCCAGGTCCGCATCCGGATTGTTGCGCAGCTTGCGCCGGTCGTTCATCAGCGCCACGCCGACCGCGACGAAGTACAGCGCGATGATCGGCAGGGCCAGCAGGATCATGCTCACCGGGTCGGCCGAGGGGGTGGCGAAGGCGGCGAAGACGGTGATCGCCATCACCATGCCGCGCCACCAGCCGAGCAGCCGCTTGCCGGTGAGGATGCCGACGAAGTTCAGCATCACCAACAGCAGCGGGAACTCGAAGCCCAGGCCGAAGACCAGCACCATCCTGGTCACCACGTCGAGGTAGTCCTCGACCGTGAGGATCGAGGTGACGTCGGTGCCGGCGAAGTGGATCAGCATCGCCGCCGTCATCGGCATGATCAGGTAGGCGAAGGCGGCACCGGCCAGGAACAGCGGGATGCCGAAGCCCATGAAGGCCACCGTGTAGCGGCGCTCGCTCTTGTGCAGGCCGGGCGCCACGAAGCGCCAGAGCTGGAACAGCCAGACCGGGGTGGCCGCGACCACGCCACCGGTCAGCGCCACCTTGAGCACCACGGTGAAGGCGGTCATCAGGCCGATGTTCGCCACCAGGGCGCACTTGTTCTCACCGGGCGGCGGCTTGTTGTCCGGGCCGCAGGCGGGCAGCGGGGCGATCAGGAAGTCGATCACCGGGCGGTAGAAGACCGCGATCACGACGGTGAACAGCAGGATCGCCAGGATCGACTTGACCAGGCGGTTGCGGAGCTCGCGCAGGTGCTCCGCCAGGGCCATCCGGCCCTCGGGGTCCTTGGCCGGCTTGACGGCCTTCTCGCTCTTGCTCAAGCCCGGTCCCCGCCCCGTGCGGTCTCACCGGGGGCGGACTTGACGACCCGGGCCGGCTCCACCGGCTCGATCGGCTCGGCGGCGCCCTCCTTGGCGGCGGCCACCGTGCGGTCCTTGAGGGACTTGCCCTCCTCCTTGAGCGCCTTGCCCTCCGCCTTCAGGATGCGCGCGGACTTGCCGAGCGACCGGGCGAGGTCGGGCAGCCGCTTCGCGCCGAACAGCAGCAGGGCGAGGACGACGATGATGAGGATCGTGCCGATCCGCATGTGCGACCACCTTTCTCCCAGGGGCAGCACTCCCCCGCTCCCGGCGATGGTAGCCCCTGCGGGTGAAGCTGCGACAACGTCCGGATGCTACCTGGCCTCGGGGAACGGGCACCGCGACGGCCCCCGGTCACCCCGTCAGCCGCTCGGCCGCCTCGGTCACCGCCCGGGAGGCCGTCCCGACCTCCCGGGCCAGCGCCCGGACGTCCAGCCAGAGCCGGGCGGCCAGCACCCCGAGCACCAGCAGTCCGGCGGTGGACAGCAGGACGGCGGCGACGACGGTCCAGGGCACTGGCTTCTCCTAGCTGGGTGGTGCTCAGTCGACCGGCAGCAGGCGCATGGTGCTGACCCCGGCCCTGGTCAGCGCCTCGACGATGGACTCGCCGGCGGTCTTGCGGACCGCCCGTCCGCACGCCGGACAGCTGAAACTGTAGAACGTGCGCTCCCGGCTGGCGCCCAGCGCCAGCCGGAAGTCCTCGGCCGGCAGCTCCACCTTCTCCCGGCAGTGCGAGCAGTAGACCTTGAACCTGGTGCCCCCGGCGGTCATCGGCTCAGTCCCCGTACCCCTGGAGCGCCTCCAGCGCGGCGGCCCGCGCCGAGGCGGCGAGCTCCGGCGGCGAGACGATCCGGCCGTCCCGGCCCAGCCGCAGGGCCAGCGGGCGCAGGCCCGCCGGGTCCGCGCTGCGCAGGGTGATCCGCAGTCCGCCGTCGGGCAGTTCCTCGGCCGCGTCGTGGGTGTAGTACTCGGCCACCCAGCGACCGCCGGGGCCGACCTCGACCACCACCTCCGGATCGGAGGCGGCCGGGGTGACCAGCCCGGCGGACAGGTCGCGCGGCTCCAGCCGGGGCGGGTCGGCCGGCTCGTCCAGCACCTTGATCTCGGCCACCCGGTCGAGCCGGAAGACCCGCCGGTCCTCCGAGGTGCGGCACCAGCCCTCCAGGTAGGTGTGCCCCTCGGTGACCAGCCGGATCGGGTCGACCAGACGCTCCGTCATGCCGCCGCGCCCGTGCGACCAGTAGCGCAGCCAGATCAGCCGGCCCTCGCTCAGCGCCCGGTCGATGTCGGCGAAGACCTGGCCCTCGGCCTCGAAGGTGACCCCGACCCGGGCCGAGGACTCGGCGCTGTCGCCGGCCGCGTCCTCGATCTTGGCCACCGCCCGGGTCAGCGCCTGCCGGTCCCGCTCGCGCAGGCCGGGCAGCCCCGCCACCGCGCGGGCGGCCACCAGCAGCGCGGTGGCCTCGTCGGCGGCGAGGCGCAGCGGCTGGGCCACGTCGTCGACGTTGTGCCACCAGATCCGCTCGCCGTCGGTGTCGATGTCGAGCAGGTCACCGCCCCGGAAGCTGGTGCCGCACATCGGCAGCACGTTCAGGTCGTTGATCAGCTCGCGCTCGGTGATGCCGAACGCCCGGGCCACCTCGGCCACCTCGGCGCCGGGCCGCTCGCGCAGGTAGGTGACCAGCGACAGCATCCGCCGGGTCTGGTCGATCGCGTTGCTCAACTCTGCCCCTCCAGGAGACCGGCCACCGCGCGCAGCCGGTCGACGACGTCCGCCCGCAGGTCCTCGGGCGCCAGCACCACCAGGTCCGGCCCGAACTCGGCCGCCTCGGCGGCCAGCCCCGGACCGTACGGGATCTCCAACTCGTCCCAGCCGCCCTCGCCCTCACGGACCGTCAGCGCCTTGGTCCGCAGCGGGAAGCCCTTGCCCTGCCGGAGC
The DNA here is from genome assembly GCF_044763225.1 of Kitasatospora sp. NPDC096147. Lineage (NCBI taxonomy): Bacteria > Bacillati > Actinomycetota > Actinomycetes > Kitasatosporales > Streptomycetaceae > Kitasatospora > Kitasatospora sp. NPDC096147. The sequence goes on along the minus strand of NZ_JBIWFX010000004.1, from coordinate 636,263 downwards.
CGGACGGTGGCCGAGGCGGTCGCGCCCTCGCCGCCGAAGCGGGCCACCACGGCCCGCACGTCCACGTGCTCGGGCACCGTGCCGGTGAACCGCCCGGCCCGGGACTTCACCTTGCCGGTGATCCGGCTCAGCCGGAACACCCGGGCCGCCCCGCGGTCCCGGTCCCAGCCGGCCAGGTACCAGTGGCCGCGCCAGCACTCCAGCGCCCAGGGCTCCACCGAGCGCTGCTCGACGGCGGCGGCCCCGGCCTTGCGGTACTCGAAGGTGACGGGCCGTCGGTCCCGGGCGGCGGTGAGCAGCGGCTCGAAGGCCGCCTCCCGGGCCGGGATGCGCGGCTCCAGGGCGCTGTGCTCGCGCTCCTCGGTGAACGGCACCCCGGCGGCCCGCAGCTTCTGCAGCGCGCCGCTGGCCGCGCCGGACATCTTGGCCTGCTGCCAGACCCGGGCGGCCAGCGTCAGGGCCGCCGCCTCCTCGGCGTCCAGGGCGATCTCCGGCAGCCGGTTGCGGTCCTTGCGGGCCAGGTAGCCCATCTCGCCGTCCAGGCCGTTCTCGTCCACGTCGATGATCAGCCCGAGCTCGCGCAGGTCGTCCTTGTCCCGCTCGAACATCCGGTTGAAGGCTTCCTCGCTGCCGGACTGCCAGGCCTCCCGGTACGCCTCGACGGACTCCCGGAGCTCCTTCTTGGAGAGCGGACGTCTGGTGTTCATCAGGCACAGGGCGAGGTTCATCAGCCGCTCTGCCTTGGCGATCGCCATCGCGGACCTTTCCGGTAACTGGGGTTGCTCCGTGCTGGGGTGCTTCGTGAGCCGTCGCTGACCGTACCGAACGGAGTGGCCGCGGGGAAAGCCGAGGCCCCACCCCGCACGGAGCGGGGTGGGGCCTCGGCCTTGACGCGGGATCAGACGCCGAGCAGGTCGACCACGAAGATCAGGGTCGAACCGGCCGGGATGAGCGGGCTCGGGGACTGGTTCCCGTACGCCTTGTGGGCCGGGATGGTCAGCTTGCGCCGGCCGCCGACCTTCATGCCCTGGACACCCTCGTCCCAGCCCTTGATGACCCGGCCGCCGCCCAGCGGGAAGCGGAAGGTCTGGCCGCGGTTCCAGGAGGCGTCGAACTCCTCGCCGGTCTCGAAGGTGACGCCCACGTAGTGGACCTCGACCATGGCACCGGCCTTCGCCTCGGCGCCGTCACCGACGACGATGTCCTCGATGACCAGGTCGGCCGGCGCGTCGCCGATCGGGAAGTCGATCTCGGGCTTGGTAAGGCTCACAGCACAGCTCTTCTCGTTCGGTGATGTAACAGGGCTACGTTACGCGACGACTAGTCGTTGCCGCCGACGCCCGCGTCCAGGATGTCGATCACGAACACCAGCGTGGAGTTGGCCGGGATCGCCCCGGACGCCTTGTCGCCGTAGCCCTGCGCCGGCGGGATCACGACCTCGATCCGGCTGCCGATGGTCTGGCCGGTGACGGCCTTGTCCCAGCCCTCGATCACGCCGCCGCCGCCGGTGACGAAGCCGAACGCCTGGCCCTTCTCCAGCGAGGAGTCGAACTGCTTGCCGTCGGCGTAGGTCACGCCGGTGTACTGGACGATGACCTTCTCGCCCGACTCGATCTTGCGGCCCTTGCCCTCGATCAGCACCGAGGTCTTCAGCTCGGTCGGCGCGGCCACGCCCGGCACCGGGGTGATGGTGGCCGGCTTCTTGCCGTTGTCCTTCACCGTGGGCATGCCCTCGGCCGGGGCGGCCATCGGACCGCTGAGCACCGCGTCCGGCGCGGTGCCCTGCTTGATGTCGATCACGAAGACCAGGTTGTCCTTCGCGCCGACCCCCATCTGGGTGTTGCCCTGGTCGCCGAAGGCGGCGGCCGGCGGGGCCACCACGACGATCCGGCTGCCGGCCTTGTGGCCGGTCACCGCGTCGTCCAGGGCCGGGATCAGCTTGCCCGCGCCAGCCTGGAAGAGCTGCGGCTTCTTGTTGTCGAAGGAGTTCGCCAGGTCCTTGCCGGTGGCCCAGTTCTTGCTGGTGAAGTCGACCGTCACCCAGTCGTTCTTCTTGACCTCGGGGCCGGTGCCCTCGGTCAGCGTCTTCACCACGAAGTTGCCGTCGGGCGCGTCCTTGGGGACCTCGATGTTCGCCTTGGTGCCGAAGTCGCCGGTGACGACGGGGAGCACCTTGGCGTCGTTCTTGATCGGCGGCACCGGCGCCTGGGTCGGGGTCGGCTGGGCCGAGGCGGACGGGGCCGAGTCGGCGGCGGCCTTCTTGTCCGTGTCGGGCCGGTTCACCATGTAGAGGGTGATGCCGCTGCCGACCAGCAGGACCGCGAGGACCGTGCCGAGGATCGCGCCGAGCTTGCCCGCCGAGCCGGGGTTCTCGTCGTAGCCGGACTCGTCGACGTCCTTGCGGCGCACCGTGGAGGCGAAGACCTGGAGCTCGTCGTCGTCCTTCTTCTCCCCGGCCGGGCGCGCCACGTCCTGACCCCAGCCGGCCTGCTGCTTCAGGATCGCCGGGGGGACCACGATCGACTCGCCGTCACCCGGCAGCGGCCCACCGGGCCGTGCGGCCGTCGGGTCCCCGACGCTCTTCTCAGTCATGACTCCCCATCCATCTCGCGGGCCGCGCCCTCGCCGGGTCCTGACGGACACCTGCCACAGTGCGCGACAGTATGTCAGGTGGACATGAGGGCGCGGTAAGAGCCGCGAGCGTCGATTCGGTGTCAGAGCGGTCAGACCGCCGCGAGGATGTCGATCACGAAGACCAGGGTGGAGCCGGCCGGCACCGAGGCCTGCGCCTTGTCGCCGTAGCCGAGCGACGGCGGCACCACCAGCTCGACCCGGCTGCCCACGCTCTGGCCGACCAGTCCCTGGTCCCAGCCCTTGATCAGGCTGCCGGTGCCGACCTGGAGCGCCTGCGCCCCGCCGTGGCTCCAGGAGGAGTCGAACTGCTGGCCGTTGGCCCAGAGCACGCCGGTGTACTGCACCACCAGGGTCTGGCCGGACTGCACCGGCTTGCCGTCGCCCTTCACCAGCACCGAGGTCTTCAGCTCGGTGGGCGGGGCGGGCGGCCCGGCCGGGACGGTGATGGTCGGCGCCGCCTTGCCGTTGTCCTTCACCTGCGGCAGGTCGGCCGGCGGCTGGGTGAGCTCGCCGCCGATGGTGGAGTCCTGCGGCAGCGACTGCGTCACGTCCAGCACGAAGACCACCGTGTCGCCGCCGGCGATCCCGAGGTTGGCGCTGCCCTGCTCGCCGAAGCCGGCCGCCGGCGGGGCCACCACCAGCAGCCGGGTGCCGGTCTTCTTGCCCAGCACGCTCTGGTCGAAGGCGGGCACCAGCTGCCCGCTGCCGGCCTGGTAGAGCTGCGGCTTCTGGCCGGAGTCGTAGGAGCTGGTCAGGTCCTTGCCCGAGGTCCAGTCCTTGGCGGTGTAGTTGACGGTCACCCAGTCGTTCTTGTTGACCGTCGGGCCCTCGCCCTCGATCACCGTGGAGACCACGAACTGCCCGCCCGGCTGGCCCTCCGGCAGGGTCAGCGTCGCCTTGCTGCCGAAGCCGCCCGAGACGGTCGGCATCGGCGAGGCCGAGGCCACCGGGCTGGGCACCGCCGGGGCGGAGGCCGAGGCGGAGCCGGAGGCGCCCTGGGCGGGTTTGCCGTCGCTGCCCCCGCAGGCGGTGAGCAGCAGCAGCGGCAGGACGGCGAGCAGACCGGCGGTGCGACGCACGGTGTTCCTAACTGTCGGTCAAGTACGGGGCGGAGCCTGCCCGCAGCGTATTGCCCGATCCGCCCGCCGCACCGCAGGCACCCCGCCCGGGGCCCAGCTACATCCCGGCGATCAGCTTCTCCACCCGCTCGTCCACCGAGCGGAACGGGTCCTTGCAGAGCACCGTGCGCTGCGCCTGGTCGTTCAGCTTGAGGTGCACCCAGTCGACGGTGAAGTCCCGGCGCTGCTCCTGCGCCTTGCGGATGAAGTCGCCGCGCAGCCGGGCCCGGGTGGTCTGCGGGGGCACCGACTTGGCCTCGAAGGTCTTCAGGTCGGTGGTGATCCGCTGCGCCTGGCCCTTGTTCTGGAGCAGGTAGAACAGCCCCCGGCGGCGGTGGATGTCGTGGTACGCCAGGTCGATCTGGGCCACCCGGGGGTTGGACATCCCCATGTTGTGCTTGGCCCGGTAGCGCTCGATCAGCTGGTGCTTCATGATCCAGTCGATCTCGGTGGCGACGGTGTCGAGGTTCCCCGAGCGGACCGCCTCCAGGGTGCGGCCCCAGAGCTCCAGCACCTTGGCGATGGTGCCGGTGTTGATGCCCTTGCGGTCGGCGAACTCCAGCGCCTTGGAGTAGTACTCCTCCTGGATCTCCAGCGCGCTGGCCTCCCGGCCGTTGGCCAGCCGGACCTGGTGGGTGCCGGTGAGGTCGTGGCTGACCTCGCGGATGGCCCGGATCGGGTTCTCCAGGGTGAGGTCGCGCATCACCACGCCGGCCTCGATCAGCCGCAGCACCAGGTCGGTCGAGCCCACCTTGAGCAGGGTGGTGGTCTCGGACATGTTGGAGTCGCCGACGATCACGTGCAGCCGGCGGTACCGCTCGGCGTCCGCGTGCGGCTCGTCCCGGGTGTTGATGATCGGGCGGGAGCGGGTGGTGGCGGAGCTGACGCCCTCCCAGATGTGCTCGGCCCGCTGGCTGACGCAGTACACCGCGCCGCGCGGGGTCTGCAGCACCTTGCCGGCCCCGCAGATCAGCTGACGGGTCACCAGGAACGGGATCAGCACGTCGGCCAGCCGGGAGAACTCGCCGTGCCGGGCCACCAGGTAGTTCTCGTGGCAGCCGTAGGAGTTCCCGGCCGAGTCGGTGTTGTTCTTGAACAGGTAGACGTCCCCGGCGATGCCCTCCTCGTGCAGCCGCCGCTCGGCGTCCACCAGCAGGCCCTCGAGGATCCGCTCGCCGGCCTTGTCGTGCGTCACCAGCTCGGTGACGTCGTCGCACTCGGGGGTGGCGTACTCGGGGTGCGAGCCGACGTCCAGGTAGAGGCGGGCGCCGTTGCGCAGGAAGACGTTGCTGCTGCGGCCCCAGGAGACAACGCGGCGGAAGAGGTACCGGGCCACCTCGTCCGGCGACAGCCGGCGCTGCCCCCGGAACGTGCACGTGACGCCGTACTCGTTCTCCAGCCCGAAAATTCGGCGGTCCATAAGGCATCTCTTCTCTGTTCGAGGGCCTTGCGAAACCCCGGGGCGGCCGACGGTGCGTCAAATCGCCTCGGTGGAGCGGGAGCCGCCCCGTCGGGCGGCCCCCGCTGCTCCCTACTCCTCGGTGCTCTCCTCGGCGGCGGCCGACTCGTCGCCCGCCAGCAGGCGGCCCAGCTGCCCGCCCAGCACCCGCTTGAACTTGCGCTTCTGGAAGCGGGTGCGGTCCAGCACCGCGACCTCCAGCTGGTCCGGCGTCAGGGTGCGCGGCGTGCCGCCGTTCGGGTCCCGGGCCAGTCCGTCCACGGCCAGCTTCAGCGCGGCGGCCAGGCTCAGCCCGGCCTGGTGCTTCTGGCCCAGGTAGCTGCCGATCGAGTCGGCGTTCCCGCCGACCACCACGGCATTCTTCTCGTCCACCACCGAGCCGTCGGGGGTGAGCCGGTAGATCTGGTCGTCCTCGGGGCTGCGGCCGACCTCGGCCACGATCAGCTCCACCTCGTACGGCTTCTCGCCGACCGAGGAGAAGATGGTGCCGAGCGTCTGGGCGTAGACGTTGGCCAGCCCGCGGGCGGTCACGTCGGCCCGGTCGTAGGAGTACCCGCGCAGGTCGGCGTAGCGGACGCCGCCGATCCGCAGGTTCTCGAACTCGTTGTAGCGGCCGACCGCCGCGAAGGCGATCTGGTCGTAGATCTCGGAGACCTTGTGCAGGGCCCGCGAGGTGTTCTCGGCGACGAAGACGATGCCGTCGTCGTAGGTCAGCACGACCACGCTGCGACCGCGCGCGATGCCCTTGCGGGCGTACTCCGCGCGGTCCGCCATGGCCTGCTGGGGCGAGACGTAGAACGGTGTGGACACCTCGGCCGTCCCCTTCCTGGGAGGTTGCTGGCGGACTTAGAGGAGCGGGGCCTGCGGGCCGTTGGGGTGCTCCAGGCGCTGGTCGGTGATGGAGTGCGCGATCTGCGAGACCTCGGTCTCGGAGAGCCGGCGGAAGCCGTCCTCGGTGATCAGCGAGACGATCGGGAAGATCTTGCGGGCCAGGTCGGGACCGCCGGTCGCGGAGTCGTCGTCGGCCGCGTCGTACAGCGCCTGCACCACCAGGGTGGAGGCCTGATCGGCGGTCAGGTCCTCGCGGTAGAGCTTCTTCATCGAGCCCCGGGCGAAGACCGAGCCGGAGCCGGTGGCGGCGAAGCCCCGCTCCTCGGAGCGGCCGCCGGTGACGTCGTAGGTGAAGATCCGGCCCCGGTTCAGGTTCAGGTCGTAGCCGGCGAACAGCGGGACCACGGCCAGGCCCTGCATGGCCATCCCGAGGTTGCCCCGGATCATCGTGGTCAGCCGGTTGGCCTTGCCCTCCAGGGAGAGCACGGCGCCCTCGATCTTCTCGTAGTGCTCCAGCTCCAGCTGGAACAGCCGGACCATCTCGACCGCCAGGCCGGCCGTGCCGGCGATGCCCACCGCGCTGTACTCGTCGGCCGGGAACACCTTCTCGATGTCCCGCTGGGCGATCACGTTCCCCATCGTGGCGCGGCGGTCGCCGGCCAGCACCACGCCGCCGTCGAAGACCGCCGCGACGATGGTGGTGCCGTGCGGCGCCTCGATGGTGAGGCCCTCCGGCAGGGTGCGGCGGCCGGGCAGCAGCTCCGGCGAGTGCTGCGCGAGGAAGTCGATGAACGACGACGAGCCCGGGGTCAGGAAGGCAGCCGGTAGACGCCCGGTGCCACCAGTGTTGGCTTCCACTCGATTCCTTCCAGGTAGATCAACTGGCGCTGTGTGAACCGGAGACTACCCGTTCTTCGCCCCTCAACCACCTCGTCGGCGGCGAGCTTCTCCACGGGGCGCCGAAACAGTCCTCCGATAGTCCGCGCGCGGCAACCCCGGGGGAATTCCCACGGGATTGCCGCGCGCGGCGGAGCTACTGGCGGGCGGCTACTGGCCGCCCTTCTGGACGAACTGCCGGACGAAATCCTCCGCGTTCGACTCGAGGACGTCGTCGATTTCGTCGAGCACCGCGTCGACGTCGTCGCTGAGCTTCTCCTGGCGCTCCTTGAGGTCGTCGGACGCCTGTGCGTCGACCGCCTGCTCCTCGACCTCCTCGGAGGAACGGCTCGCCCGCTGCTGACCGCCGTCGGTGTCCTTGCTGGCCATTTCCCTCACCCCGCTCGCTCGGTTGGTCCGACACTATCCACCGGCCACGACATCCGCTTCCGGTTTCCGTACAACGTCCGTGCCTCGTCAGGATGATTCCCTTTTCGGGGAAATTTCACCCCTGGTGATCGAGACGTTACCCGCCGGACGGCCCTCATCCACCGGCCAGCACGCGCAGCAGGTCCTCGGCCGTCCGGCACCGGTCGAGCAGGTCCTTGACGTGGCTGCGGGTGCCGCGCAGCGGCTCCAGGGTCGGCACCCGCTGGAGCGAGTCCCGGCCCGGCAGGTCGAAGATGACGGAGTCCCAGGAGGCCGCCGCCACGTGGTCGGCGTACTGCTCCAGACAGCGGCCCCGGAAGTACGCCCGGGTGTCCTCCGGCGGCTTGGAGACCGCGCGGGTGACCTCCTCCTCGGTCACCAGCCGGTCGAACCGGCCGCGGGCCACCAGGCGGTTGTAGAGGCCCTTGTCCGGCCGCACGTCGCTGTACTGGAGGTCGACCAGGTGCAGCCGGGAGTTGTCCCAGTCCAGGCCGTCCCGCTGGCGGTAGCCCTCCAGGATCTCCTTCTTGGCGATCCAGTCGAGCTGCCTCGACAGGCTCATCGGGTCGTTCTCCAGCCGGTTGAGCACGTCCTCCCAGCGCAGCAGCACGTCCACGGTCTGCTCGTCGGCGTCCTGGCCGTAGCGGTCCTCGACGTACTTGCGGGCCAGCTCGAAGTACTCCAGCTGGAGCTGAACGGCCGTCAGCTTCCGTCCGCTGCGCAGCTGGACCAGGTACTGCAGCGACGGGTCGTGGGAGACCCGGTGCAGGGTCCGGACCGGCTGGTCGACGGCCAGGTCGGCGGTGATGAAGCCGTCCTCGATCATCGTCAGGACCAGTGCGGTGGTGCCCAGCTTGAGGTAGGTGGAGATCTCCGAGAGGTTCGCGTCACCGATGATCACGTGCAGCCGGCGGTACTTCTCGGCGTCCGCGTGCGGCTCGTCCCGGGTGTTGATGATCGGGCGCTTGAGGGTGGTCTCCAGGCCGACCTCGACCTCGAAGTAGTCCGCCCGCTGGCTGATCTGGAAGCCGTCCGCGCCGCCCTCCTGGCCCAGGCCGACCCGGCCGGCGCCGGTGACCACCTGGCGGGAGACGAAGAACGGAGTGAGGTGGCGGACGATGTCGGCGAACGGGGTGGCCCGCTGCATCAGGTAGTTCTCGTGGGTGCCGTACGAGGCGCCCTTGTTGTCGGTGTTGTTCTTGTAGAGGTTGATCCGCTGGCCGTTCGGCAGCTCCAGCGCGCGGGCCGCGGCCTCGGCCATGATCCGCTCGCCGGCCTTGTCCCAGAGCACCGCGTCCCGCGGGTTGGTGATCTCCGGGGAGCTGTACTCGGGGTGCGCGTGGTCCACGTAGAAGCGGGCGCCGTTGGTGAGGATGACGTTGGCCAGGCCGATGTCCTCGTCGGTCAGCTGGCTGGCGTCCGCGACGTCCCGCGCGAGGTCGAAGCCGCGCGCGTCGCGCAGCGGGTTCTCCTCCTCGAAGTCCCAGCGGGCCCGCCGCGCCCGGTGCATCGCGGCCGCGTAGGCGTTGACGATCTGGGACGAGGTGAGCATGGCGTTCGCGTTCGGGTGGCCCGGCACCGAGATGCCGTACTCGGTCTCGATCCCCATCACGCGCCGTACGGTCATGCGGCCCTCCTTGCCCGGTTCTGACGGTGTCCCAAGACGCGCCGTCCGGCTGCGGGGCCGGGTGGGCGCCGCAGCCGGACGGAGGGTGGAGCGTGCTACAGGTACTGCCCCGTGTTGGCCACGGTGTCGATCGAGCGGCCGGACTCGGCACCCTGCTTGCCGGTGACCAGGGTCCGGATGAAGACGATGCGCTCGCCCTTCTTGCCGGAGATCCGGGCCCAGTCGTCCGGGTTGGTGGTGTTCGGCAGGTCCTCGTTCTCCTTGAACTCGTCCACGCAGGCGGCCAGCAGGTGGGCCACCCGCAGACCGTGCTGGCCGGTGTCGAGGAAGGCCTTGATGGCCATCTTCTTGGCCCGGTCGACGATGTTCTGGATCATCGCGCCGGAGTTGAAGTCCTTGAAGTACAGGACCTCCTTGTCACCGTTGGCGTAGGTGACCTCCAGGAAGCGGTTCTCCTCGGTCTCGGTGTACATCCGCTCGACCACGGCCTGGATCATCCCGCCCACGGTCGACGCCACGGAGCCGTCGTGCTCCTTGAGGTCGTCCGGGTGGAACGGCAGGGTCTCCTTGAGGTACTTGGAGAAGATGTCCTTCGCGGCCTCGGCGTCGGGGCGCTCGATCTTGATCTTGACGTCCAGCCGGCCGGGCCGCAGGATCGCCGGGTCGATCATGTCCTCGCGGTTCGAGGCGCCGATCACGATGACGTTCTCCAGGCCCTCCACACCGTCGATCTCGGCGAGCAGCTGCGGGACGATGGTGTTCTCCACGTCCGAGCTCACCCCCGACCCGCGGGTGCGGAAGAGGGACTCCATCTCGTCGAAGAAGACGATGACGGGGGTGCCCTCGCTGGCCTTCTCCCGGGCCCGCTGGAAGACCAGGCGGATCTGCCGCTCGGTCTCGCCGACGTACTTGTTGAGCAGCTCGGGGCCCTTGATGTTCAGGAAGTAGCTCTTGCCCTGCGGCCGTCCGGTCACCTCGGCGACCTTCTTGGCCAGCGAGTTGGCCACCGCCTTGGCGATCAGCGTCTTGCCGCAGCCGGGCGGGCCGTAGAGCAGGACGCCCTTGGGCGGCCGGAGCTCGTACTCCTTGAACAGGTCCGCGTGCAGGTAGGGCAGCTCGACCGCGTCCCGGATCTGCTCGATCTGGGTGCCCAGACCGCCGATCTGCCGGTAGTCGATGTCCGGGACCTCCTCGAGGACCAGCTCCTCGACCTCGGCCTTCGGGACCACCTCGTAGACGTAGCCGGAGCGCGGCTCCAGCAGGAGCGCGTCGCCGGGGCGCAGCTTCAGCTCGCGCAGCGGCTCGGCGAGCCGGACCACCCGCTCCTCGTCGGTGTGCCCGGTGACCAGCGCTCGCTCGCCGTCCTCCAGCACCTCCTTGAGGGTGACGATGTCACCGATGCTCTCGAAGGCGAACGCCTCGACGACGTTCAGCGCCTCGTTGAGCATCACCTCCTGGCCACGCCGGAGCTCGTCGAGTTCGACGCTGGGGCTGACGTTCACCCGCAGCTTGCGGCCGCCGGTGAAGATGTCGGCCGTGCCGTCCTCGTTCGCGCTCAGGAAGGTGCCGAACCCGGCCGGCGGCTGGGCCAGCCGGTCCACCTCCTCCTTGAGGGCCACGATCTGGTCGCGGGCCTCCCGGAGCGTGGAGGCGAGCCGTTCGTTCTGGGCGGTCACACCGGCCAGGTTGGTCTGGAGCTCGACGATGCGGTCTTCGAGGATCCTCGAAGAGCGCGGTGAGTCGGCGAGCTTGCGGCGCAGGACGGCGATCTCCTGCTCAAGGTACGAGACCTGAGCTGCCTGGTCGTCGGAACCCCGTGCGGGCCGACCGGCGCTGCGGTTGTAGTCGTCATCGTGGGATGCCACGGTCCTCACCTCCTCCTGGGGGAGCTGGACGACCCAAACCTACCTTCAATCCCGCCGGGTAAACCCGGTAGATCAGAAAGAAGGTCGGGCGTGTCCGATCTTCGCGCTCGGATGCTGCCCCCCGTGCTGAGTGGATACCCACCGTCAGCCCGCTAATGCGGCCGACGGGTAGGCTCGGTGTCCGATCGTGACCGGGCGGTGTCCGGCGCGGTACGTGGAGTTCGCCAGAAGGAGCGGTAGAGGACATGTCGGAGACCCAGGAAGCCCAGGAAGCACTGGAAGTCTGGATCGATCAGGATCTCTGCACCGGGGACGGCATCTGCGTCCAGTACGCCCCGGAGGTCTTCGAGTTGGACATCGACGGCCTGGCGTACGTCAAGGGTGAGGACGACGAACTGCGGCAGCAGCCGGGCGACACCGCACCGGTGCCGCTGACGCTGCTTCAGGACGTGGTGGACTCGGCCAAGGAGTGCCCCGGGGACTGCATCCACGTGCGCCGGGTGAAGGACCGGGTCGAGGTGTACGGGCCGGACGCGGACTGACGTTCCGTCGGGTGCCCGCCTGACGTCCCGTCGGGTGACGGCCGGCGTCCGGTCGGGTGACCGGCTGACGACCCGTCGGGTGCCCGGCTGACGGCAGGTCGGGTGCCCGGCTGACGGCAGGTCGGCCGAGGGGGGCTCAGGCGGTCGCGGCGGGCTCGGAGCGTTCGGACCTGAGCCAGCCGCCGTCGGCCTGCTCCCGCCACTCCAGCGAGACCAGCAGGTCCGGCGCGAAGCGCGGCACCTCGTCGCTGGAGTATCCCTTGGCCCGGGCGGTCAGGGTGCCGTCGCTGCGCAGCCTGAGCTCGGTGACGGTGCGGCCGGCCGACTCCTCCAGCAGGGTCGCGGCGACCCGGGGGCGGCCGTCCTGACCGTTGGTCAGCAGGAAGACGCCGTCCGGTGGGGTGCCGTTGCCACCGTCGCAGTGGGCGGCCAGCACGGTGCTCGGGCGGCCGCCCAGCAGGGCGCCGAAGCTGAGCGAGACCTTCACCGGGGCCGGGCCGCAGTCGAGCGGCAGGACAGCCTTCGCCGGGTCCGGGGCGGACTCCCTGGGCAGCGCGGCGGCCGGGGCATTGCCGGGCTTGCCGGACGGACCGTTCGGGTCGGAGTGGCCCGCCTGGCCGACCGTGGGGCCCGAGGGCCGCGCCACGCCGCCGGCCGGGGCGGCCGCCAGGGCGGCGGCGATCACGGCGGCGGTGGCCGCGGCGACCAGCACCCAGTGGCGTATCCGGCTCCGGCCGGCCGTCCGCCCGGGGTCCGTCTCGGTCGGGTCCGTCTGAACCGTCGTCATCTGCACCGTCTCGGCCGCGCGTTCCACCAGGCAGTCCCCTCCCGGGCGGGGTGGCATGTGAGGCAGCATCATCCCACGGCCCGGGCCGACGGCCGACCCGGCCCGCCCGTGCAGGCTGATGAACGACCGGAGGGTGCCCCCGCGCGGGGGCACCCTCCGGTCGTTCAGTGCTCTGGTCGGCCGTTCGTCACTCGGTCCCGGACACGGCCTCGGACTCGGTCCCGGACACGGCCTCGGTCCCGGACACGGACTCGCCCTCGGACTTGGTGGCGGCGCGGGCAGCCGCGCGCTCGGCGAGCGACGGCTCCCGGCCGGTGCCGTTGTCGTAGTCCTCGCCGTACGCGCCCTTGGAGGGGCGGCGGCGGCGCAGCGGGGGCTCGACCCCGTCGGCCAGCCGACGGGAGGTCAGCAGGAAGCCGGTGTGACCGATCATCCGGTGGTCCGGGCGGACCGCGAGGCCCTCCAGGTGCCAGGTGCGGACCATGGTCTCCCAGGCCTGCGGCTCGGTGAAGGTGCCGTGCTCGCGCAGCGCCTCGACGGTCTTCGACATCTGCGTGGTGGTGGCCACGTAGCAGCAGATCAGACCGCCGGGGACGAGCGCCTTGGAGGCGACGTCCAGGCACTCCCAGGGGGCGAGCATGTCGAGGATGACGCGGTCGACGTCGGTCTCCACCAGGTTGTCCTGGAGGTCACCGACCGTCAGCTTCCAGGCCGGGTGAGGACCGCCGAAGTAGCGCTCGACGTTGCCCTTGGCGATGTCGGCGAAGTCCTGGCGGCGCTCGTACGAGGCGAGCAGGCCGGTGTCCCCGACGGCGCGCAGCAGGTACGTGGAGAGCGCGCCGGAGCCGACACCCGCCTCGACCACGCGGGCGCCCGCGAAGATGTCGGCCATCGCCAGGATCTGACCCGCGTCCTTGGGGTAGATCACGGCGGCGCCGCGCGGCATGGACAGGACGTAGTCGGGGAGCAGGGGGCGCAGCGCGAGGTACGGGACGTTCCCCGTGGTGCGCACGACAGTGCCCTCGGGGGCGCCGATCAGCTCGTCGTGGGGGAACGCACCCTTGTGGGTGTGGAACTGGTTCCCGGCCTGGAGCGTGAACGTGTAGTGGCGGCCCTTGGGGTCGGTCAGCTGGACCTGGTCCCCGACCTGGAAGGGCCCGCGTCGGCGGGTGGCACCGGTCGGTTCGGACATGACGGCAATCCTAAGGGACCCGGGGAGCGCCTCCGACCAGCGGGGCTCCGGGCCGGGACCGGGGCGGTGCGGCGGCGCGTCCGCGAAGGGTCGGCTCCGGCCGGGGGCGGCCAGCGCCGGCCTGCGACGATCGGTTGCGGTCGGCGCCGGTCAGCGCCGGCTCATCGCCGAGCTCAGGTACCGCTCCAGGTCGGCGAGCGTGAGGACCCCGTAGGGCGTGCCGTCCGGGCGGAGCACGAGGTACTCGGTGGCCGGGGTGGAGCGCAGTGCGGCGAGCAGTTCCTCCCCGGTCAGCTCGGCACCGAGCCGCAGACCCGGTTCGAGGTCACGGGCCAGCGCGCCGACCTGGACCCACGGGCGGCGGTGCTCCGGGACGGCGTTCACGGCCGCCTCCTTGACCAGGCCGACCGGCTCGCCCCGGCCGTCCACCACGATCATCGCCCCGGCCTCCGCCTCCCGGGCCCGGCGGACCGCCTCGCCGAGCGGGGTGTCGGCGGTGACCATCACGGCACGGCGGGCCAGCTGGAGCGGGTGCAGGCCGGGCAGCGCCTCCTTGAGGCGGGCGTTGCGCAGGGCGGCACCGGCCCCGTTCCAGATGATCACGGCCAGGATCGCGGCCAGCACCGAGTCGATCAGGCTGTCGGCGGTGGACCGGTCGGCACCGCCCCGGGCGGCGGCCACCAGCGGCAGGCCGAACAGCACCAGCAGGGCGAGGGCCCGGCCGACCCAGACCGCCGCCACCGTGCCGGTCATCGGACGGCCCGTCAGACCCCAGACCAGCGCGCGCAGGATCCGGCCGCCGTCCAACGGGAGGCCGGGCAGCAGGTTGAAGGCCGCCACCACCAGGTTGCTGACGAACAGCCCGGCCAGCAGCACGCCGGGCACGCTGCTCGGCTCGACCGCCAGGAAGGCCAGGTAGAACAGGCCGCCGAGGACCACCGACAGCAACGGACCGACGAAGGCCAGCCAGAACTCCCGGCCCGGGGTGGCGGCCTCCTTCTCGATCTCCGAGACGCCGCCGAAGAACTGGAGCTGGATCCGGCGCGGGTTGAGCTTCTGGCGGAGCGCCACCACGGTGTGCGCCAGCTCGTGCACCAGGACGGAGGCGTAGAAGGCCACCGCGAAGGAGAAGGAGACCAGGTAACGGGTGCCGCCCAGGTCCGGCAGCACCTCGCTGAGCTGACCACCGAAGATCCAGGTGATCAGCGCCGCGATCACGAACCACGAGGGGGTGACGTAGACCGGCACGCCGAACGGACGGCCCATCAGGATGCCGCCAGGCCGCTCCTCCTGACCCCTGCTCTCACTCACCGCGGTCCCTTCGTCGTGGTCGTCCTGCGCCGGGTGCTCTTCCGCGCCACGCTACGTGATCTCCGGCCGGTTCCGGCCGTCCGCCCCGTGCGGGTGCTGTACCCGGTCAACGCACGGAGCGTGCCGGTCGTTGCCGAGCCGTGTCCGTATCGCCGCCCGGACGCTCGCCGACGGCCGGGACGCTCGCCGATGGCGGGGACGCTCGCCAGCGGCCGGGACGCTCGCCGACGGCGGGGCGGAGCCGGCGAGGTAGGGGCTGAGCCGGTGAGGTAGGGGCGGAGTCGGGTCGGCGGCGGGCCCCGAGCCGTGGGCGGTGACCCGTGGGCGGAGGCCCGTGACAGTGGGGTGACGGCGGGATGGCAGCCCGGGGCAATAGGGTCATGGGTATGCAGCACGACACCGACCGCTCCGCCGGGGCACCCGCCGCACCCCGGCCGGCCCTGGCCCCGACCGGACTCTCGCCCTCCCGGGCGGGCGACTTCATGACCTGCCCGCTGCTCTACCGGCTGCGGGTGATCGACAAGCTTCCGGAACCGCCCAGTTCAGCGGCCACCCGGGGCACGGTGGTGCACGCGGTGCTGGAGCGACTGTTCGACAGCCCGGCGGCCGAGCGGACCCCGGAGCGGGCGCTCGGCCTGCTCCGGCCGCAGTGGGAGCGGCTGCTCGGCGAGCGGCCGGAGCTGGCCGGGCTGTTCCCGGAGGACCCCGACGGCGCGGCGCTGACCCGCTGGCTGGGCGACGCCGAGAAGCTGATCGACCGTTGGTTCCGGCTGGAGGACCCGACCCGGCTGCACCCGGTGGAGCGCGAGCTCTACGTGGAGACGGTGCTGGGCTCCGGCCTGCTGCTGCGCGGCTACATCGACCGGGTGGACGTCGCCCCGACCGGCGAGGTCCGGCTGGTCGACTACAAGACCGGCCGCGCGCCCTCGCGGGACTTCGAGGGCAAGGCGATGTTCCAGATGAAGTTCTACGCCCTGGTGGTCTGGCGGTGGAAGGGCGTGCTGCCCAAGCGCCTCCAGCTGGTCTACCTGGGCGGCGGGGGCGACGTGGTCACCTACGACCCGGACGAGGCCGACCTGCTGGCGGTCGAGCGCAAGCTCACCGCCCTCTGGGAGACCATCAACCGGGCCGTGGCCACCGGGGACTTCCCGGCCACCCGGAACCGGCTCTGCGACTGGTGCGACCACAAGGCCAGCTGCCCGGAGTTCGGTGGCACTCCCCCGCCCTACCCGCTGCCGCTGCAGCGGCGGCCGGACGGGGACGGCCTCGGGGCGGACGTGCTTCCGCTCCCGGGGCGGACGGACGACGAGGGTCCCGGACCGGCCGGTGGGCCGGCTGCGGGACGGACGAGCGAAGAGACGAGCAAGGAGTCCGAGTGACGATCCGAGTGCTGCTGGTCGACGACCAGCCACTGCTGCGAACCGGTTTCCGGATGATCCTGGAAGCCGAGTCCGACCTGGTGGTGGTGGGCGAGGCCGGGGACGGACAGCAGGCGCTCGACCAGGTGCGCGCGCTCCAGCCGGACGTGGTGCTGATGGACATCCGGATGCCCCGGATGGACGGGGTCGAGGCCACCCGACGGATCGCCGGCCCCGGCCGGGACGGTCCGGCCAAGGTGCTGGTGCTGACCACCTTCGACCTGGACGAGTACGTGGTCGAGGCGCTCCGGGCCGGGGCCAGTGGCTTCCTGCTCAAGGACGTCCCGGCCGAGGAACTGGTCCAGGCGATCCGGGTGGTGGCCGACGGTGCGGCGATGCTGGCGCCCTCGATCACCCGGCGGCTGCTGGACATGTACGCCACCAAGCTGCCGTCCGGCGACGAGGCCCCGCCGCAGGCGCTGGGTGCGCTGACGGAGCGTGAACTGGAGGTGCTCAAGCTGGTCGCCCGCGGGCTCTCCAACGCGGAGATCGCCGGCCAGCTGTTCGTCAGCGAGACCACGGTGAAGACGCACGTCGGGCACGTGCTGACCAAGCTCCAGCTCCGGGACCGGGTGCAGGCGGCGGTCTACGCCTACGAGAGCGGCCTGGTCCGGCCGGGAGCCCAGTAGCCGGTCCGCCCTGACGGCACGTGATGGGCTCACCTGGCGGGGCCGCACGTAACGGGGCTTGCAGGTAACGGGGCTTGTAGGTAACGGCGCCGCAAGCAGGAGGCCCGCCCCACCGATCGGTGGGGCGGGCCTCCTTCGCGTCACGGCTGACGGCGCGTCAGCCGGTGGCGCCGCGCGTCACTTCTTGCCGCGGCCGATCTCCCAGAAGCGGAACACGCCGGTGGTGTCCACCGTGCCGTCCACGCCGGTGATGTCGGTGCGGGTGGCGTAGAACGCCTTGTTCTGGAAGATCGGGAGGATCGGCACCGACTCGGCCACCAGGTTCTGCACCTGGCCGTAGGCGCCGCCCGCACTGCGGTCGGTCTGCTTGATGCTCTCCGGGAGCAGCTTCTGGCTGATCTTCGGGTCGTCCCAACCGGTGTGGAAGGCGCCGCCGTCGACCAGCAGCGGGCCGACGAAGTTGTCCGCGTCCGCGTAGTCCGGGGTCCAGCCGACCGTGTACGCCTGGTACGCGCCGTCCGTCCAGCCCTTCTGGAAGGCGGTCCAGTCCGCCTCCTGCTGGACCGTCACCTGGAACAGGCCGCTGGCGTCCAGCTGCTTCTTGATCTCCTTGGCCTCGGCGTCGCCGGCCCGGGAGCGGGACCACATCAGGGTGAACTTGACCGGGGTCTGCACCTTGGCGTTGGTCAGGATCTTCTTGGCCTTGGCCACGTCCGGCTCGCCGTAGCGGTCGAAGAAGGCGGTGTTGTGGCCGGTGATGCCGGCCGGCACCACCGAGTAGAGCGGCTGCACGGTGCGCGCGTACACGTCGCGGGCCAGCACCTTGCGGTCCAGCAGCTGCGCGACCGCCTGGCGGACGGCCGGGTTGCCGCCGATGGCGTCCTTGGTGTTGAAGGCCATGTAGCGGGTCTCGGCGCTGTCGCCCTCGGCGACCTTGAACTTGCCGGAGCCGCTGAGCTGCTCGTCCTTCAGCCGGGCCGAGGTGGCCGGGTCCAGGCTGTTGTCGGCCAGGTCGATGTCACCGGCCTCCAGGGCGGCCTTGAGCGCATCGCCGTCGGCGAGGTAGCGGACCACGAACTTGTTGTTCTGGAGCTTGGCCTCGCCCTTGTAGTCACCGTTGGCGCTCAGGGTGACCTTGGCCAGGCTGCCGTTCCCGCCGCCGGTCTCGATCGCGTCGATCTTGTACGGGCCGGAGCCGACCAGCTTGTCGTTGGGGAGCAGCTTGTCGGCCGGGAAGACCTCGTGGTCCACGATCGCACCGGCCGCCGTGGCCAGCTTGGCCGGGAGCACCGCGTCCGGCGTGTTCAGCTGGAACTCCACCTCGAGGTCGCCCTTGGCGGTGACCTTCTCGATCGTGGAGAGCAGGCTGGACGGACCGCTCTCGTCCGCGATCTTCTTCATCCGCTCGACCGAGAAGACCACGTCCTGGGCGGTCAGCCGATGGCCGTTGGAGAACTTCAGCCCGCTGTGCAGGGTGCACTTGTAGACGCTGGTGCCGCCGCCCGTGAAGGCGCAGGACTCGGCCGCGTCGGGCTGCGGAGTCGAGGCGCCCGAGGGGAACTTGAGCAGCGACTGGAAGGTGTTGTTGAGCACCAGCCAGGAACCGGCGTCATAGGCACCGGCCGGGTCGAGCACCGTGGTGACGTTGGTCGTCCCCATCGTGATGGCGCCCTTGTCGTCACCGCCGGACACCACCTTCTTGGCCGAGGCGCAGCCTGCGGCCGAGGTGACGACCAGGGTGGCACACGCCAGCACGGCCAGACGGTAGGCAGAAGTCATGCGGGAACGTTCCTTCTCGGACGGACCGACGGTGAGCCGGTGGCTGCCGAAGTCGCTTGTCCCTGGTGAGAACGTGCGACGGTCGGGCGTGGGGTCACTGAACCCGATGAAGCGTGCCACATCGAACATGTACGAATATCACCGGCAGTGATCACGAATCGGCCCGTCCGAGCCGGAACCTTGACGTCTTGTCAGGCAATGCCCGATTCATCCCCCGGTGCGGCAGCCGGATCATGGCCCGGGGTGGG
This sequence comes from Kitasatospora sp. NPDC096147, assembly GCF_044763225.1. Lineage (NCBI taxonomy): Bacteria > Bacillati > Actinomycetota > Actinomycetes > Kitasatosporales > Streptomycetaceae > Kitasatospora > Kitasatospora sp. NPDC096147. The sequence goes on along the minus strand of NZ_JBIWFX010000004.1, from coordinate 617,518 downwards.
CAATGTCACACCTGGGGCCGGCTTGGGGGTGAGTGTCCGACTTGGCCCTGACTGTCCGTCAGATCGCGCACGTCGGAGTGCTCCCCGGCCCTGATGGCTGACCGTTGGCCTACTGGGCGGCCGTGGGCCTGGCGGATGACCGTGGGCCCGATGGATGACCAGTGACCTGATGGGCGACCGTCAGACCCGGGCGGCCACCACCGAGCGGAGCAGCTCCAGGTCGAGCTGCTCCAGGGAGGTGATCACCGTCCGGCCCGGGGCCGGGTCGATCGGTGCCACCGAGGGGACCGCGATCACCGGGCAGCCGGCCGCCTCGGCCGAGCGCACCCCGGTCGGGGCGTCCTCCACCACCACGCAGCGGGACGGATCGGCGCCCAACCGCGCCACGGCGGCCAGGTACGGGTCCGGGTGCGGCTTGGTGCGGGCCACCTCGTCACCGGCCACCGTGAAGGCGAAGTGGTGCCGCCCCAGGCCCTCCAGCACGATGTCGATCACGTGCCGGTGCGAGGCCGAGACCAGGGCGGCCGGGATGCCGTGCGCGGCCAGCGTGTTGAGCAGCCGCTCGGCGCCGGGCATCAGCGGGACGCCGTCGGCCAGCAGGTCCAGGAAGCGCTGGTTGACCAGCACGGTGAGCTCGGCCGGGGTGAGCGTCACCCCGGTGACCGCGATCAGGTGGTCGAGGACCCGGCTCATCGGGCCGCCCACCGCGTGCATGCGGTCCGCCTCGCTCAGCTCGTGGCCGAGCTCGGCGAAGAGCGTGGCCTCCGCCTGCCACCAGAAGTGCTCGGTGTCGACCAGGGTGCCGTCCATGTCCAGCAGGACGGCCTGCGGGTCGAGTCCGTCGCCCCGGCCGGGCAGCTGGGTGGCGGTGGAGATCGTGGTCATGGTGGGCGTCCTTCCCGTCGGCGGGCGTCCCCGGAGATGACGCAGGCCGGTCCGCGGTGAGCGAACCGGCCCGTTCAGGGTGATCCAGGATACGCCCCGCCCGCCGAAACGACACGAACGGAGCGCGGCTACCTCGTTACCTCGCGTTGAAGTACTTGGCCTCGGGGTGGTGGATCACGATCGCGTCCGTCGACTGCTCCGGGTGGAGCTGGAACTCCTCGGAGAGCACCACGCCGATCCGCTCCGGCTTCAGCAGCTCGGCGATCTTGGCCCGGTCCTCCAGCTCGGGGCAGGCCCCGTAACCGAGCGAGAACCGCGCGCCCCGGTACTTCAGCTGGAACATGTCCTTGACGTCCTGTGGGTCCTCGTCGCCGAAGCCCAGCTCGAAGCGGACCCGGGCGTGCCAGAACTCGGCCAGCGCCTCGGCCAGTTGGACCGAGAGGCCGTGCAGCTCCAGGTAGTCCCGGTAGGCGTTGGCGGCGAACAGCTCGTTGGCCGCCTCGGAGATCCGGTTCCCCATGGTGACGACCTGGAGGCCGAGCACGTCGCGCTCGCCGCTCTCCTCCGGACGGAAGAAGTCCGCCAGGCAGAGGCGGCGACCACGGCGCTGGCGCGGGAAGGTGAAGCGGGTGTGCTCACTGCCGTCCGAGTTGTAGACCAGCAGGTCGTCGCCCTTGGAGGCGGCCGGGAAGTAGCCGTAGACCACGGCGGCCTCCAGCCAGCCCTCGGTCTGCAGCCGGTCCAGCCACATCCGCAGGCGCGGACGGCCCTCGGTCTCCACCAGCTCCTCGTAGGACGGACCCTCCCCGGCCCGGGCGGCCTTCAGGCCCCACTGGCCCTTGAAGAGCGCGTCCTCGTCCAGCCAGGAGGAGTAGTCGGCGAACGGGACGCCCTTGACGATCCGGTCACCCCAGAACGGCGGGGTCGGCACCCGGTTGTCCACCGCCACGTCGGAACGGACCTGACCGAGGTTCACCTCCTCCGGCTCCTCCACCTGGACCCGGGCGTGCCGGCGCTGGCGCAGCTCCGGCAGGGCCGCGCCGGGGACGCCGCGCTTGACCGCGATCAGCGCGTCCATCAGGCGCAGGCCCTCGAAGGCGTCCCGGGCGTAGCGGACCTCGCCCTCGTAGATCTCGTGCAGGTCCTGCTCGACGTAGGCGCGGGTCAGCGCGGCACCGCCGAGGATCACCGGGAACTGGGCGGCCAGCTGACGCTGGTTCAGCTCCTCCAGGTTCTCCTTCATGATGACGGTGGACTTCACCAGCAGGCCGGACATCCCGATCACGTCCGCCCGGTGCTCCTGGGCGGCGTCCAGGATCGCCGAGACCGGCTGCTTGATGCCCAGGTTGACGACGGTGTAGCCGTTGTTGGACAGGATGATGTCGACCAGGTTCTTGCCGATGTCGTGCACGTCGCCCTTGACGGTGGCCAGCACGATGGTGCCCTTGCCCTCGTCCTCGGACTTCTCCATGTGCGGCTCCAGGTGGGCCACCGCGGTCTTCATGACCTCGGCGGACTGGAGCACGAACGGCAGCTGCATCTGGCCGGAGCCGAACAGCTCACCGACCACCTTCATGCCCGCGAGCAGCGTGGTGTTGACGATGTCGAGGGCCGGACGCTCCGTCAGGGCCTCGTCCAGGTCGGCCTCCAGTCCCTTCCGCTCGCCGTCGATGATCCGGCGCTGGAGCCGCTCGTCCAGCGGGAGGGCTGCCAGCTCCTCCGCCTTGGAGGCGGCGGCGGAGGCGGCACTGACGCCCTCGAAGAGCTGGAGCAGCTTCTGCAGCGGGTCGTAGCCCTCGGCCCGGCGGTCGTAGATCAGGTCGAGCGCGACCTCGCGCCGCTCGTCCGGGATCCGGGCCATCGGGAGGATCTTGGAGGCGTGCACAATCGCCGAGTCCAGGCCGGCCTCGACGCACTCGTGCAGGAAGACCGAGTTGATCACCTGGCGGGCGGCCGGGCTGAGGCCGAAGGAGATGTTGGACAGGCCGAGGGTGGTCTGCACCGCCGGGTGACGGCGCTTCAGCTCACGGATCGCTTCGATGGTCTCGATGCCGTCCCGGCGGGACTCCTCCTGGCCGGTGCCCAGGGTGAAGGCGAGGCAGTCGACCAGGATCGAGCCCTCGTCGATGCCGTACTCGGTGGTGAGCTGGGTGATCAGACGCTCGGCGATCGCCACCTTGGTCTCGGCGGTGCGGGCCTGACCCTCCTCGTCGATGGTCAGCGCGATCAGACCGGCGCCGTGCTCGCGGGCCAACGAGGCGATCCGGCCGAACCGGGTCTCCGGACCGTCCCCGTCCTCGTAGTTGACCGAGTTGAGCACCGCGCGACCGCCGAGCGCCTCCAGACCGGCCCGCAGCACCTGCGGCTCGGTGGAGTCGAGCACGATCGGCAGGGTGGAGGCCGTGGCCAGTCGGCCGGCGACCTCCTTCATGTCAGCCACGCCGTCCCGGCCGACGTAGTCGACGCAGAGGTCGAGCATGTGCGAGCCGTCCCGGATCTGCTCGCGGGCGATCTCGACGCACGCCTGCCAGTCCTGGGCGAGCATCGCGTCGCGGAACTTCTTCGAGCCGTTGGCGTTGGTGCGCTCGCCGATCGCCAGGTAGGAGGTGTCCTGACGGAACGGCACCGGCTGGTAGAGCGAGGAGGCGGAGGGCTCGGGCTGCGGGTCGCGGGCCACCACCGGACGGCCCTGGACCCGCTCGACCACGGCGCGCAGGTGCTCGGGCGTGGTGCCGCAGCAGCCACCGACGAGGGAGAGACCGTACTCGGTGGTGAAGCTGTCGTGCGCGTCGGCCAACTCGACCGGACTGAGGGGGTAGTGGGCGCCGTCCTTGCCGAGCACCGGGAGGCCGGCGTTCGGCATGCAGGAGAGGCCGATCCGGGCGTTCTTCGCCAGGTAGCGGAGGTGCTCGCTCATCTCGGCCGGGCCGGTGGCGCAGTTCATCCCGATGTAGTCGATGCCGAGCGGCTCCAGCGCGGTGAGCGCGGCGCCGATCTCGGAGCCCAGCAGCATGGTGCCGGTGGTCTCGACGGTGACCTGGGCCAAGATCGGCAGGTCGAGCCCGGCCTCGGCCAGCGCCGCCTTGGAGCCGAGGATGGCCGCCTTGGTCTGCAGCAGGTCCTGGCTGGTCTCCACCAACAGGGCGTCGGCACCACCGGCGATCAGACCGGCCGCGTTCTGCTGGAAGCCGTCCCGGAGCGTCTCGTACGGGGCGTGGCCCAGGGTCGGCAGCTTGGTGCCGGGGCCGATCGAGCCGAGCACCCATCGGGTGCGACCGTCCCGGGCGGTGAAGTCGTCCGCCGCCTCACGGGCGATCCTGGCACCGGCCTCGGCGAGCTCGAAGATCCGGTCGGAGATGTCGTACTCGCCCAGCGCCGAGTAGTTGGTGCCGAAGGTGTTGGTCTCGACGCAGTCGACACCGACCTCGAAGTAGGCGTCGTGGACGGAGCGCACGATGTCGGGCCGGGTCACGTTGAGGATCTCGTTGCAGCCTTCGAGCTGCTGGAAGTCCTCGAGGCTCGGCTCCTGAGCCTGGAGCATGGTGCCCATCGCACCGTCGGCCACCACCACGCGGGTGGCGAGGGCTTCACGCAGTTCGTTCGCGCGGCCCTGCGGGGTGGACGCGCTCTCCTGCGGGGTGGACGAGGGGACGGCTGTGGCCATGGGGCTACTCCCTGGGTGCGACGGCTGTCGGCTATGCGACCCGTCCGTGTACGGGACGCACGCGGTCAGGGTATCCGGCCGGAGGCCGAGGCTGAGAACCCGTTCCGCATCCTGAGCGCCCGCCATCCACAGGGAGGACCGCTGATCAAGGGATTCCGGCGGATCCGGTCAGCTTGGAACCGGCGGAGGGGCCCTGTTCTGCGCCGGAACGGGCGTGTTGCTGGTGCTCCTTCGGGTGGCGACCACAGCGATCGGGCTGCGGCCGGCCCACTCCGGCGAACCCTCCCGGACGGGCGGACGGAAGGGGGAAGCCGACGTCGCCGCGTTGACGCGGCTCCCGGAGGGGACCGGGGTGCGCTACCTCTATGTGCGCACCGGGCCCGCCGGTCCGCACAAGCACGAGCACGACGGCTCTCTCGCGGTGGCGCGGTACCCGAGGGCCCGTCAGATCTCCGCCGAGGCGCACGGCCCAAGCCGGGAGGCGCCGAGAGCGCTGGCGGTCCCGAGATCGAGGGAGCGGGTGCGAGTGCCGACGTGCGGGCGGAGGGCGGGTGCGCTGAAGGTCGGTCAACCAGGGCCACCCGAACGGATGGTGACCGGATGACAGCGGAGCGTCTAGCATGATTCGCGCACGACCGTCGGCCGGGGAGGAGTCCCGATGGACACGGTGATCGTCCAACTGCCCGGCCGCCCCGGGGCGGCCCCCTCGGAACGGCTCCCGCTGCTCCGGATGGGGCCCGGTGAACAGGCGGACTTCGGCCGGGGTGCGCCGGACCGCCCGGTCGCGATCCAGCTCGTCGACCAAGGGGTCTCCCGGCGGGCCGGCGAGATCATCGCGGCCGAGGACTACTGGCGGCTCTCCAACTTCAGCTCCACCGCGACGTACGTGGTGGAGAACATGGAGGGGGCGGGCGAGCACCTGAAGGTCGCGCCCGGGCGGCTGGGCGCACCCGTCCCGTTCGAGTTCGCCCGGGTGGTGCTTCCCTCGGTCGGCGGTTCCACCGACTTCAAGGTCTTCGCACCACAGCACGCCTACCTGGACGGGCCACCCGACCACCAAGGCGGCGAACACACCGTCAGCCCCTTCGCCTTGGACCCGACGGCGAAGTACTTCCTGGTCCTGCTCGCCCTCTGCGAACCGCGACTGCGTGACCCGTCGGCCGCCGCCGTACCGGGAGTCGGCGACGTACTGGCGCGGCTCCGTGCCCTGCCGACCGGGCGGGGCCTGACCCGATCCGCCGTCAACTACCACATCGACTACCTGGCGGAGACGAAGTTGCGCCTGCGCGACTGCGAGGACGGTGGACGGACCGGTCGCAAGCGGGAGGAGCTGGTCTCGCTGGCTCTCCGCTTCGACCTGGTGCGCGAGGAGCACCTCGCGCTGCTCAACCCGCCGGTGGGCAGAGCCCGGGCAGCGGCGCCCGACGGACGGCCCGTCGCCCCTGCCCCGCCCGGCGCCCCCGTTCAGTCCGTCCAGCGCGGGGTGGCCGGTACCAGCGGGGTGGCCGGTACGAGCAGGGCGGCCGATGCGAGCAGGGCAACCGATGCGAGCAGCAGGTCCGGTGGAGGGGGCGTGCCCGGCACGGCCGGCAGTCCCGCTGGTGGTGCCGACGCCACGGCCGGTGCGGTCCGCGCGCCCAGAACCGGCGCGTCGGCCGACCGGGCGCGCGCCCTCGGTGCAGCAACCCACCCCGTCGCACCGAATGCGGCTCCGACCGTGTCCCCCGTCCGGCGCGGCTGAGCAGGCGCCGTGCCGATGCCGACCGAGCCGGGCCAGCTCGACGTGCCGGCGGGCTACCTGGTGGCGGGCTGCCGGATCGGGCCACTCATCGGCTCCGGCGCCTGGGGTCGGGTGTACGCCGGCGAGTGCGAGGCCGATGGCACTCCCGTCGCCGTGAAATTCCTGCCGCCCGGCCGGCTCACCCCCGGGCAGCGGCGGACCATGGCGGAGCTGACCCGTCGTGAGGTCCGGTTCAGCCGCCGGGCCGACCACCCGCACCTGATCCGCACCCTGTCCGTCACCACCATCCGGGATCCCACCTGCCCCGCGCTGGACGGCGCGGTGGTCCTGGTGATGGAACGGGCCGAGCTGAGCCTCCAACAACTGCTCCAGGAGGCGGCGCCCGGACGGCCGCTGCCCGACGTCGGGCAGATGCTCGGCCAACTCGCCGCCGGACTGGCCCACATGCACGGCAGGGGCTGGGTGCACGGCGACCTGAAGCCCGGCAACGTGCTGCTGATGCCCGACGGCGGCATTCGGCTCGCCGACTTCGGGCTGACCACGCAGTTGGAGGGCACCCACGCCTACGCTCCACCGCTGGGTTCGCTGGACCATGTCCCGCCCGAGTGGTGGTCCCAGCGGTCCGGACCGCGCGGTGTCCAGCTCCGCCCCAGCGCCGATGTCTGGGCCTTCGGCGTTCTGGCTCACCAGGTGCTCACCGGCGGCCTGCACCCCTTCCTCGGCGCGACCGCGCGAGCCAGGGCGCTGACCGCGCAGAGCTACGCCCGGGGCAGCACGCCGCTCCGCCTGGACGAGCGGCTGCCGGAAGGATGGCGGACGCTGATCTCCGACTGCCTGGCGGTCGATCAGGTCCTGCGGCCGACCGCCGAGCGGCTGGTGACACGACTGCGACTCCTGCACTCTCCCCCTCCTCCCCGGCGCTGGCGCCGGATCGGCCTGACCGTGACCCCGGCCCTACTGCTGGCCCTACTGCTGGCCCTGCCCGTGATCGGGCCCACCGAGCAACGGACGGGTGCGGCCGGCCAGTCCCCCACCGCACCCCCACCGCCGACGGCGACGACGGTCTCGACCCCGGCTGCTGCGCCACCCGCCGCCCCCTACTCCGCCCCCTACTCCGGTCCGGCACCGGCCGGCCCCTCCACCGCCCGGAGCGCCCTGGCCGGAGCCTTACCACCCGACTCCGACGTGCCGACCGCCCTGCGCGAGCCCATCGAGCGGGCGGCCCGACGCTGCCCCGAGCCCGAGATCACGCCGGTGCTGATCGCCGCCATGCTCAAGGCCGAGAGCGGCTTCGACCCCCGAGCCTCCCGACCGCAGACCGAGGAGTACGGGATCGCGATGTGGACCCCCTCGGTCTTCAACGCCTGGGCACAGGACGGCGACGGGGACGGCAGGAAGGACTACATGTCCGCCCCGGACGCCATCATCACGATGGGCAACTACGTCTGCTGGCTGGACCAGCAGTTGAAGCGGCGCGGAGTCCACGGTGACCTTCCCGCCCTGATCACTGCGGGCTACCGCACCAGCGACAAGACCGTGGCCGACGTGGGGGGCGTCCCCGAACGAGTCCGCCCCCACGTCGACCTGGTGCTGCGCTACCTCGCGCAGTACGGGGGCTGACCGGCCGTCAGCAGTAGGGCAGGCCCGGCACGGGCTCGTCGTTGCCTCCCCCGGAGATGTAGATGGCGTTGACCCAGACGCCCTTGTTGCCGCTGTCGTCGTCGGTCTTGGCGTACCACTTGTTGTAGTACGGCCCGTCCGACATCCGGGTACCCATCGCCTGGCAGTAGAAGTAGTTGGTGCCGGCGTTCAGCGTGCCCGCCCGGACGTTGTTCTCCCAGAAGGTCGGGGCGGTCTTCCAGACGTTGCAGTTGTACTTTCCGCCGCCGATGCCGTAGCAGCCGCTCGCGGCCTCGGCACCGACCGCGGTTGCCCCGAGGGTGGCGGCACCGAGCGCCAGGGCCGCACCGGCCATCACCAGCCTGCGGACTCCGAGTGCACCGAACATGGTGGTTCTCCTCGCTCTGCTCTATCGGCTCGGGATCTCCCGTGCCGAGATCAGAGAACCACCGGGACGAATGCACCGGTACCTGACATTTGTCAGGGTCACAGGGAAGGCGAACGCGTCCATGATGGACCTCGAGAAGGCCTCGGGAGCGGGGTGCGCCCCGGCCTTCACGCAGGATCGAGGGGGGTGCGGTGGAGCGCGATCAGCAGGCGCCAGCAATGAGCAGCCAGTTGGGCCGGCGTGCCCGGAAGCTCTCCGTGCAGCCAGTCGGCGAGCAGTCCGGTGAAGGTCGCGGCGACGGCGGTGGCGACCAGAGCGGCGTGCGGGGCGCCAGCCAGTTCGCGCTCGCGCCTGCTGTAGGCACGCAGTTCACGGTGCATCAGCTCGCCGAGCGGCCCACCCCCTCCGGGGGTGAGCAGGGCACGGTAGAGCGGGCCGTGCCCTGCCAGCGCGGTCAGGAAGTCCACCAGCGGTGGCGGCGGGGCCGCCGGATCGGGTACACCGCGCCAGGCGTGCAGCGCCTCCACCCCGGCCCGGACGACCTCGGCGCAGGCGTCCACGGCCAAGGCCTGGAGGTCCGGGTAGTGCACGTAGAAGGTGGCCCGCCCGACCCCGGCACGGCGGGCCAGGGCCGCCACTCCCACCTCGGCCAGCGGCCTCTCGGCACACTCCGCGAGCAGCGCGGCCCGCAGCCTGGCCCTGGTGCGCTCGGTTCGGGGGTCGACTCGGGGATCGCATCGGGCGCCCGATCGGGGGTCGGCCCCGGCCCCGGAGTGGGGGGCCGAGCGCGGGTCCGAGCGGGCGTCGGCGCCGGCAGGGATTCGCGGGTCGGGGCCGGTCATCCCGCGACCAGCACGGCAGCCAGCGCGAGTGCACCGGGCAGCGCCTGCGCGACCAGGATGCGGCGGTTGGCAGTGGCGCCCCCGTACAGGCCGGCCACCACGACGCACACCAGGAAGAAGACCTGTACGCGGAAGCCGGTCGGGTCGGCAGCCACCAGTCCCCATACCAGGCCGGCGGAGAGGAAGCCGTTGTACAGCCCCTGGTTGGCCGCCAGCGGAGCGGTGGCCTTGGCCATGACAGCGTCGAAGCCGGAGAGGCTGCGGCCCGGCGCCCGCTCCCAGAGGAACATCTCCAGCACCAGGATCCAGGCATGGAGGGCTGCCACCAGGCCGACCAGGACGTTCGCGAGGACGTTCACGACGAGCTCCCTTTTATAGACACCTGTCCAGTAATCATAGACACCCGTCCAGAACATCCCAAAACCGAGTGGGTCGGGAAGGCCACTCCGGGATAGGCTCGACCGCTCCTGGCCCACGCTTCAAAGCCCGTAGGCTGGGCAGGTAGGGACCATGGAACGTCCGGAGGGAGACGCTGGGTGATCGAGCTGGAAGATGTTCCCGAGTTGATCGACCCGGTGATGGTCTGCGCCTTCGAAGGCTGGAACGACGCAGGTGACGCGGCCTCAGCCGCCGTCGGTCACCTGGACACGACCTGGGGCGGCAAGGTGTTCGCCGCACTGGACGCCGAGGACTACTACGACTTCCAGGTGAACCGTCCGACCGTCTGGCTGGACGGCGGAGTGCGCCGGATCACCTGGCCGACCACCCGCCTCTCGGTGGTCCGGGTCACCGAGCCGCGCCCGCGCGACCTGGTCCTGGTCCGCGGCATCGAGCCCAGCATGCGCTGGCGCTCGTACTGCAACGAACTGCTCGGCTTCGCCCACGAGTTGGGGGTCGAGCTGGTGGTGATCCTGGGCGCCCTGCTGGGCGATGCCCCGCACAGCCGACCGGTGCCGGTCAGCGGAGTCACCTCGGACGCCGCGCTGGCCCGCTCGCTCGATCTGGAGGAGAGCCGCTACGAGGGCCCGACCGGAATCGTCGGGGTGCTCCAGGAGGCCTGCGCCCACGCCGGCGTCCCGGCCGTGACGCTCTGGGCCGCAGTACCGCACTACGTGGCCCAGCCGCCGAACCCGAAGGCCACCCTGGCCCTGATCAACAAGCTGGAGGACCTGCTCGACCTGCGCATCCCGCCGGGCGAGCTGACCGAGGACGCCCGGGCCTGGCAGCTCGGAGTGGACCAGCTGGCCGCCGAGGACAGCGAGGTGGCGGAGTACGTCCAGCAGTTGGAGGAGGCGCAGGACACCGCCGAACTGCCGGAGGCGTCGGGAGATGCCATCGCCAGGGAGTTCGAGCGCTACCTCAGGCGCCGGGACAACCTCGGCCCCACCGGGGAGAAGCCCGTCTCTGGCCACGCCACCGAACCGAAGAGCCCGCCGGACGAGGACCAGTGACGGACGGACAGCAGCCGTCCGCACCACTCCCCGCACCGCATCAGGTCCGACGTCACCTTCGACGCTGCGGCTGACGACACGACAGGGTCCGCACCACTCCGAGAATCCCGGAACGGCACGGACCCTGTCGGTCGGATCGCCGACCGTCGAACCCCTGAGCCTCAGCCCTTAGAGCGCCACGCCCAGCAGGGCGTCCACCGTCCGGGAGACCAGCCCCGGAGCGCCGATGTCGGTACCACCCGCCTCCTCCTGCCCGGCGGCCCAGCGGTCGACCGCAGCGAGCGCGGCCGGGGCGTTCAGGTCGTCGGCCAGCGCGGCGCGGACCTCGGCCAGCAGCGCCTCGGCAGACGGACCATCAGGCCGGGAGACCGCGGCACGCCAGCGGGCGAGCCGCTCCTGCGCCTGGTCAAGATCGTCCTGGGTCCACTCCCAGTCACTGCGGTAGTGGTGGGCGAGCAGGGCGAGCCGGATCGCGGCCGGGTCGACACCTTCGCGGCGCAGGGCCGAGACGAAGACCAGGTTGCCGCGCGACTTGGACATCTTGTGCCCGTCCAGGCCGACCATCCCGGCGTGCACGTAGGCCCGGGCGTAGGGGTGATCACCGCTCGCGACCTGGGCGTGCGAAGCACCCATCTCGTGGTGCGGGAAGGAGAGGTCGCTGCCACCGCCCTGGATGTCGAAGCCCATGTCCAGGTACTGCAGTGCGATGGCCACGCACTCGATGTGCCAGCCGGGCCGGCCGTGGCCGAGCTCGGTGTCCCAAGCGGGCTCGTTCGGCCGGGCCGAGAGCCAGAGCAGGGCGTCGAGCGGGTGCTTCTTACCCGGGCGGTCCGGGTCACCACCGCGCTCGGCGAAGACCGGCACCATGGCCTCCCGGTCCAGGCCCGAGACCTCACCGAAGTGCGGGTCGGACTCGACGGAGAAGTAGATGTCGCCGTCCAGCTCGTAGGCCGCGCCCGAGGCGAGCAGCTTCTTCACCAGGGGAACGATCCACGGGATCGACTCCACCGCGCCGACGTAGTGGGCCGGGGGCAGGATCCGAAGCGCCGTCATGTCCTCACGGAACAGGGCGGTCTCGCGCTCGGCCAGCACCGTCCAGTCCTGACCCGTGGCCACCGCCCGCTCCAACAGCGGGTCGTCCACGTCGGTGACGTTCTGCACGTACAGGACGTCGTGGCCGGCGTCCTTCCAGACCCGCTGCACCAGATCGAAGGCGTTGTAGGTGGCAGCGTGGCCCAGATGGGTGGCGTCGTAGGGGGTGATGCCGCAGACGTACAGCCCTGCGGTCGGCCCTTGAGGGACCACCTCGCGGACGCTGTTCGTGGCGGTGTCGTGGATGTGGAGGGGAAGCCCCTGACCAGGCAGGGCGGGAACCTCGGAGGCGGGCCAGGAATGCATGGCTCGACTCTAACCTCGCGATCATTTGAAAGGCTAACCAGTACGCGAGATCGGCCGGATTGCGTTCGCTACACCTTCAGCTGCCCTCATCCGGGAATAAAGCCGGGCTACACCCCTGCCCGGGGCACCACTCCACACCCAGGTCACTCACCCTCGCTCCACGCCCGGCCCCACACCCCGGCCCACCTCGCTGCCTCACGCCCTCACACCGGAGGCCAAGGAATCGACGGCCAGTCAGGAGCCGGTTCCGGGTGCCGTCCCCCGGTGCGCAGCGCTGCCACCCGTGCCCGGGTGGCAGCCAGTTCGGCGGCGGTGAGCAACGGGCGCAGGGCCTCGCCGAGCGCGCCGTCCAGTGCACCTGCCAGCCGGTCGAGCACCTCCGCCGACTCCTCCGGCAGCGATTCGCCGGCCCAACCCCAGAGCAGGGTGCGCAGCTTGGCCGGCTGGGCGAAGGTCACACCGTGGTCGATGCCGTACAGCCGGCCGTCGACCGCCTCGATCCAGTGGCCGCCCTTGCGGTCGGAGTTGTTCAGCACCGCGTCGAGTACCGCCAGACGGCGCAGGCGTTCGTCGTCCCGGTGCACCAGCAGCGCGGTCCGGCCGCCGCCCACGTCCGCGTGGACGATGGGCAACCATCCGGCCTCCGGGCCTGCGGGGTCCTGAAGGTCGATCAGCTCCTCGGCGGCAGCGTCAGGTTCGATCCAGAGCTGCACCATGCCCGGCCCGGCCTGGCCCTCGCGGAGCACGGTGGGCGGCACCAGGCCCCAGCCGGTGGCGGCCGACACCAGGAACGACGCCACCTCCCGCTCGGCCAGGGTGCCGTCGGGGAAGTCCCAGAGCGGCCGTTCCCCGGCGACCGGCTTGTAGGCACAGGGCGCGGTGAGGCCGTCCAGGGTGACGGTGCAGTAGAGCACCGTGTTGGAGGCGCTGGTGACCCGGCCGTGCACCTCCAGTTCGCCCGACTGGAGCAGCGCCAGCGCGGTCTGAGGGTCGGCGGCCAGTGCAGCGGCGACGGCCGGGTCCACCGTCGGCACCTCGATCCGGTCCGGCTCCCCGGCATCGCCGCTGCCCCTGCCCCCAGTGCCGTTGCCGGAGCCGGCCGGAGCCGGCCGTTCCGCCGCTCCGCCCGGCTCGGCCCGCCCACTCGGGCGCGTCTGCCCGACCGGCTGCGCCTGTTCGGTCTCCTCGGCCTGTGGTCCGGCCCCGCGCGTGCTCTCCACGGTCAGCGCCGGTAGCCGTTCGCCCGCGGGCAGAGGTGGCCCTCGGGGTCGAGCGGCAGGTTGCAGAACGGGCAAGGCTTGCGCCCGGCCGCGACCAGGTCGAGGGCTCGCTTGGCGAAGACCCGCGCCATCGCCCCGCTGAGCCGCACCCGGAGCATGTCGGGGCCGTGCTCCTCGTCCGCCTCGTCGTAGTAGTCGGCCTCCTCCTCGGCGGTGGCCTCCTCCTCGCCCTCGACGACCGCCTGGGCCTCGACGACCAGGCACTCCTCCACGCTGTCCCAGGCCAGCGCCATGGTGCCGACCCGGAACTCCTGCTCCAGTGGCAGATCGAGCGGTGCGGTGTCGATCAGGTCGGCCGGCGCCGTCGTCGGGATGTCCGCCTCGCCGTCGCTGCGGCGGAGGGCCTCGTCGAGCACCTGCTCGACCCGCTCGGCCAGGGCGGCGACCTGGGCCTTCTCCAGCAGCACGGAGGTGATCCGACCCCGCGCACTGGCCTGGAGGAAGAAGGCCCGGGCGCCGGGCTGGCCGACGGTGCCCGCGACGAACCGCTCGGGCTGGTCATAGAAGTGGACCTGACGGGGCACGTGCTCGCTCCGAGTTCTGGATTCCGGGATCTGACGCTGTCGCGATGGGGAGCGCGGCGGTTGTCGCGCGGTGGATCGTGGTCTCACCGGCCACCCTACGGCCTGCGCAGCCCAGTTGGGGCGGCGCGGGTACCGCTGCGTCAGATGACACGACGTGCGCCGTCACGTCGGGGCCGAAGCCCCGCACCGAGCTGTCACTCCCGCCTCCGCCCGGTGCCGCACCCGACCGGGCGCCACCCGAACACCAGCCGGTCCAGGCATGCGCCGAACGCACGGCAGAACACCGGACGGAGCACCGGACAACACCACGGGTCCGAGCACCGGGCCGGCCCCGCTCGCCTCAGCGCGCAGAGGGTGGCGCCCTCAGCGGACGCCGGTGTCCCCACCGACCACGGCGTCACCCTCGCCGCCCGTGCCCGGCGCCGGGGTCCGGGGCGCCAGCGAGGCCAGGTTCCCGGTGTCCCCGACCCGCAGCACGAACGGCCGCTGCGGGGTGTACCGGATCGCGGTGACTGAGCAGGGCTCGACCGAGATCCGCTGGAAGTGGTCCAGGTGCAGACCGAGCGCGTCGGCCACCACCGCCTTGATCACATCACCGTGCGAGCAGGCGACCCAGACCGCGTCCGGCCCGTGCTCGGCGGCGATCTTCTCGTTCCACTCCCGCACGGCGTCCACCGTCCGGTGGCTCAGCTCGCGCAGCGACTCGCCGCCGGGGAAGACGGCCGCCGTCGCGTGGTCCTGGACGGTGCGCCAGAGGGGCTCCGCCGCCAGCTCCGCCAATGGCCGTCCGGTCCAGTCCCCGTAGTGGCACTCGCCGAGCCGCTCGTCGACCGCGGCCGGGCCGAGCTCCGGGCGGCCAGCGAGCAGCGGTGCGAGGGTCTCGGCGCAGCGTTCCAGCGGGCTGGAGACGGCCTGGACCAGCGGGATGCCGTCCAGGCGTCCGGCCAGCTCGGCGGCCTGGGCCCGGCCGGTCTCGTCGAGGTGCACGTCGGGGGTCCAACCGGCGAGCACCCCCGCCGTGTTGGCGGTGGAACGGCCATGGCGAACGAGCAGCAGGGTCGGCATGGCGCCCAGCGTACGGCCTGTCCCGGGCCCGGACCCTCGGTATGGTGCTCTCCTCGGGCCGCAACGGGGCGGCGGGGACCAGAATGGACCGCATGATCGTCGACAGCGCCATATACCGCGCAGGCCGTCGCACTCCCGGTCCCGAGGACTTCTCGGACGCGTTGGCAGCCGCTCGGAAGGCCGGAGACACCTTCCTCTGGCTGGGCCTGAAGGAGCCGACCGCCGCCGAGCTGGACCTGGTCAGCGAGGAGTTCAGCCTGCACCCGCTGGCCGTCGAGGACGCCGTGACGGCCCATCAGCGGCCCAAGCTGGAGCGCTTCCCCGGTTCCGCGTTCATGGTGTTCAAGACCCTGGGCTACCACCCCGACGGGCACACCGTCTCCACCGGCGAGGTGATGCTCTTCCTCGGCGACTGCTACGTGATGACGGTCCGGCACGGCGACGACAGCCCGTTGGCCGGCCTGCGCTCCGCCCTGGAAGGGGAGCCCAAGCTACTCGCCGAGGGCCCGGCCGCCGTGCTGTACGCCGTCGCGGACATGGTGGTGGACCAGTACCTGGAGATCACCACCGCGCTCCAGGGCGACCTGGACGACCTGGAGGCCGAGGTGTTCGCCCCGGGCCGGCCGGTGCGCGGGCTGGCCGAACGGATCTACGCCTTCAAACGGCAGGTGACCGGCGTCCGGAAGGCCACCGTGCCGCTCCAGGAGCCGCTGCTCCGGCTGGCCTCCGGCACGGTGGAGTCCGTCCCCGCGAAGCTTCGGCCCTACTTCCGCGACGTCGCCGACCACCTCACCCGGGTGAACGAGCAGGTGGACGCGCTCGACCGGCTGCTCTCCGACATCCTCAACGCCAACCTCGCGCAGGTCAGCGTGCAGCAGAACAACGACATGCGGAAGATCTCGGCCTGGGCGGCGCTGGCCGCCGTGCCGACGATGATCGCGGGCGTGTACGGGATGAACTTCGAGGACATGCCGGAGCTCCGCCAGCCCTGGGGCTACCCGGCGGCGGTCGGGGTGATGGTGACGATCTGTCTGGTCCTGCACCGGGTCTTCAAGCGCAGCGGCTGGCTCTGACCCCGTAGCCCCGCCCCGGCGCGGGCAGCCGCACGGGGCCGCCTGCACGGGGCCGACCGCGCGAGGACACCCGCGCCACGACCCGCACGTGACGACCACGGAGACGCACCCGCAGGGACACCCGCGCGGCGACCCGCCCGCCCCGGCGCAGGACCTGACGGACGATCAGGCCAGCCCGGCCCGCTCCAGCGCCTCGACGCCGGTGCGCAGCGCGGTGATCCGCTCCTCCAGGGTGAAGCCGGCCGGGGCGAGGGTGAGCGTGGTGACGCCCGCGTCGGCGTACGCCTGCATCCGGTCGGCGATCCGCTCGGTGGTGCCGAGCAGCGCGGTGGAGTCGATCAGGTCGTGCGGGACGGCGGCGGCCGCGCCCGCGTAGTCCTTGGCCAGGTACTTCTCCTGGATCTCGTCGGCGGCCTGCTCGTAGCCCATCCGTCGGGCCAGCTGGTTGTAGAAGTTCTTCTCCTTGGAGCCCATGCCGCCGACGTAGAGGGCGGTGTACGGCCGCTGGACGTCGGCAGCCGCCTTGACGTCGTCGCCGACCGAGATGGCGACGGTCGGACAGAGGTCGAAGCCCTCCAGGGTCTGCCCGGCCTTGGCGCGGCCCGCCGTCAGCGGGTCCAGCGAGAGCGCGGCGTGCTCGGGGGCGAAGAAGATGCCGAGCCAGCCGTCGGCGATCTCACCGGTCTGCTCCAGGTTCTTCGGGCCGATCGCCGCGATGTAGAGCGGGATGTGCTCGCGGACCGGATGCACCGTCAGCTTGAGCGGCTTGCCCGGGCCGCCGGGCAGCGGGAGGGTCCAGTGCGCACCCTCGTGGCTGAGCCGCTCGCGGGACATCGCCTTGCGGATGATCTCCACGTACTCCCGGGTGCGGGCCAGCGGCTTGTCGAACTTGACGCCGTACCAGCCCTCGGAGACCTGCGGACCGGAGACGCCGAGGCCGAGCCGGAACCGGCCGCCCGAGAGGGTGTCCAGGGTGGCGGCGGTCATCGCGGTCATCGCGGGGGTGCGGGCCGGGATCTGGAAGATGGCGGAGCCGACGTCGATCCGCTCTGTCTTGGCGGCCACGTAGGAGAGCACGGTGGCCGCGTCCGAGCCGTAGGCCTCGGCGGCCCAGCAGACCGCGTAGCCGAGCCGGTCGGCCTCCTGGGCGACGGCGACGTTGTCGGAGTCCATGCCGAGGCCCCAGTAGCCGAGGTTGATGCCGAGTCGCATGTGATGCCCTCCGGAGGGGGTGTCGTGGTGGCCCGGCCGCCCGCCGGCGAGCCGCTGGACGGAGCGTAGCCGGTCAAGCTACCCGCCGGTAGGTGCCCGCGCGTGTCGCACCCCCGGCACGTCGGCACGGCGCGCCGCCCCCGGGCCGCTACGCTCGGCCGACGGGGGAGGAACCTTCCCTCACCTGCGCCGTTGCCCGGTCCGGCGTCCGACGTCCGGCCCCGGCCGGGCCCGACGTCCGCTCCGGGCCACCGGGCGCGGGTCAGCCGACGGAGGGCCTGCCCGATGGAACAGCGTCATCTCGGCCGCACCGGCCTACGGGTCTCCCGGCTCGGCCTGGGCACCATGACCTGGGGCCGGGACACCGACGAGCACGAGGCCGCCGAGCAGCTCAAGACCTTCGTGGACGCGGGCGGCACCCTGATCGACACCGCCGACGTCTACGCCGACGGCGGCGCCGAGTACCTGATCTCCCGGCTGACGGACGGTCTGGTCCCGCGCTCCGAGCTGGTGATCGCCACCAAGGCCGGCAGCACCCCCGACTCCGGTCGGCGCTTCGACACCTCCCGGGGCGGCCTGCTGGCCGCCCTGGACGGCTCGCTGCGCCGGCTCGGCACCGACCACGTGGACCTGTGGCAGGTGCACGCGTTCGACCCCGGCACCCCCACCGAGGAGACGCTGCACGCCCTCGACCTGGCCGTCTCCTCCGGCCGGGCCCGGTACGTCGGTCTCTCCAACCACAGCGGCTGGCAGCTGGCCAAGGCCGCCACCTGGCAGCGCGCCGTGCCCGGCCGGGTGCCGCTGGCCTCCACCCAGATGGAGTACTCGCTGCTCCAGCGGGGCATCGAACGCGAGGTGCTGCCCGCCGCGCTGGACGCCGGACTCGGCGTGATCGCCTCCTCCCCGCTCGGCCGCGGCGTGCTCACCGGCAAGTACCGGCACGGCGTGCCGCCCGAGTCACGCGGGGCCTCGCCGCACCTCTCCGGCTTCGTCCAGCCGTACCTCGGCGACCGTTCGCGCCGGATCGTGGACGCCCTCGCCACCGCCGCCGACGGCCTGGCCAGCAGCCCGCTCGCGGTCGCCCTCGCCTGGGCCCGGGACCGTCCCGGGGTGGCCAGCGCGCTGGTCGGCGCCCGGACCGCCACCCAGCTGGCTGCGGCCCTGTCGGTGGAAGCGCTTACGCTTCCGGGTGAGATTCGCGGTGCGCTGGACGACGTCTCGGCCCCGGTGCACCGCTACCCCGACCAGGGCTGGACGGAGCTGTAGGAGCGAAGTGGTGGGCGACGTGAAGGAAGCGGAGAACGTGGCCGAAGGCGCTCCGGAGCCGGGAACTGACGGCACGACGGCAACACCCCCGGCGGCGCCCCCGGCACCGCCAGCGCCCCCGGCGACCTCACGGACGGAGCCCGGCGCCGACACCGCCGCCACCGTCGCCGCGCTCGCCGAGGCGATCCGCACGGTCGGCGGCGCGACGGCCACCCCGGCGACGGGCCGGGACACGGCCTCGGGGCCGAACGCGGCCCCGGCCGCCGGCCCGGTGGACGGGCAGCGCGAGCAGGCGCTGCGCGAGGCCGCCGAGGTGCTGACGGCCGGTGGCGCCCCGGCCGACTTCGCCCCGGCCGCCGTGGCCGTGCTGGGCGAGGGCGCGGCCGGCGCACTGCGCGAGGACCCCTGGGCGGTGCTCACCCTCCCGGGTGTCCGGCCGGACCAGGCCGACAACTTCGCCCGGGGCCTGCTCGGCCCCGCCGCCGGCCCGGGCGACCCGCGCCGTGCCCGGGCGCTGGTGCCGTGGCTGCTGGAGCAGTCCGCGCTGCGCGGCGACTCGGCCGCGGAGATCGGCGAGGTGGCCACCGGGCTGGAGCGGCTCGGCCTGCCGGACGCGGCCGCCGCGCTCCAGGAGGTCGTGATGGACGGCCTGGTGATGGCCTTTCAGGAGGAGCTGCCCGGGCACCGCCCGTCCGGCAACGACGAGGACGACGAGCCCCCGATGCGCACGCTGCTCGCGCTGGAGCGGCTCGCGCTCGCCGAGGAGAGCCTCGCCGACGGTCTCGTTCGGGTGATGTCCACCTTCGTGCCCGGCACCGACGAGGAGTACCAGGCCGCCCGGGAGGCGGTCCCGACGGACCGCCCCGGCCAGGACCACGGGCGCGGCGAGAACGACGAGGGCACCGAGGACGTCAAGGACACCGGAGACCCGGAGGACGCCGGGGAGACCGCCAGCGCCGGGACCGGCGGGGCCACCGAGGAGGCGGCCGAGGACACCGACCCGGCCGCCGACCGGCCCGCCGACGCCCCGTCGGCTCCTGCGGCACCCGCCGGACAGGACGAGGCCCGGGCGACCGAGGAGCCCGTGCAGCCCGGCCCGACCGCCTGGGAGGCCGCCGCCGTGGCCGCGCCCTCCTCCTCCGCCACCGCCCTGGTCCGCGCCGTCGCCGAGCACCCGGTGGTGCTGCACACCGGCGGCGAGGCGGCCCGCGCGGAGCCCGCCGTACTGCTCACCGCCGCCCGGGGGCTCGGCCTGCGGGCCTGGGCCACGACCTGGACGGCGGAGGGCCGGGACGTCCTGCGGGCCCGGACCGGAGCCGCCGAGGTGGCCGTGCTCGGCGAGCTGCTGGCGGGGGCCGACGGCCCCGGCCGGGCGCCGGACGGTTCGCTCGCCCTCGACCTGCTGATCGTGCTGGACGCCCCGCTGATCGACGTCGAGCTGGCCGCCACCCTGCTGGAGGCCCTGGCGGACTCCACCCGGCTGGTGCTCAGCGGCGACCCGGGCCAGCTCTGGTCGGCCGGGCCCGGCCGGTTCTTCGCCGACCTGCTGGCCGCCAAGACCTGCCCGGCGGTCGCCTCCCGGACGCCGGACTTCGGTCCGATCGGCGAGCTGGTCTCCTCGGTCGGCATCGGCGAGCTCCAGCCGGTCGACGCGCCGGAGAAGGAGGTGGTGATCCTCACCGCCAAGGACGGCGGCGAGGCGGTGCACCGCGCCGTGCAGCTGCTCACCGACTCCATCCCGCGCGCCCTCGGCATCCCGGCCGAGCAGGTGGTGCTGCTGACGCCCGGTCACGGCGGCACCGCCGGTACCCGGGCGCTGAACGCGGCGGCGAAGGCCCGGCTCAACCCCGGCCCCGGTCGGTTCGGCGGCTTCGATCCGGGCGACCGGGTCGTGCACTCCCCCGCCCCGGGCGTGCTCCGGCTCGGCCGGGTGCTGGACGGCGACGCGGCCGGCCTGCACGTGGAGCTGACCGACGGCGACCGGCTCACCCTGCCGCCCGCGAAGGCCGGCGAGCTGCGGCACGCCTGGGCGCTGACGGGCCATCAGGCGGTCGGCCGCCGCTGGCCCGGCGTGGTCGCCGTGCTGCCCGAGGACGCCGCTGCGGGGCTGACCAGGCAGTGGGTCTACACGGTCTTCGGCCGGGCCGAGCGGCACCTCTCCGTGGTGCACGCGGCCGGTCCGGCGCTGGCCCACGCGGTGGCCGAGCGACCGGCCCGCCCGCGCACCACCCGGCTGCGCTCGATCCTGGCGGAGCAGGCCGAGCAGGCCTACTGAGACACCCGCACCGGACCACCGACGACGTGGAGGGGGGGGGGGCCCGGGGGGCCCCCCCCCCCCCCACCCCCCCCCCCCGCCCCCGCCCCCCCCCCCCCCCCACCGCCCACACCGCCCCCCGCGCCTAAA